>CAUPJZ010000013.1:0-167623 GCA_963511605.1 uncultured Duganella sp. | reverse complement strand
GCAGCTGGAAACCGGTCCTTGTCGTGCATCTGAATCCCGACAAAGCCGGCCTGGAAAACGCCAATAAACCAGAGGAGAAAACGGCACTACGAAAAGCAGCATGAATTTGCGATTAGGCGACAACTAGCTTGCAAATTTCCGTGATGCCTTTGCTTTCTAAGACCGGCCAGGCTTGTGTGTATGCATCGGCTAACGGCGCACCATTTGCACGACTGTCGCTTACTACCTGTCCTAATGTGGACAGGTAGGTCAGCGACCCTGCACTAAAAATGCGCTCCTTGCCAAAGATAATCCAGAATTCGCCTTCCTGATCATGCGAATGGCGATATCGAGTCTGATTTATCTCGATGGTATTAGCAAGGCTTTTGGCGATACGATCCTTGACGTGTTTCTTAAGTTTTGACCATTGCATACATTTCTCAAATTTCTCTCAGTACAAGCGGCTGCTTGTGGCCGCTATCAGACTCAGTGCAGGAAGCCCCATGATTCACAGACGCCGCCGAACCGGGCCGCCATTTCGGAGACGGATTTTTGGATAAAAATAACTAATTCGTACGTCGACATAGCATTTAAAACGAATTGTACATATCCGTCACCACTTGAATCAGGAGAACAAACCTTCACATGCTTAAATTGCGAACGAAGCATACTCACTAGTTCTTCGGAAGGTGGCCACGAATCAAAATCCACATTGAAGTCGATATCGACAGCTTTATCGAAGTCAAACCCACTTTTCTGCATTCTACGAAAAACATCTCCATCTGCGTCATTGGGCCAGCGTGTTTTTGAAAACATTCATTCGCTCCTAAAAATACGGTCGTCCGCTCTTGGCCGTACGCCGTCTAATGATTCTCTATTTGGTTCGTTTCTTAGCCTCGGACAGCGCCTCTATGAGTTGCCCTTCGAAGTATTCTGTGTCGTCTCGCTCTGTGCGCTTCAAGCGGAACTCAGCCTCCTTCCGCATTTCAACCACTGCTATCTGTTGATTCAACAATGTCGCCACCATCAAATCGGACAGCTCACTTAGCGAAATCTCCCAACTATCGCGGCAACGCTGCATGAGCCCGGTTGATGCGTCGCCTTGCCAAGGGCCAACTATGGTACTGACAGATTTAAATTCCATAATTAGTCTACTTGTCTCGGATGGCCGCTCTTGGCCGGATGCCGTCATGTGTCGCTATTCAAGCGCGCCGGTTTCCATTCCTTCAGCAGGTGCAATGCGCGTCGCTCTGCGGGCCATATGTAAAGCGAATACAGGTCGTCAGCAGGCTCCCACTCCGTTTGAATTGTACGAGCTCCGCTGACCAAGTAGATGAACCGATAAGAGCCTGACTTTACCTCCAATCGGGACGCATCCGGAAAGAAATCTGTGCAGCCCATCACCGCAATTCTTCCTGTGGGCGATGCAAACGAGCCTTCTACTGCGTGGTCAAAGTCTTCCAATTGAATTTCAGTAGGTCCATCAACAACATGGATTGCAACCGCTACATCGACATTCCTGAGTGTTCCCAAGGAAAGCGCAGTCTCGCCAACTGCTACCATCGAGGCAACGGCATCATCATTCCAAAGCGTACCGAAATCGTCTTTTGAATTCTCATCTTGGATGATGAACTGAAAATAATCCGCAAAAATAGTAAATCTATGTAGCGCCACGTTTTCCTCTTTTGGCTTGGCACTTGGCCTAAGACCGACTGACTGCTGCTGGCCGAATGTGACCTATTCTTCTGGTAAAACGCCTCCGCGAATGGCTCGATTTTTCATTTCGATAACCCAAGGATTCGTAGAGTCAATAAGGCGTTCTTTTATTGGCCAGCCTGGTGCAGTTTCTATCAAGTGCATTAGCGAAGAGGCGAGGCCAAAACATCCATCATCGCCAAAAAGGCACAGTAGTGCAACCGCCTCTTCGTCGGTGATTGGCCTTTTGATTGCACGATACTCAACCTCATATTTGCGAAGTTTGTCGACGTCGCCATTGTCTTCACTCGGCAGCCTACCCAAATCGACTAACCTTCGAATTTCCGGTCGCATATCAATCCTTTGTCAAACGCCACAGGCTGCTTCTGGCCGTTGCCGGACGCTGCTGAAATCAAGAAACATCAGCTTCGTAAATTCTCGGGAAATACCGCTCCATCAATGACTGAGGTCTCAACGGTGATGTAAAACCAAACTCGCCGTAAAGCCCGTGCGCGTCGGCCGTGGCGAGAGTGAACCGTCGAAGCCCCTGTAATTGAGGGTGCGACATAACGACTTTTAATAGCGACTTACCGTAACCTCGTCCTCGAAATTCTGGAAGTACAAACACATCAACAAGATTCGCAAAAGTCGCGTAGTCAGAAATCACCCGACCGAAGGCCACCTGCGCGTCGTCAATATAACCGCCAAAACAAAGTGAGTGTTCAAGGGCGCGCTCTACCGTTGTACGAGGAATACCGCGTGCCCAGGTCGAGTCCTCTGCAAGGAAGCGATGGATAAGAGAGATATCTAATTCTTGGCGACTTGTACTAACTCTAAAATTTTCCATGGATTGAAATATCAAGTTTTTGTTAGCGATATACGACTGGCAGCTATTGGCCGGATACCGTCAGTTGCCAGGATATCACATTACGATACTCTCCAACTCCAGTACCTATAGGTTCAACGAGAATCCGCCCGGAGAAGTCTGATGCCACAACTTGGACCGCTGCGGAGGCGTCATTACGCTGATACTCGCAAATAATTTCGAACGCTTCGGGTCGTGAGACAAAACTGCACTGACGTGCACTTGAATAGACAATGACTTCATCCGTCCCTACATATTCCTGAATCAAGGAATCGACCAAATTCACATCGAGAACGTTATCTTGTGTAAGATGGCGGTACCCATCTACCGTTGAAATTCGGAAGTAGAATAGCTTTCGCATTACAGTTTGAATCTCTCGCGGCGTCATGAGTTTTGATTTCTTGGGTTGTCTTAATTAGCGCAATGTCGGCTTCTGGCCAGTTTCGGCATTTCACTGCACGCTTCAGGCAATTGTCGCTGGCCGTAAGTCATTTACATACAATTTTCGAACTTGCTTGTAGTACCTGCCGCCGTTTAGCGCGCTCTCATAAAATTTGTGCTCGACATACACCAAGTCAAGATGCACTTTGCGAATTACTCGACCTCCTGACCTTAAGTCACTGACCGCCATTTTGTGCAATCCACAGAAAATTGCCCAAACCATGGTTTGATGAAATTCGCTCAGGTGCTTTGAGTCCCTTTCCGCAACATCCCAAACTCTGGATAGAGTCGGAAAATAACCACCACTGCCTCCTCGCAATTCGCCATCTAAGATATCAATTTCATGTGGCCAGCATCTTAGGGCTTCAGAAAAAATCTTCGTAAATTTCATCAACTATGTCTAAGTCGTTCAAAATTCTTACCCCACTGGGTGGCGGCTTCTGGCCGAACTCGGTCGACGGGTTTAGCGTATCAGTTTGCGTATCTACATAACTCACAAATTCTAACTTCAGGCTCAAGGGGATCCTAAGTCGACCTTGAGCTATCGGGGCGCACGCTGTTGCGTCTCCGCCTCCAGCGACGCCACGCTAATCTGCTGACCACAACAGCTAGCATCCAAAACAAAATCGAAAGCCCCAACTGTGGCCATAAGACGTCATCCTCACCTACCATTAAAGATAAGGGGTCGCGGGCCACCGAGCCTATCGGTGATATTCCCTGGCTGTCGGCGATGAACGGAAGCGGAAAACCATATGCGAGCACCGGACAATAAATGGGCATCCCTATATTCGAGCAAACTGCGATGACGCGTCCTGGTACCACCAGCGAAAGGTAGGTCAGTCCGGCCGCAAGCAAACAAAATGCAGCTATTGATTTGATGTACGAAATCATGATTTTTTTGTAAATTTCCCAACTGGCAGCATTTCCAACGCATCGTGTAGAGGATCGGCACCGAAGGGCCGTTCACGGCCAGCTACGGTCTAAATCGCTACAGGCATGTCAATGCCATTATCAAATGCTGAAGCCCCGCCCCTGCTAAATGATTTCCATGAATGCCACTGAAGCTGGCTCGTCTCTTCAGCGTCTTTTAATGCTTTGTGAACGAAAAGTAGCCCTTGTGGGGTTTTATGCTTACGTCGAAAACCAAGAATAGAGGGTAAAAAACCGACGACTCGCTCAACAACGACATACCAGAACTCATCTCCCACAGGACCGATGACCGCCTGATAGAGAACTCCCTCTGTCGAGAACGTTATGTACCATCCAAAATCTTCGGGCTCGGGGGCTGCCACAACTTCGCTGTCAAGTGCTCGCAGGCGCGCCGCTAGCCATACTGCGACGTCTTTACCGGGAGGTTCGGCCGGCTCGCTTATGTCTTCAGGCGGATACTTGAAAGTTGTCAATTCAAACGTTGCAACTATTCGCATTCGAGATTTCCGTGTATTGGTTGGAGGCACCGGCAACTTCTGGCGGACTCGACCTATGAGCAAGGATACCATCTTGCCCAAAGGGAAAGCTCACCAATTACCACATCACCATCGGATACGACTGCAGCCCGTCGAGCGCATAGTAAAGCTTCAACCGAGGAGGTCTACGATGAATCTCCTGAAAGGTTCCCAAGGCCAATGTACGCCGTGGAACAAGGGCAAGTCGGTGGAACAAGGCCTTGAGAGGTAGTGCAATTATCGATTCAATTTGTTACTACATCGGCCCAGAGTCAAGCTCCAGACTTGTTTGTGTCTATACTTCGTTTCGACGCCCAGCCCCACGACACGCCCTATGACCGCCCGCCAATTGCTCTTCCTGTTAGCGCCCTTGGCGCCATTAATGGAATTTCCTGGGCCGTCTATTTTTTCATCCGTCGGCCTCGCCACGTCTCCGACCAATCCAACATCGCCGTTAGTGAAGTGTTGACTTCACCATTTGACTCCTTTAAACTGAAGTCTCAACTTCACTATCGGAGGAAGATTATGGCTCAGTCAGCGCAATTCGATACCTTCACCATGGAGCGTACCTTCGCCGCCCCGCTGGCGCGCGTGTTTCAGGCGTTCAGCGATCCGCGCGAGAAGAAGCGCTGGTTTGCCGAAGGCGCCCAGCATGAGATCGAACAGTATGATATGCAATTCGAAATTGGCGGACGCGAACTGGCGCGCTATCGCTTCAAACCCGGCACGCCCTTCGCGGGCGTGGCGCTGGAATCAAACGGATACATCCTTGATATCGTGCCGCAACAACGCATCGTCGCCGCCGCCACGATGGCGATGGGCGAACGGCGTTTTTCCGCGTCGTTGCACACGTTCGAGTTCTTCAGCGAGGCATCCGACTCCACGCGCCTGATCTTCACCCATCAGGCGATGTACGGCGATGGCGCGGATGGCCCGGAGCTGCGACGGACCGGCTGGCTGCTGCTGCTGGACCAATTGCATGCCGCGCTGGTCGTCAAGTAAAGGGCCCGCATGAACCACTTAACGGCACTGCAGACGGAGGCGGCGGACCAGGTTTTCGCCGCGCTGGGAGACGCCACGCGCCGCGCGATAGTCAAGCTGGTCGCCCAGGGGCCGCAATCGGTGAGCGCCCTGGCCGCAGCGCTGAATGTGACGCTTACCGCGATCTCTCAGCATCTGCGCGTCCTGCAAACCTGCGGAATACTGCAGACGCGCAAGGTCGGCCGCGTTCGGATGTGCGAGCTCGACGGCCACGGACTTGACGTCCTTGGACATTGGGTCGCGGCTAACCGCCGGATGTGGGAACAGCGTTTCGATGCATTGGACGCGATATTGCAAGACGACACGGAGGGGAAATGACGCGACCGGACGTCCAACGGGCCGTGCTCAACGGCAATCCCCGACCCGCTCCTTGAGCACCCGGTACTGCGCATCCATCATCAGCTGGTTCGGATCGTGCCCCGCGCGCGGCACCAGGACAAATTCCTTGCCCGGTGCCTCGATGAAGTCGAAGTAGCGCTTGCTCGGCGCCGGCATCGTCAGGAGATCCTCCTGCCCCTGCAACATGTAGAAAGGCACGCCGAATTTGGGCCCGAGCTTGTAGAGATCGATCTTCGAAGCGATCCCGTCGCCCTTCATGCCGACGTATTGCAGCCACGAGTAGTCCTCGCCCGCCGTGTAGTCGGCCTCCGCCTTGGCCGTCGTGTACTCCGGCGAGAAAGCCCACCACGCTTTCGGCGCCGGCTCGGTGCGCAGCGCTTCGTGCTTGCGCATCACGCGGCGCAGGATGCCGAGGTTGCGGGGATTGCTCCACGGTGGCGGGCCGAGGGCTTCCAGCTTGGCCACCGAGTCGGCGTCGTTGGCGGCGCGCGCCAGCGCCAGCGTGGCGTCGTAGCTGGCGCGCTCGCCGGAGCGGTTCACCACCTGCGAGGTGCTTAGATAGGCGCAGAACATCTCGGGATTGGATTTGGCCATATAGACGCCGATTACCGATCCCCACGATCCGCCCATCAGGATCACCTTGCGCTTGCCGAAACGCTTCGCGGCATACCGCGCCACCTCCACGCCATCGTCGCGCAGGCGCTCCGGCACCAGCGGCTCTTCATCGGTCACGGGGTTGCGGCCGAAGGTCATGCCGGCGCCGCGCTGGTCCCACTGGACCACGGTGTAGTCCTTCTCCCAGGCTTTGAAGAGGTTGTCGGCGAAGGGGGTATTCGGGTTGCCGGGGCCGCCGTGGACGACCACAACGACAGGCTTGGCGCAACTGGCGCCCTTGATCCTCACCCATTGCTCGATGCCACCGATACGAACAAAACCTTTTTCATCGACGGCTTGGTCGGCTTCGGTGCAGACGGTGTCGGGCAAAAGACCGAACACGGGCGCGGCGGCGGTAGCGGCGGCCGCCGCGTGTCCCGCCGCCTGGGCGAGAACGAGCAACAGTAAGGTGGGTATAACCATCGGGCGACAGGACATTCAATTCTCCACTGACAAGGCAATAGGGTCCCCCATGCGCGGGCAAGCGTCAAGCCACAACAAACCCGCCAAGCGGTACTAAATGCCGATCGCGCGCGCCTTGGCCGACGCGATCCGGGTTCTCAATTCATCGACCACAGGAATTTCCTTGAATGGATTGAAGATCAATCCGGTCGCGGGGACGAACTCGATGCGTTGGCCGAATTTGCTCACGTCGGATAGCTGAAGCACCACGCTTAGGCCTTCGCCATTGACCACCTCGACGCTATCAATTCTCGTCAATGATACGAATTCTTCCATCCCCGCCTGAACCAGTATCAGCGAATCATCCACAAGGAAGACTTCCTCGGTGAGTCGGTTGATCGCAAACTGAGCCAACATACCCAGCACAAAAAGCACAACCAGCATCAACCAACCGGTGTTCTGCTTTTCCGCTGAAAAAATGAAGAAGACGAAAAAAACCGACCAGATACCGAACCAGACGAGCGGAAAAACCTTATTGATTAATAGGGAAATACCGGACGAAATTCTTCTACGCTCGCCCACGCTGACGATGGATTTCATCTGCGCGCTTACTTCCGCTCCAGGTTTTCGTCAAGCGAAGACCATTCCGGCAAGCGGTGCTTGCGCCGGCCGTAAGCGTAGTAGAGCGACATGCATAGGCCGAAGAATAGCCCGGCCACGGCGGCGAGACACAGCGCGGCGAGCAAGGTGACGCCCTGCCGCGACCACACCGTCAGCCACATGATCACGCCCCAGGCGCCGCCGAACCAAAGTGTCGCGAATAGCGTTGTTTTCCAAAACGGCACAAAGTGCGGCGGTGGAATCTTGAACCCGAGTTTCCACAAGGCCCGCAAGATCGGCGGCTCGTAGTTGCTCGGCCACATGGCGGTGGCTTTCAACAGTTCTAACGCTTTCGTGCGGCGCGATTCAAAGCTCATGATCAGGGCAATATTGTTCAGATGAAAAACTATACCCTGTCAGAGAGCCTCCAAAATACGCACTTTGTAACGATAGCCAATTGCAAGCCGCCATCTCCCAAGGTCATAGCTGTCGCCGCCGACAATCGTCCGAGGGCCAGTCGTTCGAGCAGTCGTGAGGGTCAGGTCCGACATTCGGACAAATAGGGAACCTATTTAGCACATAAAAGTTCCTGAATGTCCGAATGTCGGACCTGACCCCGGGGTGCTAATCGCGAGCCACTCACTCGACTGCGTGCCGGCGCTCCAGCCACGCTTCGAACAGCACCCGGTTCTCCGGCTGGGTGAGCGGATACAGCCCGGTAATGCTGGCGCCGCCGCGCACCCGCTCCAGCACGAAGTCCTCGTAACGCTCCATCGGCACCGCGTCGCGCGCGATCTCCTCCGCCAGGTGCGACGGGATGCACACCACGCCGTCGTCGTCGCCGACCATGATGTCGCCAGGGTAGACCGCCACGCCCCCGCAACCAATGGGAGCGTTCAGGTCGAGCGCGTGGTGCCGGATCAGATTGGTCGGCGCCGACGGCCCCGAACACCAGGCCGGTATCTCGAGCCTGGCGATGCCGCTGGCGTCGCGCAGGCCGCCGTCGGCGACGATGCCGGCCACGCCGCGCACCTGCATGCGCGTGGCCAGGATGCTGCCGGCCGCCGCGACCGTGACGTCGCCCCGGCAATCCATCACCAGCACCGCACCGGCCGGGATTTCCTCCACCGCCACCCGCTGCGGATGGCGCGGATCGAGAAAGGCGTCGAGCCCGTCGAGGTCTTCGCGCGCCGGGATGTAGCGCAAGGTGAACGCCGGACCCGCGAGGCGCTGGCCCGGTTTCAACGGCCGCGCGCCCTGGATGAACACGTTACGGAACCCGCGCTTGTACAGCAGCGTGGTGATGGTGGAGGTGGCGATCGTTTTCAACGTCGCCAGCGTTTCTGAGGAGACTGGGGTGATCATGGCTGCGCTCCGTTGCGTTCGAAGATGGTGTGGCTGAAGCGCACGTGGCTACTGTTGATGTTGTTCTGGCGGTAGTAAGCCTCCCATTTTTCCGGGCTGGTGGTCTGTTCGTCGGTGACCGGGTCGCGCGCCTGCAGATAGTCGCCGAACTTGAAATATATCTTGCGCGTGTCGGGCAGGATGCGTGTGAGCGGGGTCTTCAAGGTGCCGCCGGTGGCCGTGCGCGCGGTCACCTGCGCCTCGCCGGCGTTGAACACGATATCGAGATCGAAGCTCTCGCCGGAGCGCACCGTGCCCAGCGCGGTGGTGGCCTCCTTGCCGTCGGTGCCAAGGATGCGCACCAAAATGTCGAACACGCCGTTGCCGCTCTTGCCGTCGAGTCCTTTGCGGTCCTCCGTGTCCTGCACATACACCTTGAGTATCGTGTCGAGGCCCTCGACGTGGTATTGCGCGACGATGGTCTTGGCGACATTCGGCAAGGTGGCGGTGACGCGCGCCGCGAAGCGTTCGCGCGTGTTGGCTCCGCTCAGGCGCTCGCTATTGGCGATCTTCAATTCGTTGCGATAGCCGTGACCATTGGGCGAGATGTATTTCGACTCGAGGGCGCTGAAATTGAGCGTACCCGCGTACGGCGACGGGTAAGGCGAATTGCCCTCAAGAGCGAACAGGCGTCGCAAGGTGGCTTCTGGCGTGAATCCTTGCGCGCCGGCCGGCGACAGTGCGGCTGTGAGCAAGATTACTGCGGCGTAACGGATGGCAGGGATCATTTCAACATCTCCTTAAGTAGCGGTTGCATGGCGTCGGCCCACAATTGGTAACCGGCGGGTCCGGGGTGGAGCTGGTCGGGCATGATGGCCGGCGGAATGCGGCCCTCCTTGTCCGTGAACACGACATTAATATTCAGAAAACGGATGGTCTTGCCATCGTCCAGCCCGGCCAGATCGCGGTTGACCGCGTCGATGGTTTGCATCCGCTTGGCCGCCTCGGCAATGCTCTTTTCGGTCACCGGCGAGCCGTCGCGCTCGCGCGGGCCGCGCGGGAAGATGCCCAGCACCAGGATCTTCGTCTCCGGCAGTTTGGCGCGTATCATGCCGACGATCTTGCGGTTGGCGGCGGCGATTTGCTCCGCCGTGTAATCGAGGCTGTTATTGGTGCCCAGCATCAGCACCGTGACCTTGGGCGAGAGCCCATCCAGCTCGCCATGCTCGATGCGCCAGATGACGTGCTGCGTGCGGTCGCCGCCGATGCCGAAGTTGGCCGGCTGGTGGGCGCCGTAGTACTTGTCCCAGATTTCCGGCGCAATGCGCCAGCGCTCTGTGATGGAGTCCCCAAGGAACAACAGGCCGACCGGCCCGCTCTTGCCGCGCGCGAGGATGGCCTCGTGCTTCTTGAGGAACACGCCGTTGTCTTGTTTCTCAACGGCCTCCGAGGCGCTGGCCTTGGCGCCGGCGGCGTGGGCCCCGACCTGGCCGACGGCCAACAGCGCGGCCAGCAGAAATCTGATGTAAATCGAATTTTTCATGCATGTCTCCGGGTTATTGTTTCGGCTGCACGCGCACCACGGGGCCGCCCAGCCAGATCGAAAGGAAAACCAGCGGCAGCAGCATCGCGCCAAGGATGAAGAACGGGGTGTAGTCCCCGCCGGTCGTCAGCACCGGCACCAGCTGCATGCAGATGATCACGCCCAGCACCGCCGATGTGCCGCTCAGGCCGGCCAAGGAGCCGACCGTCTTGCCCGAGAAGAAATCGCTCGGCAAGGTCTGGATGTTGGTGATGGCGGCCTGGAAGCCGAACAGGATCACGCCGATCGACAGCACGGCCAGCAGCGGCGTCTCGGCGGCGGCGCTGAACAACAACGCCGGCAACATGATCACCAGCCCCAGGCCGATGACGAGCTTGCGCGCGCGGTTGACCGTCCACCCACGCGCCAGCAAGTGGCCGCAAAACCAGCCACCTGACAAGGCGCCGACCGCCGCGCCCACATACGGCACCCAGGCGAACATGCCGATTTCCTTGACGTCGAAGTGGAAGCGCTCGTTCAGGTACAACGGCAGCCAGCTGACGAACAGCCACCACACCGGGTCGATGAAAAAGCGCGCGGCGATCACGCTCCAGCTCTGGCGATGGCGCAGCAGTTGACGCATCGTCGGCACGTACTCGTCCTGCGCGGCCACCGTGCCGGCACGCTGGCCGGTGAGGATGTACTCGCGTTCCTCGGCGCTGACCCACGGATGGGTGCCGGGGCCGGATTTGTAGACGATCAGCCACGGCACGATCCACAGGAAGCCTAGCGAGCCGATCAGCAAGAAGGTGGTTTTCCAGCCCACGTAAGCGTACAGGAAAGCGACAAGCGGCGGCGCGATGACCGATCCCAGCGAGGCGCCGGCGCCGAAGATGCCCTGCCCCAGCGCCCGCTCGCGCACCGGGAACCATTCGGCGATGGCCTTGGTGGCGCCGGGCCAGTTGCCCGCCTCGCCCACGCCCAGCAGCACGCGGAACAGGCCGAACGACATCGCCGAGCGCGCCACGAAGTGCAGCGCGATGGCGCCCGACCAGACCACGATCGACAGCAGGAAGCCGATCCGGGTGCCCAGCGCGTCGAACAGTTTGCCGAACAGCGACTGGCCGATGGCGTAGCCGATCAAGAACACGGTGACGATATTGGCGTAGTCGCGCTTGTCCATGCCCAGCTCGGACGCGATGCCGGGCCACATCACCGCCAGCGCCGAGCGGTCGATGTAGTTGATGATGGTGGCGATGGCCACCAAGGTGATGACCAGCCAGCGTAAACCCTTGATTGTTGTCATGCGATTGTCTCCATTATTTTTTTATGGCGGGGCTAACCGCCCCACTTTTAGGCCGCAGCTAATTGGGCGCGCGTCGGCAGTCCTTCGCAATCGCCGCGAAATTGCACCACGCGCGCGCCGATGGCGTTGCCGCGCGCAGCCGCCTGGTGCAGCGGCAAGCCGTCAAGCAGCGCGCTGATGACGCCGACCGCGAAGCCGTCGCCCGCGCCGACCGTGTCGACCACCGCGCGCACCGGCCGGCCGGGGACGGTGTCGGCGCGGCCGTCCGCGTCGGCAACGTAGGCGCCCTCCGGACCGAGCTTGACGACCACCCGGCCCGCGCCCCGGTCGAGGTAGTACGCCGCGATGTCGGCGGCATCCTCCCGGCCGGTCAGCAACCGCCCCTCCGCCAGACCGGGCATGACGACGTCGGCCTGGCTGGCAAGCGCGTTGACGGTGGCGACCATCTCCGCCGGCGTACGCCACAGGCGCGGCCTCAGGTTGGGATCGAAGCAGACCAGGCGTCCATCGGCCCGCGCCTGCCTTGCCATGGCCAGCACCAGCTCGCGGCAGCCGGCCGATAGCGCTGGCGAGATGCCGGTCAGGTGCAACACGCGCGCGCGCTGGAAGTCGCCGCCCTGCTCCGGCAGATCCAGCATCGACAGCCGGCTGGCGGCCGACCCGCGCCGGAAATACTCGACCTGCGGGTCGGTGCCGTCCTCCGCCATCTGCTTGAGCATGAAGCCCGTCGGGCCGTCTTCATCCATGCGCAGGTGGCGCAGGTCCAGCCCCTCGGCCTCCATGAACGCGCGCAGGTGACGGCCCAGGCTGTCCTGCCCCAGCCGGCTCAGATACCCGACCTTGAAGCCAAGCCGGCTCAGCCCCACCGCTACATTCAGCTCGGCGCCGGCGGTGGCGCGTTCGAACTCGCGCACCGCCTCCAGCGGTCCGGGCTCGCGGGCGATCATCAGAGCCATCGCCTCGCCCACGGTTACGACATCGGGTATTCCCATGCGTGGGCCTCTTCAGAACGTCAGGGTGGTGGTCAGGGTGGCGTCCCTGGCGGCCGGCAGCGACAGTTTCAACACGGTGCCGCGTTCCTCCCTCGGCCCCTTGTCGACATTGCCCGGCGGCCCGGCCGCCACCAACACGCCGGGCGCGATCTCGGAGCGCGCGGTGGTCGTCGCCACGGCCACCTTCAGCGACTTGGGCTTGCCGGCGACGACGAAGCTGCGCGCGCCGGTTTTTGTGATGGCGCGGTCGCCGTGCACCAGCGCCGTCAGCACCACCGGCTTGCTGGCGCGCAGCGTGTCGGTCACGGTCCAGACGCCGCGCTCGTACCTGAAGCGGCGCTCCAGTTTTTCCACGCCGAGTTCCGGCCGGTAGGCGCCGGCCAGTTGGGCGACGATGTCGGCGCGGCCCTGCTCCAGCTTTGCGCTGGCGATCTGGATGGCGTCGAGGCGCGCATACGGGTAGCCACGGAAGGCGTCATGCCCTCCCCCCTCGTTGGCCTGGCCCTGGCCGTCGACCAGCAAGGTGTTGCTCAGGTCGCTCTTGGGGATGCCCGCATAACCCATCGGGCCGGTCAGGTAGGTGCCGCCGCCGTACAGGATGAAGCTGCCGGCGTCCGGATGGGCGTGGCCCATCTCGAGATGCCAGTCCGGCAGCTTGTCGAGGATGGCAGCGACGTGATGGCCCTCCGGCGGTCCGGCGCGGAAGGCGAAGGCGGTCGCCTTCGGCGTCCAGTCGCTGCGCCAGTAAACCGTGCCCAGGTCATCGAAGTGATGGTGCGGCGCGAGCGCCGTTATCGGCGTCGACTTCAGCGCCGGATCGCGCCACAGCAAGGTCCAGAAGTCTTCGGCGCAGACGTGGCCCAGTGACGCCATCCAGTCGGCCACGCCTTGCGCGTCCGGGCTATTGAAGCGCGCAGCCAGCCGGTACAGCAGGTTGTAGTTGGAATTGAGCTTGCCGCCGGGGTGCGTGCGGGCCGGCTCCTCCCCCACGCGCGAGCGGGTGATGGCGCCCTCGAAGGCGTCGCCGAAGTCGTAGATATCCTGGCCGTTGGGCGTGATCGAATGGGCCATGTACAGGTACGACTTGCTCAACGCCGGCGTATCGTACATGTCGTCGCCGGCGGCGTGGGCGAAGGCGTCGAGCGCGTGGATAATCCACGGCATCGAGAAGATCCAGTACTCCACGCCCTCGTAGAAGTAACCGTCCGGCGACGCCACTTCCAGCACCCGGCTGAAGATGGCGCGCGACAGTGCCGCCCAGGTGGCCGCTTCGGGCGTGTCGTCCCATACCGCGTAGGCGGCCACCGCCAGCCCGGCGATCGGGATGAAGCAGTGGTTCTGGCTATACGAATACGATTTGCCCGGCTTGGGCGTGAAGTGCTTGGCCAGTATCGTCGCCTGGCGTATTAGTTTGTCGCGGTAGCGCTCGCGTTCCTCCTCCGTCAGCGCGTCGTACAGCAGGTCGTAGCCTGCGCCCAGGCCGTACAGCAGGTGGCCGGCGGCGAGGTCGATGTCCGGCTTGCTGTAGGTGTAGCCCCACACCTCGTAGCTGACCGCCGCGTCCATGTAACGCTTGGCCGCTTCCAGGTATTTGGCGTCGCCTTCGATCTGGTAGGCCAGCGCGGCGCCGATGATGCCGATGGCGGTGTTGTTCTGCGCGCGGCGCTTTTGCGCGGGCGCGGCGGCCGGCGCGGTGCGCAGCGCGGTCAGGCCGGCCAGCGCCTTCTGCCATGTGGCGCGCTCGCTGCCATGTGCGCGCTGGCGCAACGCGGCCAGGCCGGCCTTGGTGGTGTAGACGCGCGGATGGACGCCGCGCAGCTCTGCGCGCAAGGCCGCCGGGTGCGCCTTCATCAGCGTTTCCAGCGGATGCGGACCGGCGCCCGCCTTGCCCTGCATGGTGCCCAGCGATTCGAGCGCGTCCTGCGCCAGCGCGTCCGGCAACGAAAACGCCGGCAAAGAGAGGGCTGCGGCGCCGAGGAAACGGCGCCGTGAGAAGGTGTGGTTCATCGATTGCTCCGAAAGGGATCAGTAGAGGCCGAGGCCACCGTTGACCTGGACGATCTCGCCGGCCAGGAAGGCGGCGCGCTCGGACGCCAGGAACACAACCACGTTGGCCACGTCTTCGGGCGCGCCTTCGCGCCGGGCCGGCGTGCGCTCGGCGATCGCCTGGCGGTTGGCCGGTGTGTTGAAGGTGTCGTGGAAGCGCGTGGCGATCAGCCCAGGCGAGACGCCGTTGACGCGGATGCCCAGCGGGCCGACCTCCTTGGCCAGTGCGCGGGTGAAGGTGGCGACGGCCGCCTTGGACGCGGCGTAGTGCGCCGAGCCGGGGCCGCCGCCGTCGAACGCGGCCAGCGACGACATGGTGATGATGGCGCCCCGCCCGCGCGGCTCCATGCGCTTGAGCGCCGCCTGGCAGATCAGGAAGGTGCTGGTGAGGTTCAGGTTAATGGCCTCGTTCCACAAGGTCAGCGGCATGTCCGCCACGCGGCAGCGCTGGATCAAGCCACCGATGTTGGCGAACAGGATGTCGATCTCGCCGATGGCACCTTCCGCTTCGGCGAACACCCGCTCGGCGATGGCGCCGTCGGTCAGGTCGGCCTTGATCGCCTGGGCCTGGCGGCCGAGGGCGCGGATCTGTGCCACCACGTCCTGCGCCTCATCGGCACTGCTCCAATAGGTCAGCACGACGTCGGCGCCGGCCTGCGCCAGCGCCAGCGAGCTGGCTTTACCAATGCCCGAGGCGCCGCCCATGACGAGGGCGCGTTTTCCGATAAGTTCCATGGCGATGTTCTTTCTAGTGAGTGGTTGGGTGGTGAATGCTTACGTGGGTGGCGCCGCCGTCGACGCCCGCACGATCAGTTCCGGCGCGAACAATTCGCCGCCGACGCTGGCCGCGCCCGGCGCCAGGATGCGCTGGACGGCGGCATCGGCCATGGCCTGGATCGGCTGGCGCAATGTCGTCAACGGCGGATCGTTGGCGGCGGAGAAGAAAATATCGTCGATGCCGATCAGCGAGAAATCCTGCGGCAGCCGTTTGCCGAGCTGCTTGAGGCCGATGCCGATGCCGATCGCCATCATGTCGTTGATGGCGATCGCCGCCGTCGGCTTGCTGCGGGCCGCCAGCAACAGCGCCGCCGCGCTGCGTCCCAGTTCGAACAGCCGGGTGTCGCCGTGCAGGTCGGCCGGGGCGTCGGTGGCGTCGGCGATCACCAGCTCGCCGCTGATGCCGGCCGCAGCCACCGCCTGCTCGAAGCCCTTGACGCGGTCCTGGCGGTTCAAGGTGTACGGCGGCGGCGTCACCAGCGCGATCGCGCGGTGGCCCAGCGCCACCAGATGCTCGACCGCCATGGTGGTGGCGGCGACGTTATCGACCGAGATCGTGGTGATGCGCTCGTGGCTGTCGTCGGAGCGCTTGATGTCGAACGCCACCACCGGGCAGCGCGCCGTCATGCCGACCAGGTGGCCGGTGTCGTTGAGCGCCGAGCCGGTGATGATGCCCTGCGCGCCGTAGGCCAGCAGATCGGCCATGACGGCGCGCTCGCGCTCGGGATCGCGGAAGGTGCTGAAGGTCATCACGTGGCAATGGTGGCGCGCGGCGGCCGTCTCCACCGCGCAGGCCAGCGAACCGAAGAACTGATTGGCCAGCGACGGCACCAGCAGGCCGACCATGGAGGCGACCCCGGTCTTCAACTGGCGCGCGGCGTTGTTGGGCCGGTAGCCCAGCTGCTCGATCGCCTGCTGGATCTTGCGCTGGGTATCCGGCCGCATCTGCCCCATACGGTTGTTCAGAAAATTCGAGACGCTGGTGGTCGATACGCCGGCCAGTCTCGCTACGTCCTGAATCTTTGATTCGCTCATGATGTCCTTGTTAAGTGTTATGCGCTCAGAACGCCATATCCAGACGGATCGTGGCGTAGCGGAACGCGTCGCGGGCCGGCTTCCAGCCGTAGGACCGGATGTCGGGGCCGCCGCCGGCCCGCTTGAAGTTGAGGAAGGAGCCGCTGCTGCCGGCTTCGTAATGGTGGTCGAACAGGTTTTTCACGCCGATCGACAGTTTATAGAGACCCTTGACGTCCTTGAACGAGGCGCCGAGATCGAAAATACCATAGCCGGGCCGCACCAGCGACGGGTCCTGGCTGATCGCGCCCTGCACCGTCGACTGCGTGCGCCACTGGGCGTTGATCGCGGCGATGACCGGCAACCCGGCCAGGCGCGGCAGCGTATATTCGCCGCCCATGCTCAGCTTCCATTTGGGCGCGTTCGGCATCATGCCGCCGCTGGCGTCGCGCAGGAACGAGCCGGGCACCAGCTCGTTGGGAATGGTGCAATCGGTGGCGCCGCTGTAGCACGGTCCCTGCTTCCAGTCGCGCACCATGGCGCGCGTGTAGGCGAAGCTGGCGTTGAGCAACAAGGCGCGCGTGGCCAGCACCGTGGCGTCGGCCTCGAAGCCGCGCGTTTGCAGCGATGGAATGCTGTACAACACGCTGGCCTGGCTGCCGTCGGTGAAGCGTTCGGTGGCCGAGGTCTGGTAGTCGCGGAAGCGGGTCTGGAAGATAGCCGCGTTGAAGGTGGCGCGGTTGTTCCACAGGTTGGCCTTGAAGCCGGCCTCGAAACTGGTGGCCTTCTCCGGCGCCAGCGGCAGGCGGGAAAACACGTTGACGTTGTTGGCGCCGCTGGTCATGTCGTAGGCCACGCCCTTGTGGCCGGTGGAGGTGGTGCCGTACACCATCATCTCGTCGTTCAGATGATAGGTGTAGCCGAGTTTGCCGGTGACGGCGTTTTCCTTGTTTTGCGGCGCGATGTACAGGTGCTCGCCGGTGTGCACGTTGTTCGGCGCGCTCGACGACAGGCTGTCGATGGTGTGGAACAGGTAGTCGTTGGCCTCGCGGTTGAAGCGCAGGCCGGCGCTCAGGCTCTGCTTCGGCGCGAAGTCCCAGTTGGTGTTGGCGTAGAGCGCGTGCGTCAGGCTGCCCGAGTTGGTCTCGTAGTTGGTGTAGTTGCTTTCCTTGACGAAGGCGTTGCCGCGCAGGTAGGTGCGGTACAGCGAGTTACGCGCGATCCACACGCCGACCAGGTAGCGGAAGTCGCCGCCGTCCGGCGACGTCAGGCGGAATTCCTGGGTCGAGGTCTTGCTGGCGATGGTGCCGTTGATCATCGGCGGCTCGGCGATGCCGGACGGCTTGCCGCTGGCGTCGAGCTGGTAGAAGGTGGAGATCAGGTCGATGTTGTCGTTGTCGCGGAAGTCGTTGGACAGGTTGTTGTCGACCGACGTGATCGAGGTCAGCGCGTGGCCGGCCAGCGGCGAGCTGTCCGGGAAGGCGTAGTTGACGCGCACGCCGATGGCGCGGTCGGTGGCGTCCAGGCCGGTCGGCGAGTCGTTGCGGATCTGGCGGTTCCAGCGGCCGACGTTGATGCCGCGCAGCACCTCGGTGTTCGACAGCGCGGTGTACCTGCGGTTGTACAGGTAGCCGACGCCCTCGCCGATCGAGGTGATGGCTTCCGTATTGCCGGTCGCGCGGGAGTGGTCGTAACGCGGCGTGATCAGCACGTCAAGGTCCGGCGAGATCTTCCATTGCAGCTTGGCCATGAAGGTCTTGCCGCCGGAGCCGTTCTGCATCGAGTCGTTGGTCAGGTTGTGCAGCAGGCCGGGGAAGTTGGTCTTGCTGGCGTACAGGCGCAGGCCGACCGTGTCCGACAGCCGGCCGCTGAGCGAGGCGGAGGCGCGGTACTCCTGGTCGCTGGTGTGGTACAGGCTCACTTTGGTCTGCATCGGGCCGGCGCCGATCGGCTTGGTGGTCATCACCACCGCGCCGGCGATCGCGCTCTTGCCGAACAGGGTGCTTTGCGGTCCCTTGAGCACCTCGACGCGGGCCATGTCGGACATGTCGCGGAACGCTTGCTGGGTTTGCGCGTAGGGGATGTCGTCGACCATGATGGCGACGTCGCCCTCGATGCCGAGGTTGTTCGAGGTGGTGCCGATGCCGCGCATGTTGATGCTGTTGGTGCCGACCTGCGTGCCGACCGACACCGACAGCGCCGGCGACAGGTTGATGACGTCGACCAGCTCGCGCACGTTGTTGCGTTGCATGTATTCCTCGCCCAGCACCGAGATCGAGGCGGGCACGTCTTCCAGCTTTTCAATGCGGCGGTTGGCGGTTACCACCACCGATTCCAGTTTGGGCTGGGCGGCCGGGTCCGGCGGGGCGCCGGACTGCTGCGCCTGCGCTGGGAAGGCGCCGATCAACAGCAGCGCCACGGCTGAGGCGATCGGGGTGGGCCGGCAGCGCGCGGCGCCGGGCATGGTTGGTCCAGTCATCATTGTCTCCGTATCTTATAGTTATCTTCTTGGTACTGCAACGGTTTACTGTAACGTTACAGTAAACCGGTAAAAAAGATGGGGTGAAACCCCAGTCGTTACGCTACTGATTACGCTGCTGATGCTCGTTTCTGAAACACGTAGGGCGGATTAGGCGGAACGCCGTAATCGGCCATGCGTGAGTCGTCGGCGGCTTATGCATGGCCGATTACGCTGCGCTAATCCGCCCTACGTGTCTCCGCGTGTTTTCATATTGCCGTGGCAACCACAACCGTATCTCGACGTGTCTCGCGTTTGGGTGGCCGCTTGCCTCGCCAGCGCATCACTGTAACGATTTACTGTAACGATGCAGTAAGAATAAACGAACGGCCGCCGATGTCAACATTTTTTCGCCGAGCGGGTGCTCGGCTATTGTTGGGATTGCTTCACGCCGCGGTGGTCACTGCGGGGACTTGCCGCGCGCGTACCATTCGACGATGCGCTGGTATTCCGGCCACATATTGCCGGCGGGCGCGCCGGCCGGCAGCAGGTTGTGGCCGGCGTTGGGGATGCGCCGCATCGTCACGTCGTGACCGGCGCCCAGCAGTTCGGCTGCCATCGCTTCGCCCGACATGATCGGCACGCTGGTGTCCTTCATGCCGCCGACGATGTAGACCCGCGCCTGCGATTTCAACAGCGACCGCGTCGACGACGCGCGGAAGAAGCTGGTCCAGCGCTTGTACGGGTGGCCCCAGGCCAGCACTTTGGCGTTGTCCGGGTCGGCGGCGATCTTCTGGCGCGTCGCCTCCAGTTCGTCCAGGCGCAGCTTGATCTGCTCGTCGCCGCCACCGGCGGCATAGGCGCCGGCGACGAAGTCGTAATACTGCGACGGGCCGCTGCCGGAGACGATGGCGACGTCGGTCACCCGGCCCTCCTTCTCGGCCAGGCCGGCGGCGGCGGTGGCGCCTTCCGACACGCCCAGCACCAGCGACGAGCCGGCCCGCACCCACGGCTGCTGCGCGGCGTGGTCGTAGGCACGTCCCAGGTCGCGTACCCAGTTCTCCAAGGTGAAGTAGTCATTGAATTCGGTCGGGCAGGCGATGATGCCGCCGCCGGCCGGCGCTTCCTTCGGCGCGTACGGCTTGTTGACGACCATGACCGCGTATTTGCCCTGCTGCGCCAGATCGATGTAGCCGAACACGTTGGACGAGCGGCGCGTGGTGTCCAAACCGCTGAACACCGGCGCGCAGCCGGAGCCCTGGATCAGCAGCACCAGCGGCGCCGGCTCCTTGGTCTTGGAGATGAAGTACTCGACGTCGGGCGCGCCCTCCTGGCTCAAACGGTAGCCCACCACCTCGGTCGTGCCGACGGTGAAGCCACCGGTTTCCGTCACCTCGGCGGCGCCGGCCAGCGCCGATACCAAGCATGCTCCCAACAATAAAACACTCTTCATCCAACTCTCCTATAACGTCAACGGCAGGCTGCGCAAGCGCTTGCCGGTTAATTTGAATACGGCGTTGGCCACCGCCGGCGCGATCGGCGGCGTGGCCGGCTCGCCCATGCCTTCGGGGTGCTCCGCACTCGGCATGATAATCGTTTCGACGACCGGGGCCTGGTTCATGCGTGCGACCGGGTAATCGTGGAAGTTGGTTTGCTCGACTTTGCCGTCCTTGATCGTGACCGCGCCGTACAGCGCCGCCGACAGGCCGAACACCACGCCCGATTCGGCCTGCTGGGCGATGATGTTGGGGTTGACGGCGATGCCGCAGTCGATCGCGCACACCACCCGGTGCACACGGATCTCCGTGCCTTCGACCGAAACCTCGGCCACCTGGGCGACGATGGTGCCGAACGACTGGTGCAGCGCCACGCCGTGCGCGCGGCCCTCGGGCGCGGCGCCGGCACGGGCGACGGCGGCGTCGAGCACCGCCAGGTGGCGCGGGTGGCGCTTCAACAGACCTCGGCGGAATTCGACGCCGTCCTTGCCGGCGGCGTGCGCCAGTTCGTCGATGAAGCTCTCCTTGAAGAAGGCGTTGTGCGAGTGGCCGACCGAGCGCCAGTAACCCAGCGGCACCGGGCTGTCGACGATCACGTGGCGAATGCGCTGGTTGACGAACTCGTACTGCATATCGAATTCGCCTTCGGCGGTGGTCTTGTCCGGGCCGCCAGCCGGCAGGCCCAGGTTGCGCTTGAAGAACTGGTGCGACACCGAGCCGCTGGCCGACTTGTTATCGTAGCCCAGCACATTGCCCGCCGCGTCCAGGGTGGCGACGAAGCGCGCCAGCGCGGCCGGACGATAGACGTCGTGGGTGGTGTCGTCCTCGCGCGACCAGATCATCTGCACCGGCGCGCCGCCGCACTGGCGCGCCACCGCCACGCACTGCGCGACCATGTCGACGTCGAGCCGGCGTCCGAAGCCGCCGCCCAGCATGGTCACCTGCAGCACCACGTCCTCCACCTTCACGCCGCCGGCGGCGGCCGCTGCTTGCGCCGCGAAGCCCGGCGACTGTGTCGGCGCCCACACGTACACCTTGCCGTCCTTGATCTGCGCGGTGCAGTTGACCGGCTCCAGGGCGGCATGCGCCAGGTAAGGGGCGCGGTACTCGGCGCTGACGGTCCTGGCGATGCCGGCGGCCTGCCCTTCGACGGCGTCCATGTCGCCGCTCTGGTGGTAGGCGTAACCCGATTCCTTGTCCAGCAGGGCCGCGAACTGCGCGTAGACGCCGGCGCTGGACAGGCCCGCGTGCTGGCCGTCGGTCCAGCGCACCGGCAAGGCTTGCGCGGCCGTTTTCGCCTGCCACCAGGTCTTGGCGACGACCGCCACCCCGGCGCCGGCGCCCGCGTGCGGCCCGAGCGCGGCCGAAAAATCGACCACGCGCAGCACGCCCGGCATGGTCAGCACGGCGTTCGCGTCGACGCCGGCGACGGCGCCGCCGATCACCGGCGACATGCGCACCGCAGCGTACAACAGGCCTTCGGGCCGCACGTCGATGCCGAACACGGCGCGTCCGTTCACTTTGGCCGGGGTGTCGCGGCGCGGCTGCGGGCGGCCGATCAGGCGGAATTCCCGTGGCGTCTTGAGGCGCACCTCGCCGGGCCGCGAGGTGGCAGCGGCGGCGGCCAGCGTGCCGTAGGCCAGCCGCCGGCCATCGGCGTGCACAACGTGGCCGTCCTCGGTGCGGCAATCGGCGGCGCGCGTCTTCCACAGGTCGGCGGCGGCGGCCACCAGCATCGCACGCGCGGTGGCGCCGGCCTCGCGCATCGGCCCCCACGCATCCTTGACGCTCGACGAGCCGCCGGTGATGACCAGTCCCAGCTCGCGCGCGACCTTGCCGACGGTCCATTGCGCGACCGCCTTCAGGCGGCCGTCGTCGTCGGGATGGAACGGCAGGCCGTCGCGCAGCATGGCGACGTTGCCGAAGATTTTATCCAGCGGCGCCTGCACCAGGCGGATGGCCGACAGCGGCACGTCCATCTCCTCGGCCACCAGCATCGGCAGCGCCGTGTGCACGCCCTGCCCCATCTCGCTGCGCGGCATGGCGACGGTGACGGTGCCGTCCGGCGCCACGCCCACCCAGCCGTTGAGCGCCAGCGCGCCGCCCGTCAGCGGCAGCGGGTGGGCGCTGTCGAGACGCTGGCGCGCCGGCAGCACGCCCCAGCCGACCACCAGCGCGCCGACGGCGGCCACGCCGCCGAACAGGAAGCGGCGGCGCGAACTTTTTTTCTCTCCATGCATGGAGCTCTCCGATTGTATTATGGGCGCCAGCGCGCCAGCATGTCGGCGGCGGCCAGCGGTTTGCTGTAGAAGTAGCCCTGGGCCAGGTGGCAGCCGTGGCGCAGCAGGAACGCGGCCTGCTCCTCGGTCTCCACGCCCTCGGCGATGACCGACAGGTTCATGCTCTTGCCCAGCTGGATGATGGCGATGGCGATCGCCTCGTCGTTGGCGTCGGTCGAGATGTCCTTGATGAAGGAGCGGTCGATCTTGAGCGTCTGCACCGGCAGCTGCTTCAGGTACGCCAGCGACGAGTAGCCGGTGCCGAAGTCGTCGATCGCCAGGCCGACACCGATCGAGTGCAGGTCATTGATGAAGACCATGGCGTCGCCGGTGTTCATGATCACCGATTCGGTCACCTCCAGCTGCAGGCGCTGGGGTTCGAGGCCCGTCTCGCGCAGGATGTCGGCCACCATGTTGACGATGCTGCCGCGCTCGAACTGCTTGGCCGACAGGTTGACGGCGATCTTGGGCACGTGCAGGCCGGCCTCCTGCCAGCGCACCATCTGGCGGCAGGCCTCCTGCAGCACCCACTTGCCCAGCTGGTTGATGAAGCCGGTGTCCTCGGCCAGCGGGATGAAGCGGATCGGCGGGATCAGCCCCAGCTCCGGATGGTTCCAGCGCACCAGCGCCTCGACGCCGATCAGGCGCCCGCTGTCGATCTCCACCTGCGGCTGGTAGTTCAGGAACACCTCGTCCTTCTCGATCGAGCGGCGCAGGAAGGTCTCCAGGCGCAGCCGCTCGACGCCCTCGCCCGTCATCGACGGCGCGTAGAAGCTGTAGCCGTTGCGCCCGCGCGCCTTGGCCTGGTACATGGCCACGTCGGCGTTGCGGATCAGCATGTTGAGGTCGGTGGCGTCGTCCGGGAACAGGCTGATGCCCACGCTGCAGGTGACGAACAATTCGTGGCCGGCCACCATGAACGGCTGGTCGAACATCTGCACCAGCTTTTCGGCCACCTGGCTGGCGCCGAACTGGCTGTCGATATCCTCGAGCAGCACGATGAATTCGTCGCCGCCCAGGCGCGCCAGCGTGTCGCCCTCGCGCAGGCGCTCGAGCAGCGCCTTGGCCACCTGCTTGAGCAGCTCGTCGCCGATGTGGTGGCCCAGGGTGTCGTTGACGTTCTTGAAGCGGTCCAGGTCGATGAACAGCAGCGCCAGCTGCTCGCCGTCGCGCGCCGCGCGCAGCAGCGCGTGCTGCAGGCGGTCGTGGAACAACAGCCGGTTCGGCAGCGCCGTCAACGGGTCGTGGTGGGCCAGGTGGTCGAGCTTTTCCTGCGACTCCTTGGCCTTGGTGATGTCGCTGAACACGCCGACGTAGTGCGTGCCCACGCCGCGGCTGTCGCGCACCGCGCTCACCGTCAGCCATTCCAGATACTGCTCGCCGTTCTTGCGCTGGCTCCACAACTCGCCGCGCCAGAAGCCGGTGTCGACCTGCTCCCGCCACATCGCGTCGTAGAACTGCTGCTCGTGGCGGCCCGAGCGCGTCAGGGTGTAGTGCCGGCCCAGCGCCTCGGCTTCCGAGTAACCGGTGATCTGGGTGAAGGCCGGGTTGATGGCGACGATGGTGCCGTCCTTGTCGAGCACCACCACGCCGTCGGCGATGTGCTCGATGACGGTGGCCGACAGGCGCAGCTTCTCCTCGGCCTCCTTGCGCGCGGTGATGTCGGCGTAGACCCAGATGCTGCCCTCGTTGGCGCGGTGCTTGTCGAGCGCGTAGCCGCTGACCATGCACCAGAACATGCTGCCGTCGCCGCGCCGGTAGTTGCGCTCCTCGTTGAAGTAATCGCCCTCGGCCAGGGACGGATACTGGCGCGCGCCGGCCGCCTCGAAGTCGAACGAGTCGGGGAACAGGATGGCCGTCGAGGCGCCCGTCATCGCGCCCGGCTCGTAGCCGAACAGCTCCTCGCAGCGGCGGTTGACGGAGATGATGTGCCGGTTGCGCACGAACATGACGCCGAACATGACGTTGTCGAGGATGGCGCTCTGCTCGGCCAGCAGGCCCTCGATGCGCATCTCGTTGTGCTTGCGCTGGCTGATGTCGGCGATGATGCCGTCGACCCAGGGCGAGTTGCCGTCGGCGCCGCGCGGCTGCGGCTGGCCGTTCTCGGCCACCCAGCGCTCGGTGCCGGCGGCGTCGACGATGCGGTATTCGACCTCGTACGGCAGGCCGTCGCCGAGCGCCTGGGCGATGGTGCGGCGATGGCGCTTGCGGTCCTGCGGCGCGACCAGGTTGGTCCAGGCGTCGGTGGTGCCGCGCATGAACTGCGCGGCCGGATAGCCGGAGATGTCCTCGATGGCGTCCGAGACGAACTCGATCGGCCCGTCCGGGCGGAAGCGGAACACGGCGCCCGGCACCTGGGTGACGATGGTGCGGAAGCGCTCCTCGCGCTGGCCGACGTCCTCGAACAGGCGCTTGATGGCCACCCGCATCTGCTCGAGCTGCTTGGCCAGACGGCCCAGCTCGTCGCTGCCGGCGAGGTCGAGCCGGGTCTCGAAGTCGCCATGCGAGAGGCGGTCGGAAAAGCGCATCAACTTGCGCAGCGGCTTGATCAGGCGGGAATTGAGGAACAGCACGATCAGCAGCAGCGACACGGTCAGCTGGGCGGCCAGCACGAACACGTAGGACAATTGTTTTTCGCGCAGCTCCTGCTGGCTGCGGGCGTCGTCCATCTCGACCATGATGCGGCCGATCTTCTCGCCGCGCACCAGGATCTCGCGCTCGGCGCGGTAGACGTTGCCGGCCGCCTTGCGCGGCGAGTGCACGTGCATGAACTGGGCGTCGGCCTGGCCGACCACCTGCACCTGCAGCACCGAGCGGTCGCGCATGACGGACTCGACCAGGGAGTGGGCCGATTCGGAGTTCATGTTCCACAGCGATTCCTGCATGCCCAGCGCCAGGATGTCGGCGTTGCGCTGGAGCGACTCGTCGAGCGCCACGCGCGCCGACTGCCGCTCGTGCACGCCGATGAGCAAATAACTGCCGATGATGGCCGGGATCACCAGGCCGCCGAACACGACCAGCAGCAAGGCGCCGTAGATCGATAGCCCGTACAGCGCCCCCAGCCTGGTCCGCAGACGGTGGATCACGCTAGTCATCGAGGGGCGAACAAAATCGCGGCAGGGGGAAAGGTCGCATCGTCGTCGGGGTCGTGTTACAAAATTACTTAGTGGAATTATGCACGGAAAATTGCCCTGCAAGTCACACGCCAAGCAAAAAACCTCGGGGCGGGCTATTATCGCGGCTCAATTTCCACATCGATCTCCAAATAGGACACCGCCATGACCACTTTTTCCATGTATTCCGCCTCGATTCCCGTGTTCAAGCAGATTCTCAACAGCCTGCTGGCCATCCTGGACAAGGCCGAGGCCCACGCCACCGAGAAAAAGATCGAGCCGGCCGCGCTGCTGCAGTTCCGCCTGTTCCCCGACATGCTGCCGTTCACGCGCCAGATCCAGATCGCCTGCGACTTCGCCAAGGGCGCGGCCGCGCGCCTGGGCGGCCTGGACGTGCCGTCGTACGAGGACACCGAGGTGAGCTTCGCCGACCTGAAGGCGCGCATCGTCAAGACCCTGGCCTATATCGATAGCGTGCCGCAGGCGGCCATCGAGGGCAGCGAGGGGCGCGCCATCACCACCGGTAGCGGCGAGAAGACCAAGCATTTCACCGGCCAGACGTATCTGTTCCACTACGCGCTGCCGCACTTCTTCTTCCACGCCACCACCGCCTACGACATCCTGCGCCATAACGGCCTGGACATCGGCAAGAAGAATTTCATCGGTACGTATTGATGGATATGGCCGGGGCCCCCGGCGTCGTCTGAACTCCGGATGAACCACATAAACACGTAGGGCGGATTAGCGCAGCGTAATCGGCCATGGTTGAGCCGCCGGCGGCGCATGCATGGCCGATTACGGCGTTCCGCCTAATCCGCCCTACGTGATTGCCGTGATTTTCCGCGTTACCTATTCGTTACTTATTGCGGCGCGGGTAGCCCTGCGCCAGGATGCGCTGCCACACCACTTCCTTCTGCTCGGCGCTCATCGACACCCAGTGCGCCACCTCCACCACGCTGCGGCCGCAGCCGCGGCAGATCTCGTCGAACGTGGTCGAACACACGGCCACGCACGGCGTGTCCGGCCGCACCGGCGGGTCGCCCTTGCCCTCGCTCATCCCTTCACCTGCAGCAACTTGTCCCAGGCGTCGTGCCCGAGCGCGCGCAGGGTGGCGATGTTCTTCTCGAAAATGTCCGATGCCTCCGGGAACGCCTCGACGGCGCGCTCGACGCTGTCCTCGCGCAGCAGGTGCAAGGTCGGGTACGGCGAACGGTTGGTGTAGTTCTCAATGTCGTTCTTGTGCGTGTCGGCGAACTGGTAGTCCGGGTGGAAGCTGGCCACCTGCAACTCGCCGTCGAGCTGCAAGTCCTCCAGCGCGGCGTCGGCCACGTCGAGGAACTCGTTGTAGTCCTCGAAGTCGGCCAGCACGTTGGGGTGGATCAGCAGTGTCGTGTCGACCTTTTCCGGGTCGGCGTCGGCCAGGTATTGCAGCTCCTCCATCAGCTTTTCCAGCAGTTGCTCCGGGGTGTCGGCGTCCGACACCACGTAGCGGATCTGGCCCTTGACGTGGACGGCCTTGGCGAACGGGCACAGGTTCAGGCCGATGACGGCCTTTTCCAGCCAATCGACGGTTTTGGCGACGACGGCGTCGTGATCGGTGGCGTGACTACTCATGATGCGATTCCTTGAAGACGCTCTTAAAGGCGGAATTGTACGCATTCTTTGCGCCATCTCATACTCCGCGCATTTTGCCGCCATCTTCGGCTTATCTGCCCGGAACTGTTGCATAAAATAAAGGTCATATGCCTGACATAATCCTTGACTCATCAGGACGAGCTTCGTACACTCCACGTTTATTCATGGTCGGTTCGATGTTTCACAGTCGACAACAATGGAAAACTATGCATCCTCGAATTCCTAAACGCGCCGCGCTGGCGGCGCCCCTGGCGGCCATGCTGGCGCTGCTGGCGCCGACCGCCAGCCATGCCTACGACGAGGCCGCCGGCCTGGCGTTGACCATGCCCGCCACGCCGGCAGCGCCCCCCATGCCGGCCGCTCCCGCGCCGCTGACCGCCCTGCCGAAGTCCCCCGCCCTCGACCTGTCCTCCCTGAAGATCAACAAGCCGGCCAAAGTGGCCGATGACGACGCGTTCCGCGAAAAGGACGTGTGGGGCCGCATCCGCAGCGGCTACGCCATCCCGGACCTCAACAACGACCTGGTGGCCAAGCACACCAAGTGGTACACGGCCCGCCCCGACCACATGGCCATCACCACCGGGCGCGCCTCGCGCTACCTGTTCCACGTCGTCACCGAGCTCGAAAAGCGCGGCATGCCGACCGAGCTGGCGCTGCTGCCGTTCATCGAGTCGGCCTTCAATCCGGAGGCGCTGTCGCACGCCAACGCCGCCGGCATGTGGCAGTTCGTGCCCGGCACCGGCCGCGACTTCAACCTCAAGCAGGACGCCTTCAAGGACGAGCGCCGCGGCATCCTGGCCTCGACCGACGCCGCCCTGACCTACCTGCAGCGCCTGTACGACATGTTCGGCGACTGGCAGCTGGCCCTGGCCGCCTACAACTGGGGCGAGGGCTCGGTGCAGCGCGCCATCGCCAAGAACCAGGCCGCCGGCAAGCCGACCGACTTCCAGAGCCTGTCGGCGCTGATGCCGACCGAGACGCGCGAATACGTGCCGAAATTGCAAGCCGTGAAAAACATCATCGGCAACCCGACCCAGTTCGGCGTCACGCTGCCGCCGGTCGACAACACGCCCTACTTCACCGCCATCGACAAGACCAGCGACATCGACCTGACCATCGCCGCCCACCTGGCAGAGCTGTCGGTGGCCGAGTTCAAGGCGCTCAACCCGCAGTTCAAGCGCCCGGTCATCACCGGCGACGAGCAGACCAAGATCCTGTTGCCCAAGGAAAACGCCGCCAAGTTCCAGCTGAACCTGGCGCAATGGGGCAAGGACTTGTCGACCTGGACCACGCACAAGATCACCAGCGCGCGCGAGAGCATCGGCGCGCTGGCGTCGCGCTTCCACACCACGCCGGAAGTGATACGCCAAGCCAACAACATCCCGCAGCGCTCGATGCTCAAGGCCGGCTCGACCATCCTGGTGCCCAAGGTGTCGACCTCGGCCTACCTGGACATCGCGCCCGAGGTGGCCGACAACGCCACGATGGCGTTCGAGGCCGAGCGCGCCGGCGGCAAGGTCGCCAAGTCCGGCTACAAGCGCGCCGGCGCCACCAAGGCCGCCAAGGGCGGACCGGTGTCGCTGGTCAAGGCGCGCGTGCCGCGCGACGCGGCCAAGGGCAAATCGGTCCGCAAAACCAGCAACTGACCGTTGTTCGGTTCCCCTCCCAGCCCCGGCCGGCCCGCATGGCGCCCGGGGCGGCGGCGATCAAAGGTTGCAGTCGAAGCTGACACGTCCTACAATCTTGCACTTGCGTGGCA
This sequence comes from uncultured Duganella sp., assembly GCA_963511605.1. GTDB lineage: Bacteria > Pseudomonadota > Gammaproteobacteria > Burkholderiales > Burkholderiaceae_D > Rugamonas. The sequence continues at coordinate 138,421 of CAUPJZ010000013.1, read as the reverse complement.
GGCGAACGGCCTCACACCCTAAAAACAACCCCCACTGACGTCGCCCCGCCCGCTGTCCGAGCCGGCGCCGGCGCGCAGTCGCAATCGGAGTCATCATGGCGTTCTTGCAAGGCAAAAAAATCCTCATCACCGGTTTGCTGTCGAACCGTTCCATCGCCTACGGCATCGCCAAGGCCTGCCACCGCGAAGGCGCAGAACTGGCGTTCACCTACGTCGGCGAACGGTTCAAGGACCGCATCACCGAGTTCGCCGCCGAATTCGACAGCACCCTGGTGTTCGACTGCGACGTCTCGAGCGACGAGCAGATCGCCGCCGTGTTCGCCGACCTGGGCAAGAGCTGGTCGCAGCTCGACGGCCTGGTGCACGCGATCGGCTTCGCGCCGCGCGAAGCGATCGCCGGCGACTTCCTCGACGGCCTGACGCGCGAGAACTTCCGCATCGCCCACGACATCTCGGCCTACAGCTTCCCGGCCATGGCCAAAGCGGCGCTGCCGCTGCTCAAGGAAGGCTCGTCGCTGCTGACCTTGTCGTACCTGGGCGCCGTGCGCGCCATTCCTTACTACAACACCATGGGCCTGGCCAAGGCCTCGCTGGAGGCGTCGGTGCGCTACCTTGCCGAGAACCTGGGCAAGCTGGGCATCCGCGCCAACGGCATCTCGGCCGGCCCGATCAAGACGCTGGCCGCGTCCGGCATCAAGGACTTCGGCAAGCTGCTCGGCTTCGCCTCGTCGCACGCGCCGCTGCGCCGCAACGTCACCATCGAGGAAGTGGGCAACACGGCCGCCTTCATGCTGTCGGACCTGGCCTCGGGCATCACCGGCGAGATCACCTACGTCGACGGCGGCTTCTCGCACGTGATGGGTCTGAACGCGGAAGACTACCTGTAAGCCCTTCCCGGCAGTCCCGCAGCCAAACGCCCCGCACGCGGGGCGTTTTCACGTCCGCCCCCCAAAAACCGGGGTCAGGTCCTAATGGCGCTAAGTTAAGGCGATTTTCGTAGGGCGGATTAGGCGGAACGCCGTAATCCGCCATGAGCCGCCGACGGCGCATAAATGGCCGATTACGCTTCGCTAATCCGCCCTACGTGATTTAGATGAACGCCTAACTTAGCGGCATTAGGGTCAGGTCCGACATTCGGACATTGGGACCCAAATGGGGAACTTTTAGGCCTCAAAAAGTTCCTCGATGTCCGAATGTCGGACCTGACCCTCCCGTCTTGTGTTTAGGCCTCAAAAAGTTCCTCGATGTCCGAATGTCGGACCTGACCCTCCCGTCTTGTGTGCCCCTCCCGTCTTGTGGGCCTCCCGGCCCGGTAGTGACATTTACGACAATATTTAGATGTCCTGGCGCAACAACTGATGCAATCAGGATGCAAGCCGCTTTGGTTCCCGCCCGATTGTTGTTATTGTCTTTCCCACCAGAACAGATCATCCACTTTTCTTAGAACAGGCGCGGCCACGAGCCGGCCGGGATCACGGGGACCACCATGCTCGACCAGGTTAACGTCAGGACGCGTTTTCTCATCCTTATCGGCTGCTTCGTGGCCGGATTCGGCCTCTACGGCGCCTGGTCGTTCAAGGCCCTTAACGAAATCCAGGTCAACGGCCCGATCTACCAGCGCATCGTGCAAAGCAAGGACTTGATCGCTGATATCCTGCCGCCGCCCGAATACATCATCGAGTCCTACCTGGTGTGCCTGCAGATGGCCAACGTCGGCCAGTCAGATGGCGCCGCCGGTGATGCGCGCCAGGCGCTGGCCGGGCGCCTGCGCGCCCTCAAGGCCGACTACGACACCCGCCACGCCTACTGGCGCGGCCAGGACCTGCCCGGCCAGATGGGGCCGCTGATGCTGGAGCAGGCCCACGCGCCCGCGCTGGCCTTCTACGCCACCGCCTTCGACACCCTCCTGCCGGCGCTGGCCAAGGGCGACCAGGACGGCGCGGCGGCCGCGCTCAAGCGCCTCGGCGGCCTGTACGAGACGCACCGCAAGGTCATCGACCAGGTCGTCCAGCTGGCCACCGCCCAATCCGCGCTCGACGAGGCGGCCGCGCGCGAACGCATCGCCGCCGCGCAGTGGCAGTGCGCGCTGATCCTGGCCGCCGCCGTGGCCGCCAGCGTGGCCGCCGCCAACCTGATCATGCGCGGGCTGCGCCGCCAGCTCGGCGGCGAGCCGGCGCTGGCGGCCGGCATCGCCCGCCGCATCGCCGCCGGCGACCTGGCCGTCGACGTCGAGCTGGCCGCCGGCGACCGGGCCAGCCTGCTGCACGCGATGCGCGACATGCGCGACCAGCTGGGCAGCATCGTCACCCAGGTGCGCACCGGCACCGACGCGGTCGCCTCGGCGTCGGGGCAGATCGCCGCCGGCAACGAGGACCTGTCGTCGCGCACGGCGCAGCAGACCAGCTCGCTCGAGGCGACCGCCGAGGCCATCGGCGCGCTCAACGGCGCCGTCCAGCGCAACGCCGACAACGCCAGGCGCGCCAACGCGCTGGCGCTGTCCGCCTCGGACGTGGCGGCCCAGGGCGGCGCCGTCGTCGCCCAGGTGGTCGACACGATGGGCGCGATCAACCGGGCCTCGCGGCGCATCGCCGACATCATCGGCGTCATCGACGGCATCGCCTTCCAGACCAACATCCTGGCCCTGAACGCGGCGGTCGAGGCCGCGCGCGCCGGCGAGCAGGGGCGCGGCTTCGCCGTCGTCGCCGGCGAGGTGCGCAACCTGGCCCAGCGCAGCGCGGCGGCCGCGCGCGAGATCAAGGGGCTGATCGAGGAATCGGTCGAGCAGGTCGACACCGGCGCCGCGCTGGTGGACCGGGCCGGCGCGACGATGACCGAGATCGTCGCCAGCGTGGCGCGGGTGAACGACATCATGGGCCAGATCGACGCCGCCAGCCTGGAGCAGACCGACGGCATCGCCCGCATCGGCGAAGCGGTCGGCGGCATCGACCAGGCCACCCAGCAGAACGCCGCGCTGGTCGAGCAGGCGGGCGCGGCCGCCGCCCTGCTGCACGAGCAAGCCAGCCACCTGGCGCGCGTGGTGGGCGTGTTTTCGCTGGCGCCGGGCGGGAACTCCGGGGTCAGGTCCACTTTTTCTACACAAGCTCTGCATTAATAGGCCGCCGGCGCGGCGCCACGGCCGGGTTCGTGTAGAAATGGCGGACCTGACCCCGGAGTGGTTTTGCTGCGGCGCACACTAAAACCGGCAATTAACTGTACAGGCAGCCCCAAACTACTGTATAGTGTCGCCTGTGCGCTGCAGTGAGCGCGCCGCGACAAGCAGCGGCGCCGATTGATCAGCCAGGTATTACTAGCAGCTACGCAAGCCTTAGCGCATCATCCTGATGTCGCTTATGAAGCCCTCCCGCCTTTGGTGTCGCACCTGACACCGTCCCGGCGCAAAGCTTTTGTGCCGAAATTTCTTTCGATTTTGATTGAGTCATTTCGTTTTGGTAGGCGTTGCTATTTCGCGTTCGGCGTTTGCACGGGCGCAGGTTTTTTACGAAAGAACAGCATGACATTTGAAGCACTAGGTCTCAACACGTCCATCATCAAAGCCCTGACCGACGCCGGCTACACCGCGCCGACCCCGGTTCAGCAGCAGGCCATCCCTGCCGCCATCGCAGGCAAGGACTTGTTGGTTTCCTCGCAAACCGGTTCCGGCAAGACCGCCGCATTTATGCTGCCGTCGCTGCACCGTTTGTCCGAGATCGACCCGGCCGCCGCCGGCAAGACTCCGAACCAAGAAATGCAGGCCGCCCGCGCCCGTGGCGAGCGTCCGCGTTTCAAAGCCGCACAGCCAAAAATGCTGGTGTTGACCCCGACCCGCGAACTGGCCCTGCAAGTGACCTCCAATACCGACAAATACAGTGTCAACCTGCGCCGTTTGAAGGCCGTGTCGATCCTGGGCGGTATGCCTTACCCGAAACAGATGCAACTGCTGGCCAAGAATCCCGAGATCCTGGTCGCCACCCCCGGCCGTCTGATCGACCACATGGAATCGGGCAAGATCGACTTCTCGCAACTGGAAATCCTGGTGCTGGACGAAGCCGACCGCATGCTGGACATGGGTTTCATCGACGACATCGAAAAAATCGTCGACGCGACCCCGTCGACCCGTCAAACCATGCTGTTCTCGGCCACGCTCGACGGCGTCGTCGGCAACATGGCGCGCCGCATCACCAAGGATCCGCAAGTGATCCAGATCCTCAGCGCCGCCAACAAGCATGAGAACATCACCCAGCGCGTGCACTTCGTCGACGACCTGTCGCACAAGAACCGCCTGCTCGACCACCTGCTGCGCGACGACTCGCTCGACCAGGCCGTGGTGTTCACCGCCACCAAGCGTGACGCCGACACCATCGCCGACCGCCTGAACATCGCCGGTTTCTCGGCCGCCGCGCTGCATGGCGACATGCACCAGGGCGCCCGCAACCGCACCCTCGACAGCCTGCGCCGCGGCCAGGTCAAGATCCTGATCGCCACCGACGTCGCCGCCCGCGGCATCGACGTGCCGACGATCACGCACGTGTTCAACTACGACCTGCCGAAGTTCCCCGAGGACTACGTCCACCGCATCGGCCGCACCGGCCGCGCCGGCCGCAACGGCCTGGCGATCTCGCTGGTGAATCACGCCGAAGGCATGAACGTCAAGCGCATCGAGCGTTTCACCAAGCAGCTGATCCCGGTCAACGTCATCGAAGGCTACGAGCCGAAGAAGACCGCCTCGGCGGCCCGTTCGACCTCGCGTCCAGGCGGCTGGAAGCCGGGCGACAACCGCACCGGCGCCAAGCCGGGCCAGCGCACGTTCAGCAAGCCTAGCGCTCCGCGCAAGGAAGGCAGCACCGGCGGCGGCTACAAGGGCAGCAACCCGCGCAGCACCGACGGCGCCCGCCGCAGCTACGGCGACCGTTAATCGTCATCGTTAGCGTAGCGTAAGCGACAATCAAAGCGGCCACCAGAGCGATCTGGTGGCCGCTTTTGCGTCCGGCCGCCGGACGGCTAACGCGGCGGCCGGCTTTTCAGCTAACATGGCTGTCTGCACCGGCGCGCTTGCCGCCGGTGACGCCAAACCAAGGATTCATTTTTGCTAGTTCGCCAGCTTATCAGCACGGTCCGCACGATCCACGTCATCCGCGTCGCCGCCGGCCTCTGCCTGGCCATCGCCAGCTTGCAGGGCGTCGCCGCCGAGGGCGCGGCGGCGCTGCTCGCCCAGGCGCGCGAGGCGGTCGGCGGCAACGCCTGGCGGCAGGTCAAGACCCAGCACACGCAGTTCGTGCGCACCTACCTCGACCACGACGAGGCGGGCAGCAGCGACATCGATTTCGCCAGCGGCCGCTACGCGCAACGCATCCCCTCGTCGGCGGTGGCGCGCCTGATGTCGCGCTCGGACGGCCAGCATTTCTGGCGCCAGCGCATGGGCAAGCTGGAAAAGCAGGAAGGCCCGGCCAGCGATCCGGAGTTGCACCTGGGACGCCAATCGTACGCTTGGTGGTTCGCGCGCGGCGGCAAGGCGCGCCGGCTGGAACTGAAGGCGCCGCGCCGCCACGCCGGCGCCGACTACGCGGTCGTGCGCGTCGAGCTGGCGTCGGGCATCGCCTTCGACTACTGGATCAACGACACCACGCGCCGCATCGAGCGCCGCCAGGAAGTGGTCGACGGCAAAACCTTCACCATCGACTACCGCGATTTCCGCCGCGTGGGCGCCGTCACGCTGCCGTTCGAGGAAAGCGTGCGCGACGCGAAGGACGGCGCCGACGAGGAAACGCTGCGCGTGTCCACCATCGTGCTCAACCGCCCCGCCGCGCAGATGGACTTCTCCTTGCCGCAACCGGCCGTCATGCAGGGCTTTTCGGCCCAGCGGCCGGCCGTGACGGTGCCGTTCGAGCCTTGCCAGGCGCACATCTGCGTGATGCTGACGTTGAACGGCCAGGGTCCGTTCAAGTTCATCCTCGACACCGGGGCCCGCAACGTCATCAGCGACAAGCTCTACCGGCGTCTGCGCCTGCCCGCCCAGGGCGTGGCCGTCTTGTCCGGCCTCGGCCAGCAGACCGAGCGCGGCGTGCTGACCACGGTGCAGCAGATCGGCATGGCCGGCCTGACCCTGGACCGGCAAGCCTTCTTCACCAGTCCGACGCTCGACAACCTGCCGATCGACGGCACCATCGGCTACGAGTGGCTGTGGCTGACGCCGACGTTGATCGACTACGCCGCGCGCCAGTTGACCTTCCACGACCCGGACAGCTTCGTGTATCGCGGCCGGGCCGCCGCCACGCCGCTGTCGTTCCACGACAAGACGCCGCAGATCGAAGCGGTGCTCGACGGCCTGCCCGGCAAGTTCACCATCGACACCGGCAGCGATTTCTCGCTGACGATGAGCAAGCCGTTCGTCGACCGCTACGGCCTGGTGGAAAAATACCAGGCGGGCGACACGGTCCAGACGGCGCAAGTCATCGGCGGCACCACCCAGGTGCTGACAACGCGCGGCAAGCTGTTCGAGATGGGCGGGGTACAAATCGCCGCCCCGACGCTGGAACTGCCGACGCGCGGCGGCGGCACGCTCAACAGCCCCACCCTCGCCGGCAACATCAGCAACGGCATCCTGCGGCAGACGAGCATCCTGTTCGATTACCAGGGCGGCAAGGTGTATATCGAGCCCAACAAGGTGATGTCGGCCGAATAGTTTCGCAGCCCAGCAGGCAACAATTTGTATCGTTCACACAATATCCGCGACGGCTGGCCGTCTTCACCTACATGCCGCCGCCTCCCCCCACCACCGCCGACCAGGACCAAGCCATCACCGCGACGGTGTTGCGCGAGCGCTCGAAGCTGGGCAGCTTCATCCGCCGCCGTGTCGCCGACCAGACCGACGCCGAAGACATCCTGCAGGACGTTTTTTACGAATTCACCCAGGCCCACCGCCTGCCCGAGCCGATCGAACAAGTCAGCGCCTGGCTGTACCGCGTCGCCCGCAACCGCATCATCGACCGCTTCCGCAAGAAGAAGGAAGTGCCGCTGGACGACATGGTCGACGAGGACGGCGACGCCTACCGCCTCGACCTGCTGCTGCCGGCGGCCGACGCCGGCCCCGAACACGCCTACCACCGCGCCATGCTGCTCGAGCAACTGCAGGCGGCGCTCGAAGAATTGCCGCCCAACCAACGCGACGTTTTCATCGCCCACGAGCTCGACGGGCTGAGCTTCAAGGACATGGCGCTGCAAAGCGGCGTGTCCGTCAACACCCTGCTGGCGCGCAAGCGCTACGCCGTGCTGCACTTGCGCGCGCGGCTGCAGGACCTGTACAACGAATGAAAGGAGAGTTGAAATGATGAAATACAAACTGCTGCTCATCCCCAAGATGCTGGTGATCCTGGCGCTGCTGGGCTGGATCGTCATGCTGCTGTGGAACTGGATCGTGCCCCACCTGTTCGCCGGCGGCGCGCCGCTGGACTATTGGCGCGCGCTCGGCCTGCTGGTGCTGTGCCGCATCCTGGTCGGCGGCTTCGGCGGCCGCCACCACCACGAAGGCGCGCAGCGCTGGCAGCGCTGGCAGGCGATGACGCCGGAGGAGCGCGAACAATTCCGCGCCGCCCACAAGGGCCGCTTCTGGGGCCACGGCCGGGAATGGAACAAAGAAAACACCAAGGAATAACAATGACAAAAACCGACGCCGCCGTGGCGGCGAATTTCACGCCGTATCAAAAAATCGTCGTCGCGATGCTGGCCTTCCTGCAGTTCGCGGTGATCCTCGACTTCATGCTGATGTCGCCGCTGGGCGCGGTGATCATGCCGGCCCTCGACATCGGGCCGATGGAGTTCGGCCTGGTGGTGTCGGCCTACGCCTTCAGCGCCGGCGCCTCCGGCCTGCTGACCGCCGGTTTCGCCGACCGCTACGACCGCAAGAAACTGCTGCTGTTCTTCTACACCGGCTTCATCCTCGGCACCGTCTGGTGCGGCCTGGCGCAAAGCTTCGAGAGCCTGCTGGCGGCGCGCGTGGTCACCGGCCTGTTCGGCGGCGTCATCGGCTCCATCGTGCTGGCCATCTCCACCGACCTGTTCGCGCCGCAGCTGCGCGGCCGCGTCATGGGCCTGATACAGACCGCCTTCGCCGCCAGCCAGGTGCTCGGCATCCCGATCGGCATTTATCTGTCGAACAAATGGGACTGGCACGTGCCCTTCCTGGCGATGGCCGTCTTCGGCCTGGCCGGCGGCCTGCTGGTCGCGTGGAAAATGCAACCGGTCGACGCCCACCTCGGCCAGCCGCAGCGCCACAGCCCCTGGGTCCATCTGTACCGCACGGTGACGGTGCCGCGCCACCTGCTGGCCTTCTCCATCACCGCCCTGCTGACCACGGGCGGCTTCATGCTCATGCCCTTCAGCAGCGCCTACATCGTCAACAACCTCGGCATCGACATGCGGCACCTGCCCACCGTCTACCTAGTCACCGGCCTGTGCACCATCTTCGCCGGCCCGCTGATCGGCCGCGCGGCCGACCGCCGCGGCAAGTTCCCCGTGTTCGTGTTCGGCACCGCGCTGTCGATGGTGATGGTGGTGGTCTACACCCACCTGGGCACCATCCCCATGTGGGCGCTGGTGGCGGTCAACGCCCTGATGTTCGTCGGCATCTTCTCGCGCATGATCCCGTTCCAGGCGATGGCCGCGTCGGTGCCGCCGGCCAGCCAGCGCGGCGCGTTCAACGCCATCAGCGCCTCGATCCAGCAGTTGTCGGGCGGCGTGGCCTCGGTCGTGGCCGGCCACATCGTCACCCAGGCCCGGGACGGCCGGCTGCAGCACTTCAGCGTGATCGGCTACGTCGTCGTCGCCACGTCCCTGGTGGCGCTGGGACTGGTATGGCGGCTGCAACGCGGCATGGCGGCGGCCGCGCTGCCGGCCGCGTGAACCGGGGTTGGCGCGCGCTTAATATTGGCGAAACTTTCAATCCTATTAGTAAAATTCAATTTAATTGCCACATGGAACTATTTGGAATTATAATGGGCGGAGTGATTCTCAATACTCAACTCGAAAGGGAGCAATTCCATGAACGCCAGAAATATGGATGCGGCTTGCCTGCGGGCGCTGCGCCGCCGCGGACACTCCGACAGCAGCATCAACGCGATGAGCCCGGAGGAGGCGTTTTGTGAATACTGCGCCTACCACGGCATCATGAACCTGGTGCCGGCGACCTTGCAGATGCTCGACAAGCTGCGCAGCGAACACCGCCCGCAATAAAAAAAGGCCGCCGGTGGCAACCAGGCGGCCTTCTTTTTTCAGAGCGGTGGATTAACGGTAGAACGCTTCGACCTTGCCTTTGAGCTTGATCAGCATCGGATTGCCCTTGCGGTCCAGGCTTTTACCGGCCGGGACCTTGATCCAGCCTTCGCTGATGCAATATTCGTCGACGTCCAGACGCTCTTTGTCGTTGAAACGGATGCCGACGTCGTGTTCGAACACGGCGGCGACATGGTGCGGGCTGCGCGGATCGATCGACAGGCGATCCGGCAGCGGAGGGAGTTGAGTGGTATCGTTCATCCCGCCATTATATCAGCTGGTTTTGAAGATCAGCTGCGCCACGCGCTGCAATTTCGGGTACACCACCGGCACCGTCAGCATGGTGCTGCCGATGGCCATCAACAGCAGCGCCGTGAACGTCTCGTTGGTGATGACGCCCTTGTCGAGCAGGATGTTGGAAAAGATGATCATGATCAGCGCCTTGGTCTGCAACAGCCAGCCGATGATCGACGCCTCGCCCGGCCCCCATTTAAGGATCTTGCCGGCGATGTGCGTGCCGATCAGCTTGCCCGACAACGACACTGCCAGCAACACCGCGGCCGCGACGAACACGGCCGAGCCGCCCACGCCCCAGTTGGTGCGCAGCCCCGCGCTGAGGAAGTACACCGGCATGATCGCCAGCAACATGTTCTGGCGCATGAAGTCCATGCGCTTCTGGTCGAACCAGTCGGCCTCCATGACGGCGCCGGCCAGGAAGGCGCCGACCATGAAGTGCAGGCCCGCCCAGTCGGCCGCGAAAGAGACGATCGCCAGCCAGATCAAGGACACGTACCAGCGGTCGGTCTCGGGGATACGCACCATCAGCATGCGGAACAGCTTGGTGGCGACGGCGAACAGCACCAGGAAGCCGAGCTGGCGCGTGACGCGCTCCCAGTCGAGCATGATGACGGCCAGCACGCCCCAGATGGCGATGTCGTCCAGGCTGGCGTAGCGCAGGATGCGCTGGCCGATCGGCTGGCGCAGGATCTCCAGTTTTTCCATCAGCAGGATCAGGATCGGCAGCGCGGTGACCGCGCACGCCATGCCCACGCCCAGCACGAACTGCCAGTCCTGCGCCTTGGGCCCGATCCAGCCGGCGTAGCCGAGCATGCCGGCCGCCGCCACGCAGCCGAACAACAGCGGCGTGCCCAGCGCCAGCCCGGCCGTGATGGTGCTCTCGCGCCGGTGCTCCCACGCCTTTTTCAGGTCCAGCTCGATGCCGGCGATCATCACGAAGATCATCACTGCCCACCAGGCGATGCCGTTGAGCGATTGCACCACCTGCGGGTTGAAGACAAAGCTGTAGTACTCGGGATAGGCGCGGCCCAGAACCCCCGGGCCGAGCAGCACGCCGGTGATGATCTGCACCACGACCAGCGGCGCCCAATAGTCGGTATTACCGAAGCGCCAGATCAGATACGGCACGCTAAAGATGATTAACATCGCGATCAAGAAGATCTCGGTGGTGCCCATGTGCATAAAATGTCCCCTGCTTATTGTAGTTTGAGTAAAAGTCGCGCCGCCGCACGCAGGCATAACTTTAGGCAATATTGTATGGTGAAAGCGGTAACGGAAGTGATCCCAGGTTAATCTTTTCATCATCCCGTCCCGCCACGCCCCTGTAGTCCGGATCAAATCGTGTGGTATACGCCACAGCGGTCCCGGGCGTATTGCGCCGCCGTGCTTGCTTTCTTACGTCATCGGGATATACTTGAATACTCAAGCATTTATCAAGCATAAATCAACAACCTAAGGATATTTTATGGACAACCTCGACCAAGACGCGGCGCCCGCCGCCGTCAGCCCCAGCCTGGAGTTCGCGCTACGCCTGGCGCGCGCCCAGGCCACCCTGGTGCGCCGCCTGGACCAGGTGCTGGGCGGCTACCACGGCATCAGCTTCGGCGACTTCATGCTGCTGCACTACCTGAACCGCGCGCCCGGCGGCCGCCTGCGCCGGGTCGACCTGGCCGAGCGCCAGGGCCTGACCGCGTCCGGCGTCACCCGCACCCTGCTGCCGCTGGAAAAAATCGGCCTGGTCGAACGCCAGCAGGACCCGCGCGACGCCCGCGTCGCCTACGCCGCCATCACCGCCACCGGCCGCGAACTGCTCAACAACGCCGTCGTCGTCGCCGAGCAGATCAGCAAGGACTTGCTGCGCAACTGCCCGCAAGAACGCTTCGCCGAGTTGAGCGAGGCGCTCGGCCTGATCGCCGGCATGAACGCCTCTAACTCATAACCTACTCTTAACCTACGCCCGACCATCCAAGAGCTCACCATGTCCGAGTCCATCCCGCCGCGCGCCGCGCTCATGCGCGACTCCAACTTCAAATGGCTGCTGCGCGGCGGCGTGATCTCCATGCTGGGCGACCAGCTGACGACGATCGCCCTGCCCTGGCTGGTGTTCAGGCTGACCGGCGACACCCTCGCGCTGGGTCTCGTCATCGCGCTGATGAGCATACCGCGCGCGGTCTTCATCCTCGTCGGCGGCGCGCTGGTGGACCGCCACTCGCCCAGGCGCGTGCTCATGCTCAGCAAATACGCCAACGCAGCGCTGCTGGCCGTCCTGACCCTGCTGGTGCTCGACCACCAGCCCTCGCACACGCTCGACGTGGGCGGATCGGTCTCGCTCACCGTCGTCATGACGCCGCACCTGACCTTGATGGCCATTTACGTACTGGCCTTCGGCATCGGCCTCGCGCAGGCGTTCGGCATCCCGTCGGGCACCGCTATCATGCCGCTGGCGATCGCGCCGGAGCAGCTGCAGGCGGCCAACGGCATGTTGATGGGATTGCGCCAGCTGTCGATGCTGGTCGGCCCCCTGATCGCGGCCGGCCTGCTGGCGATCGGCGATGGAGGCCGGCATGGCGCCGGCGCGGTGCTCGCCGACGCGCGCGGCCTGGCGCTGGCGTTCGGCCTGGACTGCCTCAGCTTCCTGGTGTCGGCGTGGACCTTGTCGAAGGTGCGCCTGCTGGACGCGCCCGCAAACACCGAGGCGCCAGCCTCGGTGCTGCGCGCCGTCGGCGCCGGCCTGGCGATGGTGTGGCGCGACGTCCCGCTGCGCACCTGCTTTATCTACTGGGGCGCCGTCTCGCTGTTCATCGGCGGCACCATGCAAGTGGCGCTACCGGTGCTGGCCGCCGCGCTGCACGGCGCCACCACCCTGGGCCTGCTGATGGGCGTGCACGGCGCCGGCACCCTGCTCGGCATGGGCGCGGCGGCCATGGGCGGCGCGCGGCTGCGCTTCGCCACCTTCGGCACCTTGATCCTTCTGGTCGACGGCGCCGTCGGCCTGCTGGTGATGCCGCTCGGCGCGGTCGACGCGGCGTGGCAGGCGGCCTTGCTGATGCTGGCGATCGGCGTGCTGGCCGGCTTCATGCAGATCAACGTCTTCACGTGGATACAGCGCCGCGTGCCGGCGCACATGATGGGCCGCGCCATGAGCATCTTCATGTTCATTTTCATGGGCCTCGCGCCGTTGTCGGCCGGCGCAACCGGCTGGCTGCTGACGTTGATCCCGCTGTCGCAATTGTTCGCCGGCGGTGGCATGATACTGGTGCTGTGCGCGGCGCTGGCGTATGTGGCCACGCCGATGCGCGGCTTCACGTCGAAGCCGCAGTAAATAATAAATAAGAAGTACTAAGGGATACCCCGTATGGAAACCAAATGGCTGGAAGATTTCATCTCACTGGTCGAGACCAATAACTTCAGCCGCTCGGCGGCGCTGCGCCACGTCACGCAGCCGGCCTTCTCGCGCCGCATCCAGTCGCTGGAGAACTGGCTCGGCACCGACCTGGTCGACCGCACGTCCTACCCCACCCGCCTGACGCCGGCGGGCACCGTGTTCTACGAGCAGGCGTTGGAGATGCTCGCGCAGATCAACGGCGCGCGCGACATGCTGCGCTCCAAGCGCGCCGCCGCCCAGACCAGCATCGACCTGGCCGTGCCGCACACCTTGTCGCTGACCTTCGTGCCCAAATGGCTGACGGCCCTGGAGCGCGACTTCGCGCCGATCAGCAGCCGCCTGATGGCGCTCAACGTGCACGACGCCGTGCTGCAACTGGTCGAAGGCGGCTGCGACCTGCTGCTGTGCTACCACCATCCGCGCCAGCCGGTGCAGCTCGACCCGGGCCGCTACGACATGCTGGTGCTGGGCCGCGAGTCGCTGCGCCCGTACGCCCGCTGCGACAAGAACAAGGTGCCCGCGTTCACCCTGCCGGGGACGAAAAAAACCCCGCTGCCGTTTTTATCGTACACCAACAACGCCTACCTGGGCCGCATGGTGGAGCTGATCCTGGGCGACGCCAAGACCCCGCTCTACCTGGAGCCGCACTACGAAACCGACATGGCCGAAGGCCTCAAAATGATGGCGCTCGAAGGCAGCGGCATCGCCTTCCTGCCCGAATCGGCCGTCACGCGCGAGCTCAAACAAAAGCTGCTCGCGCGCGCCGACAACGACAGCGCGGAATGGGAAATCGAAATGGAAATCCGCCTGTACCGCGAGCGGCCGTCGCCGCAGCGGCGCGGCAAGGCCATCGTCGAACGGCTGTGGGATTTCCTCGAACGGCAACAGAACGACAGCGGCCGCAAACGCCGCGTCGCCGTCTCCGAACGTTAGGAATTTTTATTGGTATTTGAATAACTATGCATGAAACGCATAGTCGAATGCGCATACAGCATTGGCCCGTTCTCTCGGCTCCGTCCTATGATTCGCTCCACTGATCGCCGCCAAAAGCGGCGCTCGCCAAAAACAAATCCAACGGAGCCTGAGCATGACCACCGCACACCAACAGCACGTACTGCCTTCCTACCTCAATCCCGACGACCTGGGTCCATGGGGCGTCTACCTGCAGCAGATCGATCGCGTCACGCCGCACCTGGGCAGCCTGTCGCGCTGGGTCGAAACGCTCAAACGCCCCAAGCGCATCCTGACCGTCGACGTGCCGATCGAGCGCGATGACGGCTCGATCGCCCACTACGAAGGCTACCGCGTGCAGCACAACATGTCGCGTGGTCCGGGCAAGGGCGGCGTGCGCTTCCACCAGGACGTGACCCTGTCGGAAGTGATGGCGCTGTCGGCGTGGATGACGGTGAAAAACGCGGCGGTCAACGTGCCATACGGCGGCGCCAAGGGCGGCATCCGGGTCGATCCAAAGACCCTCTCGCGCGGCGAGTTGCAGCGCCTGACGCGCCGCTACACCAGCGAAATCAGCCTGATCATCGGACCGAACAAGGACATCCCGGCGCCCGACGTCAACACCAACGAACAGGTGATGGCATGGATGATGGACTCCTACGCCATGATCGAGGGTAACCTGTCGACCGGTGTGGTCACCGGCAAACCGATTTCGCTGGGCGGCTCGCTGGGCCGCCGCGAAGCGACCGGCCGTGGCGTGTTCGTGGTCGGCCGCGAAGCCGCCATCAAGCGCGGCGTCGCCATCGACGGCGCCCGCGTCGCCATCCAGGGCTTCGGCAACGTCGGCGGCGTGGCCGCCACCATGTTCGCCGACGCCGGCGCCAAGGTCGTCGCCGTGCAGGACCACACCGGCACCGTGGTGCACCAGGGCGGCCTCGATATCGCCCGCCTGCACCACCACGTGGCCGAATGCGGCAGCGTCACCGGTTTCGCCGGCGCCGAGGCGTTCCTCGACCGCGACGCCTTCTGGGACATCGAAACCGAGATCCTGATTCCGGCCGCGCTGGAACAGCAGATCACGGCCGACAACGCGCAGCGCATCCGCACCAAAATCATCCTGGAAGGCGCCAACGGCCCCACCACGCCGGAAGCGGACGACATCCTCACCGACAAGGACGTGCTGATCGTGCCGGACGTCCTGGCGAACGCCGGCGGCGTAACTGTGTCATACTTTGAGTGGGTGCAGGATTTCTCCAGCTTCTTCTGGAGCGAGGACGAGATCAATGCCCGCCTGACGCGCATCATGCAGGAGGCGTTCAACGCCGTGTGGTCCGTGTCACAAGAGAAGAAGGTTACGCTGCGCACCGCCACCTTCATTTTGGCGTGCACGCGCGTGTTGCAAGCCCGCGAGGTTCGCGGCCTGTACCCATGATTTAACGAATCCCAGCAATTTGCGCCTGCACCGGCTTTGGCCCGTGCGGGCGTTTTTCGCATATAGAGCGTCACCAGAAAATAAGGACAACATGAGCACCATCGAACAGAAAGCACTGGCCTATCACCGCGCCGGCAAGGCCGGCAAGATCGCCATCGAAGTGACCAAGAGCGTCGGCACCCAGGAAGACCTGGCGCTGGCGTATTCCCCGGGCGTCGCCGCCCCTTGCGTGGAAATCCAGCGCGAGCCGGCCAAGGCCTACGAATACACCGCCAAGGGCAACCTGGTGGGCGTCATCACCAACGGCACCGCGGTGCTCGGCCTGGGCAACATCGGCGCGCTCGCCGGCAAGCCGGTGATGGAAGGTAAAGTGGTTCTGTTCAAAAAATTCGCCGGCATCGACGCCTTCGACATCGAAATCGACGAGACCGACCCGGACAAACTGGTCGAGATCATCGCCGCGCTGCACCCTACCTTCGGCGGCATCAACCTGGAGGACATCAAGGCGCCGGAATGCTTCTACATCGAGCGCAAGCTGCGCGAGCGCCTGTCGATTCCGGTGTTCCATGACGACCAGCACGGCACGGCCATCGTCGTCGGCGCCGGCATGCTCAACGCGATCGAAATGACGGGCCGCGACATCGCCACCGTCAAAATCGTCTGCTCCGGCGCGGGCGCGGCCGCCATCGCCTGCCTCGACCTGCTGGTCGACCTGGGCGCGCAAAAGCACAACATCTTCGTCTGCGACAGCAAGGGCGTGCTGACCACCGCGCGCGCGCTGGACGGCGAAAAAGCCGCGTGGGCGCGCAACACCGACGCGACGACACTGTCGCAGGTGATGGAGGGCGCCGACGTCTTCCTGGGCGTCTCCGGTCCGGGCGTGCTGTCGCAGGCCGACATCACGCGCATGAACGCGCATCCGATCGTCTTCACCTTGGCCAATCCGGAGCCGGAGCTGCGTCCGGAGCTGGTGCGCGAAGTGGCGCCCGACGCCATCATCGCCACCGGCCGCTCGGACTATCCGAACCAGATCAACAACGCGCTGTGCTTCCCCTACCTGTTCCGCGCGGCGCTCGACTGCGGCGCCTCGACGATCAACCAGGAGATGAAGCGCGCCTGCGTGGTGGCGCTGGCCGACATGGCGCGCGCCGACGCGCGCTTCGGCAAGGACTACGTGGTGCCTGGATTGCTGGACCCGCGCCTGCTGCGCGGCGTCACGCCGAAGATCGCCACCGCCGCGTACCGCAGCGGCGTCGCGCGTAAAGAGCTGATCGAAATCGACTACGCCAACGACCTGGCCGACCTGGCCGAATCGCTGATTTGATAGCCGCCCCGGAAACACGTAGGGCGGATTAGGCGGAACGCCGTAATCGGCCATGCATGCGTCATCGACGGCTCATGCATGGCCGATTACGCTACGCTAATCCGCCCTACGTGTCTCCACGGTCACGCTAACATCAACGGCCGCGTATCACCTCCCCACCCTTCATCACGAACGACACCCTGGTCAACTCCGCCGCGTTCTCGGCCGGATCACCGTTGACCGCGATGATGTCGGCGTATTTGCCGGCCGCGATCGACCCCACCTTGTCCTTCCACCCCAACAAATCCGCTGCGTTGATGGTCGCCGCCTGAATCGCCTGCATCGACGTCATGCCGTACTTGATCATGTAAGCGAACTGCCTGGCGTTGTCGCCATGCGGATAAACACCCGAATCGCTGCCGAACGCCATCTTTGCCCCGCCGGTGAACGCCTTGCGGAAGTTATCGCGCTGCAGCTGGCCGATCACCTTCTCCTTGGCGATCGACTCCGGCAGCATGCCGGCTTTCTCGCCCTCCTGCAGAATGAAATCGTCGTTGTAAATATCCATCACCAGATAGGTGCCCTTCTCGCGCGCCAGCTTGATGCCCTCGTCGTCGATCAAACTCGCATGCTCGACCGAATCGACACCCGCCAAAATCGCATCGCGGATACTGCTGGCGCCGTGCGCGTGCGCGGCCACCTTGCGGCCAAGCTTGTGCGCCTCGCCAACGATGGCCTGCATCTCCTCCAGCGTGTACTGCTGCGCGCCCGGCTCGTTTCCCTTCGAGAGCACGCCGCCCGAGGCGCAGATCTTGATCACGTCCGCGCCATACTTGGCCATCTCGCGCACCTTGGCGCGCGCCTCCCACGGGCCGTCGGCCACGCCACGGCCAACGACGTTCTTATCCGCAGGCAGCAGGTTCTCGTCGCAATGCCCACCCTGGATACCGATGGCGTAACCGGCGGTGCTCATGCGCGGCCCGATGAAGTCCCCCTCGTTGATCGCGTCGCGCAGCGCCACGTCGCCGAAACCGCCCGCGCCCACATTGCGCACGCTGGTGAAGCCCGCCTCCAGCGTCTTGCGCGCCGAGCGCACGCCATACAACGCGGCGCGCGTGTCGGACACGCCCAGCGCGTTGTAGCCGCCGAGATAAGCGTCGCTGGTCAAATGGGTATGCATGTCGATCAAGCCTGGCAGCACCGTCTGCGACGACAGGTCGATCACCTGCGCGCCGGCCGGCACCTTGGCCGAGGCGCTCGGACCGACCGCGGTGATACGCTCGCCGGTGATGACGATGGTCTGGTCCTTGAGCACCGTGCCGGCCACCACGTCGACCAGTTTACCGGCCCGGATGACCACCACTTTGGCTTCCGCCTTGGCGTCGGCTGCGAACGACGGCAGGGCCACGCCCAGGGCGCAGAGGACGGTGGCGGTGATCGGGAGATGCTTGAACTTCATGGCGTGCGCCCTTTTCAAAAAGAGAAAAGAATAGCAGAGCAACCATGAAACCGCGTAGTTACTTTTGCCAGGCGCAGGTGCGCAGGCCGACGAACATGTCGTCGCGCTCGGGCATGTAGAAGTTGCGGTACTTAGGTGAGATCATCCTCGGCTGCGTGGCGAACGAGGCGCCGCGCAGCGCCTGGTGGGTGGAAAACCACGGCTGCGAATATTCGCGATAACGGTCCGGCGCGAAATCCGGATACGGCTCGAACGGCGTCGAGGTCCACTCCCACAGCTGCCCCCAGCGGAACGCCGGATGGCCCGACAGGGCCGCGTACTCCCACTCCGCCTCGGTCGGCAGGCGGCGTCCGGCCCAGGCGCAGTAGGCCTGCGCCTCGTACAGTGTCAGATGGCGCACCGGCTCCGCGCCGCCCAGCGTCGTTAGTTCACCAAAACGCATCGTGCGCCACACGCCACCGTCGCGCTGCCAGTGGCGCGGCGCCGAGCGCTCCTGGCGCATCAGCCAGTCGGCGCCGGCGTTGCTCCAGAACTGGCGGTTGTCATAGCCGCCGTCGGCGACAAAATCGGCATACTGGGTGTTGGTCACCAGGCTGCTATCGATGGCGAACGGCGCCACCCGCACGGCATGCGCGGCGCGCTCGTTGTCGAACACGAAGCCGCCGCCGGCGCTGCCCATCTCGATGGTCCCGCCCGGGAAACCGATCTCCGACGGCGCGAACTGCGCCGGCCCCGGCGCGGCTGCCGTCGCCGGCGCCGGCAGCCCGAGCGTCTGCAGGGTGTAGAGCAGCGCCTCGCCGTGCATGTCCTCGTGCGCCAGCGCCAGCCGGTAGGGATACAGCGCCTCGTCGGTGTTGGGCTCGCGCGACAATTTGTCGAGCACACGGTCGAGCACTTCGCGGCAGTAGGTCTTCAGCGCGCCGGTGCCGGGAAGGTCCAGCGTCCAGCGGCTGCGGTGCGGCACCAGCGCGGAATCGAACCAGTCGTCGCCCCGGCTCAGCAGGCAGTTGCCGTTGCCGTCGGCCGGATGGCTGGACGTCGCCTCGCGCAGGATGAACCACTCGGCGAACCAGGCGATATGGCCCAGCTCCCACAGCGGCGGATTGATGATGCGCAGTTGCGGCACGCGCGCCGGCACGTCCATGCCGGCGGCGGCGAAGCAATCGAACAGTAGCAGCGTATAATCCCGCGCATGCCGCAGCGATTGCGCCAATTGCTGTGGACCGGCGTTCCGGAACGAGGATGGGCTGGAATTCATGGGGCGATTGTAACGACTTTTAAGCAAAACACCAGTGACACGACAGCATATCTGGATCGTCAGCCCGGCGTCGGCCCGCGCCAACAACGGCAACTGGCAAAGCGCCAGCCGCTGGGCACGCTTCCTGCGCACGCGCTACCGCGTCACGGTCGGCCTGCACTGGCCCGACGCCGAGGCGCCCTCGCCGGCCGCGCCTCCCGACCTGCTGATAGCTTTGCACGCGCGCCGCTCAGCGGCATCGCTGGACGCGTGGACGCAAGCGTGGCCGGACCGTCCATCCATCCTGCTGTTGACCGGCACCGACCTGTATCGTGACATCGACACCGACGCCAGCGCGCGGCGCTCGCTGGAACAGGCCACCGCGCTGGTGCTGCTGCAAGCGGCCGGCCTGCAAGTGCTGCCCGCGCCGCTGCACGCCAAGACCCACGTCATCTACCAGTCCGCGGCCACATTGCGGCCGGTGCCTCCGACGGCCAGGCGGCACGCGGACATCTGCATGATCGGCCACCTGCGCACCGAAAAGGACCCGTACACCTTCATGCGCGCCGCGTCGCAAGTGACGTCGCCGACCGCGCGCCTGATCCACATCGGCGGCGCGCTGGAGCCGGCGCTGGCGACCGCCGCCCGGGTCACGGCAGGCAAGGAGCCGCGCTACCGCTGGCTGGGCGCCATGCCGCACGGCGCCACGCGCCAGCGCCTCAAGCGCAGCCACGCGATGGCGCTGACGTCGCACATGGAGGGCGGCGCCAACGTCATCATCGAGGCGGTGAGCGCCGGCGTACCGGTGCTGGCGAGCGACATCAGCGGCAATCGCGGCATGCTGGGCGACGACTACGCCGGCTACTTCCCGCCCGGCGACGCCGCCGCGCTGGCGCGCCTGATCGACCGCACCATCGAAGACCCTTCCTTCCACGCGCTGCTGCGCGCCCAGTGCGACGCCCGCGCCCCGCTGTTCGCGCCAGCCGCCGAGCGGGCGGCGTTGCTCGAGTTAGTGGATAATCTGCTGCATCATGAATAAGCCCAACCAAGGAATGAACAAATGAGCAACGACGCTATCAAACTGACCTCCTTCTCCCACGGCGGCGGCTGCGGCTGCAAAATCGCGCCCGGCGTGCTGTCGGAGATCCTGAAGAATTCGACCGGCTTCCCGGTGCCGAAGGAACTGATGGTCGGCATCGAGACGGCCGACGACGCCGCCGTCTACAAGCTCAATGACGAACAGGCGCTGATCGCCACCACCGACTTCTTCATGCCCATCGTCGACGACCCGTTCGACTTCGGCCGCATCGCCGCCACCAACGCCATCTCCGACGTCTACGCCATGGGCGGCACGCCGATCATGGCCCTGGCGCTGGTCGGCATGCCGATCAACAAACTGCCGATCGAAACCATCGGCCAGATCATCAAGGGCGGAGAATCGATTTGCGCCGAAGCGGGTATTCCGATCGCCGGCGGCCACACCATCGACTCGGTCGAGCCGATCTACGGCCTGGTGGTGCTGGGACTCGTGCACCCGTCCAAAGTCAAACGCAACGCCGACGCCAAGGCGGGCGACGTGCTGGTGCTGGGCAAACCGCTGGGCGTGGGCGTGCTGTCGGCCGCGCTGAAGAAGGACAAACTGGACGCCGACGGCTACAAGGCGATGATCGCCAACACCACCAAGCTGAATAAGCCCGGCAAGGCATTGTCGGAGATGGCCGGCGTGCACGCGCTGACCGACGTCACCGGTTTCGGCCTGCTGGGCCACCTGCTGGAGCTAGCGCGCGGCGCCAAGCTGGAAGCGCATCTGGAGATGGCGAAGATTCCGCTGTTGCCGGGTGTCGAGCAGCTGGCGCACGACGGCTACTTCACTGGCGCCTCGGGCCGCAACTGGGACGCGTACGGCAAGGACGTGACCTTGGGCGCGGGCGTGTCGCAAGCGCAGCACATGCTGCTGACCGACCCGCAAACCTCCGGCGGCCTGCTGGTCTCGTGCGACGCCGGCAGCGTCGAAGAAGTGCTGGACCTGTTCCGCCGCGAAGGCTTCGGCGAAGCGGCAGTCATCGGCCGCATGGCCGAAGGCGAGGCGCGCGTGCGCGTCGAATAACGACGTTCATAACGGCCGGGGCGCCCGTCCCGGCCGCACGTTTCACCATCCCGATTCCCGCCCCAAAGTCATTGTCGATATTTTCGAACATAGACCCGTAATTTTTCCGCTTTTATTTTCCCTCGCCGTCGCGGATACTTCATTCCAGCAGCGAGAAACGCGAAACAAAAGCCGCGGAATACGCCAAACACTCTATCGAAACTATTCAACATAACCTAGGAGCTTACCATGCCAACCGCCATCGCCAAACCAGGCAACACCCTGCTGAACCCGACCAACCACACCCTGATCATGATCGATCACCAGTCGCAGATGTCGTTCGCCACCAAGTCGATCGACCCGGTCCAGCTGCGCAACAACGTCGCGCTGGTCGCCAAGGCGGCCAAAGGCTTCGCCGTCCCGACCATCCTGACGACGGTCGCCGAAAAATCGTTCTCCGGTCCGATCTTCGACGAAATCAAATCGGTCTTCCCGGACGAAGTGGCGATCGACCGCACCACCATGAACACCTGGGAAGACCCGCGCATCGCCGACCGCGTCAACGCCATCGGCAAGGACAAGATCGTGCTGGCCGGCCTGTGGACGTCGGTGTGCATCGTCGGCCCCGCCCTCTCGGCGCTCGACCAGGGCTTTGAAGTCTACGTCATCACCGACGCCAGCGGCGACGTCTCCGACGAAGCGCACGAACGCGCCGTCGAACGCATGGTGCAACTGGGCGCCCGCCCAATGACCTCGTTGCAGTACCTGCTCGAACTGCAGCGCGACTGGGCGCGCGGCGAGACCTACAACGAAACCGTGGCCACCTCGATCGCGCACGGCGGCGGCTATGGCCTGGGCCTGATCTACGCCAAAACCATGTTCAACGCCGGCGAAGGCCACTAAGCAGATTCGGACCGGGCATCAAGCCCGGCCGGCCGATTGATCGTTCGCGCCGTCCCGCATGGCCGGCCGGGTGATCTGCATGATCCAGTTGAACACCACCTCCGCGCGCCACCTGCATGATTCCCAGTCCGTTCAGGCAGCCCGCCTGCATGAAGGTCGAACTGTTGACCGACAGCGCCGCGCGCATCGGCACCTTAAGCGCCACGCTGCTGACCGGCGACGCCGGCTCGATCACCGGCCAGCGCATTGAAGCTTCGGGCGGCCTGCTGCTCTAATGGCAGGCCTTCCCGGGCCAGCACTTCCCACTCAACCAGGAGGTTTAAGCGTAAGCAAAGGCAAAAGCAATCTCGACATTATCCGCGCCCATTTGGCTGCCTTGGGCGGTGGCACCCCGGAGATTGTCGACGTGCCCCGCCGTCACGCCGGATCGACCTGATGAGTGGCGTGCTCGTCGACACCTCGGTGTGGATAGACCATTTCCGGAACCGCAGTGCGACGCTAGTGGTCCTTTTGAGTCAAGACTTGGCATGCACGCATCCGATGATCATCGGGGAACTCGCCTGCGGTACGCCGCCGGCACCCCGGTCACGAACTCTGCGCGACTTGGGGCTGCTGCCGACGATCCAGCATGCCAGCCTGCGCGAGACGATGGAGTTCATCGAACGCGAATCGTTGCATGGCTTGAGGTGCGGGCTGGTTGACCTGACTTTGCTGACATCCACCTTGCTCACCCCTGGCGCGAAGCTGTGGACACTCGACCAACGCCTTGTCAAACTGGCCGCGCGTTTTGGCATCGCCCATCAATTCCCTTGACAGCAGCACCGCCGATCTCGTACATTAAGGCCTATGACCTCGCATCTGCACCTATCCGCTTTCCTGCTGCCGTCTGCTAGCCTATCGCTAGCAGCGCGCCTACTAGCACGCGCTTAATCCGCGTTCCAGCCGCGTTTTCAACGCACCCCGTGCCGGCCACAAGCCGCACCCGTCTCCAAAACCCAGGAAAGTCCGCACCGATGTTCACCACGGCCACCCATGCTCTGTCGCTGTCGCTACTGCTAAAACTACCGATCGGTTGCCTGGCCTAGTATCCCGTGGCCGCCACGCAGCCTCGCGCCACACAGCGCCAGCATCCCGCCGGCATCAGCACTTCCCAATTTAAAAGACCCAGGAGCACCCCATGATGTTGCAGAACCCAGCAGCGAAGTACCGCGCCTTCCCACCAGTTCAATTGTCCGACCGCCAGTGGCCCAATAACATCATCTCCAAGCCGCCGATCTGGATGAGCACCGATCTGCGCGACGGCAACCAGGCGCTGATCGAGCCGATGAGCCCCGAGAAAAAACTGCGCTTCTTCGAACTGCTGGTCAAGATCGGCCTCAAGGAAATCGAAGTGGGCTTCCCTTCGGCCTCGCAGACCGACTTCGACTTCGTGCGCAAGCTGGTCGACGAGAACCGCATCCCGGACGACGTCACCATCATCGTGCTGACCCAGTCGCGCGATGAGCTGATCCGCCGCACGGTGGAAGCGGCGGCCGGCGCCAAGCGCGCCATCGTCCACTTGTATAACTCGGTCGCGCCGGTGTTCCGCAAGGTCGTCTTCGGCATGTCGCGCGAAGAGATCACCAACATCGCCACCACCGGCACCACCCTGGTGAAGGAATTAATCAAGCAGCACCCGCAAACCGACTGGGGCTTCGAGTACACGCCGGAATCGTTCTCCACCACCGAACTCGATTTCTCCAAGCATATCTGCGACGCCGTCACCGCGATCTGGGAGCCGACGCCTAACAAGAAGATGATCATCAACCTTCCGTCGACGGTCGAATGCAGCACGCCGAACGTCTACGCCGACCAGATCGAATGGATGTCGCGCAAGCTGGCGCGCCGCGATTCGCTGATCATCAGCGTCCACCCGCATAACGACCGCGGCACCGCCGTCGCCTCCGCCGAGATGGCCGTGATGGCCGGCGCCGACCGCGTCGAGGGCTGCCTGTTCGGCAACGGCGAACGCACCGGCAACGTCGACCTGGTTACCCTGGCGTTGAACCTCTACACCCAGGGCGTGCACCCGGGCCTGGACTTCTCCGACATCGACGAAGTGCGCAAGTGCGTCGAGGAGTGCAACCAGCTGCCGGTGCATCCGCGCCATCCGTACGTCGGCGACCTGGTGTTCACCGCCTTCTCCGGCTCGCACCAGGACGCGATCAAGAAGGGCTTCGCGCAGCAGAAGGAAGGCGCGATCTGGGAGATTCCGTACCTGCCTATCGATCCGGCCGATCTGGGTCGCAGCTACGACGCCGTCATTCGCGTCAACAGCCAGTCCGGCAAAGGCGGCATGGCCTACTTGCTGGAGCAGGACTACGGTCTGGTGCTGCCGCGCCGCCTGCAGATCGAGTTCAGCCGCGCCGTGCAGGCGGTGGCCGACGCCACCGGCCTGGAAATCACCGCCGAAGGCATCTACGACATCTTCAGCAAGGAGTACTTCGAACAGAACGCGCCGTACGCCTACAACTCGCACAAGATGGTGGAAGACACCACCAGCGACGAGCCGGTGCAGATCGACATCAACCTGACCCACCGCCAGGCGCCGATGGCGCTGCAAGGCGGCGGCAACGGCCCGATCGACGCCTTCGTCGACGCGCTCGGCCTGGACATCAAATTGATGGACTACCACGAGCACTCGATCGGCTCGGGCGCCAACGCCAAGGCGGCCTGCTATGTCGAACTGCGTCTGGCCAACGGCCCGACCCTGTTCGGCGCGGCCACCGACAGCAACATCCTGACCGCCTCGTTCAAGGCGGTGCTCAGCGCGGTCAACCGCCAGCTGAACACCATCGAAGCGGCGCAAGCCAAAGGCGCGGTCGCGGCCTAAGAGCTTTTCAATGCGGCGCCGGCGGGAACAACGCGTTCCCGCCGGTCGCCCACAGCATCACTGCCATCACCAGCGCTGCGCCCAGCAGCCATACCCATACCCTGCCCGCGCGCATGGGTGAAAACGCAAACACGAACAACCCCGCATGCGCCACGAAGCCCAGCATGGTGCCGATCACCACTCCGTCGGCCAGGGTCAGGCCGGACACCATCGGCAGGCCGAAGGCCGTCAGCGCGCCGAATAGCGAGGCCACCACATAGCTGCCCACGGTCGCCGCCAACAGGCGCGATAGCACCATCCAGCGATAGCGCGCGGTCACGCCACCTTTGAGTTTCGTGCTCATGGTTTGCGCTCCTTGCGATGGACCTTGAGCGCCGCCATCGCCAGCAGCAGGGCGAAACCGATGGCGGTCAGCTCGACGCCGGCGCTTTGCCAGTCGGCGGCAGCGATATAACTTCCCACATGCCGCCCGGTGGTCAGCGCGTTCAACACAGGCAGGCCGACACACAATAAGGCGCCCAGCGCCAGCTGCTCGATCCACGCAGCCAGGCGCGGACGCGCGGCGGCATGCAGCAGCGCCGCCAGCCAGACCATGAAGAAGGCGCCGATCTCCCAGCCGGAGCGTGCCGCCAGATCGGCCGGCATCAGGCGGTTGGCGTAAAAATAGCCGATGCAGGCCAGCACCGAGCCGCTGATCGAAGCGGTGTTGATAGCGTCGATGCAGCGGTAGACGCCAGCCGTCGCCGAACCGAATTCGCCGCCGCTCTTTGTCCGCCGTTTGATCAGATACAGGATTGTTCCCGTCGCCATCAGCGCGGTGCCGGCCAGGCCGCTCATGAAATACAGCCAGCGCATGGTCCAGCCGCCGAAGCGGGCGTAATGCAGGTGCTCCATCACGCGATGCGTGGCCTGCCCGACCGATTCCTCGACCGGGTCCGGTTTCTTCAACTGCAGCACCGCGCCGGTGACGCCGTCGAACAGGGCGACGCCCGGCTGGTTCAGGATGCGGCCCGTTTCGCCGTCGTCCACCGCGCGGCCGAACACCCTGACCGCCATGCTGGCGTCGCCGGGGCGTTCGAACACCAGCATGCGCACTTCTCCGCCCAGCAGCGTTCGCGCCTTCGCCAGCAACGGCTCCATTTGCGGCAACGGCGCCGGGATGCCGGTGATCTTGCGGCGCGGCGCCGGCGCCTCCGCCGCCAGATCGTGCTCCAGCCGCTCGTAAGCCTGATCGTCGGCGCCGTAGGCCGCGCGCAATGGTAGCGGGATGAAGCTCGAATAGAAAATCGCCAGCCCGGTCAGCGTGATCATGAACAGGAACGGCAAGGTCAATACGCCAAACAGATTGTGCGCATCGAGCCACGAGCGCTGCCCTTTACCCGGACGGAAGGTGAAGAAGTCGCTGAAGATGCGCTTGTGGACGATCACGCCCGATACCAGCGCCACCAGCATCCCCATCGACAGCACGCCGACGATCCAGAAACCGGTCAGGCCGGCCTGCAGCGAATAGTGGAAGGTCATGAAAAATCGGCCGCCCTGGGTCTCGCGGCCCCACGGCGCGGGCAGCACGGCGCCGCTCGCCGGGTCGATGGCCTGTTGCCGCTCGCCGCTTTTATCGCGCCAGAACAGCCGCATCGCTTCGTCCGGACGCGCCGGCAGCTCGATGCGCCAGAAGCGCGCCTTGGGCGCTTGCCGCTCCAGATAGCCGAGTGCGCGCTGGACCGAAGCACCCGTGGCTATCGGCTGCGCGGGCGCGCCGACCGGCGGCGCGGCCTGCATCCAGCGCGTGATCGGCTCGCGGAACACGCTCAGCGTCCCGGTCAGGAAGATCGCGCACAGCAGCCAGCCCGTTATCAGGCCACCCCACGTGTGCAGCCATCCCATCGAAAGACGCCAGCTATCCCTCATATCGCCAACGCGCCGCGATTACAGGGAGCCGCGCAGCATCAGGCCGACGCTGCGCGGTTCGCCGTAGTAGTTACCGCGCGTCAGAGAGCCGAGCATCGAATAGTAGCGGCGGTCGAACAGGTTGTTGAGGTTCAGCTGCGCCGTCCATTTGTCGTTGATGCGGTAGGCCGCGTTCATGTCCCAGACGGCGCGGCCGCCCTCGCCCATCGTCACGGCCGTGTTGTCCGACGCCGGGAAGGCATAACCGCTCTGCGCGGAAACCGCGCCGCCCACGGTCAGCGCCTTGAGCTGGCCAGGCAGGCGATAGCTGGTGGATGCGCGCAGCAGATGGTGCGGCGTCTCGGAGCTGATGCTGGCGCCTGCGTCGTCGCGGCTGGTGACGTAGGTGTAGCCGGCCGATACCTGCCAGCCCGGCGCCAGTTCGCCGCTCGCCTCCAGCTCCACGCCCTTGCTGCGCAGGGTGCTGCCGTTGCGGTAGCAATCGCTGGTCGACAGCGAGCCGGGACACATGCCCAAGTTGGCCTCGTCGAGCACCGCCAAGTCGTCCTTGCGGATCTTGAAGACCGCCATCGACAGGTTCAATCGCCCGTCATACAGCTCGCCCTTGACGCCCGCCTCGTAGTTGGCGCCCACGGCGGGCTTCAACGGCGCGCCGTCCGCGCTTAGAAAGGTGCTCTGCACCTGGAAAGTGTCGGCATAGCTGGTGTAGAGCGACCATTGCGCATTCAGGTCGTACACCAGACCCGCATAAGGCGTGAACTCGTGGTCTTGCTGGTAATCGGCCAGCTTGGCGCCGGTCAGGCGGTTGACCTGCAAATAGTCCTGCCAGCTCACGCGCGCGCCGAGCAGCAGATGCAGTGGTCTGGCCAGTTCCAGCCGTGCGCTGGCATAGACGCCGTAGCGCTGGTCGCGCGTATCGGCATCGACCGTCCAAGCCGGGCGCGCCGGTTCGGCCACGGCCGCGTGGTTGACGTTGAAGATATTGACCGGGATGTTGGTCCGTATATCGGTGGTCTTGTTGTTCTGCTCCTGCTTGGACCAGTTGGCGCCCACCGCCACCTGGTGCCGGCCGCCCAACGCGCTGAAACCGCCGGTCACGCTGGCGTCCACGCCGTAGCTGGTCACATCCAGATTCTTGAAATACAGGTCGTACAGCGTGGCGCCGCGCAATGTGGCGCGATTTACCGCGCCGCGCGTGATACCGACCTTTTGCTCGAAACCGCCGTCGTTGTAATTGGCGGCCAGGCGCGCCTTCCAGCCCGCGCCGAAACGGTGCTCAACTTCCGCGAAGACGTCGTTGAAGGTAGCCTCGTGCTTATTCCAGTCCTGCGCCATCGATGTCGATCGACGCACATCCAGCGCACCGCCGTCGCTGTAGCGCGACAGGCCGAAGACGGTGTAGCCGTCTATGGTGTTTTCCTGCCGGCGCGCGCCGACGGTCAAGGTGGTGTCCCGCCCCAGATCGGCCTCGATCACGCCGTACAGCAGCGGCTCGCGCGACCGCGTCACATCCTGGAAGGTGTGCTTGTCCTGATAGGCCACCACCACCCTGCCGCGCAAGGTGCCATCTGCGTCGAGGGGCGCGCCGGCATCGACTTCGGTACGATAGTTGTCCCACGAACCCGCGCTCAGGTTGACGTCGATATGCGCCTCCTTGCGTGGGCGCTTGCGCACCAGGTTCACCGCGCCGCTCGGATCGCCGGCGCCGACGATCAGGCCGGCGGCGCCGCGCAGCACTTCCACGCGGTCGTAGATCGCCATATCGGTCGGCATCCAGCCGGTGGGGTCGAACACCGTGCCGGCCACACCATCCACCAGGTAGGTGTCCATTGCGAAGCCCCGGATGGTGAAGGTGTGCGAACCGAAATTGCGCTGCGAACGGGTGGCGCCCGTCGCTTGCGCCATCACCTCGTCCAGGGTCACCAGGTTCTTATCGTCCATGAACTGGCGCGTGATCACGCTGACCGATTGCGGCGTGTCGCGGATCGACTGCTCCATCTTGCCGATGGTGGTCGCGCGGCCGGTGTAGGAGCCGGAGTTTTCGGTCGTCGCGCCCTGCGTCTGCGCCACCACATGCACCATCGGCAGCGCGGCGGCGCTGTCGACCTGCGCCGCCGAGGGACTCGACGCGGCGATCACGTAGCCGCCGTTGGACTGCCGCGTGGCGGCCAGGCCGGTTCCTTTCAACAGCGCCGCCAGACCGGAGGATGGCGTATGAACGCCGCTCACGCCGGGACTTTGCATGTCCTGGGTCGCCTGGGTCGAGAACGACAGCATGATGCCGGCCTCGCGGCCGAAACGGTTCAGGGTCGCGGTCAGCGGGCCGGCGGGGACGCTGAAGTTGCGCAGGCTGTCGGCCTGCTGGGCATGCGCGGGAGCGGCCATGATGGCCAGCGGCGCGGCGGCGATCACCCCGACGACAAATGCAGGCAGCGCATGCAGCGCGTGGCTGATCGCGCAAGCGACGGCGCGGCGCTTGGTCCGCTCGAACGAAGGGAGTAAATTCTGGTGCATGTCTGGATTCCTGGATGGCTAGGCTAAAAAAGCTTCTTATCCCCATTGCCCCGCGAGAAACCGAAACAGCTCAACTATTTTGAATTATTTTTTCAGGCCGACGGTGACCCAGTAGCGGGTGTAGCGGTCGACCTTGACCGGCAATGTGGCTTGGAGGATCTCGAGGACCTTGTCGGAGTCCGCCAGCGGGTAGGTTCCACTGACGGTCAGCCGCGAGGCCGACGGCGAACATCGCAAATGACCGGGACGATAGCGGTTCAACGCGGCCAGGAATTCGGGCAGCGGCATGTCCTGGGCGACCAGCATGCCATCGATCCAGGCCGTCACCACGTCGTCGACCGCACCCACCGGGCCGACGGCGTCGCGCGTGAAGCCCGCCTGCCGACCCGCGTCAAGCCTGACGGCGGCCGCATTGCCCACCGGGCGGATCTCCACCGCGCCGTCCAACACCGACACCACGCTGCGGCCGTCCAGCCGGAGCACCTGGAAGTGGGTCCCGAGCGCGAGCGCGGAACCTTCGGCCGTGTCGACCGAAAAGGAACGGGCCGAAGCACCCTCGAATACGGGTTCGTGCGCGGTGGTGACCAGAATCTCCCCCCGCAGCAGTTGCAGCGTGCGCGCGGTGGCGGTGTAACGAATATTAAGGGCCGTGTCGGCGTTCATGCGCACCCGCGTGCCGTCGTCGAGCATCAGCACCACGCGCTCGCCGACGCGGGTGCGATGGTCGGCCGACCATTCCCGCAACGGAGTCTCCTCCCCGGCAAACCAGGCGGCGCCACCGACGCCCATCAGGATCGCCAGGGTTTTGAGCGTTTTGCGGCGTTGCTCCGACCGGGCCCCGTTCAGGGTGGCGTGGGCGATGTCGGGCTGAAGGCTTTGGAGCTTGTCGCCAAACGCCTCGACGCGCGCCCATGCCCGCGCGTGCGCCGGATCGGCATCGTGCCACAGGCGCCAGCGCAGACGCAGGTCATCGTCGGCCAACTCCGATTGCAGCTCCACCAGCCAATCCACGGCCTGCGCGCGCACTTCGGAGGAAATCGGAGGTATCGTCATCTCAGTCGGCGAAACAGCAGTGCAGCATGGCCTTGGCGATGTGACGCTTGACGGTGGCCAGCGAGATGCCCAGCCGCGCGGCGATATCGGCCTGTCCCATGCCATCGAGCTGCGACAGCAGAAACGCCTCGCGCACCAGCGGCGGCAGGCTGTTTAGTAAAGCGTCGATTTCAACCAGCGTCTCGAGCATGATCGCTCGGGTTTCCGGCGACATCGCGTGCTGCTCAGGCCACGCGGCCAGCGCCTGCTCGTACGCCAGTTCGATGTCCCGGCGCCGGTAGAAATTGGCCACCATGCCTTGCGCGATCGTGGTGAGCATCGCGCGCGGCTCGCGGATCGCCGTCTCCCTGGACAACACGCGCACGAAGGTATCCTGCGCGATGTCCGCCGCATCCGAAGCATTGCCCAGCTTTTTGCGCAGCCAGCACTCAAGCCAGCCGTGGTGGGCGTCGTAGATCGATTTGACCTGTTCGGAATGGAGGAATGCGGCCAACATTAGACATCATGAATGAGAATTATTCTCAATAATAGCCTAACTATCATCCCGCACGCAAGAATACATCGCTGGCGTTGACGCTTTTGTGTAGCGACCCGCTCTTAAAGCTGGATATCCATCAGCACGTCGTCGTATGGCACGCCGTCGACGATCAACGCGCAATGTTCGCGCCCATAGACCTTGAAGCCGATCGATTCGTACAAGGTGATCGCCGCCGCGTTACCGACGGTGACGGCCAGGGTGACCTTGGTCACGCCCTCCATCGTCGAGATGAACTCCATCGCGTGCTCCATCAGCTGGCGGCCGACGCCGGTGCCGCGATAGGCGACATCGACCTGCATGCCGCGGATGTAGGCTTTGTGACGCAGCTTGATCTGCGATTCGCGGCCGACACCGACCATGCCGACCAGGCGGTCGCCGTCAAAGGCGCCGAAACGGTTGCGGCCCGCCTCCGATTCGAAATAAGCCTCGGTCACGGGAATCGGCGTATTGCACTCCTCTTCGTAGCTGGAGGTGAAAGCGGTTGGCGTTTCACGAAGGCCGGAAAGGCGCAATGACTGGAAGGCTGCGGCGTCTGAAGGCGTTAATCGGCGTATGAGGATAGGCATAGTAAGAGAAAGATAAAAAAGTGGAATCGAACGATGCATAAATTATCATTTACCTCACTACCAATAGCAAGCGAATAGGCGCGCCCGGATGAAACTTAACCGGCTTATGGTAATTAAGATCGTTCGTATGACATTTATGACAGGCCTTATGCCGCTTATGTGTCCGGATTTTGGCCTGACCAAACCGTTGTGGCGACTGGCGGCGTGCCGACGCCGCGCCACGCATGGCCAAAAAAACCGGGACAACGCAGCCATCACCGGTATGAATTTCTGGACTGGCAGCCGATCATCGCGCGTTGGATGACGATGGCAACGGCGGCGTCACATTGAGGCTTGCCGCGCCAGCCGGATGCCGGTGAACTGCCAGCGGGCGCCGGCCGGGAAGAAGTTGCGATAGCTGGCGCGCGCGTGCCCCGCCGGCGTGGCGCATGAGGAACCACGCAGCACATACTGATTCAACATGAATTTGCCGTTGTATTCGCCCAGCGCGCCCGGCGCGGTCCGATATCCCGGGTACGGCGAGTAGCTGCTGCTGGTCCACTGCCAGCAATGGCCGAACATCTGCAGCAGCCCGTGATCGGTACCGGCAGCAGCGCCGGCGCCGGCCGGATGCAGCTCGCCGGTGTCGATCGCCACCCGCGCGGCGGCGACTTCCCACTCCGCCTCGGTGGGCAGGCGGGCGCCGGCCCAATGGGCATAGGCGTCCGCCTCGAACAGCGAAAGATGCGTCACCGGCAGGTTCGGGTCCAGCGCCTGCGCGCCGCGCAACGTGAATTCCTGCCAGTTGCCGTTGTCGTCCTGTCGCCAATAGATCGGGCACTTCAAATTCTGGCTGCGCACCCAATCCCAGCCCTCGGCCAACCACAGCGCCGCGTTGAAGTAGCCGCCGGCGGCGATGAACGCCTGATACTCACCATTCGTCACGAGGCGCGACGCCAGCTGGAATGGCGCCACATACTGCTTGTGGCGGGGCAGCTCGTTGTCGAAGCAAAAGCCCTCGCCGTCATGGCCTATCTCGGCCAGGCCGCCGTCGAAGTCCACCCACGACAATTGCGGCGCCACGGGAGCCGCAGGCATGGCCGTCTCCATATACGCGGGCAGCAAGGCGCTTTGCGCCAGCAGGTGTTTGACGTCGGTGAGCATCAGTTCCTGGTGTTGCTGCTCGTGCTCCAGCCCCAGCGCGATCAGCATCTCGAGCTGTTCGCGTTGCGGCGCATCGAGTTCGGATGCCACGCCGCCCAATAAACGCGCCACGCGCGCGTCGACATCGGCCCGGTAGGCACGCACCTGCGCCATCGCCGGCCGTGTCAGCAGGCCGCGCTGCGCGCGCGGATGCTTTTCGCCGACGCCGTTGTAATAGGAGTTGAACAGCACCCGGAACGCCGGATGAAAAGGCTGGAACCCGGCCTCCATGCGCTCGAGGATGAAGGTCTCGAAGAACCACGTGGTGTGCGCCAGATGCCACTTGATCGGACTCGCGTCCGGCATCGACTGCGCGCCGCAATCCTCGTCGGTCAGTGGCTCGGCCAGCAGCAGCGAGCGCTGACGCACCGTGTGGTAGTGGGCGCCGGGTTGGGCAAACAGTGGCTGCTGCGGCAAACGCATGTCCATATCGTGTCCCTTCCTGTCAGTCGCGGATAACGCGGGCGTGGATGACGGCGAACCAGCCCGCCGGATCGGTCCAGACACGGGTGGTGGCAAACCCGGACTGCTCCAGCAGGCCGACGAAGGACTGCCGCGTGTATTTATAACTGTCTTCGGTGTGTATGCGCTCGCCCTGCGCGAAGCGGCGCTCGCCGCCCTGCCAGCGTACCGTCAACGCGGCGCGCGCCTCCAGGTGCATTTCGATGCGGCTTTCCTCCTGGTTAAAGAAAGCGACGTGCCGCCACTGGCGCACGTCGAAATCGGCACCGATCAAATGATTCACATGCCGCAGCATGTTCAGGTTGAAGGCCGCCGTCACGCCGATCGCGTCGTCATACGCGGCGTCCAGCACCGCGCCGTCCTTGATCAGGTCCACGCCGATCAACAGGCCGCCGTCGTCGCCGGCGTTGGCGTGCAGGCCGCGCAGGAACCCCTTGGCCTGTTCGGGCGAAAAGTTACCGATCGACGAACCGGGATAGAAAAACAGGCGGCGCCGATGGCGTACGCTGTCCGGCAGCGCGAAGCCGCTCGAAAAATCGAGTCCCAGCGGCGTCATTTCAATTTCGGGGAAGCGCTGCTGCAGGCGCGAGACGGAATCGAGCAGGAAATCGCGCGAGATATCGACGGGCACGTATTGCGCCGGTTGCAGCAGCGGGAACAGGCCGGCGGCCTTGGCGCAATTGCCGGCGCCCAGATCGATCAGCGAGGTGCCGGTGCCGATGTCGCGCGCCATGTCCGCGCCGTGCGCGGCGAAGATGCCGGCCTCGGTGCGGGTGGGATAGTATTCCGGCAGTTCGCAGATCGCCTCGAACAGCTTGGAGCCCAGGCCGTCATACAGGTATTTGGGCGACGTATTCGCGTCGGGAGCCAGCAGACCGGCGCTGATTTCGGCGATGACCGCATCGCTGCCGTGAGGGCGGGACATTTGCATGGTGACTGTGCCTTTGACTGAAGGTGCGTGTCCCGCCAGTGGTCTCCCCTGCCGTAGACAAACTTTTTGTTATGATAGCTGAATATCCATTTTGAGGCGCCGCGTGGACGATGACCGTGCGGCTTTTCACTTTCGGCCGAGTTACAGGCATATAAATAGAAACACACTCCTTCACATAGGGCACCGACAATGAAATTTTCCCCAATGAACACGCTCAAATCCCTGCTGGCCGCCGGCCTGCTGATGGCCGCCGCCCATTCCCAGGCGCAATCCGCCGACCGCGTGCTGCGCGTGTCGGCCATCCCGGACGAGGCGCCGACGGAACTGCAGCGCAAGTTCAAGCCGCTGGGCGAGTACCTGGAGAAGAAGACCGGCATGAAGGTCGAGTTCACCCCCGTCACCGATTACGCGGCGTCGGTCGAAGCGCTGATCAATAAGAAAGTGGACATGGTCTGGTTCGGCGGCTTCACCTTCGTGCAAGCCAAGGACCGCAGCAAGAACCAGGTCACGCCGCTGGTGCAGCGCGCGGAAGACGAAAAATTCCGCTCGGTGTTCATCACCACCAACAAGGACATCAACAAGCTGGAAGACCTGAAAGGCCGGACCCTGAGCTTCGGTTCCGAGTCGTCTACCTCGGGCCACCTGATGCCGCGCTCCTTCCTGCTGGCCGCGAAAATCGATCCGGACAGCGATCTGAAACGCATCGCCTTCTCCGGCGCGCATGACGCCACCGTCGCCGCTGTCGCCGGCGGCAAGGTCGATGCCGGCGCGCTCAATATCTCGGTCTGGGAAAAACTGGTCGCCGAGAAGAAGGTCGATCCGGCCGTGGTGCGGGTTTTCTACACCACCCCGGGCTACTACGACTACAACTGGACCGTGCGCACCGACATGAGCGCGGACCTGAAGAAGAAGATCACCGACGCCTTCCTGGCCCTCGATCCGAAAAACCCGCAGGACAAGATCATCATGGATCTGCAGCGCGCCTCGAAGTTCATCCCGACCAAGGCCGAGAACTACACCGCCATCGAAGCGGCCGCCCAGAACGCCGGCCTGCTGAAAAAGTAAGGTTTAAAAGTACTACATGCCGACCTACCAATTGCGGGACCTGACGGTGCGCCACCTTGGCGCATCATCTTCCGCTGCGGCTCCGGCCCTGCAAGCGATCTCGCTGACGGTGCGACAGGGCGAGCAACTGGCGCTGATCGGTCCCTCCGGCGCCGGCAAGACCACGTTGCTGGCGACGCTGGCCTGTGCCCAGCGGCCGGCCGAAGGCGGATTCGAGGCCTTCGGCACCGATCCGTGGGCGCTGGGCGAAGCCGCGCGCCACCGCCTGCGCGCTCAATTATTCCTGGCGCCGCAAACACCGCCGCTGCCGCCACGCCAACGGGTGGTGACGGCGGTGCTGGCCGCGCGCCTGCCCCAATGGAGCGTGTGGCGCGCCCTCGCCTCGCTGTTCAAACCCGCCGACCCGCAAGCCGCGTGGCAGGCGCTGTCGCGCTTCAATCTGGGCGACAAACTGTATTCGCGCGTCGACCGCCTGTCCGGCGGCGAGCGCCAGCGCTGCGGCCTGGCGCGCCTGCTGCTGTCGCCGGCCAAGGCCCTGCTGGTCGACGAGCCATTGTCGGCGCTCGATCCCGCGCTGTCCGAGCTGACCCTGGCCACCTTGCGCGAGGAAGCCGCCGCGCGCGGCGCCACCCTGATTTGCAGCCTGCACCAGGTCGAGCTGGCGCTGCGCCACTTCCCGCGCATCGTCGCGCTGCGCAACGGCCGCATCGAATTCGACCTGCCGCGCGCGCAGGTCACGCAGCAGATGATCGACGAGCTGTATCAAGGCGAGCAAACCGTCAGCGCGCCGCAGCCGGACCACGACGCGCTGGCCGTCAAACTGGGCATCGGCGCTTGTCTGTAATGGCCGTCTTTCCACCCAATCTGCACGCCGATCCGGCCTGGCGCGGCCGGCTGATCGCCTGCGCGGTCGCCGTCATCGTCCTGTGGCCGATGCTGGTCGTCAGCGAATTCAAGCCGTGGATCCTGTGGGACTGGCAAAGCCTGTCGGCCACCGGGCGCTTCCTGTCGGACTTCCTGGTGCCCGCGCACGGCGCCGAATTCCTGCAGATGCTGCTGCGCGAAACCTGGCAGACCGTCGCCATCGCCACCGCCGGGCTGACCCTGGCGCTGCTGGGCGCCATCCCCGCCACCCTGATCATCAACGAAAAGCTGTCGATTTCCGCGCTGGGCACGGGGCGCATGCGGCTACCGGCCAGGCTGCTGCGCCAGGGCGTGCGCTGGCTGCTGGTGCTGCTGCGCAGCGTGCCGGAACTGGTGTGGGCGCTGCTGTTCGTGCGCATCATCGGCCTCGGCCCCACGGCCGGCGTGCTGGCCATCGCCCTCACCTACTGCGGCATGCTGGGCAAGGTCTACGCCGAGATCCTGGAATCGTCCGACTCCCACGCCACCGATACCCTGATGGCCAACGGCAGCGGCAGGCTGGGGGCGCTGCTGTACGGCGCGCTGCCGGAATCGGCGTCGGAACTGATGTCGTACACGGTCTACCGCTGGGAATGCGCGATACGCGGCTCGGTGGTGATGGGCTTTGTCGGCGCCGGCGGCCTCGGTCAGCGCATGGATGAATCGATGAAAATGCTGGCCGGCGCCGAGGTATCCTCGATGTTGCTGGTGTTCGTGGCGCTGGTCGCGCTGGCGGACCTGTTCTCCAAAATCCTGCGCGGGCGGCTCGGATGAACGACATCAAAACGCATACCGGCATGCCCCAACCGCCGGCCCGCGACTGGACCGTGCTGGCGCTGATGGCGCTGGTGGCGGCGCTGATCGTGGCCAGCTTCGCCGCGCTGCCGTTGAAATGGCGCGAGTTCTTCACCGTCGACGCGGTCAACAGCGTGCTCGAACTGCTGGCCGGCTTCGCGCCGCCGGACCTGTCGCCCCGCTTCCTGACCAAGACCGCGTGGGCCACGATAGAAACGATGTCGATGTCTGCGCTCGGCACCTTGCTGGCGGTGCTGGCCGGGCTGGCATTGTCGCTGCCGGCGTCGGGCCGCTTCGGCCGCGCGCCGCGCGCGCTGGTGCGCGCCGCGCTCAATGTGCTGCGCTCGATCCCGGAACTGGTGTGGGCCTCGATCCTGCTGATCGCCGCCGGCCTGGGACCGTTCGCCGGCACGCTGGCGCTGGCCGCGCACACCGCCGGCGTGCTGGGACGCCTGTTCGCCGATGCGCTGGAAAACGCCGCGCCGCTGCCCGAGCAAAGCCTGCGCACCAACGGCGCCTCCGCCACCGCCGCCTTCCTCTACGCGACCTTGCCGCAAACGCTGCCGCAGATGCTGTCCTATACCCTGTACCGCTGGGAGAACAATATCCGCGCCGCCGCCATCCTCGGCGTGGTGGGCGCCGGCGGCCTGGGACAGATGCTCAAATATCACCTGTCGCTGTTCCAGATGCAGAAGGCCGCCACCGTCATCATCGCCATGCTGCTGCTGGTGGCGCTGGTGGACGCCATCAGCTTCGCGATGCGCCGCGCGCTCACGCGCTGATCCGATATTCCGCCAATCCGCTTCCTTACAGGAGCCCTGTCCCATGCTCGAACTGCGCAACCTGTCCAAATCCTATGCCAGCGGCCGTCCGGTGCTGTCCAACCTCTCATGGACCTTCAAGGCGGGCGAATTCGTCTCCATCATGGGCGACTCCGGCGTCGGCAAATCGACGCTGCTCAACCTCATCGCCGGTCTCGATACGCCCGATGCCGACCCCAACGACCCCGGCGCGTCGCCGATCATCGTCGACGGCGTGCCGATGTCCGGGCTCGACGACGACGCCGCCACCAAACTGCGGCGCGCGCGCATGGGCTTCATCTTCCAGGCCTTCCACGTGCTGCCGCATCTGACCTTGCTGCAAAACGTCGCGCTGCCGCTGCTGCTCAACGGCCTGCCCACGGCGCGCGCGGCGGAGATGCTCGACGCCGTCGGCCTGGGCGGGCGCGGCGACGACTTTCCGCACCAGCTCTCCGGCGGCGAAATGCAGCGCGTGGCGATCGCCCGCGCGCTGGTGCACCGTCCGGCGCTGGTGCTGGCCGACGAGCCGACCGGCAACCTCGATCCGGACACCGCGCACAGCATCCTCACCTTGTTACGGCGGGAAATCAAATCGACCGGCGCGTGCGCCATTATGGTGACCCACTCCCGCATCGCGGCCGAAATGACAGACAAAGTCCTACAACTATCGAAAAGCTGCATACAAGAAACAACAAACGTCAACCCGTTTAAGCAATAAACAAGATAATTCATTTGTTAAACCCAGCAATTTTCCGCGCAAAGTAGTATTATTTAAATTAACTTGCATGGTTATCAAGAATGTTGAGTCGCGCACCACATTCAGATCAAAAATGTGGGCGCTAGCCTTGCTGGGAAACGTCTTTATTGACACGTTTGAGCAAAGGAGGAGCAAATCATGAACGTACGGCAAAAAAAGCTGGAACTGATCGAGGCCATGAATCGTGCTCGGGCGCTGGAACCCTCCAGCTTCGTCCCGAACAAGTTGCTTGATACCTTGATCGAAAAAATGAACTTAAAAAACGACGCGGAATTGTGCCGAGTTTTGGAAGTGCAGCCTCCCATCATCAGCAAAATCCGACACCGCAAGCTGGCAGTTGGAGCCACGATTTTGCTGCGTATGCATGAAAAGTCAGAGATCAGCATACGGGAATTGAAAGATCTGTCCACCGCTTCCATGCATTGAGCAGCTCAGCTGATCTTGCCATGCCAGGCGCCGGCATGCGGTACCGGCGCCCCCTTAATGCAGCAACGCGTCAGCCCAAACCCCGCTGAACGCAGCATTAAGTCCCCACAGAGCTCCACCCGGCTCCATCAAACCCCAATCAGAAGAATTCAGGATGCCGCTTTAGCAGCTGCGCCTCGAAGTCATTGACGGCCGTGAAGTTCGGCACCTTCGGCGCGATGCCGCGTCCAATGTCCCAGCTGCGCCACGCGCGCGGACTATCGCCGGTCAATAGCAGCAAGTCCCCCAGATCCTTGTACGCGCCGCCCAACACCGGATTGGCCTGCAACACCTCGCCGAACAGTTGCAGGCTTTCCTTGCGCTGGCCAAGCCGCAGGCGGTTGTTCGCCTCCAGCAGCTTGAGGACATAGGCCTTGCGGGGCGCCTGCTTGCGCAGCTCCACCAGCGTCTTGACCGCGCCCTCGTACTCCTCCTTGTTCTTCGGGCTGACGGAAGCCAGCATCAGTCCCACCGCCGGGTCCTCGCGCATCTTCTCCAGCTGCGCCGGCGTAAACGGCAGCATCGGCTCGCCGGTGGCCAGCACGCACTCGGTACGCCCCAGCATCGTGTCAAGCAACTGGTCGTCGCGGTAGTCGGCCGCCGTGTCGCAGGGATGGGCGGCGCGCAGCGCGGCCAGCCGCTCCGGCGCGAGCGACGCCATCCGGTCGAGCATGACATCGAGTTCCCCAGCCCGTTCGCCCGTTTGCGCCACGCGCGGCGCGTAGCTTTTCAGATCGAAGGCCGGCGGCCGCGCGCTCTTCACTTCGGCGACGCTGATGCTGACGGTGCGCACGCCGACGCCGGTGTTGACGGTGAACGTCAACTGCCCGGGAATGACGCGATCCCTGGCCAGCCTGGCCAGCAGCTGCGGATGCCCCGCCTGCGTGTAGCGCAGGAACTGCGCGAAGCGTGCCGCGTCGGCCGCGCCAACCTTGTCGCCGGCCTTGCTCCACGAGGCCAGCATCCGGCCCTCGCTGGAAAACTCCAGTGTGCCGTCGCCGGCGCTTTCGTCAATCTTGACGGCGTCGTCATCCGCCACCGCCAGCTCCTGTTCGCGGTCCACCTGGCGGCTGAGGGGCGTATCGATCTTCGCCTTGGCCAGCATGGCGTTGATGTTTTCGCGGTTCTTCAGTTCCATCGTGCGGAAGCCGGCGATGCTGTACAGGGAGTAGTCGACATAGACCTTGTTGACGGTATCGAGCACGTAGTAGCGCCGCGACTTGAAGTCGTAGATCAATTCGACCTTGGGCATTTTCACGGCGGTGTAGTCGTCGGACAGCGTCACATCCATCACCTGGCGCGTATCGGCCGGCGGATTGCTCACGCCCTTGACTGATTCGGTGCGCACAGAGGAGGTGACCTGCAGTGTGACGGCGGCGAAAGCGGAGTGGCCGGCCAGCAGCGCGGCGCAAAGCGACAGAAGGCGAAGCGGGTGTCGGACCATGGATTTCTCTATCGCCTAGTCGATCAGTTATTGAGGAGGAGCGCGCGCCACGGTAACATGTTGTAGCACACGATACATAGCAAATATAGCAGTTCGCCGGGATTGGCGTACTCTAGAGTCTTATGATGATAACCATGTCCACACTGTCCATGCGCATCGGATCCCTGGCCGCCTGCGCCGCGCTGCTGATCCTCGGCGGCTGCGCCACGCCCTTCCAGCCCCCCGCCGCCTCGGCGGTCAAGCCGGACCAATTGGCCGGCGCCTTGAACCGCGTCAGCTGGGGCGTCAACCAAAGCACCTGGCAGCAGGCCGAAAAACTCGGCTACGACACCTGGCTCGATCGGCAGCTGCATCCCTCCCCGGCGGTGCTGCCGCCGGCCGCGCAGGCGCAGATCGACGCCATGACGATCACCCGAAAGCCGCTGCAGCAACTGATCCAGGAGCTGGACCAGCAACGCAAGGACATCGACAAGATCACCGTCGACGACGACAAGAAGTCGGCCCAGCAGGCCTACCAGCAGGAGTTGAACCGCGTCGCCAGGGAAGCGGCGGCGCGCTCGCTGCTGCGCGACCTGTACTCGCCCAACCAGCTGCAGGAGCAGATGACGTGGTTCTGGATGAACCACTTCAGCGTCCACCAGGGCAAGAGCAATTTGCGCGTGCTGGTCGGCGATTACGAGGACAAGGCGGTGCGCCCGCACGCGCTGGGCAAGTTCCGCGACCTGCTGGCCGCCACCTTGCGCCATCCGGCCATGATCCGCTACCTGGACAACGAACAGAACGCCGCCAACCGCATCAACGAGAATTACGCGCGCGAGCTGATGGAACTGCACACCTTGGGCGTGGACGGCGGCTACAGCCAGCGCGACGTGCAGGAACTGGCGCGCATCCTCACCGGCGTCGGCGTCAACCTGGGCACGGGCGAACCGAAGGTGAAGAAGGAGCTGCAGGCGCAGTACGTGCGCCAAGGCCTGTTCGAGTTCAATCCCAACCGCCACGATTACGGCGACAAGGAATTCCTGGGCCAGGCCGTCAAGGGCCGGGGGCTGGCCGAAGTCGACGAGGCGATCGAGCGCCTGAGCCGCCACCCGGCCACGGCGCGCTTCATCAGCCGCAAGCTGGCGGTGTACTTCGTCGCCGACGAACCGCCGCCGGCGCTGGTCGGGCGCATGGCCGCGACCTTCGCTTCCAGCGACGGCGACATCGCGGCGGTGCTGCGCACCATGTTCACCTCCGACGAATTCGCGCAATCGCTGGGCCGGAAATTCAAGGACCCGGTGCACTACGTGGTGTCCGCCGTGCGCCTGACCTACGACGACAAGGTGATCCTCAACACCGGACCGATGCTGTCGTGGCTCAACCGGATGGCGGAGCCGCTGTACGGGCGCCAGACGCCGGACGGCTACCCGCTCACCGAATCCGGCTGGGCCAGTCCGGGCCAGATGACGACGCGCTTTGAAATCGCCAAGGCCATCGGCTCCGGCAACGCGGGCCTGTTCAAGACCGACGGCCCGCAGCCGACCGAGCGCGCCGCCTTCCCCCAGCTGGCCAACGCGCTGTACTACCAAACCTTGCAAAAGACCTTGGGCCAGCCCACCCGCAAGGTGCTCGAACAGGCCACGTCGCCGCAGGAATGGAACACCTTCCTGCTGTCGTCGCCCGAACTGATGCACCGCTGATGTAGAAATCGGAGGAGACGCACGATGAAACGCCGCACCCTGCTCCAATCACTGGCCGCGCTGCCCGTCGCCACGATGGCCGGCAAGCTGTGGGCCGCGCCGGCCAGCAAGACGCGGCTGCTGTTCGTCTTCATGCGCGGCGGATACGACGCCACCAACCTGCTGGTGCCGGTCTCCAGCCAGTTTTACTACAAGGCGCGGCCCAACATAGCGGTGCCGAAACCGGGCGACGACCTCAATGCGGCGCTGCCGATCAACACCGACTGGGGCCTGCATCCCGCCCTGCGCGAGACCATTTACCCGCTGTTCACCGTCGGCGAAGTCGCGTTCGTGCCGTTCGCCGGCACCGAAGATATCTCGCGCAGCCACTTCGAGACGCAGGACAGCATAGAACTGGGCCAGGCGCTGGACGGCACGCGCGACTATCGCTCCGGCTTCCTGAACCGGCTGGCGACGACCTTGAACGCCGACCGAGCCAGCGCCATCTCCTTCACCGACCAGCTGCCGCTGATCATGCAGGGCGGCGCGCAGCTGCCCAACATGGCGCTGCGCTCGATCGGCAAACCCGGTGTCGACGCGCGCCAGGCGAAGATGATCGCCTCGATGTACGGCGACACCGCGCTGGCGCGGCAGGTGCGCGACGGCTTCGTGGTGCGCGAGGATGTGATGAAGGAGATGATCGGC
This sequence comes from uncultured Duganella sp., assembly GCA_963511605.1. Classification (GTDB taxonomy): domain Bacteria; phylum Pseudomonadota; class Gammaproteobacteria; order Burkholderiales; family Burkholderiaceae_D; genus Rugamonas. The sequence continues at coordinate 95,486 of CAUPJZ010000013.1, read as the reverse complement.
GAGATGGACGCGGCCAACCGCAACGCCATCACCGCCAAGGGCTTCGAGCTGGAGGCGCGCCGCATCGCCAAGCTGATGAAGGAAAAATACAATATCGGCTTTGTCGATGTCGGCGGCTGGGACACCCACGTCGGCCAGGGCGGCGCCACCGGGTATCTGGCGGGCCGCTTCGATGAGCTGGGACGCGGCCTGGCCGCGTATGCGAAGGAAATGGGAGCGGACTGGAAGGACACGGTGGTGGTCGTCGTCAGCGAATTCGGCCGCACCTTCCGCGAAAACGGCAACCGTGGCACCGACCATGGACACGGCAGCGTCTATTGGGTGCTGGGCGGCGGTGTCGCCGGCGGCAGGGTGCGCGGCGAACAGATACGGCTCGAGCAAAACACCTTGTTCCAGAACCGCGACTACCCGGTGCTCAACGAATACCGCGCCATGTTCGGCGGCCTGTTCGCGCGCATGTATGGCCTCGACGCGGGCCGGGTGGAACGCATTTTCGGTACCAAAGGCCAGGACCTGGGCTTGATCTGAACAGCGGCCGCTCGCGCGCGCAGCCGAACGATCGCCGCTAGCGCAGGCGCAGCCGCATCCGCTCCAGCGCGCGCATGAACAGCTCCGGCTCGTCGGCCGCGCGCGCCAGCACCAGCGCGCCCTGGATGCCGCCGACGGCGTCCTCGGCCAGCTCGCGCGCCACCGCCGCCGTGCGCCCGCCACGCTCGAGCGCCGACGCCAGCGCGTCGACCCACTCGGCGAAATACGCCTGCACCTTGACGGCGAAGCGGTCGCGTTCATGACCGAGCGCGAACACGCCCACCAGGCACACCTTGCGGCCGGACAGGAAATAGCGGCCGACCGCCGTGAACATGTCGGCCACGCCCTGTGCCGCGTCATCGCGCTCGCGCAGCGGCTGGAACACCTGGTCGCGGAACCAGCCGTCGATGTTGGCCAGCACGGCCTCGGCCATCTCCTCTTTCCCGCCGGGGAAGAAGTTATAGATGCTGCCCTTGCCCAGTCCCGTGCCCTCGCCGATGCGCGCCAGGCTGGCGCCCTCGAAGCCATAGGTGCGGAACACCTCGGCCAGCAGCGGCACCACGTCGCCGCGCTCGCCCATCACTCTTGCCATGACTAGAATCCCAGGTCGCTCAGGCTGGCGTGATCGGCCGGGCGCGGGCCGCTGGCATCCCAGTGGAACTTACGGTCGGCGGCCGCGATCGGCGCCTCGTTGATGCTGGCCAGGCGATGTTGCATCAAGCCGTCGGCGGCGAACTCCCAGTTCTCGTTGCCATAGGCGCGGTACCACTGGCCGGAATCGTCTTGGTATTCGTAGGCGAAGCGCACCGCGATGCGGTTGCCTTCGAACGCCCACAGTTCCTTGATCAGGCGGTAGTCCAGCTCGCGCGTCCATTTACGCGTCAGCAGGCCGACGATGGCGGCGCGGCCGGTGACGAATTCGGCGCGGTTGCGCCATTGGCAGTCTTCGGTGTACGCCAACGAAACTTTTTCCGGGTTGCGGGTGTTCCAGCCGTCTTCGGCCATGCGGACTTTCTGGATCGCGGTGTCACGGGTGAAGGGGGGCAGCGGAGGACGTGTCATGGTGAGCTTTCAAGAGTTGTACCAAACGGTACAACAAGTGTACGACGTTGCCGGGTTCGATGCAAGGGCCTTTTTTCAGGTAAACAACTCTGTCGTAAGTTGGAGTCCGGTCGCACTCAAGCGCACGCTGCCGGTGATGCCGCCGTCGTCCAGCCGCAGCTCGACCCAGCCGCCCTCCACCAGCATCAATAATTGGCGCCGCAGCACGCTCATCGGGCGCTGCGACTGCTTGCTCAGCTTGGCCAGCGAGCAGGGTTTGCCGGGCTGCGCGGCCTCGATGCGCCACAGCGCGTCCAGCACGCCGATCAGCGCCGCCATGACTTCGTCATCCATTACCGCTATCCTTGATCTGTTTTCTGCCGATAAAGCGATTCTGCACTATACTCTCGGAAATACGATATATTACCGGAAAGCAACATGCAAAAAGATAAACCCGAAGGCCACATCGAACCGTACAGCCATGCCGCCGGCGGCTGGGGTGCGCTCAAACAGGTGGCCATCAACCTGGTGCGCGAGAAGGTCAGCGGCGGTAATTTCAAGACGCTGCTCAAGCAAAACCAGCCTGACGGGTTCGACTGCCCCGGCTGCGCCTGGCCCGACCGCGAACACGCGTCGACCTTCGAGTTCTGCGAGAACGGCGTCAAGGCCGTCGCCGCCGAAGCGACCAGCAAGCGCGTGAAGCCGGAGTTCTTCGCCGCGCGCACCGTCGCCGAGCTGCTGCGCCAGTCCGACTACGAACTCGAACAGCATGGCCGCCTGACCGATCCGATGGTCTACGACCGCGCCAGCGACAAATACCTGCCGATCGCCTGGGACGACGCCTTCGCGCTGATCGCCCGCCACCTGAAGGCCCTGCCCGATCCGAATCAGGCCGCGTTCTACACGTCCGGCCGCACCGGCAACGAGGCGGCCTTCCTGTTCCAGCTGTTCGTGCGCATGTACGGCACCAACAACTTCCCGGACTGCTCCAATATGTGCCACGAGCCGACCAGCCGGGGACTGCCGGGCACCGTCGGCATCGGCAAGGGCACGGTGACGCTGGAGGATTTCGAGCACGCCGACACCTTGCTGATCTTCGGCCAGAATCCGGCCACCAACCACCCGCGCATGCTGGGCGAATTGCGCGACTGCGCCAAGCGCGGCGCGCGCATCGTCTCCATCAATCCGCTGCGCGAGCGTGGCCTGGAACGCTTCACCAGCCCGGCCCACGCGCTGGAAATGCTGACCAATTCGAGCACCACCATCAGCACCATGTTCATCCAGCCGACGCTGGGCGGCGACTTCGCGCTGATCAAGGCGCTGGCCAAACGCCTGGTCGAACGCGACGACGAGGCCATGGCCGCCGGCCAGGCCGGCCTGCTCGACCGCGCCTTCATCGCCGAACACACCAGCGGTTTCGAAGCGTTCGCGCAGGACCTGCGCGCCCAGAACTGGGACCAGCTGGTGGCCGAATCGGGCGTGCCGCGCGCGCAGATCGAGGAGCTGAGCGAGGTTTACATCAACGGCAAGAACGTCATCTGCACCTGGGGCATGGGCCTGACCCAGCACAAGGGCGCGGTGGCGACGATCCAGATGCTGTCCAACCTGATGATGATGCGCGGGAACATCGGCCGCAAGGGCGCGGGCCTGTGCCCGGTGCGCGGCCACTCCAACGTGCAGGGCGACCGCACCATGGGCATCGAGGAAAAGCCGACCAAGGCTTTCCTCGACCGCATGCAAAAGGTCTTCGATTTCGAACCTCCGCGCGAGCATGGCTACGACGTGGTCGAAAGCATCCAGGCCATGCTGGACGGGAAAGTGAAAGTCTTCTTCGGCATGGGCGGCAATTTCGCCATGGCGACCCCGGACACACCCCTCACCTTCGACGCGCTGCGCGCCTGCGACCTGACGGTGCACGTGGCCACCAAACTGAATCGCAGCCATCTGATCCTCGGCAAGGAAGCGCTGATCCTGCCGACGCTGGGCCGCACCGAGATCGACATGCAAAACGGCGTGCCGCAGGGCGTGACGGTGGAGGACTCGATGAGCATGGTCCACCTGTCGTACGGCATGAACCAGCCGGCGTCGGACAACCTGCTGTCGGAGACGGTGATCGTCGCGCGCATGGCGCACGCCACGCTCGGTAGCGACAAGATCGACTGGCACGCCTATGGCAGCGACTACGCCAGCATCCGAGACGCCGTCGCCAAGGTGTTCGACGACTTTTACGACTTCAACGCGCGGGTGGCCAAACCGGGTGGCTTCCACCTGAAGGTGGCCTCGCGCGAGCGCGAATGGCGTACCGCCAGCGGCAAGGCGCAATTCGTGGTGCACGCGGTCGATGCCGATACGCCGATCCACCGCGCCCGCGCCCTGCACGGCGAGCGTTTGATGGTCTTGATGACGGCGCGTTCGCACGACCAGTACAACACCACGATCTACGGCATGGACGACCGCTATCGCGGCGTGTTCGGTTTGCGCCGCGTCGTGTTCATCAACAAGGAAGACCTGGCGATGCTGGGCATGCAGAATGGCCAGTATGTGGACATGGTCAGCGTGTGGGACGACGCCGTCGAACGCCGCGCCGATCGCTTCGTGCTGGTGGAATATGACATTCCGCGTGGCTGCCTGGGCGCCTACTTCCCGGAGACGAACGGTTTGATCCCGCTGCACAGCACCGCCGACGGCGCCGGCACGCCGACATCGAAATCAATACCGGTGCTGTTGTCGCTGTCAGCAAATCAGGTTGCCGCCGAATAGCTACGCTACGTCAACACGTAGGGCGGATTAGGCGGAACGCCGTAATCGGCCATGCATGCGTCATCGGCGGCTCATGCATGGCCGATTACGCTACGCTAATCCGCCCTACGTGTCTCCGTCTGAAGCGCATACTTGTCAGGTATATTCCACACACCCATCCTGCCGACAAAAACTCACCAGCTTGATCCCGGCCTCGCTGGCGATGTCGATCGCCAGCGTGCTTGGCGCCGAGATCGTGGCCAGCATCGGTATGTTCATGCGCGCCGCCTTGCGCACCAGCTCATAGCTCGCGCGGCTCGACATGAAGACAAACCCACACCGCATATCCACCCCGTCCAGCGCCAGATGGCCAATCAGCTTATCGAGCGCGTTGTGGCGTCCCACGTCCTCGCACACCTTCAGCACCGCGCCATCGGCATCGCACCACGCGGCGGCATGCACACCGCCGGTAGCCTTCATCAACTGCTGATGCGCGCCCAGCTCCGACGCCGCGCGCGCGATCGCCGGCGGCAGCGACACATCGTCATGCAACGCCGGCGCCGTAATGCGGCCCGGCTTCAGGTCCAGCAACTCCAGGCTCTCGATGCCGCACACGCCGCAACCGCTGCGGCCCGCCATGGAGCGGCGCTGCTGCTTGAGCTGCACAAAATCTTCCTGGGCGATGGTGATTTCCACTTCGAAGCTGCGCGCCTGTTCGCGCAGTTCGATATCGTAGACGTGGGAGGCTTGGGTCACCAGGCCCTCGGTGAGCGCGAAGCCCACGGCGAAAGACTGCAGCTCGCGCGGCGTGACCATCATGACGGCATGCGATATGCCATTGACGACCAGTGCCACCGGCAGTTCTTCGGCGACGCGGTCGGTGGTGCTGGAGGTGTCCCGCGGCGCGGCGCCGCGACGGCGCACCGCTGGGCGCAGCTGAAAGCCCGCCCGTTCTACTTCATCGTCCAATATCATCGCCGCCGCCCCGCAAATGAACCATTTTACACGGGGCGCCAGCGTCATGCAGAGACACGAGGGCGGATTAGACGAATTCCAGCTTTACCTTAAGCGGCCAATGGCTCGTTCGCCATGCCGTAGTGACGCGCATAGCGGCCATCCAGATTCGCCAACGGCAGCAGCAGGAACAAATCGGCGCTTTCGAAATCAGGGTCCCATGCCGGTTCGCCGCAGATCCACGCGCCCGAACGCAGGTAGCCCTTGAGCAGCGGCGGCACTTGCGGCTTCTGCGCGGCCTCCAGCTTCGAGAAGGGGAACGGCAGATGCGGGGTGACGCGGTATTCGGAAGGAGCCAGGTGCTGGCCAATCAGCGACTGGAACACGGCGACGGCATTGTGGCCGCCATCGGCCAGGCTGATACTGGCGCAGCCGGCCAGATAGTCGCAGTTCTCGCGGCGCATGTACTCGGCCAGGCCGGACCACAGCAGCATGATGACGCTGCCGCCACGATAGTCGGGATGGATGCAGGCGCGGCCCGCTTCAACCATGCGGTTGCGCAGGTTGTTCAGGCGGCCCAGATCGAACTCGCCTTCGGAATAGACACGGCCGATTTTGCGGGCGCGCGATGCGCTCAGCAGACGGTAGGTGCCCACCACCTTGAGCGTGTTCGCGTCGCGCACGATCAGATGATCGCAATGCTCGTCGAATTCGTCGCTGTCGAGGCCATCCTCGCGCACCAGCGAACTCAGTCCCATCGTTTCGATGAATACCTTGTAGCGCAGGCGCTGCACTTCACGCAGTTCTTCGGGCGTGCTTGCCATACTGAGCACCAGCTTGCCGGAGGTCGCTCGGACGTCCGCTTGTATGATCGAGGTTTGCATGCTTCATCCTTTCCGTGGAAGACGAAGCAAGCGTACCGGTCGAATACTTCAAGGAAATGACAACTTAATGTCAGTTCCGTGACATGCGCACAAGTGTTGTTTTTAAATCAGCCTTTCTTCGGACGACCGGTTTTGAGCTGCGGCAAGCTGGCCAGCACTTTTTGCAACGTCGCCATGTCGATCTGGCTGATCAGCGCAACGCCGATGCGCAACAATTCGCTCTTTTTGATCTCGAAACCGGCTTTCAGGCAGGCTTTCTTGACCTGGCTTAGCACCGCGTACTCCTGTTCAGGCATCGTGAAGCTGTCGCGTACCAGCTTTTCCTTTGGCAGTTTCTGCTTGGCGACATCCGGCGCGGCCGGCTTGGCGGCTGCCGCTTTGGAAGTTTCCACAGGCGATTTCGCAGCCGCTTTCGGCGCAGCTTTTGGCGCGGCGGCCTTAGGGGCGGCGCCTTTTGGCGCTGGCTTGGCGGCTGCCTTAGGGGCTGCCTTAGGGGCTGCCTTAGGAGCTGCTTTAGGAGCCGGCTTGGCGGCAGCCTTCGGCGCGGCCTTGGCGGCTGGCTTGGCGGCTGGTTTAGCGGCGGCCTTGGCTGCCGGTTTGGCGGCCGGTTTCACTGCCGCAGGTTTAGCGGCGGCCGGCTTGGTAGCTGGTTTCGCGGCCGGCTTGGCGGCCGGCGCGACGGCGATTTTCGCGGCGGCTGGCTTGGCGGCGGCTTTGGTCGCTGGCGCTTTTCCGTTGGCCAGACCGTTAACAGGCTTATTCATGGTTACTCCAATTTAATCAACAATATAAACAATATATATCATTTACGTAAATTTTGCTTGCGTTATCGCAAATGTGCAGCGACCCGGGCGAACAGCAGCTGCGGGCTGACAGGCTTGCGCAGGAAATCCACGCCGCCCGCTTTGTGGCCCATCACCTCGTCCTCGGCCTGCCCCTTCGCGGTCAGGAACAACACGGGAATGGCGCTGCTGGCGGGATCGGCCTTCAGCCGGCGGCAGGTCTCGAAGCCGTCCATGTCGGGCATCATGATATCGAGCAGAATCAAATCCACCTTGGCCGAGGCGACGATTTGCAGCGCTGTCGCGCCGCTGGTCGCGACCTTGGTGTTGTAGCGGTCTTTTAACAAACCGGCAATCAAGGTCAGATTGTCCGGCGTATCGTCAACGATCAACACCGTCGCACGGTCATCGGCTTTCGTGTTCATGGCACCTCCTCATTCGTCTTCATCAGCCACGGCGGCCAGCAACTTGCCCGCCGCCTCAAACTCATACTGTTCCATGTGATGCTTGAGGCGTCCCATGGTCTGCGGCGACAATATCGTCGCCAGACTCGCGCGCACGCGCTCGAAGTAATCCAGGCTCTCGCCGCTGAACTCCGCCAACAGCACGCGCAGCCCGGCGATCGCCCGGCGCGCATCCTCCTCGCTGACGTGTTGCACTTCCGCGCGCGGCGGCAGCGGCGGCACCACCTTCATCGACATGCCCAGCCAGCGCGAGAGCACCCGGTAAAGCCGCTGCGGATCGATAGGCTTGGTGACGTAGTCCTGCATGCCGTTGGCCAGGCAGCGCGCGCGCACGTCGGCCAGCGCATGCGAGGTCACGGCGATCACCGGCAGCTCGTTGAAGCGGCCGTCCTTGCGCAACTGCTGGGTGGCCTCGTAGCCGTCCAGCAGCGGCATGCCCAGATCCATCAGCACCAGGTCGTAGGCATGCGGCCCGGCCGCCAGCAGCCGCTCGACCGCCAGTTGTCCATTGCCGACGACTTCGACGTCCAGGCCCTGCAACGCCAGCAGCTCCCTGGTGACGTCCTGGTTGTCCGCGCTGTCCTCGGCCAGCAGCACGCGCGCGGTGCGGCGCGGCGACGCGTCGAGCTTCAGCTCCGCCACCGGCCCTTCGTAGACGGCCGCGCGCACCGCCAGCGCGGCCGCGTCGGACACCGTGAACTCCACTTCGAAGCGGAACGTGGAGCCGTGGTCGACCCGGCTCTCGACGTCGATATTCCCGCCCATCAGCCGCACCAGCTGCTGCGAAATCGACAATCCCAGTCCGGTGCCGCCGTACTGGCGGGTGGTCGAGCCGTCGGCCTGGATAAATGCGCGGAACAGCTTTCCTTTCTGCTGCGGCGTCATGCCGATGCCGGTATCGCGCACCGAAAAACACAGTTTGGCCGTGCCATCGGCAGCACCGGCGGCGCCGCCGGCCAGCGCGCAGCGCAGTTCCAGCGACCCGGCGGGGGTGAACTTGACCGCGTTGTTGACCAGGTTGATCAGCACCTGGCCGAGCCGCAGCGGGTCGCCCACCAGATAGCGCGGCACGTCCGGGGCGACGTCGATCACATAGTCCAGCTGCTTGTCGAGGGCGCGCTGCGCCGTCACGCTGGTGACATGGGCCAGCACGTCGTCGAGCAAAAACGGAATCGACTCCAGCTCCAGGCGCCCGGCCTCGATCTTGGAGAAATCGAGGATGTCATTGATGATACCCAGCAGCGACAGCGCCGCCATGTGGATTTTGCTGATGTAATCGTGCTGCTTGGGCGTCATCTCCGTGCGCAGCGCCAGATACGCCATGCCAAGCACGGCGCTCATCGGCGTGCGGATCTCGTGGCTCATATTGGCCAGGAATTCGGACTTGGCGATATTGGCCGCTTCCGCCATGACGTTGGCGCTGACCAGTTTTTGCTCGCGCTCGCGGCGTATGCTGATGTCGCGGATGAAGGCGCAAAACTCATAGCCGCCCTGCGTGTCCGTACTGACCTTGGTGATCGACAGCTCGATCGGGAATTCCTCGCCGTTGCGGCGCAATGCGAACACCTCGATGCGGGTATCGAGCACGCCGCCCCCGCCACCGGACAAGTGCCGCCGCATGCCGCGATGATGGTCGTAGCGGAAGCGCGGCGGAATGATGGTCTGGTCCAGCTCACGCCCCAGCGCCTCGTCGCGGCTCCAGCCGAATATCCGTTCGGCCTGGGTATTCCAGCCGACGATGCAGCCCTCGGGATTCATGCGCACCACCGCGTCGAGGGCCGTGTCGACGATGGTTTGCAGCTTGGCCTCGCTCTCTTCGGCGATCAGCATCGACTCGGTCAGCTCGCGGGTACGCTCGCTGATGCGCATTTCGAGATCGGCGTTCAGGTCGCGCAGTTCGCGCTCGGCGTCGCGCAGGCGCGTGAGCGCATCGCGGAAACGCAGCACCGCTTCGGACATGCGCCCCACCTGGTCCTCGCGGCCGATGCCGGACAGCTTGATGTCGGTCTCGCCGTGCGTAAGCTTCTCCAGGCTGGCCTGGATGTCGGAGAACGGCCGCGCCGCGCGCCGCGCGACCAGGAAGATCGACAGCCCGATGCCCAGCGCCAGCAGCAGGTTGGCGGCGACCGTGTCGACAATGCGGCGGCGCAGGTCCTCGTCCATTTTTTGGCGCGAGAACGCCAGCTCGATATGCCCCAGTTCATAGGTGCGGCGCGCGTCGTTGAAGCTGATGTCGCGCCGCAGATGGATCGCCGCCACCGGCTCGCGCAACGGCGAGACATAGCTGGCGATTTCGGCGCCGTTGGGCGCCAGCACGCGCAGCACCAGCACTTCCGGCGTGGCGCCGGAGGCGTCGACGACGCTGGAGACGGCCGCGCTGTTGATGTCGAACAGCGGCCGCGCCAGCGCCCGCGACAGCACCGCCGTCCACCGCTCCGCCCTCTCGCGCAGGTTTTGCTCGGCCTCGGTGCGCAGCGTTTGCATCACATAGGTGGTGTAAATGGCGGTGGAGACGGCCAGCGCGAAGAAGATGCCGCACCCCAGCCGCAGGAAGATATTGCTGCGCCACGCGCCGCGCAGCCGCGCAAGCGGGCCACGCCCGCGCATCAACACCGCGTCGGCGGCGGCGTCGGTGGCGGCGGCGGGCCGCCTGGTGTCAATGACTGGCACTTTCCGCCCGTTCCAGCTTTTTGTACGCCGCGCTGTTGCGCGACTGTTCGACGGCGCGCCAGATCCGCTCGGACAACTGCGGCCGCGACGCCACCATCGCGTGCGACAGGATCAGGAAATAGGGCTTTTCGATGATCGGAATCGGCAACTGCTCCAGTTCCGACTTGAGCGGGCCGCGCATCAGGCCTCCGGCGTCGCTGCCGCCGATGGCCGCCGCCGCCACGCGGCCCGCGATCAGCTTGCGGGCCAGTTCGACGGCGCGCTGGCTGCCCTCGTCCACTTCCAGGTTCTGCGCGCGCAGCACGTCGCCGACCGAATACCCCAGCTGGAAGCCGATCGGGCCATCGAGGTTGCTGAAGCTCTTGCCGTCCCATTCGACCTTGCTGCCTTTCTTGCGCAGCACCACATAGCGATCGACGTGCATGCGCTTGCCGACGTCGATTTTCTCGCCGCCGGGGTACTCGCCCAGCTCGCGCCGGTCAGGCTTGTAGCTGACGGCGAAGGCGCCATCGACCGCGTTGGCCTTCAACTGCGCCAGGCAACGCTTCCACGGGATGCTCAGGTAATTGAACTGGATGTCGAGCCGCTGCTCGACCATTTTGAGCAGCTCGAAATTGAGGCCGCCGCCCTTCTCGGTACGCCACGGCAGCACGTCCTGCGCCTCGAAACACAGGGAGACGACTTCCTTCGGCTTGTCGGCCGCGTGCGATGCCAACGGCAACGCCAGTACCAGCAGGGCGGCGCAGGTGCGTCCAAAGCTTCCACAATGGCGTTGCTGGGTCATCGTCGTCTCCCGTCCTGGTCTTCTCTATCCACTGGTGCGGATGGTCAAATCGACGCCCACTTCGTCCCAGTTCTCCTGTTCCTTCTCCAGCCAGTACGACAGCGTGGGATGCTCGGCCACCCATTCGCGGCGGATCTCGAGCTCGATGCGGTTCTTCACGCGCAGCTTGAGCAGGCTGAAATCGATATCGATGCGCGAGTGCATGAACAGCACCGCCAGCCGCAGCGCCACCACCGCCTTGGCGAAATCCGGCTCGGCCAGCACCTCGACCACCTTGCGCAGGTTGCCCTTGTGGGCGACGATCAGGCGGCTCATGACCTTCTGCTCGCGGGTGGTGAAACCCGGCAGGTCGGCATTCTCGATCATGTAGGCGGCGTGCTTGTGGTAGCCGGTCTGCGACACCACCAGCCCCACCTCGTGCAGCAGCGCGCTCCAGTACAGATGGCGCGTGTACTCCTCGGTGGCCGGCTTGGTCTGCAGGTACAGGGCCAGCGCGTCGTCGGCCACGCGGTTGGCGCGGCGCTCGTCGACGTGGAACTTCTGCAGGCAGGCCTGCACCGACTGCTCGCGCCGATCGCGCTTGGTCGAGCGCAGGTGCAAATCCCACATCACGCCCATGCGCAGGCCGGCCTCGATCGGCTGCACCACGGGGATATCGAGCTCGCGCACCAGGCCGATGAGGATGGCCAGGCCGCCGATGATGGTGCTGGCGCGGTCCGGACGCAGGCCGGCCATCTCGATCTTGCTGACATGGCCGAATTCGATGAAGCGCTGTTTGAGCGCGCTCAGGGTGGCGGCGTTGACTTCGCGCCCGATGCCGTTCTTGACGATGATGTCGGCGATGGTGCGGGCCGTGCCCGACGAGCCGTAGCACTGCTTCCAGAACTGCGGCCGGTAAGGCGGCGCCGCGTCCTCGAAATGGCTGCGCGCCGACAGGATGGCCGCCTCGAACGACGGCGCGTCGACCCGGCCGCCGACGAAGAACGCCAAGCTTTGCTTGACCGTGCCGACGCTGAACGATTCGACCTTTTCGATCTCCTGGCCGCGCCCCAGTATCAACTCGGTCGAGCCGCCGCCGATGTCGATCACCAGCCGCCGCTCGCCGGGGGTGGCCAGCGCGTTGGACACGCCCATGTAGATCAGGCGCCCCTCTTCCTCGCCGGAGATGATCTCGATCGGATGGCCGATGGCCAGTTCGGCCTGCGGCAGGAAGGCGGCGGCGTTGCGCGCCACCCGCATCGCCGAGGTGGCGACCACGCGCACGCCGTCGAGCTTGTAGCCGTCCAGCACGGCGCGGAAATTCTTCAGGCAGGCCAGCGCGGTCTGCATCGCCGCCGGCGTCAGGTTGCCGCTGTCGTCCAGGCCCGCGGCCAGGCGTATCGGTTCGCGCACGCTTTTCAGCACGCGGATCGCATCGCCGTCATGCTTGCCGACGTGGAGGCGGAAACTGTTGGAACCCAAATCTACTGCTGCGTACATAAATGAAAGCCTCTCTGTGCAAACGGCTACGAAGGCTTGCGTTGGTTCGGATAAAACCGGAATCAAACTAAACGATTTACACGGTTAAGAAAATCATCACGATATGCGCCCATTATGACAGCGTGATGACGCCCATGCTCGCGCACGCTATCAAACGCGCGCCAAACGTATCTTTGCGGGCCTACGCCTCCAGCGCGCCGGCGGGCGACTGCGCCTCGGCCACCCGGTTGCGGCCGGAGTCCTTGGCTTCGCGCAGCGCCTCGTCGGCGCGCTTGAACAGGCTCACGGCGCTGTCGTCGGCGCGGATGGTGGTCACGCCCAGGCTGGCCGTCATGTTGATGACGGCTTTTTCCGCCTTCACCGGCAGCAGGGCGATGGCGTTGCGGATACGCTCGGCCACCATCATCGCGTCGTCCTGGCTGGTGCGCGGCAGCTGGATGGCGAACTCGCCGCCGCCCAGGCGGCCCATCAAATCGCTGTCGCGCAGCTGCTTTTTGCAGACATCGACCATCGCCACCAGCACCATGTCGCCCACGGCGTGGCCGTAATCGTCGTTGATGCGCTTGAAATGGTCCAGATTGAGGATGATCATCGCCGTCGGCAGGCCCGGGCGGCGCGCCAGCGCCATCCACGGCGTCAGCGCCTGGTAGAAGCCGCGCCGGTTCGGCACGTCGGTCAGCGCGTCGAGCACCTCCAGCCGCGCCAACTCGCCGTCGAGCCGTTCGTGCGCCAGCAGCAGGTAGCCGAAGGCGTTGCTCAGCATCATCAAATACAGGGCGGCGATGCCGACGCCCTGGATCAGCGCCGGACTCACCCAGCCCCAGCCCTCGGGCAACGCCAGCGACAGCAGGCCGCGCGCCACCACGGCCAGCGCCAGCACCAGCATGGCCACCACCAGATAGCGGCGCAGCATGGTGCCGGCCGACCAGCCGCGTCCCAGCGCGGCCGCGCCGGCCACGAAGAAAAAGCCCATGACGACAGAGGCGATGGCGATGCGCTCGGGCGCCGGCTTGTCGAGCAGCCAGGCGCTGACGAAGATCGTGATCGCCGCCGCCAGCACCGGCACCAGATAGCGGCGCCACACGCGACGGCCGGCCCGCTCCCACAACGCCGAAGCGTCCAGCGCGAAGCCGGTGAACAGCAAGGCGTTGGCGAAGGGGATCGTCAGGAAATCGGGCAAGGTGCCGCGCAGGTACAGCAGGGTCCAGGCCACGGCCTGGAACAGCTTGGCCCGGGACCAGGTGGCGGTGCGCGCGGGGCCGGCAGCGCCGGCGCTGCCCTGCTGCTGCTCAAAAAAGAACAGCGCCGCGCACAGGCTCAGATTGCCCAGCGCCAGCGCCAGTACCAGGGTTTTTATATCCATGACCGGGGGCTGGTCAGACCTCGTGCTCGACGTTGGTGCTGCCGTCGCCCATTTTGCTGGCCCATGCCTGGGTGAAGTACACTTTTTCGTCCTCGGTCGGCGCGTCGTGCCAGAACACGATCAGCGTACCCTTGTGGTCGTGCAGTTGGCTAACCTTCTCGATGAAAGTCTGCTTGCCGGCCACGTCGGCCAAGGCGACGACGTAACCGTAGACCCGGGTCAGGCGCTCGATGCGGTCCGGTTCGGTCAAGCTGTTGGTGGCGGTAAGCGTAGGGTGATCTAAAAACATCGTCTCTCTCCAAGATGGCGGCCAAGGGGCTGCCGGGGCTAACGTCAATGTACCTATTATTTTTCCGTCTGTAAATGCAAGCATGGCGGGCGCGACCACCCATGACACAATCGCAGCGCTTTCGGCCCATGCCGCCGGACCGGCATGCTACTATAAACCGCCCATGTAAATCCACAAGACAACAAATCTTGACACCACCCACCCCTCGCCCCCTGGTCCACACGCGCGGCGACAAGCGCTCGCTTGAATTCGAGCCGGGCATGATCCAAAGCGAGATGCGGCTCTCGCGCCCGGACGACCTGATCCTCGGCTACGCGCGCGCGATGATGTGCTTTGTGCTGTTTCATCCACGGCCCGAGCATATTGTCATGGTCGGACTCGGCGGCGGCTCGCTGGCCAAGTTCTGCTACCGCTACCTGCCGCACAGCCGGATCACCGTGCTTGAGTTGCGCGCCGACGTCATCGCCCTGCGCGAGCAATTCGCCATCCCGCGCGACAATGCGCGCTTTCGGGTGGTCGAGGCGGACGCCGCGTTGTATATGCGGCAGTTGCGCGGCGCGGTCGATGTGCTGCTGGTCGATGGTTTCGACGCCGCAGGACTGCCGCCCGAGCTGGGCAGCGCGGCGTTTTACGCCGATTGCCGCCGCGCGCTGCGGCCCGGCGGCGTGATGGTGGCGAATATCTTCAGTTACGACCCGCACTATGGCGCGATGTTGCGGCGGCTGCGGCACGCTTTCCAGGGGCGGATTTGCTGGTTTCGCGGGATCGCCGGGAATAACCGGATTCTATTCGCGGTCAAGGGCGGCGCGCCGTCGCCGGCGCTGGCGATGCAGCAGAAGGTGGCGCGCAGCCATGGGCTGGCGCTGCCGGTGTTGAACCGGTTGCTGGCGCATTGGACGGTGTTCAAGCTGAGGTGGAACGGCCGCCACCCCTCTGAATAAACGCTAAAATACGTAGGGCGGATTAGGCGGAACGCCGTAATCGGCCATTGTTGGGCCGCCGGCGGCGCATACATGGCCGATTACGCTGCGCTAATCCGCCCTACGTGTATCCGAGGTGTATCCGAGGTACGTGTCGGGTACGTGTCCGAGGTATGCATTCGAGGCAATCCCTGCTGCGGCCCGTCGCCGCCGGATTTTACGTGCTACCACGCTGTATCAGCTCGAACCCCGTATCGAACACCCGCGACGCCGTCGCCTGGTCCCCGCCCACGCCATCGATGCGGTCAAGTATCGCTTGCGCCGCCACCAGCCCGATATTGCGCCCGTCGACCCGCACCGTCGACAACGGCGGATGCGTATGCGCCGCAAAATTCAAATCGCCGAAGCCGATCACCGCCAGTTGCTCCGGCACCTTCAAACCACGGCTCATCGCCTCGATCATCAGCCCGTGCGCCAACGTGTCCGAACTGCAGTAGACGGCATCGATGTCCGGCGCCAGCGCCAGCAGCCGCGTCAACCCCTCGCGCCCGGCCTGCATGGTGGTCGGCGGCGGCATCGTCTGCACCGCCGCCACGGCGATCCCCATTCTGGCCAGCTCGGCCTGCAAACCCTGGTTGCGCCGCTCGGCGCGCGGATCGTCCGCGGAAAGCACGGCGATGCGCCGGTAGCCGCGCTCGACCAGATGCCGCGCCAGCGCGTGGCCCACACCCTCGTGCGAGAAACCAACCACCATGTCGATCGGCGACGGCGACATGTCCCACGCCTCGACCACCGGTATCCGGGCCAGTTGCAGGCGGCGCCGGGTGATATCGGTATGCAGCGTGCCGGTCAGCATCACGCCGTCCGGGCGCCGGCTCAGAATGGTCTCGACCAGCACCTCTTCACGCCACGCCTCATAGCGAGACAAGCCCAGCAGCACCTGGTAGCCGGCCTGCGTCAGCCGGTCGCTGGCCGCCTCCACCATGTCGGCGAAGATCGGCGTGGCGATGGTCGGCAGCACCAGCGAAATGAGCTTGCTGCGGTTCGACGCCAGCGCGCCGGCCATCATGTTCTTCACATATCCGGTCTGCTGCACCGCCTCCTGCACCTTGGCCACCGTGTTCGGGCGCACCAGATGCGGCTGGTTGAGCGCGCGCGACACCGTGATCGGCGACACCCCGGCCACCTTGGCGACATCGATCAAGGTCGCACCGCTGACACTCATGTCGGCGGTGGGCGTGTGCAACACCCGCAGATCGTTCTTATCGGCGTTTTTGGCGGCAACCTTGGCTGCTGGGCCTTTGGTGGCGTTTTTGCCGGTTGCCTTAGCAGCGCCTTTAGTGGCGGCCTTGGCCTTCTTCGCGGCGGGATTGGCGGTTTTTTTGTTATCCATAACAACCGATTATACAGCAGCGCATCATTTTCAATCATTACCGCGAGCTTAAAAGTCCATCCGATGAGCAAATTTGTATTGAATTTTCCGAAGACGGCCGGTATGATCGAATGATAGCGCAATCATTAGCACGCACCGACCAGGAATCACAATGTCACAACAACCTACACCCTCCGCCCACGACACTCCGCGCGTGGCCGCCATGCGCGTCATCCCGGTCGCCGGCCGGGACAGCATGCTGCTCAACCTGAGCGGCGCCCATGGCCCCTACTTCACCCGCAACCTGGTGATCCTGACCGACAGCGCCGGCCGCACCGGCGTCGGCGAGGTGCCGGGCGGCGAAGCGATCCGCCAGACGCTGGAGGACGCGCGCGAGCTGCTCGTCGGCCGCGCGCTGGGCGACTACAACGCCGTGCTGAACCACGCGCGCCGGGCCTTCGCCGACCGCGACGCCGGCGGCCGTGGCTTGCAGACTTTCGACCTGCGCGTGGCGATCCACGCCATCACCGCGCTGGAGGCGGCGCTGCTCGATTTGCTGGGCCAGTTCCTCAACGTCCCGGTCGCCGCCCTGCTCGGCGACGGCCAGCAACGCGACGCCGTCGAAATGCTCGGCTACCTGTTCTACATCGGCGACCGCAAGGCCACCGACCTGCCCTACGCCGACACGCCGGCCGACGCCTCCGACGATTGGCTGCGCCTGCGCAACGAGGCGGCGGTCACGCCGGAGGCGGTGGTTCGCCTGGCCGAGGCGGCGTACCAGCGCTACGGCTTCAACGACTTCAAACTCAAGGGCGGCGTGTTCAGGGGTGAAGAGGAAATCGAAGCGGTCACCGCGCTGGCCGAACGCTTCCCCGAAGCCCGCATCACGCTCGACCCCAACGGCGGCTGGCTGCTGAAAGATGCGATCCGCCTGTGCCGCGACCAGCACGACGTGCTGGCCTACGCGGAAGACCCGTGCGGCGCCGAGAACGGCTACTCCGGCCGCGAAGTGATGGCCGAGTTCCGCCGCGCCACCGGCCTGCTGACCGCCACCAACATGATCGCCACCGACTGGCGCGAACTGGGCCACGCGATCCAGCTGCAATCGGTCGACATTCCGCTGGCCGATCCGCATTTCTGGACCATGCAGGGGTCGGTGCGGGTGGCGCAGATGTGCCACGAATGGGGCCTGACGTGGGGTTCGCACTCGAACAACCACTTCGACGTCTCGCTGGCGATGTTCACCCACGTGGCCGCCGCCGCGCCGGGCAAGATCACCGCCATCGACACCCATTGGATCTGGCAGGACGGCCAGCACCTGACGCGCGATCCGTTGAAGATCGAGGGCGGCATGGTCAAGGTGCCGGCCAAGCCGGGCCTTGGCGTCGAGCTGGACATGGAGGCCGTCGAGGCGGCTCATCAGCTCTACCTCGGCATGGGCCTGGGCGCGCGCGACGACGGCGTGGCGATGCAGTACCTGATCCCGGGTTGGAAATTCAACAACAAGATGCCTTGCATGCTGCGGTGATGTGGCCGACTACCTGCACGGCGAGCCGAGGCCGCGCCGTCAACCTTGCCCGGCTTACCCGGCTGCTTGCGGCATTCGCTTGGCTGATGGCTGCGACTGGAGCCCATGCGCTCGGCACCGCCCGCTTTGTGCAACTGGACGGCGGCGACGGCGTTGTCGTTGCGGCCAACGGACGTGCGGCGCCACTGCTGGTGTCGACCGGCGATTTCCCCGGCGTGCTGCGGGCGGCGCGCGATGTGCAGCGTGATATCGGCAAGGTCAGCGGCGCCACCCCGGCGTGGCGCACGGATACCGTAACCAAGGCGGGCGACCTCATCATCGCGGGCACGCTGGGCCGGCACCCCGTGATCGACCGGTTGGCAAAGGAAGGGAAAATCGATGCGGCGAATCTTGCCGGGCAATGGGAAGGTTTCCTGATCCAGGCTGTCGTCGATCCAATGCCGGGCGTGAAGCGCGCACTGGTCATTGCGGGCAGCGACAAACGCGGCACGATTTATGGCCTGTATACGCTGTCAGAACAGATCGGCGTGTCGCCGTGGCACTGGTGGGCCGATGTGCCGACGCCCAGCCACCGTTCGCTCACCATTCCGCTCGCCACGCGCGTTGCGGAAAAGCCCGTCGTGCAATACCGCGGCATTTTCCTGAACGACGAGGCGCCGGCGCTCACCAACTGGGCAAAGGAGCGTTTCGGAGGCTTCAACCGGCAGTTTTACGAGAAACTGTTTGAACTGATGCTGCGCATGCGGGCGAATTACCTCTGGCCCGCGATGTGGTACTCGTCTTTCTACGACGACGACAAAGGCAATGGCGAGCTGGCTGACACGATGGGAATTGTCATGGGCACATCGCACCATGAACCGATGATGCGAGCCCAGCAGGAGTGGCACCGTTATGGCAAAGGCCCCTGGGACTACCAGAAAAATGGCGACACGCTGCGCGAGTTCTGGGCCGGCGGCCTGCGCAACACCCGGAACTACGAAAGCGTCATCACGATGGCCATGCGCGGCGACGGCGACGAACCAATGTCCGAGAGCGCGAATGTCGGGCTACTCGAACGCATTGTGGCGGACCAGCGCGACCTGATCCGGAAAGAATGGCAGCGCGAGCCGGAGACCGTTCCGCAATTGTGGGCGCTGTACAAGGAAGTACAGGACTATTATGAAAAAGGCATGCGTGTGCCGGACGACATGCTGCTGCTCTGGTGCGACGACAACTGGGGCAATATCCGCCGGTTGCCGACGGCCGAGGAACGCCAGCGGCGCGGCGGCGCCGGGGTGTATTATCACTTCGACTACGTCGGCGTGCCCCGCTCCTACAAGTGGCTGAACGTGACCCAGATCGGCAAGGTGTGGGAGCAGATGAACCTGGCCAACGAATATGGTGCGAACCGGATGTGGATCGTCAACGTGGGCGACCTGAAGCCGATGGAAGTGCCGACCGAATTTTTCCTTTCCTATGCATGGGATCCGGCGGCTTGGCCAGCCGAGCGTCTTCCGGACTACCTGCGCCAGTGGGCCGCCCGCGAATTCGGGGAGCGGCATGCGCACCAGATTGCCGACATCGTCGACAAATACACACGTTACAACGCGCGCCGCCGGCCTGAACAGCTAGCCCCGGACACCTACAGCCTCGTGAACTACGACGAGGCCGAACGCGTGGTTGCCGACTACACCGCGCTGGCGGACCAAGCGCAACGCATAGCCAAGACGCTGCCCAAGGCCATGCGCGACGCCTACTTCCAGCTCGTGGAGTACCCGGTGCGGGCCTCCGCCAACGCGGTGGATCTCTATGTGTCCGCCGGCCACAACCAGCTCTACGCGCGCCAGGGACGGGTCAGCACCAACGACATGGCGGCGCGGGTGCGCCGGCTGTTCCGGCACGACGCCGAACTGGCACGCCAGTACCAGCATGGCATCAGCGCGGGCAAGTGGAACCACATGATGTCGCAGACGCGTTTCGGCTACACGAACTGGGACCAGCCTTACCGCGATGTGATGCCGGCCGTGTCCGAGCTGCGCGTTCCCGAGCCGGGCCAGCTGGCGGCGCCGAACGGCATTCACCCGTCAGACCGAATGGGCGTGGCGGTCGATGGCAAAGCCGTCGCATGGCCCGTCTTCCCGATCCGCCAGCTGGTTTTGCCGGCGCTCGACCGGTACGAACGCAAGCCCCGCCATATCGAACTGTTCAACCGGGGCAGCGCACCGTTCGATTACACGATCGCCGCCAGCCAGTCGTGGCTCAAGATCAGCCAGCCGTCCGGCCGGGTGGACAAGGAACGCCGTATTGCCATCGATGTCGACTGGGATGCCGTGCCGGCCGGCGTGACGGAGGCGGAGCTTACCGTACGCGGTCCGGACAAGGCCAATGTGGTTATCAAGGTACCGGTGCATGCGCGCACAAATGCAGTGGAAGGCCACGTCGAGACGGGCGGCGTGATCGCCATCGAGGCCGAGCACTACACCCGTGCGCTGGCACCGGTGGGCAGACGGTGGCAGACCATCCCTGGCTATGGCCGGACGCTGTCCGGCGTGACGACAATGCCCGGTGCGGCGGCGTCCCTTACTGTGCAGGACGGCATGCGCCTCGAGTACGACGTGCATCTGTTCAGTGCGGGCGAGGTGAAACTGCACGTGGTCTTGTCGCCGACGCTGAAGTTCCAACCCGGCGCTGGCTTCCGCTACGCGGTGTCGGTCGACGATGGTCCGCCCCAGGAAGTCAACGTGCACGCAGACCAGTCCGAAGATTACTGGCGCCGAATCGTATCGGACGGCGTGGCGAAGTTCGTCACGACGCACAGGGTTGACCAGCCCGGCAAGCACACGTTGAAGTTCTGGTCGCTCGACCCCGGGCTGGTACTACAGCGGCTTGTCATCGACGCGGGAGGATTGCAGCCAAGCTACTTGGGACCACCGGAAAGCCCTCGGATCGTGCGCGCGCAGAAGTAATCAAACCACAGCGGCGCTAAACGCCTCGGGCCGCCGCGCAAGCAGATGAGACAGCCGTTGAAGACCCGCCTGTAAGCGTCCACGGTCCTTGATGCTACCCAAAGAGATCCGAATGGCATTGACGGATCTGCCGCCTGTTGCGAATGCCTCCGCCGGCGTGACAGCGATGCCCTCGCTGTCGGCTGCACGCGCAAGCTGTGAGGAATTCCAATACGCCGGTAACTCGAGCCATACATGCAGGCCGTCTCCGGCGCCGCTGTACCGCCCCGCCAGAATATCCCGCGCCATCCGGTGGCGCAGGCGCGCCTCCTTGCGTACGCCTTCCATCAATCTGTCAGCCGAACCGTCAAGTATCCACTGGGTGGCCAGTGCGGCCGTCAGCGGAGCGACCATCAGCGCAAACGATCTCAGCGCGGCCAGGAAACGTTCGCGTTCGTGCCGGTCCCGTAGGAGCACGAACGCGACCCGCAAGCCGGGCGTCAGGCATTTCGACAGGGTTGAGATGTAGGCCACCTGTTCCGGAGCGAACGTGGCGACAGGTGGCGGCGGTGCCTCGGCAAGCAGCCAGTACGGATCGTCCTCGACGATGCGTACATCGCAGCGCTTCGCGATGCTGGCGAGCTCCTTGCGCCGGCGTTCCGGCATGGTGATCGCGGTCGGGTTCTGCAATGTCGGATTGAGGTAGACCAGCCCGGGCTTGTGCTGGCGGCACGCTTCCTCAAGCATCCCGGGCACCATCCCGTGCTCGTCCGCTTCCACCGCGATGATCTGTCGGCCGAATTGGGTCGCTGCGGCACGCAAGCCGGGATACGTCGTCGGCTCTGCCAGGATGACATCGCCGGGCTCCGTCAGCGCCAGGATCAACGCGGCGATCGCCGCCTGCGCACCCGGACAGACGACAACCTGTCGGGCATCCAGCTGTCCGAACATCGGTTCGAGCCATTTGGCGCCAGCCTTGCGGTCGGAGTCGCTTCCCCCACCCAGGTGGTAAGTCATCAGCAATCCATTGTCTGCCCTCATCAGTACTTGGGACAAACCTTGTTTCATCATGTCGTCGAAGTCCACGCCATCCGGCGGCGGCGGGGTATTCATGCTCAGGTCGAGGATCGAGGTCAACTCGACTTTCGGCGCCGCGACATAGGTGCCTCGGGCGCCGCGTCCTTCCAGCAAGTTGCGGCGTCTGGCTTCGTCGTAGGCGCGCGTGATGGTCGTCAGGTCGACATCCAGCTGTACCGCCAACTGGCGCTGCGGAGGTAGACGGTCACCCGGTTTCAACGATCCGTTCACCACCGCCGCCTGCAACGCATCCGCAATCTGCAAGAAACGCGGCCCTTTGATCCCGGCCAATCGCGGCAACCAGAGTGGCAAATGTTCTTCTTGTATGGTTTTTACCTGGGACATTTTGTCTCAATGTATGGAAATTGTTTTTAAGTAGTATGCCTCACAATAGATAGCGTCATAGCCTGGAAATACTCAAATGGTGGATTGGATCCCTGTAGTCTTCGTTGTCTTCAAGTTTCTCGTGCTTGGCACGGGCATGTTCTTTGCCATCAAGTGGCATTACGATCAAGGGAAGAAGGCGGAGGAAAAGCGCGCGGTGCTGCGCGCCAGCGGCAAGGTGGCCGCGGTCTTCGTGCTCGTGCTGCTGGGCGTGGGGCTTGTCACCTTCGTCCTTATCAGGATGCTCGGCATGGACTTGAACTTCCTCTGACGGCAAAGAATCGCTATCAGCCCTTGCGCGCGCCGTCGTGCACCATCTGACGGGATTGTTTGCGCAGCAGCGCCTGCTCCCAGCGCTGCTTCTGTTCTTCCGTCTCCGGCACCAGGGTCGGCACTTCGACCGGCTTGCGGCCGGCATCGACGGCCACCATCGTGAAGTAGCAGCTGTTGGCGTGGCGCACCAGGCGCTGCTGGATGTTTTCCGTCACCACGCGGATGCCAACTTCCATCGAGGTGCGGCCGGTGTAGTTGATCGAGGCCAGGAAGGTCACCAGCTCGCCCACGTGGATCGGTTGCAGGAACATCACCTGGTCCACCGACAAGGTCACGACGTAGCTGCCCGAGTAGCGGCTGGCGCAGGCGTAGGCGACGCTGTCCAGATACTTGAGGATGGTGCCGCCGTGGACGTTGCCGGAGAAGTTGGCCATGTCCGGGGTCATCAGCACGGTCATGCTCAGTTCGTGGGCCGACCATGTCATTGGTTTTTCCATTGTTTGCTCCCTGGTTAGTTATAAAAATCGTTGTGTGCCGCGATGGCCTTAGCATCTGGATTGCGTCTAAACCACGTAGGGCGGATTAGCGAAGCGTAATCGGCCATGGGTGAGCCATCGGCGACGCATGCATGGCCGATTACGGCGTTCCGCCTAATCCGCCCTACGTGTTTCAGATATTTTTTGCTGGCGCCAGCTGGCGCAGCACTTGTTCGATATCGGCGACCAGACCCGGGCCAGCGTCCAGCACCAGACCCAGCTGGTCCCAGGCGCGGGCCGGGGCGCCCTCTTTCAACGCCCCCTCCGCCAGTTGCGCCAACGCCGCCATGCGGTCCGCGCCGACCGTGCCGGACAGTCCCTTGAGCGTGTGCAGCACCGGCAACGCCGCCTCGGCATCCCCGGCGTCGCGCGCTTCCCGCAACTGCGCCGCCAGCTTGACCGATTCCACCGCGAAGCTGCGCAACGCCATCAGATAGACCGGCTGCAAGCCGCCCATGCGCTTGAGCGCGGCGGTGCTGTTCAGGCCGGCCTCGGGCAGCGGCATGGCGCCGGTGTCGGTGGAGGCGGCGCTGACGGCGGCGGCAGGCGCGGGAGCGGCAATGGCGGCGGGAGCGGCAGCCGAAGCGACAGCCTTGTCAGCCGCAGCCGGCGCCTCCGCCGCCACGCCAGCCGGCTCGGCACCGCGTCCCACATGCTTGAGGATCACGTCGATCAGTTGCGCCAGATCGAACGGCTTGCCGACGTGGTCGACCATGCCCGCCTCCAGCGCGGCGACGCGGTCGGCGGCCATGGCGTTGGCGGTCATGGCGACGATCGGGGGCGCGCCCGCCCCCAGCAGCCGGCGGATCGCCCGCGTCGCCTGGTAACCGTCCATCTCCGGCATCTGGATATCCATCAGGATCAGATCCGGCATCGGCCCGCCGCGCGTGACCGCCTCGATCGCGAACGCGCCGGAACCGACCACCTCCACCCGCGCGCCATCGTTGCCGAGCAACTCGCTGGCTACTTGCTGGTTGGCCGGATTGTCGTCCACCAGCAGCAGCCGCAAGCCGGCCAGCCGCTGCCTGGACGGCACCGACACCAGCGACAGCGGCGCGCGCCGTTCCATGCGGGCGTCGGCCACGGCGTCGAACAGCATCGAGGCGGTGACCGGCTTGACCACGAAACCGTCGAGCACCGGCGACAAATCGTCATGCTGTTGCGCCAGCAGCTCGCGGTCGTGCGCGGTGACCATGACGATCAGCGGCATCTTGCCCGCCGGCGCCAGCTTGCGGATCTGGCAGCTCGTTTCCCAGCCGTCGAGCGTGGGCATGCGCCAGTCGATGAACACCACGTCGTAGGCGCGCTGCTGCGCCACCTGTTCCGACACGGCGGCCAGCGCCTCCTCGCCGCTGGCCGCCAGATCGGCCTGCCAGCCGAACGATGCGGCCATTTCACTCAGCACCACGAGGGCGACCGGGTTGTCGTCCACCACCAGGCACCGCAGGCCGCGCATCAACTCGTCGGGCGCCCGCGCGCCAGGCGGCGTCGCCGCCGCCGGCTGCCGCTCGGCCGCCTCGCATTCGATGGTGAAATCGAACACGCTGCCCTTGCCAGGCGTGCTGTCGACGCCGAGCGTGCCGCCCATCAGCGCCACCAGCCGCTGGCTGATCGCCAGGCCCAGCCCGGTGCCGCCGTAGCGCCGCGCGGTCGAGGCCTCGGCCTGCGAAAAACCGTCGAAGATGTGCCGGCACTGCTCCTCGGAGATGCCGATGCCGGAATCGCGGATCGCGAACCCGATCGACAGGCGCTTGCCGTCGCGCGCGAGCAGCTTGGCCGACAGCACGACCTCGCCGTGCTCGGTGAACTTGATGGCGTTGCCGGCCAGGTTGAGCAGGATTTGCTGCAGCCGCAGGCCGTCGCCGACGATCAGGTCCGGCAGCGCCGGATCGATGCGGAACAGCACCTCGATATTCTTGCTGCCGACATTGGCCGACAGGATCACCGCCAGGTCGCGCCATAGTTTGTCGAGCCGGAACGGGTGCGGGTCCAGCGCCAGCTTGCCCGCCTCCACCTTGGAAAAGTCGAGGATGTCGTTGAGCAGCCCCAGCAAGGCGCTGGCGGCCGAGTGGGCCTTGGACGTGTAGTCCTGCTGGCGCTCGCTCATTTCGGTTTGCTGCAGCAGTTGCAGCATGCCCAGCACGGCGTTCATCGGCGAGCGGATCTCGTGGCTCATGTTGGCGACGAAGTCCGATTTGGCGCGCCCGGCCTGGACCGCCTCCTCCTTGGCCTGCTGCAGCGCCAGGCGCGAGGCGCGCGACTCGGTGCGGTCGGTGCTGCTGCCGACCCAGCTGATGATCGCGCCGTCGGCGTCGCGCTGCGGCAGCGCGTGGTTGTCGAACACCCGCCAGACGCCGTCGCGGCGGCGCATGCGGCAGTCGCAGCGGAATTCGGTGCCTTCGGTGCTGGCGCGCCGCCAGGCCGCCGCCATCGCCGCGATGTCGTCCGGGTGGATCACGCTGGCCCAGTTGTCGTCGCCCAGCATCTGCTCGGGCGCAATGCCGCTGAACTCCTCCCAGTGGTGGCTGAGGAAATCGACGCGCAGGTTCGGCGTGGCGGTCCACACCATCTGCGGCAAGCCTTCCGTCAGCGAGCGCCAGCGCGACTCGGACGCCGTCAGCTGCGTCAGCAGTTCCTGCAGCGCCTGCTTGTTCTCCATCAGCTGCTCGACCGACTGGAATTGCTTGCGCAAGCCGAAGCGCACGCTCATCAGCAAGCCGCCGGCCAGGATCAGCAGCAGCGAGGCGAAGATGGCGGCGTTGCGCACCTCCTTGCGCCACGGCGCCAGGAAGTCGTCGCTGGCCAGCCCGACCACCACGTACACCGGATAGGCGCCCACCCGCGACACGCTCAAGGTGCGCTCGAGGTTGTCGCGCGGGCTGACGACCGTATAGGTGCCACGGTCCTGCTTGCCGTCCATGATGCGCTGGGTGATGGCGTTGACCTTGATGGTGCTGCCGAAGAGCATGTCCTCGGATTCCGGATAACGGTGCAGCACGCGCTTGCGGTTGTCCAGCAACACGATGGCGCCGTGCTCGCCGATATTGAGCGCGGCGAACGCCGCCGTCAGACGCGCGCTGTTGATGAGGACATAGGCGGCGCCGCCGAAGCCGCCGTCCGGCATCGTCAGCGGAAACGCCAGCGGCAACACCCACTCGTCGCTGATGCGCGACCTGGCCGGGGTGCCGATGATGAGCTCCTGCTCGCTCTTGGCGCGCTGGAAGAATTCGCGGATGCTCAGGTCCTGCGGCTTGGCCGGGTCGACCCGCTCGCCGTAGATGACGCGCCCGGCGGCGTCGGCGCCGCGCACGGCGTCGGCCTGCGGGATGCGCTCCTTGAGCGAGCGCAGGTAGGCGCTGAACTTCTCGTTGTCGAAGCGCCCCGCCGCGTGCATGGCCTGGAACTCGACGCCGGCGCGGCGCATCGCCAGATCCACTTCGAGGAAATGGGAGTTGAGGAATTTCTCAAGCGTGATGGCGAGGTTGCGAGAGGTCTCGGCGGCGGCGGCGTAGTAGCGCAGGCGGCTCTGGTTGAGGACATGCCCGATACCCAGCAAAACGATCAACAAGACGACGACGACGGCGGCCACCAGCACGCCAAACAGCTTCCTAAACTTCCGCAGGGTATCGACTCTCATCACGGGATGCGTGCTCTCATTTACGCCAGTTGCTCATTTATTACTACATTACAGCAAAAAAAACGCTCCAGCGGAGCGTTTCTCGATCACAAACCTTGATTGGCGATATCGGCCAGCGACTCGCGGCCCTTGTCGCTGAGCTCGAAGCCGCCTTCGGCGCGGGGCACGATGTGGGATTTCTTGCCGAGGAACATGGCCACGTCGGTGTCGAGCGGGCTGGACGGGTCGGCCTCGATGGCGCGCAAACCCAGGATGCAACGGCGCAGGAACAAGACCTCCTCACCCTTGTCGGTGAGCGAAATGCGGCCGTTCTTGGCGATGGTGAACAGTTTGATGCCGGTCAGGCGCTTGGTGTTGCGACCGACGCAAGCGCTGACGCGCTCGCCTTTGATACCGCGTTTGACTTCGTCGAGCGCGTTGTATTCGTCTTGCGTTAATTTCTCGTTCTTCATTACCATTTTTTCCATAAGAGACTGCTGCGGCCCTCATGGTACGCGCCCGGCGGGATGACGGCAAGAAAATGCGCCGACTAAGCGTTTCGGAGGAAACGCCCGACCCACCTGGACAATGGCGGAATGGACCGCTTTACAGCGCCCGGATCGCCAGCCACACCAAGCCGATGCTGGCGAAGGCGGCGATACAAATCAGGGCTTGCACACGCTTCGTGCTTAACACGACACTACGACGACCGAGGTAGATTTTGTTGTGTAAGGAATTGCCCATGATGCTCTCCGTGAACGAAAACCAATGACATGACTAAATTATAGGAACAGTTTCATGACGACAGTGTGACGCTCAACACAAACATATAAATTTGTATCTGTCGAGCAACGATAATCACACTTTGTCACACCGTTCACCGCGCGCCGGTTCAAGCGGCAAACTGCTAGCATGGGTTTCAATCAACTAAGGAGTCCATCATGAATCAACCAGCCAAATCGCATCCCGACGACCGTGCCGCTGACGGCGGCCACATGCTTGAAGAAGCCGACATCGGTAGCGGCGAGCGCTCGCCGGGTCAGCGCGAAACCGACGAGGCAATCAAAAGCATTCCGCCCCTGCCGGACGACGGCGGGCAGGGCAAGGCCAATCAGGCCCCGCTCCCTTAATACAATCCCGTCTTCCGGCCCGCCACTCAAACCTTTAGTGGCGGGGCCTTCGGCGTTGGTTCTTCAATCGGCGCCTGGTCCGGCACTGGCATATTGTCCGGCGGCGGATCTTTTTCCGGCTGCGGTGGCGGCACCTCGGGGTCGGGCGTCGAATGGGCGCGCTGTAAAACGGCGTGTGGGTCGATGGCGGTCATGGCTCGGTCCTCCTGAGTGGGTTCCACATGCAGATCGGGCATATATCGCGATTCACAAGCGCCTGATTACGCTACTGCGTGCGTCAGCGCACGCAGGCTGTCGCAAGACGAGGCCGTCGTCACTTAATGCGGAAAATCATGTCCACATTCTGCGTCCAGCGCAGCACCGTGATCGACAGGAAATCCTTCTCGCTGGTCTTCGCCTGCGCACGGCGCTCGGAGTTGTAGTAATCGCTCGGCATCAGGCCGACGGCCTTGGTCAGGTTGCGCAGCGGGCTGGAGGAGATCGCCGTGACCGGGCCCACCTTCTTGCCGAAGCCGGCCGCCATGCCCTCGGCGCGGCGCAGCGCGTCCTTGATGGCGGCGGCGGTCAACTCCTGCTCGACCTTAAGGCGGTCGCTCTTGCCGAAGGTGGTCGACATGTGGTCGATGTTCTTCATCTCCAGCAGCGCCTGCATGATGGGACGCCATTTGGTCAGGTCGCGCACCACGATATGGACCGAACTGCGGATATCGTATTCCGGTGTCGCGGCGGGGTCTGGATTGGCGGACTTGCGCATTTCCTTGCGCATGTCCTGCACTTCGACGCCGGCCGCGCTGTCGCCCTCGGGCGGCCCGGAATGCTCGACCAGCAGCGCGCGGATTTCTTCGACGCGGGTCTGGATCGCCGCCACGGCCACGGCCGGATCGGCGTCGAAGGCGCTGACGTCGAAGTCGATCTCGCCCATGTCCGGCGCCACCATGACGAAGCCCTCGCCGCTGACGTGGATGAACGGATAGGTCGGCAGATCGGCCGCGCGGACGGCAAATGGCGACAGCGCCGGCAGCAGCGCCAGCACGAGGGCAAGTTTCTTCAGCATCGACAAGTCCTTAAAAGTTAAGGACTTAGTATGCTTTATTTTTTATCAATTTTCAATTTGCAACGAACGTTTTTTGCTAACTCACTTGCCTTTGTTGATTTCAGTAAGCAGCACGAACACCTCGTGGCGGATGGCCGGCTCGGCCGCCTTGAACTCCTTGTTGGCTTTGACGAACGCCGGCTTTTTCTGCTCGGCCTTCTCGGCCGGGGTCGGCGTCGGGTCGGCCGCGTACATGCGCGGCCCGCCGTTGTAGGTTTCCTTGAGCAGGCGCTGGCCATAGCTGGACTGGTAATAGCGCGTCATCTCCAGCGCGGTCTCGGTGCTGACCAGGCGCGCCACCGGCTGCGACAGACGGGTATAAACCATCTCCGGCGTCAGCTTTTCAACCTTGGCCATGGTTAGCTCGCGCTGGGCCGGGCTCGGGAACTTGCTCATGCCGGCAGTCATGCGCAGCAGTTTTTCCGCTTGCATCGACAGCAGCAGATCGTGCGCGGCCTTCACGCGCACCGCATCGGGAGCCGCCGCCGGGGCGGAAGCGGGGGCGGCGGCTCCCGCCCAGCCGGCGATCGACAGGGTGGCCGCAGCCAGGATGATGCTTGGTTTCATGTCTACTCCTTGGGTGTTGGAATGAATTAATGTTGGCACGCATCATATTGCGAATTCAATAAAATTGCTCGCCTGATTGAGATGCTTACTTGCAGGTAGAATGTCGATACCTCCCAGACTACCGGCTCAGATCATGCTCACCACCCCCCTCAGCGACGAAGAATACGACCAACTCGACGACATGCTCCGTGACATCGGCGAACAGGCGATGGACGTCTCGGCGCTGGAAGGCTTGCTGACCGCGCTGGTGGTCGGCCCGCGCCCCGTGCCGCAAGCGGTATGGCTGGAGAAGGTGTGGGGTGGTGAAAAAACGGGCGACACCGGGGCGGCGACCGGCCTGGTGCTGCGCCACCTCGAATACATGCGCAAATGGATGGCGCAGGACCCGGGCAGCTTCGAGCCGATCTACGAGTGCGGCGGCGCCTGGAGCGCCGAGGCGTGGACCGCCGGCTTCGAGACCGGCATGCAGCTCGACGCGGAAGGCTGGGCGCCGCTGCGGGCGGCCCAGCCGGAATGGCTGGCGCCGTTCCAGCGCCAGGGCGACGACTGGGAGCGCGGCGTCGTCCAGTCGGTCATCCGGATCAACGCCCATTGGCATCCGGAACCGGTCAAGACCGCCAAGGTCGGCCGCAACGACCCCTGTCCTTGCGGCAGCGGCAAGAAGTACAAGAAATGCTGCGGCGACGGTAAATAGCGAAGCGGCCGTACCCAGGCCCTGGGCCGAGATCCCGGCGGGCCATGGCCGCCTTAGTCGGAACCCAGTTCGCGCAAAGCCCAGCGCGCTTCGGCGGCGACGACGGCATCGGGGTCGCCCTGCGCCGCCGCCAGCATCGGCATGGCCGACCTCGCGCCCAGGTCGCCGAACGCATGCGCCACCCGCGCACGCACGCGGGGATCGGGATCGCGCAACATCGCCGTCATCGGCCCCACCCAGCGCGCCTCCCCCATGTCGCCTAGCGCGCCTGCCGCCTCGGCGCGCACCGCCGCGTCCGGATCGGCCAGCAACGCCGCCACGGCGGGCGCCGTCTCCGGAAAGCGCATCTCGCCCAGTCCCCAGACGGCCAGGCGGCGCACCACCGCACTGCGATCGCGCAGCGCCAGCATCAGCGCCGGGATGGCGGCGCGCTGGCGGAACGATTCCGCCGCGACCGCATGCCGCAGCTCAAACCGTCCGGCGCGCATCGCGGCGGCCAGCTGCGCGAAGTTGGCGTTACCCAAGCCCTCCAGCATCCGCGCCGCGCCTTGCGGGTCGCCGCCGCCATCGCCGGCCAGCAGCCGGTCCGGCCAGATCACATGCTCGCCGCGCAGTTTCAGGCTGCCCAGCGCGCAGACCAGCGCCAGCGTGGCGCAGGCGCCGAACAGCCATTGACGCCCGCTCACCCGGCCGCGCGGACGGCCTGCCTCGAGCAAGGCACCGACCCGCGCGATCAGGGTCTTGCCCTGCCCGGCGATACGGTTGACCAGCGTGGCCGCCGCCGGCGCCGGGAAGGCGCGGCGCGACACGCTCACCAGCGTATGGGCGTAGTGCGACGGCGCGATGCCCGCCGCCAGCACCGCATCGTCGGCCGCGCATTCGGTGTCGTGTTCCAGCGCGCGCAGCAGCGGATACATCAACGGGTGCCACCAGTACAGCGCCACCAGGCAGCGCGCCAGCAGCAGCGCCGGCCAGTCGTGGGCGCGGATATGCGCCAACTCGTGCGCCAGGATCGCCTCCGGATCGGCGCCGCCGGCGCTGCGCGGGTCGAGCACGATGACAGGATGGCGCGCGCCCCAGCTGTAAGGCGAGGCGATCGCGTCGGACACCAGCAGGCGCACCGGGCGGCGCGGGCCGTCCCGCCGGCGCAGTCCCGCCAGCGCGCCGGTCCAGGCCGGCGCCTCCAGCGTGCGCGCGGCGCCGGCGACACGGAACAGTCCCCACACGCCCAGCGCCAGGCGCAGCAGATGGAACAGCACGCCAAGCGCATACACCAGCAGCACCAGCCGTCCCAGCGCCGCCGCGCGGGCGGGCGCGTCGAACGCGGTGGCGGTGGAAGGCAAGCCGGCCGGCACCGCGTCGCCGGGCATCGCCAGCGGCGGGTCCAGCATGGCCGACAGGGCCAGCGGCAGGCGCACCGGCGCCTGAGGCAGCGCCAGCCAGAACATCGGCATCAACAACAGCGCCACCAGGCCGCAGCGCGCGACGAACACCCGGCGCGCCGCCGAGGTGGCCCGCGCCAGGCGCAGCGCCAGCAACACCAGCACCACCGTCAGGCTATGTTGAAGCAACAGCGAGGCCAGGTCGGTTCCCGCCATCGGCTAGCGGCCTTCCTTGCGGACCTTGGCAATCATCGCCTCGAGGTCGTCGAGCTCTTGCGCGCTGAGCTGGTCCGACATGCCCAGCAAGGCCGTCGCCGCGCTGGCGCTGGAATTGTTGAAGAAGGTCCCGACCAGCTTTTTCAACGCCGATTCGCGCACTTGCTGTTGCGGCACGACGGCGCTGTACAGGTAGCGCTGGCCGTCGGCCCGGTGGCGCAGCACGCCCTTGGACTCGAGCCGCACCAGCATCGCGCGCACCGCCGAGTTGCTCAAGTCGGGGCCGAGGCCTTCCTGGATCTGGGTCGCGGTCGCCTCCTGCAGGCGGTAGACGCACTCGACGACTTGCCGCTCGCGCGGCGCCAGCGCCTCCAATCCCGGCCCGTCCTGCGCGGGCGCCGATGCTGTGGTTTTTTTCATGGTTGTTTGATGGCCAGTCCGGCCTTGTCTAGATTTTGCTGATAGGCCGCCAGCGCGCGCGCACTGGCGCCGTTGGCTTTGCCCAACGCCAGCGCGCGTTCGAACTGGCGCCCGGCCTCGGCGGGCCGGCGGGCCGTCAACAAGGCCTCGCCGTAGCTGTCGGCCGCGTTGTCCGACTGCGGGAACGCCTTCGCATTGTACGCCAGCACCAGCTCGCCGAGGATGGGTTGGCCACCCTTGTTCATCACGTCGAAGCCCAGCGTATTGATCTCAGCCTCGCCGAGCCGGCTTTGGGCCAGCGCGGTCGCCATGCGGCTTTCGGCGGCCTCGCGTTGCTGTTTTCCCAGCAAGGCGGCGACTTGCTCCAACTCTCCCATCAAGGCGTTTTTGGCGGTCTGTCTGGCACGGCGCGCGGCCTCCTGGGTCGCGGCCAGGCGCACCTGCTCGATGGCGGCAACCACCAGTGCCGGCTCCTGCTGCTGGATATTGTGGCCGCTATTGGGCGTGAACACGTGCGCGCCGGACGAGAACTGCGCCAGGAAGTCGGCGTGGCGGGCGCGTTTGATTTTGACGACCTCCGGTGTTTCTTGATAGAACTCGGAACCGGCGCGCGCCCGCACCGACGTCAACAACACCGTCGGCACGTCGGGCAACGCCGGCATGGCCGGCAGCTTGCCATCGTCGAGCAGCTTTTGAATCAGCTGCAAGTCGCCCCGCGCCTGCGGCGGCATGCTGGCCTGCAGCGCCTGCTGGTCTTGCCGCACGCGCGCCGGATCGATGGCGCGCAGCACGGTTTCAAGTCCCTCGTCGGCGGGGTCGACGAACACCATGCCGGCCACCTGCTCCGGATGGTTGGCGGCGAAATAGCGTATCAGGAAGCCGCCGTAGGAATGCCCGACCAGGATGTAGGGCGGTTTGATCTGGCGCTTGGCCAGCAGTTCGGACAACTCGGCGCTGCTTTGGCCGATCGTCAGCGCTTGCGCGCGCGCGGGCGACTTGCCGGCGCCGGCGCGCGAATAGACCAGCACCCGGGACTTGCCGGCGACCTCGGGGGCGACCTTGCGCCACACCGACAGGTCGCTGGCGAAGCCCGACTCGAACACCACCGTGTACGGCCCCTCGCCCGCCTGCACCGCGTGCAACTGCCCCGCGCCGACATCGACCATGCCGTCGACATCGGCGGCGGCGGCGCTCGCCGCCAGGTTGGCGAGCAGGCACAGGGTGGACACCAGTGTCCGGAATTTCCAGCTTGGCGATGGCGACATGACTTTTCCTTGATCGAGTTTGGCTACAAATGTAGCATGCCACATTTGTAGCAGGCGATCAAGCAGAAGTTGTTAGTGATGTAAATCGGGATAGCGCTCCAGCAGGGCGCTGGTGACGCCGTTGGTCCAGCCGAAGCCATCCTGGGTCGGGTATTCGCCACCGCCGCCGCTCTTGCGCTCCTCCACGTCGTATTTTTCCAGCAGCTTGCCGGTCTCGGCCCAGGTCCGGGAAACGGTGCCGACCCAGCGGCGGGCGATGTCGTGCGCCAGTTCCTTGTGACCGTAGCGGGCCAGGCCATCGACCGCGACCCACTGCAGCGGCGCCCAGCCGTTGGGCGAGTCCCATTGCTGGCCGTTGCGGACCAGCGTGGTGCGCAAGCCGCCGTCGGCCAGCAGTTCGGCCTTGGTGGTGGCGGCGACCGCGTCGGCCTGGGATTGCGTCGCCATGCCCACCCACAACGGATACAGCGTGGCGGCGCTGCGCACCGTGGTCGGCGCGTTTTTGACGAGGTCGAAGTCGGCGTAGCGGCGCTCGGCAGCAACCCATAAATGTTTCTGGACGGCCGTGGCCCGCACCTCCTTGGCGCGGCGGAATTGCGCCGTGCAGGCGGCTTCGCCGGCCGCCTTGCAGCGCCGTTCGATCTCCCCCTCCAGCTGGTACATCAAGCTGTTCAGATCGACCGGCGCGATGGTCGTGGTGCGGATCGTGGCCAGGCGCGCGGGGTCGTCCAGCCAGCGCGACGAGAAGTCCCAGCCGCTTTCGGCCGCCGCGCGCAGGTCGCGGTAGACCTCGGGCGCGGGACGCTTGCCTTCGCGCGCGGTGGCCACGTCCTCGCCCAGCGCCTCGTCTCGTGGCGAATCCTTGGCATCCCAGTAGCGGTTCAGGATGGTGCCGTCCGGCAGCCGTGCCACACGCTCGCAGGCGCCGGCGCCGGCCTTCGGCAAGCACCCTCTTCCACGCATCCAGAACGCGTGTTCGGTCTTCAGCGCCGCGAGCACCCTGGCGTCGTCGGCGCGGTCGCCGAGCGGCTTGAGCTGGGTCATCGCGGCGAAGAATGGCGGTTGCGAGCGGCTCAGATAATAGCTGCGGGTGCCGTTCGGAATGAAGCCGTAGCGTTCGATCAGGCTTTTAAAATCGACGATCATCGAATCGACCAGGTCGCTGCGATGGTCGGCCTTCAGGCCCAACATCGTGAAGTAGGAATCCCAGTAATAGATTTCGCGGAAGCGGCCGCCGGGCACGACATAGTTCGCCGGCAGCGCGAGGGCCGACGACCATTTGGGCGGATCGAGCGGCGGGCGGGTCAGCACCGGCCACAGCGAGGCGATGTGCTGGCGCAGCGTGACCGTGGTGGGCGCCGGCAGCGAAAAATAGCGCTCGACGAAGGCTTTCAGCGCAGCCGCGTCCTTCGGCTGCTCGCGCCGGTACTGCGCGAGGATGGTTTGCGGGTCTTCGTTGGCGACGGCGTCGGCGAAGGTTTTGGCGTCGGGATAAATGCGCGCCGCCTGCACCGCCTCGAACAAGGGGCCGAACAGCTCGTGCGGCGTGGCGATGCCGGCGTTCGGCATGGTCGTTACCGACGGCGCCTGTTCGGGCGCGCGCTGCGCCATGGCCGGTAGCGCGGCGCCGACGAGCAACGCGCAAGCAAAAATTGTTGACTGTTCCAACGTCCATGACATAGCCGCACGTTCCATGTTTCCTCCATTTGTACGGGCCAATGCTACGCGATCTTGGAAAAAACATGTTTTTTGCGCAAGCCAACCGTGCCGCGCGAGAAAACGGAACGTCCATTAAAAAAAAACGCCGGCGTAGCGTGCCCTTCAGGGCGCTTCTTCAACGCATGTTATGTCGATGGCGGAGCGTGCGGAAGTCAACAAGCATGGGCCGGCATCCCCGTTATCGCGTCCGGCCAACCAGTTCCATGCCTGCCTGGCCGGTCCGCAACCACCGGCGCCGGATGGCGTGGACCTGGCAGACCGGCCGGCCTGACGCGGCGCGCGCCGCAAACGCCGAGGGGCCGGCCCACACCGCCCTGCCTGCACGCTCCCACGGCTGCGGCAAATCGATTGAACTCCCGCCTACGGGTCGCGGTCCAACTGTTACCACCATCCATGCACTGGAGAGCCATCATGACGACCACAACCAAACTGGAAAGAAACACCTGGAAACCTTATTTCGACAACGTGTCCAAACTTCTCGACGGCAAGCAGGTTGAGATCGAAGTCATGGCGCTGGGGATCGGCAGTCAGGTCGAGGCCGAGTGGTTGCCGGCGCTGGGCGTGACGTACGACGCACGGGGCGACTTGCTGGCCGTCATGGCCGAGGGAATGGACCATATGATCCGCCATCCACGCGCGGTGTACGCCGAGACCGAGGGCGTCAACCTGCACAGCATCGATGTCATCGATGACGACGGCGCCAGCCACGTCATCCGTTTTCGGGAAGCGTTGCTGCTCCCGGCGCGATAAGGCGGAAAAGGCTGGACCAAATTTCCCCTGTAAAGACAACAGAAATGAAAAAACCCGCCGAAGCGGGTTTTTAAATTACTGGCGGAGAGGGTGGGATTCGCCTACATCCCGCAGGCCGCCCTCGCGCGAGTACGCGCGAGTCTTCGAATCCCACGCGCGAGCTGCGCTCGCTCCTCTCCGCAAAACAAAAAACCCGCCGAGGCGGGTTTTTCTAATTACTGGCGGAGAGGGTGGGATTCGAACCCACGGTACGATTTAACGTACGCTTGATTTCGAGTCAAGTACATTCGACCACTCTGCCACCTCTCCTAATGGTCCTGCACCGCCTGTTCGGCGAAGGCAAGATTATAACAGGGGGCAATAGAAGACGGAAGCCCCAAAATACATTTGTGCACGCAAACCAAGCGAGGCCGGCGGTTTAGTCCGGCGAGGCCGGATCCCGCGTGGCTTTCTTACAAAAATCGCAAGATCCGTTCATCAACGTTGCGGCACCCTCCCCCACTTGCGCTCCGCCGCCCAGATCGCGAACGCCAGGAACGACGCGTTTTCCTCGTACATCGCCTTGGCGCCGGCGTCGCCCATGTGGCCGGCGTACATCGCCGTGCGCGACAGGATCGGCGCGCCGGCCGTGGTCAGGGAGCGCGCCTTGACCGCGAACTTGAGCGGCTCCCAGAACGCCACCCGATTGTCGGCCACGCTGCCGACGGCCAGCAGCGCCGGGTAGGCCGCCTTTTTCAACTGGTCGTACGGCGAATAACTGGCGATATACGCGTGCTCCGCCGGCACCCGCGGATCGCCCCAGAACGGGAACGACGTGGTGCCCAGCGGATGGTTCTCATAGTGCTCCATGGTCGTCAGCACGTCCAGGAACGGCACCCGCGCGATCACGCCGGCCCACAGGTCGGGACGCATGGTGTAGACCGCGCCCATCATCAGGCCGCCGGCCGAGTACCCGTGCGCGACGATGCGCCGCTTGGCGGTGTAGCGCTGGGCGATCAAATACTCGGCGCAGGCGATGAAATCGGTGAAGGTCTTCTTCTTGCCCTGCTTGAGCACCGCGCGCCACCAGGCGGTGCCGCGCTCGGCGCCGCCGCGCACGTGGGCGATGGCGTAGATCCAGCCCTGGTCGACCAGCGCCGTCGCCGCCGAAGAGAACTCGGCGTCCACCGTGCCGCCGTAGGAGCCGTAGCCGTACAGGTACAGCGGCGCGCCGCCATCGGGCTTTTGGCCCTTGCGCATCAGCACCGTGATCGGGATGCGCGCGCCATCCTCGCCCGGCGCCACCAGGCGCCGCACTTCGTAGCGCTCGCGATCGTAGGTCTTCGAAACCGCCGGCGGGGCCGCGCGCGTGTAGCCGCCTCCGGACAAGGTCAGCAGGCAGGAGGCGCGCGGCGAGCGCGGCGACTGGTAGGTGAACGCCAGCGCCGGCGAGTTCCAGCCCTGGCCGGGCGGCACGCTGATCGCGTAGGCCGCCTCGTCGAAACCGATCTCGCGCTCCTTGCCATCCCTGGACATGACCACCAGCCGTGGCAGCGCGTCGCGCCATTCCTCGCGCACCAGATAATCCTGGAACGGATGGATGGCGAGGATGAAGCGCCCGGCCTGGTGGGCGACGAACGGTTTCCAGTGGGCGCGCCCCGGCGCGTCGATATCGGCCGTCACCAGCTTGTAGTCGACCGCGCCATCGGCGTCGGTCAGCAGCAGCAAGGCGCCGTTCCATTCCTCGACATCGTAGTGCAGGCCGTCGGTGGCCGCTTCGACCAGTATCGGCGGCGCGGTCGGCGTGTGCATCGGCACCAGCCGCACTTCGGTCATGTCGCCGTTGAACATGCGGATCACCAGATAGCCGCCGGCCACCGTGGTGCGCAGGCTGACGAAGAAGGCCGGGTCCTTGTTCTCGTAGACCAGCGTGTCGCCGCCGGTGCCGATCTCGCGCCGGAAGATCTTCGACGGCCGGCCCTTGTCGGTTCGGCCGCACCAGAACAGATAGCGCCCGTCCGGCGAGAAGGCGAACTCGCCGTGCGAATCGACGATATCCTCGACCAGCAGCTTGCCGCTGTCGATGTCGCGCACAAAGACCGAGAAGATGTCCGAGCCGCGCAGGTCGGCGGCCCAGCCGAACAGCCGGCCGTTGCCGCTGTGCAGCGGACCGCCCCAGCTGAGCTTGTAGTACTTGTGGCCGGCCGCCTCGGCGCCGACATCGAGCAGAACCTGCTCGGCGCCGCCGGCGACCGGGCGGCGCGCGTACACCGGATGGTCGCTGCCCTCCCGGGTGCGCTGGTAGTAGAGGAAATCGCCGTCGCGCACCTGCAGCGGCGCGCCTTCGGAGGCGTCGAGCTCGCGCATGCGCGCGATCAGCTGCTGTTGCAGCGGCGCCGATGGCGCCAGCATGGCGTCGGTATAGGCGTTCTCCGCCTTCACCACCGCCTTGATCGGCGCGTCGAGCGAGTCCGGCGCGCGCAGCACCGCATGCCAGTCCTTCGGCTGGAACCACGCGTAGTCGTCCATGCGGTGGTAGCCGAGGTTGCCGACATCGGCCGGAACGCGCGCATGTTGCGGCGGCAGCGGCCATGGACGCCGGGCAGCGGCGGCGGCAAACGCTGGCGCCAGCGCGCCGGCGGCAACGGCGCCGGCGGAGGCGAGGAAGAGTCGACGATCGATCATTGTGCATCCTTGTAGTCGTTCGAAAAAAAACGTCATGCCAGCGTGGCGCGCAGCCATCCGGCGCCGTCGTCAATGGCTTCCCGCGCCAGCGCCGACACCTCCATCGCCTCGATGAAGCTGTGCGGCACGCCCGGGTACACCTTGACCTTGACGTCGATGCCGGCCGCCAGCAGGCAGCCCGCCATCGTCATGTTTTGCTCGGCCAGCACGTCGCACTCGGCCACCTGCAGGAACACCGGCGGCAGGCCGGCCAGCGGCGCCAGCACCTGCACCAGATACGGGTCGCGGCGGTCGGCGACGGCGCCGACGTAGTTGTCCCAGAACTCGTCGATCTCCGCAGACGTCAGCATGTCGTCGGGCGTGCCGTAGCGCTGGCGCGAGGCCGGCGAGCAGTCCGGCGAGAAGCCGCCGTAGATGCTCAGCAAGGCCTTGACGGCGTCGCCCTCCCCGGCGTCGCGCAGGCGCAGCGCCGCGCCCATCGACAGGTTGCCGCCGGCCGAATCGCCTCCCAGCGCCAGCCGGCCGGTATCGATGCCATACTCGCCGCCATGGCCGCGCAGCCAGCGCACCGCGCCCACCACCTGGTTCAACGCGACAGGATAGCGCGCCTCCGGTGCCAGCGCGTAATCCACGCCGACCACCACCATGCCGCTGCGGGCGGCAAGCTCGCGCATCAGGCGGTCGTGCGTGTCCATGCTGAACAGCGCCCAGCCGCCGCCGTGCATGTAGACCAGCGCCGGCGCGTTGGCGTCCGCCGTCGGCCGGTGGAAGCGCAGCCGCACCGGCCCCGCGTCGGTCTCGGCCACGCGCTCCGTCGTGGCCACCATGCGCGGACCGCCCCGCTGCCACGGCAGGCGCGATTGTTCGGCCACCTCGCGCCGTTCCGGCCAGTCCAGGTCGCGCCCGGCGGTCAGCGCGCGGCCCCGGTCGCGCACGTCGTCGATGAAGCGCATGGTGTCGGCATCGAGTGCCGACGGCGCCGGCACGGCCGGTGGCGCCACACGGCCGCCGTCAAGCTCGCGGTCGGCGCAGCGCAGCATCCAGTCGGCCAGCCGCTCGCCGCCGGTCACCCGCAGGCCGCGCACGATATCGGCGAAGACGTCGTCGCGTTCGTCCTGTCCCATTTTAAAGCGGCTGGCGACCGACACCACGCGGGCGTGGAAACCGACCACGCCGCTGGAGAGGCGATCATAACGCGGGCCCATGTCCCCGACCCGCCAGGCCGCCGGCCGGCCCGCTTCCATGGCGTCGACCAGGCCGCGCAGCAGCGCGTCGGCGTCTTGCGGCGTGTCGCGGATCTCGACGTCGACATCGAACTGGGCCCACGCGTAATTCCACGTCGGCGCCTGGCTGCGGTCGACGTACCACGATGGCGAAATGTAACCGTGCGGCCCGAGCAGCAGCACCTTGGCGCGCGGCGACAGCGCCAGCGCCTGCCATTGCGGGTTGTTGCGGCCGAAGTGGCCGAGCAGGCGCAGCGGCGCGCCGGCGGCGTCGCATTCCAGCTGTACCGGCAACACGCTCGCTTGCAGGCCGGCGCCGGCGCCGGAGACGATCCACGCCAACGGCTGCTGGCGGACCAGGTCGACGAGATCGGCGGGACTACGGGGAAGAAACTTATCGGTCATGTGTGTAATTTGATAGAAATGTTATCGGCTGAAGTCATGCGCGCTCAGGCGGCGACCGACACCGCGGGCCAGCGCGCGTGCCACGGCAGCGCCGCCTCCAGTTCGTAGGCCAGCGCCAGCAGCGTGTCCTCGCCGCCGCGGTCGGCGGCGAACATGGTGCCGATCGGCAGCCCTTCGGCGCCGTGGAACAACGGCAGCGAGATGGCCGGCGTGCCCGCCATGTTTTGCAGCGGCGTGTAGGCGAGCCAGTCGAACATCGTCTCGCGCAAGGTATCGAAGGGCACCGACGGGCCGAAGGTGCCCAGCAGCGGCGGCGGCGTCAGCGCCACCGGCGACAACACCACGTCGTAGCGCTGGAAAAACTCCGCCAATTGCGCCGGCAGCCCGGCCAGTTGCCGGTAAGCCGCCTCCAGCGCGCCGGTCGGCAGCGACCCGGCGCGGCCGGCGATGGCCAGGGTCCACGGCTCGAGCGCGTCCTCAAGGCGGCGTCCGCCGAGCAGCGGGCGCACCGCGTCGACGCAATCGGCGCCCAGGTGCGACCACAGGTCGTCGAAGGTGCGCATGAAGGCGGCGCCGTCGATCGGCCAGCGCGCCGCTTCCACCTGGTGGCCGAGCGAGGCGCACAGGTCGGCGCTGCGGCACACCACGTCGGCCACGTCCGGGTGCGGCGCGTGGCCGCGCAGGCTGGTGTCGATGACGGCCACGCGCAGGCGCCGCGCCGACGCGCCCCGCACCATCGGCCGGTCCGGTTGCAGATGCGTGGCGGCGTAACCCCAGGCGGTGTCGCGCACGCTGCGCGACATCAGGCTATCGCCCACCAGCAAATCCTCGACGTTGTGGCGCGCGCGCACCCGTACCGTGCTGTCGCGGCCCGGCTTGAGGCCGACCAGGCCGCAGGCGGACGCCGGCAGGCGGATCGAGCCGCCGCCGTCGCTACCCTGCGCCAGCGGCACCATGCCGGCGGCCACGGCGGCGCCGGCGCCGCCGCTCGAGCCGTTGGGCGAATGCTTGAGCGACCATGGATTGCGGGTGACCGGCCCGGCCAGCGGTTCGGTCGAGCCGAGCAGGCCGAACTCGGGCATCGAGCTTTTGGCGACGGCCACCAGGCCGGCCGCGTCGAGCCGCTCCACGTACGGATAGCCCTGGGCGACGGCGACGCCGGTGCGGCTGCGCGAGCACGAGCGGCTGGGCATGCCTGGATAGTCGAGCGAATCCTTCGGCATCCACGGCACGCCGCGCATGGCGCCGCCTTCCGGCAGGCGGGCGGCGCGCGTACGCGCCAGATCCGGCGCGTGGTGGCTGGTGGCGCGCAGCGCCGGATCGAGCGCCTCGATGCGCATCAGCGCCGCCTCGGTCAAGGTGGCGGCGTCGATCTCGCCTTTACGCACCAGTGCGGCCTGGTCGTGGGCGTCCAGGCGCCCGAGCGCGAAGGCGTCAGTGATTTTCAGCATAGGTTGGTGTTTCCGTGACAGTTGGTGAGAGGGAAAGCCGTCCGCGCGCCCGTGGACGGCCGTAGAACATGTAGATGGAAAAGCCGGCCAGCGCGTACAAGGTCAGCAGGACAACCGACAGCCAGTCGCCGCGCCGTGCCTGGCCGACGATGTCGAGCGCGACCGGCAAGGTCATGACGAAGCTGGTGACGATGGCGAGCACCGGCACCACGCCGAACCAGACGCCGCCGATGCGCACGCCGCCGAACGGCACGCGGAACTTGCGCGGCAAATCGGGCTGCGTGTTGCGCATGTGGATCAGGCTGACGGCCACCATGGCGAACATGAAGGCCACGCCGAACGAGATCAGGTCGGCCATCACCGAGATCGGCAGCAGCGCCGCGCTGACCGCGGCGATCGCCGCCAGCAGCAGGTTGCCCTTCCACAGGCTGCCACGCGTGCGGTGCACGGTGGCGAACAGGTCGGGCATGTAACCGTCGCGCGCCATCGCGTAGCACACGCGCGAATGGCCGAAGGCGTTGGCCAGCAGCACCGAGGCCAGGCCGGCGAGCGCGCCGACCTTGATCACCAGCGCGATGCCCGGCAGGCCGATG
This sequence comes from uncultured Duganella sp., assembly GCA_963511605.1. GTDB lineage: Bacteria > Pseudomonadota > Gammaproteobacteria > Burkholderiales > Burkholderiaceae_D > Rugamonas. Next base: position 53,307 of record CAUPJZ010000013.1, on the reverse strand, counting down.
CGGTCGACCGCGATGGCGATCGGATCGGGCACGCCCAGTTCGCGGAACGGCACCAGGCCGGTCAGCACGATGGCCGACAGCACGTACAGCGCGGTGCACACGGCCAGCGCGCCGAGGATGCCGACCGGCACGTCGCGCTGCGGGTTGCGGGTCTCGGCGGCGGCGGTCGAGACGGTCTCGAAGCCGAGGAAGGCGAAGAACAGCAGCGACGCGCCGCGCGCCACGCCCTCCCAACCGTAGGTGAAGCCGCCCTCGTTGGGCGGCACGAACGGCGACCAGTTGGCCGGGTCGACGGCGCCCGTGCCGACCACGATGAAACCGGCCAGCACCGCCACCTTGACGACCACCAGCAGCGTGCTCACCAGCGTATAGCGCGACATGCCGAGCGCGGCGATGCCGCCGGCGCACAGCACCGCCAGCGCCGCCACCAGGTTGAAGCCGGCGCCGAGCGAGAGCGCGTGGCGGCCGTCGATGAGCTCCGAGCGGATCAGCGGCGTCGACAGCGCCGCCGGCAAGGTGACGCCGAAGTCGCCCAGCAAGCTGCCCAGGTAGCCGGCGAAGCCGACCGCCAGCAACGAGGCGGCGACGCTGTATTCGAGGAACAGCAGCCAGCCGAGCGACCAGGCCGGACCGCCGCCGAGGGCGCGCCGGCAATAGGTGTAGGCCGAGCCCGATTCCGGCATCGACGACGCCAGCTCGGCGTAGCACAGCGCCACCAGCAGGCAGGCGAAGCCGGCGATGACAAACGACAGGGTCACGGCCGGCCCGGCGAAGCGCGCGGCGGCCGTGCCGGTCATCACGTACACGCCGGCGCCGAGGATGTTGGCGATGCCGAGCACCAGCAGCCCGCCCCAGCCGAGGCTGGGGCGCAGGCCGCCGGCTTGCGCGGTGGCTTTCAACGCGTCGCCCGCGCTCATAACTGCCAGTGCAGGCGCACGCCGGCGGTGCGCGGACGGATCACGAACTCCTGCTGGCCGAACAGCTCGGCGCTGCCGTAGCTGAAGGTGACGCCGCGCTTATCGGCGATGTTGTTGACGAACAGGCTCAGCTCCACGTTGTCGAACCACATCGCGTAACGGGCGTCGAACTGGCTGAAGCCGTTGATGCGCTGGTCGGCCTGCTGCAGGTTGGCCGGCGCGTCCGACAGGTAGCGCCCGCTGAGCGAGGCGCTGGCGTTGTACTTGTTGTTCCACTTGTAGGTCGCCGTGCCGGACACCTGGTGCTTCGACGAGCCCGGCAACCGCTGCCCCTTGCGCAGCGGCACCGTCGCTTGCAGCAGGTCCTCGGTCAGTTTGGCGTCCAGGTAGGTGTAGTTCAGGCCGAGGTCGACGTTGTCGGTGGCCCGCAACGCGCTGGAGAACTCGATCCCGCGCAGGCGCGCCCTGCCGGCGTTGCTGCCGTAGGTCAGGCCGTCGGGGCGGGTCAGGCGCACCTGCAGGTCGCTCCAGTCGATGTTGAAGACGTCGACGTCGAACGTCAGGCGGCGGTTCAGCAGCGACGACTTGACGCCGATCTCGTAGTTGCGCAGCGAATCGCTGCCCCAGCCGCCGGGCGTGTCGAAGCCGGCCAGCGGCGACAGGCTGTTGGCGCCGCCGAAGCGGAAGCCTTCCGAGGCGAGCGCGTAGTACATGGTTTGCGGCGTGGGCTTGTAGCTGACCGACAGCTTGGGCGAGAAGCCGCTCTCGGCCTGGTAGCCGACCGGGATGACCAGGCCGTTCGGATACAGCACGCCGTGGTACTCGCTGCCGGAGTCGAGCGAAGTGTCGTAGCGGCGCCCGCCGGCGGTCAGCTTCCAGCCGCCATCGAGATTGACCGAGGCCTCGCCGAACACCGACTTGTCGGTGCCATGGGTCTGGCTCCAGCCCCAGTGGTAGTAGTCGCCGCGCAGCAGGCTGGCGGCGACCTGCGGCGCCAGCACGCCGTTGGCGCCCGGCGCCGAGATGTCCTCGTCGAAGCGCTTGTCGGTCTTCTGGTAGGACGCGCCCACCAGCCACTCGAAGCGCCCGCCGTCCGGCGAGGCCAGGCGCACCTCGTAGTTCTTGTTCTTGCTCTCCCCTAGTTGCCGGAACAATTGCGGATTGGCCGTGCCCATGAAGCTGGGCAGATAGACCGTATAGTCGAAGTGCAATTCCTGCTGTTTCTTGTTGTAGGAAGCGAGCGCGGTCAATTTGGCGAAGCCGAAGTCGCGCTCGACGCGCGCGCTGTGCAGCGCGAAGTCGAGGTCGAAACTGGTCGGCAGCGAGGTCGAGCGCTCCAACTCGCCGTAGCGGGTCATGCGGAACGATTCGTCGTCGGCGAACGCGCTTTGCCACAGGCTCAGCCAGCTGACCCTGGTCTTGGCGTCCGGCGTCCACACCAGCGAGACGCGGCCGTCGGTGACGCGGTTGTCGTTGCTGCCTTGTTTGCCGATGCCGATATTGTCGAGGTAGCCCGGCGTTTCGCGCTTGACCACGACCATCCGCGCCGCCAGCGCGTTGGCGATCAGCGGAACGTTCAGCATGGCCTTGCCGGTGTAGCCGAGGCTGTGGGCATTGACGGTTTTGCTGAGCGAGGTTTCCAGCGCGGCGTCGAAGCCGCCGGCGTCGGCCTCCTTGGCGATGTAGTTGATGGCGCCGCCCAGCGACGAGGCGCCGTACAGCGATCCCTGCGGTCCGCGCAGCACTTCGACCCGGCTGACGTCGAAGGTGTCGATGTCGGGAATCGAGACCGTGTAGCCGACCTCGGTGAGCGGAATCTCGTTGATGTAGTAGCCGGTGGTGCCCTGCCCCTGGTCGAGGCCGGCGGTGGTGCCGACGCCGCGAATGACGGCGGTGGAGTTGCCGCTCGGGCCGGCGTTGAACACCACGCCCGGCAATTTGCCCAGGTAGTCGGCGAACGACTCGGCGCCGACCTTGCTCAAGGCCTCGCCGCTGAGCGCGCTGGCGCCGCCGGCGGTGTTGGCCACGGTTTGTCCGCGCTTGCCCACCACGACGACCGACTCGACCTTGGACGGCTTGTCCGAGGCGGCGTCGGAAGCGGGTGCGGCGCTCGGCGCTTGTTGCGCTTGGGCGTGGCTGGCGAAGGCGCCCAGCAACGCTAGCGACAACATGGAATACTTCGCTGGATATTTTGGTTTCATTCTAGGCAACTCTCCGTAGCTATTGGCGGCGATGTGAATTGGCCCGAGGAATGGAATAGTGGTTGGCTTAGCTTCGGCCGGCTCCTCCCGTTCGGTGCACTGCTCAACTGTAGGTGCAAATGAATAGTCAGTCCAGCAACAACCCACCGTGCAATGAAACCCGCAAGCCATTGATTCCTAAAGAAATTTCCGCTTTCCGCACAAGATTAGCGCTCCGGCGCCATCGACAACGGCAGATTCTGAACACGCGGGTCCCGAAAATAGGCAGTTCCTGCACCGTGGTGCAAAAACCACCGGAACCCGCGCTCAGTCCATGCCAAGCACGCGAATGGTGCAACCGTCGGTGCATTGCAGTGCACGGCGCTGGCCGTCGCCCAAGCCGACCCGCCCCGGCCACGGGTCGACAGGGGCGGCGATCACGCGGAAATCGGCGAGCTCGTCATTGCAGAGCAGCGACCATCCGGATGTGCCGGTGCCGGCCAGGGCGCCCTCGCCATCCCCCGCGCCATGCGCGATGACGGTGACGCTATCGCGCACCGCCCGCAGGTCGCGCACGTTGGCGTGCAGCACCGGGCCGCCGTCGAAGATATCGATGTAAGTGCTCGCGCCCATGCCTTCCCGCTCGAGCAGGCGGCGCGCCGGTATCGTCTCGACATGGGTGGCGCCGATGGCGGCGCGGGCCGCGCTCGACAGGAAACTGGTGTAGATCGGGTAGCGCGGCATCAGCTCTGCGATGTAGCTCTTGCCGCCGGGCTGGCACAGGTCGTCCGCGCGCTGGAAGTCCATGTTGAAAAACTTCCTGCCGAGGCTTTCCCAGAACGGCGAGCTGCCGTCGGGGTCCTGGAAACCGCGCATTTCGGCGAACACGGTCTGCGTGAACAGATGCGGGAACTGGGCGATGAACATGAAGCGGCTCTTCGACAGCAATTTGCCGTTGCCGCCCCGGCGGTAGTCGGGATGGAGGAACAGCGAGCACAATTCGGCGCAGCCGGTCAGATCGTGCGTCATGTACAGGACCTCGTGGCGGCCGTAGACGCCGACCGATGGCGCCGAATGCACCAGCGCGCCGATGCGGTAGTTGTAGAACGGCTCATCCATGCCGACCGCGCCCTTGATCGCCGCGATCCCGGCCACGGTGCCGTCGCCGGTGTCCTCCAGCACGAACACGTAGTCGCGTTCCGGAACGGCGTTGGTCTGGCGGAACGAAGCCTCCGCAACTGCGAGACGCGCCGCCAGCGCCTTGCGGTCGGCCTTCAGCGTCGTCATGCCGGGGCCGGCGCTTTGGGCCAACGCGTAGACCGCGTCCAGGTCGGCGGTCTTCGCCGCCCGCACAACTAACAAGACCTCACCATGGGGGTTCCTTTCAAAGTCAGACCAAACTCTAAGGTGAAAAGAAACACCCGTCCAATCGGGGGCGCCGCGTCCTGCGGCATGCAAGCCGTTGATTTGGTTGGATTTTTAATTTCCCCGCACAAGATTCGGCGCGCCGGAACGGTTCACAAAAGCAGAATCCATCCGTGGAACCGTTGAAAATAGGCAGTTCCTGCACCTATCAAAAAGCACGAAAAGGTCGCATCATGGAGAAAACAACCGGCACCATCGGCGGCGTCGCGGCATGATTCTTGCAGTTCGCAAGGCAGGAGCTGCCGATCCACCGCTTCACGTGGATGGCGCCCTACAACAGGAGATAGCCGCACATGTCACAAAGAGATATCGACCGCATCGACCGCAAGATCATGGATCTGCTGCAGGAGGATGCGCGCATCACCAACCAGGCGCTGGCGGACCTGGTGGCACTGTCGCCAAGCGCCTGCCTGCGCCGGGTGCGCGACCTGGAGGAACGCGGCTTCATCACCGGCTACCGCGCGCAAATCGCGGTCGACCGTATCCGCAACGTCTTGATCGTCATGGCGCAGATTTCTTTCGAGCGCCACGCCCTCAACGACTTCAACGCCTTCGATGAGTGGGTCGCCGGCATGCCCGAAATCGTCGAGTCGTGCCGCGTCAGCGGACTGTACGACTACATGCTGCGCGCCGTGGTCGATGACATGCAGGATTGGAAACGGTTGGTGGGGACGATGCTGAATGGTGGCTGGGGCGTGGAGAAGATCGTCTCGCATTTCCTGATGGACGAGATGAAATCCTTTGGCGGCTACCAGCTGACACCGAATCCGGTCACCGCATCGCCCAAGCCGTCGCGCGCGACCGGCGAGGCGGCATCGCGGCCGGCAATGCATGCCAGAAAATAAAACCTCCGGAAAACAAAAAACCCGCCGAAGCGGGTTTTTCTAAATACTGGCGGAGAGGGTGGGATTCGCCTACATCCCGCAGGCCGCCCTCGCGCGAGTACGCGCGAGTCTTCGAATCCCACGCGCGAGCTACGCTCGCTCCTCTCCGAAAAACAAAAAACCCGCCGAAGCGGGTTTTTCTAAATACTGGCGGAGAGGGTGGGATTCGAACCCACGGTACGATTTAACGTACGCTTGATTTCGAGTCAAGTACATTCGACCACTCTGCCACCTCTCCTTTTCCCACGTCACTGCTGCGAGAAGGCAAGATTATAGCAGGCCCCGACCAAAAGGGAAGGACTATTTTTACGCTTTCAAATGGGTCAGGCCGCCCATGTACGGACGCAGCACTTCAGGGATCTCGACGCTGCCGTCGGCCTGCTGGTAGTTCTCCAGCACGGCGACCAAGGTGCGGCCCACCGCCAGGCCAGAACCGTTGAGCGTGTGCAGCAGCTCCGGCTTGCCCTGGGCGTTGCGGAACCGCGCTTGCATGCGGCGCGCCTGGAACGCTTCGCAGTTCGACAGCGACGAAATCTCGCGGTAGGTGTTCTGCGCCGGCAGCCACACTTCCAGATCGAAGGTCTTGGTGGCGCCGAAGCCCATGTCGCCGGTGCACAGCGACATCACGCGGTACGGCAGGCCCAGGCGCTGCAAGATCGTTTCGGCGTGGCCAACCATCTCGTCCAGCACGGCGTACGAGGTGTCCGGATGCACCACCTGCACCATCTCGACCTTGTCGAACTGGTGCTGGCGGATCATGCCGCGCGTATCGCGGCCGTAGCTGCCCGCTTCCGAGCGGAAGCACGGCGTGTGCGCGGTCATCTTCAGCGGCAGACTGTCGGCGGCGACGATCTCGTCGCGCACGATGTTGGTCAGCGATACTTCCGACGTCGGGATCAGGTAGAAGGTCTCGCCCTCGCCTTCGACGCCGCCTTTTTTCACCGAGAACAGGTCGGCTTCAAACTTCGGCAGCTGGCCGGTGCCGCGCAGCGAGTCGGCGTTGACCATGTAGGGCGTATAGCATTCGGTGTAGCCGTGCTCGTCGGTATGGGTGTTCAGCATGAACTGCGCCAGCGCGCGGTGCAGACGGGCGATGCCGCCTTTCATGACCGAGAAGCGCGTGCCGGTCAGCTTGGTGGCCACTTCGAAGTCCAGGCCCAGCGGCGCGCCGACGTCGACGTGATCCTTCACTTCGAAATCGAAGCTGCGCGGCGTGCCGACTTTGCGCACCTCGATGTTGCCGGTTTCATCCGTGCCTTGCGGGACCGATTCGTGCGGCAGGTTCGGGATCGCCTGCATGAAATCGGCCAGCTTGGCCTGCACCGCCGACAGCGCGGTTTCGTTGGCCTTGAGCTCGTCGCCCAGGCCGGCCACTTCGGCCATGATCGCCGTCGTGTCTTCGCCCTTGCCCTTCATCATGCCGATCAGCTTGGACTGCGAGTTACGCTTGCCCTGCAGCTCTTCGGTGCGCGTCTGGATCGCTTTCCGTTCAGCTTCGAGGGCGTTGAACGCTTCCACATCGAGCTGGTACTTGCGGGTCGCCAGGCGCGCGGCGACGTTGGCTATATCTTTGCGGAGAAGTTGGATATCAATCATGGGGACAAGTGCCGTTTGTATCGAAAACGTCAATTGTACCAAGAGGATGCCACTTCCTTGCGAGTTTTGAGCAGCCCGCCGGCTGGTGCAACCGCCCTGCCGCGCATTACTCCGCGATTACAGGGCGGCTTTTTCGGCGGCGGTCAGGCGCTTGGCGGTCACGGTGACGACGGGCATGTCGGCCTTGACGGTGGCGACGTGGGCAACGCTCCTGTCGGCGGCGACCTTGATCGCCGGTGCGTCGGCGGCGGTGGCGAAGGTGGTGGCGCCTGCGATGATAGCGACGGTGACGAAGATGGTTTCCATGTTTTTAGCGATGTTCATGATAGCTCCCTGGGGTGGTGGTTTCGGCCGACTTATGTCTGCCGCTTTGGTATGGTTGTACTGTACCTAAAGGGCCTATGCGAAACCACCGGGATGCGACGAAGCGCCGGAAACGGCGGATGAAGTGCAAAAAACGGTGCCCGGCCGAAGCATCGGGACGCTGGAGATACCTCGGAGACACGTAGGGCGGATTAGCGCAGCGTAATCGGCCAATGCGGGCGCCGTCGGGACGCATGCATGGCCGATTACGGCGTTCCGCCTAATCCGCCCTACGTGTTTCTAAGGTACATCACGCGGCGGTGCGCAGCGCTGGCGCCTCGTCAGCAAGCCTGTGCACGAGCGCGCCCAACTTGCCGACGGCGGCCTCCACCTGCGGACTCCACGCGTTGCCGCAATTGAGCCGGATAAAGTTGCTGTATTTGCCAGACGCCGAGAACAACTGCCCCGGCATGCAAGCCACCCCGGCCTCGTGCGCGCGCTGGTGCAGCACCAGCGCGTCGACCTGCTCCGGCATGCTGACCCACACCACGAAGCCGCCCTGCGGCTCCGACACCGTGCACTGCTGCGGGAACGCGGCGCAGACCGCGTCCGACATGCGGGCGATGCGCTGCGACAGCGCCCTGCGCATCTTGCGCAGCTGGTTCTCGTAGGCGCTGCCGGTCAGGAACTCGGCCAGCACCGCCTGGAAGAAGTGGCTGGTGGCGCCGCTCGACACCATCTTGAGCACCGCCACATCCTGCGCGTAGCGCCCCGCCAGCACATAGCCGACGCGGGCGCCCGGACTGACCGCCTTCGAAAAGGACGAACACAGCATGACGTGGCCGCTGGTGTCGTACGCCTTGACCGGCCACGGCCGCTCCGGCGTGAAGCACAGTTCGCCGTACACATCGTCTTCGATCAACGGCACGTTATGCTGGGACAGCAAACCCGCCAGCCGCTTCTTGTTCGCCTCCGGCATGATGCAGCCGAGCGGATTGTTGGCGTTGGGGACGAACAGCACGGCCTGCACCAGGCCGGCGTTCATCGCCAGCTCGAGCGCGTCGATCGACGGCCCGGTCTTCGGATGGGTGGGGATTTCCAGCGCCTTCATGCCCAGCGATTCGATCAGCTGCAGCAGCACGAAATAGCTGGCCGATTCGATCGCGACGGTGTCGCCCGGCCTGGCGACGGCGCGCAGGCACAGGCTGATCGCCTCGGTGCACGACGTCGTGACGACGATCTCGGCCGGGTCCAGGCGCCCCCAGTCCAGCGCCCTTCTCAGGATCTGGCGCGTGAATTCGGGATGGTTGGTCTCGTAGCAGCTGACAGAGCTCAGCAGCGCGGAATCGCGCCGCGCCACCGCCGCCACGATCTTTTGCATGCGTTTCATCGGCAGCAGTTCGTCGAGCGGCCAGGCCGAGCCCAGTTGCACGATGTCCGGGTCCTCGTTGGCCTTGAGCACCCGCATCAGCAGATTGTTGATGCCGACATAGGCCGGCTCCTGCAGGTGGGCGGCGTCGGTCATCACCGCCATCGTGCGGGAACGGTGGCGCACGTAATAGCCCGCCTGCGGCCGCGCCTCGATCAGGCCGCGATCCTCCATCAGCCGCAGCGCCTGCATGACGGTGCTGACCGACAGGCGCTTTTGCTGCGCCAGGTGGCGGATCGACGGCAAGCGGTCGCCGGGCGCGAACACGCGGCTGGCGATCAATCCGCCCAGTTCGTTGGCAAGCTGCTCGTACAAATTGATGTGCATTTCGATATTGTGGCCCAGCCCCACCCTCCGCCGACAGGTACAGCAAGCAATCATTTCGACCATAACAGTTTAGCGAAATCGCCTCTGTGACGGTAACAATTTCGATTCGCTGCATCTGTTATGGCCGCGCGCCGCTGCGTATTCTGGTTGCACGACGTCTCACCTACCACTCAGCAAGCAGGAGCAGCCATGAAACCGCAACTGGTCACCGTACAACAAGGACTGGCCGAATATCGCCTGACCCAGGATCATCCGCTGCGCATCGCCAACGCGGCCGGCCAGCGCATCGAATGCCTGGACGGCACGGCCTGGATCACCGCCTATGGCGAGCACACCGACTTCATGCTGCGCCGGGGGCTGACGTTCGAAGTGCCCAACGACGGCCTGATACTGATCGAGGCCGCCGGCTCGGGCGTGGTGCGCATCCGCCTGCCGGCGGAAACGGCCGCGCCGGTGGGCTGGCGGGGGTTACAAAACAAAGTTGCCACAGTCCTTTCCGGTCTGCATCTGTAGGATTTCACCTACGCAACTAATCGTGCGCCATGCACTCCTCGATAATATGTACAATGCGTCAACAATACAGCCCGAGGAGAATAATTTGAAAAACCAATATCTGAAGATGGGCGCGATGAGCGCATTGATGGTCCTGGCCGCAGGTTGCTCGACGCTCGGCGTTGGCGGTCCGCCAGCCGACGAAGCGCCGCCACCGGCCAACCCGAACTTCGCCGCCGAAATGGACAAGTTCAACAAGCAGTTCCCTAACGACAAGGCGACCAAGTACGAAGAGGTTTCGCTGAACTATAACAACGCGAAGAAGCTGGACGAGAAAGGCAATTGCCATGACATGTCCAAGTATCCGGTTGTGATCGTGCTGACCCTGGATGCGTCCGGCAAAGTGGTGAAGAGCACCACCGACGTCGAAAACCGCAAGGCAGCGTGCTTCCGCGACGCCTATGCCGGCGTGCAGCTGCCAGCGCCACCGTTCGCGCCGTACTACAAGCCAATCAAACTGCGTTGATGCATGAATGAACGTGGTGACACGTAGGGCGGATTAGGCGGAACGCCGTAATCGGCCATTTGTGAGCCGCCGACGGCGCATAGATGGCCGATTACGCTTCGCTAATCCGCCCTACGTGTTTCCAAGGTTCATCATCGCCCCGGCTCAAGCCGCCGCGTCTTCGCTGGCGGCTTCTTCTTTTGCGGCCGGCTTTTCCAGCCATTCCAGCACCACCTCGTTGAACCCGTCCGGGTCGCGCACCATCGGCCAGTGGTCCGTGTTCATCGCCACCACCTTGCAGCCCTCCTTCGCCGCCAGCTTGTCGCGCCACTGCGTCGAGTGGAACATGAACGGCTTGCGCATGCCGTAGATGAACAGCATCGGCACCTTGGGGAAGAACGACACCAGCGACCGGTACGATCCCGCCGCGCCCGCCGTCAAAATGTAATACGGGAAGTTCATCGCCGAGCTGATGTACTTTTTCGGCGCCGGCACCTTCATCGCGTTGACCATCCCGCGCGTGATCATGTTGCCGATCGGTCCGCCAATGGCCCAGGCCAGCGACAGGATGTTCTGATAGCCGCTGACCATCAGCTTTTGTCCGAACGTGCGCGAACGGTCGGTGGCGTCCGAATTCGCGTCGCCGATGTCCACGCCGATGATCGCCGACACCAGCCCCTTGTTACGCATGTAAAACTCATAGCCGAACACGCAGCCCCAGTCGTGCAGCATCAGCGTCACCTTCTGCTTCTGGTTGACGGCGGCGATAATGTGCAACAGGATGCGCATCGTCGCGTCGAGCGAGTATGCGCGGCGCGGCTTGCCGAGGTCGAAGCCCGGCAAGGTGAAACGCACGCAGCGGTAACGGCTCTTGAGCTCCTCGACCTGCGCATCCCACAGCCGGTACGTGTCCGGCCAGCCGTGGATCATGACGATCGTCTCGGAACCCTCCACGCCGCCTTCGATGTACACATCGATGTCGTCGACCACGATCACTTGCTGCATGCTGTTCCTTTAGTTTTTACCGGCGTCTTCATCGAGCTTGCGCAGGAAGGCCATCTTGTCGGCGATCTTGCTCTCCATGCCGCGCGGCACCGGCTGATACCAGCCCGGCTCGCGCATATCGTCCGGGAAGTAGGTCTCGCCGGCCGCGTAGGCGTGCGGTTCGTCATGGGCGTAGCGGTACTCGTGACCGTAGCCCAGTTCCTTCATCAGCTTGGTCGGCGCGTTGCGCAGGTGGACCGGCACTTCGCGCGACTTGTCCTTTTTCACGAACGCCATCGCCTGGTTGAAGGCGTTGTAGCCGGCGTTGCTCTTGGCGGCGATGGCCAGGTAGATGACCGCCTGCCCCAGCGCCAGCTCCCCTTCCGGCGAGCCGAGCCGCTCGAAAGTGGCGGCGGCGTCGTTGGCCAGCTGCATGGCGCGCGGATCTGCCAGGCCGATGTCCTCCCACGCCATGCGCACGATGCGGCGCGACAGGTATTTGGCGTCGGCGCCGCCGTCGAGCATGCGGCACAGCCAGTACAGCGCCGCGTCCGGGTTCGAGCCGCGCACCGACTTGTGCAGCGCCGAGATCTGGTCGTAGAAATTGTCGCCGCCCTTGTCGAAACGGCGCGCGTTCAGGGTCAGCGCGTTCTGGATGAACTCGCTGGTGACCTTGTTGGTCTTGGCCGCGTTGGCCGCCGTGCTGGTTTGCTCCAGCAGGTTGAGCAGGCGGCGGCCGTCGCCGTCGGCATAGCCGATCAGCGTGTCGATGGCGGCGTCGTCGAACTCCAGATGCACCAGCACCTTGGCGCGCGCCTTGGCGACCAGTTGCTTCAGCTCGTCCTCGTTGAACGATTGCAGCACATACACTTGCGCCCGCGACAGCAGCGCCGAGTTGACCTCGAACGAAGGATTTTCCGTCGTCGCCCCGATCAATGTGACCAGGCCGGACTCGGCGTACGGCAGCAGCGCGTCCTGCTGCGACTTGTTGAAGCGGTGGATCTCGTCGACGAACAGGATGGTGTGCTTGCCCATCGTCAGATTCTGCTGCGCCTGCTCCATCGCGGCGCGGATGTCCTTCACGCCCGAGAACACGGCCGACAAGGCGATGAACTCGCACTCGAAGGCGTTGGCCGTCAGCCGCGCCAGGGTGGTCTTGCCGACACCGGGCGGGCCCCACAAAATCATCGAATGCGGCTGGCCCGACTCGAACGCCAGGCGCAGCGGCTTGCCCGGCCCCAGCAGGTGGTGCTGGCCGATCACGTCATCGAGCGTCTTGGGCCGCAGTGCTTCGGCGAGCGGCTGGCGCGGTTCTGTTGCAAATAGGTCAGCCATAGTGTCTCAGAATGGAAAAACGCCGCAGCGTCGCAGCTGCGGCGTTATCACGAATACTTTAATCTTTAATTATTGAACACGTCCGCGCCCTTCGGCATGACGAATTTAAAACTCGTCGCAGTCAGCGCTGGATTTTTCTCGAATTTGCTGAACGTCAGCAGCGAGGTCTGGCCGAAGGAATCCTTCAGTTCCATCGCCTGCGGCAAGCCGTCGCGCAGGCCGATGCTGATTTGCTCGAAGCTGGTGTCCTTGGCTTTCGGCACCGCCTTGAGCCACTCCATGCCATCCCTGGTGCCCGCTTCCGACAAGGTGAAGTTCTTTTCCAGATCGTTGCTGCCGAACAGAATCGCGGCCGGCGACGAGCCCAGCGCGTTGCCCAGCGGCTTGACGGTGACCTGGTTCAAGTCCTTGTCGTAGACGTACAGCTTCTCGCCGTCGGCCTGCAGCACCTGGTCGTAAGGCTTCACATAGGTCCAGATGAACTTGCCCGGACGGGCGAACAGGAAGGTGCCGCTCGACGGCGGCGTCGGCTTGGCGGCCTCGCCGTTGGTGTTCTTGACCTGGCGCTGGGTGAACTCGCCCCTGGCCGCCTTGGTCGAGGCGACGAAGGTTTTAAACTGGTCCAGCGCCGTGGCGCCGGCCGCGCCCGCCAGCAGCAGGCCGGCGGCCAGTGCCGCTACGTTTTTCAAATACTTCATACGTTGTCTATTCCTTGGTTATTCAGCACTGGCGGCGGGCGCCAGGATCTCGCGGTTGCCGTTCGATTGCATCGGCGACACGACACCGCTATTTTCCATCTGTTCCAGCAAACGCGCCGCGCGGTTATAGCCGATGCGCAAATGGCGCTGCACCAGCGAAATCGAGGCGCGGCGGTTCTTCAACACCACCTGCACCGCCTGGTCGTACATCGGATCGGCTTCGCCGCCGCCCTCGCCGGCGGCCGCGCCATCGGCGCCGCCCTCGCCTTCCAGGGTGCCGCCTTCGAGGATGCCGTCGATGTAGTTCGGCTCGCCCGTGGTCTTGAGGTGTTTGACCACGCGGTGCACCTCGTCATCGGAGACGAACGCGCCGTGGACACGCACCGGCAAACCGGTACCCGGCGGCATGTACAGCATGTCGCCCATGCCCAGCAGCGCCTCGGCGCCCATCTGGTCCAGAATGGTGCGCGAGTCGATCTTCGACGACACCTGGAACGCGATGCGGGTCGGGATGTTCGCCTTGATCAGGCCGGTAATCACATCCACAGATGGACGCTGCGTCGCCAGAATCAAGTGCAAGCCGGCCGCGCGGGCTTTTTGCGCGATACGGGCGATCAATTCCTCGACCTTTTTGCCGACGACCATCATCAGGTCGGCCAGCTCGTCGATGATGATGACGATGGTCGGCAGTTTTTCCAGCGGCTCCGGCGAATCGGGCGTGATGCTGAACGGATTCGGGATCAGTTCCTCGCGCTTTTTCGCCTCGGCGATCTTGGCGTTGTAGCCGGCCAGGTTACGCACGCCCAGCTTGGACATCAGCTTGTAGCGGCGCTCCATCTCGTTCACCGCCCAGTTCAGCGCGTGGCCGGCCTGGCGCATGTCGGTCACGACCGGCGCCAGCAGGTGCGGAATGCCTTCGTACACCGACATCTCCAGCATCTTCGGATCGATCAGGATCATGCGCACGTCGGCCGGGTCGGACTTGTACAGCAGCGACAGGATGGTGGCGTTGATACCCACCGACTTACCGGAACCGGTGGTACCGGCCACCAGCAAGTGCGGCATCTTGGCGAGGTCGGCCACCACGGCCTTGCCGGCGATATCCTTGCCCAGCGCCACGGTCAGCGGCGACGGATTGTCGTTGTAGACCTTGGACCCGACGATCTCGGAGAGACGCACGATCTGGCGCTTGGCGTTCGGCAGCTCCAGCGCCATGTAATTCTTGCCGGGGATGGTTTCGACCACGCGGATCGACGTCAGCGACAGGGAGCGCGCCAGGTCGCGCGCCAGGCCGACGATCTGGCTGCCCTTGACGCCGGTGGCCGGTTCGATCTCGTAACGGGTGACCACCGGCCCCGGATACGCCGCCACCACCTTGGCTTCGACGCCGAAGTCCGACAGCTTTTTCTCGATCAGGCGGCTGGTGAATTCCAGGGTCTCGACGGGTACGGTTTCCTGCACTTCGGCGGCCTCGTCCAGCAGCGACAAGGGCGGCAGCTGGCCGTCGCCGCTCAAGTCCTGGAACAGCACGGCCTGGCGTTCCTTCTCGACGCGCTCGGACTTGACCACCGCGACCACCTGCGGCTCGATCTTGACCGGCGCCGACACCACGTGCTTTTCCACATGCTTGGCGCGCTCGATGACGACCACTTCCTCGCGCTTGACGGCGGCCACCTCGCCCTGACGGCGGTCTTCGCGGTACTGGTAGCGCTGGATGAACCATTCGATGCCGGTCTCGATCGTATAACCAATGCGCTCGGCCACCGCCAGCCACGACACATGGAAGAACAGGCTGAATCCCAGGCCGAACAACAGCAGCAACAGCAGGGTCGCACCGGTGAAACCGAACGCCACATGGGCCGAGTGACCGATCAGCTCGCCCAGCACGCCGCCCGGCGCGCGCGGCAATTCCGCGTGCAGCGAGTACATGCGCAGGTATTCCAGTCCGACGCTGCCGGCGAACAGCAACAGGAAGCCGATACCGCGTATCAGTCCCTCCTGCGCGTGCTCGGGGTCGGCTTCCTTGGACATCACGTATTTTTGGGTCAACTGGCGGTAGCCGTTCCAGACCAGGCGCAGCAGGCAAAATGCCCACCACCAGGCGGAGATACCGAAGATATACAGCAACAGGTCCGACAGCCAGGCGCCGGCGCGGCCGCCCAGGTTGGTCACTTTGGGAACCAGGGTCTCGTGCGACCAGCCCGGGTCCATTTTGTTGTAGCTGGCCAGGATCAGGACGAAGTACAGGCCCAGCACGGCCAGCGCGAGCCAGCGCGCCTCCGACAGCAGCCGCACCAGCCGGTTTGGCAGTGGTTGGCGCTCGGTCGGAGTGCGGGTATAGCCCGGCGAGGAGGAAGTTCCAGCTTTTGGCGCTCGCTCCTGAACTTTTTTACTGCTCATAGGTATTAAGGTGTTGCAACGTTAGCGAGGAGGAAATATTCATATATGCGTATTTTACGTCATCAGCAGTACATACGGCCCGACGATTCATCCTCCAAGCCTGGTTGCACTATAATCTTGTATTGCCTGCGTGAATGCAATGGCTGCTGCCCTTGCCTCCACTCTAAACGCCCCCAAATTCGGATTAATCCAACATATTAAGAAGCCCTCCATGACCACTCCTAAACACGCCCGCGTACTGATCCTTGGCTCCGGCCCCGCCGGCTATAGTGCCGCCGTCTACGCCGCCCGCGCCAACCTGAACCCGATGCTGGTCACCGGCATGGAGCAAGGCGGCCAGCTGATGACCACCACGGACGTGGAAAACTGGCCCGGCGACCCGATGGGCGTGCAAGGCCCGGACCTGATGCAGCGCCTGCTGCAGCACGCTGAAAAGTTCAACACCGAGATCGTGTTCGACCACATCCACACCGTCGACCTGGCCGCGCGTCCGATCCGTCTGAAGGGCGACAGCAACGAATTCACCTGCGACACCCTGATCATCGCCACCGGCGCCTCGGCCCAATACCTGGGTCTGCCGTCGGAACAGGCTTTCATGGGTAAAGGCGTGTCTGCCTGCGCCACCTGCGACGGTTTCTTCTATCGCAACCAGGAAGTGGCCGTCATCGGCGGCGGCAACACCGCCGTCGAGGAAGCGCTGTACCTGTCGAACATCGCCACCAAGGTCACCTTGATCCACCGCCGCAACAAGTTCCGCGCCGAGCCTATCCTGATCGACCGCCTGAACGCCAAGGTCGCCGAAGGCAAGATCGAGATCAAGTACAACCACACCCTGCAGGAAGTGGTCGGCAACGACAGTGGCGTCACCGGCTTGAAGATCCAGTCGACCGACACCGGCGCCGTCACCGACATCAATGTGCACGGCCTGTTCGTGGCGATCGGCCACAAGCCGAACACCGGCATCTTCGAAGGCCAGCTCGACATGCACAACGGCTACATCAAGACCAAGGCCGGCACCGAGGGCATGTTCACCGCCACCAGCGCGCCGGGCGTGTTCGCCGCCGGCGACGTGCAGGACCACATCTACCGTCAGGCGATCACCAGCGCCGGCACCGGTTGCATGGCCGCCCTGGACGCGCAGCGCTACCTGGAAGCGCAGGAGTAACTGTGGGCCTGAAAGACTTCGCCGACCTGAAATCCTTGGCCAAACAGCTCAAGGAACAGGCCGAGACGCGCGCGGCCGCCGAGGCCGAGCGCGTCAAACGGGAAAAAGTGCAAGCGGTGGAAGCGAATATCTTCCAGTCCAGCGTGGGCGGCGTCAAGCGCATGCCCGTGTCGGACCGCTATGTGCCGTCGCTGCCGAAGACGGCCGGCGGTGTCGCCGCGCCGGCGCGCAAGCTGACGCAGGCGGAGGACGACGCGGCCGTGCTGCGCGAGTCGCTGTCGGACCTGTTTGAAGTCGATCATTATCTGGAAGAAGACCCGGCGCTCAACTACGCGGCGCCGGGGGTCGGGCCGGACATCGTCAAGAAGATGCGCAAGGGCCACTGGCCGGTGCAGGACGAGCTCGATTTGCACGGCTTGCGGCGCGACGCCGCGCGCGACGCCATCGGCGATTTCCTGCGCAAGTCGGCGATGCGCAACCATCGCTGCGTGTGCGTGATCCACGGGCGCGGCTTCGGTTCGAAGAGCCAGGAGCCGGTGCTCAAGTCGATGGTGCACAGCTGGCTGGTGCAGAAGGAGGAAGTGGTCGCCTTCTGCCAGGCGCGTCCGTCCGAAGGCGGCGAAGGGGCGTTGATCGTGTTGTTACGTGCAGCGCTAATACCGCAGCGCTAAGAAAACCGCAGAGACACGTAGGGCGGATTAGCGCAGCGTAATCGGCCATGCATGCGCCGTCGGCGGCTCGTAAATGGCCGATTACGGCGTTCCGCCTAATCCGCCCTACGTGTTTCGTCGATACTTTTAGCCCCACACCAAATTGTTGCGGCATGTTAACCTACGGACATTCCCACTTTGTCCGCATGCCTACATGAAGCCCGTCCCCGTCCACGATTCCCTGATCACCATCATCGAAATCGTGGCCATCCTGGTCGGCGCCTTCTCCGGCTTCGTCGAGGCGCGCCGCAAGCGCATGGACCTGGTCGGCGTCTTCACCGTCGCCTTCATCACCGCCTTCGGCGGCGGCACCCTGCGCGACATCCTGCTCGACCGCCGTCCACTGTTCTGGGTCATGCACCAGGAATACGCCATCCTCATCTTCGTGCTGGCGCTGATCGCCGTGCCGCTGATGCGCACCCTGCGCCAGATCCTGTCCGAACGCCTGATCGTCATCGCCGACGCCATCGGCCTGGGCCTGTTCGCCGTGGCCGGCGTGTCGCAGGCCCAGGCGGCGGGCATGCCGTTGTTCATCGCCTCGATGATGGGCGTGATCACCGGCATCTTCGGCGGCGTGCTGCGCGACATTGTCTGCAACGAGGTACCGATGGTCTTCCGCGACGGCAAACCCTACGCCATCTGCGCCTTCTTCGGCTGCTGGATGTACATCGGCCTGCAATACACCGGCGTCAGCGACGACTACGCGCTGTGGGCCAGCGCCACCTTCATCACCACCTTGCGGCTGGTGACGTGGAAGTTCGACTTGCGTATCGGACGCCACTGAACTGCGATCGGGCTTTCCGCTCAACAAGATGATTTATTTACTATTGTTGTGCGAACACGGTTGACCTCGCCTCCCCAAAAATTGACTATTGTTGCAGCGTGCCGGCGCGTCCAAACAACATCTACAACATTCGGGAGACACAATTGGACCACATCACTCTGCGCGCCCTCACCGGCGCGGCGGCGCTGACCCTGCTCGCCGGTTGCGGCGGCGGCTCGGCCGACACCACCAACAACACCCCCAACCGCCTCAACGCCGAGACCGTCGTCTCGGCGGCCGCCGCCGAATCCTTCGGCCTGACCGAGGACGCCAACTTCTACACCGTCGACACCGGCGCCGGCCTGGTCTTCAAGATCCGCCGCACCGACAACGGCGTCAGCACGCAGTCGGCCGGCGACATCGCCTCGATGGTCTACAACGGCGTGCAATACCAGGACCAATCGCGCGGCTCGCAACTCAATTCCGGCTTCGACTTCCTGTACACGGGCGTCTCGGCGGTCAGCGTCAGCGCCACCACGGTTGGCGCCGACACCATCAAGATCACGGTGCGGGCCGGCGACCTGACGCACTACTACCTGGCGCGCCGGGGCCAGCCCAACATCTACATGGGCACCCACTTCACCACCGAACCGAGCACCCTGGGGCTGGCGCGCTTCATCGTGCGCGTGCCGATCGCCGCGCTGCCGAACGGGCCGGTGGCGTCCGACATCCGCAACAACACCGGCGCCATCGAGTCCGGCGACGTGTTCGGCATGGCCAACGGCGAGACCCGCTCCAAGCACTATTCCAACATCCGCCTGAAGGACTGGCGTTACTTCGGCGCCACCGGTCCCGGTGTGGGCCTGTGGATGGTGCGCGACAATAACGAAGGCAATTCGGGCGGCCCGTTCTATCGCAGCCTGATCAACCAGGCCACCTCCACCAACCAGGAGCTGACCTACATCATCAACTACGGCGAGGGCCAGACCGAGGCCTTCCGTCCCGGCATCCTCAACACCTACACGATGAGCTTCACCGGCGGCGGCGCCCCGGCCACGCCCGACACCTCGTGGTTCGCCGGCATGGGCATGACCGGCTACGTGCCGGCCAGCGCGCGCGGCGGCATTGCCGGGGTGGGTATCGGCAACCGCGCCACCAACCACACCTACACGGTCGGCTTCGCCAACGCCACCGCGCAGTACTGGGTCGACGCCGACAGCGCCAACGGCCACTTCGACAGCCGGGGCATGATCCCCGGCACCTACACGATGACGATCTACAAGAACGAGCTGGCGGTCGACACGCGCAGCGTCACCATCACGGCCGGCGGCATGACCACGCTCAACACGATCAACATCGCCAACGACCCGGGCAGCACGGCCGCGCTGTGGCGCATCGGCGACTGGGACGGCACGCCGCTCGAGTTCCGCAACGGCGCCAAGGTCAGCACGATGCACCCGTCGGATGTGCGCATGGCGTCGTGGACGGTGCCGGACTACGTGATCGGCGTGTCGAACGCGGCGACCAGCTTCCCGGCCTACCAGTGGAAGGACATCAACAACAACACGGTGATCCGCTTCAACCTGACGTCCGGCCAGATCCGCAACTACACCTTGCGCGCGGGGATCACGGTCGCCGCCGCAGGTGGCCGGCCCAAGATCGCCGTCAACCAGTGGCAGTCGGCCAACCCGGCCGCGTCGACCCAGCCGAAGACGCGCACGCTGACGGTCGGCATCTACCGGGGCAACAACACCACGTACAGTTTCGACATTCCGGCCAGCGCGCTGGTGGTCGGGCAGAACACGATGACGTTGACGGCCATTAGCGGCACCACCAGTACGGGTTGGCTGAGCCCGGGCTATTCGTGGGACGCGGTCGACATGATCCCGGCGCCGTAAACGAAAAATCCCGCGCGGGAAAACCCGGGCGTGACCAAAGATCGCCGGCGTGGATAGCTGCCCAGTGGCGATTTCCGCCACATCCTGGTTGCGCGCGATTTGTTTCCAGATAGTGACTTTTGGAGAGAATATCCAGGCATATTCTTCCATACAATGAATCAGTTTCAACGCCCATAAGCCAAAATTCGACAGGCGCGCAGAGTCATCACGCTTCCGAACAAGTGCCGACGGCCGTCCACATTTTCTCCTCATCCCGGAGGCCTCTTGAACCTGCTGCGTCAATTCCACAGTGCCTTATGGTACTTTTCTTTGTCATCGTCCACTTCAGTTGCCGACCGGGGCGACACCGCGCCGGCACGGCCGACATTAGCTGGTAAAGCCATCGCCAGCGTGTTGCCTCTTGCGTTGACCGTCTGTCTGTTCGCCCCTTATATAGCGCAAGCGCAAGACATCCCGCAAGTAATCGTTCCTGGCCAACGTCCATCGGGGGGCGGAATCGGCCAGAACCCGTCCTATCAGGGTCCGGAACAGCCGGTAGATTCAATAAGTGCCGTGCGATCCTATCCGGCCCAGCCATCAAGGGCGTTGCAGCCAGGTGTCGGGCAGGCCGCGCCTACCTCCAGCTGCAAAAAGGAGGGCGAGCCCCCACCGCCCAGCCCGATGTCGTTGGCGCCGGTTATCTTGGCAAATGGCGCCAAGTTTCTGAATCAACAGGATTTTATCCATGACTCCATGCTCGGAATGCCAATGGGGCGCTTCTATCGTTCCGACGATCAGGGCGTTACCGGATTTGGCAAGCATTGGGTAATGAGCCTCGAACTGGGCTCGATCACTGCGTCCGGCGCTCTGCACTCAACCCGCGTGCCTACCCCTAGCGGCACGAAAACGCTCGATCTGCCTGACTTCATCGATTTCAAGCTGCCGGACGGGAATAAGTTTATGTTTTCGCACTACCTTGTTCCGGACAACTCCAGCCAGGTGTACTTCACGCCGGCGAACTACCAGGATGCCAATAGAATCGGCGGGACCGGTGTCGGTCGGCTTTACGCCCTCTATATCGACGAGTTTGCTGTGAAGGTCGTGGTCGGAAACCGCGAGTATTTTTTCTCGGGATCGAGCAACAGTAATATGAAGCTGACAACAATCAAGGAGCTGGGCAACACCATATACACGCTTAAGCGCGACACGTCCGGGCGTTTGGTTTCATTGGAAAATAATCTGGGATCTATCGTCACATTCACTTGGGGCGATGGCACCCACGTCACCGAAATCAAAGCGCCGGACGGAATGATTTGGAAGTACGGGTATACGCCGGCCGGGATGCTCGGCACGGTAACCCCGCCGCAGCCGTCGCTCGGCGTCATTACTTACCATTACGAAGACGCCGCCGACAATACGCTGTTGACAGGCTATTCGATCGATGGCATACGCACCACTCGATATGCCTATGATTCAACCAAAAAGGTCATCCGCAGCGGAACCGAGAACGGCGAGACCGCGGATACCTTCGCCTACACGGCTACCACCACCACGCTGACCGACGTGCGCAATCAACAGACCGTATATACATTCGGGACGGTGAGCAACCAGCGTGTCTTGACTGGTACGCAAACGACCGCCACCACGGCATGCCCTGGCGGCGCCGCCTCGCAAAAGTATGATACGTACGGCTTCCTGAACGAATCGACCGACTTCAGGGGCGTCAAGACCACGTACTCGTTCAATAAAGATGGCATGCTGCTCACCAGTACGGTGGCAAGCGGCACGCCGAATGCGCGAACCACCACCAACACCTGGACCAAGGTGGGGGACCGCAAAGCCGATCTGACCCAGGTGAAAGTGACCGGCGCAAGCGGCCAGGGTATCAGCCAGGCCGACTACACCTATGTCGACACCAAGATTGGCAGGATGGTCGCGTCGGTGACGAAAACCGATCTGCTGGCAGGAAGCATTCAGCGCAAGCAGACTTTCGCGTACACCGAACACCCCAATGGCGGCATTAACACCAAGACTGTCACAACGAGCATGCCGGGAGGCGCTGTCGCGACCGAAACCGATACCTTCGGCCCCGGCGGCAACCTGCTCAGCCATACAGACGCCGTCAACAACACCACGACCTACAGCAACTACACCACCTCCGGCCTGCCCCGGCTGATCACCGATCCCAATGGCGTCGCCACCACGATCGGTTATGATAACCGCGGCAACCCGACGTCCTGGTCGACGCCGGGCGTCGGTAGCCGTACCGCCACCTATGCCGGCAACGGCCAGATCGCCACGGTGACAAACTCCGATGGATCCAAGGCGACCAATACCTACAACAGCGCAGGCCGCTTGACCAGCGTTGCCGATGCTACGGGCCTATCCGTCTCATTTGGCTTCAACGTCGCGACCAATACGCGCACCGTACAGTCGCCGCGCAACGTGCCCAGTTTCAACGGCACCCTCAGCGCCACCGGCTCCGGCGTTTTCCTGAGCACGACCGTGTTCGACAACAACCTGGGGCTGCCCAGTCTGATCAAGGGTAACAATGGCCAGGCGTTGTCGATGACTTACGATGCGAAGGGCAATGTCCTGACTAAAACCGATGCGATGCAGCGCGTGACGCGCTACACCTACGATGAACTCGATCGTCCGCTGACGCAGACCAATTACGACGGCGGCGTCATTACCTACACCTACAGCCCGGCCGGACCCGCAGCGACCGTGCAGGATCCACGCGGTTTGACCACCTCGTACAACCACACCGGATTTGGCGAGCGCATCGATATGGTGAGCCCGGACACCGGCTCGACCCATTATGCATTCAATGAACTCGGCCTGGTCAGTTCAATGACGCCCCAGGACGGCAAGCTAGTCGCCCTGGACTGGGATGGCGCCGGACGGCTCAAGTCGCGCTGCGCGGCCAACCAGTGCGACGTGTACACCTACGACCAGGGCACCTATGGCAAAGGCCGTTTGACGACGATCAATGACTGGACCGGCAGCACGACGTATGGCTACGATGCGGCCGGTCGCGTCATCAAGAAAAGCAGTGATATCTACGGTCTGTCGAAACCGTCGACCAGTTGGGCGTACGACACCGTCGGCCGCCTTGCCAGTATGACCTACCCGAACGGCTTGGTGATCAGTTTTGCGTATGACAGTTACGGCCGTATTTCTGGTATCACCAGCAACCTAACCGGGGCCGGCGCGACAATTGCCAATTCATTCCTGTATCAGCCAGGAACGGAAAAGCGCTACGCTTGGCGCTTCGGCAACGGCCTGCCGCGCATGCTCACCTACGATAACGATGGCCGGTTGCAGCAGATCGCTACTCCAGGCAAGCACGACCTGTCGTTTTCGTACTTCGTCACTGATACGATCTCAGCAGTGACCGACAACGTCTATGCGCCCCAAAGCGCCAACTACGCCTACGACGACGTCGACCGCCTACGCACCGTCGGCCGTGCCAGCGATCCGCAGGACTTCATATGGGACGACGTGGGCAACCGCACCAGCCAGATCCGGGCGGGGACGGGATACACATCGAGTCTCGCCGGCGATAGCAATCGTCAGCTATCATGGAGCGGTGGGGGCAAGTCGCGTTCCTTCAACTTTAGCCCTGTTGGCAATGTGTCCGGCGAGAGCGGTAGCAACGGCACGCGCGTCTATGGGTACGACAACTTCAACCGTATGAACGCTGTTTCGATCAACGGCGCCGCCGTGGGCGATTACCGTCTGAACGCCCTCAGTCAGCGGGTGTTGAAAATTTCGGGTGGGGTCTACACGTACTTTGTGTACGGCGAGGACGGTGAGCTGCTGACGGAGATCGCCGGCTCGGTCACTACCAACTACGTCTGGCTCGACGGCGCTCTGCTGGGCATCGTTCGCAATGGCCAGTTCTTTGCCAGCCATAACGATCAGACGGGACGGCCGGAAGTTCTGACCAACAGCGCCGGCGCAGTCGTCTGGCGCGCCGACAATGCCGCTTTTGACCGCCGCAGCGTTGTCACGGACACCGTTGGCGGGCTGAATCTGGGTTTCCCTGGACAGTATTATGATACCGAATCCGGTCTGTGGTACAACTGGAACCGTTTTTACGATGCCTCGCTGGGCCGTTATCTCCAAAGTGACCGGGTTGGGCTCGACGGTGGCATCAACACTTACGCCTATGTTGTTGGCAACCCAATCAGTCTGACTGATCCAAGCGGGAATTGCCCATGGTGCCTGGGGATAGTTGTCGGCGCTGGTTTTGACATCGGCATTCAAATGGTGTATCAGGATCGTTCTATAGGCGAGCTTGACTGGGGCTCGGTTGGTCTTTCAGCACTATCCGGTG
This sequence comes from uncultured Duganella sp., assembly GCA_963511605.1. Lineage (GTDB taxonomy): Bacteria > Pseudomonadota > Gammaproteobacteria > Burkholderiales > Burkholderiaceae_D > Rugamonas. The sequence continues at coordinate 28,975 of CAUPJZ010000013.1, read as the reverse complement.
CTGTTGGTCCAGGCTGGTATGGCGTTTCCAGGTCAGCGGCGTCGGCGGCGTACCTCGCTGAAAAATTCGCGGGGCTGACACTAAAAGACCTCCTGTTTATGCAAGGAATGAACGCTGCCGTCACGAAAATGCTGAAGAAAGGCGTCGCGGATAAAAAAGTCAGTGATCAAAAAGCCAAGGAGCGAAAAGCCAGGGAGGCAAAGACACCAGGCCAATGTATGTGATACGGGGAGCAAGCGATGAAGCAACTTTTTGGGAAACCGTGGTTCATCTTGTTATTCTGGACAGTGCTTACCGCAGTGTCGGTTGGATTGATAAAAGGATGGGCGACTTCAACAAACCAGTGGATCGCCGGCGGCCTTCTAGGGTTCTCCTTAGGGGTCGCCATCCTCGTTGACTTATCTTTTTGTCGTTCGAAATGGCTCGTTACTTTTTTAAACGGGATTGTGGGAGCGTTGACGGGTGTCGCCATTGCTTACATACTCGGCAAGTCTTCTGACGTAATTATTTGGTACCTCCTTGGGGGCGCGATCTTAGGTGCCAGCGCGCGAATATGGATAAGATACGTGAACTTTTAAGGCGGTACAGGCTGGCTAGCTAGACCGGCAACGCCAGCCTTTCTTCCCTCCAACGAAAACAGCCGTACCCAATCCGCAGCTTCCGGCGGGTTTCGGGTACGGCTATCTTTTTGCTGCTGAAATCAGACCGCCAGCACGTGATCCACCTTTGCGCGATCAGGACTTGCGCTGTTCGATGATCCCGGCACCGTAACGAAAAAAAATCCCGCACGGGACAAGCCCGGGCGGGACAAAGATCGCCGGCGTGGAGAACGTCCCCGCCGGCGGATCGAGGATTACGACACGATCAGAACGCGTACGTTGCCTGCACCGTGTAGCGCGGGCCGCTCATGAAGACCTGGCGGGTAAAGTCGCCCGCGTGCTGCTCCATGATCTGACGCGTGTAGGTGTTGGTCAGGTTGGTCCCCAGAATACCGACGCGGAACTTGTCCGTGAAGTCGTAGAAGACCGACGCGTCCACCTGGCCGTAGCCGGCCTGGTATAACGGCAAACCATAGGCCTGGTCGTTGACGGTCGTCGGGATCAGGTACTTGTCCGCAGGCGCGGCCGGATTCGTGTTCAGGCCGTTGGTGCCGCGGCTGCCCCACTGGGTCACGCCCAGCAGGTAACGCGAGCGCCAGTTGTAGGCCACGCGCATCGACAAGCCGTGCGCTTCGTACATCAGCGCCAGGTTGACCGTGTGACGCGACAGACCCTGCAACGGGGTCTTGCCGAACGCGCGTCCATCGGTATCGCAACCGTTGATGAACAGGTTGAAGTTGGTCGACGCGTCGTTGCCCTGGCACCAGGCGTTAAACACCGGTTCTTTCAGCTTGCGCTCGCTCGACACATACGTCCAGCTTGCCTGACTGCCGAGGCCGCGCAGCCAGTCCGGCACGAAATCGTAGTACTGCTGGTGGGCGATCTCGAAACCGCGGGCAAAGCCGTTGGCGCCGTTGACCGGACCGGTGACAACGAACTGCTGCGGCCTGCCGTTGACGTCGACCGCGTTATAGCTGTAGTTCTTCGTCGTGATGATGTCCTTGAGGTCCTTGTTGAACGCCGAGAACGTCAGCGAACCGGCCTTGGCGAAGTACCACTCGGCGGTCAGGTCGACGTTGGTCGACGTGGTCGGCTTGAGCAGCGGATTGCCGTCGCTGGTGCCGCTCAGGTTGGTGCCGTCGAAGCGGATGGCGGTGGTGTTGCCCGCCGCGTCGCGGGTGACCGTCTGGCTGTGCTGGGCGTTGAGCGTCGTCTGCACCTGGAGCTGGTTGAAGTCCGGACGCGACATCGACTTGGCCACCGCGAAGCGGAATTGCAGCTGGTCGCTGGCCTTCATGCGCAGGTTCAGGCTCGGCAGCCAGTTGTCGTATGAATTGTTGACCGACTGCTGTTGCGCGAACGATGCGATGTCGATCAGATTGCCCTGGCCGGTCGGCACGACGCCGGAGCCGCCGGTGGGGAGGGTCGGCCGCGTAAATGTGACGTAACCACTACCGGCGCCCGTCGTCTTCACGTAACGGATGCCGATGTTACCGTCGATCGGGTACTTGAGGTTATCCCAACCGAAGCGCAGCTGCGTGTACGCGGCACGGGTCTTCTCGGTCTGCGTGTTGTCGGCGGCCGGATCGTTGAAGGTCGCCGCTTTCCACGGTTCGCAGGTCTGGGCCTTTTCGGCGCACAGGATGTCGTGGAAGGAGTGCAGCCTGCTCCATTCTTGGGGGAAGCCGCGCACAGTCCCTGCGTCGGCGAACAGCATCGGAGGCACACTGTATTTGCCGCCAAAGAAGTTATCCATCGTCTGCAGCGAAGCGCCCTGGGAGAAGCGCGGATCGTCCAGGCGGGCAACGCCGGGGATCTGCCAGCCCTCCATCCACGGGAAGGTGATCGCCTGCCAGTTATAGAACTTCTGGGCCTTGTGGTTCTGCCCTTCGCGATTGGCCATGCGCACGCCAAAGCGGATGTCGCGCAGCACCGGGTCATCGAACGAGAACTTGACGTCCGATTTCCATGCTTTCTGGTTGGCCGAGGCGCGGTCCAGCGCTTCCTGGGTATAGGCCCAGAAGTAGTTATGGGGGTCGGCCATAAAGGCCGCCGAACCGAGGCTGATCTGCGGAACCTTGCCGGTCATGTCCATAGTCTGGTTCGGCATGATGAAGCCGGTCGACACGTCGGCGTCGAAGCCTTCGGTGGTCGAATGCACATGCTGGAAGTCGTTGGTCCAGGTAACGTCCGGCGTGACGCGCCATTGGACGTTGAGCGAGGTGTCGCGGGTGGCGGATTCGCGCGTGTTGATACGCCGTGCGCTGGTGAACTGCGAACCGCCATAGGTAGGGTTCGAAATGGTGCCGCTCTGGAAGGCGCCGTTTTTGTCGAACACCGAGTCAGCGCTGGCGACCTGCTGGTACCACTTATCTTCCGACGACTCCACCGCGTGCTCGTCCAGGTCTTCCTTGTAGCGGGTCTTGAAGTAGGTCAGCGAGGCCGTCAAATCCTTGTTCGGCTTCCACTGCAGGGCCGCGTAGTCGCCGCGGCGGGAGCGTTCGAAGTCCTGCGAGCGATAGCCGACGCCAAGCGGAATCCATTGCGTCTTGGAGCGGTCGTAGAGGGCCGGATCGGTGGAGTTCACGTGCGGGAAGTACGCATTGACGCCGACGCCGTCCGAGCGGCTCGGGCTCTCGGCCTTGGCGAAATTGACCAGCGCGCCGACTTCGCCGAACGGGGTGCTCCAGCGGTTCGACAGCAGGATGGTGCTGGTCGGCGAGGGTTTGCCCTTGCGCAGCGTGGAATAGGATTCGGAGAAGCCCGCCGTGCCCTTGAAGCCCTTGTAGTCGAACGGCATGGCCGTGCGCAGATTGACCAGGCCGGCGATGGCGCCTTCGACCTGCTCGGCGGACGGATTCTTGTAGACATCGACGCCGGCCATCAGCTCCGGCGACACGTCGGAGAATCCGAGCGAGCGACCGCCACCGGCGGAAAACGCGTCGCGGCCGTTGATTTCCGAACGCACATAGGTCAGGCCGCGCACGGACACTCCCGAGCCCTCGACCGACTGGCGGTTCGGGTCGCCCTGCATATTACGGTCGATGGTGACGCCGGCGATACGCTGCAGCACCTCGGTGACCGAACGGTCCGGCAGCTTGCCGATGTCTTCGGCGACGATCGAGTCGACGACCTCGTCGGCTTCCTGTTTGAGTTTTTGCGCCGATTGCAGGGCGGCGCGCTGGCCGCTCACCACAACGACCGCCGGTGCGGCGCTGGCGCCGTCAGCTGATTGGGCCCATGCCGGGCTGGCGTGCAGCAGGACAACCTGTGCGACCGCCGCTGCGATTGCGGTTTTTTGTAATTTGCTCAATTTCGTCTCCCCGCCTGTATAGGTGGTTTTTATATTTACAAGTGATAACGCTACAGTGTTGCGTCCTGATACTGATACCGGTTTCTTTAAGTGCTCGTTCGAAAGTTTATGCCTCCATAAGTTGGGTGATGAAATAACACATGTCAGGCGGCCGCCAGGGATGGAACGCCCGCCGCCGCTTGGCCGGCGACAAAGGCGCCGTGATCCGGCATCCGCGCCACCGTCTGCGCGATCATGTTGCGCAGTGCGGCGAAGTGGCCGTGCACTTCGCGGATGTCGACGCGGTCGGCGAGCGGGTCGTAACGCTTCGGCACCACGCCCAGACCCATCATCATCGCCACGAACGAGGGCTCGGCGAAGCCGCCGCGATCGACGATCGCCACGCGTCCGGTTTCGCGGAACAGCGCGATCTGGTGGGCCAGCGAGTCCGGGACCGGCATGCTGGCGCAATAGCGCCAGAATTCCGAATCGTCGCGCTTGGTCAGCTTGTAGTGCAGGATGATGAAGTCGCGCACCGATTCGTAGCGGATGCCCATGAAGCGGTTGAATTCATCGGCCAGCGCCGGGCTGCAATCGCGGTCCGGGAACAGTTCGAGCAGCTTGCGCACCGCGATCTCGATCAGGTTGATGCTGGTCGATTCCAGCGGCTCGACGAAGCCCGCCGACAGGCCGATCGCCACCACGTTCTTGACCCAGGACTTGCGCCGCCGTCCGGTGGTGAAACGCAGCTGGCGCGGTTCGTCGAGCGCGGCGCCGTCCAGGCCGTCGAGCAATACGCGGCGCGCCTGCGCGTCGCTGGTAAAGCCGTTGCTGTAGACGTGGCCGTTGCCGGTGCGGTGCTGCAGCGGGATGCGCCACAGCCAGCCGGCTTCCTTGGCGGTGGAGCGGGTGTAGGGCGTCAGCTGGGGGACCGAGGCGCACGGCACGGCCTGCGCGCTGTTGCACGGCAGGTAGGCGCTCCAGTCCTCGTAGCCCGCCTCGAGCGCGCCTTCGATCAACAGGCCGCGGAAGCCGGAGCAATCGATGAACAGGTCGCCTTCGACGCGGCGGCCGTCGCGCAGCTTGACGGCGGTGACGAAGCCGCTCTCCGGATGCTGCTCGACCTCGACGATCATGCCTTCGATGCGCCGCGCGCCGCGCGCCACGGCGTAGTTGCGCAGATACCCGGCGTACAGGCTGGCGTCGAAATGGAAACCGTAGGAATAGGCGTCGGAAATGCCGGGTGTTTCGCCGTTCGGCGGCGTGAACTTGCCGTGGCGCGCCATGACCGAGGGGGTCGACCAGTTCTCCATGTCGGGCATGTTGTTGAACGCTTGCGCCAGGCGCAGCCAGTGATGGTGCGCGTCGACGCCGGCCAGCGGCGGACCGAAATCGCCGAAGGCGTGGAAGAAGCGATTGCCGACGTGGCCCCAGTCCTTGAATTCGATGCCCAGCTTGAAGCTGGCCTGGGTCTTGCCGACAAAGTCGGCGAAATCCAGGCCCAGCGCCTCGTTGTAGAGGCGGATCGTGGGCAGGGTCGCCTCGCCGACGCCGATGGTGCCGATCTCGGGCGATTCCACCAGGGTCACCTCGCACGGCTGGTCGGGGTGGCGCGCCAGGCGCTGGGCCAGCGGGGCGGCCGTCATCCAGCCGGCCGTGCCGCCACCCACGATGACGATCCTGCGGATCGCGCCGCCATGCGATTGATTGCTGCCCATGTCGCCTCCTGTCCTGGTTGTCACACGTTTGCCCGGATTGTTCAGGACAGACTATTTATGACAACGTTTTCATTTGAATTTGAATCAGGGACGGGTTTGGCGCATGCCCGCGAGGCCGTGGCGGCGGTGGTGTTCGGTAACGTTTTCATGGCTTTGTCTCCTCGTGCTTTTTTATAAATCCCACAACTGGTGTTGTTCATTGCAAATTAACATTAATGCGAGCGGCGAACAAATAATTATTCCGAAAATGTCGCTGTTTAACCGCACAAGCTAAACAGGATTGACGAAAGAAAATCCCCGTCGAAGCGGGGATTACTGAACTTTAGTTTTGAAATATGACTAACCGTCAGTCGGAAATTCGCCCTCCCGGCGGAACGCCATAGCGATCCGCCTGCACATTGCCGCTTACGCCGTGGGCGCGCACATCGGCGGTAATTGGCAACATTTCCTTGTCCCACGTCTCCCACTGGGCCTTCAGTTGCGCGAACACCTCGGGGTGGCGTTTGGCCAGATTGGCGCGCTCGCGCGGGTCCTTGACCACGTCGAACAGGAACTCGTTGCCGCCGATCCGCAGATACTTCCAGTTGCCGGAACGGATGGCGCGCTGGGCGTTGGCCTTGTATCGCCACAGCACCGTGCGTTCGCGCGGCTTGGCCTGGCCCAGCAAGGTCGGCAGCAGGTTCTGGCCGTCCGGCGGATAGGCCGGATCGGGCGCGCCGCCGGCCGCCGCCAGCAGGGTCGGCAGCCAGTCCATGCTGACGGCGACCTGGTCCGTCACCTGCCCCGCCGCGATCTTGCCGGGCCAGCGCACGATGGCCGGCACGCGGATGCCGCCCTCCAGCAGCTCGGTCTTTTGCCCGGACAGCGGCCAGTTGTTGGAGAACCGTTCGCCGCCGTTGTCGCTGGTGAAGATGACGATGGTGTTATCGGCCAGCCCCTTGTCCTCCAGCGCCTTGAGCACGCGGCCGATCGAGGCGTCCAGCGATTCGACCATGCGGCCGTAAGTGGCCAGGTCGCCGCCGTCGTAGTGGAAGATGTTGTCGATGTCGCGCGAGATCGCCTCGTCGCCCGGACCTTCCCATGGCCAGTGCGGCGCCGTGTAGTGCAGCGACAGCAGGAAGGGTTTGCCGTCCTTTTGCCTGTTGACGAAGTCGACCGCGCGCGCGCCCAGCAAATCGGTGTAGTAGCCGATCTGCTGCACCGGCACCTCGTCCTCGTACAGGTCCTCCTTGACGTTCGGGCCGACGCCGGGCTTGTGCGTGAAGTAATCGATGGCGCCGCCGTAGTTGCCGAAGAAGCTGTCGTAGCCGCTTTTGATCGGACCGAAGTTCGGCAGCGAGCCCAGGTGCCACTTGCCGATCAACGCGGTGCCGTAGCCGTTTTTGCGCAGCAGCGACGGCAGGGTCGGATGGGTGCGCGGCAGGCCGATGGTATCGGAGGCGCCGTGGATAGGCTCCTCCAGGCCGCCGCGCAGCCGGTACTGGTAGCGGCCGGTGATTAGCGCGAAACGCGTGGCCGAGCACACCGCCGAGTTGGCGTAAGCCTGGGTGAAGCGCAGCCCCTGCGCGGCGAGACGGTCGAGGTGCGGCGTCTTGATGTCTTTCTGTCCATAGGCGCCCAGGTCGGCGTGGCCGAGGTCGTCGGCAAGGATGAAGATGATGTTCGGCTGCTGCCTGTTCGCGGCAAAGGCGCCCGGCACATAGCCCGCCAGCGCCAGCGCCGGCAGGGTTTTAAGGATGCGGCGGCGGGCGTTGCCGGTCTGCTCGTCGGTCCGCTTGTCGGTGGTGTCGATTTTATCGGTCATTGCTGGGTCTCCATTAAAAGTCCGCGCGGACGGTCAAGCCCACCTGGCGCGGCGTGCCGATCACGGTGTTGTAGGCGTTGGGGCTGGTGTTCCACATGCTGGTGTAGTACTGCTTGTCGAACACGTTCTTGGCCCACACGGAGATGTCCCAGCGGGTTGAGCCGTTCTTCAGTTTAATCCCTGCCGACAAGTTGGTCAGGCTGTAGGCGGGAATGCGCGCATACTCGGACGCGTCCAGGGTGCCGTAGGTGCCGGCGCGATAGGCGTAGTTGACGTTGCCGTAGGCTTCGATGTTGGCGGCGAGCGCGTGCGCGTATTGCGCGCTGAGGTTACCGATCCAGCGCGGCGCGTTGACCAGCGCCGCCCGTCCCGACAAGTCGCACGATGGTCCCAGGCGCTCGGCCGGGCACGGCGCGTTTTTGTACTCGGTGTACTTGACGTCGTTGAACGAGCCGTTGGCGCCCAGGGTGAAGCCGCGCACCACGACCAGGCTGGTGTCGAGCTCCAGGCCCCGGCTGCGCACGTCGCCGGCGTTGGTCAGGTAAGACGTTGCGCTGACGGGATCGTAGGCGTTGTTCTGGTAACCGTGCACCTCGTTCCAGAACAGGCTGGCGTTGACCTGCGCGCGCCGTCCCAGCAGATTGCTCTTGATGCCCAGCTCCAGATTGTTGGCCTTCTCGTTGTCGACCTTGAGCGAGGACACGCCGGCCGCGCCCGGCACCGACAGGTTGATGCCGCCGGATTTTTCACCGTGCGAGACGCTGCCGAAGGCCAGCACGTCGGTATCGAGCTTGTACGCCAGGGTCAGCAGCGCGGACGGACTCAGGTTGTTGAGGCGGACGCCACCCGAGTCGTAGGCGCCGTAGCGGGCGTTGCGCGAAGCCAGCGCCGCGCCGGTGACGGCCGCGCCGACCGGGACGCCGCGCGTCACGCGCGCCAGCTTGTCCTCGTAGGTGGCGCGCAGCCCGGCGGTCATGTCCCACTTGGGGTCGATGTGCCAGATCGACTGGCCGAACAAGGCGTAGCTGTTGACCCGCAAATGGCCGTCGGCGTAGCTGCTGACGTTGCTCCACGCACCGGCCGGCGTGGCGTTGAAACGGTCGGCCAGCGGACCGTTGACAGTGAAATTGGTGTTGTCCAGGTTCTGGTAATAGTAGTACGCGCCGACCACCGACTCGACGTCGCGGCCCAGCGGTGTGGCCAGCCGGAACTCCTGCGTGAACTGGCGGTGGCGGGTGGAGGCGCCGACGTTGAGCACCACCGGCACGTCCAAGCCGTCTTCATTGTGCGGCGTGAAGTCCCAGAAACGGTAGGCGCTGATCGAGGTGAACTTGTAGTCGTTGTCGAGCTTCCAGTTGACCTCGCCCGAGACGCCGCCCTGGTGCACGTCCACGTGCGAGCCGGTGTCGAGGTTAACCTGGCGCAAGGTCGGATCGGTGACCGGATGGGCGCCAACGGCGGCGGCCTGCGTCAGAAAACGACCGCTCGGGCCGGCGCTGTAAAAGATCAGGGTGCCGTTGTTGGAATCTCGTTGTAGTCGGCGATCAGGCGCGCGCTGAGCCGGTTGTTCGGTTCCAGCAGCAACTGCGCGCGCACGCCCTGGCGGTCGCCGCCCTGCACCTTGTCGCCGTTGTGGAGGTTGGTGATGTAGCCATCCTCGTGCGTCTTGTATAGCGAGATGCGGCCGGCGGCCGTGTCCGAAAACGCGCCCGAGATCACTGCCTTGCCTTGCGTATAGCCCTGTTCGCCGATCGACAACTGGGCGCTGTTTTCGGAGCGGAAGGTCGGCTGCTTGCTGGTGATATTCAGCACACCGGCGGTGGTGTTCTTGCCGAACAAGGTGCCCTGCGGGCCGCGCAGCAATTCCAGTTGCTGGATGTCCAAGGTGTCGAAGGCGGCCATGCCCGGACGGGCAAGGTAGACGTTGTCGAGGTAGACGCCGACGCTGCCTTCCAGGCCGTCGCTGGCCGGGTTGTTGCCGAGGCCGCGCACGGCAAAGCTCATCTGGCGCGCGTGGACGTAGTTGACGGTGGTGCTCGGCAGCAGCTGCTGCAGATCCTGCACGCGGTAGACGCAGTTGTTTTCGAGGCTGTTCGCGTCCAGCACGCTCATGGTCGTGGGCACGCTCTGCGAGGTCTCGTTGCGGCGGCGGGTGGAAACGGTGACGCGGGCGATGATCTCCTGCGAGGCGTCGGCGGTGGCGGCGGCAGCGGTGGCTGTTATGGTTGCGTTCGCCTGCTCCGGGTCAGCGTTCCCGTCGGACGCCTCGGCGGTCGCCGTCAACAGCGACAACGCCAAGGCGAAAGGGATGTTGGTATTCATTGTGCGGAATCTTGATAAGTGGAAAGTTTGGCTATATTACTAATCCACCTAGCTAACTCGAACTAATATAACCAAGCAACCATATGCGAAAATTACGGCTTGGGACATCTGCGTAATCAGGATGCACGGAGGGCGGATTAGCGCAGCGTAATCCGCCATGGGTGCGTCTCGACGGCTCACGCATTGGCGGATTGCGGCGTTCCGCCTAATCCGCCCTACGTGTTTTAGATGGAAGCGAACGCCTGGGTCCACAAAAAAAATGCCGGCTAGGCCGGCATTGGAATGTGTTGCGTGGAGAAGCTTACACCGCGTCCGCGCCGGTTTCTCCGGTACGGATGCGGATGACCTGCTCGACGTTCTGCACGAAGATCTTGCCGTCGCCGATCTTGCCGGTGCGCGCGGCTTTGATGATGGCGTCGACCACTTGCTCGGCCACGCCGTCATCGACGACCACTTCCACTTTCACCTTCGGCAGGAAGTCGACGACGTATTCCGCGCCGCGATACAGTTCGGTATGGCCCTTCTGGCGGCCAAAACCCTTGACTTCGGTGACCGTCAGGCCAGTGACATTGACTTCAGCCAGTGCTTCACGCACCTCGTCCAATTTGAACGGCTTAATCACAGCGGTAATCTGTTTCATGACTTCTCCTTATGGGCAATCTAAATTCAACAATCTGTAGCCGGCGATCCGCAAGCGATTAAGTATATTGTAATCGACAACTCCCGACTGTCCACTCCCGACTGAAAAACCGGCCGAAAACACACCGTTTTACGCATTTTTACCTGATTTTTCTCTACTCTTGCACCGGAATGGAGCGTAATTCTTCCATCCACACCACGCTTTGCGCATCGCTCGGCGCGCGCCAGTCGCCCCTTGGCGACAACGATCCGCCGGTGCCGACCTTGGGCGCGTTCGGCACGCAGCTGCGCTTGAACTGGCTGGTGCGGAAGAAGCGGTCCAGGAAAATGCCCAGGTTTTTCTTGATCGCCGCCAGGTCGTACTGGTTGCGCGTGACATGGTCGCCATCCGGCCAGCGTCCCAGCTCCCTGTCCTTCCACGCGTTGAGCGACAGGAACGCCACCTTCGACGGCCGGAAGCCGAACCGCAGCACGTAATACAGGTTGAAATCCTGCAGTTCATACGGACCGATCGTGCTTTCGGTGCGCTGCTCCGGCTGGCCCTCGGCGGTGCCCGGCACCAGTTCCGGACTGATTTCGGTGGCCAGGATGTCCAGCAGAACCTGCGCGTCGTTGCGGCCGATGACACCGGATTCGGCCACCCAGCGCACCAGGTGCGAGATAAGGGTCTTCGGCACGCTGGCGTTGACGTTGTAGTGCGACATGTGGTCGCCGACGCCATACGTGCACCAGCCCAGCGCCAGCTCGCTCAGGTCGCCGGTGCCCACGACGATCGCGTGATGGTGGTTGGCCAGGCGGAACAGGTGGTTGGTGCGCTCGCCGGCCTGCACGTTTTCGAACGTGATGTCGTACTGCGCCTGTCCCTCCGAATACGGGTGGTTCAAGTCCTTGAGCATCTGGATGCAGCTTGGACGGATGTCGATTTCCTGCGCCGAGCAGCCGACCAGCTTCATCAGCGCGTGCGCCTGCGTCAACGTGCGTTCGCTGGTGGCGAAGCCAGGCATCGTGTACGCCAGGATGTTGGTGCGCGGCAGCTTGAGCTTGTCCATCACGCGCGCGCACACCAGCAGAGCGTGCGTCGAATCGAGTCCGCCGGAGACGCCGATCACCACTTTCTTGATGCCGCTCGACGTCAGGCGCTGCGCCAGCGCCTGCACCTGGATGTTGTAGACCTCGTTGCAGCGTTCGTCGCGGCGGCGGGCGTCGGCCGGCACGTACGGGAAACGCTCAACGCAGCGCTTGAGCGCCAGCGGCTCCCCGCGCCCGATCTCCAGCTCGAAGAACACCGTGCGGAATTTGTTGACCTCGGCGGCGTGGCGCTGCACCGACTGCGCGAACGTGTTCATGCGCATGCGCTCGCGCGACAAGCGCTCGAGGTCGATGTCGGCGAAGGTCAGGCTCGGTTCGTCGGTGAAGCGTTTGGACTCGGCCAGCATGTCGCCGTTCTCGCAGATCACGCCCTGCCCGTCCCAGGCCAGGTCGGTGGTCGATTCGCCGCCGCCTGCCGAGGTGTACAGATAAGCGGCGATGCAGCGCGCCGACTGCTGCGACACCAGCTGGTTGCGGTAGCCGGCCTTGCCGACCAGCGCGTTCGACGCAGACAGGTTGACCAGCACCGTGGCGCCGGCCAGCGCCGCGAACGACGATGGCGGGATCGGCACCCACACGTCCTCGCAGATCTCGACGTGGAATTTCAACAGCGGCATGTCGGCCACTTCGAACAGCAGGCCGGAACCGAATTGCACGCGCTCGCCCAGCAGGTCGATTTCGGTGGCGACCGCGTAGTCGCCACTGCTGAACTGGCGCGCGTCGTAGAACTCGCCGTAATTCGGCAGGTAGCTCTTGGGAACCACGCCCTGGATCTGGCCGTTGGCGATGACCACCGCGCAGTTGTACAACTGGTGCTCGACCCGCAGCGGAGCGCCGACCACCAGCGCCATCTTCCACTGCGCCGACGCGGCGACGATGGCGTCCAGCGCCTCGAGGCAGCCGTCGAGCAAGGCGCGCTGATGGAACAGGTCGTCGCAGGTGTAGGCCGACAGGCCCAGCTCGGGAAACGCGACCAGCGCCGCGCCCTGCGCCGCCGCCTCCCCTGCCAGCGCGATCGTCTGTTCGGCGTTGTAGGCCGGATCGGCGATGCGGCACACCGGCGCCGCGATGGCGACCCGGGCGAAATCATGCGTGTACAAATTAAGGAAATTCGAGCTCATGTAAAGTCTTTCGCGTGCGCAACCAAACAAAAGCCAATTATCGCACGGCCATGGACGCGCCGCCGCCAACGGATCCGCGCCAGATAGGCTAGACTGGCGCCAACATCAGAGCTGGAGCAAAGCGTGTCAGAAGCAGAGTTTTCGATCATCGACTCGTTGGAAAATGTCGACCAGGCGCAGTGGCAAGCCATCGCCGGCGACAACCCGACCTTGGCCTACGCCTTCCTGCACGCATTGCACGAGGCCCGCTGCGCCTCGGCCCAAACCGGCTGGACGCCGCGCTATCTGGTGATGCACCGCGACGGCGCGCTAGCGGCGGCGATGCCGCTGTACCTGAAGGATCACAGCCGTGGCGAGTATGTGTTCGATCACGCCTGGGCCGACGCCTTCCACCGCAACGGCATTCCCTACTATCCGAAGCTGCTGTCGGCGGTGCCGTTCACGCCGGTGACGGGCGGCCGCCTGCTGGCGCATACGCAGGAAGATCGACAACTGCTGGCGCGCGCGGCGCTGCAGGTGGCCCGGCAGCTGGAGACGTCTTCGCTGCACATCCTGTTCCCCGACGAGCAGGACCGGCAAGCGCTGGAGGCCGCCGGTTTCATGCTGCGCGAAGGGGTGCAGTTCCATTGGGACAATCCGGGGTATGCCGACTTCGACGCCTTCCTGGCCAGCTTCAAGATGGAGAAGCGCAAGAAGATCCGCCAGGACCGGCGTCGCGTGCACGACGCGGGGATCGCATTCGAGCATCTGGCCGGCCGCGACATCACGCCGGACGTGCTGCGTTTTTTTTATAGCTGCTACGTGTCGACCTATCACGCGCACTTTTCCAAGCCTTACCTGACCTTGAAGTTTTTCGAGCGGCTGCTGGACGAGGTGCCGGACAGCCTGATGATCGTGCTGGCCAAACGCGGCGGCCAACCGGTGGCGGTGGCGTTGAATCTGGTGGGCGGCAACATCATGTACGGCCGCTATTGGGGGACGCAGGAATTCGTCTCCGGCCTGCATTTCGAGACGTGCTACGTGCAATCGATCGAGTACTGCATCAAGCACGGCATCGCGCGCTTCGAGGGTGGCGCGCAGGGCGAGCACAAGATGTCGCGGGGACTGGTGCCGACGCCGACGTGGTCGGCGCATTGGATCGCGGACGAGCGCTTCGCCGATGCGATCGCGGATTTCCTGGCGCAGGAGACGGCGGCCATGAACCAATACATCGACGAGCTGGGGGAGCACGTGCCCTTCAAGCCCACGGCAGCGTGATTATCGTTGAAACACGTAGGGCGGATTAGCGCAGCGTAATCGGCCATGCATGGGCCGCGTTGACGCATGCATGGCCGATTACGGCGTTCCGCCTAATCCGCCCTACGTGGAACCTTACTCTTCAAGCAGGCTACGCAGCATCCACGCGGTCTTTTCGTGCGTGTCCAGGCGCTGGGCCAGCAGGTCGGCGGTCGGCTGATCGTCCGCGCCCTCGACCAGCGGCAGCAGCTTGCGCGCGGTGCGCGCGGTCGCTTCCTGCGCCTTGACCAGGTGCTGAACCATCTCCATCGCCTTCGGCACGCCTTCGACTTCCTTGATGGTCGCCAGCTTGACGAACTCGGTGTACGTGCCCGGCGCCGGATAGCCCAGCGCGCGGATACGTTCGGCGATCAGGTCCAGCGCGGTCCACTGCTCGGTGTACTGCGCCATGAACATCTGGTGCAGGCTGTTGAACATCGGACCCTTGACGTTCCAGTGGAAATTGTGGGTCATCAGGTACAGGGTGTAGCTGTCCGCCAGCAGGCCCGACAGGCCGGCGGCAATGTTCGCGCGACTTTCGTCGGAAAGGCCGATATCGATCTTGGAGGCTTTTGCGTCCATGTGTAACTCCTTCTATTAGCTTGGACCTTTATTGTAATCGGATACAGGCCTCCGCGTGGGAACGTACCTCTCGGCAAAACGGTTCAATGCTGACCCGCCGGCGTCATGCGCCGCTCGCCGACGCGGCGTTCGCTGGCGGTTTCCTTCCGCGCGGCGTCGGTCCGTATGGTTGCGCCCTCCGTTGCCGCGACGCCCAGGCTCTCCGTGACGTCGCCGGCCACCCGCTTCGGCTCTTTTTCGTAGCTGCGGAAAGCGAGCACCATATAAAGAATGCCGGCGACGATCGCGTAGGCGCCGATCAGCCACACCAGCGCCAGCGCGCCGACCGTGGGCAAGGCGATCAGTATGGTGCCGAAGATGATCGAGGCGATGCCGCCGGCGAGCAGCAGCCAGACGCCGGGCCGCGCGTGGCCGCGCAGGCGCACGGCGAGCACGATGTCGAGGATGCCGGTGATCAGCGCGTTGACGCCGACGATCAGCACCAGCACCAGCGCGGCCAGCCCCGGCTGCATCACCGCCAGCACCCCGGCCACCACGCTGACCACGCCCAGCATCAGCAGCAGCCACCAGTCCAGCGCGTGCGACCCGGTCGCGTGGCGCCGGTTGCGCACCGCGCCCACCAGATAGACGATACCGGCCAATAACGCATAGGCCGCGAACAACAGTACCAAACTCAGCACGGTGGGACCGGGCAACAGCAACGCCAGCACGCCGAACAGCAGCGCCAGCACCCCGCGCAACGCAAGTATCCACCAGGAACGGGACAACATCGGTTTAGCGACCATGACTCCTCCGATAGCAAAAAAAACAGCCCATACTGAGTCAGATTGGCGCGCGCCCAAACGGTTCCGGGCGATACCTACATTTCATTCACGGGTTAAAATCAGGTTGATACAATTTTGTCCCGAGAGATGAAACCAGTTTGCTTCACAGCATTTTCAATCAAGCCTATACTCTATGCCCCGTTGTATGGTTTTATGAGGAATGTGGCACACACAGCATGAATGCAGATTTTATAAAACAACGGAACCGCTTCAAGTCAGCCACGATGAAGCGAATTAATGTCAGTGAAGAGTCCTACACCAACGTGACGAATCTGCTGGCGACGATCGCCCAGCCGTTTCACGTGCGCAAAGGCGAGTACCTGCAACACGCCGGCGTGCCGGCCACGCAGGTGCACTGGCTCGCCAGCGGCGTCGCGCGCAGCGGATTCTTCAATCGGGACGGTGTCGAGATGACCTTGCGCTTTTTCCGCGAGGGCGAGTCCGCCACCACGCTGACCGATCTGATCACCGGCGAAACCGGCCAGCCGGCCGTGCAGTTCCTGGTGGCCGAGACGACCATCCACGGGTTCACCCTGGACTGGGCGCAGTCGTGCGCACTGCGCGCCCAGCATGAAGTGTTGCAGCATTATCATCTTCAAGCCGCGATGCATGGGTTGCAGAGCCTGGCGCAGCGCGCCTACAGCAGCGGCGAGACGTCGGCGCAGGAGCGCCTGGCGGCGTTCCGCGAGGAATATCCGGGACTGGAGGCGCGCATCTCGCAACGCGCGATCGCCTCGTACCTGGGCATCACGCCGCAATACATGTCGCGCCTGCGCCGCGAGGCCGAGGCCGCCGAGGGCGCCACGCGCGAATAAGCCCGGGCCGCCCCTTCCCTCGCCCGAACCAATAAAAAAGCCCCATGCGGCTTGTGACGACCGAGGTCGCCGCAAGCCGCATGGGGCTTTTTGCTGCCGGCTATTGGATAGCCGGCGGTCTATCAGGCATTGGCTGCCGCGTCTTTGTTGTACGAGGCGACGCCGTTCAGGATTTCCTGTTTAGCATCTTCCGGACCGTACCAGCCGTCGATCTTGACCCATTTGCCTTTTTCCAGGTCCTTGTAGTGCTCGAAGAAGTGCTGGATCTGGCGCAGGCGCAGTTCGTTCAGGTCTTCCGGCTTCTGCCAGTGGCTGTAGATCGACAGTACCTTGTCGACCGGCACGGCCAGCACTTTGGCGTCTTCACCGGATTCGTCGGTCATTTTCAGCACGCCGATCGGACGGCAACGCACCACCACGCCAGGGATCAGCGGGAACGGGGTGATCACCAGCACGTCGACCGGGTCGCCGTCGTCGGACAGGGTGTTCGGCACGTAGCCGTAGTTGCATGGGTAGTGCATGGCGGTGCCCATGAAGCGATCGACGAAGATCGCGCCCGATTCCTTGTCGACTTCATACTTGATCGGATCGGCGTTCATCGGGATTTCGATGATCACGTTGAAGTCGTTTGGCAAATCGCGGCCGGAAGGCACTTTATTCAAGCTCATGGGGTTCCTCGTTGTTGTGCTGACAAATGTTTAACTGCGTAATTATAACGAAGTCCAGGGCGCTTGTGCATTGCAGCACTACCGTGCGGAAATTTTAATGGGTCAAATCGGACTTGACGAAATACTTGCGCGCATAGGTCAGCAGCTCGCTATCGTTCGGATGATCGACCGTCTCCACGCTGACGACCTTGTCGGCGGTGTCGGCGTGGCGCTTGGTCATGTGGCGCATCAATGCAAGCTTTTCCTGGCCGGGGCCGACCACCAGGATTTGCTTGGCTTCGGTGAGGGCGGCGATGACCTCGTCCATGTAGGTGGTGTCTTCCTCGGCGCGGTTGTTGCTCACGACGCCAGCCTTCTGGTGCTGCGAGGTCGTTTTGATGACTTCGGTCTCGGCGTCGTCACGGGTGAAATGGATAACGTGGGCTTCGGTCTGGTCGAGCCAGACGACTGCGTGTTGAAACGACATGGGATTTTTCCTTGAGGTGGGGATGCTGCGGAGGGCCGATGACAGAAAGGTCGCTCATCGGCCAGTGCAAGCATCGTGCTCCCTAATGCCGCCCCCATCTGTACGCAACCGTACCCAGTCCCAAATGAAAAAGGCCCGCTGCAAAACCAACCGGGGTCAGGTCCGACATTCGGACACGAGCTGGACCGTAGAAGGGAGCATACGGTCCAGCTCGTGTCCGAATGTCGGACCTGACCCCCGGGGGTTTACTTCGCTTAGAGGATGGTTGCCAGGGCGCACTGGCGGTAGTGGTTGGCCGCCTCTTCAGTCTGCTGCAGCGCCTCGTGCATCTGCGCCAGCTTCAGGTGCGATTCGCGCACCATGCGCGGATCGGACGCGTCCGACAGCGCCTGCTCCAGATAGCGCTGCGCCTTGCCCCACAGTTTCTGCTTCAGGCACAGCGATCCGAGCGTGAGCGCCAGTTCGGCGTCCGTCGGCCGCGTGTGCAGCCATTTCTCGCACGCTTCGATCTGCGCCAGCAACGCCGCCGAGCCTGCCGGCGCCGCCGCTTCGCGGTAGGCACGGATCACGCGGTCGTCCCAGTCGGCGGCCAGCGATTCCTCGGCCACCCTGCGCGCCTCGTCGTGCAGGCCGCGCGCGTTCAGGGCGGTGGCCGCCAGGCAGGCGACGTACGGCTTGACGCGGTCGCTGTTCGGCACCGTCGACCAGACCCGTTGCAGCGATTCGGCATCGTTGGTGTGGTCCGACAGCATGTCGGCATAGGCCAGCTCGCGCAGCCGCGCCGACAGCGCCGGATGCAAGGCGCGGTGCTTGTCGAGCGAGCGCACCAGGCGCAGCACTTCCGGCCAGTTCTTGGCCTGCTGCTGGGCCTTCAACGACCATTGCAAGGCGTGGATGTGGCGCGTGCCGCTGGCGTTGAGCTCGCGCACGGCGTCGAGCGCGGCCTCCGGCTGATGGTCGTCGACCAGCAATTCGGTCATCGTCATCAGGCGCGCGGTTTTCATGACATTGTCGTCGGTGAGCTTGGCCAGCCACTGGTCGCGGCGCGCGCCCTGGCGCATGCGGTGCGCGGCGCGGGCGCCGATCAAGGCGGCGACGCCGGCGTTCTCCGGCAGTTCCGAAGCGCGCATGGCGGCCTTTTCGGCGTGGCCGAAGCGGCCTTCGAACAATGCCTTGAGCGCCTCGCGCAGGCCCTTGTTGCCATCGCGCTCGCGCTTTTGCTGGCGGTAGGCCGCCACCTTGGCCGGCATCTTGAGGGTGGCGCGCAGCGCGCGGATCACCGCGTACAGGAACACGAACAGCGCCGCCGCCAGCACGCAGAAGAAGTTGAGCGACATGTCGATCCGGTGCGGCGGGTAGAACAGCACCACGTTGCCCGGATTGAAACGCGCCGTCACGGCGATGCCGATGGCCGCGGCCATCAATGCGACCAACCAGAGAAATAATCGCATGGCTATTGCTTCGCTTTGTAGTTACGCACGGCGTTCAGGCTGTCCGACAACGTCGGCATCTCGATCGCCAGATTGCTGGTCTGCACCTGGCGCAGCAGCGCCTGCACGGTCTGGGTGTTCTTGGCGCGGGTGTCGAAGTACTTGACCAGCGCTTCCTGCGCGGCGATCAGGTCGGCGCGGAACGCGGTTTCATTGCGCGACAGCAGCGCCATGCGGGCGTTCAACAGGCGCAACTTGAGGTTCTCGCGCAGGAAGTAGGCCTGCGTCGGCGACAGCATCAGCGCGTCCGGCGTTTCGACGCTGCGCACGCGGATCAGCTGGCGCACGTCGGTCCACATTTCCGTGCTCCACCCGGTCCAGGTGTTTTGCAGCGCCAGCAGCCATGGATTCGGCTCGCTCGGCTCGGCGGCCGGCACCGGCTTGCCGTTCTTGTCCAGCACCGGCTTGGCCTTGGCCTTCTTCTCCGGCGGCGCCGGCAGCGTCGGCTTCTCGTCCGACAACATCGGCAGGGTATCGATCTGCGCGATGACGTTGTCCAGGCGCAGCGCGACGCCGACCGAGTCGACGCTCGGCAGCGCCTTGAGCTTCTCGGTGTCCTTGGCGATGGCGCGGCGGATCGTGATGAATTGCGGCTTGTCCGAACGCGACAGGCTGCGGTCGGCGTTTTGCAGCGCGATCAGCGCGCCCGGCACGTTGCCGGCCAGTTGCAACTGCTGGCTGGCGGTCGACAGCACTTGTTCGATCTCGGTCAGCGCCCACTCGTCGCGGTTCTTCGACAAGTCCTGGTACAGCTGCTCGAGCGCCAGTTGCTGGCTCTGCGCCTCCAATTGTTTGCTTTCCAGCAAGCCAACCTTGATCTGCAGCTCGCGGCTGGTTTCCTGCACGGCGCGCGCCAGGTTGCCGGTCTCGGCATTGCTGGAGTCGCCCTTTTGCAGGCGCAGCGCCATTTCCTGGCGCAGCTTGCCCATCTTGTTATGGGTCGACCAGGTCTGGGCGGCCAGCAGCACGGCCAGCACCACGACCCCGCCCAGCAGGATGCGCGGCTGCTGCAGCGTATCGAGCAGCCGGGGCTCGGGCGGCGATTTCAGCGGCGCGGACGGGGACTCGGCGGCGGATGCGCTCGAGGCGACAGGGTCGGGTAATGTAGGCAAATCGTTCATAGGCGTGATTGTAACGCGGCCAGCAGGCGTTCGTCGCCTGATCCGGTGAGCGTCAGACGGGAAAAGCCCAAATTGCTTGCAGTTTCGGCAATTCGGGCATGCGGTACGATCAAATGCTGTTGTTGCATCGATACAACACACGACGGCGTGCCGCCAGCTTGTTTTGTATCGAGCTCGCCCAGGAGGTCGCACAGGCCGCGCAGCGCCTCGGAACTGGTGATGATCCAGTCGTTTTGTTGCGCGAGCAGCCGGCGCAACGTGTCTTCCAGCGCCGGCGTCAGTGGCGGTACGGAACGACGGTAGGCGGCGACCACCTCGACCTGGGCGCCGGCCGCGCGCAGGCTGTCGGCCATCAGCTCGCGCCCGCTCTCGCCGCGCACGATCAGCACCGGCCGGCCCTTGAGCGCGGCGAGGTCCAGCGTTTGCAGCAAATGTTCGGAATCGCTGTGGCCGTTGTCGGGCGGGCTGACAATATCAAACCTGTCCGAAGTGACGCCGTGCGCGGCCAGCGCCAGCCGGCTGCCCTCGCCCACCACGGCGGCCGTCACGCCTGCCGGCCACTGTTTAAGATGAGCGAAGGCGGCGTCGATGGCGTTGGGCGACACGAACGCCACCATCGCGTAGGCCGGCTGCGGCGCGCACAGCCGCTCGAGCGCGGCGCGCAAGCCGGATGGATCCGGCAGCGGCGCGATCTCCAGCAACGGCAGCAATTCGACCTCGCGGCCCAGCGCGGCCACGCGGGCCGCCAGCGGCCGCGCTTGCGCCAGCGGACGGGTGATGACGACGATACCGGTCATCCCAGGGTCATCCGATGGCCATCAAACCGGCCGGGCGCCGGTCGAGCCGTCGGCGTTGAGCTCGCGCGAACGCGCCTCCTCCTCGGCTTGGGCGGCGTCGCTCAGGCACGCGGCCAGGATGCCGACCGCGTCCTGCGCGCGCAGCAGCTCGGACACCTGCAGGCCCAGCGCCTCGGGATCGGCGGCCGGGCCGCGCACCTCGGCGCTGGCCACCCGGCTGCCGTCGGGCGTGCCGACCATGGCGCGCAGGTGCATCTGGCCGCCTTCGACGGTGGCGTAGGCGGCCAGCGGAATCTGGCAGCTGCCGCCGAACACCTTCGACACCTTGCGCTCGGCCGTGACGGCCTGCTCGGTGGCCAGGTCGTTGAGCGGCGCCAGCAAGGCTTTCAGGTCGAGTCCGTCGTCGCGCTCGGCGATCTCGATCGCCATCGCGCCCTGCCCGGCGGCCGGCAGGCTGTCCTCCGGCGCCAGCACGGCGCGGATGCGCTGCGGCAGGCCCAGGCGTTTGAGGCCGGCGGCGGCCAGGATGATGGCGCTGTAGTCGCCGCGATCGAGCTTGGCCAGGCGGGTGTCGAGGTTGCCGCGCAGCGGCTTGATGACCAGTTGCGGATAGCGCGCGGCGATCAGCGCCTGGCGGCGCAGGCTGCTGGTGCCGACGATGGCGCCCGGCGGCAGGTCGGCCAGGGTGGCGTAGTCGTTGGAGACGAAGGCGTCGCGCGGGTCCTCGCGCTGCATGACGGCGGCCAGCGCGAAGCCCTCGGGCAGCTCCATCGGCACGTCCTTGAGCGAATGGACGGCCAGGTCGGCGCGGCCCTCGGCCATCGCGACTTCCAGTTCCTTCACGAACAGGCCCTTGCCGCCCACCTTGGACAGGGTGCGATCCAGAATTTGATCACCTCTTGTCGTCATTCCGACAATTTTGACATCGCACTGCGGATATAATAATGTCAAGCGTTCACGAACATGCTCGGCCTGCCACATGGCCAGGCGGCTTTCCCGCGACGCGATCACCAATCTGGACGGGGGAGTTTGGACCACTTCGGATGTTTTCAAAACCAGTTCTTTCGCTGTAGCTGACGCTCACCGGCGCTGGCCAGTAAATCGCGCATGTTTAAGATCACAAATTTTATCATGCTCACCTTCATGCAGAACCGGGCTACCAGCCTTTGCACCGACATTTCACATCTTTGCGGCTTATCACATGGCAAAACAATCTAGTGCAATCGACGACAACATCGCTGAACAACCAGGCGCGGCCACCGAAGTCGACAAGGACGCGCCCCTTAAAGAAGATATCCGCCTGCTCGGCCGCCTGCTCGGCGACGTGCTGCGCGACCAGGAAGGCGAAGAAGTGTTCGCCGTGGTCGAGACCATCCGTCAAACGGCCGTACGCTTCCGCCGCGAGGCCGACGCCGGCGCCGCCAAGGAACTGGACGGCATGCTCAAGATCCTCACCCGCGAACAGACCATCTCGGTCGTACGGGCGTTCTCGTACTTCTCGCACCTGGCCAACATCGCCGAGGACCAGCACCACATCCGCCGCCGCCGCGCCCACCTGCTGGCCGGCTCGAACGCACAGAAAGGCAGCGTCAGTTTCGCGCTGTGCAAGCTCAAGGAAGCCGGCGTCAGCGAGCGGACCGTCGGCGAGTTCTTCGACCAGGCGCTGATCGCCCCGGTGCTGACGGCCCACCCGACCGAAGTGCAGCGCAAATCCATCCTCGACGCCGAGCACGACATCGCCCGCCTGCTGGCCGAGCGCGACCTGCCGCTGACGCCGAAGGAAAAGTCCGCCAATATGCACCTGCTGCGCGCGCGCATCGCCACCCTGTGGCAGACCCGCATGCTGCGCTACACCAAGCTGACCGTGGCCGACGAGATCGAAAACGCGCTGTCCTACTACCGCACCACCTTCCTGCGCGAATTGCCGGGGTTGTACGACGACATCGAGAGCGACATCGCCCACCACTATGGCAGCGCGCCCGCCGCCGACCAGGAACCGCGGGTCAAGCCGATCAACGCGCCCTACGTGCAGATGGGCAGCTGGATTGGCGGCGACCGCGACGGCAATCCCAACGTCAACGGCGGCACCATGCAGCACGCGCTGGTGCGCCAGGCCACCACCATCCTCGACTTCTATCTGGAAGAGGCGCACACGCTGGGCGCCGAGCTGTCGATCTCGACCCTGATGATCGGCTGCTCCCCCGCCCTGCAGGCGCTGGCCGACCAGTCGCCGGACACCTCCGACCACCGCGCCGACGAGCCGTACCGCCGCGCCCTGATCGGCATCTACGCGCGCCTGGCCAGCACCGCCCGCGCCCTGGGCGCGACCAATATCCTGCGCAAGGAAGTGGGCCACGCCGAGCCGTACGCCAGCGCCACCGAATTCTCGGCCGACCTGCAAACGCTGGTGGAGTCGCTCACCGCCAACC
This sequence comes from uncultured Duganella sp., assembly GCA_963511605.1. Classification (GTDB taxonomy): domain Bacteria; phylum Pseudomonadota; class Gammaproteobacteria; order Burkholderiales; family Burkholderiaceae_D; genus Rugamonas. The sequence goes on along the minus strand of CAUPJZ010000013.1, from coordinate 5,924 downwards.
ACGGCGAAGTGCTGGTGCGCCCGCGCCTGTCGACCTTGAAGCGCGCGGCCGACATCTTCGGCTTCCACCTGGCGTCGCTGGACATGCGCCAGTCGTCCGACATCCACGAGCGCGTGCTGGCCGAGCTGTTCGCCAAGGCCGGCGGCGAGCCCGCCTACGCCTCGCTCGACGAAGACGCCAAAGTGGCGCTGCTGCTCGGCGAGCTGTCGCAACCGCGCCTGCTGTATTCGCCGTACATCGACTACTCGGACGAGACCGATTCCGAGCTGGGCGTGCTGCGCGCGGCGCGCCAGATCCGCGACCGCTACGGGTCCCGCGCGATCCGCAACTACATCATCTCGCACACGGAAACCGTCTCCGACCTGCTGGAAGTGATGCTGCTGCAAAAGGAAATGGGCCTGCTGCGCATCGCCGCCGGCGAGGGTGATGGCCGAACGGAGGCGGAACTGGACCTGATGGTCATCCCGCTGTTCGAAACCATCCCCGACCTGCAACGCGCCGCCGGCATCATGGAAGCGGTGATGGCGCTGCCGCTGGTCAAGGGCCTGATCGCCAAGCAGGGCCAGATCCAGGAAGTCATGCTGGGCTACTCGGACTCCAACAAGGACGGCGGCTTCCTGACCTCGACCTGGGAACTGTACAAGGCCGAAACCCACCTGGTGACGGTGTTCGAAAAGGCCGGCGTCAAGCTGCGCCTGTTCCACGGCCGGGGCGGCACGGTCGGCCGTGGCGGCGGTCCGAGCTACGAGGCCATCCTGGCCCAGCCGCACGGCACCGTCAACGGCCAGATCCGCCTGACCGAGCAGGGCGAGATCATCGCCTCCAAGTTCTCCAACAAGGACATCGGCCGCCGCAACCTCGAGCTGCTGGTCGCCGCGACCCTGGAAGCGAGCCTGATGCCGCAGTCGGAAGACAGCGCCCACCTGGCCCAGTTGCGCGAGTTCGAAACCGTGATGGCCGAGATCTCCGACCGCGCCTACAAGGCCTACCGCAACCTGGTCTACGAGACCCCGGGCTTCACCGACTACTTCTTCAGCGCCACGCCGATCGCCGAGATCGCCGAACTGAACCTCGGTTCGCGTCCGGCCTCGCGCAAGTCGACCAAGCGCATCGAGGACCTGCGGGCGATCCCGTGGGGCTTCTCGTGGGGCCAGTGCCGCCTGCTGCTGCCGGGCTGGTACGGCTTCGGCAGCGCCATCGGCGCCTGGGTGGCCGACGGCGACAAGCCGCAACGCCTGGCCCAGCTGCGGTCGATGTTCAAGGAATGGCCGTTCTTCGCCACCCTGCTGTCGAACATGGACATGGTGCTGGCCAAGACCGATCTGGCGATCGCCTCGCGCTACGCCGAGCTGGTGCAGGACAAGGAATTGCGCGACCGCATCTTCAAGCGCATCACCGAGGAGCACGCCAACACCTTGACGATCCTGCAGGACATCACCGGCGCGTCGGAGCGTTTGACGGGAAACCCGCTGCTGGCGCGCTCGATCCAGAACCGTATCGCCTACCTCGATCCGCTGAACCACTTGCAGGTCGAGCTGATCAAGCGCCACCGCGCGCTGACGGTCGATCCGGCCAAGGCGACCGACGAGCGGGTCCACCGTGGCATCCACCTGTCGATCAACGGCGTCGCGGCCGGCTTGCGCAATACCGGCTAAGCCGCATCGTCGTCGAATGAAAGACCAGCGCCCCGACTCATCCCCGGGGCGTTTTTTTGCGTTTTTAATTTCTCGTTCGAAATCCCGGTTTACAATTCGCTATGCTCTTTGTCATGGACACCATCACAAGTTGGACACTCCTGCGCGCCCGCTTGCTGATGGGGGGCGCGCTATGCGCGCTCATCGCGCTGACGGCGCTGGCCCCGCCGGCGCGGGCGGCCCAGCACGCGCGCCTGCTGGGCGACTACGCGCACCGGGCCTGGACCGCCGCCCAGGGCGCGCCGGCGCAAATCCAGGCCATCACGCAAACGCCGGACGGCTGGTTGTGGCTGTCCACGCCCACCGGCTTGTACCGCTTCGACGGCGTCAATTTCGAGCGCCGCGACCAGGTCGGCGGCCAGCCGCTGCTGTCGACCATCGTGCTGCCGCTGCACACCGCGCCCGACGGCGGCCTGTGGGTCGGCTACCGCTTCGGCGGCGCCAGCGTGTTCAAGGACGGCAAGGCCGCGCACTACGGCGCCGACAACGGTTTCCCGCCCGGCGCCGCCCACAGCTTCACCACCGCGCCGGACGGCGTGCTGTGGGCCACCACGGCGCGCGGCCTGGCCTGGCTCGACCGCGCCCGCGACCGCTGGGTGCGGGTCGGGGCGGACACCGGCTTCGATCCGCCCCAGGCCATCTGGCAGGTGCTGTTCGACCGCGCCGGCACGCAATGGGTCTCGACCTCCAGCAAGGTTTACTACCGCCGCACCGGCGATACGCGCTACCGCGTCGCCAGCCCCGGCGACATCGAGCTGGCGTCGCTGGCCGCCGCACCGGACGGCACGGTGTGGGTATCGAACGGCGTCGATGCCAACTACCGCCTGTCGCAAACGCCGCCGGCGGCCGGCGCCCGGCCGCCCAGGCCGGAACTGCCGGGCAGCGGCATGTGGTTCGACCGCGCCGGCACCATGTGGCTGCTCAGCGAGACCCACGTCGAGCGCATGCTGCCGGACGTGTTTCCCGATCCACGCCAGCGCCTCACGCGCGACCAGGGCTTGAGCGGGCTGAATCCGCAAACCTTTTTTGAAGACCGCGACGGCAATATCTGGATCGGCACGGCGACCGGCCTCGATCGCTTCCGCCGCCACCGCGCCGTGCCGCTGCCGGGCGACCACCCCATCGTCACGCCGGGGCTGGCGGCCGACGCCGACGGCAAGGTTTGGCTCAGCAGCTCCAGCACCAGCGCCTGGCTGATGGATGCCGAAGGCCGCCAGCACGCCAGCCTCGACAGCGGCTTCTGGAGCTCGGCGGCGGGCGGCGGCGGCCGCGCCCTCGGCAGCTACAAGGGCATCTGGCAGGCCGGCAAGTTGATACCCTCCCCGCCGGGACCGCTGCGCGACAGTTCCACCATCTACGCGCTGGCGCAAAGCCGCAACGGCGACTGGTGGGCCAGCTATCTGAACTACGACCTGTTCCGCTACCGCGACGGCAAGTGGGAGCAGCCCTACCCCTCGCTGCCGAAAGTGCGCGTGATGTCGCTGCTGTCGGACAGCCGCGACCGGCTGTGGATAGGCTACCAGGGCAACCGCATCGCCGTCATCGACGGCGGCCAGACAAGCTTGCTGGGCGCCGAGCAGGGCCTGCGCATCGGCAATGTGCTGTGCATCTACGAGCGCGACAGCATTTTATGGGTGGCGGGCGAATCGGGCGTGGCCCGCTACGACGGCCAGCGCTTCGTGCCGCTGCTGACGGCCGATGGCCACGAGTTGCGCGGCATCAGCGGCATCGTCGCCACCGACGGCGGCGAACTCTGGCTGCATGGCCACGACGGCGCCTTCCGCATCGCCGCCGACCAGCTCAAGGACTTCGTGCGCGAGGGCGCCAGGGTGGCGTACGAACTGCTGGGCAGCGAAGAAGGCCTGACCGGCACCGTCCAGCCCAGCGGTCCGTTCCCGTCGATGGTGCAGGCGGGCGATGGCAAGTTGTGGCTGTCGACCACCAGCGGCGCGATGCTGATCACGCCCGGCGCCATCCGCCGCGATCCGCTGCCGCCGCCGGTGGAGATCATCTCGGTGTCCAGCAACGGCAAGCGCTACGGCGCGGCAAGGCCGCTGCGGCTGCCGCAGGGGGCGAACAACCTGCATATCGCCTTCACCGCGCTGGGCTTGTCGGTGCCCGAGCGCGGCGCCTTCCGCTACAAGCTCGATGGTGTCGACCAGGACTGGCAGAGCGCCGAGGGCCGGCGTGAAGCCTTCTACACCAACCTGCAGCCGGGCGGCTACCGCTTCCGGGTGATCGCCGCCAACCGCGACGGCGTGTGGAACACCGAGGGCGCCGCGCTCGATATCGAGCTGCCGCCGACGTTCGTGCAAAGCGTCTGGTTCAAGCTGCTGTGCGGGGCGCTGTTGATCTTGCTCGTGGCGCTGGCGTGGCGCTGGCGGCTGGCGCAGGTGGCCAGGTTGATCGAGGCGCGCCAACTGGAGCGCCTGAGCGAGCGCGAGCGCATCGCCCGCGCGCTGCACGACACCTTCCTGCAACAGGCGCAAGGCACGATCCTGATGATGCAGGCGGCGATGGAGCAGATCCCGCCCGCCCTGCCCGCGCGCGCCGCGATGGAACGCGGCATCGGCTACATCGAACGGGCGCTGGTCGAGGGCCGCGACGAGGTGATGGGCTTGCGCTCGGCGTCGAGCGGCGACGAAACCTTGGCCGAGGCGCTGGCATGTTTCGGCAACGGCCTGGCCGAGCTGCTGCCGGCGCGCTACCGGCTGGCGGTGCGCGGCACGCCCTGGACACTGGAGGCGGCGCTGCGCGACGACCTGTTCGCCATCGGCCGCGAAGCGATCGGCAACGCCTTCCGCCACGCCGAGGCCGGGGAGATTGTGGTGGAACTGGACTTCGGCGCCGATGCGCTGGTCTTGCAGGTGCGCGACGACGGCAAGGGCATCCCGGCCGACATCCTCGACGAAGGCAAGCGGCGCGGCCACTACGGCCTGGTGGGCATGCGCGAGCGCGCCGAGCGCATCGGCGCGACGTTGGAGATGGGCAACGTCGACACGGGCGGCGCCTTCGTCCGTGTCACCGTGCGATCCACGATGAGATCCACGGAAACACGTAGGGCGGATTAGGCGGAACGCCGTAATCGGCCATGCATGCGCCGACGACGGCTCATCGATGGCCGATTACGCTACGCTAATCCGCCCTACGTGTCCCTGAGGCGGATTTTGGTTCAACATGTCGCGCACTTTAACCCTCCCTTCAGCCAGGGCGTGCACTGTACGTTGGAGCATCGACATGCGACAGCGCATGGCGTGTAATGTCCCGACATCACCCAATCCAAGGAGCCAGCACATGAAACTGAAAGACAAAGTCTGCGTCGTCACCGGCGCCGCCAGTGGCATCGGCAAGGAAATCGCCCTGATCTACGCGCGCGAAGGCGGCAAGATCGTCATCGCCGACCTCAACCTGGAAGCGGCCCAGGCCACCGCCGACGAGCTCAAGGCCGCCGGCAGCCAGGCGATGGCCGTCGCCATGAACGTCACCGACGAAGCGCAAGTGAACGCCGGCATCGCGGAAGTGGTCGCCGCCTGGGGCCAAATCGACGTACTCGTGAGCAACGCCGGCATCCAGATCATCCATCCTGTCGAAGACTTCCCTTACGAGGACTGGAAAAAGCTGCTGTCGATCCACCTCGACGGCGCCTTCCTCACCACCAAGGCCTGCCTGCCGCATATGTACAAGGCCGGCAGCGGCAGCGTCATCTACATGGGCTCGGTCCACTCGAAGGAAGCGTCCAAACTCAAGTCCGCCTACGTCACGGCCAAGCACGGCCTGATCGGGCTGGCCAAGGCCGTCTCCAAGGAAGGCGCCGAGCACGGCGTGCGCGCCAACGTCATCTGTCCCGGCTTCGTGCGCACGCCGCTGGTGGACAAGCAAATCCCCGAGCAAGCCAAGAGTCTGGGCATCTCCGAGGACGACGTCATCAAAAAGGTCATGCTGGCCGACACCGTCGACGGCAAATTCACCACGGTGGAAGACGTCGCCGAAGTTGCCCTGCTGTTCGCCAGCTTCCCGTCGAACGCGCTCACGGGCCAATCGCTGGTCGTCAGCCACGGCTGGTTCATGCAATAAACTCCGGGGTCAGGTCCTAATGCCGCTAAGTTAAGCGTTCATCTAAATCACGTAGGGCGGATTAGCGCAGCGTAATCGGCCATGCTCCGTCGGCGGCTCATGGCCGATTACGGCGTTCCGCCTAATCCGCCCTACGAAATTCGCCTTAACTTAGCG
>CAUPJZ010000012.1:0-169761 GCA_963511605.1 uncultured Duganella sp. | reverse complement strand
CGATCTCGCTGGGCGGCGCGCACCTGGCGGCGCGGGCGCTGCTGCGCCACGCCTGGCGCGCCGGGCTGGCGCGCATCCGCGTGCTCGTCATCGGCAACCGCGCCGCCGACGAGCTGTGCCGGCGGGTGCGCCGCGCCGGCGACGGCCGCTACCAGATCCAGGCCCTCTGCCGCACCGGCGCCGGCCGCGCCCGCGCGGCGCCCGGCGTCGACCGCATCGCCGACCCGCGGCTGGTGGCCGACTACGTGGCGCGTCATCCGGTCGAGCAGATCTGGCTGGCGCTGCCGCTCAGCGACGGGCGCGAGATCGCCACCCTGCAACACCTGCTGCGCAACACCCTGGTCGATATCCGCTGGGTGCAGGACATCGGCGACCTGCAGATCCTCAACCTGAGCATGCGCACCCTGTTCGGCTGGCCCGTCATGGACCTGAACTGCCCGTGCCCGGACCCCTGGCGCGGCGTCGGCAAGTACCTGTTCGACCAGGCCGTCGCGCTGTGCGCGCTGGTGCTGCTGGCGCCGCTGATGCTGCTGATCGCCGCGGCGATCCGGCTCGACTCGCCCGGCCCGGTCATCTTCCTGCAGCCGCGCGCGGGCCTGAACGGGCGCCCGTTCAACGTCTACAAGTTCCGCACCATGCGCGTGCAGGACGACCCGGGCACGCCCCAGGCCCGGCGCGGCGACCCGCGGGTGACCGCGGTGGGCCGCTGCCTGCGGCGCACCAGCCTCGACGAGCTGCCGCAGTTTTTCAACGTGCTGCGCGGCGAGATGTCGGTGGTCGGCCCGCGCCCGCACGCGCTGCCCCATACCGAACAGTACCGACAACTGCTCGACGTCTACATGGTGCGCCACCGCGCCAAGCCGGGCATCACCGGCTGGGCCCAGATCAACGGCGCCCGCGGCGAGACCGACACGCCCGACAAGATGATGCGGCGGGTCCAGTTCGACCTGTATTACATCCAGCACTGGTCGATCTGGATGGACCTGCGCATCGTGCTGTGGACGGCCTGCAAGGGCTGGACCGGCAAGCAAGTGTATTGACCACGCCCCCCCCACACACTGGAGAACCCCATGAACGACAAGCCCGCCACGCTGCATCCCGCACCGCTGTCCGCCAAGCCGCTGGCCGGCCGGGTGGCGCTGATCACCGGCATCACCGGCCAGGACGGCGCCTACCTGGCCGAGCTGCTGCTCGACAAGGGCTACCTGGTGCACGGCCTGCGGCGGCCCAGCTCCTCGCCCAACACCGCCCGCATCGCCCACCTGCTGCGCGCCGCCGACGGGCCGTACGGCAGGCTGACGCTGCATGACGGCGACCTGACCGACGGCGCCGCGCTGACGCGGGTGCTGGCCGCGGTGCGGCCCGACGAGGTCTACAACCTGGCCGCGCAAAGCCATGTCGGCGTGTCGTTCGCGGCCCCCGAATACACGGCCCAGACCGACGCGCTGGGCCCGCTGCGCCTGCTCGAGGCGATCCGCACGCTGGGCCTGGCCGCGCACACCCGCTTTTACCAGGCGTCGACGTCGGAGCTGTACGGCGAGGTCCGGGCCACGCCGCAATCGGAGGACACGCCGTTCGCGCCGCGCAGCCCGTACGCCGCGGCCAAGCTGTACGCCTACTGGATCACCGTCAACTACCGCGAGGCGTACGGCATCTATGCCTGCAACGGCATCCTGTTCAACCACGAGTCGCCGCGCCGCGGCGAGGACTTCGTCACCCGCAAGATCACGCTGGCGCTGGCGCGCATCGCCAGCGGCCTGCAGCCGTGCCTGCGCCTGGGCAACCTCGACGCGCTGCGCGACTGGGGCCACGCGCGCGACTACGTCGAGATGCAGTGGCTGATGCTGCAGCAGGCGCGGCCCGACGACTTCGTCATCGCCACCGGCCGCCAGTACAGCGTGCGCCACTTCGTCGACTGCGCCGCCGCCGAGCTGGGCATCACGCTGGCCTGGCACGGCGAGGGGCCCGGCGAGAGCGCCACCGTGGCGGCCGTGCGCCCCGGCGCGCTGGCGGCCCAGTACTGCCGCGCCGGCCAGACGGTGGTCAAGGTCGACCCCGCGCTGTTCCGGCCGACCGAGGTGGGCACCTTGCTGGGCGACGCCGGCAAGGCCGGGCGCCTGCTGGGCTGGCGGCCGCGCTGCGGCTTCGCCGAGCTGGTCCAGGAGATGACGCGCAGCGACCTGGCGCTGGTGCAGTCCGAGCTGGGCACCGGGCGCCCGCCGCGCGCGACCGCGGCCACCACCACCGCCCTTTAAGGAGCAGCCGATGACACCCGCCAATCGACACGCACGGATCTTCGTCGCCGGCCACAACGGGCTGGTGGGCTCGGCGCTGGTGCGCGCGCTGCGCCGCCAGGGCTACACCAACCTGCTCACCTGCGAGCGCGCCGCGCTCGACCTGACCGACCAGCACCAGGTGCGCCGCCTGTTCGAGCGCGAGCACGTCGACGAGATCTACCTGGCCGCGGCCACCGTCGGCGGCATCCATGCCAACAACAGCTATCCTGCCGAGTTCATCTACTCGAACATGGCGATCGAGTCCAACGTCATCCACGAGGCCTGGCGCCACGGCGTCCAGCGCCTGCTGTTTCTCGGTTCGTCGTGCATTTACCCGCGCCTGGCGCCGCAGCCCATCCCCGAGTCGGCGCTGATGGACGGCGCGCTCGAGCCGACCAACGAACCGTACGCGATCGCCAAGATCGCCGGCATCAAGCTGTGCGAGAGTTACAACCGGCAATATGGCACGCGCTACCGCAGCGTGATGCCGACCAATCTGTACGGGCCCGGCGACAGCTATCACAGCGAGAACAGCCATGTGATCCCGGCGCTGCTGCAGCGCTTCCACGCCGCCCGCGTGGCCGACGCGCCCGAGGTGACGGTCTGGGGCACGGGCACGGCCTCGCGCGAGTTCCTGTATGTCGACGACCTCGCCGCCGCCTGCCTGCACGTGATGGCGCTGAGCGAGGAGCGCTACCGCGCCGCCACCTCGCCGAGGGTATCGCACATCAATATCGGCAGCGGCCAGGACATCACCATCGCCCAGCTGGCGCAGCTGGTCGCGCGCACCGTCGGCTACGGCGGGCGCATCGTGTTCGACACCAGCAAGCCCGACGGCACGCCGCGCAAGCAGCTCGACGTCGCCCGCATCAACGGCCTCGGCTGGACCGCCAGCACCGCGCTCGACCGCGGACTGCGCGAGACCTACCACGCCTACCTGCGCGCGCTCAGCAGCGGCCACCGCCAGGCGCGCGCGCGGGCGCTGGACGGGCAGTCGCTGGGCCGGCGCCAGCTGTACGTGGGCGAGAGCTACCGCCAGCACGCGTACGCCGACATGCGGGCGCCGTACTGATGGCCGGGCGCGCCGATGCGCGGGCGCCGGCGCGGCGCCCGTCCGGGCCGCCGCTGCGCCGCGCCATCCTGGTGAGCTTTGCCAACCAGGCCGTCGGCAGCGGCGGCAACTTCCTGCTGAGCCTGTACCTGGCGCGCAGCATGCCGCTCGACCAGTTCGGCATCTACGGCATGGCCTACGGCGGCTGCATGCTGTACGTCGGCGTCGGCAACGCCCTGCTGCTGACCCAGATGACGGTGGGCATGGCCGAGCGCGCGCCGGCCGCGCGCGTCCAGTTCGCCGCGCGCACGCTGTGCGGCGTGCTGTCGCTGGGCGCCGCGCTGGTGGCGCTGGCGCTGGGGGCGGCGGCGCTGATGGCGGCGCTGGGACGGGCGGACTGGCCGGTCGTGCTGCTGAGCGCGCTGGCCGGCGCGCTGCTGCTGTGCACGGAATTTTTCATCAGCCTGGCCTATCTGCAGCGGCGCGAACGCGGCGCGCTGCACGTCAACTGCGCCACCATGCTGACGCTGGGCGCCGCGCTGGCCGCGCTGGCCGCGCTGGGGCGCGCGCCCAGCGCCGCCAGCGCGATGCTGTGCTACACGCTGGCGGCGGCGCTGGCCGCCGCGCTGGCGTACGCCGGCGCGCCGCTGGCGCTGCGCCACACGGGCCAGGCGCTGCGCGACGAATGGGGCGCGGCCTGGCGCCACGGGCGCTGGGCGCTCGGCGGCGTGGCGGTGACCTGGATCCAGGCCCAGAGCGCCACGTACGCGCTGGCCGCCGTGCTCGGCCCGGCAGGCGCCGGCCTGGCCAACCTGGGCCGCCTGTTCATCTCGCCGTTTTCCTTCCTGCTGCCGGCGCTGTACAAGGTGGCGCTGCCGCGGCTGGCGGCGCTGCGGCCCGCGCAGCCGCGCCGCATGCGCCAGTTGAGCACGCGGCTGACCGTGGCGCTGGCGCTGCTGGCGGCGCTGTACGCGGCGCCGCTGCTGGCCGCGCTCGACTGGCTGGCGCCGCTGCTGCTGGGCCATGCGGCGCCGCAGCTGGCGCCGCTGGTGGGCATCTGGTGCCTGGTGCTGGTGGCCCAGGTGGCGCGCAGCGGCGGCGCGCAACTGCTGCAGCTGCAGCTCAAGTTCCGCGCGCTGACCTTGATGAACATCCCCAGCGCCGCCGTCGCGGTGGGCGCGGCGCTGCTGCTGATGCCGTCGTTCGCCCAGTGCGGCGCCGTGGCCGGCCTGCTGGCCGGCGAACTGACCCTCGCATTTCTGATCTGGAAGGAGATACGCCATGGCGCACACGCCGAATCCCCCGCGCTCGGTTGACGTCTGCATCGCCACCTACCGCCGGCCGGCCCAGCTGGCCGAGCTGCTGGCGGCGCTGGCGCGCCAGGGCGGGCCGGCGATCGCGCTGCGCGTGATCGTCATCGACAACGACGCCGCCGGCAGCGCCCGGCCGGTGGTCGAGCGGGCGCGCGCGGCCGGCGGCCCGCCGCTGCTGTACCGCATCGAGCCGGAACAAAACATCGCGCTGGCGCGCAATCGCGGCCTGGCCCTGTGCCGGGCCGAGCATATCGCCCTGATCGACGACGACGAGCTGCCCAGCCCGCAGTGGCTGCGGGCGCTGCTCGACTGCGCGCACACCTGGCGCGCCGATGTCGTGTTCGGTCCCGTGCACAGCGTGCTGCCGCCCGACGCCCCGGCCTGGGCCCAAGCCTGCTACCGCAAGCCGCAGCGCCGCACCGGCGCGGCGGTGCGCTACGGCGGCGCCGGCAACGTGCTGCTGCGGCGCGCGGTGCTGGCGCACCCGTACTGGTTCGATCCCGCGTTCGGCCTGACCGGGGGCGAGGACACGGATTGGTTCTTCCGTTTGCACTTGCGCGGCAGCCGGCTGGTCTGGTGCGCCGAGGCCGAGGCCAGCGAGCCGGTGCCGCCGGCGCGCTTGCAGCCGCGCTGGGCGCGGCTGCGCGCCTTTCGCGGCGGGCAGACCTATTACCGGGTGTTCGTGCGGCGCTACCGGCCGGCCGCCGCCGTGTTCTGGTTTGCCGCCAAGAGCGCGCAGCTGCTCGGCGGGCTGGCGCTGGCGCCGCTGCTGCGCCTGGCCAGCTATCCGGCCTTCATGGCGCTGACGCTGCGCCTGGCCGGCGCCGCCGGCCAGTTGTCACGCTGCCTGTCATCCCGCGATTTCGAGGAGTACCATGCCCGACGCCATCCCTGAAGCACCGCCGCCGCGGGCGCGGGACCGCCTGAAGGCGCTGCCGCTGCTGGTGCTGCTGGCCAGCGCCGGCCTGCCGATCGGCTACACGCTGGCGCCCAGCCGCACCATGCTGGTGGCCGACGTGGCCGACATGACCTACGCCGCCGCCTCCAGCGCCAGCATGCTCGGCTCGCTGGGCAACCTGCTGCTGCTGGGCGGCCTGTACGCGTGGTCCGGCGCGATGCTGCTGGGCCGCCCGCGCAGCGTGGCGCTGGTGCTGGGACGCAGCTGGCCGCTGCTGCTGCTGATGCTGCTGCTGGCGGCCAGCCTGCTGTGGAGCGCGCTGCCGGAAAAGGTGGCGATGAACGTGGTCCACAACCTCGGCGTGATCCTGGTCGCGCTGGCCGGCGCGCTGCACTACCGGCACCGGCCCGAGACGCTACCGCGCGACGTCGGCCTGGTGCTGGGCCTGAACATGGCGCTGCAGGTGGCCGCCGTGGCGCTGGCGCCGCAGTTCGCGGTGGACTGGCAGGCGCGCTGGCAAGGCCTGACCGTCCATCCGAACACGCTCGGCGCGCTCGGCTTCACCACGCTGTGGGCCAACGCCAGCGCGCTGGCGGTCGGCAGCGGCCGCCGCGGCGCGCTGGCCGGCGCCCACCTGGCCGGCTGCACGCTGGCGGTGATGGCGATGGTCGGCGCCGACAGCGTCACCTCCAAGATGAGCGCCGCGCTGGCGCTACTGCTGGTGCTGGCCATGCGCAGCCTGGCCCGGCGCGGCGCCAGCCGCCGCGTCTATCTCGGCCTGGCGCTGGGCGCGGCCGTCGCCGCGCTGCTCTACAAGCTGGTCGCCGGCATGGTCGAGCTCGACTGGCTGTTCGCGCTGCTCGGGCGCGACAGCAAGCTCACCGGCCGCGACGAAGTCTGGCGCGACGCCTACCAGGCCATCGGCGCCAAGCCGTTGCTCGGCTGGAGCTTCGACGACCACGCCTACCTGATCGCCTCGGCCGGGATGCCCTACTCCAGCTACCACAACGGCGTGCTCGACCTGGCGGTCAACGGCGGCCTGCTCGCCGTGCTGCTGCTGGCGCTGGTACTGCTGAACTGGGCGCTGGCCTACCTGCGGCGCGGCCTGCTGGCCGCGCGCTGCGCGCCGTTCGCGCCGGCCTTCGTGCTGGCCTACATGGTGCACAACCTGACCGAGGCCTCCTACGTCTCGCCGCGCGGGCAAATGTGGGTGTTGTTCCTGGCGCTGCTGTTCCTCGGCGCCTGCGGCGTGCCGCGCGCGGCCGCCGTCGACCCTACCGGTTGCCGCCATGCTGCCCGCTGAGCGCGCCGGCTACCGGCCCGACATCGACGGCCTGCGCGCGCTGGCGGTGCTGGCGGTGATCGCCTTCCACCTGGCGCCGGCGGCGCTGCCGGGCGGCTTCGCCGGCGTCGACGTGTTCTTCGTCATCTCCGGCTTCCTGATCACCGGCATCATCACGCGCGCCCTGGGCCGGCGCGACTTTAGCCTGGCGGCCTTTTATCAACGCCGCATCGTGCGCATCCTGCCGGCCTACCTGGCGGTCTCGGCCGCCACGCTGGCGGCGGCCAGCTACCTGATGATCCCCGACGACTATCTGTTCTACACCACCTCGCTGGCGGCGTCGTGGGCCATGGCGTCGAACCTGTTTTTCTCCATGCTGAGCTGGGGCTACTTCGGCCGGCGCGCCGAAGAATTTCCGCTGCTGCACACCTGGTCGCTGGGCGTGGAGGAACAGTTCTACTGCCTGTACCCGCTGCTGCTGCTGCTGCTGTGGCGGCGCTGGCGCCGCTTCGTGGCGCCGCTGCTGGCCGCCCTGGGCCTGGCCGGGCTGGCGCTGTCGGAATGGAAGACCGGCGCCGTCGGCAGCTATTTCCTGCTGCCGTACCGCGCCCATGAGCTGATCGTCGGCGCGCTGACGGCGCTGGCGCTGGCGCGTCTGGGCCCGCCGCCGCGGGCGCTGGCGCTCGCCTGCGCGCTGGCCGGCTCCGCGCTCACGCTGGGCGCGCTGGTATGGCTGGACCGCGCGACGCCCTTCCCGGGCCTGCGTTCGCTGTATCCGTGCCTGGGGGCGGCGCTGCTGATCTATGGCGGCGCGCGCCCCAATCCGGTCAGCGCGCTGCTGGCCAGGCCACCGCTGGTGGGCATCGGCCTGATCTCGTACTCGCTGTACCTGTGGCACTGGCCGGTGTTCTCCTTCCTTCGCTACCGCCATGTCGAGCTGGCCGGCGCCAACGGCGCCGCCGCGGTGGCGGCCTCGTTCGCGCTGGCCTGGCTGTCGTGGCGCTACCTCGAATTGCCGGCGCGGCGACGGCGCGGCGCGCCGTTGCGCGCCGACGCGCTGCGCTATTACGTGGCGCCGGCCGCCTGCTTCCTGGCCGTCGGCCTGGCCTCGTACGCCAGCGACGGCGTGCCGCAGCGCTTCTCGGCCGATGCCCGCGAACTGCTGTCGAGCTATTCGTTCGAACGCGACCTGAGCGGCGCCTGCGCGCTGCGCGCGGGCGAATACCGCGGCGTCGGCGTGGCCCACCTGCGCGGCCACTGCGCCTTCGGCGCCGACGGCGCCGGCACCGCCAGCGTGCTGTTGTACGGCGACTCCCACGCCCACCATTTCAAGCCCTTCGTCGAACAGCTGGCGCGCCAGGCCGGCCTGCGCGCGGTCTACCATGTCCAGGGCAGCTGCGATCCGCTCGAGCTGGCCCCGCCGGCGCCGGCGCCGGCCAGCGACTGCCAGCGCCGCAACACCGACCTGCTGCGGCTGGCCCACCAGTTCCGCTACGTGATCCTGGCCGGGCGCTGGCAGTACAAGGGCGACGAGGCGCGGTTCGCCGCGCGCCTGCACGAGGTGGCGCGGCAGGTGGCGGCGGCCGGCGCCACGCCGGTGGTGTTCAAGGACGACCCGTCGGTGCCGCGCGACCTGTCGCGCTGCGTGCTGTTCAGGAAGCGCGGCTGGATCGACGCCGCCAGCGATTGCGACATGAGCTACGCCGAAGTGCTCGACGCGCAAGGATCGATGGACCGCGTCATCGACGCTCTCCAGCGGCGCCAGCCGCAGTTGCTGGTGATCGATCCGAAGCGGGTGATGTGCGACGCCCGCCGCTGCCTGACGGCGATCGGCAACATCGCGCTGTACAAGGACGACAACCACCTCAACGCCCGCGCGGCCGGCCTGCTGGGGCAGCGCTACCTGGCCGCCGTGGGCAACCCGCTGGCGGCGCCGCCCGGCGCCTGGAGCGTGGCGCCATGAGCGGCCGGCCGCCGGCGCGACGCGGCGACGCGCGCCCGCTGCACGTGCTGCTGGTGCACAACAGCTACCGGCTGCGCGGCGGCGAGGACGTGGTGGCCGAGGCGGAGACGGCGCTGTTGCGGGCCAACGGCGTGCGGGTCAGCGTCTACCGGCGCAGCAACGACGAGCTGGCGCAGCGCTCGCCGCTGGCGGCCGCGGCGTCGACGTTGTGGTCGCGCCAGGCCGCGCGCGACATCGATGGCCTGTGCGTGCGGCTGCGCCCGGACCTGATCCATTTCCACAACACCTTCCCGCTGATCTCGGCCGCGCCCTACTGGAGCGCGGCGCGCCACGCCATCCCGGTGGTGCAGACGCTGCACAATTTCCGCCTGCTCTGCCCGCAGGCGATGTTGCTGCGCCAGGGGCGCGTGTGCAGCGACTGCGTCGGCCGCCCGCCCTGGCGCGCGGTGCTGCACCGCTGCTACCGCGACTCGGCGGCGCAGTCGTGCGTGGCGGCGGCGGCGCTGGCCGCGCACCGCGTGCTCGGCAGCTACCGCCACCGGGTGCACGCCTACATCGCGCTGAGCCGCTTCAGCCGCGACCTGTACATCGCCGGCGGCCTGCCCGCCGCGCGGCTGCACGTCAAGCCCAACTTCGTCGCCGACGCCGGCGCGGCGGCGGGCGGGCGCGCCGGCGGCCTGTTCGTCGGCCGCCTGTCGGAGGAAAAAGGGGTGGCCGTGCTGCTGGCGGCGATGGATCGGCTGGGCCTGGCGGCGGGGACGCTGCGGCTGGCCGGCGATGGCCCGCTGGGGCCGCTGGTGCGCCAGGCCGCCGGCGCCGCCTGGCTGGGCCCGCTCTCGGCGGAGCAGGTGCGCGCGCGCATGCGGCGCAGCCTGTTCCTGGTGGCGCCCAGCACCTGCCTCGAGACGTTCGGCCTGGCCGCCGTCGAAGCGTTCGCCTGCGGCCTGCCGGTGATCGCCAGCGGCCACGGCGGCCTGGGCGAGCTGATCGACGACGGCGTCACCGGCCTGCTGGTACGCCCCGGCGACGCCGCCGATCTGGCGCGCAAGATCGGCTGGGCGCTGGACCATCCGGAGGCGATGGCCGCGATGGGCCGGGCCGCGCGCGCCTGCTACCTGCGCCACTACACGCCGCAGCACAATTTCGTGCAGTTGAACGCCATTTACCGCAGCATTCTTCCCCCCCCGCCAGGAGACCACCATGCAAGCCACACGCCAGCTCGTGCTGACCACACCGATTGACGTCATCAGCTGGGACGACGCGCTCGCCCTGCTGCTGGACTGGGGCGAACGCCGCGACAGCCGCTATGTCTGCCTGTGCAATGTGCACTCCGTGGTCACCGCCGCCCGCGACCCGGGCTTTCGCAGCATCGTCGACAACGCCGACCTGGCCACGGCGGACGGCGCCCCCGTGGCGTGGGCGGTGCGCCATTTCCGCCGCGTGCCGCAGCCGCGCATCAACGGTCCGGATCTGATGTGGCGGGCGCTGGGCGGGGCCGAGCGGGCCGGCCAGTCGATCTTCCTGTATGGCGCCGGCGAGGCCACCCTGGCGGCGCTGCAGGCGGCCGTGCGGCGCCAGTTTCCGCGCTTGCGCATCGCCGGCGCGATCTCGCCGCCGTTCCGGCCGCTGACGGCGGCCGAAGACGGGGCCGACGTGGCGCGCATCAACGCCAGCGGCGCCAACCTGGTGTTCGTCGGCCTGGGCTGTGCGAAACAGGAGTACTGGATGGCCGCGCATTGCGGCCGGGTGCGGGCGACCATGGTGGGCGTCGGCGCCGCGTTCGACTACCACGCCGGCACGCTGCGGCGGGCGCCGCTGTGGTGGCAGCAGCATGGGCTCGAATGGCTGTACCGGCTCGGCCGCGAGCCGCGCCGGCTGGCGCGCCGCTATCTGGTGACCAACACGCTGTTCCTGTGCGGCCTGCTGCGCCAGATGGCGTTCGCCGGCCGCGCCAAGTCATGAGTCCGTCCGGCGGGGGGGGCGACTATGACCCGAACCGGCTGCTCGACGCGCTGCTGGCCAGGCTGGGCCTGAAGAACGATGCCGCGCTGTCGCGGCTGCTGGGCGTGGAGGCGCCGACGATCAGCAAGATCCGCCACCACCGGGTGCGGGTGGGCCCGGCCATCCTGTTGCGCATGCACGAGGTCAGCGATCTCAGCATCGAAGAGCTGAGATCGCTGATGGGCGACCGGCGCGCACGGCTGCGCTTGCCGGCCGGGATGCGCCACCGCACCGGACCGCGGTGAGGTGGCGCGGCGCCGTCCTAGCGGATCAGGCGCAGCGGGTGCGGATAGGTGTAGGGCTGGTAGCCCGGCTTGGCGGCGAGGAAGTAGTCGCGGTTGAGCCTGATCGACGAGCCGCAGCCGTTGTCGATGCCGTTGGTGGTGTAGCCGTTTTGCGGATTGGCCGAGTTATTCCAGATGTACAGCGAGCGGATCTGATCCGGCCCCGGGTAGGCGCCGCAGGCGAAGCCCTCGGCCATCAGCTCGATGGTGCGGCTGATGGTGGCGGTGGCGGTGTTATTGAAGATCACGCCGTCGCCGCCGCGGATGCCGATCGCGCTGCGCTGCAAGCCGCCGCTGATGCTGGTCGAATAGTCGTTGTTGTACACCTCGAAGCTGCGCGAGCCACGCGACGACGACGACAGGCCGTGGACGTCCGTCATCGCGTAGTCCTTGGCCGCGTCGGTGCCCACCACCTTGTTGTAGCGGAAGACGTACACCGAGCCATTGTTGGAGGCGATGTTGTGCCGGTTGCCCGAGAAATAATTGTTCTCCACAAAGACGGCGTTGGCCGAGCCCAGGTCCAGCGCCGGCCAGGCGCCGCCGCCGTACACCACCACGCCATAGCCGAGGTTACGCAGGTCGGCGCTGTAATTGTTGAGGAAATTATTGTTGTAGATCACCCCGCGCTGGCCCGGCGCGTCGCCCACGAACACGGCGCTGAAGATGAAGTCCTTGAAGGTCGAGTCGGACACCTTGAAATCGCGGCAGCCGTTGAGCAGGCCGAGCCCCTTGTCCTGGATGGCGCCGTTGGCGTTGCCGACCAGCGTCATGCCGGAAAACACCGCCGCCTGGCCGTTCCGGCAGTCATAGGCGATCAGATAGCTGGTATTGGGGACGGTGCCCTGGCGCCGGATGATGGTCTTGTCCCGGCCGGCGCCGCGCAGCGTGATCCCGGCGGGGACGTTCAACTGCTGGGTGCCCCAGTTGCAGTCGCCGGCCGGCACGGCCACGGTCATGCCTGCGGTGGCCGTGACGACCGCGTTCCTGACGTCGTTGAAGCCGCAGCTGGGCGCGATGCGGTCGGCCACCACGGGCGTTGGCGTTGGCGTTGGCGTTGGCGTTGGCGTTGGCGTCGGTGTCGGCGTCGGGGTTGGCGCCGGGGTCGGCGCCGGGGTCGGCGCCGTGCAGGCGTACGGACTCCAGAAATAGGTGCTGATGGTCGGATCCCAGCCGGGATTGTTGTGCGTCGCCTGATAGAATTTGCCATTGGCGGCGTAGCGCACAATGTCGCTGGTCCGGTAATTGCGTCCCCAGGCCCAGTTCGGATAATTGCAGGCCGGCGCGGTGGCCGGCGGCGGGGTCGTCGTCACCGGGCCCGGGCTGGTGGCGGCCCGCAGCGGGTGGGGATAGGCATAGGGCACATAGCCGGGCCGGGCGCCGAGGAAATAGTCGCGGTTGACGGCCACCGAGGCCGGGCAATGGTTTTGCAGCCCGCCCGGATAGGCCGAACTGGCGGCCGAGTTGCCCCAGATATACAGCGAGCGGATCTGGTCGGGGCCGGGATACTTTCCGCACACAAAGCCCTCGGTATCGAGTTCCACGGTGCGACTGTAGCCGGCGGGCACCGTATTATTGAAGATCACGCCATCGCCGCCGGCCACGCCGACCGCCGCGCGCACCAGGCCGCTAACGCCGTTGGCCTGGAAGGCGTTGTCGTAGATCTCATAGCTGCGCGTGCCGTGCGCCGCCGTGCTCAAGCCATGCACATCGGTCATGAAGTAATCCTTGGTGGACTGCGTCGCCGCCACGGTATTGCGGCGGAACACAAAGACTGCACCGTTATTGGACACCACGCTTTGACGATTGCCGGAAAAGCTGTTGTCCTCGATATACACGGCATTCGGACCGCCGAGCGCCAGCGCCGGCCAGCCGCCCCCGCCCGACACGGAGACGGCATATCCCAGGTCCTTCAGCTCGCCGCTGTAATTGTCGACGAAGCGGTTTTGGGCGATCACGCCGCGCTGCCCGGGCGCGTCGCCCACATGCACCGCGCTGTGGACGAAGCGGCTGAAGGTGGCGCCGGTGACCTTGAAGTCCCGGCAGCCGTTTAACAGGCCCAGCCCGTCATCCTGGATGGTGCCGTCGCCGTTGCCCACCAAGGTCATGTTGGAGAAATCGGCGACCTTGCCGTTGGTGCAGTCGTAGGCCACCAGATAGGTGCCGCGCGCGACGGCGCCGGTGCGCTGTATCGTCGTCGCATCCCGCCCGGCGCCGCGCAGGTACACCCCGGCCGGTATCGCCAGTTGCCGCGTGCCCCAATTGCAGGTGCCGGCCGGCACCTGGACCGTCATGCCGCTACCGGCGCTGCGCACGGCGGCGCTCACGTCGGCGTGGCCGCAGCTGGCCGCCGCGACGACATTGGAGACCGTCGCCGCGCCCTGCGCCAGCAGCCTATCGGGTTGCGCCGCGGTGGTGGCGGCGGGATCGGCGCCGCCGCAGGCGGCCAGGGTGGACAGAGCGGCCAGCGGCCACAACGCGGCCAGCGCGTGTTGGATTGGTTTCAAATGTATCACTAAATTTCCCTCGAGGTAACAATTTCCGGTTCATAAAGCCCTAGTCCATTTATTATTTTGGGCCAATACTAAGACGGATTTCTTTGTTCCCACAAGAAAAATTTCACATTATGAAATTTCCATGGAAAAATATCAACGCATGGAAAAGATCTAAACGCCATGGAAAAGCCACTTGAGTGGTTTCCTGCCGTCAACTCCATCAATCGATATCTTCGCGATACCTGATGCGACGGGCGCACCCCTTCCCTCAAATCCAGCGATTCCACCGGATTTTTATTAACTCATCACATCATTGCTTTTAAAATATGAAATTTCCAGCAAAGAATTTTTAATTCCCGGATGGATTTTCCTCGATGAAAAATATTTTCACGGGAAGCGGCGCGGGCCGCGCGGGGGGGGCCGCCTCAGCGGTCTGTGGAGGGAAAAAAACGCGCCGCCAGCGCGCCGTTGGTCAGGCGCGCCGCCGGCGGTGTGCGCGTCGCCACGTAGGAAAAAAACGCCGCCAGCGCCGGCCAAGCGTCCAAGCGGTCGACGTCAAGCGCATGCAGCCACAAATGAAACACGCCCTCGCGGCGCTGGGCCGCATCGAACAGCAGATACAGCCGCCGCTCCCAATCGGCGTGGCGCAACGCCAGGCCGAGGCCGGGCCAACGCGTGCGCCACTGGCCGCCGCGGGCGAAGTTGCGCAGATAGACGCCGCGTCCGTGCGGGTAAAACTGGCAAGTGGTGGCCAGTTCATAGCGGCCGCGTCCGGGGCCCAGGAACAGGTTGCCCGTGGTGCGCGCGTAGTCGAAACCGGCCTCGCGCACCAGGGCGACGTGGCGCTGCCGGTAGGCGCCGCCGGGATAGCAAAAACCCGGCACGGCGTACCCCAGGATGTCCTCCAGCACCCGCTTGCCGCGGACGATTTGAAACGCCGCGTTCCTGTCGCTCAGCCTGCTGAGAAAACAATGGTCCAGCGTATGCGAGCCCACCTCGAAATGCCGGCCGATGTCGCGCATCTGGGCCGCCGGCATCACCGGAGCGCCTTCAATATTGTCGATCGGAAAGTAAAACGTCGCCTCCAGGCCGTGCCGCGCGAGCAAGGCCGCCAGCCGCTGGTCGGACGGATGTCCATCGTCGACAGAACACGTGAATACAAAGCCCACCGCCGCCTCCCCGGGTTTGCGCCTGGGCCGACTATGGGGCCGCCGCGGCCCGTGCTTCTTGTTTAACGTCACGGCCGCCGTCATTTCATGCGAAAACAACAAGCCCCTGCCAAATCTGACGAAAATCATTTTTTTTGTTAAAAAAGCTATCAATGGTAGTTGAATGAATGCGACTATTCCTACTAAGGTAACCAGCGAATTCCGATTGACTTTATATATTTCTGTCTTCTCCACAAATTTCTAGAGTGAAAGACAAGCGGTTACAGGGCACAGACTTTCATTATGGCCGATGCCACCGCTGCGCGGGCGCATGCGGCGCCGGGCCACTTGTTCGTTATCAGGAGATGCGTATGTTTTCCATGCACCATTTAGCGTCCTCCGTGGCCGCGCGTAATGCGCATCCGGCCGACGAGAACGCCTCCGGACAGACGCCGCAGCGCGATTCGACGCTGGCCGAACTATGTGCCCTGCTCGGCATCGCTGCCGACCTGCACGGCCAGCCTGCCGGCCTGGGCCTCGCCCGCAAGCGCGTGCGCGCCGGGGAGGCGCTGTACCACATCGACGATCCGTTTCGGCAGCTGTACCTGCTCAGCAGCGGATTCATGAAGGCGGTGGCCATGGATCCCAGCGGCAGCGAGCAGGTGGTCGGCTTTTCCATGCGGCGCTCCTTGCTGGGCGTCGACGGCATAGCCTACGGCCGCCATATGAACAGCGCCGTCGCGCTGACCGACGTCGGCCTGATCCTGATGCCCTTGCATGTCATCAGACAGCTGACGGCGACCTGCCCGGGCCTGTCGCGCGGACTCTACGGCGCCATGTCGCGCGAGCTCGCCCACGCGATGCCGGCCACCAGCCGGCTGGGACTGACCACCCGCGGCAGGCTCGGCAGGCTACTGCTGGACCTGGCCGACCGGTTCGCCAGCCTGGGCTACTCGTCGACGACCTTCAACCTGCCGATGGCGCGCGCCGATATCGCCAGCTATCTTGGCATGGCGCAGGAAACGGTCAGCCGGGGCCTGATGGAACTGGAATCGAGCGGCCTCATACGCCTCGAACAACGCACCATCCACATCCTCGACCGCGAGGGACTGCGCGCGCTCAAGCGCATGCCGCGGCTGTCCGCGACCAATGACAAATAATCCTGGGAGGAAGCCGAGATGTATACCGCGTGGACCATCTTTAACACCGCGTTGCATCGACTGGCCGGGCCGGGGCCGCAGCGCGCGCGCCTGGCCGGCGCCTGCGGCCCGGCCATGCTGTCGCTCAACCGCAAGGAACTGCCGCGGGAGCGCCGGGAGGAATTCGACGCGCTAGTGCAGCTGTTCGGCGCCGGCGGCCGCTTCGTCGCGCGCGACGTCGAGGAGGTGGTGGCCGCGCTGACCGACGCCCAGATAGCGGCGGCGACCCGCGCCATCCTCTCCATCTGCGACCAGCTCACCCGCTACGAGCCGATCGACGCGCCCCGGGCCGCGCCGGCGCCTGACGGCAGTGCTGAAGGCGGGCCGCAGCGACAGCCCGGCGCGCGCCGACAGCATCAACCATCGCCGTCGGTTGCGCCGCCGGCCGCGCTGCGGCGCGGCTAACCCGCGCCGTCGGCCATGTAGCGCAAGGCGTCGGGCTCGACGATGCGCAGCGCGCGCCGGCCGACGGCGACCAGGCCCGCGCGCTCGAACCGGCGCAGCAGGCGGCTGACCGTTTCCGGCATGATTCCCAGGTAGTCGCCGATGTCCTGGCGCGTCATCGGCAGCTGCAATTGCAGCTGCAACTGGCCGTGCGCGCCATGATGCAGCGCTTGCGCCAGCAGGAAGCCGGCCAGCTTCTGGCCGGCCTTGCCGTCGCGCACCAGCAGCGCGCCCCATTGCTCGCGCACCAGCGCCCTGCTCAGCAGCCGGTCCAGCTGCTGCGGCATGCCGGCGCCGGCCAGATCGGCGCGCGCCAGGCGTGGATAGGAAAACTCGCACAGCACGCTGTTGGTCAGCGCCACCGCGCTGCAGCGGTGCCGCGCCACACCGATGGTATCCATGCCCAGGATGTCGCCCTCGGCCTGGAAGCCGGCCACGCGCTGGATGCCCTCGGCCGACAGCTGGTAGATCTTGAACTGCCCCACCCGTATCGCATACAGTTTCTGGCCGACCGCCTGGTCCATCCGGAACAGATGCTCGCCCCGTCGCAGGAACACGCGCCGCTCCACGTGCCGGTCGATGACGCCGCAGTCGCGGTCGTCGAGACCGCCCGGCACGCAGTGGCCGCGCACGGGACAGTCCAGGCACGACGGCGCGGCGGCGGCCACATGGCGGCGCGCCGGCAACCGCAGCGACTGCACCAGTTGCTCCTCCGGATGCTTCATGCATCGACGCCGCTGTCGCCGGCGGCGGCATATTCGGCCGCCGCGCGCTCGTTGCTGGCGATCGATAGCAGGCGCGGCCAGTCGCACAAGATGACCAGCCGCCGCTCCGTCTCGATCACGCCGGCGGACTTCAGCCGCGACAGGCAGCGGCTCACGCTTTCCGCCGTCAGGCCGAGGAACTCGGCGATATCGACCCGCGTCATCTGCAGGTGGAAGCGGCGCGGCGAATAGCCGGCCGCGCCGAAGCGGCTCGACATGTTCAGCAGGAAGGAGGCCAGGCGCTGTTCGGCGTCGCTGCCGCGCAGCATCAACGCGACATTGCGCGCCTGCGCCAGCGCCTCGCTGAGCAGCCGGTGCAGCGCCAGATGCGATTGCGGCAACTGGCGGTAGGGCACCTCGCACACCTCGCTGTCCTCCAGCGCCACGGCGCGGCTGCGGTGCAGGCGCATGCCCAGCGCCTCCAGTCCCAGCAGCTCCAGCCGCATCTGAAATCCGGTGATGCGCGCGCCGCCGTCGATATCGACGCGGCACGTCTTGAAGGCCCCGAAGCGCACCAGGTACAGCACGTCCTGGACCGCATCGCCGCGGCGGTACAGCGTGTCGCCGCGGGCCACGCGGATGCCACGGCCCGCCGGCGCCCGCGGCAGGCCGGCGCCGGCGGGCACGAGCTGGGAAATGGTCTCGTTCAAAATCGCCTCATCTTTGTTGTTCATGGCCGCCCACGCCGCCGATGAGTCATGCTAATGACAATCGCCGCCGGCCCGCATGACGATTGTCACTAAAACGCCAACGCCGCCGCCACGCCTATTGCACCGTCAGCTTGTGCTGGGTGCCGCCGGCCTTTTTCGGCAACGTCAGGTGCAGCACGCCGTTCTCGTAGCGCGCCTGCGCCGCCGCCTCGTCGACGTCCTGCGGCAGCGTGAAGCTGCGCTGCAGCTGGCCACGGGCGCGCTCCTGGCACAGGCTGTTGACGTCGCCGGCGGTTTTCTCCTGCTTGTACTCGACGCTCAGCGACACCACGTTGCCGTCGATGGCCACCTTGATGTCGGACTTCTGCAGGCCGGGCATGTCGGCACTGACCTCGTAGTGCTTGTCGGTCTCGCCGACATCCATACGGATGTGGGCCGGCGGCTCGCCGCGCCACGCCGGCGCGCCGGCGAAATCGCGCATGAAATCGTCGATGTTGCGAAAGGGATCGAAGCGCGCGATGTCGCGGATGGGATCGAAACGGATCAGACTGTTCGCCATGATAAACCTCCAAAGTGTGATGGCTGTAGCCCCGCTACCGGAACGCCGCGTCCCGGCACCGCTACAGGAAATCACTATAGGGAGCGCGTGGCACGATTTCCGTGTCCGGGATCAAGCCGGCGGCGATGCGGGGCCGTGCTACCGGCGCCGGTCGTCACCGCGCTGGCGGCGCTCGCGCGCGAGGGGCACCGACACGTGCAGCACGGTGCCGCCGGTGGGCACGCTGGCGATGCGGAACACGCCGCCGAGCATTTGCGTGCGTTCACGCATGCCCTTGATTCCATGCGACGCGGGGTGGGCGTTGGCCGGCTCCGGCAGCCCGATGCCGTCGTCGATGACGGTCAGTTCCAGCTGTCGCGCGTCGAGCGCCAGGGCCACCGTGACGTTGGCGGCGCGCGCGTGGCGGGCGATATTGTTGAGCGACTCCTGCAGTATGCGAAACAGCGCATTCTTGCAGCGGCTATCGAGTTCGGCGGCCGCCCCGGTGACCAGCAGCTTGCACGACAGGCCGGTACGCTGGCGGAACTGACGCACCTGCCAGGCGCAGGCGTCGGCCAGGCCCTGGTCGAGCACCACCGGATGCAGGTCATTGATAATCATCCTCACGCTGGTGAGCGAGGCGTCCACCCGCTCGAATGCGACCTGCAACAGCGCCTGCGCCGCGCGGGTGCTCCCCCCAAGCAGGCGCTGCAGCCGTACCAGGTCCATGCGCAACACCAGCAACCCCTGTCCGACCTCGTCGTGCAGTTCGCGCGCTATCCTTGCCCGCTCCGCTTCCCTGGCGTCTTCCAGCTCGCTGCGCATACGCCTCCCCCAACTCAAAGACCCCACTATGGGGCGCGCGCCATGCACCGGCTTGCTCATTGTCAGTTATGCCCGACAAACCACGTCGGCGGCGCCCGCCTGCGCCCGTCGTGACAATCATCAACAAAAAGATCCATGCCGCAGCGACACTGGGACCGGCGCGCCATCTGGCCGCGCGCGTTCGACAAGGATTGCATGAAAGCGTACACCGTCCGCCAGATCCTGCTGGTGATCGTCTGCTCCCTGGTATTGCCCGCCTGCATCATCGGCCTGCGGTTTTCCTACAGTGCCTACCTTGAAGGCAGTACGCTGATCAAGGAACAAGCGCTGCAGGCCGCGCGCTCGCTGCTGCTCGACGTCGACGCCGAATTCAAGGCGCTCGACGGCATGGCCGTCGCGCTGGCGACGTCGCCGGCGCTGCGCCAGCGCGACCTGGCGACGTTTTATGTGCAAGCCCAACAGGCGCTGGCCAGCAGCACGGCCAGCGACCTGGTGCTGACCGACGCCGACGGCCGGCAGCTGCTCAACACGCTGCTGCCGTTCGGCGCCGCCCTGCCGCGCCATGGCAATCCGGCCCTGCTGGCCCGCGCGGCAGCCGGCGCACGGCCGGTGATTTCCGACCTGTACCTGGACGCGGTCGCCGGGTCGCCCGTGATGAGCATCTGCGTGCCCGTGCGGGAAGAGCGCCGGCTGGTGTATTTCATCGACGTCGGCGTCAAGGCCGCGCGCTTTTCCCGCATGCTGTCGGCCCGCAAGCTGCCGCCCGGCTGGGTGGTATCGATCTTCGACGGTCGCGGCGCGGTCGTCGCGCGCAGCCACGCCGAACAGCAGTTCGTCGGCAAGCAGGGCACGGCGGTCCTGCTGCGCGATATGGAAGCCCACCTCGAAGGCAACTCGTCGGTGGTGACGCTGGAAGGCATACCGGTCTACGCCTCGTTCAGCCGCTCCGCGCACAGCGGCTGGCGCGTGGCCATCGGCGTGCCGACGGCCAGCGTGAACGCCAGGCTGTGGAAGCTGCTGGGGCTGACGTTGGGCAGCACGGTGCTGCTGCTGGGCATAGGGCTGGGGTTGGCCGGCATGGCCAGCCGCTATATCCGGCGCTCGACCGACGATCTGCTGGCGATGTCGGCGGCGCTGGGCCGCGGCGAGCGCGTGGTCGCCGGCAAGACACGGCTGGCCGAGGCCGGCGATGTGGCGGCCGCCCTGACGCGCTCGGCCGAGATGCTGCGCGCCAGCGAGCGGGCCCGCAACGACGCCGAAGCCGCGCTGCGCGGCGCCAACGCGGCACTGGAGCAACGAATCCTCGAGCGCGCCGCCGAGCTGAGGCAGTCGCGCCACCTGCTGGCCGCCATCATCGAGTTCATGCCGGCCATGGTGTTCGTCCAGCGCGCCAACGACCTGCGCTATCTGATGCTGAACCGCGCCGGCGAAGTGCTGCTCGGCCTGCCCAGGGAGCAGGTCGTCAACCGCACGGACGCCGAGCTGTTCGGCGCGAAACAGGCCGCGGTCCACACGGACGCCGCGCGCCAGGCGCTCGAGAGCACGCATGTGGTCGACATCGACGAAGAGCTGGCGCCGCTGCCATCGGGCGCCGTGCGCTATCTGCGCACCCGCAGGATCGCGCTGCGCAACGCCGACGGCGGCGCCACGCACCTGCTCGGCATCTCGCTCGACATCACCGAAAGCACGCTGGCGGCCGAACAGCTGCGCATCGCGGCGGTCGCCTTCGAGTCGCAGGAGGCGATGCTGATCACCGACGAGCACAACGTCATCGTGCGGGTCAACCAGGCGTTCTCGACCTGCACCGGCTACGAGGCCGCCGAAGTGCTGGGGCGCACGCCGCACATGCTGCAGTCGGGCCGCCACGACGCTGCCTTCTACGCCGAGATGTGGGACGCCATCCAGCGGCGGGGTTCGTGGCAGGGCGAGCTGTGGGACCGCCGCAAGAACAACGAAGTCTATCCCACCTGGACCACCATCAGCGCGATTGTCGACGCCCGCGGCCGGGTCCGCAACTATGTCTGCGCCCAGACCGACATCAGCGCCCGCAAGGAGGCCGAGGAGGAGATCCGCCGGCTGGCGTTCTTCGATCCGCTCACGCGCCTGCCGAACCGGCGCCTGCTGCTCGACCGTCTGCGCCACGTGATCGACGGCGCCGCGCGCAGCGGACAGTTCAGCGCGCTGATGTTCATCGACCTCGACAATTTCAAGCTGCTCAACGACACCCTCGGTCACGACCAGGGCGACCGCTTGCTGCAACAGGTGGCGCAACGGCTGCCCGGCTGCGTGCGCGCCGGCGATACCGTCGCCAGGCTGGGCGGCGACGAGTTCGTCGTGATGCTCGAGGAGCTCAGTGCCGACGGCAGGGAGGCGGCGCTGCGCGCGCAGGCGATCGGCGAAGATATATTGGCCGAGCTTAACCGTCCCTACCAGCTGGCCGGGCGCAGTTGCCGCTGCACGCCCAGCATCGGCATCACCATGTTCTCCGACCACCATATCGGCGTCGACGACCTGCTCAAGCACGCCGACCTGGCCATGTACCAGGCCAAGGCGCAAGGGCGCAACACGCTGCGCTTTTTCGAACCGAGCATGCAGACCCTGGTCAATGCCCAGGCCGAGATGGAACACGAGCTGCACGAGGCGCTCGGCCACGGCGACTTCGAACTGTATTACCAGGCCCAGGTCGACCATGAAGGCCGCGTCACCGGCGCCGAGGCGCTGCTGCGCTGGAACCATGCGCAGCGCGGCCTCATCGAGCCCGACCAGTTTATCGGGCTGGCCGAGGACACCGGCTTCATCCTGCCGCTGGGCCAATGGGTGCTGCGGCAAGCGTGCGCGCAGCTGGCGGCCTGGTCCCGCCTGCCGGCCATGCTGGGGCTGAGCATCGCCATCAACGTCAGCAGCCGCCAGTTTCTGCAGGCCGATTTTGTCGAGCAGGTATTCCTCGTCGTCGACCACAGCGGGGCCGATCCGCGCAAGCTCAAATTCGAACTGACGGAGAGCCTGATGCTCGACGACCTGGCCGTCATCGTCGGCAAGATGGATGCCCTCAAGCAACGCGGCATCGGCCTGGCGCTGGACGACTTCGGCACCGGCTACTCCTCCCTGTCGTATCTGAAACGCCTGCCGCTGGACCAGTTGAAGATCGACCGCAGCTTCGCCCGCGACATCCTGTCCGATCCCAACGACGCGGCCATCGCCCGCGTCATCGTCGCGCTGGGCCATACGCTGGGCCTGTCGATCATCGCCGAGGGCGTCGAGACCGAAGACCAGCGTAGCTTCCTCGCGCAGCATCAATGCCATCTGTACCAGGGCTTCCTGTTCAGCCGCCCCCTGCCCGAGCGCGCCTTCCGCGACTTCGTGCGCGGCCGGCTGGCGCCGGGGGCGTAGCGCGGCGCCGGCATCGGGCGGAACGCGGCGCGGCGCAACGCGCCGTCGCGACATTCTTCGAATATTTTGATCTGGATCAAGGAAAATGCCGGTCCATCGCATTAAATTGCAAAGAAGGCAACTCTTCCGCGTTGCATCGCGCTGACCCCGCCCCCGTCATCGCCCCATTTCAACGCCCGGCCGGGCGATCATCCCATTTGAAAGAAGGCATGCCTCTATCTTCGGAT
This sequence comes from uncultured Duganella sp., assembly GCA_963511605.1. Classification (GTDB taxonomy): domain Bacteria; phylum Pseudomonadota; class Gammaproteobacteria; order Burkholderiales; family Burkholderiaceae_D; genus Rugamonas. Next base: position 147,016 of record CAUPJZ010000012.1, on the reverse strand, counting down.
CTCAGCAACTGCGAACGCTGCGCGCGGCAGCACCTCTGTCACGGCGCGGCCGCAGCCGGCCAGCTGCCGGGCCACCGCATCCGCATCGCCCGCCATGCGCCGCTCTACCTGGCCGGCGACCGGGTCGGCAACCGCCTCTACAACATCCGCGCGGGCAGCTTCAAGCTGGTCCAGGCGCAGCCGCATTGCGGCGTCCAGGTGGTCCGATTCGCACTGCCGCCGGATTTCCTCGGGCTCGACGCGCTGGGGACGACGCATCACGCCTGCAGCGCGATCGCGCTGGAGGATAGCGAAGTCTGTCGCATTTCCTGGGACCGGCATGCTTTCAACGGGCGCCGTCAGCCGATGCCGCAGGCCGCCCTGCACGCGTTGCTGGCGGCGGAGATCCGCGACCAGCAACGCGCCATGCTGATGTTGCAAAGTACCCGGGCCGAACAGCGCATCGCCGACCTGGTATTGTCACTGTCGCGCCGGCACCGGGCCGGCGGCTATTCGCCCACCCGCTTCCGCCTGCCGATGTCGCGCTGCGACCTGGCCAGCTATATCGGGGTCACGGCCGAGTGCATGAGCCGGTTGATCGCGCAATTCAGGCGGCGCTCGCTGTTCGAGCTGTCCCGGCGCGAGCTGATCTTGCTCGACCCGGCGGCCCTCGAGCGCGCGGCCGCCGGCGGCGTGGACTGACCGTGGCCTCGGCACAGTGCCGGGAGGCGGCGCGCCCGGTCCAACATGACGACCGCTGCCCGGCATCCATCGCGCGGCCCGACGACTGGTCGCACGCCACGTCCATGCCGCCGTCATCCGTGGTGGAACGCGGCGCGCGTCACGCCGCCGGAGAGCATCTGTTTCACCTCGGCGACATCGCCGTCACCCAGGTGCACGTCATCGTCAGCGGGCAGGTCAAGCTGTATCAACGCGGCCCGCGCGGGGGCAGCCGCGTGATCGGTTTCCGCGGACCGGGGGACTGGCTGGGCCTGGACGCGACAGGCTTGCCGGCGCGGCAGACGGCGGCTGTGGCGCTGACCGACTGCGAGACCGCCGTGCTGGCCTATCCCGCGCTGGCCACGCTGCTGGCGCGCCAGCCCCGCAGCGCGGACACCTTTGCGCGGCTGCTGGCCGCGGAGCTGGCGCGCGACCAGCGGCATGCCGCCATGCTGCGCGGCACCAGCGCGGCTCAGCGCGTGGCGATTTTCCTGCTGCAATGCGCGGTCGAGCGAGCGCTGCCGCAGACCGCGACAGCCATCGGCTTGCCGATGGCGCGCGACGATATCGCCAGCCACCTGGGGTTGACGCCGGCGACGCTAAGCCGCGTGCTCAACCAGCTGCGCCGACGCGGCTGGCTGACATTGGGCCGGCGCGGCGCCGCCCTGATCGCCCGTGACAACATCGAGCGGGTCGCGGCCGGCGGCGCGCCATAAGGTCCATCGCTTCACTTTGCCAACAAAAAGCCAGCCATGAGAAAGCGCTCCACCGCAGCCGCCGCCAGCGAGCGCCTGCGCATCGTCACCCGCCGCGACGGTCAACGGCTGGAGCGCCACGTCGACGATCAACCGGCGACCGGCCGAGCGCTTGCAGCGCAACTACGGCCGGCAACACATGGCCTTGTTCGGCGACGGCCGGGCCGTTGGAACGCCGTTCGGCGACATCGATATCGCGCTGCTCAACCGCGACCTGAGCGCGCTGCGCGCCGTTGACGGCGCCCTCGTCCGCATGCACGAGGGTCGTGACGGCACCTGCACCCGTTGCGGCGGGGCGCCAGACGCCGCCAGGCGCGCATCTTGTTCACGCCGGCGGCCGTGTCGTCGGTGCCAGCCGCCTTGCCCGCCCTCAGGTAGTTAGTTGTTTCGGTGCAACATTCTGCCGTGCCGGACGCGAATTGTCGGTGCCGTTACGTTTCCTGAGCGATGGACGGACTACGATAAGGGGCGCGCTGAAAAAGCCGTCGCCGTGCGGGCGCCAAGACCATAAAGACAATCTTTCGGGGAGACGAGAATGAAACAACTGCTGAAGTCGATGTCCGTCGCGGCCTGCGTGCTGGCCCTGCATATTCCGGTGTTGGCGGCCGACGACCGCGGCACCGCCGCCGAAGCCACCGCGCTGGTCCAGCGCGCCGCCGAGTACCTGAAGGCGAACGGCCCGGCCAAATCCTATGCCGCGTTCAACGACACGGCCGGCCAGTTCAAGGACCGCGACCTGTATGTGTTCGTCATGGACCTGAACGGCAAGATGCTCTCGCACGGCGCCAACGCCAAGCTGATCGGCAAGGACTTGACCAACCTGAAGGATTCGGACGACAAGCTCTTCATCAAGACGATGCTCGACGTCGCCAAGTCCAGGGGCAAAGGCTGGGTCGACTACAAATGGCCGCATCCGGTCACCAAGGCGATCGAACCGAAATCGACCTATGTCGAGAAGGTCGACGACCTGGTCATCGGTTGCGGCATCTATAAACAATAAAACGGGCCGCCAGGCGCTACGCTGGCGACGCTCGCAGCCGGCTCTCACGGTCAAGTCGTGCCGAGACGGTGCCGACCAACTGCCGCAGCAGCTCATGGCGATGGCGCGCGCCCGAGCGCTTGCTCGAAGCCATGGAGAGCAAATCCGGCGTTGCGAGCGCTGCGCACCGCATGTAATAGTCTCCGTCGTCGCGCGGGGTCGCGCCGCACTCGCGCCAAAAGGCGTCATAGTCCGCATGCACCTTGCCTTGCCTGATGGCGCCGCGTACCGTACGGTTGCCATTCCCGACCAGCCGCAGGCCGTCGCAGCCGTAGCGATGTCCTAGCGCGCAAAGCAGTTTGATCAGCAGACTTTTCGGACGCAGACCGTGCAACTGGCGCGTTGCCTCCCGGATGATCGACAAGCCGGCGTCGCTGCTCGGCCCTTGAATGCAGCCGACGCCGATATCGAATCCATCCAGGCCGCCGATCAGAACGACCGCGCAAGAGCACACCAGTTCCTCATTGTGCATGAGCTGCAACGCCAGTTCGCCCTCGCGCTCCATGGGCTCGACGGCGCGCACCACGAGCCTGAGCACGCCGCCGGACTTGCCGGGCAACGCGCCAAGCTCCACGCCCACCGTCGCCGCTTGCAGCACCAGCGGTGCCCAGCCCAGACGCAGGATCGAGTGATAATGACCGATGAGCAGTGAAGTCCGCTGCGCACTGTTGAACGTGGTGGAAAGGTAGGGTCGGAACACCTTGCCGACCAGCCTGGGCCGCGCTGAGACCAACTGCCCGAACACCGGATCTGAATTGAGCAGGCCGAGCCAGCCATGGGTGGCGTGCGGTTGAAGTGCGCTGCGCAAACTGAGTTTGATCAGTTCGCGCAGCCTGGCGAGCGATGTGCGGCCGTGAGCGCCCGAACGGATGCCAACGCGCGAAGGGTAAATGTCCATGATTGCCTGCACCTGTCTGAATAACGTCATACAGCTTAGGCGTCCGGCGTGCCTGTTCGGTGTGCGCCGGATGGAGAAACGATGGAGGATCGCAATTTTTCGGGATGAGCTACTTCATCGCTATCCACCGTCACTTCGACACGTCATAGCCGCCGCCCAGGGCCTTGTACAACGCCGTCGTGCCACGCAATTCGTCGCGCCGCAACTCCAGCAGCGCCTGCCGGGCGGCATAGGCCGTGCGCTGGGCGTCCAGCAGTTGCAGGCGGCCCTCCTGGCCGGCGCGGTAGCGCAGGTCCGACAATGCGCGGACACGCTCCACGCTGGCGACCGTCCTCAGTTGCGCCTCGATCTGCTTGCCGTAGGTGGCGCGCGCGGCCAGCCCGTCGGCGACCTCGCGGAACGCGGTCTGAATCACGCGCTCGTAGTCGGCCACGGCGGCGCTGTTGCGGATCCTGGCCAGATCCAGCTCGGCCCGCAGCCGGCCGCCCTGGAACAGCGGCTGCGTGATCTGCGGACTGAAGCTCCAGGCCTTCTGCGCGCCGCTGAACAGCGATCCCACCGACGAACTGGCGAACCCGAGGGAGGCGGTCAGCGAGATCTGCGGAAAGAAGGCGGCGCGCGCGGCGCCGATGTCGGCGTTGCTCGCCACCAGCGCCTGCTCGGCCTGCAGGATGTCCGGGCGGCGCGTCAACAGGTCGGACGGCAAGCCGGCCGGCAGCGCCGTCGGCATCGTCTGCATTTCCAGCGGCGCGGCGTCGGCCAGGCCCGCCGGCAATGCCGTGCCGACCAGCAGGTCCAGCGCGTTGCGCGCCTGCGCCAGGGCGCGGCGGCGTGCCTCCAGATCGGCTTCGGCGGTGGCCACCTGCCCTTCCGCCTGCGCGACATCGAGCCCGCTGTTTTGCCGCGCCTCGTTGAGCAGGCGCGCGATCTTCAGCGACGAGCGCCAGTCTTCCAGCGTATTGTCGGTCAAGCGCAACTGCTGGGAGGCCAGCACCTGGGCGAAATAGGCGTCCGCCACCGCGGCAACCAGACTGATCTGCGCGGCGCGGCGGCCCTGCTCGCTGGCGAGATAGCGCGCGAACGCCGCCTCCGACTGCGCGCGCACCCGGCCGAACAGGTCGATCTCGAAAGCGCTCAGGCCCACGCCCGCCGTCTTTTGCTGCTGCACGCCGATGGAGGCGCCGCCGGCGTCGGCCGGAATCCGTTGGCGCGCCAGGCCGCCGATGGCCGACACCGACGGCAGCCGCGCCGCGCTGGCGATGTCGAACTGCGCCCGCACCGCCTCCACATTCAGCGTGGCGATTCGGAGGTCGCGGTTGTTGGCCAGCGACAGCTCGATCAAGCGCCGCAGCCGCGCGTCGGTGAACATTTCGCGCCACCCCAGGTCGGCGCCGGTGGCGGCTTCGACGACGGCGGCGTCGTAGCGGGCGGGCAGCGGCGCGGCCGGACGCTCCAGCGGCGGCACCAGCGAGCAGGCGGCCAGCGATAGCATCAAGCCGGACATCAACAGGTATTTCATATCATTCCTTATGGGTGGTAACAGCGTGCGCGGCGGGCGGCGCGCGGCGGCCGGCGAAGCGGCTGCTCAGCCCTTCCGCCGCCCCCAGCACGACCACGAAGAACACCGGCACCAGGAACACGGCCAGCACCGTGGCGCTGATCATGCCGCCGAACACGCCGGTGCCGATCGCGTGCTGGGTCTCGGCGCTGGCGCCGGTGGCCAGCATCAGCGGCACCACGCCCAGGCCGAACGCCAGCGACGTCATCAAGATAGGGCGCAGGCGCAGGCGCGCCGCCTCGATGGCCGACTCGGCCAGTCCCTTGCCCTCCGCGTGCAACTGCTTCGCGAACTCGACGATCAGAATCGCGTTCTTGGCCGACAGGCCGATGATGGTGATCATGCCCACCTTGAAGAACACGTCGTTGTTCATGTCGCGCAGCAGCACGGCGGCCACCGCGCCGATCAGGCCGAGCGGCACGACCAGCATCACCGACAGCGGAATGGCCCAGCTTTCATACAGCGCGGCCAGCACCAGGAACACCACCAGCATCGACAGCGCCATCAGCATCGGCGCCTGCGCTGCCGAGCCGCGCTCCTGCAGCGACTGGCCGCTCCATTCGACCGCGAAGCCCGGCGGCAGTTGCGCCGCCAGCCGTTCCATCTCGGCCATGGCGGCGCCGGACGAGGCGCCCGGGACTGGCGCGCCGGTGATGCGCACCGACGGATAGCCCTGGTAGCGCAGCAATTGCTGCGGCGCCGTGGTCCACACCGGCGTGACCACCTCCGACAGCGCGACCATGCCGCCGCCGGCGTTGCGCACGTACAGCTTCAGCACGTCGTCGACGTTCATGCGCGCCGCCGCGTCGGCCTGGATGATGACCTGCTGCACCCGGCCGTTGTTGACGAAGTCGTTCACATAGGTCGAGCCCATGGCGCCGGTCAGCGTTTCGCTGATGGTGGTGAAGGCCACGCCCAGCGCCTCGGCCTTCTGGCGGTCGATGTCGAGCCGCACGCTGGTGCCGGAGGGCAGGCCGTCGGGATAGACACCGGTCACCAGCTTGCTCTGCGCGGCCAGCTCCAACAGCCGGTTCTGCGCCGCGATCAGCGCCGCGTGGCCCTGGTTGGCGCGGTCCTGCAGCCGCAGCGCGAAGCCGGATGAATTGCCCAGCTCGTCGATCGCCGGCGGCATCACGCTGTAGGCGCTGCCTTCCCTGATAGCGCTCATCGCCTCCAGCGCCTTGGCCACCTCCTCGGCGACGCTGGCGCCGTCGCGCCTGTCCCAGTCCTTGAGCATGGTGTAGGCCATGGCCGAATTGGGCCCCGAGCCGGAGAAGCTGAATCCCAGGATCGACTGGTTGTTCTCGATGCCGGGCCGCGTGGCCAGGTGTTGCTCGAAGTGTTTGACCACTTCCAGGGTGCGCCCGGTGGTGGCGTCCGACGGCAGCTGGATCGAGGTGATGAAGTAACCCTGGTCCTCCTCCGGCATGAACGACGACGGCAATCTGTGGAACCCGAAGGCCAACACGCCGACGATCGCCGCGAACAGCAGCATGGCGCGGCCGCTGCGGCGTATCAGTTTGACCACCCAGGCTTCGTAGCCGGCCGTCATGCGTTCGAAGCCCCGGTTGAACCAGCCGAAGAAGCGGCCCTTGGCGGCATGCTCGCCCGGCGCGACCGGCTTGAGCAGGGTCGCGCACAAGGCCGGCGTCAACGTCAGCGCCAACAGGGCCGAGAACAGGATCGCCACCACCATCGACAGCGTGAACTGGCGGTAGATGATGCCGACCGAGCCGCTGGCGAGCGCCATCGGGATGAACACCGCCGTCAGCACCAGGGTGATGCCGATGACGGCGCCTGTGATCTCCTTCATCGCCTTCGAGGTGGCCTCTTTCGGCGCCAGGCCCTCGGTGACCATCAGGCGCTCGACGTTCTCGACCACGACGATGGCGTCGTCGACGATGATGCCGATCGCCAGCACCAGGCCGAACATCGTCAGCACGTTGACCGAATAGCCGGCCATCAGCATGACGGCGAAGGTGCCGAGCAAGGCGATCGGCGCGACGATGGCCGGAATCAGGGTGTAGCGCACCTTTTGCAGGAACAGGTACATCACCAGGAACACCAGCGCCATGGCCTCGATCAGCGTGTAGATCACCTTTTCGATGGAGATCTTGACGAACGGCGCGGTGTCGAACGGCACCGAGTAGCGCATGCCGGACGGTAGCGACGGCGCCAGCTCGGCCATGCGCGCGCGCACCGCGTCGGCGGTCCGGACGGCGTTGGCGCCGGGCGACAGGATCACCGCCGCGCCGGTGGCGACCATGCCGTTCTCGCGCGTGGCGTTGCCGTAGCCCTGCGCGCCCAGCTCGATGCGGGCGACATCGGCCAGCGTGACCCTGGAGCCGTCTGCCCTGGCGCGCAGCACGATGGCGGCGAACTGTCGCGGATCGAGCAGTTGGCCGTCCACGGTCAGCGGCACCGTCACGCGCTGGCCGCCGGCGGTGGGCTCGGCGCCCACGCGGCCCGGCGCGATCTGCACGTTCTGCGCGGCGACGGCGGCGTTCAGGTCGCCCATCGACAGGCCGTAGGACACCAGCTTGGCCGGATCGACCCAGATGCGCATGGCGCGCTCGGCGCCGAACAGCTGGATCTTGCCGACGCCGTCGATGCGGCGCAACTCCTCGACGATGTTGCGCGCCATGTACTCCCCGAGGTCGACGTCGTCGAACTTGCCGTCCTTGGAGTTGAGGCCGACGATCATCAGGAAGCCGGACGAGGCCGATTCGACCGTCAGGCCGTTCTGGCGCACCGTCTGCGGCAGGCGCGCCTCGACCGTCTTGATGCGGTTTTGCACGTCCACCTGGGCCAGTTCGGGATCGGTGCCCGGCTTGAAGGTGATGGTGATCGAGGCCGAGCCGGACGTGTCGGTCGACGATTCGAAATACAGCAGATTCTTGACGCTGGAGAGCTCGCGCTCGATCACGCCGACCACGGTGTCGTTCATGGTCTGCGGCGAGGCGCCCGGATAGGCGGCGCTGATGGTCACGCTGGGCGGCGCCACCGACGGGAAGCGCGCGATCGGCAATTGCGGAATCGCGATCAGGCCAAGCAGGATGATGAACAGCGCGACCACCCAGGCGAACACCGGGCGGTTGATGAAAAACTGGGGCATGGGTTTATCCTGTCTCTATGCTGTCGCGTTAGCGGGGAGCGGCGGCGACCGTGTCGGGCGCGGCCTTCCATGGGCGGGCGACGACCTTGACGCCCTCTTGCAGGCGGTCCTGTCCTTCGATGACGACGTTGTCGCCGCCGGCCACGCCGGCGCGCAGCACGTACTGGTGCTCGACCACCTGGCCGACCTCGACCCGCCGCAGCCGGGCGCGCTGCCGGGCGTCGACCACCCACACCTGCGGCTTGCCGGCGCTGTCGCGCAGCACGGCCTGCTGTGGCGCCAGCAGTTGCGGCGCCGGGGCGCCGCGCGGCAGGCGGGCGCGCACATACATGCCCGGCAGAAGCAGGCGTTCGCGGTTGTCGACCTCGACGCGCACGACGGTGTCGCCGGTGGCGGCATCGACGTTAATGCCCGAGAACAGGATCCGGCCCTTGACCGCGAGCGGCCTGCCGTTGGCGCCGACGATGGCGACATCGGCCTGGCGCTGGCTGCCGGCCACGGCGCGCATCGCCTCGAGCATCGAGGCCGGCTGGCGCACATCGACATAGACCTGGTCGATCTGCTGCACCAGCGCCATCGGATTGGCATCGCCGACACCGGCCAGCGCGCCCTCGGTCACCAGCGCCTGGCCGATGCGACCGGCGATCGGCGCCCGCACGCTGGCATGGGCGACGTCGAGCGCGCGTCGCTCCAGCGTCGACCTGGCCAGGGCCACGTCGGCGTCGGCCTGTTGCGCCGCGGAGACGGCGTCGTCATAAATCTGGCGGCTGACGGCGTCGGCCGCCACCAGCGGCTTGAGGCGCTCGGCCTGCTGGCCGGCGCGCGCGGCGACCGCCTCGGCGCGCTTGAGCGCGGCGGCGGCGGCGTTGCGGTCGGCCTTGAAGGCGGCCGGATCGATCTCGAACAGCGGCTGCCCGGCCTTGACCTCGGCGCCCTGCTCGAACAGCCGGCGCAGCACGATGCCGCCGACCTGCGGACGGATCTCGGCGGTGCGCAGCGCGGCCACGCGGCCGGGCAATTCCTCGTCGAGCGTGAGCGTCACCGGGGCCAGCTTCAGCGTGGTGATCAGCGGCGCGGCGGGCGCCGGCGCTTCCTGCGCGTTGCGCGCGCCGCACGCCGCCAGCGCGCAAGCGGCCATCAGCACCAGCGCGGCGGGCGCAATCGAGCGCCCAAGGCGTTCCCTATTCATCGTCATCATCCTGGCTACTTCCTGAACAAACATTGGTTAATCGGCAGCCGGCCAGTCTAGCGATGGGACATGAGGATTGCATGAAGCAAATGTGGAGATTCGATGGAGGCGTAAAATAGTCGCTCCACGGGAGGAAACGCTCGCAAGCCGGGCGCGAATACGGTAGATTGCCCGTTTTCCCCAACTCTTCATCACGGCGCATGTCACACCCCGCACAACCCGCTCCCGCCCCGGCCCGGCTTCCCGACGGCCTGGTACTGATCATCGAGGACGAACCGGAGATCGTCGATATCGTCCGTGCCTACCTGGCGCGCGACGGCCTGCGCACAGCGTCCGCCGGCGACGGCCGCGAGGGCTTGCGCCAGCACTTGGCGCTCAAGCCCGACCTGGTGCTGCTCGACGTGCAGATGCCGGAGCCGGACGGCTGGCAGGTGCTGGCGGAACTGCGCCGGCGCGGCGACACGCCGGTGATCATGCTGACCGCGCACGACCAGGACCTGGACAAACTGCTGGCCTTGCGCGTGGGCGCCGACGACTACGTGGTCAAACCCTTCAATCCCGCCGAGGTGGTGGCGCGGGTGCGCGCGGTGCTGCGGCGCGCGCGCTCTGGTGGAACCGGGGGCGCCGGCAACGCCGGCATGTTGCGCTGCGGCCCGCTGGAGATCGATCTGGACACCCATCAGGCACGTGCCGTGGTGGACGGCGCCAGCACCTTGCTGCCGCTGACCCTGACCGAGTTCCGGCTGGCCGTCTATTTGGCGCGCAACCCGCAGCGGGTGGTCAGCCGCGCCGAGCTGCTGGCCGGCTGCCTGCCCGAAGGCGACGCGCTGGAGCGCACCGTCGACAGCCACATCAGCAAACTGCGCCGCAAGCTGGAGGACGCGGGCGTCGCCGGCATGCCGTTCAGCCTGCGCGGGGTCGGCTACCGCATGGGGGAGCCGACATGATGCGCGAACCAGGCCTCGGCCGACAGATCCTGTGGTCGATGGGCGCCGTGGGCGTCGGCATGGCGGTGGCCGTGATGGCCAGCCTGTACATTTTTTACACGCTGTGGATACTGTTCTATCCCGAATCGGGATTGGCGCCGCCGGAGAACCTGATCCCCACTTGGCCCGAGTGGATAATCATGGGCCTGCTGGTGCTGGCCGCCATGGCGGTGGCGATGGTGGCGGCGAAGCGGCTGTCGCAGCGCTTGCTGACGCCGCTCAACTCGGTGGCAGACAGCGTGCGCCGCGTGGCGCGCGGCGAACTGCACGCGCGCGCCGTCGCCGGCGACCGCTCGCTGGGCGAGACCGCCGCGCTGGTCGACGATTTTAACTCGATGGCCGAGCGGCTGGAGCGCACCGCGCACGAACTGGTCACGTGGAACGCCGCCATCGCCCACGAGTTGCGCACGCCCGTCACGATCCTGCGCGGGCGCCTGCAAGGACTGGCCGAAGGGGTGTTCGCGCCCGACGAGGCGCAGTTCCGCAGCCTGCTGGGCCAGGTGGAAGGCCTGTCGCGGCTGATCGACGACCTGCGCACGCTCAGCCTGGCCGACGGCGGCCACCTGAACATGCGATTGGCGGCGGCGCCGATCGCCGACGAGATCGGCGAGCTCGCCGAGCTGATGGAGCCGGCCCTGCGCGAGGCCGGCATGCATATCGAATTGCGGCTCGCGGACGTCCAGGTGGTGTGCGACATCACCCGCGTGCGCCAGGCGCTGCTGGCCTTGCTGGACAACGCGCGCCGCTACGCCACGCCCGGCCGCGTGCTGCTCGAGGCGGGCGTCGCCGAGGGCCAGTTGCACATCACGGTCGAGGACGACGGCCCCGGCCTGAAGGAGGAACTGGTGGCGCACGTGTTCGAAGCGTTCCAGCGCGGTGACGACTCGCGCGCGCGCGCCAGCGGCGGCAGCGGCCTGGGTCTGGCGGTGGTCAGGGCCATCGCGCAAGCGCACGGCGGCCGCGCCGGCTACCGCCGCAGCGCTAGCGGCGGCGCCGCCTTCAGCATCGCCTTGCCGGCTGACCGTGTCCCTGCCCGCGACAACTCGCATTAATCCGCCCTTCCAGGTGTGTCCCGGGATTGTCGACTCTCCACCGCGCGGCGAGCCGCCTGCTAGCCGGCCGGCGACGCGCCGTGGAACTGCCAGTGGTCGAAGTTGAACAGCGGCGCCCGGTACTTGCCCTTGAAGACGAAGAACACGTCATGCACGCCGGTGGCCCCAGCGACCGGCGTCTCGACGGTGCGCCAGCTCTGCCAGCCGCCGGTGTCAGGCACCGTCAAGGCGCCCAGCAACGGGCCTTGCACGTTGCCGAGCCGGATCTCGATCTGTCCGCCCCTGCCGCCGCTGGCCACGCTGGCGGCGAAGCGCTTCGGCCCCGCCGCGCCGAAATCGACGCCCGCCACCTTGATGTAGGTGCGGTCGACAATGTCGGCCACGTGCATGCCGGCGCCCGGCCCCTTGGCGGTGCGCACGCCCGGCGCCCAGTCGAACGGGCGGTCCACGTCCTGCTTGATGCGCGAGGTCCAGGCGATCGTCTCCGCCTCGACCCGGCGGTAAGGGTCGAGGCGCCCGAGCTGCTCGACGCCGTCCCGGTCCCACCACGGCAGCGCCGGGATGGTGCCGTCGGCGTTGTAGCTGAATTTGGCGACGGTGATCGAGCGCCGCTCGCGGTGGACCGGCGACTGGGCGAAGTTGAGCTCGTAGTTAAAGCCGAAGACATAGGAATTGCCCTTGTAGTCGATGATGCCGGGATGGTTGCCCGTGGACGCCGTGTTCGCCCGCATGACCGGCCCCTTGTACTGCCACGGGCCGGTCGGCGACGTGGCCATCGCGTAGCCGATGCCCTCCGGGCAGCAGGTGGACGCGTAGGCCATGTAGTAATGCTTGCCCCGCTTGTAGAACCACGGCCCCTCCTGGTAGTCGGCCGGCTTGCTGTCGCTTTTGACGATGGGGCCGGAGTACGACACCATGTCGTCGTTGAGCTTGACGTACCAGAGATGCGGGTTGCCCCAGTACAGATAGGCCTGTCCATCGTCGTCGATGGCCACCGTCGGATCGATATAGCCCTCGGCCACATCGATCAAAGGCTTGCCCAGCGCGTCCTTGAACGGGCCGGCCGGGTTGTCCGCGACCGCCACGCCGATGACGTTCTTGGGCCACCCGGCGACGCTGACGGGCGCGTACAGGTAGAACTTGCCGTTGCGCGCGATCACTTGCGGCGCCCAGGCGTCGTTGCTCTGCACCGCCCACGGGAACGTGGCCAGCGAGGCGACCACGCCGTGGTCGGTCCAGTTGACCATGTCGGTGGAAGAGTACAGCAGCCAGTCGAGCATCTTGAAGTCGGCGGCGTCGTCCTCGTCGTGGCTGGCGTACAGGTACACCACGCCGTCGTGCACCAGCGGCGCCGGGTCGGCCGTGAACCGGGTCTGGACGATGGGGTTGGCGGCCGTGGCGGGCGGCGCCGCCATGGCCAGCGCCATGAGCAACGCCGCCCGCCACGGTTGCAGGATCGCGCCCGTAGAGAAAGTGCGATCCATGTCAGAACGCCATCCGCACGCCGGCGCGGTAGGTACGGCCCACGACGTCATAGATGGCCGGGTTGATGCCGTAGCTCAGGTTGGTCTGCGGCAGCAGCACAGGCGCGCGGTCGGCCAGGTTGTCGATCTTGCCGTAGACGGTGATTTGCGGCGAGTACTTGTAGGTCGCGCCGAAATCGACGTAGACCGCGCCCGGGATGTGGTTGTCGTAGATGGTCGGGTGCGCCGCCGTCGGCAGCGGGCAGTTGGTTTGGCACTCAATGTACTCGTTGTTGTACACGCCGGCGCCGATCCAGCGCTGCGACAACGTCAGGCCGATCTTGCCGTACTCCCACGACTGCTGCAGCAGCGCCTTCCACTTCGGCGTGCTGCCGAACATGTTGCCGGCGCCCTCGCTCGGTATCGTGCCCGGCAGGCCGGGGTCGGAGAGCGAGTGGATCATGCGGCTGGCCAGCCCGCGCAAGGTGACCGTGCCGGGCACGCCGTAGTCGTTCAGGTTGGCGCGGTAGGCGGCCTCGAAGTCGATGCCGCGCGTGTGCAGCGAGGCGAAGTTGAACGCTTGCGCCAACACGAAGTTGGTGCCGGCCGGACCGTTGATCGACACGGCCGAGCACACCTGCTGGAAGCCGGCGTAGCACAGGTCGACCTCCTGCTGCGGACCCAGCGAGCTGATCACGTTCTTGACCTTGATGTCGTAGTAATCGATCGACAGGTTGAAGTTACGCGCCCAGCTCGGCTGGCTGAGGACGATGCCGAACGAGTTGTTGCGGGCGCTCTCCGGTTTCAGGTCCGGGTTGCCGACGTTGCGCTGCTGGACCTGGATCGACTGGCCCTGGTTGTTGTTGACCGCCTGGTTGGTGACCGTGGTGGCGGCGAACAGCTCGCTCAAATTGGGCGCGCGCACGTCGGCCGAACTCACCGCGCGCAAGCGCAGGCCGTCGATCGGGGTCTGCCAGGTGGCGCCGAGCTTCCAGGCGCGCGCCTTGCCGGCCGTGCTGTATTTCTCTTCGCGGTCGGCCAGGTTCAGGTTGGCCTCGCCCCAGGTGGCCGATTTCAGGAACGGAATGTTGAACTCGACATACGCTTCCTTGACGTTGAACGAACCCTTGCCGTTGTGGTAATTGCCCGCGAACCAGTTGTCGCCGGTGGCCGACAAGGTCGGGTCCTGGGGATAGCTGGCGCTGTATGGCGACTCGTAGGCCACGCCCGCGCCGTACGGGTCGCCGTAGACCGAGTATTTCTCGCGCCGCCATTCGGCGCCGAACGCCATCGAGATCGGACCGGCCCAGCCCTCGGCCACCGTGCCGTTGATGTTAGCGCTAACAACATTTTGGCTCGAATCGGTGTGCTGACGCGGCCCGTTGGCCGGTGCGATGTAATTCCAGGTGGCGGCGTCGATCGAATTGTTGCCGAAGATGTTGATCGGCAGGCAGCCTGCCGCCCGCGCCGCCGCGCTGCGGCAGACGATCTGTCCGGTGGCGGCGTCGCGCACGCCGTCGATGGCGAAGTTGTAGCGCGGGTTGAGCGTGATGTCCTGCACGCGCAGCACGGTGGTGTTTTCGCCGTGCTCGGCGTAGGCGTCGTACGACCATTCCTTGCCGAACAGGCCGAACTTGCCGTTGGCGCCGACCACCACGCGGCGCTGGGTGCGGGTCGGGTGGACGTTGATCAACTCCGGGAATTGCGCGTTGGCGGTACCAACCGGCATGGTGCCGCCGGGATAACCCGAGGCGCAACCTGCCGCGACCGAGGCCGGCAGGAAGGCGTTGTCGCACTTGATGGCCAGGTTGCCCTGCTTGGCAGCGCCGGGGCTCGGCGAGAACACCGACGTCACCTCGGCCCAGTTGCCGGTGACGTAGATTTCGTTGTCCGCGTCCAGGTCCCACGACACGCGGGTGTAGGCAACCTTGCGCTTGAAGTTCATCGCCAGGTTGGTGCCGGCGCCGACGCTGCCCGACAGGTCGCCGCCGACGCAGAAGTTGCCGACGCAGTTGGTGCCGTACTGGAACGGATAGGGCGTGCCGTCGGCCGCGAACGCCGTGCCGCGCAACGCGCCGCCGGTGATCAGGCCGTATTTGGCGTACTGCTGGTGCTGGGCGTGCAGGATGCTGGTGTAGCGCGGCAGGCCGGCGGCCTGCATGTCCTTGGTCGATTCCTGCAAGGCCGGATTCTTGTACCAGTCGCGCCCGTTCGGGCCGACCTCGCCGAAGCCGGGCGAATCGATGCCGCCCTGCTTGGTGAACTCGCCGCTGACGGTCACGTGCAGGCGGTCGCCGGCGAAGGCCTTGCCCCAGGCCGCCTGCACGGTGCCGTTCTTGTCGTCGCCGTAGGTGGTCATGCCGCCGCCGAGGTGGGCCTTGAAGCCGCTGAATTTCTTGTCGGTGATGAAGTTGACCACGCCGCCGATGGCGTCCGAGCCGTAGGACGCCGAGGCGCCGCCGGTGACCACGTCGACACGCTTGACCAGCAGTTGCGGGAACTGGCTGACGTCGGTCACGCCGGTGACGTTGGCGCCGACCACGCGCTGGCCGTCGAGCAGGGTCAGGGTGCGGTTGGTGCCGAGGCCGCGCAGCGACAGCGACGACAGCCCCTGCAGGCCGCTCGAGGTACTGAAGGTGTTGACCGTGCGGCCGGTGCTGCCCTGCAGCGCCGGCAGCTCGGTCAACGTCTCGAAGATGTTCGGCTTGGCCGCCTTGTCGAGGTCGGCGCTGGTCAGGCTGGTCGTCGGGGTCGGCTGGTTGAACCCGCGCGCGGCGATGCGTGAGCCGGAAACGACCACGGTGTTTTCCGGCGTGGCGGCAGCGGGCTCGGGCGCGGCGGGCGCCGCGGGCGTGACTGCGGCGGCTGAGGCACCGGCCGGCTTGGAATCGCCGGCGGTGGTAGCGCTAACAGTAGTTTGCGGTTCATTCGGCGTCTGCTGGGCATGGGCGGGGACGGCGAACATCGCGCAAGCTCCGGCGACGGCGAGGTTCATCAAGCTGCGTTGACATGGTGATTTCATTTGGTCTCCATCTATTTTTTTTAGTGTGTGTCGTGGTGCGGGCGGTCGGCTTGGCCGCCCTGCTTCCGAACTGCTGGTGTCGTTGTGTGGTCACCTCCCTGGGACTTATGGTTTAGTAAAACACGGAATCAACTTACTAACGAATTGAATGTAGCCACCTGATTATCGAATAACCAATAACTTTTTATGCGAATCCGATATCCAAAATGATATCGGCACGCATGGTTGCCATAGAACGTTATCGATAAAATGATGGGCGCTAACATGGCTCCGCGCATGGCCCTGGGCGACGCCGACTGTGGTCAGGCGGCCACGCCGGGGAGGTTTTAACGCTGTTTCAGGTAGCCATGCATGCCGAGCCAGCGCGTGAAGCCGTCGAACCATCCGGTGCTGGTGGTGGTCTTCTGGTACATGCCGAATCCATGGCCGCCCTGCTCGTACAGGTGGAACTCCACGGGACGCTTGGCGCCGCGCCAGCTGTCGATCAGGCCGAAGCCGGCGTTGGCGAAGAACGGGTCGTCGGCGGCCAGCGCGACGAACAGTGGCGGCGCGCCGGCCGGCACCGTCACCGTCGACAATGGCCCGTAGATGTTGGCGATAAAGGCCGGCTTCGCGTCCTGTCCGTGCAACGTGGTCGCCATGGTCAGCATCGCGCCGGCGGAGAAGCCAAGCATGCCGATACGGTCCGGGTCCACATGCCATTCCTTGGCGCGCGCGCGCACCAGCGCGAACGCGGCGCGGGCGTCGGCGATCTGCGGCGCATAGGCGGCGGCCGGATCTCGCGGGGCCGGCGGCCGCTTGGCCGTGGCCGAGAACATCTCCGCCATCGAGCGCTCGAAGCCGGCCATGTCCGCCGGCGTCTGGTTCAGGCGGTACTTCAGCACGAACGCCGCAACGCCCTTGTCGGCCAGCGCACTGGCGACCGCCCAGCCCTCGTTATCCATCGACAGCGTGCGGAAACCACCGCCGGGCGCGACGATGACGGCGGCGCCGGTCGCCTTCGCCGCGGGCGGCAGGACCGGCGTCAGCGTCGCGACCGTAACGTTGCGGGCGAACACGCTGCCGTATTGGCGGTGCCAGCTTTCCGGCGCCGTCGCGCCCGGAAGGGCCCCCGTGTCCAGCGTGATGGCGTCGGGCTGTGCTGGCGCCGGAATGGGTGTCATACCGTCCTCGCCAGCCAGTGCGCTGGCGGCCAGCGAGCAGGCCAGTATCGTCGTCATCGTCGTCAACGCGAACCGGATTTTCAGTTGTTGTACCAAGGTCATTTGCCGTCTCCATATGGGTTCCGGACAGCGCGATCCGCCATCCGGGAAATATTGTTGGACATCCTACGCCACCACAAGTTACCATAAATGCACGCCAATGTTAGCGCATATCATTTGATGTTAGGGAATGATTGCGGCAGCTGTTCGAAAACAAAAATAGTGGAGACGACGATGCAAAACGAAGGTAAAGTGCCCGCGCGAAAAAGTCGGGGCTGGATGGCCATGTGGGCCCTGTCCATGGCGCTGGCGGCGTCCGCGCAAGGGGCGACCGGCGCCGCCGCCGGCTCGAATCCCATCATCCGCGACAAATTCACCGCCGATCCCGCCCCGCTGGTGGTCGGCGATACCTTGTACTTGTACGTCGGGCATGACGAGGCGCAGCGCGACGAGATGTTCAACATGCGCGAATGGCTGGTCTACTCGACCAAGGACATGCGCACGTGGACCAGTCACGCGCCCATCATGAACGTGAAGGATTTCAAGTGGGCCAAGGCCGACGCCTGGGCGTCGCAAACCATCGAGAAGAACGGCAAGTTCTACTTCTACGCCGCCGTCGAGCATGACGCCACCAATCCGGGCAAGGCGATCGCGGTGGCGGTATCGGACAAGCCGACCGGCCCCTTCGTCGACGCGCGCGGCTCGGCCCTGGTCACCAACAAGATGACGCCCAAGGGCACGCACAGCTGGGAAGACATCGATCCCACCGTGTTCACCGACGACGACGGCACCACCTGGCTGGCGTGGGGCAACCGCCAGTGCTATATCGCCAAGCTGAAACCCAACATGGTGGAGCTCGACGGCCCGATCCAGGAAATCACGCCACCGCACTTCGAGGAAGGCCCGTGGCTGCACAAGCGCGGCAAGCTCTATTACCTGACTTATGCCTCGCTCGACCGCAGCACGCAACGCGACGAGCATGTGTCGTATTCGACGGCGCCTTCGATCACCGGCCCGTGGACCTATCGCGGCCTGCTGACCGGCTCCGGCAAGTACAGCTTCACGATCCATCCGGGCATCGTCCAGTTCGAGGACAACTGGTATCTGTTCCTGCACAACGCGACGCTGGCGATCGGCGACATGAACGGCGCGATCGGGCGCCGCGCGGTCACCGCCGAGCACCTTCAATACAACGCCGACGGCACCATGAAGCCGGTGGTGCAGACGGACGCCGGCGTCAGCGTGCCGCCGCCGGCGCGTTGAGAGAGGCGTTCGGAAGCTCGCCCGCTCGTATTTGCCTACCTCAGCGGCTGGCCGGTTGCTCGTCCAGCGCGGCTTGGGCGCGTTGGGCCGCCGCGGTATCGACGCGCGTCGCCAGCACCTGTATGAATTGCCGCAGCTGCGCCTCGCTGATGCCGACGTTCATGCTCACCTTCACGTGCGATTGCAGCTGCGCTTCCAGTCCGCTCAGCGACGCCAGCGCGGCGACGGTCGCCAGTTCGCGGCTGCGCCAGTCCAGGTTGTCGCGGTTGAAGATGTTGCCGAACAGGTGGGTCTTGAGGAACTGGTCGATGGCGGGCGCGAATTCAAATACCGGCCCCTTGACCGGGCCCCCGACCAGCTTGGTCTGGTTCGCCGTGCCGGAAGCCAGCAGCGCTTCGCCGGCCAGGGCCGGAGCGGGATCGCTGCCCGGCGCATCAACAACGCCGCGCCGCTTGCGCTCTTCCAGCACCTGCATCAACCCGGTCAGTGCATTCAGGCTACGGGGAAAACCGGCGTAGGCATACAGCTGGACCAGTACCTCCTTGCATTCGCTGACGGTCAAGCCGGCGTCCAGGCCGTGTTCGAGGGCGCCCTTCAGCCTGCCGATGTCGCCGGCCGCCGCGAACGCCGCGATCGGCCCGATCGCCTGCCGGCTGGCGGAGAGCGTCTGTTCATTCTGCATGGAAGGTTTCTCCTTGATCGGTTCGGCGCCACTCGGCGCCTGCGCCTGCGCATGCGCCAGTGCCAGGCCCAGAACCACGGCCGAGGCTGTCTTCAGGCGGCCGCCGCGCGGCGCTTTAACGGGCTTGATACTGTTCATCGCTGACTTTCTCCATCCATTCCACGCTCTTGCCGTTGGCGGCGCCGGTCAGCGCGATGTGGGTCAGCGCGGCGTCCGGGGCGGCGCCGTGCCAGTGCTTGACGCCGGAAGGGCACCACACGACGTCGCCGGGCCGTATCCGCTGGACCGGCTTGCCCCACTGCCCCGTCAGGCCGGCTCCCGCCGTGACAATCAGATATTGCCCCTTCGGATGCGTGTGCCATGCCGAGCGCGCGCCCGGTTCAAACGTCACGTAGGCGGTGGAAGCGTTGATGTCGGCCGTTGCCGGCGACAGCCTGTCGACCCGGACCTGGCCGGTGAAATACTCCGGCGGGCCGGGCGTGGACGCCACCGTTCCCGCCCTGACGATGGTCTGCGCCCCGCCGCCCTCCTCCGCGCCGGCGCCGGACACCGCGCCAGCCAGCAGCAACCCCGTAATAATTTTCATGACCAGCCCTTTCGCCGTTGCTTAAAACTTGTAATTCCTTGCTAATGTACCGGCTGCGCAATTGTGCGAATAGGTGCTAAAGTCGGGATACACTTATTAGCGGAACTGATTAATGCAATTCTCCAATTACAACGAGATCCAGGCGTTCATCGCGGTGGCGAAGGAAGGCAGCTTCACCAAGGCGGCGGCGAAACTGGGGGTCTCGCAATCGGCGCTCAGCCAGACCATCCGCACGCTGGAGGAACGGCTCGACTTGCGCCTGCTGGTGCGCACCACGCGCAGCGTCTCGCCCACCGAGGCGGGCGAGCATATGCTGCGCACGGTGGCGCCCCGCTTCGACGAGATCGAAGCCGAGCTGGCGATGCTGCGCGAACGCCGCCTGAAGCCCTCCGGCACCATCCGCATCAGCGCCGGCGAGCACCCGGCGCTGACGGTGCTGCAGCCGGCGCTGGCACGGCTGCTGCCGCTCTACCCCGATATCCATGTCGAACTGATCGCCGAAAACCGCATGACCGATATCGTCGCGGACCGCTACGACGCCGGCGTGCGCCTCGGCGACCAGGTCGCCAAGGACATGATCGCGGTGCGCATCAGCGGCGACCTGCGGTGGCTGGTGGTCGGCGCGCCGGCCTACTTCGAACGCCATCGGCCGCCGGTGACGCCGCAAGACCTGACGCACCACAATTGCATCAACATGCGCATGCCGACGCACGGCGGCTTTTACATCTGGGATTTCTCCAGGGACGGCAAGGACGTCAAGGTCAGGGTCGACGGCCAACTAACCTTCAACAACCTGGCCCTGCGCTTGCAGTCCGCGCTCGACGGACTGGGACTGGCTTTTCTGCCGGAGGACCAGGTCCGGGAGCACATCGACCAGGGCCGCCTGGTGACGGTGCTCGACGACTGGTGCTCGATGTCGTCCGGCTACCGGCTGTACTACCCGAGCCGGCGCCACCCCTCCTCCGCCTTTACGCTGCTGGTCGACGCGCTGCGCTATCCCGGCTGACCGTCGGCCGCGCCGGCGCCGTCCATCGCCGGCAGGTGCGCCAGCAATTTGTCGAGCGTGATCGGGTAGTGCCGCACCCGGATGCCGGTGGCGTTGTAGACCGCGTTGGCGATAGCGGCCGGCACGCCGGTGATCCCCAGCTCGCCCACGCCCTTGGCCTTGAGCGGCCCGGCGGTCGCATCCACCTCGTCAAGGAACACCACCTCTTGGCGCGGGATGTCGGCGTGGACCGGCACCTCGTAGCCGGCCAGGTCGTGGTTGACGAAGTAGCCGGCACGCTTGTCGACCACCAGATCCTCCATCAGCGCCGCGCCGGCGCCCATGGTCATGGCACCGATGATCTGGCTGCGCGCGGCCAGCGGGTTGATGATGCGCCCGGCCGCGCACACCGCCAACATACGGCGGACGCGGATCTCGCCGGTGTCGCCGTCGACCGCCACCTCGACGAAGTGCGCCGCGAACGTCTGCTGCGCGTAGCGCTTGGACAGGTCGCCGTACTCCATGGCGTCCTCGCCCGCCAGCTCGCCTGCGGCCACGGCGTCGAGCAACGGCCGGCTATTGCCGCCCGCCCGCACCCGGCCGTTGACGAACTCGATGTCGGTGCCGCTCAGCCCCAGGCGGGCGGCCACCAGTTCGCGCAGCTTCACGCAGGCCGCGTAGACGCCGGCCGTCGACGAGGCCGCGCCGAACTGGCCGCCCGACCCCGCGCCTTGCGGAAAAAGCGAATCACCCAGCCGCACCTCGACGCGGTCGAGGCCCACGCCCAGCATTTCGGCCGCCGTCTGCGCCAGGATGGTGTAGGTGCCGGTGCCGATGTCGGTCATGTCGGTTTCCACCGTCAGCCGGCCGTCGCGCGCCAGCCGCACGCGCGCGGCCGATTTGACCACCGGCGCGCCACGGATGGCCGAGGCCATGCCCATGCCGATCAGCCAGCGTCCCTCGCGGCGCGCAGCCGGCCGCGCACTTCGCCGGCTCCAGCCGAACTGCCCGGCGCCGCGCCGCAGGCACGCCACCAGTTGACGCTGCGAGTACGGTTTGTCCGGCGACTCCGGATCGACCTGGGTGTCGTTGAGCTCGCGCAGCGCCACCGGGTCCATGCCCAGCTTTTCCGCCAGTTCGTCCATCGCGACTTCCAGGGTCATCATGCCCGGCATTTCGCCCGGCGCCCGCATCGCGCTGGCCTCGGGCAGATCCAGGTGCGCCACCCGCAGCCGCGTCATGCGATTCGCGCCCGCGTACAGCAGGCGCGTGGGCGCGGTGGCCGCCTCCGGCCGGTCGCCCAGGTTGCCGGACCAGCTTTCATGGCCGATCGCGGTCAGGCGTCCGTCTTTGCCAGCGCCCAGGCGGATGCGCTGGATGGTCGCCGAGCGGTGCGTGGTGTTGTTGAACATGAGCGGGCGTGGCAGCGCCACCTTGACCGGCCGGCCGGTGCGCCGCGCCGCCAGCGCGGCGAGCACGGCGTCGCACAGGATCGAGCCCTTGCCGCCGAAACCGCCGCCGATGTAGGGCGCGACGATGCGCACCTTATCCTTCGGCATGCCGAGGATCTTGGCGATGTCGCGCACGCCCCAGCCCACCAGCTGGATCGCGGTCCACAAGGTCAGCTTGTCGCCGTCCCACGCGGCGATGGTGGCGTGCGGCTCCAGCATCGCGTGCGAATGGTACGGCGTGGTGTACTTCTGGTCCACCGTCACTTCCGCTTGCGCGAACGCGCCCTCGAAGTCGCCGATGGACGACGCCCTGCCCGGCGGTGTCGGCGCGGACGCTGGCAACTTTGCCCGTTCCGCTTCAAGATCGAAGGCGCCCGGCGCCGCCGCGTAGCGCGGCCGCACCAGCTGCGCGGCGGCGCGCGCCTGCTCGAACGTCTCGGCCACCACCAGGGCCACCGCTTGATGATAATGCTGCACCTCGGGGCCGGCGAGCGCGCGCGCCACATAGAAACCGCCGACGTCGAGCGGGCCGGCATCCTGCGCCGTGATGACGGTCGGCACGCCCGGCGCCGCGCGGGCCGCCGTCAGGTCGAGCGAGACGATGCGGCCCTTGGCGATGCCGGCGCCCACCACATAGCCGTGGACGGCGCCGGCGGACGGCGCGCGGTGTTCGTAGGCGTAGGGCGCGCTACCGGTCGTTTTAAGCGGGCCGTCGATGCGCGCGGTCGGCTTGCCCACCACTTTCAGGCGGTCGATCGGGTTGGTGGTTGCCGGTGTCGTAAATTTCATCGTTTATCCTCGCTTGGCCGCGGCCAGCACGGCGTTCAGGGTGCGCTCGACCAGGACGATCTTGAACGCGTTTTCTTCGGTGGGCCTGGCGCCGGCCAGCAAGGCGTCGGCGGCGGCCTTGGCGCCCTGCGGCAGGCGGGCCTCGGCGGATTCGATCCGCCACGGCTTGGGGGCCACGCCGCCGATGGCGACGCGCCCCCCGCCGTCCGGCTGGATCACCGCCGCCACCGAGACCAGCGCGAACGCGTACGAGGCGCGGTCGCGCACCTTGCGGTAGACGTGGACCCCGCCGAGCGGTTTGGGCAGCACGACCGACGTGATCAATTCACCCGGTTCGAGCACCGTGTCGACATGCGGGGTCTCCCCCGGCAGGCGATGCAGGTCCGCGATCGGAATCGCGCGGGGGGCGCCGCCGGGACGCACGGTCTCGACCGTGGCGTCCAGCAGGCGCATGGCCACCGCCATGTCGCCGGGATAGGTGGCGATGCAGGCGGCGCTGACGCCGATGACCGCGTGCTGGCGGTTGACGCCCCCGATGGCCGAGCAGCCGCTGCCGGGAACCCGTTTGTTGCACGGCTGGTTGGTGTCATAGAAATAGGCGCAGCGCGTGCGCTGCAGCAGATTGCCGGCGGTGGTGGCCTTGTTGCGCAGCTGCCCCGAGGCGCCGGAGAGCAAGGCGCGCGACAGCACGGCGTAGTCGCGCCGCACCCGCTCATCGGCCGCCAAGTCCGTGTTGCGCACCAGCGCGCCGATGCGCAGGCCGCCGTCGGCCGTGGGTTCGACGCGGTCCAGGCCCAGGCCATTCACGTCGATCAGGTGGGCCGGCGATTCGATGCCCAGTTTCATCAGATCGAGCAGATTGGTGCCACCGGCGATGAATCTGGCGCCGGGCGTGCGCACCGCCGCCGCGGCGGCGTCGGCCGGGTTGGCGGCGCGCTGGTAGGTGAAGGCCTTCATGCGGCACCCCGCGCGACTTCCTCGATCGCATCGAGGATGTTGGCGTACGCGCCGCAGCGGCAGATGTTGCCGCTCATGCGTTCGCGGATCTCCTCGGCGCTCATTAGCGGGCGCTCGGTGAGGCTGGCGCTGGCGTGGCTGGGAATGCCGCGCTTGATTTCGTCGAGCACCGCGACGGCGGAACAGATCTGCCCCGGTGTGCAGTAGCCGCACTGGTAGCCGTCGTGCTTGATGAACCCGGCCTGCATCGGATGCAGGCGCTCGGGCGTTCCCAAGCCTTCGATGGTGGTGATGGCCGCGCCTTCATGCATGACCGCCAGCGTCAGGCAGGCGTTGACCCTCCTGCCATCGAGCATGATGGTGCAGGCGCCGCAGTGTCCATGGTCGCAGCCCTTCTTGGTGCCGGTCAGGTGCAGGTGCTCGCGCAGCACGTCGAGCAAGGTGGTGCGGGTGTCGACTTCCAGCCGGTGCGTCTGGCCGTTGACGGAGAACGCCACGTTGGCCAGCACCGGCGGGGAGGCGCCCACCGCGGTGGTTTGGGCGCCGGAAAACGAAGGCACGGCGACGGCGGTGGCCGATGCGGCGCCCGCCTTCAGTACGTCGCGGCGGGTAAGTCCGAGATCGCTGAAGTCCATCGTGGGTCCTCGTTTTGTAGAGCTTACAATGTAGCCGCTGCGCTAACGTGCGGCTACGGCTGAAATGCGCATGGTCTTATTAGCCAGGCTGATGAATAGCGACGAGAGCCGGCGCTTCTCATCGTTTTGGGCGGAGAATAAAGCACACCACCAGCAGCAGCGCCAGCACCAGAAAACCGGCGGAACACGCCAGTGCGGTGTTGACGCGGTACATCAGCAAGGCCGCCCCTGTGGCGGCATCGGCGCCATGGGCCGCCACCGCGACGAGCGCCGCCAGCCCCAGCGAATTGCCGAGCTGGTGGGCCACGTTGACTATGCCCGATGCCGCCCCGGCGTCCCTCGGCGCTACGCCGACGATGCCGGCCGCCGTCAAAGGACTGAGCGTCATGCCCTGGCCGGCGCCGATCAAAACCATCGGCAGCGCCACGCCGAGCAGGTAGGCGTCGGCCGCCGAGACCTGGCTCAACCACGCCATGCCCACCAGGCAGACGGCCAGTCCGGCCGCCAGCAACCGGCCATTACCGAACCGGCCGGTCAGGCGCGGTACCAGCAACGCCACGGCAAAATTAACGGTAGTCATCGGCAAGAACGCCAGGCCGGTGGTGGCCGGCGGATACCGCATCACCACTTGCAGATACTCGGTGGTGAAAAAGAAGAAGCCGATCATGGCGCCCAGAAAGAGCATGCGGGCACCGTAGGCCGCCGCGCGCGCTGGATCGGCAAACAGGCGCAGCGGCATGATGGGCTGCGGCGCGGAACGCTCGTTGACGATGAAGAGCGCCAGCAACAGCAGGCCCGAGGCGACCGCCGCCTGGGTGATCGCGTCGAGCCAGCCGGCGCCGGCCGAACGAATCAAGCCGAATACGAGGGCGGTCATGCCGGCCGTGGAGGCGAGCGCGCCGATCACATCGAACTTGCCGCTGCCGCGCGGAGTTTCCTGAATATAGCGCAAGGCCGCCCAGACCATGGCGGCGCCGATCGGCAGGTTGATGAAGAAGCCCACGCGCCAGGACAGCCACTCGGCCAGCACGCCGCCGAGCACCAGGCCGACGCTGGCGGCGATGCCGGCCACGGCGCTGTAGTAGGACACGGCGCGGACCCGCTCGGCGCCTTCGGCAAACGTCGTTTGCAGCAACGCCAGCGTGGACGGCGCCAGGATCGCGGCGCCCAAGCCCTGCACCGCGCGCGCGCCGACCAGCCAGGCCGGCGTCGGCGCCAGGCCGATCGCCAGCGAGGCCAGCGTGAACAAGCCAAGTCCCAGCACCAGCATGCGGCGTCGGCCGATCAGGTCGCCCGCGCGCGCCGCCAGCAGCAGGAAGCCGCCGAACGTCAACGTATAGGCGCTTTGCACCCAGGCCAGGCCGTTATCGGTGAATCCCAACTCGCGGTGGATGCTGGGCAACCCGGTCAGCACGACGGACGTGTCGAGCACGATCATCACGTAGCTGACCAGGATGATGCCGAGGATCGCCGCTTTGTGCGGCGTGGTGGAAGGTGTGGGCATGCGGTGTTTCCTGACAGTGACTGGGTGTGACACTGTAGGGCAATCGCATTCGTTCGATAAGTGGAGTAAATCGGGATGGACTTATAAGCTGAATTCATCAATGAGCCGGCATGACATGCACCGGTTAGCAGTGTTTGCCTTGTATTTGCGGTGAGACGGAATTTTTTTCGATCAGATGAATCGAACACCCATCTAGCCGGAGGTTCGGAAATGAGTAGCCATCCCTTGCCCGACAATCCAAAAAACGTACCGAAGGCTGGCGAAGTTGCGGGTGGCGGCGAGCCGCCCTATGATGGAAATATGGAAAAGCGCGTTGAAAAAATCGAAGCCGACCTCACTGCCATCAAAATTGATGTCGCGGTGATTGTTGCTACCGGTGCAACCAAGGCTGAGATTGCCGAGTTGAGGGCCACCACTAAGGCTGAGATTGCTGAAGCCAAGACCGCGATCATCCTGTGGGTGGTCGGGGCGATCTTCATATCGCAGTTACTGCCATCCCTCCTCAAGCTCTTCACCAACTAGCCTGACCTTGCCCGCCTCGCAAGCCATCACCCAGACCGCGCAGGCAAGAATGACGCGTGCCGCCATTGAACTGCCCCCCCCTGGAATATGTATCCTGGTTTAACCACTGCTCGAACCACTCCAACCGACTTCCACGAAGCCCAGGCGACTCAATTGTATATATTCGCCCGGCTGCGCCACTGAACATTTTTTATCCCCAATACGTATATTGGAGAGAATTTCCGCATGGCAATTAAGTACAATTCCACAAATATAGTTGTTAGATGCCGTCAAAATATTTTCAGCAGCTGCAACTTAAATATCGCCCTGATCGTTGCCCCTCCACATCTGCGGATCTAGAACCAACGAAGAGTCTTTCGATCCATTCTTACCTATAACTGTAATAAAATGACCGCGCAAAACAACAAACCAACACCCTCCGAGCCGATCGGAAAATTAATTGGCCGTCATCTTTTAGAGGCATCTGCATTGTGTTTAACGATTATTGGCATTCTTGCATACGGCTCGGGCATGTCATGGTATCAGGGTTGGTACGATATGGCTGGAGTGCCGGTGGAGTATTTCCCGCGCGGCGTCCAGGAGGTCATACGCGTCGGACTGTTCAACCATACTCCACGGTTATGGTCATTAGTAGCGGTGATCGGCGCGTTCAATTATTTCTCGCTTCTTAATTTGCTCGGCGCCTGGACCAGGATGTACAAGGCAAGGCGTACACGAAGAGTTATCGCTAAAGCCGCGAAGGCGGAACGGCGAGTGCTCAGTTTAGCTGTGCGCTCGAACGGCCCAGCCAATAAGAAGTGGCAGGATCTAGGTCGTCGTGGGAATGGACTCAGCACTCCCAAAGTAGTCGTCAACGCAGGACGTCTTCGGCGGCGGGAAGTGACGGAAAGCCTCCTTCCGATTATCATAAGCCTTCTCGCATTTGTTATTTCGTTTGGCTTATATATTCTTGCCATTCCTTTCTTTTCCGGACTAGCTGAACAAGAAGGACGCCGCAACTACCTTGGCACTTATGCAGCGACAACCGGGAAGTTTCCCAAATCGACAGAGGCCTTACCCCAATATACGGATAAGATTAAAGAGCTGGGATGCGAGTATGCTGGATCGCTAAAAAATTCTGGCGCAATGACAATCGATGACAAGCATAAAAGCGCGTATATTCTCCAAGCTTCCGGCAGTACCTTTTTACTTCTCAGCAAAGACGGCTTGACACTGAAAAGTTTCGGCGACTCGAATTTTGAGCTAACCGAGTCAGCGGAGCGACCAAGGGCCTCGTTCTTAAAAGATTGCCCTTGAAGGGACGCGATGGGCAAAGGCGCTCGGTCGTGCCTGAAAATCGAGTGGGCGAACTGTCATCGCTCATGGGCACGCAGAGAGACATTAATGGACTCGCTGGAGTTGTCGCGCGCCGCCGTTAACCGCAAGGTACAGCAAGGGCGGGCGCGCCGCACGAAGAATCCGACGCGTGACGGGCCTGCCTGCGGTTTTTCCGTGTTTTCTACGCGACATAAAAAAGGGCTATACGATTACTCGTAAGCCCTTTTATATGAAACGTATTCTTGGTGGGAAGTGCAAGTTTCGAACTTGCGACCCCTGCAGTGTGAATGCAGTGCTCTACCCCTGAGCTAACCTCCCGAAGCGGGGCGAATTATCGCATACATCCCCGGGAAAATGGAAGGGCCGACGTGAAAATTATGCATTCGGCCCGACTATAGATTCCGGTCAGGCGGCCGGCGCCAGGCTGGCGGTCCAGATGCACTGCCCCTTGACGGCCTTGTCGAGGCCCGCCAGGGTGGCCGCGTGCGCGGCAAGCTCGTCGTCCGACGCCGGCAGGAAGATGATGTCGGCCAGCGGCACCGGTTCGAGCAAGGCGCCGCCGACGACGACCTCCTCCTCCACATCCATGCCCAGGCTGTTCTGCCCGCGCGTCATCGACAGGTAGACATCGGCCAGCAGCTCGGCATCGAGCAACGCGCCGTGCAGCTTGCGGTGCGAGTTCGACACGCCGTAGCGGTCGCACAGCGCGTCGAGCGAGTTGCGCTTGCCCGGATGGAGTTCCTTGGCATGCACCAAGGTGTCGATGACGCCGCCGATGTGGGTCGAGAAGTCCGGCAGCTTGAGCAGGCGGAATTCGTGGTTCAGGAACCCCAGGTCGAACGGCGCGTTGTGGATGATGACTTCGGCGCCCTGGATGTATTCGCGCAGCTGGTCGACGATCTCGTGGAATTTCGGCTTGTCGCGCAAGAACTCGGTGGTCAGGCCGTGGACGTTGAGCGCGCCCTCTTCCGATTCGCGTTCCGGATTGATGTAGACGTGGAAGTTATTCCCGGTCAGCATGCGGTTGTGCAGTTCGACGCAGCCGATTTCGATGATGCGGTTGCCCAGTTTGGGGTTGATACCGGTGGTTTCGGTATCGAGAACGATTTGGCGCATAAGTACTCTGTGGTTGCTACGGTCAAGCGGAGAAGTATAACAGGCCGCTCATCAGCCTAGCGGCCTAGCGGCCCCGGGCCAGTTCGACGCCGCGGTTGGCCAGCATGTCGGCGCGCTCGTTGCCCGGATGGCCGTTGTGGCCGCGCACCCAGCGCCATTCGACCGTGTGCATGGTCTGCGCCGCGTCGAGCGCCTTCCACAAGTCCTCGTTCTTGACCGGCTCCTTGGCGGCGGTTTTCCATCCGCGCGCTTTCCAGCCGTGTATCCATTCGCTGATGCCTTTTTGAACATACTGGCTATCGGTGTGCAGCACCACCGTGCACGGGCGCTTGAGCGCGCTCAGCGCTTCGATCACCGCCTGCAATTCCATGCGGTTGTTGGTGGTGTCGCGCGCGCCACCACAGATTTCCTTCTCGGCGCCGTCCGCCACCAGCAACGCGCCCCAACCGCCCAGGCCAGGATTGCCCTTGCACGCGCCGTCGGTAAAAATTTCCACCTTATCCATACTGCTATTCCCGCCTTTTGTTTGTTGCAGGGACGACCACCTGGGCCGTCGCCGATTTTTTGGTCCAAGCCGGACCGATCAGATGCATGCCCTTGACCCGCT
Source organism: uncultured Duganella sp. (assembly GCA_963511605.1). Classification (GTDB taxonomy): domain Bacteria; phylum Pseudomonadota; class Gammaproteobacteria; order Burkholderiales; family Burkholderiaceae_D; genus Rugamonas. Next base: position 117,624 of record CAUPJZ010000012.1, on the reverse strand, counting down.
TGATCGCTTGCACGATATAGACGCCGCCAAAGAACGGCCACCAGCGCGGCCCGGCATTATCCATGAATGCGTAGCGGTTCAGCCATTTTTCTGTGCGGCAGGCCGGCGCGTAGCAGCCGAAATGACTTTGGCTGGCGCTCAAGTTCAATAATTTTAACCAGTCTTTCATGCGCGGCATAGTGATCAGCTCCTCGGTGCGCGGCAGGAACGAGGTGCCGCCGACCCGCCGCATCACATGGCGCGCGCCCCACAGGCTGGCCGGGTTGAAGCCGCAGATGATGACCTGGCCTTCCGGGATCAGCACGCGCTCGACCTCGCGCAACACCTGGTGCGGGTCGGTGGAAAATTCCAGCACGTGGGGCAGCACCACCAGGTCCATGCTTTGCGACGCGAACGGCAATTCGGTGTAATCGAGCGTAAGCGCGACCGGACGCGGCGGCGGCGCGGGCGCCACTTCGATCACCGGTCCGCCATGCGCCGGCGCAACCGGCGGCAGCATGGTCGGCGCCGGCGCGCGCACCTTGCGGTCGGCCAACCATTTATACGGCATGCGATTGGCCGCGAGCGCATCAATTTGCGGCATGCCGATCTGCACCGCGTTGAACCCGAAGATATCGGCTGTTAAATTATCGAGACATGTTTGTTCCCACGCACGCAAGTACACGCCTGCGGGCGTTTGCAGCCAGCCTTCCAGCGCTATAATGGATTGCTCCGATCCCGCTTTATCCATGTTTAGCCTTTTGCGATCCAATGACCATATCTTCTCACCAAGCTCTCTGTGTTCTGACGGTTCCAGCATTCCACGACAATTACCTGTGGCTGATACATGATGGTGTACATGCCGCCGTAGTCGACCCGGGCGACGCCAAGCCGATACTGGCGGCGCTCAAAGCAAACGGACTCAAGCTCACCGCCATTCTACTCACCCATCACCACGCTGACCACATCGGCGGCGTTCCCGAATTATTACAGCATTATCAGGTTCCCGTTTTCGGCCCGCGCAACGAGACCATCGCCGCCGTCACCCTGCCGGTCGGCGAAGGCAAGCAGTTCGACGTGCCGGGCCTGGCGCTGCGCCTGTCCGTGCTCGACGTGCCCGGCCACACGATGGGCCACATCGCCTACGTGCGCGAGCCGTCCGCCGACGAGCCGACCTGGCTGTTCTGCGGCGACACATTGTTCGCCGGCGGCTGCGGACGCCTGTTCGAGGGCACGCCGGCGCAGATGATCAGCTCGCTGGGCAAACTTGCCGCGCTACCGGATGATACCAAGGTGTATTGCGCCCACGAATATACGCTGTCCAACCTGCGCTTCGCGCGCGTGGTGGAACCGGACAATGTGGCGCTGCAGGAGCGTGTGAAGGTGGAGACCGACAAGCGCGAGCACAATCTGCCGACGGTGCCGAGCACGATCGGCATCGAGAAGGCGACCAATCCCTTCCTGCGCTACCGGGAGCCGGCCATCGCGGAACAACTGGTCAAGGCCGGACGGCTCGATCGTGTCGATACGGCGCTGGCGACGTTCACCGCGCTGCGCTTGTGGAAAAATGATTTTTGATGTGAAGGCCGGCGGATTAACTTGATCCGCCGGCCCCGGTTTTAAATTTTAGAATTAAATCTCTTCATACAGCGGCAAGGTCAGGAACTCGGCGAACTCGGTCGAGGTCGACATCTGCTCGAAGATCTGGCCGGCCCGCACATAGGTCGGACCGTCGCCGCCCGGCGCGTCGCGCTGCACCTTGGCCAACTCCTCCGGTATCATCGCGCGCACCATGTCGGCCGTTACTTTGCGGCCGTCGTCCAGCACACCCTTGTCCGAGCGGATCCACTGCCACACCTGCGAGCGGCTGATTTCGGCCGTGGCCGCGTCTTCCATCAGGTTGTGGATCGGCACGCAGCCGTTGCCGGCCAGCCAGCTGCCCAGGTAATGGATGCCGACGTTGATGTTGTAGCGCAGGCCCGCCTCGGTGATCGGCGCTTCCGGCTTGAAGTCCAGCAGCTGCTCCGCCGTGACATCGATGTCCGGACGCTGCTTGTCGATCTGGTTCGGCTTGTCGCCCAGCACCTTGGTGAATTCCGTCATCGCCAGTTCGACCAGGCCCGGGTGCGCGACCCAGCCGCCGTCGTAGCCGTCGGTGGCGTCGCGCGCCTTGTCGTTGCGCACGCCGCCCATGGCCACGTCATTCTTTTCCGGATCGTTCTTGATCGGGATCAGCGCGGCCATGCCGCCGATGGCCGGCGCGTTGCGTTTGTGGCAGGTTTTGAGCAACAGCAGCGCGTAGGCGCGCATGAACGGCGCCGTCATCGTCACCTTGGCGCGGTCGGCCAGGCAGAAATCCTTGTCCAGCTTGAACTTCTTGATGCACGAGAAGATGTAATCCCAGCGGCCGGCGTTCAGGCCCGAGCTGTGCTCGCGCAGCTCGTACAGGATCTCGTCCATCTCGAACGCGGCCAGGATGGTCTCGATCAGCACGGTGGCCTTGATCGTGCCCTGCGGCAGGCCCAGTTCGTTCTGCGTCATCACGAAGATGTCGTTCCACAGCCGCGCTTCCAAATGCGATTCCATCTTCGGCAGGTAGAAGTATGGGCCGGCGCCGCGCGCCAGCTGCTCCTTGGCGTTGTGGAACATGAACAGCGCGAAGTCGAAGATGCCGCCGGAGATGCGCTTGCCGTCGACCAGCACGTGTTTTTCATCCAGGTGCCAGCCGCGCGGACGCACGACCAGCGTGGCGATCTTGTCGTTGAGCTTGTAGGACTTGCCGTTCTGCTCGAGCGCGATGGTGCGGCGCACGGCGTCGAACATGTTGATCTGGCCGGTGATCTGGTTGTCCCAGTTCGGCGTGTTGGAATCCTCGAAGTCGGTCATATAGCTGTCGGCGCCCGAGTTGAAGGCGTTGATGACCATTTTGCGCTCGACCGGGCCGGTGATCTCGACGCGGCGGCATTCCAGCGCTTTCGGGATCGGCGCGATTTTCCAGTCGCCAGCGCGGATGTGTGCGGTCTCTGGCAGGAAGTCCGGACGCTCGCCCGCGTCGAGGCGCTTGGCGCGCTCGACCCGCACGGCCAGCAGCTGTTGGCGGCGCGCCTCGAACTCGCGCGTCAGCTTGACCACCAGCGACAGCGCCTCGGCGGTGAGGATGTTTTCGTAGCCGGGCTTGATCTCGCCGGTGATTTGCATGCCTGCCGGCAAAGTGATGGTGGACTGCGTCATGGGATAGGTCTCCGTAAGAAAATATTAACTTCCATACCAAATTATAAGCACTGATGATGCGGATGCGCGCCTGAATCTTTTAGTGTGGCTGCTCGGTTACGCGGCGTTCTGTTTTACAGTATATTCACTGATAAGTTATGCAAACGAGACTAAAAATCACTTCATCTATGCGTTTTTATCACAAGTGAGAGGCATGCCGGTTCATGGGCCAGTTCAGACAAATATCCACCTTCGTTGAAGTCGTCGCCAGGGGCAGCCTGTCCGCGGCCGCCCGGGCCGAGGGCATCGCGCCGGCCATGATCGGGCGCCGCCTGGACGCGCTGGAAAGCCGCCTTGGCGTCAAGCTGTTGCAGCGGACCACGCGCAAACTGGCGCTGACGGACGAAGGCGCGGCCTTCCTGGAGGATTGCCAGCGCATCCTGGCGGAGCTGGAGGAAGCCGAATCGGCGGTGGCCGAGCGCAGCGCGCACGCCACGGGCCATCTGATGATCTCTGCGCCGGCCGGCTTCGGCCGCCAGCACGTGGCGCCGCTGCTGCCCTCCTTCCTCAGCGAACACCGCGACGTCACCGCCACCTTGAACATGAGCGACCGCGTGGTCGACATCGTCGGCGAGGGCATCGACGTGGCGATCCGCATTGCCAGCCTGGCCGATTCCAACCTGGTCAGCGTCAAACTGGCCGACAACGAACGCGTGGTGGTGGCCGCGCCCTCCTACCTCAAACGCTACGGCGAGCCGAAGACCTTGGCCGACCTGGCCAAACACAATTGCCTGGCCATCAGCAGCGAAGGCAGCCAGCGCGGCTGGACCTTCCGCGACAACGGCAAGAACGTGGTGCTGAAGGTGAACGGCAACATGGGCTGCAACGACGGCCAGGTATTGCACGACTGGGCACTGGCCGGCAAGGGGCTGGCGTGGCGGTCGATGTGGGAGGTGGGCAGCGAGATCGAGGCGGGCAAACTGCAGACGGTGCTCGATCAGCACGCGGCGCCGGGCAACGATATCTACGCTGTGTTCGCGCAGCGCCGCCATCTGCCCCTGCGGATACGCGCGTTCGTCGACTTCCTGCGGCATACCTATGCGCAGGGGGACTACTGGCGTCGCTCAGGATCGCGTAGGGCGGATTAGCGCAGCGTAATCGGCCATGCACGCGCCGCTGACGGCTCATGCATGGCCGATTACGGCGTTCCGCCTAATCCGCCCTACGAAAATCGGAATTTAGCTCCGATCAACAAAACAATGGACGAAAAAAAATCCTCGGATACCGAGGATTTCTTTATTTCGTTTGATTCAGCGTATTACAGAGGCTGAATGTTCGAAGCTTGCTTGCCCTTAGGACCAGCAGTCACTTCAAAAGAAACACGTTGGTTCTCTTGCAGCGACTTGAAGCCTGCGGACTGAATCGCCGAGAAGTGAGCGAACAGATCTTCGCCGCCTTCGTCAGGGGTGATAAAGCCGAAGCCCTTCGAATCATTGAACCATTTTACGATACCAGTTGCCATTACAATTCCTATTTCAGTTAAGTTGGGCTTGCGCCCGTGATATCGTTTGAGGCAAGAAAGAAATGACAGACTAACTGCACTACTCTTGAATCTAAACGATCCCGCATTATACCCATTTACGAGAGAAAAGCACGTGTTCACGAAAATAAATGCAAACCGTCGCTTTTTTTGGTAGAAAAACCGAGCTGTTCGGAGTTCCCGCCGGTACTTCTTCCCTCTTCCGTGAGTGATGTAACTGTCACTATAGACAAGTAAATGATAACTGGTTTGATTTACATCAAGCGCACGTCTCAACCGAAAACTGTTGCGCGCGGGTCACGGGCGGCCCAGCGCAACAGTTTTTCCACCTCGGGCGGCACCGCCTCCCAGCCTGCACCGGAGGCCATCGCTTCGCGCAGCATGTGCTCGATACGCCGCGCCTCCTGACCCAGTGTGGCGAAGCCGAAGGTGCCGGCCGATCCGGCCACACCGTGCAGCAACTCGTGAAGCGGGCGCATCGCCGCCTCGGTCGGCGCGCCCCCGTTCGCGCTTTCGGCGACACAGACGGCCAGCGCCGACGTGATCTTCTCCATCGTCGCCGGCACGGTCGCGGCGAATTTTTCGTTGAGCGCCGCCAGGCGCGCACGGAAATCGGGATCGACTGGAGTGGCCATGGCGCTCTTATTTAGTACCGAAGATCCGGTCGCCGGCGTCGCCCAGGCCAGGCACGATGTACGCGTGTTCGTTCAGGTGCGAATCGAGCGAGGCGCAGTAGATTTTCACGCCCGGATGCGCCTTCTGGAACACCTCGACGCCTTCCGGCGCGGCCACCAGCGCCAGGAAGATGATCTGCTCGTCCGTCACGCCGCGCGATTTCAGCACGTCCACCGCGTGCACCGCCGAATTGCCGGTGGCGACCATCGGATCGCACAGGATGAAGGTGCGCTCGGCCAGATCCGGCAGACGCACCAGATACTCCACCGGCTGGTGGGTGTCGGGGTCGCGGAACACGCCGATGTGGCCCACGCGCGCCGACGGCACGAGGTTCAGCAGGCCGTCGCTCATGCCGATTCCGGCGCGCAGGATGGGCACGATCGCCAGTTTTTTCCCGGCGATGACGGGTGCGTCGATGGTCATCAGCGGGGTCTCGATGGTGCGGGTGGTCAGCGGCAGGTCGCGTGTGATCTCGTAACCCATCAGCAGCGTGATTTCCTTGAGCAGTTCGCGGAAGGTACGGGTCGACGTATCCTTCTCGCGCATGTGACTCAGTTTGTGTTGGATCAGCGGGTGGTCGGTGATGAACAGATTGGGGAAGCGCGGATCTTGTTTCATTGTTTGCTCTTTTTTGACAGTTATCGCGCCATTATACTAGGCAAGCACCAGCGCCCGGCCAAGAATCGCCTCGCAATCCACGCCCGCCGGCAGCCGTCCGAACGCTCCCCCGGGCTCGCGCGCCAGCCGCGAGGCGACGAACGCCGATGACACATATGACGGCGCATGGCGCAGCAGCAGGCCCGCCTGCACCGCCAGCACCACACGCTCGGCCAGCAGGCGCGCGCCGAATTCGTCGGCCTGCGGCCGGCCCAGGTCCGCGAGCAGCGCCCGGGCGTAGCGCGCATAGTCGCTCCGTCCCGGGATCTCCTCGCCCCCCTCTCCCGCGCCGGCCGGCTCCAGCTCCGCCGCCAGCGCCTCGCGCGCGGCCGGGGTTTTGCCGAAGGCGCGCAGCAGGTCCAGACACATCACGTTGCCGGAGCCCTCCCAGATCGAATTGACGGGCAGTTCGCGGTACAGGCGCGCCAACGGGCCGTCTTCCACATAGCCGCCGCCGCCGATGACCTCCATCGCCTCGGCGCCGAAGGTCGGCCCGCGCTTGCAGATCCAGTATTTGCCGGCCGGCGTCAGGATGCGCGCCAACAGCTGCTGCGCCGGATCGCCGGCCTGGTCGAAGCAGCGCGCCAGCCGCATCGCGAAGGCGGTGGCGGCCTCCGATTCGAGCGCCAGGTCGGCCAGCACGTTGCGCATCAACGGCTGCTCGGACAGCGGCCTGCCGAACGCCGAGCGGCCGCGCGCGTGGTGCAGCGCGTGCGTCAGCGCCGCCCGCATCGCGCCCGCGCTACCGAGCACGCAATCGAGCCGCGTGTGGCCGCCCATCTCCAGTATCGTCGGTATGCCGCGTCCCGGCTTGCCGATCAACCAGCCGTGGGCGCCGGTGAACTCGACTTCCGACGAGGCGTTGGAGCGGTTGCCCACCTTGTCCTTCAGCCGCTGCACACGGATCTGATTGCGGCTGCCGTCCGGCAGGTAGCGCGGCAGGAAAAAGCATGACAGCCCGGCGCTGCCGCCATCGTCGGTTTGCGCCAGGATCAGGTGCGCATCGCTTTGCGGCGCCGAGAAAAACCATTTATGGCCGACGATGCGGTACACATCGACGCCCTCGTCGCCGAACCTCGCCCTGGCGTCCGACGGCGATAGCGGCTCGGCGCGGGTGGTGTTGGAGCGCACGTCGGAACCGCCCTGCTTTTCCGTCATGCCCATGCCGACGATGGCGCCGCGCTTTTGCTCGACCGGCAGCGAGCGCGGGTCGTATTCCATCGACAGGATCTTCGGCAGCCATTTGGCGGCGATCGCCGGCGCCTGGCGCAGCGCGGGCACGCAGGCATACGTCATCGTCACCGGGCATTGCGATCCGTTCTCCACCTGGCCGAACAGCAAATACTTCGCCGCCCGCGCCACCTGCGCGCCGTCGCCGCCCAGCCAGGGGGAGGCGGCGGCGCCGTTCTCTATTAGTAGCGTCATCAGGCTATGCCAGGCCGGATGGAACTCCACTTCGTCGATACGATTGCCGGCGCGGTCGAAGTTGTGCAAGGTCGGCGGATACCGGTTGGCCAGGCGCGCCAGGTCCAGCGTTTCGGCGCGGCCCAATTGCCCGCCCAGCGCCTGCAGCGCGCCGGCCTGCGCGCCACCGCCCTCGCGCAGCAGCGCCTCCCGCAACGCGGGGTCGGCGGTGAACAGGTTGAAATTCTCCAGCGGCGCGACGGTGTTGCGCACCTGATGGGTATCGAAAGGGGTGTCGAAATCGTTCACGGTAGGCTCCTCCCGGGCGGTGCCGGTGCTGAATTGACAAGCCAGACTAGCGCAAACAAAAGGGCCAGGCAAGCACGCCGATGCACACCGAAACCGGTCGCCCGCGCGTTCGGTTTAACCCACGTGGCGGCCATTCCCGCCCTCTTACCGCGCGTTTTTAGAGATTTCTCAAAGGAAATTAGTAAAACTCGGCGGAATGTTGTCTGTTTTCATGTAAATCCCAACTCATCGGTGATACATTTCGTTCTGGTTTTGCAAGATATCTGCAACCCAATTGTTACATGAACAACTTGAAAGTGTAGATCCACGCGATGCACCCCACTCATCCATCACAGCCCGGGCGCGACGAGCGCAATGAACAGGACCACGGCGCGGACCACCACGCGGACCACCTCGTGGACCACCTCATGGAGGAGGCTGGCGATGTCGTTTTCCGTCTCAACGCGCTCGGCGAGATCGCCTTCGCCAGCCGCCGCGCGACCGCGCTGCTGGCCCGTTCGTCCGCGCTCGCCGGCGGCACGCTGACCAAGCTGATATGCGAAGCCGACCAGGCGCCGCTGGCGGCCGCCCTGGCCGAAGTGGCCGAAGCGCGCGCCACGCGTCTGCTCGAAGTGCGCTTCAAAACCCCGGACGCGGAAGTCTGGCACGAGTTGCGGATCTCCTGCCACGTCAACCGGCAAAACGAGGTCGCCGGGCTGCTGGTCGTCGGACGCGACATGTCGATCCAGCACGCCACCGAGGAACGCCTGCGCCACATGGCCACGCACGACGCGCTGACCGAGCTGCCCAACCGCCTGCTGCTGTCGGACCGCATGCGCATGGTCATCGCCAACGCCCGCCGCTCCGGCCAGGGCTTCGCGGTCGCCACCATCGGCCTCGATGGCTTCAAGAAGGTCAACGACGGCCTGGGACACCCGATCGGCGACGCGCTGCTGCGCATGGCCGCCGCCCGCCTGCGCAAGACCCTGCGCGACAGCGACACCCTGGCCCGCGTCGGCGGCGACGAATTCGTCGCCATCCTGCCCGGCACCGCCACCGAGGCGCAGATCAAACTGGTCACCGGCCGCCTGATCGCCACCTTGCAGTCGCCGTTCGAGATCGACAGCCACACGATCTATGTCGGCGCCTCGGTCGGCGTAGCCGTCTATCCGACCCACGCCGAGGACGAGGTGCGCCTGGTCGCGCTGGCCGATGCGGCCATGTCGCGCGCCAAGGAAACCGGCAAGGCGCGCTGCGTCGTCTACAGCCCCGCCGAAGCCGGCCCGCCGGCGCACGACATCTCGCTCGAGGCGGCGATGTTCCAGGCGGTGCGCGAGGGCGAGTTCCTGCTCTACTACCAGCCCATCGTGGACGCCAAAACCCGCGAAATCCAGGGCTTCGAAACCCTGATGCGCTGGAAGCATCCGACTTTGGGCATGGTGCCGCCGGCCCGCTTCATCCCCATCGCCGAGACCAACGGCTTGATCAACCTGCTGGGCGCCTGGGCGCTCAAGGCCGCGTGCGTGCAGCTCAAACAGTTCGAGGAAGTGGCGAAACGCCCCCTCTACATCTCTGTTAATATTAGCCCCCGGCAATTCCGTAATGATAAGTTTCTCGACGTGCTCGACGACGCCATCGCGTTCTCGGGCCTACTTGGTGAGCAATTGGTGTTAGAAATCACAGAAGGCACATTGATGATCGATCCGGTCCACGCCGAATCGATCCTGTCCAAAATGGCGGAGCGCAAGGCCCGCATCGCCATCGACGATTTCGGCACCGGTTACTCCTCGCTCGCCTACCTCAAACGCTTTCCGATTTCCGTGCTCAAGATCGACCGCGCGTTCATCCGCGACCTGCCCGAATCGCAAAAGGACGGCGCCATCTGCAACGCCGTGCTCGATCTGGCCAAGCACCTGGACTTGTCGGTGGTGGCCGAGGGTGTCGAAACCGAAGAGCAGTTGCACTTCCTCGAGCAGCGCGGCTGCCAGTACATCCAGGGCTACCTGACCGGCAAGCCGATGGCCGCCAACGTCGCCCTGGCCGCGCTCAGGGAAAGCATCCACGTCAAGATGGTGCCGGCCGAACTGCGTCAGGTGGGGCAATGACGGACAGCTTCAAAGCCAGCACGCCGTTGGGCGACACAACGCTGGCCGAGCTGTGGGACTGCACCCGCCGCCGCGGCGACATGCCCGGCTTCGCCAAGGCCATCACGGCCATCCTGAGCGCCATGCGCGGCGAGGACGAACAGGAATTCAACATGACGCGCACCGTGCTGTCCGATCCGGTGCTCACGCAAAAGGTGCTGCGGCTCGCGAACAGCGGCATGTACTCAGCCTTCGGCCAGCACGTCAACACCGTCTCGAAAGCGGTGCTGGTGCTGGGCACCGAGGCGATCGGCCATCTGGCGCTCGGCCTGAAGCTGATCGAGGAACTGGCCGGCACGTCCGACGACGCCACCATCGCCCACATCGAAATGGAAAAGGCCGTGCTGGCGGGGATCGTCGCCCGGCAAATCGCCTACACGGCCGAAAGCCAGCATGGCGAGGCGGCCGTGGTGTGCTCGATGCTGCACACCCTGGGCCGCATGATGATGACCTTCTACATGCCGGAGCGCTGGAACGAGTTGCAGCACCTGGCCGACCAGGATGGCCGCGCCATCGACGACGTCGCGCCCGAAGCGCTGGGCCTCAGCATGGAGGAGATCGGCCACGCCGCCGCCCTGCACTGGGGGCTGCCGGCCAGCCTGGTCAAGGGCATGCGCAAACTGGCGCCGACCGGCGACGGCGCCGCAGTCAGCGCCTCCGACTGGATCGCCGGCCTGTCGACGATGTCGGCCTTGTGCGCCGAATCGCTGTGGCACGACGACCCGGCCGGCGCGGCCATCGTCAAGCAGCTGACCGAAAGCTATTCGGTGATGCTCGGCGTGGAGCCGGCCAATCTGATGCACGCCATCGAACAGGCCAAGGTGGTGGCGGCGAACGACCTGACCATCGCCCCGCTCTCGCGCCCCGCCGAGCGGCGCGCCAAGGCGCTGGCCAAGACGCGCCAGCGCGCGGCCGGCAACAAGATCCTGCTCAGCGGCCTGGCCGACATGCGCGACATGCTCGACACGGCCAGCCCGGGCCAGATGGTGCAGATCGCGCTGGAAACCGTCTACAAGGGATTGGATTTTTCGCGCGCGGTGGCGTTTGTCCGCAACCGCAAGGAGAGCCACTATTCGGCCAAGATATCCTTCGGCGAAGGCACCAGGGAGCTGCTGGCGGCGCTGACGTTCGACGACGCCTACGAACCGAACGTGTTCCACGCCGCCCTCAATAGCGACCGCGTGATCTTCATCGAAAACGCGCGCGACGCCAAGTTCGCCGCCAAGCTGCCGCTGTGGTGGAAAAGCTCGCTGGCCGAGGCGCGCAGCTTTGTGATCCTGCCGCTGTCGGCCAACGGCCAGCCGGCCGGCTTCCTGTACGGCGACTGGGACGACTCCTTCCCGCCGATCCAGCTCAGCCAGACCGAATTCTCGCTGCTCAACGACATGCGCATGCTGGTGGTGCGCGCGGTGGAACGCCGGCACGCGCAGGAAATCGTCAGCAGCCGCGTGTAAGCAGGCCGGCCATGGCGCCGGCCGCTTCGCTTACAGCGTGATATCCGGAGTGGATACCTTGACGTCGCCGCATTGGGCGCGGTGCATCAGCGCGTGGTCGATCAGCACCAGGGCCAGCATGGCCTCGGCGATCGGCGTGGCGCGGATGCCGACGCACGGATCGTGGCGCCCGAACGTTTCGACCACGACCGGGTTGCCGTCCTTGTCGATCGAGTCGCGCGGCGAACGAATGGACGAGGTCGGTTTGATCGCGATCGACACCGTGATGTCCTGGCCGGTCGAAATGCCGCCCAGCACGCCGCCGGCGTTGTTGCCGACGAAGCCTTGCGGCGTCAGCGAGTCGCCGTGCTCGGTGCCCTTTTGCGCCACCGACTTGAAGCCGGCGCCGATTTCCACACCCTTGACGGCGTTGATGCCCATCATCGCGTAGGCGATGTCGGCGTCGAGCTTGTCGTAGATCGGCTGGCCCAGGCCCACCGGCACGTTGCGCGCGATGACGTCGATGCGCGCGCCGATCGAGTCGCCGGCCTTGCGCAGCTCGTCCATCGCCGCCTCCATGCGCGCGATCAGGCCGGCGTCGCCGCTGGCGGCGAAGAACGGGTTGTCGTGCACGTGCGACCAGTCCTGGAAAGGCACGGCGATGTCGCCCAGCTGGCTCATGCAGCCGAGGAATTCGGTGCCGTACTGCTGTTTCAGCCACTTCTTGGCCACGGCCGCCGCGCCCACCACCGGCGCCGTCAGGCGCGCCGACGAGCGGCCGCCGCCGCGCGGATCGCGCACGCCATACTTATGCCAATAGGTGTAGTCCGCGTGGCCGGGACGGAAACTGTCGACGATATTGCCGTAATCCTTGCTGCGCTGGTCCTCGTTGCGGATCAGCAGCGCGATCGGCGTGCCGGTCGTCACGCCCTGGTACACGCCGGACAGGATCTCCACCGTGTCGGGCTCCTTGCGCTGGGTGACGTGGCGCGACGTGCCGGGCTTGCGGCGGTCCAGTTCCGGCTGGATGTCCGCTTCCGACAAAGGCAAACCCGGTGGGCATCCATCGATCACGCAGCCGATCGCCGGGCCGTGCGACTCGCCAAAAGTAGTAACAGAAAACAATTTGCCAAATGTATTGCCGGACATAGGAAGAGAATCTTCGGAAAAAGGTGGAAAGTTCCTCATTCTACCAGCCAGCCGCCGCTCGCGGCCGGCCACGACAATAATTTGCATAAAAACAAGTATTGTCGGATACTATGCCCGCTGGAAACCTTGGCAAAATATTATCCAGTTGTGACAAGTAACAGACAACTATGCGGGAAGTTGCATTCAGGTACGTAACCTTCCGTCCAAAGCTCGGGAAATCCGCGTTCTTTTTGACATTCCGCTATATACTTGATTACAAGAACACCGAGAAATCCTGGAGAAGCTACACATGCCCCCACCGATCACGCCACTTGAGCCCGCAGCGGCCAAGGATGATCAAGACGATCTGGTATTCTTGGAAGAACATCCGGCGGCGCCCGATGCCTCGGGCGCGCGCAACGTATGGCGCGTCATGATCATCGACGATGACGAGGACGTCCACTCGACCACCACCTTCGCGCTCGGCAACCTCGACATGCAGCACCGGCCGCTCGAATTCGTGCACGCGTATTCGGCCAGCCAGGCCCGCGACATGCTCGAACACGAACCGGAGATCGCCGTCATCCTGCTCGACGTGGTCATGGAACAGGACGACGCCGGCCTGCACCTGGTGCGTTACATCCGCGAGACCCTCAAGCTTGCCGACGTGCGCATCATCCTGCGCACCGGACAGCCCGGCTACGCGCCCGAGATCGACGCCATCCGCGATTTCGACATCAACGATTACAAGACCAAGTCCGAGCTCACCCGCATCAAGCTGTTTACGACGGTGACCTCGGCGATCCGCTCGTACGAGCAGATCCGCAAGATCAGCGACAGCCGGCGCGGCCTGACCCAGATCGTCCAGGGCAGCACCGAACTGATGAGCCTGCACGGCGTGAAAAACTTCGCCGCCGGCGTGCTGGCGCAGATCGGCGCGCTGCTATGCCAGGACAACAGCGGCGTGCTGTGCGTGAAGGAATGCCCGGACGAGAGCTGCCACGAGCTCGTGGTCATGGCCACGTCCGGCGCCTACGGCCACCTCGACAACACCATCCTGACGGCCGACAAGGAACCGCGCGCGTACGAGGCCATGGAACTGGCGCTGCTGGAGCGCCGCAACGTCTACCGCCCCGATTCGGTCACGCTGTATTTCGCCGGCAAGGCCAGCCGCGATTTCGTCGCCCACATGGACGTCTGCCGCCAGCCCGGCGAGATCAACGAGCGGCTGCTGGACGTCTTCTGCAGCAACGTCGCCGTCGGCCTCGACAATGTCGAACTGGTCTCGCACCTGCACAACGCCGCCTTCTACGACCAGCTGTCCAAGCTGCCCAACCGCACCCGCCTGGTCGAGATCCTCGACGCCACCCTCGCCGGCCCGTCGCGCGAGGCGTCCACGCTGTCGCTGGTCGACCTCGACCACTTCGCCGAGACCAACGACGCGCTGGGCCACCAGTTCGGCGACCTGCTGCTGGTCGCCGTCGCCGGCCGCTTGCAGTTCGAGCTGGGCGGACAGTTGACGGTGGCGCGCATCGGCGGCGACATCTTCTGCCTGGTGGGCGATTCGGCGCAAGTCAATCCGGGCAAGATCCTCGCGCTGTTCCAGCGCCCGTTCAGCATCGACGGCCAGGACGTGCAACTGTCGGCCACGCTGGGCCTGGTGCGGCTGTCGGAGCACGAGGGCAGCGGCGCCGACGCCCTGAAGGACGCCGACATCGCCCTCAAGCGCGCCAAATCGCAGCAGCGCGCCGGCCACTTCTATTTCTCGCGCAGCATGGGCGTCGAGATCCGCGAGCGCGTGCGCATGATGCATGCACTGCGCACCGCCTTCGGCCAAAACCAGCTGTTCGTCGTCTACCAGCCGCAGATCGACCTGGCCACGCGCCGGCCGGTGGGCGCCGAGGCGCTGCTGCGCTGGCAAACGCCGGACGGCAAGTTCATCTCGCCGGACCGCTTCATCCCGATCGCCGAGTATTCCGGCCTGATCATCGATCTGGGCGAATGGGTCATGCGCACCGCCTGCCGCGAGCTGGTCGACCTGCGCAAGGCCGGGCACCACGACTTCATGATGTCGATCAACGTCTCGCAGGTGCAGTTCCGCCATCCGCACTTCCTGGAGATGTTGCGCAAGGCGCTGGAGGACACGCAGGCGCCGCCGCAATACATCGAGCTGGAGATCACCGAATCGATGGCCATGGAAGAGCCGGACATGCTGATCAAGATGCTCGGCCAGATCAAGCAAACGGGCGTCAGCATCGCCATCGACGATTTCGGCACCGGCTTCTCGTCGCTGTCGTATTTGCAGCGGCTGCAGATCGACCGCCTGAAGATCGACCGCGCCTTCGTCACCGAGATCACCGGCTCGGCGCGCGGCAGCAGCATCGCCGAGATGGTGATCCAGCTGGGGCGCAACCTGGGCCTGTCGGTCATCGCCGAAGGCGTCGAGGACGAGCGCCAGGCGCAGATCCTGCAGGCGCTGGGCTGCCCGCTGGCGCAAGGCTTCCTGTTCGCGCGCCCGATGACGGCCGCCGCCCTCGACGGCTGGCTCAGCAACGACGCCCTCGAAGGCGCCGCCTGAAAGCCGCGCAGATACAAAAAACGCCATGGGCGCGGGCCGATGGCGTTTTTTTTTGCGCTGCGCGGTTTTTTAGTCCGGATGCTGGTCCGCCGTCTCGGCCGGCCAGTCGCGGATATACGCCTTGAGCATGCGGTTCTCGAAGCTTTGCGCCTCCAGCACCGCGCGCGCGACGTCGTAGAACGAGATCACGCCGAGGATGGTCTTGGCGTTCATCACCGGCAGATAGCGCGCGTGCTTTTCCAGCATGATGCGGCGCACTTCGTTGACCTCGGTGTCCGGGGTCACGGTGATCGGATGGTCGTCCATGTGCTTGCGCACCGTGCCGCCGCCGACCGTGCCGGCGTTGTCGTGCAACGCCCGCAGCACTTCGCGGAACGTCAGCATGCCCACCAGATCGCCGAACTCCATGACGACCAGCGAGCCGATGTCCTTTTCAGCCATGGTGTTGGCGGCGTCCGCCAAGGGCTGGTCAGGAGAGATGGTATAAAGAATGCTACCTTTTACCTGAAGAATTTCGGAGACTTTCATTTTGGCCGTCCTGTCCGCTGAGATATAGGCTGTGTGAATGGGGTTTGTAGTTGTTCTAGCCTTATAGCGAATGTAGCCTATGCCCGCCAAAAAATCCAGCGCTGCGGATAAGCAAATCACAACATTCTTGTGCTTATGTTGCCCGGGTGTGATTCAGCGCGCAGTGCGATGCCCCGATAGCGGCGCCGATACAGCACGGTGCCGAAGGCCGCCGTGATCACCACCGCGCCCACCGTCAGCAGATCCCGGCCGCCGTGCGTGGTCACCGCCGGCTGGCTCGAGCGCATCGTCGCGGCCTCGAAGCGCTTGGCCGAGTACTTGGCGCCGATCACCAGTTCCTCGGCGTTGATGCTGTTGACCAGATACAGGCCGTAGCCGCCCGGATGCACCGTCATCTTGCCGTCGCGGTAGACGAAGGCGCGCCGCTCGTCGCCGATGCGCACGCTGCCCACCACGTGGCCGGCGGCGTTGACGGCGGTGGCGAAGCTGTTGCCATAGCCGATCAACGCCCCGAGGTCGACCATCTTCGCGCCGTCGTGCATGAAGGCGTGCCAGCGGCGGTCCGCCGTCTCCGACGCGCCAACCACGATGCCGTTGTCGCTGATCGCCGTGGCGCTGCTGGAGCGCCCGCCCAGGGTGCCCAGGTTGACCATGCCGGCGCCGGGCCGGTACAGGAACGCGCGCCGGTAGCCGTCGCTTAGCGCCGCCGTGCCGACGATGTCGCCGTGGCTGTTGATGCCGGCCGCGTAGCTGATCTTGCCGCCCAGCGTGCCCAGGTCGGTCAGCGCGCCGTCGCCATTGGTGGCGAAGGCGCGGAAGTAGCCGTCGCTGGTGTCGGCGTAGCCGACCACCTGGCCGCTGCGGTTGATGCCCATGCCGTAGCTGCTGCCGCCGCCCAGGGTGCCCAGGTCGCGCATGCCCAGGCCTGCGCGGCGGACGAAAGCGCGCCAGCGGCCATCGCTGTCCTGGGCCGTGCCGACCACGTCGCCGCCGGCGTTGATGCCGCGCGTGAAGGCGCTGTCGCCGCCCAGGGTACCCAGTTCGATCAGGCGCTTGTCCCACAACACGGCGCGCTGGCGGCCATCCTCCTCCTCGATGATGCCGGCAACCTGGCCCGCCGAATTGATGTCGACCGCGATGCTCGATTCGTCCGCGCGCTCGCCCAGGCCGGGCGGATGCAAGCGCTGCGCCGACGCCATCGCCGCGCATCCCAACAAAACAACCGCCGCCGGCATTTTCAGCATGACGCGCCTCCAGTGTTTTTGAATGTTATCTAGAATGTTATCTAGAATGTTATCTATATAGCATTCGAAAAATAAAAGCTCAAGAACTATCGGCAGTCCAGCGGTCCGAAATGCTCGGCCAGGGTTTTACCCAATCCCGCCTCGACGGCGTTTTCCACCTCGCGCGCCAGGCTGGCCGCCTCGCGCGCGGCCTGCAGATCGCGCGCGTCGTCGCCAACGGCCACCACGCCGGAATTGACCGCCATGCCGCCGAAGACGAACAGGCGATAGACCTCGGCCAAAGTCAGTTTCTCGACGTTGGCCAGCAATACCCAATGGTCGGTGCCATCGCTGACCCGCTTGCCCCATTGCACCCGTGGCGGCGCCTCCACCTTGACCCGTCCAACCCAGCCCTCGGCCATCATTTTTTCCAGCAGATTGTCCATCTCGTCGAAGCCCAGGCGGGTGCGCAGGCGGATCGCGCCGGCGCCCACCAGCGCCGTGTCGCCGCATTTGCAGGCCACGTAGAGCACCTTGATGATCGCCATGGCGTCGACAAACTCGCCACCCGGCTGGGCCTCGTGCCACCAGCGCTCATACTTCACCACCGGCAGCGCGGCCACCAGCAGCGCCCCGATCAGCGTGATCACCCACGACACGTAAACCCACAACAGGAACAGCGGCAGCGCCGCCAGGGCGCCGTAGATCTTCGAATAGGTCGGGAACTGGGTGATGAAGATGGCGAAGCCGCGCTTGGCCAACTCGAACGCCAGGCCGGCCACCAGGCCGCCCCAGGCGGCGTCCTGCCAGTCGACGTCGCGGTTCGGCACCGCCAGGTACAGCAAGGTGAAACCGGCCGTGGTCAACGCCAGCGAGGCCACCGTGTAGATGATCGCGCCCAGCACCGGCACCCGTCCGAACAAATCGACGGTGGCCATGAACACCTGCGACGACAACGTCAGCGACACGCCGATCAGCAGCGGCCCAAGCGTGATGATGGCCCAGTAGACCAGGATGCGGCGCGTCCAGCTGCGCTCCCCGCGCACGCGCCAGATGCGGTTGAACACACGCTCGATCAGGTTCATCATCGCGATCGACGTCACGATCAGCGCCACCGCGCCCACCGCCGACAGCCGCGTGGCCTTGGAGGCGAACATCGTCAGATAATTGAGGATCGTCGTCGATATCGACTTCGGCATCACGCTCTGGACGAAATACGCCTCCAGCGACATGCGGAAGGTGTTAAACAGCGGGAAGGTGGTGAAGATCGCCAGCGCGATGGTCAGCAGCGGCACCAGCGCGAACACGGTGGTGAAAGTGAGGCTGCCGGCCACCTGCGGCAGGCTTTCCTCGCGCAAGCGGCGATGGGCGAACAGCACCAGGTCGCGCACCTCCGGCCAGGACAACGAGCGCATGGTCTCGACGCCGTTGCGGCAGGTGCGGAATACATAAAGCAGAATCGGGTGTATATATTTTGCGTACATGAGCGATAATCGGATTACAAGACTGGCAGTGTTGCCCCCCAGTGAAAGCGCCCTATAATACCGCCGATGAACCAACCTAATCTGATTATTCTTGTATTGTTTTATTCGCGCCATGGCGCGACGCGCAAATTGGCGGAGCTGATCGCGCAGGGCGTCGAAAGCGTGGCCGGTTGCGACGCGCGCCTGCGCACCGTGCCCGCCGTGTCGACGGTGGCCGAGGCCACCGAGGCCGACGTGCCGGCCGAAGGCGCGCCCTATGTCGAGTTGGACGATCTGCGGGAATGCGCCGGTCTGGCCGTGGGCTCGCCCACCCGCTTCGGCAATATGGCGGCCGCGATGAAGTATTTTTGGGACGGCACCGCCACCGAGTGGCTGGCCGGGACCCTGGCGGGCAAGCCGGCGTGCGTGTTCACCTCCACCGGCAGCCTGCACGGCGGCCAGGAATCGACTTTGCTGTCGATGATGATACCCTTGTTCCATCACGGCCTGATGGTGATGGGGCTGCCCTACACGAATCCGGAATTGATGACCACTTCCAGCGGCGGCACGCCCTACGGCGCCAGCCACTGGTCCGGCCTTGATGGCAAGAAGACCATCACGGAAGACGAGAAACGCCTGGCGCTCGCGCTGGGCCGGCGCCTGGCCGAAACGGCCGTGAAGCTGCGCGCCGCCACCTGATTTCAAGATGCAAGACGGGGACGCAAAATGCAAAACGCGATGCACAAGTATTTTCACTGGGGCGCCATCGGCAGCCTTGGTCTGCTGATTGTCTGGTGCGTGCTGTGGGAGATGGTGCTGGCGCCGCTCAAGCCGGGCGGCTCGTGGCTGGTGCTCAAGGCCGCGCCGCTGCTGCTGCCGCTGTACGGCGTGTGGAAGCGCGACATCTATACCCTGCAGTGGACCTCGATGATGATACTGCTGTACTTCACCGAGGGCGTGGTGCGCGGCTGGAGCGACAAGGACGAGCTGTCCTCCTGGCTGGCCTGGGGCGAGGCGGCGATCGTCTGCGTTTACTTCGTCTGCGCAGTGATGTATCTGAGGCCGTATAAGAAAGCGGCCAAGAAGCTGTCCAGGGAATTGCTCGACAAGGTGAAGGGCACCACGGTCAAATGATGGAGTTTTTACTGGAGTGCCGCTCGCTGCTTGGCGACGCCTACGTGCTCGACACCGACGCCGACATGGCGCCCTTCCTCACAGACTGGCGCGGGCGCTTCACCGGCAAGGCCGCCGCCGTGCTGCGTCCCGGCTCTGTGGAACAGGTGGCGGCGCTGGTGAAGGCCTGCGCGCGCTGGCGCGTGCCGCTGGTGCCGCAGGGCGGCAACACCGGCCTGGTTCTGGGTAGCATCCCCGACGCCAGCGGCGCCGCCGTCGTGCTGTCGCTGGCGCGGCTCAACACCATCCGCCAGATCGACACCATCAACCGCACCATGACCGTCGATGCCGGCTGCATCCTCCAGCAGGCGCAGGAAGCCGCCGCCGCAGAGGGCTGCCTGTTCCCGCTATCGCTGGCGGCCGAGGGCAGCTGCACCATCGGCGGCAATCTGTCCACCAACGCCGGCGGCACGGCGGTTCTCCGCTACGGCAATATGCGCGAGCTGTGTCTCGGGCTGGAAGTGGTCACGCCGCAGGGCGAGATCTGGAGCGGCTTGCGCGGCCTGCGCAAGGATAATACCGGCTACGATCTGCGCGACCTGTTCATCGGCGCCGAGGGCACGCTGGGCGTCATCACCGGCGCGGTGCTCAAGCTGTACCCGCAGCCCAAGGCCAGCATCACGGCACTGGCGGCCCTGCCCTCGCCCGCCCACGCGCTGCGATTGCTGGTGCTGATGCAGGACCATTGCGGCTCCAGCCTGACCGGTTTCGAACTGATGTCGCGCTACTGCCTGGAGCTGGTGGCACAACAGTTCCCGCAACTGCCCAAGCCTTTCGCCGACGCCCATCCCCAATACGTGCTGCTGGAGTTGTCGAGCAGCGAATCGGAGCGGCATGCGATCGAGCTGCTGGAACGCGCGATCGGCGCGGCGCTGGAGCGCGACGTCGTCACCGACGCCGTGGTGGCGACATCGACCACGCAATCGGCCGGTTTGTGGCAGTTGCGCGAACATATTCCGCTGGCCCAGGCCAAGGCCGGCAAGAACATCAAGCACGATATCTCGCTGCCGGTGTCGCGCATCGCCGACTTCATCGACGTCACCGCGCCGCAATTGCAGGCGGCCTTCCCCGGCTGCCAGTTGGTGTGCTTCGGCCACTTGGGCGACGGCAACCTGCATTTCAACGTCGCGCCGCCCGAGGGCATTTCCAACGAGGATTTCCTTGCCAATCAGGACAAGGTCAACCGCGTGGTGCACGACAGCGTGGTCGGTTTCGGCGGCTCCATTTCCGCCGAGCACGGCATTGGCGCGCTGAAACGCGACGAACTGGCGCACTACAAATCGGCGGTCGAGCTCAACATGATGCGGGCCATCAAAGCGGCGCTGGACCCGCTGGGTATCATGAATCCCGGGAAAATTCTGTGAACGGGAACGCCATGAACCACCATCTTCGCGCGCCTTGCGCCGCCATGCTGTGCGCTGCCGCGCTGGCGGGCAACAACGCCGTCGCGCAAAGCGTCTATAAATGCACCGTCGACGGCAAGATCAGCTACAGCGACATGCCCTGTCCGGCCGGCGCGGCCGCGTCATCGACGCTGGCCGTGCCGACGGCGCCCGCAGACGTCGCGGGCGCGGCGGCGGACTTGCAGCGGATGCAAAAGGAATCGGCCGCGCTGCAAAAATCCCGCCAGAAGGTCGAGGAACGCGAGGCCCGCGAATCAGAGCGCGCCGCCCGCGCCGCCACGACACAACGCAAGCGCTGCGCCAAGCTCGCCCTGACCAAAAAGTGGGCGGACGAGGACGCGCGCGGCGCCACCCACGCCAACGCCGACAAGGCCAGGCTGCGCGCCAAGCGCGCCGGCGAATCGTTTTCGCTGGAGTGCGCCCACTGATGTCCGATCCGGTGAGCGCGGCAGGCGGCAGGGACGGCATCGCATCCGAACGCGAGGCGGCGTCGATGCGCCGCCTGTCGCGCTGGCTGCTGCTGGGCGAATGGCGCGCGCACCCGATGCGCGCGCTGGTGGCCATCGCCGCCATCGCGGTCGGCATCTCGCTTGGCTTCGCGATCCACCTGATCAACGCCGCCGCCTTCAACGAGTTCTCGTCGGCCATCAAGGGCCTGTCCGGCGTGGCCGATGTGCAGGTGCGCGGCACCGAACCGGCCTTCGACGAGGCGATCTACCCGATACTGGCGCGGCGCGACGGCGTTACCGTCGCCTCGCCGGTGCTGGAATTCGACGCCTCGGTCCCCGGCCAACGCACCGCGCTCAAAATCATCGGCATCGACGTTTTCCGCGCAGGCTTCGTCGCGCCGGACCTGATCGGCGTGCCGGCCAACGGCGACCCGAGCTCCACGCTGGGCGACGATACGATTTTCCTGTCGCCCGCCGCGCAGCAATGGCTCCAACCCGCGGAGAACCGGATAACCCTGCAGGTCGGCGTCGACAAACTGCGACTGCGCGTGGCCGGATCGCTGCAAAGCGCGCGCGCCGGGCAGCGCATCGGCGTGATGGACCTGGGCGCGGCGCAATGGCGCTTCGACAAACTGGGCCAACTGTCGCGCGTCGACCTGAAACTGCGCGACGGCGTCAATCGCGACGCCTTTAAAGCGCAACTGGAACAGGACCTGCAGCGCGACTACCCGGGCCGCTTCCGCGTCAACCAGCCCAACGACCAGGAGCAGAATAGCCGCAACGAAGGCATGAGCCGCGCCTACCGCGTCAACCTGACGGTGCTGGCGCTGGTGGCCTTGTTCACCGGCGCCTTCCTGGTGTTCTCCACGCAGGCGCTGTCGGTGATACGCCGCCGCAGCCAGTTCGCGCTGCTGCGCGTGCTGGGCATGGACCGCCGCCACTTGCTGCGCCAGATCCTGCTGGAGGGCCTGAGCCTGGGCATCGCCGGATCTGCCATCGGCATCGCCGCCGGCTACGGCCTGGCCGCCGCCGCGCTGCACTTCATGGGTGCGGACCTCGGCGCGGGCTTCTTCGCCGGCGTACAGCCGACGGTGCACTTCACACCGGTCGCCGCCGCCGTCTACTTCGCGCTCGGCGTCGGCGTGTCGCTGCTGGGCTGCGCCGCGCCGGCCTTCGACGCCGCCCGCGCCAAACCGGCGGTCGCGCTGAAATCCGGCACCGAGGAAGCGTCCATGTCACGCCTGGCGACGGCATGGCCGGCCCTGGCCTGCATCGCGCTGGCCGCGATGCTGTCGCAAGCGCCGCCGCTGTTCGAACTGCCGATCTTCGGCTATCTGTCGATCGCGCTGCTGCTGGTCGGCGTGATCGCCCTGATGCCGCGCCTGGCCGCCATCGTCTTCCGCATTGCCCACAAACGCTGGAGCGCCGCCACCGCCAGCCGGCCCGGCGCCTCGCCCGTGTTGACGCTGACGCTATCGCGCCTGGCCAACGCCTCCAGCCAGGCCGGCATCGCACTCGGTGGCGTGCTGTCCAGCTTTAGCCTGATGGTGGCCATGGCCATCATGGTGGCCAGCTTCCGCGTGTCGCTCGACGACTGGCTGCGCCAGGTCCTGCCGGCCGACGTCTACGTCAGCACCATCGGAGCAGGCACCACGGCGGACCTGCGGCCGCAGGAACAGGCGGCCATCGCGGCGCTGCCCGGCGTGCAGAAAGCCAGTTTCCTGCGTGTGCGGGGCATCTCGCTGGCGCCGGGCCGCCCGCCTGTGGCTCTGCTGGCAAGCATCGTCAACGCGCAGGATCCCGCCCAATCGCTGGCCATCGTCGGCCAGACGAAGCCGCCGGCGCCGGGCGGGCCGCCGCCGGTCTGGGTCTCGGAGGCGATGGTCGATTTGTACGACATGACGCTGGGCCGGCACGTCCAGATTCCGCTCAACGGCAAGCTGCATACCTTCGAGGTCGCCGGCGTCTGGCGCGACTACGCCCGTCCGACCGGCTCCATCCAGATGCGGCTGAGCGACTACCGCGCCATCACCGGCGACCGCCAGGTCAGCAGCGCGGCACTGTGGCTCAAACCCGGCGCCAAGGCCGGGGATACCGTGCAGGCGTTGAAGCGGCTGCCATTCGCCTCCGCGCTGGAAACCAGCGCGCCATCGGAGATCCGCGACATGAGCATGAAGGTGTTCGACCGCAGCTTCGCCATCACCTATCTGCTGGAGGCGATCGCCATCGTCATCGGCCTGTTCGGCGTCGCCGCCACCTTCTCGGCGCAGACCTTGGCGCGCTCCAAGGAGTTCGGCATGTTGCGCCACGTCGGCGTCACGCGGGGCCAGATCCTGTCGATACTGGCCATCGAGGGCGGCGCGCTGACCGGCCTGGGCATCGCCACCGGCTTCGTCCTGGGTTGGGTCATCAGCCTGATTCTGGTTTTCGTCGTCAATCCGCAGTCGTTCCACTGGACCATGCAGCTGCATCTGCCTTGGGGTTTGCTGGCGGCCGTCGCCGGGTTGTTGCTGGCCGCGTCGGCGTTGACGGCCCTGCTGGCGGGCCGCCAATCGCTGTCCGGCGGGCCGATACGCGCGGTCAGGGAGGACTGGTGATGTACTTGACGCGCTACTGCGTGGTGTTTCTGATGCTGTTATGCGGCCTGTCCTCGCGGGCGGCGGCGCCCGGATTCGTCCCGGTAGCGCCGCTGCCGGCCGGCGCCTCGCTGCGCTTCCCCGCCGACTACGGCGCCCACCCGGATTACAAAATCGAATGGTGGTACGTCACCGGCTGGCTCAATACGGCCGATGGCAAGCCGCTGGGCTTCCAGGTCACATTCTTCCGCAGCGGGACGGAACATGACCGGGCCAACCCGAGCAAGTTCGCGCCGAAACAGCTGATCATCGGCCACGCCGCCGTCTCCGACCCGGCCAACGGCAAACTGCTGCACGACCAGCGCAGCGCGCGCGAAGGCTTCGACATCGCCTACGCCAAGGTCGGCGACGCCGATGTGAAGCTGGACGACTGGCGCATGACGCGCAACGCCGACGGCAGCTATGCGATCCGCGTGGACGCCGCCAACTTCGCGCTCAACCTGAAGCTGGCGCCGTCGCAGCCGGTGCTGCTCCAGGGCCAACGCGGCTATTCGCGCAAGGGTCCGCGTCCCGAGCAGGCCAGCTACTACTACAGCGAGCCGCAACTGGCCACCACTGGCACCATCACGCGCGGCGGCAAGGCGTTGGCCGTCACCGGCGCCAGCTGGCTCGACCACGAGTGGTCCAGCGATATCATGGGCGGCGATTCGGGCGCCGTCGGCTGGGATTGGATAGGCGCCAACCTCGATGACGGCGGCGCCCTGATGGCTTTCCAACTCCGCGACAAGACAGGTGCTAAACTATGGGCGCACGCGACATGGCGCGACGCATCCGGTAAGATCACGCAGTTCCCACCGGAGCAGGTGAGTTTTGCCGGGCAAAGGCGCTGGCGCTCGCCCCGCACCAATGCCGAGTATCCGGTCGAGAGCCGGCTCACCACCGGCAACGTCGAATGGCGGATCGTGCCGTTACAGGACGATCAGGAGCTGGACTCGCGCCGCTCGACCGGCGCGGTGTACTGGGAAGGCGCGGTGACGCTGACGCGGGACGGCAAGCCGGCGGGTCGCGCCTATCTGGAACTGACGGGGTATGTCAGCCCGATGAAACTGTAGAAGAATATTAGAACAACCCAAAGCATATTTACCGAAACCGCAGCCACACGATGACCAACAGCACCACCGCCAGCACCCCGTCCGCAGTCGCGCCCAACGTCAACAGGGAACAAAAGAAAGGCAGTCTATCCACCCTGCGTGGGCTGCTGCCGTTCCTGGCGCCGTACAAGCGTCAATTCGTCATGGCCGGTATCGCGCTGGTGGTCGCAGCCTGCGCCACTCTCGCCATTCCGGCCGCCTTCAAGCAGATGATCGATCTCGGTTTCGGCGGCACCGGCGATAAAAGCATCAAACATGTCGACCTGGTGTTCCTGGCGCTGTTCGGCGTGGCCACCGTGCTGGCGCTGGCCACGGCTGCGCGCTTTTATACCGTCTCCTGGCTGGGCGAACGGGTTACCGCCGATATTCGCAGCGCGGTCTACAAGCATGTCGTCACCCAAAGCCCGGAGTTCTTCGAGACCACGCAGACCGGCGAAGTCCTGTCCCGCATCACCACCGACACCACGCTGATACAGGCCGTCGTCGGCACCAGCATCTCGATGGCGCTGCGTAACGTGCTGCTGTTCATTGGCGGTCTGGTGATGCTGTTCGTGACCAGCGTCAAACTGTCGGCCATCATCATCGGCCTGCTGGTGCTGACAGTGCTGCCGATCGTGATGTTCGGCCGCCGCGTGCGCGAACTGTCGCGCGATTCGCAGGACCGCGTGGCCGACGCCTCGGCCATGGCCGGCGAAATCCTCAACGCCATGCCGACCGTGCAGGCCTTCACGCACGAGACGATCGAATCGAACCGATTCGGCGCCTCGGTCGAAGGCGCGTTCAAAACCGCGATGCGCCGCATCCGCGCCCGCGCGCTGCTGACCATGATCGCCATCGTGCTGGTGTTCGGCACCATCGTCTTCGTGCTGTGGCTCGGCGCGCACGCGGTGCTGTCGGGCGACATGACGGGCGGCGACCTGGGTCAGTTCATCCTGTACGCCTCGATCGTGGCCGGCGCCATCGGCGCCCTGTCCGAGGTGATGGGCGAGGCGCAGCGCGCCGCCGGCGCCACCGAGCGCCTGCTCGAACTGATGGCGGTCAAATCGAATATCCAGTCGCCGGCCAAACCGCTGGCGCTGCCGCCGCGCGCCGCCAACGGCGCGGCCTTGACCCTGAACGATGTCACGTTCTCGTATCCGTCGCGGCCCGAAACGGCGGCGCTGGGCCACTTGTGGCTGGACATCAAGCCTGGTGAAACCGTGGCCGTGGTCGGGCCTTCCGGCGCCGGCAAGACCACGTTGTTCCAGCTGTTCCTGCGCTTCTACGACCCGCAAAGCGGCAGCATCAAGCTCGATGGCGTCGACATCACGCAACTCGACCTGCATACGCTGCGCGACGCCATCGGCATCGTTCCGCAGGATACGGTGATCTTCTCGGCCGACGCGATGGAAAACATCCGCTACGGCCGCGCCGGCGCCACCGACGAAGAAGTGATCCAGGCCGCCAAGCTGGCCGCCGCCCACGAATTCATCGAGCGTCTGCCGCAAGGTTACAAATCATTCCTCGGCGAGCGCGGGGTGCGCCTGTCCGGCGGACAGCGCCAGCGCATCGCCATCGCGCGCGCCTTGCTGAAAAATCCGCCGCTGCTGCTGCTCGACGAAGCCACCAGCGCGCTGGACGCCGAATCGGAACGCCTGGTGCAAAAGGCGCTGGAGGCGGCGATGGTCGGCCGCACCACCGTCATCATCGCCCACCGCCTGGCGACGGTGCAGCGCGCGGACCGGATCATCGTCATGGAAGACGGCAAAATTGTCGAAACCGGCACCCACACGTCGCTGGTGGCGCTGGGCGGCATCTACGCCAACCTGGCCGCGCTACAGTTCCACAACGTCCACACCGCGCATTGAGCCGGACATCCAAACCACGCCGGTATATTTGACGGCGCTTGTCGCCGATCGGGTTATCATTCACCTTTCAGGAGAATGAATTGACCGACGCCGAACTGCGCCTGCGCTGCCAAACCCACCTTCCCGGCCACCGCCAGCCCTCGCCCGCGCAGCTGTTCGCGGCGATGGCGGCGTGGTGCGAAGCCAACGGCGTGGAACACGACACCTACGGCAGCGGCCCCCTGATCCAGGAATTCGAGCAAAAAATCGCAAAACTGCTGGGTTTCGAGGCGGCGCTGTTCTGCATCACCGGTACCATGACGCAAGCGACCACGCTGCGCATCGCCTGCGAGGAACGCGGCAGCAAGCTGGTGGCGCTGCACCCGACGTCGCACATCCTGCGCCACGAACGTGGCAACCATCAGCTGTTCGACCATTTCCACGCCTTGCAGATCGGTGACCAGAACCGTCCATGGACGCTCGAAGAACTCCAGGGCATACCGGACAAACTGGGCGCGGCCACGCTGGAATTGCCGATGCGCGAGATCGGCGGCCAATGCCCGGAATGGGAAGATCTCACCGCCATCAAAACCTACTGCCGCGAGCAGGCAATCCATTTGCACCTGGACGGCGCCCGCCTGTGGGAAACCGCCGCCGCTTATGGACGGCCGGCCAGCGAGATCGCCGCCGGTTTCGACACAGTCTACGTGTCGCTGTATAAAGGCATTGGCGGCATGGGTGGCGCCATGCTGCTTGGCTCTTCCCGGTTTGTCGCCAAGGCGCAGGAGTGGTACCGCCGCCAAGGCGGCAATGTCTACCAGCGCACGCCGTACGTGGTGGCCGCCGCGATGCAGTTCGATACGCGGATGGCGGCGATGCCGGATTACTTCCGCCGCACGCTGTGGCTCTATGAAACGCTGCGCGACTACCCGCTGCTGACGCCAAATCCGGCGCGCCCGCAAGCCAGCATGCTGCACCTGCATCTACCGGTGAGCCGCGACCGCGCGCTGAACATCCGCAACTTGATCGCCGAGCGACACAGCGTATGGCTGTTCAACGGCGCCAGCCACGGCGCGCTGCAGGACCGCAGCTCGGTGGAGTTGTACATCGGCGACAACCTGCTCAACATGCCGGACGACCGCGTGCGCGAGATACTGTCGCTGTGGTCCGCCGCACTGGCCAACTAATTTCGCACAAGCCGGGACAACCGGCTACACTGCGCCCTCTTTTCGTTTTACTGCACATACAATGACCTTCCAAGCACTCGGCCTGATCGATCCAATCCAGCGCACGCTGGACACCCTGGGCTACAAGCAGCCGACGCCCGTCCAAAAGCAAGCCATTCCCGTCGTCCTGGCGGGCCGCGACCTGATGGCCGCAGCCCAAACCGGCACCGGCAAGACGGCCGGCTTCGCGCTGCCCATCCTTCAGCGCCTGACCATGGACGGCGTGACCGCGCCGAAAGCGGTGCGCTGCCTGGTGCTGGTGCCGACGCGCGAACTGGCCGAACAGGTCTACGAAAGCTTCCGCACCTACGGCGGCAATCTGCCGCTGCGCTCAGCCGTGGCCTACGGCGGCGTGCCGATCGAGCCGCAAATCACCAAGCTGCGCAAAGGCCTGGACGTGCTGGTGGCGACGCCGGGCCGTCTGAAGGACCTGCACGACCAGGGCGCGATCAGCTTCACGATGCTGCAAACGCTGGTGCTGGACGAGGCGGACCGCATGCTGGACCTGGGCTTCGAGCGGGATCTGGACATCCTGCTGGCGGCCTTGCCGAAGAAGCGCCAGACCTTGCTGTTCTCGGCCACATTCTCCGACGAGATCCGCAAACTGGCAAAAGGAATGTTGAAGGACCCGGTATCGATCCAGGTCAGCGCCAGTAACACCACCACCAAAACCGTCAAACAATGGCTGATCCCCACCGATAAGCGCCGCAAGCCGGAACTGCTGCTGCATCTGCTGAAGAAACTGCAGTGGGGCCAGGTGCTGGTGTTCGTCAAAACGCGCAAAGGCGTCGAGACGCTGGTCAAGACCTTACAGGAGCACGGCATCTCGGCCGATTCCATCCATGGCGACAAAACCCAGCCGGCGCGCCTGAAGGCATTGGCGCGCTTTAAACAGGCCGAAGTCCAGCTACTGGTGGCGACCGACGTCGCCGCGCGCGGCCTGGATATCGAAGCGCTGCCGCAGGTGGTCAACTTCGATTTGCCGACCGTGGCGGAGGACTACATCCACCGCATCGGCCGCACCGGCCGCGCGGGCATGGAGGGCGAAGCGGTATCGCTAGTCTGCGCCGACGAAGTCGAGATCCTGAAGGCGATCGAAAGGCTGACCGGCCAAGTGATACGGCGCGAAGAGGAACCGGGTTTCGAGGCCGATCACCGCGTCCCGGAAACCGGCCCGAAAGGCGTGGCGGCGGCGCTGGCGAAGAAGGCTGCGGCCGAAGCGCCGGCCAAGAAAAAGCGGCCGTTCACAGGCCCGGCCGGCGGCTCTGCGGCGGGCAAGGCTGCCAGTGGAGCGGCTGCCGGAAAAGCGGCCGCGCGCCCGGCCGGGGGCGACGCCTCGCTCGGCACCTGGACACCACCCGTGCCAACGGCCGGCAAGGGTGCTGGCGGTGCTCGCTCCGCCGGAGGCAAGGCCGGCACGGGCCGCATCTATGGAAGTGGCGGCAAACCGGCGGCGCCGAAAGGCGCTGTGGTCGTCACCGGCGGCCGTGGCGCCAAATCGCTCGCCCGCGCCGCCGGCAAAGTGACCGCGCAACCGGGCGGCCGCAAGCCCAAGTCCAGCAGCCGCTAAGAGGACCGGACAGGCATGGGCAACAAAATCAACCGGCGCCAGGCGATCACACGCACATCGATCGCGCTCGGCGGCGTGTTATTGAATAGTATGGGCCATGCACTGGCCGCACCGGTCGGCGCAAAACAAACACCTCGCTACAACATTCTGCTGCTGATCGCCGATGGCTGGAGTTGGCAGGGGTCTGAAGCGGTGGACCGGCTTGGCCTGCGCATGCCGACATTCACCCGCCTTCAGCGCGAAGGCGTCAGTTTCGAAAACGCCTTTGTCGCATCGCCGGGCGCCAAGCTCCCTTATACAGACCTGCTGGAAAAGAACGGATACGTCGTCGCCAACGGTGATTTCGATGCGCTCCTCGCCAAGCGGCCCGCCGGCAAGCCTCTTTTGTTCTGCCTTGAATCGAAGAATTCACACCGCCAGTCCAAAGCACCCGTCGATACCGCGAGCATCATCGTGCCGCCCTACCTGCCCGACACGCCGGCGGTGCGTGGCGATATCGCCGCCCACCGTTCGGAGATCGAGCGTTTCGACCAGGAAGCGGGCTTGCTGATCGACCGGCTTGAGCGCGCGGGTCGGCTGTCCGATACGCTGGTTGTCATGACCGGCAAAGGTGGCTGGCCCTTTCCGCGCGGCGAAGGAACGCTTTACGACGCCGGCACCCACGTGCCACTGGTCGTCATGTACCCCGGCGGAGTCGCGGGCGGGAACGTATCGAAAGCTCTCGTCAGCAGCGACGATCTGGCAGCAACCTTCCTTGATATCGCCGGCGCGGCCAAGCGCGCGACAAGCAACGGGCGGACCGTTGTGCTGACCGGCAGTGAAAGCTATCCTGCCCGCGCGGTCAGAACAACTCAGCACCTCTACATTCGTAACGTCTTCCCGGACCGCTGGCCGGCCGGCGCGCCCGCTCAACAAGCCATCACGCCGGCACAACTGGGCATCGACATCAACGCCGCCTTCGCAGGCATCGCCCCGAGCCCTACCAAGACGGCAATGGTTGTCGGCCGGGGCGATCCGGCCATGGACCGGCTGCTGGACTTGGCGACCGCCAAGCGTACGGCGACGGAGCTATATGACGTCCACGCCGACCCGTACCAGCTCAATAACCTGGCGTCCGATCCGGCGATGAAAACCATCGTAGCGCGCCTCGACCAGCAGCTAACGAGTCACCACGGAGACACGTAGGGCGGATTAGCGCAGCGTAATCGGCCATGCATAAGCCGCCGACAATGCATGCATGGCCGATTACGGCGTTCCGCCTAATCCGCCCTACGTGCCTCTGATAAAATAGCCGCCTTTAGAGCCGTAACGCTCACGTTGGAGAACATATGCAGCAATACCAGGAACTGATCCAGACCGTCCTCGACACCGGCAGCTGGCAGGACAACCGCACCGGCATCCGCACCCTGAGCGTGCCGGGCGCGATGATGCGTTTCGACCTGCTCAACGACGGCTTCCCCGCCGTGACGACCAAGCGCCTGGCCTTCAAATCCGTGGTCGGAGAACTGTGCGCCTTCCTGCGCGCGTCCCGCAGCGCCGCCGACTTCCGCGCGCTGGGTTGTAAAGTCTGGGACCAGAACGCCAACGAAAACAAGCAATGGCTGGACAATCCCTACCGCCTCGGTGAAGACGACCTCGGCCCGGTCTACGGTGTGCAATGGCGCCAGTGGCCCGGCTTCAAACTGATTGAACTCGATCGGCCGGCGCAAATCGCCGACGCCCAAAAGAACGGCTTCCGCCTGATCTCCCAATTCGACGACAACGGCGTGCCCAAGGTTCTGCTGCACAAATCGATCGACCAGTTGCGCGAGTGCCTAGACACCATCGTCAACAATCCAGGCAGCCGCCGCATCCTGTTCCATGGCTGGAATCCAGCCGTGCTGGACGCAGTCGCCCTGCCGGCATGCCATTTGCTCTATCAGTTCATCCCGAATCCAACGACGCGCGAGCTGTCGATGTGCCTTTACGTGCGCTCGAACGATCTGGGTCTGGGCACGCCGTTTAACCTGGCGGAAGGCGCTGCCCTGATGCACCTGGTCGGCCGCCTGACCGGCTACACGCCACGCTGGTTCAGCTACTTCATCGGCGATGCGCACATCTACGAAAACCATATGGATATGGTCAAGGAGCAGTTGACCCGCGCACCGTTCGCCGCGCCGCAGTTGCGCATCTCCGACCGCGTGCCGGAGTTCGCCAAGACCGGCAAGTACGAGCCGGAATGGCTGGAGAAGATCGAACCGTCCGACTTCTCGCTGGAAGGTTATCAGCACCACGCGCCGATCACGGCGCCGATGGCTGTATGACGCGGCTGGACTTCATTCCGGGGACGCTGTGCGACGATCGGATGTGGTCCAGGCTGACGCCGCTGTTGGGCGATGCGTTCGATTTCAATTTCGTACCGCTGCACCAGGCCCGCACGCGGCTGCAGATGCAGGAACTGATCGCCACGCACAGCGGGCCGGCGGCCAATCTGGTGGCGTTTTCGCTTGGTGCCTACCTGGCGATCGAGCACGCGGTCGCGCATCCCGAGCGCGTGAAGTCGCTGGTGTTGATCGCCAATTCGGCCAAGGGGCTGAAACCGGCGGAGGTGCTGGCGCGCGAGCGCATCGTGGCGATGTTGGAGCGGAATGCGTATGCGGGAATGTCGCGGCAGCGGTTGCGCGAGTTGCTGCATCCGTCGCATCTGGACGATGAGGCGATTGTCGGGCCGATCCAGCAGATGGCGCTGGATCTTGGCAAGGACGTGTTGTTGACGCAGTTCGCCACGACCATCGACAGGCCGGATTTGATGGACCGGTTGGCGGAGTTGAGTTTTCCGGTGCTTATCGTTGGCGCGGAGGAGGACAATCTGGTGCCGCCGGAAGACTTGCGGCAGATGGCTGAGCGCTTTCCCAACGCCAGTTTGCAGATGCTGAAGGGTGATACAGGACATATGATTCCGCTGGAGGCGCCGGAAGCGTTGGCGCGGCATATGCTGGCCTTCCACCAAGGCGTCGGCCACGATATTTAAAACCTTCTGAAACACGTAGGGCGGATTAGCGAAGCGTAATCGGCCATGCGTGCGTCACGTTGACGCATGCATGGCCGATTACGGCGTTCCGCCTAATCCGCCCTACGTGTTTCAGAAGTGATTCGCGTTAGCGTAAGCCAGCATACGTGGCCAATCCGCGCCACGTGCTTCAGGCCCATTTAAGCGGCGTTAGCCAACTCCACCAGATCCACCGTCTTCAATCCCGACAAGTCCTGAGACAGATCGCCCACAAACGCGGCGCGGCTGGCCTGGCCATCCTTGATCCACGTGCGCACCGCGACGCGGATATCGTCCAGCGTGCAATTCAACACCCCGGTGCGGAACTGCTGACGCAATTCCTCGCTGATTCCACGACGGTGCAAACTCCACGCGTGCGTGACCTGCTCATGCGGCGAATTCGGCTTGTCCAACCCCTTAATCACACAAATGATCGCCTCTTCCAACTCCTCCTGCGAGAAGTCGTTCTCCAGCATCTGATCGATCGCCACGCCGAAGTCGGCGTAGGTCTCGGCCAGACGCGGATCGCGGTAGGACGCCATCACAAACGTGCCGCTGCCACCGCCGTAGCCCGCGCTGCCGCCATACGCCCCGCCCTTTTCGCGCAAGGCCGCATGCAGCAACTGGTTGGTCATCAGCTCCGCAGCCACGGCCAAGGCCGCCGCACCGGCTTCGTGCACCATCGGCGCGCGCCAGGCCACCACGCAATGATTGATCTGGCTAACCGCATGCAGCGCCGCATCCGCCAACGGCAAACTGTCCGGCACCGCCGAAGTACCCGGCGCCTCGGCCTGCGACGCCGGCAGCTTGAGCATGCGCGCCAGATCGGCGCTGTCGTCGCCGGAACCGGCCGACAAGACGATCGGCGTCACGCCGGTCACGCGGCTGTGCAGCGCGCTCAGACGCCGGGCGATCGTGGCGATGCCCTCCTGCGTTTTGCTCTGCTCGAGCAGCTTTGCATAGAACGGCAGCGAAGCCGCGCCGCCAACGACGTCGTCGAAACGGCGCAGCGGCGACAACGGCGCGGTCGCCGCCAGCATGGCGTAGCGGTTGCCCGCCTGCGCCAGGCCGGTCAAACGGTCCTGCGCTTCGCTGTCGATCAGGAAGGCCAGACGTTCATACTCATCGAAGCGCGTCTCGGACAAGGTGCGCGAAATCAGTTCCGCGATACCTTCGTGATCCTCGCGCAAACCGCTGGCGCCGAACCACAACTCCAGGCTCAAGGCGCCGCCGGGCTGCTGGGTCGCATCCAGGCCGACGTCGAATGATGGCGCCATCAGTTGGCGCCAGGCGTCGGCATCCTCGTAATCCATGTCGCCGACACCGATCTCGGTGACCACGTCGGCGTAAAGACGCAGCCAAGGCCAGTCGGCCGCGTCGAAATGCGATACGTCGTAATTCACACGGGCGTACGACAGGCCGTTGGAGGCGATGGTGAACGGCAGCACGCGGCCATCCTGCGCGGCCAACGGCGCGGGTAAAGGCAGCGCCGGCGCCGGGTGGATGCTGACGTCCGAAGGACGGATGCGCGGCAGCACCTCGGAATTGGATGGCAATTGCTGGTGCTTGTCCAGGGCGGCCGTTTCGGCTTCGATGCGGGCGCGTTCATGATCGGTCAGCGCGGCGTTGCGCACGGCCAGTTGCGCCTCTTCCTGCGCGTCGCGCGCCGTGAAGTAGGTGGCGTCCGGGATGACGCTGGTGGTCAGGCGCGTCGGGCTTTCCAGCAGCGAGCGCACCAGCGACTTGAAGTAGTCCGGGTCCTGGATCGCTTCTTCCAGCTTGGCCAGGTGTGCTTCGCCGTCGAGCGCATCGAACACGTCGCCGCCGCGCATGGCCACCGGCAGCGCGTGCAGCAGGCGGCTCAAGGCGTTCGGCATGTGGGAGTTGGCGGTGTCGCGCTGGCTGTAGCGGATGTCGCGCAACGCGGCCTGCAGCGCGTCGGTCGGCACGCCCTGCTTCGCCGCGCGCTCGAGCGCGGACCAGATGCGCACGCGCGCTTTTTCGATCTGCGGCTCGGTCAAGCCTTCCATGCCAACGTGGAAAATCAGCTGGCGCGGGCCGTCGTCATGGCCGTTCAGGCGCGATGGACGGCCGTAACCGGCCGATTCCATGGCCTTCATCAGCGGCGACGAGGCGTCGCCCAGCAGGCCGGA
Source organism: uncultured Duganella sp. (assembly GCA_963511605.1). Taxonomy (GTDB): domain Bacteria; phylum Pseudomonadota; class Gammaproteobacteria; order Burkholderiales; family Burkholderiaceae_D; genus Rugamonas. Next base: position 82,819 of record CAUPJZ010000012.1, on the reverse strand, counting down.
GTCGAGCAGGTAGGCGTTGTAGTACGCCATCGGATCGGTCGATTCGCCCAGCAACCACGAAAACTGCAGGCCGTATTCGTCGGCCTTGGCCTGCTGCGACGGGATGCGCACCTCGTTGACGCGCGGCGCGGTCCAGTATTCGGCCAACTGCGGCAGCATGCGCTCCTGAGCGGCGGCCGGCAATTTGGACAGCACGCGCAGCTTGATCTGCTCCTGGATTTCCTCGGCGCTGATGGCGCCCGCCGTCATGAACACCGCTTGCGACGGATGGTAATGACTGGCGTGGAATTCCTTGAGCATTTCGTGCGTCAGTTCCGGGATCACCAGCGGATCGCCGCCGGATTCCACCTCATAGGTCGTCCCTTTGAGCAGCGTGCCTTCGATGCCGCTGTACAGCGCGCGCATCGGATCGTTGAAGGCGCCCTTCATTTCATTGAACACCACGCCCTGGTAGGCCAGCTTGCCGTCCTTGAGGACATGGCGCCAGCCCTCCTGCAGGAAGTTCAGGTAGTCCAGGTTGGGGAAGAAGGTCGCGTCCAGATACACGTCGAGCAGGTTGAAGAAATCCTTGCGGTCGGTGCTGGCGAACGGGTAGACGGTGCGGTCGGCGTACGTGAACGCATTCATGAAGGTGGCGGTCGAGCGGCGCAGCATCGAGAAAAACGGATCGCGCACGGGATAACGCTCGGAGCCGCACAGCGACAGGTGCTCCAGAATGTGGGCGCGGCCGTCGCTGACGTCCGGCACCGTCGGGAAGGCGACCAGAAACACCAGCTCCTGCTGGTCGCTGGCCAGATGGATGTGGCGCGCGCCGCTGCGCGGCTCGATATATTCTTCAACGGTCGCTTGCAGGGACGGGATGGAACGGCTGCCGGTTTTTTCGAAATTCGTCATAGGTACTCGGTATGGCCATAAGGCCGGATTCATAGGGTGTTCGCGCCAGCGTTCGCGCTTGCTACTCGCTCTGGCAAATTACTCAACGGTCATGGAAGCGGACCGCAATTTCAACGATAATACCAGCCACCGGGAATTCTCACCCAACCTTACAGAGTATCCATGAGCACACTGACCATCATCGTCGCCACCGACCAGCAAGGCGGCATCGGCATCAACAACACCTTGCCGTGGAAATTGCCGGAGGATCTGGCCCATTTCAAGCGCCTGACCACCGGCCATCCGATCATCATGGGCCGCAAAACCTTCGATTCGATCGGCCGTCCGCTGCCCAACCGCCGCAACATCGTCATCACCCGCAACGCCGGCTGGCGCCACGACGGCGTCGAGGCGGTGGATTCGGTCGACGCGGCCATCGCCCTGCTGGACGGCGCCGAAGGCTACGTCATCGGCGGCGCCGAGATCTACAAGCAGTCCATGGCCCTGACCGACCGTTTGATCGTCACCGAGGTCGCACGCACGTTCAACTGCGACGCCTTCTTTCCCGCCATCGACCACGCCGTGTGGGAAGAAACCGCCCGCGAGCAGCACAGCTCCGACACGTCCGGCTTGCCGTACGCGTTTGTCACCTATCGCCGCAAAGTCTAACTTTACTCTTCAAGGATTCAAGCAACCATGTCAGGCCAAGGTTTTCACGTCCACGGACCGCACGATCACGCGGTCGAACACGCAGCCCACGGAAACGATGGCTTTTCAAACAATATTGCCGTCATGACGGCCATCCTGGCGACCGTCGGCGCCGCCTTCGGCTACCTGGGCGGGGCCACGCAGAACGACGCCGCCATGTTCAAGAACAACGCCGCCATCGATAAAACGCAGGCAGCCAACAGCTGGAATTACTACCAGGCCAAGTCCAGCAAGCAAAACCTGGCCGAGCTGGCCATGACCCTGCCCGGGGTCGATCCTAAGAAATATGAGGCCGAGGTCGCCCGCTACAAGGCCGAAAAGGACGATATCCGCAAGGAAGCCGAAAAATGGGAGGAATCGTCGAAGGAATGGAATCACAAGTCCGACGAGGCCATGCATCACCATCACCAGTGGGCGCTGGCGACCACCGCCGAGCAGATCGCCATTTCGCTGGCGGCCATTACGCTGCTCACGCGCAAGAAATGGATGATGGGACTGGCGTATGGCGTGGCCGGCGTGGGGATCGCGCTGGGTGTCGTCGCTTGGTTGCATTGATTTTAGGGCCGCTGGCGGCGCTTGGCCGATTACGGCGTGCCGCCTAATCCGCCCTACGTGGTTCCGTGGTTTCAGTTTCATGTTTCCGTCGTTGCGAGAGCCGCAAGCCGCTGTAATACGCCCGTCACACCGCTGAGGCACTCTACTGCGCGGTTTGGTCATTTTTTCTATATGATATTTTTTTCCCGCAGCGGGCGCATTTCTGCGAGAATCCCGTTCTTATTTTTTTTCTGCGATTCCTAGCAATAGTGTCGCGCCCTGTCCGCCCCTTCACATTTGTAAGGGGCGGCTTGCTTTTTTGGAGACATGCATGAAATTTCGTTTCCCCATCGTCATCATCGACGAGGATTTCCGTTCCGAGAACACGTCCGGCCTGGGCATTCGCGCCCTCGCCGATGCAATGGAAAAAGAAGGCATGGAAGTGGTGGGCGTGACCAGCTACGGCGACCTGTCCCAGTTCGCCCAGCAGCAATCGCGCGCGTCGGCCTTCGTGCTGTCGATCGATGACGAGGAATTCGGCGCCGGCTCGGTCGAGGAGACCGACACCGCGCTCAAATCGCTGCGCGCCTTCGTCGAAGAAATCCGCTACAAGAACGCCGACATCCCGATCTATCTGTACGGCGAAACGCGCACCTCGCGCCACATCCCCAACGATATCCTGCGCGAGCTGCACGGCTTCATCCACATGTTCGAGGACACGCCGGAATTCGTCGCCCGCCACATCATCCGCGAAGCCAAGTCCTACCTGGACGGCCTGTCGCCGCCGTTCTTCCGCGCGCTGGTGCACTACGCCAACGACGGTTCGTACTCGTGGCACTGCCCCGGCCACTCGGGCGGCGTGGCCTTCCTGAAGTCGCCGATCGGCCAGATGTTCCACCAGTTCTTCGGCGAAAACATGCTGCGCGCCGACGTCTGCAACGCCGTCGAGGAACTCGGCCAGCTGCTCGACCACACCGGCCCGGTGGCCGCGTCCGAACGCAACGCCGCGCGCATCTTCAACGCCGACCACTGCTACTTCGTCACCAACGGCACCTCGACGTCGAACAAGATGGTCTGGCACTCGACCGTGGCGCCGGGCGACATCGTCGTCGTCGACCGCAACTGCCACAAGTCGATCCTGCACTCGATCATCATGTGCGGCGCGATTCCGGTGTTCCTGATGCCGACGCGTAACCACCTGGGCATCATCGGTCCGATTCCGCTGGAAGAGTTCTCGATGGAAAGCATCATGCGCAAGATCGAGGCGAATCCGTTCGCCCGCGAAGCCAAGAACAAGAAGCCGCGCATCCTGACCATCACGCAATCGACCTACGACGGCGTGGTCTACAACGTCGAGACCCTGCGCGAACTGCTGGACGGCAAAATCGACACCCTGCACTTCGACGAAGCGTGGCTGCCACACGCCACCTTCCACGATTTCTACAAAGATATGCACGCGATCGGCAAGGACCGTCCGCGCGCCAAGGAATCGATGATCTTCTCGACCCAGTCGACCCACAAGCTGCTCGCCGGCCTGTCGCAGGCCTCGCAGGTGCTGGTGCGCGAATCGGAAACCGTCAAGCTCGACCGCGACGCTTTCAATGAGGCGTACCTGATGCACACGTCGACCTCGCCGCAGTACTCGATCATCGCCTCGTGCGACGTCGCCGCCGCCATGATGGAAGCGCCGGGCGGCACCGCGCTGGTCGAGGAATCGATCCTGGAAGCGCTGGACTTCCGCCGCGCGATGCAGAAGATCGATCAGGAATGGGGCAAGGACTGGTGGTTCCAGGTGTGGGGCCCGCAGAACTTCGCGGAAGAAGGCATCGGTTCGCGCGAGGACTGGGTCATCCGCGCCGAGGACGACTGGCACGGCTTCGGCAACCTGGCGCCGAACTTCAACATGCTCGACCCGATCAAGGCGACCATCGTCAACCCGGGCCTGTCGCTCGACGGCCAGTTCGCCGAAAGCGGCATCCCGGCGTCGATCGTCACCAAGTACCTGGCCGAGCACGGCGTGATCATCGAGAAGTGCGGCCTGTACTCGTTCTTCATCATGTTCACCATCGGCATCACCAAGGGCCGCTGGAACACGCTGCTGACGGCGTTGCAGCAGTTCAAGGACGACTACGACAAGAACCAGCCGATGTGGCGCATCCTGCCGGAATTCGCGGCCGCCAACCCGACCTACGAAAAAATGGGCCTGCGCGACCTGTGCCAGCAGATCCACGATTTCTACAAGGCCTACGACGTCGCGCGCCTGACGACCGAAATGTACCTGTCGGACATGATCCCGGCGATGAAGCCGTCGGACGCGTTCGCCAAGATGGCGCACCGCGAAATCGAGCGCGTGGCGATCGAGGAGCTGGAAGGCCGTATCACGTCGATCCTGTTGACGCCTTATCCACCGGGCATTCCGCTGCTGATTCCGGGCGAGCGCTTCAACAAGACCATCGTCGACTACCTGCGCTTCGCGCGCGACTTCAACGAGCGCTTCCCTGGCTTCGAGACCGACGTGCACGGCCTGGTCAAGCGCGAGGTCGATGGCAAGCGTGGTTACTTCGTCGATTGCGTCAAGCTGGACGCTTGATAGGTAGGCCGGCATGGTCCGGCCGATGTGGTAAATTTTGGACTTGGGCGTGCCGCCGGCACGCCCTTTTCGTCATCCGATAGAGAGACAAGACACACATGCGCCTTCTTATTGCCCTGATCCTTCCGTGGCTGACCTTCTTCACGATCGGTCGTCCGTTCGCCGGCATCATCTGCCTGATCCTGCAAATCACCGTGATCGGCTGGCTGCCAGCGGCGATCTGGGCGGTGTACGCGCTCAGCCAGTACAAGACCGACCAAAAGATCCGCGACGCCATGGGCGGCCGCTAACGGCTGATTCATTCTGGAGACACGTAGGGCGGATTAGGCGGAACGCCGTAATCGGCCATGTGTGAGCCGCCGGCAGCTCACACATCGCCGATTACGCTGCGCTAATCCGCCCTACGTGTCTCCCAGGTGTGCCTCACTATCCGGCCACACCCACCGTCAACGTCGCCACATACCCATCGGTGGCATTCCCCGTCACCGTGGTCATCTGCAGCGAATACCCATCGCTGAACACGTTGTCGGTCGCCAGGCTGATCGCCGCCATATTGCGCACACTGGCGCTGTAACCGGTGGTGGCGTACACCTCATTACAGGTCGCAACCGGGAAACTGAACTGCGACGTCTTGATGCGGTTCGCCGCGCTGGTCGCCGCCGACAACGACCGGTACACCTCGAAGTGCACATGCGGCACGCGACCCGAATAGCAGCCGGGGAAGATCGTCGTGAACGACACCGTGCCGCTGCTATCCGTCGCCTGCACGCCGCGCAGATAGTTTTGCGCCGTCACCCCACTCGAATACAGCGAATAATTACCATCGCGGTCGCAGTGCCACAGATACACCGCGAAACCCTCGAGCGACGCGCAACTGCCGTTGGTGTTGACGATCTGTAGCTTGATGGTCAGCGGCACGCCGGCCGCCACGCCAGTGGCGCCATTGAAGCTGCTGCGGATGTCGCTGCGCACGACGCCCGATTGCGTCAGCACATTGACCACGCCGCTCGAATTGCTGTTGGTGCCGTCGGCCGGATACGGGCCGCCGGTTTCCTCCGGTATCACCGAACACGAGCCGGCGGTGGTTGGCGTCGTTGTCGTGGTGGTGGTCGTGGTGGCTGGCGTCGTCGTCGCGGTGGTGCTGGTGGTACCGGTGGCGCTGTCGCCGCCGCCGCAACCCATGATCGGCAGCGCCGAAGCGCCCGCCAACAGCCAGCGCAACGTCTGGCGACGGTCGCTGTTCAGATTAAGCATCGCGGCCAGATCGGCCGCTAGGCTGTGTTCGCTATCGTCATGATGTTCCATGCTTGCTCCCCTTTTTTAGTGATTGAACCGCCACCCCGCGATGGCCGGGGTGGTTCGGTGGTGCTGCGGTGAGGTCTAGTAACGCGAACGGCGCGGCTTGCCCTTGCCGTCCCTGTCCGCGTCCAGCTGTTTGCGCTGCTCGGGCGTGAGCACCGCCAACAGCTTTTGCTCGGTGCGTGCACGCTGCAGCGAGATATTGGCCATGGCGGTTGCGGCCGCCTGCGCCAGCGACGCGGCCTTGGCGTCGTCATACTTGCCGGCGCCGGCGAGCGCGCGCAGCGCCTCCTGCGCCTTGGCCGCCGCCTTGCCCTGCTCGCGCAGATACGGCTGTTCCTCATGCAGGATCGCGAAGACCTTGTCGTCCTGCGCCTCGCTGAGCTCGACGCCGCGCAAAAGCAGCGGGCGCCCGACCATGACCGGCGCGCCGAACGGCGGCATGTCGCCATGCATGCCCGGCCCGCCGCCGGGACCGGCGCCGCCCGGCCCGCCCGGCCCGCCCGGCCCGCCCGGCGCGCCCGGCGGCATGCCAGGGAAATGATCGTCCACCTCGTTGGCGCCGCTGGCGCCGGTCACGGCGAACAAGGGCAGCGCCACCGCCATGGCCAGCAATAGTTTCTGCACATTCAGTTTGTTAGTTTTCATGCAAATCCATCCTTTCTCGACTTGAGGACGCCATTCTCTAGTTGCCGTATGTTAAGTAGCGTAAGGACAACGTAAATCGACGTAAAGCCGGTTTGCCATCCGAATTGCCGCCATGCAAGCCGTTGTAAATCGACGTAAAAGTAGACTGGCGGGAACTCTGGCGCTGGTATGATTGACAATCCTTATACAAAGAATTGCGCGGCAATGAAGAGCAAAGTACTGTTGATCGACGACGACATCGAGCTGGTGGGCATGTTCCAGGAGTATCTGGAGCAGGAAGGCTTCGACGTCAAAGCCGTCCACGACGGCGAAGCCGGCACGGCCGAAGCGGCCACCGGCACGTACGCCATCGCCATCCTCGACGTCATGATGCCGCGCATGAATGGGCTGGAGACGCTGCGCCGCATCCGCACCAACAGCCAACTGCCCATCCTGATGCTCACCGGCCGCGGCGACGACACCGACCGCATCGTCGGCCTCGAGCTGGGCGCCGACGACTACGTCACCAAACCCTGCACGCCGCGCGAACTAACGGCCCGCATCCGCGCCATCCTGCGCCGGGCGCAAAGCGCGCCGACCGACAACGGCACGCCGGCCGCCCTCAACGTCGGCCAGTTGACGATGTGGCCGGAACAGCGCCGCGCCGCCTGGGCCGGCGCCAAACTGGAACTGACGAGCACCGAATTCAATCTGCTGGAGGTCCTGGCCCGCAACGCCGGACGGCCGGTCAGCAAGAACACCCTGTCCGAACAGGGTCTGGGCCGCCCGCTGGCGCGCTTCGACCGCAACATCGATGTCCACCTGAGCAGCTTGCGCCACAAACTCGGCACCATCGCCGACGGCCGCTCGTGCCTGCAAACGGTCTACCGCCTTGGCTATCAGCTGATCAAGGAGTAGCCTGTGGGCCGCTTGTTCTGGAAGTTCTTCGTGTGCATACTGCTGGCACAGATGACGGCGACCGTGGGCGTCCTCGGCGGCATCTGGCTCAAGGACCGCAGCCAACAAAAGGCCGCGCCGGCCGACATCGACACCAGCCCGCCGGCGGAAATCGCCATCAACGCCGCCGCCGCCACCTTGGAATACGGCGGCACCAACGCCCTGCGGCGCATGCTCGACAATATGGACAGGCGGCGTGTTTACGCGGTCGACGACGAAGGCCGCGAAATGCTGGGCCGCATCGTCAGCCCGGCCATGCTGCGCGAGTCGCGCGCCCTGCTCAAGGACGACGGCAAGCGCCGCGTGGTGCGTCAGGTGTACGACCCGCAAGGCAATCGCTATATGCTGTTCCTGCCCTGGGCCGAGCGCCAGCGCGGCTTCGACAGCGAATCGCGGCAACTGCTCGCGGGCTTGAAAAACCAGCAGATGCTGTTTGAGGACCGGCGCATGGCCGGCGGGTTCGACGGCCGCTCCGATCCAAATCGGCCCGGTGGCCCCGGCGGTCCGCCGCCCGATGGCGCCGCCCCCGGCGGTCCGCCTCCCGACCAGGCGCAAGGCGGCAATGGCGCCAATGGCGCCAATGGCGCGCCGGGCATGGAAGGACCGCGCGGGCCGATGGGTCCCCGATTCCAGCCGCTCACGCCGTGGATACCGATCGTCGCGGCGATTCTCGCCAGCCTGCTGTTCTCGGTGATCCTGGCGTGGTACTTCTCGCGGCCGATCCGCGCCTTGCGGGCGGCATTCGACGCCGCCGCCGGCGGCGACCTGGCGCCGCGCTTCGTCAGCGCATCCGGCAAAAGCCTCACGGAACTGAACGATCTCGGTCGCGACTTCGACCGCATGACAGCGCGCCTGCGCAATCTGATCGACGGCCAAACGCGCCTGCTGCACGACGTTTCGCACGAACTGCGCTCGCCGCTGGCGCGGCTGCAGGCGGCGATCGGCCTGGCGCACCAGCAGCCGGACAAGATCGCCGCCTCGATGGAGCGCATCGAACGCGAGAGCGTCCGCATGGACAAACTGGTGGGAGAGCTGCTGACGTTGGCGCGCCTGGAGGCCGGCGCGATCAAGGCCAGCCAGGAAGAGATCAGCATGGCCGATCTGCTGGAGCAAATCGCCGACGACGCCAGTTACGAGGCGGCCAGCCAGCAACGCACGGTGGTGCGCGAAGGCGATGCCGATGTGCTGGTGGTCGGCCAGGCCGATTTGCTGGGGCGCGCGATCGAGAACGTGGTCCGCAACGCCATCAAGCACAGCGCCGAAGGCGGCGAAGTGCAGCTGCAAGTGCGTTGCCTGCCCGATGCGCGCCAGCTATGCATCCGCGTGCTCGACCGGGGCCCGGGCGTGGCGCCGGCCGATCTGGAAACCATCTTCCAGCCTTTCTTCCGGTCCAGCAATGCCGGGACCGAAGGCCACGGCCTGGGCCTGGCGATCGCCCAGCACGTGATCGAAGCGCACGGCGGAAGTATAAAAGCCACCAACCGTGCGGGTGGTGGCTTGTGTGTGGAGATGATACTGCCGGTGAAGCTGTAAAACGGCTTATGCGCGGCGCCGGTATTCCAGATGCTGGCTGATAACGCCTTGCGTCACGAAGTCCGCGTCCTCCGGAACTTGGACGTTAAAGAAGTCCCACTTGAAAATCGGAAGAAAATTGAATTTCTTCGATTTGAATATCCCGCGATTTCGCTTGAGCTCGCTATAGCGGTCGCCCTTGAATTCCTTATTCACCGCCGTAAACGGCAGCATATGCTCGGCCATATCGGGGAAATGCAAGGTCGGATTCTTCTGTTTGAAGTCTTCGAAAATCTCGAACTGATCGCGGCAAATCACCTGGATCGCCGTTTCAGGGAAATTGTTATGCTGCGTCCACAGAACGTGCCAGCCGGTGCTGGTCTGATCGATGAAATCGCGCAGGCGTGGACTCAAAATATACGCATCCGACTCGATATGGATGATTTTATCGACGCCCAATTCCCTGGCCACTTCCACCGAATGAAGAAAGCTGCGCCACCAGCCGGGATAGTCTTTGATACTCTGCCGCCCCAGGTTATCGGCGAATCGAATGATTAAATTCTTATCTTCCACCGATGCCAGAGGGGTGGTATTGGAAACCGTTTTGATGATGTCAGACGGCGGCAGGTAAGGCGACCCATCGTCGATCATGAGTCTTTTGACCACATCAAGCGGGAAATCCTGATAATAATCGAGCCAGCGCTTATATCGAGTCTGCCATGCCTCGGCGTCCCGGATATAGCTCGTGCAAAAGATTATCGATTTCATTACGTGATCGGGCGCCCTTAGGCTTTCGGCAAAGTCACGCCGCGCTGACCCTGATATTTACCGTTGCGGTCCTTGTACGACACCTCGCACACCTCATCGCTCTCGAAGAACAGCACCTGGGCACAGCCCTCGCCGGCGTAGATTTTCGCTGGCAGCGGTGTGGTGTTGGAGAATTCCAGGGTCACATAGCCTTCCCATTCCGGCTCGAACGGCGTCACGTTGACGATGATGCCGCAACGCGCGTAGGTCGATTTACCCAGGCAGACGGTCAGCACGCTGCGTGGAATACGGAAGTACTCCATCGTGCGGGCCAGCGCGAAGGAATTCGGCGGAATGATGCAGACATCGCTCTTGACGTCGACGAAGGAGTTCGAATCGAAGTTCTTCGGATCGACGATGGTGCTGTTAATGTTCGTGAAGATCTTGAATTCGTCGGCGCAGCGGATATCGTAGCCATACGACGAGGTGCCGTAGGAAATGACCTTGCGGCCATCCTGCTCGCGCACCTGGTCCGGGAAGAACGGCTCGATCATCCCATGCTGCTCCGCCATGCGGCGTATCCATTTATCGCTTTTAATCGTCATCGCAAGGTATTCCTAAAATTGCCGGGGGGCGCTACCGCGCCGAATGGACGAGATTTTACGCGAAAGCCCCGTATTTAAGAACTTTTTTAGCGCCGCCAGCGGTGGATTGTTCGTCCAGCAGACCGACGATCATGTCGGCCGTGGCGTCGGCCGCCGCCGCCGGCGCCTCCATCGGGAACAGATGGCCGCCGGGGATAAGCCGGAAGTGGCGCCCCACCAGCGCTTGCGTATGTTTGTGGCCGGATTGGCTGGTTTCCCACGAATCGGTGCCGCCGATGAAACCGATCGGCACCGGGAAGCGCCCGCGCACGATTCTCGGCAGATGATGCGGCAAGCTGGCGTAGACCGCCGTCTCGATCTCCCGCGTATAGCGCAGCTGGACGCCTTCCGGGTGCGGCCTCATGCCATTGTCGATGTAATCGTTCAGCACGCCGGGCGCCCAGGCCGCGAAGATATCCTTGCTGGAGAAGTGCTCATACGCGGCGGCGGCGCTGGGCCACACATTGCGCCGGCGTTTGGAGAATTTGGCCGGCGGGACGTCATACGCCTTGCCAACCAGTTTAATGGTCCGCCAGACCAGCGCGCGCCAGCCGGCGACCACCGGTGCGTCGAGCATGACGACGCAGCGCACCAGGTCCGGCCGGGCATGGGCGACCAGTAAACTAAGCATGCCGCCCAAGGAATGCCCCACCAGGATCACGGGTTCCGAATACCGCGCGGTCAGTTCGGCGATGTATTCGTCTACAAGATGCGGCCAGCAGTCGGTGACGGGATAATTGGGATTATGCGCGTGCATATCGAGCGCCTGGATCTCGAACTGGTCGCTCAAGCTCTCGAAGAACTGGCGGTACACGCCCGCCGGGTAGCTATTGGCATGGGCGAAATGCAGCTTGGGCTTGCTCACAAGCGGTCTCCGTATGGTTATTGTCGACCAATTGTAACGGCAGTTCCCACAAGCGGCTGGTAGGAAGGCTCTAATTCAGAGTCCCCGATCCAGGCCACGACGTCCAGAACCCATCTAAAACACGTAGGGCGGATTAGCGCAGCGTAATCGGCCATCCATGCGCCGCCGACGACTTCAAGAAGATCACTGACCGTACCAGTAACGCGCATGCGTCTCGCGATACCCAGCAATCCGGATAGTTTGATCGAAATCGATAGTCAAAGCCCCCAATTTGTCGGTACGCAGGCGTTTAATTTGCAGTTTACCATAACGATCATAGACTTCTCTTTTAGGATGTTGATAACGGTTTCGATAGCCGACCTGGAAAACGGCCACTTGCGGATTAACCGCCTTTAGAAATTCCAGGCTCGAACTGGTGCCACTGCCATGATGCGGAACCAGCAAAACATCGGCACGCAGCCGCTCCCGGTCGCGCGACACAAGTTGCGACTCTTGCAAGGCCTCGATATCGCCAGCGAGCAGCATCGACTTGCCACCGGCGGTAATCTTCAAGGTACACCCGCGCGCATTGGGTTTAAGAGTCAAGTCCGCGTAACTGGCGGCCAGTGGATGCAGTATCTCGAAGCGCACGCCATCCCAGGTCCACGCCTGTCCGGCGGCGCATTGCACGTGGTGCCTGGCCGCAGCAGCTATCGGATGATCTGGCAAAAGAGACCCCAGCACCCAATCGACCGGCAAGCCATCGAGCACGGACAAGGCGCCTCCAGAGTGATCGGCGTCGCTATGGCTGACGATCATGCCGTCCAGCGAAGCAATGCCGCGCGCCCGCAAATACGGCAGGATGACACGGCTGCCGGCGTTGATCTCAGGGCCGTAGCTCGGACCCGCATCGTAAAGCAGACGGTGATGGCTGGTTTCAATCAGCAGCGCCATGCCCTGCCCCACATCGAAAGCGGTCACGGTCATGCGACCGGGTTCCGGGTGCGATGGTTCGGCCGCCAGCAGCGGTATCCACGTCGCCAGGCCAAGCCAGCGCGCCGGCCACCCGCGCGGCGCGAGCAGCCACAGGGTACCGAACATAGCCCAACAAAACAGCCACAAAGGCGGAGTCGGTGCACGCCAGACCGCGTAACGCAGGCCGCTGAACCATTGCAGGCAAATAGTCAACCCCTCGACCAGCAAATGCGCCAAGCCGAGGACCCAGGACGCCAATGACATCGGCAGCATGCTGCCCACCAGCGCCAGCGGCGTAACGACCAGACTAATCAACGGTATCGCCACCGCGTTCGCCAAAGGACTGATGACGGACACCTGCGCAAACAGCAGCATCGTCAGCGGCACGAGTCCAAGCGTGACGGCGTACTGGGTGTGCGCGCCAACGCGCAAAGCCTGCCAGCATCGCGCGCCAAGCGTCGGCGCGGAATATGCCCCCTGCGGCGACTCATCGACGCTAGGCGCGCGCCGGTCAGGCCGAGAAGTGGTGCGGCCGACGGTGGAATACAGGATCACCGCCACGGCACCGAACGACAGCCAGAATCCCGGCCACAGCACCGCCCAGGGATCAAGCAGCACCACGACGCCGAGCGCGGTGCACAGCACATGCGACACGCTGGCGATCCGGTTCAACCACAGCGCGACGGCGACCACGATCAGCATATACAGCGTACGCTGCGCCGGCACGCCGAAGCCGGCTAGCAGCACATAGAACAACGCGACCGTCGCACCGACCAGCGCCGCGACTTTTTGCGCCGGCATCATCAACGGCAATTGCGCGCGAGTGAAAAACGAGTGCCGCCACAATGTGAAGGCGATCAGCGCGAACAACCCCGCCACCATGGTAATGTGCAATCCGCTGATGCTGACAAGATGGCCTATACCGGTATTGGTGAAAACCTTCCATTCCGATTGATCGATCCCGCGCTGGTCGCCAACGACCAATGCGACGATCACGCCAGCGTAAGGTTTATCGGGAAGCGCCGCCAGAATCCGCGCCCGGAGCGCCGCGCGGCAATGCTCGATGACGTTGCGGGCGCTGAAGACAAAACTGTCCAGGCGCCGATTCGCGTTATTTGGCCGCACGTAGCCGGTCGCGCGTACGCCCTGCTCCAGCAACCAGGCTTCGTAATCGAAGCCGTATTCGTTGGCGTTGCCGTGTGGCCGCTGCAGGCGAACCGTCAGTTGCCAGCGTTCGCCCGGCTGCACGTTGCCGATTTGCGTGAGCTGATCGCGAAAGCCTGCGTACCAGGACAGCGCAATACGCGGCGGGACCGGAGGCGGCCCAGGCATCGTTGTCTTCGCGGCGCCCCGTCCATCCAGCACGCGCTCCACGGCGAAATTGAAGCGCACGCCCTGCGCGAAACGATAGGGTAAGTTATCCACGGTGCCAATCACCGTAAAATCCCGCCCCTCATCGGCGCTCGCCAGTTGCGATGACAACGCCACGTGCGCCAGCCAGGCCGCCCAATAAAAGCCGGCGATGGTGCCGACCAGCAAAGCGTGCAACGCGCGCAAAGTCTGAAAGCGGAATCCCCCATCGGTGGGAAATTTGCGCTTGACCATCATCTTCCGCAACGCCAGCCAAATTGACAAAAATCCGGCAGTCCAAGCGATGACCGGGACGGCAGGCAGCACTGCTTGCGTTTGCAAGAAGGCCGCCCCCGCCGCAAAGCCGATTATCGCCAATCGCATCGCCACTCCGCCAGTGCGTCGCCCTCGCATCAGAGCGTTCGGCCAGTCCGTCCGACCGACACAGCGATACTATGCAAGCTTCCGAGGACTATCGAAGTCAGCGATCCAGTCTTTGATTCGAATCAATGTAAGAAATTCTGTAGACACACAAAAACGCCGGCAGGAACAACCCTGCCGGCGCTCGATACGGGCCGAAGAAAATGTGACGCTTATTTCGGGGAAACGTCGGTCGCCTTCACCGCGATGCGTTCGGCGATGTTCTTCGCGGCGATGGTCTCGGTCAGGAACGACGTCGATTTCACCAGCAGGTCGCGCGCCACCTCTTCCAGCGGCGAGCCGCTGATGCTGGCGTGGTTGCCCCCCAGCCCGGTGCCGCCGCCCCAGCCCATCGCCGAGATGCCGAAGCCGGTCTTCTCATTATTGGCCTGGAAGGTCTTGGAAGCGATGATCTTGGCGCGGCGCACGTCCACCACGCGGATGTCCATGTTCATGTGGACCTTGGACTTCTTGTAGTCGACCGCGCCGGCCAGCATGCTCAAAGGGCCCGAAAGGAAGCTCAGGCCGCCCAGGCCGGTCGAGCTTTGCTCGAAGCCCAGCGAGGTGATCGAGCCGGTGATCATGTAATCGGCCGCCTCCGCTTCGACCTTTTTGCCGATCAGCGCCAGCTCCTTGTTGATCTCTTCCATTTCGGCGCGCTCCTGCACGTCGAAGCAGCCGGTCTGCGTCAGCGCGGTGGCCAGCATCTCGGTCATGCCCGTGCCCACGCCCGTGTAACTAGGCTGCGCGACGGTGCCCGAACGCTCCCACCAGCGGTACTGGCGCGGATCCTGCTGGCCGGCGCCGGACGAGCAGTCGGCGGATTTGCATTTGAATTCGGTAAAGACGACCTTGGCCGCAGGACTATTGCACTTGGGCACGTCAATCTGGCGCTCCGACACCGTGCTGGTATCGGCGAAGCACATCGCGGGGATGAACAGGAGGGTGGCGGCGAGGCGAACGTCTGGTTTCATTTGGATTTCCGTGGGTTGTTACAGGCAAATATTGGCGATTATGCACTGTCAACTCATCAATAATTCTATCCAAATGTCACAAAGTCAATTATCACTTAAGAAACTATCATCCGCGACAACGCCGCCTTGGCATTGATCGTGGTCGCCACTGCGACCTCCTCCACGCTAATGCCGCGCAGCTCGGCCAGCACGGCGCCGATGCGGGGGATTTGATCGGGGCTATTGCGCCCCGGGTGGATCCAGCTGGGCGAAATGTCCGGCGCGTCGGTCTCCAGCACGATCGCCTCCAGCGGCAGTTCGGTGGCCATGCGGCGTATCTGCAAGGCGCGCGTAAATGTCATGGCGCCGCCGAAACCGAGCTTGAATCCCAGGTCGATATAGCCCTGCGCCTGCTGGAAGCTGCCGTTGAACGCGTGCGCGATGCCGCCGGCGGGCCGGATCTGGCGCGCATGCTTGAGCACCACGTCCTGCGAGCGGCGCACATGCATCAGCACCGGCAGTTCGAAGTCGCGGGCGATCTTGAGCTGCTCGCGGAAGAAGAAGATCTGCTTCTCGCGCATCGCCGGCTCGGTCAACATGGGGATGAAGAAGTCCAGGCCGATCTCGCCCAGTGCGACGAAGCGCGGGTCGTCCAGCGCCGCCTCGACCTGCCCGCGCAGCACGCGCAAGTCGTCCTCCTTCGCGTTCGGAACATAGATCGGGTGGATGCCGAGCGCATAGCAGCCATTGTCCACGCTGGCCGCCAAATCGGCGACGATGGAAAAATTGGCCGTTTCCACCGCAGGGATCACGATCATGCCGACACCCTGCGCCCTCGCCTTCCGCGCCTGGTCGACGGATTCGCCGCCGAATTCGTGCGCATCGAGGTGGCAGTGGGTGTCAATCCACATGATGTCAGTCCTGGTAGGGTTTCAAACCTTCGTCGGTCAGGCGCAACACGCGGTCGCAGCGGCGCGCCAGTTCGATGTCGTGGGTGACGATGACGAAGGCCGTGCCCAGGGTGCGCGACAGCTCCAGCATCAGGTCGAAAATCTGCTGCGCGGTGGCGTGGTCCAGGTTGCCGGTCGGTTCATCGGCCAGCACGCAGGCGGGCTGCGTGACCAGCGCGCGCGCCAGCGCCACGCGCTGACGTTCGCCACCGGACAATTCGCCCGGCACGTGGGTGACGCGCTTGGCCAGGTTCACGCGGGCCAGGATTTGCTGCGCGGCGCTGGTGGCGTCGCTGCGTTTGACGCGCCGTATCATCAGCGGCATGCCGACGTTGTCCAGCGCGGAGAACTCCGGCAGCAAGTGGTGGAACTGGTAGACGAAGCCCAGCGAGGCGTTGCGCAGATCGCCGCGCGCCGATTCATTGAGACTTGCGAAGTCCTTGCCCAGCAGGGTCACGCTGCCGGTGGTCGGCGTATCGAGGCCGCCCAGCAGATGCAGCAGCGTCGATTTGCCCGAGCCCGAGGCGCCGACGATGGCGACACGTTCGCCGCGCCGCACGTCGATGTCGATCCCGGCCAGCACCTTGACCGAGTAGCTGCCCTGCGTGAAAGTCTTGCCCAGGTTGCGGCAGGACAGCACCACCGGTTCCAGGTTGGTGGTGGAGTTGGTCATTGGATCACTCATAGCGCAATGCCTCCGCAGGTTTGACGCGGGCGGCCCACCAGCTTGGGTAGATCGTGGCGACGAACGCCAGCACCACGGCCACGCCGCCGATCTTGAAAACGTCCGGCCAGCGCAGGTCCGACGGCACGACGCTGATGTAGTAAATATCCTTGGACAAGAACTGCACTCCTAATAAATGTTCGATAAACGGCACGATGACGTCGATATTGAGCGCCACCAGCACACCGCCGGCCACGCCCAGAATGGTGCCCAGGATGCCGACCAGCGCGCCCTGGATCATGAAAATCTTCATGATCGATCGCGGCGAGGCGCCCAGCGTCCGCAGGATGGCGATGTCGGCCTGCTTGTCGGTCACCGTCATCACCAAGGTGGAAACGAGGTTGAAGGCGGCGACCGCGATGATCAAGGTCAGGATGATAAACATCATGCGCTTTTCGGTCTGCACGGCGGCGAACCAGTTGGCATTGAGCTTGGACCAGTCGCGCATGGTCAGGTCGCCCGACATCGTGCGTTTGAGGTCCAGCGCCACTTGCGGGGCGCGGTTCATGTCCGACAGGCGCAGGCGCAAACCGGCCGGCGCGTCCAGGCGCAGCAGCTTTTCGGCGTCGGTCAGGTGCACGAAGGCGAGCGCGGAATCGAACTCGTTGTGGCCCGCCTCGAAGATGCCGACCACATTGAAGGAGCGCATGCGCGGCAGCACGCCGGCGGGCGTGGCCTGGCCCTGGGCCAGCGCCAGGGTCACCTTCTCGCCCAGGTTGACGCGCAGCGCGCGCGCCAGTTCGATTCCGAGCACGATATTGTAGGCGCCCGGTTGCAGCGCGTTGAAACTCCCCCTGCTGGTCTGCCTGGCGACGTCGGAAACGTTGGGCTCCTGCTCCGGCAGCACGCCGCGGATGATGGCCGGACGCAGGATATCGTCGCGCACCAGCATGCCCTGCGTCTCGGCGAACGGCGCGGTGCCGATCACCTCGGGGTTCTTGCGCGCCTCGGCGGCTTCCGCCTGCCAGTTCGGCATCGAGCCGCGTGCGTCGAACACCTCCACGTGGGCCAGCACCGACAGCATGCGCCCGGTCACGTCCTTCTGGAAGCCGTTCATCACGGACAGCACCACGATCAGCGCGGCCACGCCGAGGCCGATGCCGGCCATCGAAATCAGGGAGATAAACGAGATAAAGCTATTGCGCCCGCTGCGCTTGCCGGCGCGCGTGTAGCGCAGGCCGACCAGCCATTCAAACGGTAGATTCTTAATGATACTCATGTGCTCCAGCGGACATAATCGGCAAAGTCAGCAGTTTGCCATAATAAATGGTAATCGATGCGAGTGTTCCATGCGTGCGGCGCGGCACACAGCCTACGCCGGCGCGCCTCACTCGTAGCGTAAGGCTTGCGCAGGCTTGACGCGGGCGCCACGCCAGCTCGGGTAGATCGTCGCAACGAAGGCCAGCAGCACCGAGATCACGCCGATGTTGGTGACATCGGACAGGCGCAGGTCCGAAGGCACCGAGCTGATCAGATAAATGTCCTTGGACAGGAAATGCATCCCGAACAAGCCCTCGATGAATGGCACGATGATGTGGACGTTGACCGCCAGCACCGAACCGAGCGCGATACCGAAGCCGGTGCCCAGCACCCCGGTCAGACCGCCCTGGATCATGAAGATCTTCATGATCGACGCCGGCGAGGCGCCCAAGGTGCGCAGGATGGCGATGTCGGCTTGCTTGTCGGTCACCGTCATCACCAGCGTGGCGACCAGGTTGAAGGCGGCGACCGCGATAATCATGGTCAGGATGATGAACATCATGTTCTTCTGGCTTTTCACGGCGGCGAACCAGGTCGAGTTGGCGCTGGTCCAGTCGCGCATGAACAAATCGCCCGGCATCGACTGCTTCAATTGACGCGCCACCTCGGGCGCGCGCTGCATGTCGGCCAGGCGCAGGCGCAGGCCGGACGGCGCGGCCACCCCGGCGAGTTGCTCGGCATCGCTGATATTGATGAGTGCAAGACCGGAGTCGAACTGGTTGTGGCCGACCTCGAAGATGCCGGTCACGGTCAGCGAACGCACGCGGGGCTGCATGGCGCCGCCCGCGCCCGGCCCCTGCGCGCGCGCCAGCGTCACGGTCTGGCCGACCTTGACTTTCAGCGCCCTGGCCAGCTCGGCGCCCAGCACGATATTGAATTCACCCGGCTTCAGCGTATCCAGGCTACCCTCGCGCATGCGCTCGCCCACCTCGGAAACGTTTTTCTCCGCCGACGGCAGCACGCCGCGCACCACCGACGGGCGCAGGATGTCGTCGCGGATCAGCATGCCCTCGGTTTCGACGAAGGGCGCGGCGGCGCGCACCTCGGGGTTGGCGGCGGCCTGGCGGGCGCGCTGCTCCCAGTCCGGCATGGCGCCGCGCAGGTCGAACACCTCGACGTGCGCCAGCACCGACAGCATGCGGGTGGTCACTTCCTTTTCGAAGCCGTTCATCACTGACAGCACCACGATCAGCGCGGCCGTGCCGAGGCCGATGCCGGCCATCGAAATCAGGGAAATGAAGGAGATGAAACTGTTGCGGCCGCTACGCTTGCCGGCGCGCGTGTAGCGCAGGCCGACCAGCCATTCAAACGGCAAATTCTTGACTATACTCATGGGCTAACTGGGCGATCAAACTGAAGTGAGCCCGAAGTTTGCCATACAAATAGCATTTCATGGGTGAAACGCCGTAGACTGGCGGACAAATCGTCGCGCCGCCGGGGGTGGCGGCGCGACGGTCAGGCTATCAACCGAACTTTACGTCCTGGCCCGACGACTTGCGGCGGCCCATGAAGCCGATCATGCCCAAGCCCAGACCCAGCATGGCCCAGGTGCTCGCTTCCGGCACCGGCGCGGCCATCTGCACGCCCAGCAACTGCTGCGACGCCAGACCGTTGGAGCCGGTGCCGGTGAAGCTGGTATAGGTGTACATATTGCTCAGCACGGTGTGCTTGGACGCCAGGTCCAGCATCTTGAAGGCGGCGTCGGCGCTCGAGTCGGAACCGCTGATGAAGTATTGCGCACCGGTGTTGCTGTAGATGTTGCCGTCGTCGGCGACCAATTCCCACAGCGCCAGTTGGAAGGCCTTCTGCCCTTCGGTGTCTTTGATGGCGCTGGCATACGAAGTTTCGTACAGCGCCTTGACGTTGTTGTTCAGCACAGCGGTGGCGCCGGTATAGACGGTGTTCGCCAGCAGATCGACGTTTGGCTGGATGCAGAAGGCCAGGAAGCTGTCCTGGGCATTGACGGTATTGTTCAGCTCGATGACCGGGATGCCGACGACCGGCGTGCCGTTGAAATTCTGGCCGTCGAAGTTGACCACCAGGCCGCCGGCGCCGACGATAGGGTTCGAGTTGTAGGTCGCGCCGGCGAAGGCGGCGCCCGAGAAGGCTACGGAGACGGCGAGGACGGCTGCTTTGATTGCGCTGAATTTGATTTGCATGATATTTTTTCTTCTATAAAAGTAAATGTCGTTGTACGGCTTTAGGGAGAAACTACTACAAACTTAGGCGAACTCGACCTGACACTGCTGGCTTTGACCCACCAGTTGAACTTGCTGCGCGCCTTCGGCCATCAGGTCGGCCATGGTCGGCAGCGTCACACCTGCCGCCGCCGCATCAACCGCCGCGACGTTGAAGTAGACGTCGGTCATGTCGGCCGTTTTGCCGTTGGTCATGGTCACGCTGCTGCGCTCCAGGTGCAGGTTGTTGTTGGCGTCAAGGAACGGCAGCTCGGTGTAGCCAACGTTCAGGCTGGCCACGCCGGCCGCCTTCAGCGACACCAGCTCGCCGGCGTCGGTCTTGCCGTCGCTGTTGGCGTCCTGCCAGATCAGCAGGCTGCCGAACTGCGCGTCGGAGGCGTTGACCACGCCGTCGCCGTTGCTGTCGTAGCTGGCCAGCTTGGCGAAGCCCGAGCCCTTGGCGGTGCCGCCGAACAGTTCGCCGACGTTGTCGATGTTGCCGTTGCCGTTGCTGTCGATGGCCAGGAAGCCGTCGCCCTTGGACAGCCAGCCCGACTGGATCGCCTTGCCGGTGCCCAGCAGGTCGAAGCTGCCCTGCATGTCGGCGCGGGCGATGGTGTGGATGCCATCGCCGTTCAGATCGATCGCGATCGGCGTGATGCCGGCGTCCCAGCTCATATCGTTCTCGCCCGAGCTCAGGTTGATGGTGTCGGTCCTGGTGACGTTCACTTTAGAAATCATGTCGCCGTTGACATCCGAATCGATGGCGTCGTTGCTACCGGTGTTCTTCACGCCCCACTTCCAGTCGTTCATGTTGTAGTTCTTGAAGATGACGTTGGACTTGTCGAACACCAGGTAATAGTTGCCTGGCGTCAAATCGGCGAACTTGTAGTTGCCGTTGCTGTCGGTCTTGACCGTGCCCAGCTTGTTGTTGGCGGTGTCGTACAAGGACACGCTGATGCCGCCGATGCCTTCCTCGCCGCTGTCCTGCACGCCGTTGTGGTTGCTGTCGCGCCAGACCTTGTCGCCAATGCTGGCCTTGCGGTAGATGCCGGCGTCGACCGTGCGCAACTGCTCGCCGGTGGCCAGATTGATCGTGTCGGTGCGACCGCTGTTGCCGACGACGCTGGTCACGTCCGAATCCTTGGTGTAGTCGCCGGCGTCGGCCTTGGTGAAGAACCAGCCGTTGGCCTTGACCACTTCGACCTTGTAGCCGCCCGCCTGCAGGCCGTCGAACAGGTACTTGCCGCCATTGGCGGTGACCACGGTCTGCTTGAGCACGTTGTTGCCGTCGTAGAGTTTGACGGTGACGCCGTCGACGCCCTTTTCGCCCGTGTCCTGCACGCCGTTGTAGTTGGCGTCCTCCCAGATGGTGTCGCCGATGCTGGCGGCCTTGACCAGGCCGGCGTCATTGGTCTTGTCATTCACGCCCGAGGCCAGCGTGATCTGCCCGCTCTTGCCGGTGGCGTCGACGTCCGAATCGACGGCATCGTTGCTACCCTGGTTCTGCTTGGTGAACAGATAGCCGTCGACTGCCGCGAACTTGACCGAATATTTGCCCGGACCGAGGTCGTTGAACGCATACAGGCCGCTGGCGTCGGTGGTGGTGGTGCCGACTGCGATATTTTTCTCGTTGAACAAGGTCACGCCCACGCCCTTGGCGCCGGCTTCGCCGCTTTGCTGGATGCCGTCGCCGTTGGTGTCGAACCAGACCTTGTCGCCGATGCTGCTTTTCTGATAAATGCCGGCGTCCATGTTGGTGACGTTCTGGCCCGCCACCACCGTGACGCTGCCGAGGTTGCCGCTAGCGTTGGCGTCGCTGTCGATGTCGTTGTTGGCGCCGACGTCCTGCGTGGTCACGGTGTAGCCGGTCGGGGTCTTGATGGCGACCGAGTAGGTGCCCGCCTCGACGCTGAACTTGTAGTTGCCCGCGTTGTCCGTGGTGGTGGTCTTGATGACCTTGCCGGCGGTGTCGCGCAGCTCGACGGTCACGCCGGATTTGCCGCTTTCGCCGCTGTCCTGCAGGCCGTTGCCGTTGTTGTCGATCCAGACGCGGTCGCCGATGGTGGCGGCCGCGACGACGCCGGCGTCGACACTCTTGTCGACCTGGCCCGAGGCCAGGGTGAAGGTGTGCGACTGGCCGGCGGCGCTGACGTCGGAGTCGACGGCGTCGTTGCCGCCCTGGTTGGCGGCGGTGAAGCCCATGCCTTCCGGCAGGCTCGCCTTGTCGAACACGACGCTGTAGCTGCCCGGCTTGAGGTTGCTGAACTGGTAATTGCCGTTGACGTCGGTGGCGACGCTGGCGCCGACCTGCTTGCCGTCGGCGTCGAACAGGCTGACCTTGACGTTGGAAACGCCGGCTTCGCCGCCGTCCTGCACGCCGTTCTTGTTGGTGTCGCGCCAGACGCGGTCGCCCACGGCGGCGGTTTTGTACAGGCCGGCATCAATGGTGTTGTTGACGTCGCCCGCGTTCAGCACGATCGTGCCGCTCTGGCCGGTGGTGCCGACATCGCTGTCCGTGGCGTCGTCCGCGCCGGCATCCTTGCCGGTGAAGATGTAACCGGCCGGCGCCTTGACCGAGACGGTGTAGCTGCCCGGATCGGCGGTGAAGTTGTAGCGGCCGGCGGCGTCGGTGCTGGTGGTTTGCACCACCATGCCGCTGCCATCCTTGAGCTCGACGGTGACGTTGCCGATGCCGGCTTCGCCGCCGTCCTGTACACCGTTGCCGTTCATGTCTTCCCACACGGTATCACCCAACTTGGCCTGGGCCGCCACCACGCCGGCGTCGAGGTCGGCGTTGTTGGCGCCGGCGACCAGGGTCACTTGCGCGGTGATGCCGGTGGCGGCGTTGGCGTCGGAGTCGGCCGCGTCGTCGCCGCCCTGGTCGGCGGTGGTGAAGACGTGGTTGGCCGGCAAGGTGGCCTTGTCGAACTGCACGCTATAGGTGCCGGGCTTGAGGTTGGTGAAGCTATAGGCGCCGTTGGCATCGGTGACGGCGCTGGCGGCGGCCGGGTTGCCGCCGGCGTCGAGCAGGGTGACCTTGACGCCGGCCACGCCCGCCTCGCCGCTGTCCTGCACGCCGTTGCGGTTGGCGTCGAGCCACACGCGGTCGCCCAGCGAGGCGGCCTTGTACAAGCCGGCGTCGATGGTGTTGTCGACCTGGCCCGGGGCAAGCGTGATCAGGCCGCTCTGGCCGGTGGCGTCGATATTGCTGTCGACGGCGGCGTCGGTGCCGCTGTGCTGGCCGGTGACGATCATGCCGGCCGGCGCGGTGACGGCGATCTTGTACTGGCCGGCGTCGACGGTGAAGCTGTATTTGCCGTCGGCGCCGGTGGTGGTGGTCGCGACGACGTTGCCGTTGGCATCGCGCAACTCGACGTTGACGCCGACCAGGCCGGCTTCGCCGGCGTCCTGCACGCCGTTGGCGTTGGCGTCCTCCCAAACGAGGTCGCCCAGTTGCGCCTTCGGCACGTTGAACGTCAGGTAGTTCGGCGTGGCGCTGGTGTCGGCGGCGTTGCAGCCGACCAGGCCGCCCGCGTCGCGCACCTTGAAACCGATGTCGAAGCTGCCCGAAGTGGTCTGGCTCGGCTCGAAGGCGAGCTTGCCGGCGGCGATGTCGGCGGCCGACACCTCGGTGTTGGCGGCGATGGCCACGCCGTTGAGCAGTAATTTGCCGGCGGTCGGCAGGGAGGTGACGATGACGGACTGGAAGGCGTCATGCTCGACCGCGTCGACGAAACCGAAGTCGTTTTGCGACAGCACCACGGTGTTGCCGTTGTCCAGATTAAACGTTTTGTTGGCTGCGGTGGGCGCGTCGTTGACCGGATCGACGATCACTTGCAGGGTCATGGTCACAGTGTTGCCGCCGCCCTGGTCCACGACGAACTCGATCGTGGTGAATTGGCCGTTGTAGTCGGCGTGCCACTGGCCCGGGCGGATGTAGACGGTGTCGGCATCGACCTTGCCGAACAATGGGGTGTTCTTGGTTGACGTGGTGCCGTCCGGCAGCACGACGTACATGGCGCTCACGTTGAGCGACGAGCTTGCCGCGTAGCCCGCTGCGGTCAGAATGTCGCGCACATCGTAGGTACCTTCAGTATCTTCGCAAATGTGAATAGAGGTAGCAAGGTTGATCGAACTCATGTCGTAAAGCCTTCGTATTCTTTTAAAAATTGAGGGAGCTGAACTGCTGCTGCCACGTGGTTGAGGTGGTCAGCGGCGCTGCACGCGGAGGCACTCACGGACGCTAAGTGATGCCTACAAATCATCTAAGTTGCTCATATTACATATAGATTTGATTTTGGACAATTGATTTTTATCCATGACAGTGATTTTATCTTCAATATCTTTCTGGAATGTTGTGTTTTAAACTTGACAACGCCGTCGGCATTCTGCTTGAAAGATTTTTTCGGCCCCAGCCGCAATGCCCTACAATCTCGGGATGACTGAAATCACCCTTGTTCTGCCTTACGCGCTGCCCCCACCGGAGATGGCGCGCGATCTGATCCGCGCCCTGCACACGCCCGCCCTGGCGGCGCTGATGTCGCGCCACAGCGGTGCCAACACCACCACTTTCGACAACAACAGCCGCGTGCTGCCGCATGAGGCGTGGCTGAGCCATGCCCTCAGCTTGGCGCCGGCGCCCGACCATCCGGACACCGGCGCCCCCGTGGCCACGGCCGCCATGCGCGGCTGCGGTCCGGAGCTGGCGGCGGCGGCGGCCAGCGGCCACTGGTTCGCCGTCCAGCCGGCCAATATCCAGATCTCGCGCACCCACTCGCTGCTGTCGGACCCGCGCGCACTGCAGCTGACCGAGGACGAATCGCGCAGCCTGTACGACCTGGCCCGCCCCTACTTCGAGGAACTGGGCAAGCCGCTGCTGTACGCCACGCCGGGGTTGTGGTTCGCCCGCGCGGACGACTGGTCCGGCCTGCGCACCGCGTCGCCGGACGCCGCCACCACCCAATACATCAGCGACTGGGTGCCGGAGGGCGAACGCGCGCGCGACTACCGCAAGCTGCAAAACGAGATCCAGATGCTGTGGCACGAGCACCCGGTCAACGAGGCGCGCCATGAACGCGGCCTGCAACAGGTCAATTCGTTCTGGCTGTGGGGCGGCTCCGGACCTGTCACGCCGGCGGCGCTGCCGCTGTGGGTGGCCGGTGCCGGCGCGCCGTCGTGGATGCAGGCGCTGGCCGCGCCCGGGCGGCGCGCGCCGGAGGCCGCGCCGCTGATCGCCGGTGCGGGCAATGAGGGCGGCGCCGTCACCGCCGTGCTGGCGGAGTTGATTCCGTCGGCGCAAACCGGCGACTGGGCCGACTGGCTGGCCCGTATCCAGCGGCTGGAGAACGAGTGGTTCGCGCCGCTGCTGGCGGCGCTGAAAGAGGGCCGCGTCGGCCGCGTCACCCTGGTGCTCAGCCACCGTCACAGCTGGATGACCGTCTCGAGCACCAAATTGGCCCAGCGCAAATTCTGGCGCAAGCAGAACCTGAACACTTTATTGAACACCGTCCGCACATGACCCGTATCGCCACCCGTCCCTGCCCTTACCGCGAATCCGAAATGCTGCGCCAGGGCGGCATCCATCCGGTGCTGGCGCGCCTGTACGCGGCGCGCGGCCTGACCGACATCAAGGATTTGTCGAGCGAGCTGGCGGCGATGATCCCGCCTTCGGCCCTGCTGCACATCGGCGCGGCCGCCGTCTTCCTGGCCGACGCCATCGCCGCCGGCAAACGCATGGTGATCGTGGCCGACTACGACTGCGACGGCGCCACCGCCTGCGCGGTCGCGCTGCGCGGCCTGCGCGCCATGGGCGCCAACATCGACTTCATCGTCCCCAACCGCTTCGAATACGGCTACGGCCTGACGCCGGAGATCGTGGAACTGACGGCGCGCGAGAAGCGGCCCGACATCATCATCACCGTCGACAACGGCATCGCCAGCATCGACGGCGTGGCCGAGGCCAACCGGCGCGGCATCGAGGTGGTGATCACCGACCACCACCTGCCCGCCGATACCCTGCCCGCCGCGCGCGTGATCGTCAACCCGAACCAGCCCGAATGCGGCTTCCCGAGCAAGCATATCGCCGGCGTCGGCGTGGTGTTCTACGTGCTGCTGGCGTTGCGCGCCGAATTCCGCAAGCGCGGCGCCTACGAGACGCAGCCGCAGCCCAAGCTGGACAACCTGCTCGACCTGGTGGCGCTGGGCACCGTCGCCGACGTGGTGCGGCTGGACCCGAACAACCGCATCCTGGTGGCGCAAGGGCTCAAGCGCATGCGCGCCGGCCGCATGCACGCCGGCGTCGCCGCGCTGTTCCGCGTGGCCGGGCGCGAGCCGCGCACCGCCAGCCCGTTCGACCTCGGTTTCGCGCTCGGCCCGCGCCTGAACGCCGCCGGCCGGCTGGAAGACATGTCGCTAGGGATCGAATGCCTGATCACCGACGATGAGGGCCGCGCCTGGGAACTGGCGCAGCGGCTCAACGAGATCAACCTGAAACGGCGTGAGATCGAGGCCGAGATGCAGGACGCGGCACTGCTGCACCTCGATACCTTCGAACCGGCCAACAGCAGCACCATCTGCGTGTTCGACGAATCGTGGCACCAGGGCGTGATCGGCATCGTCGCCTCGCGGCTCAAGGAAAAGTTCTTCCGCCCGACGATCACCTTCGCGCCCGGCGCCGACGGCTGGATCAAGGGGTCGGGCCGTTCGATCCCCGGCTTCCACCTGCGCGACGCGCTCGACCTGGTCTACAAAAAGGCCCCCAGCCTGATCGACAAGTTCGGCGGCCACGCGATGGCGGCCGGGTTGACCCTGCGGGCCGACGCCTTCGACGCCTTCGCCGCCGCGTTCGAGGAAGTCGGCCGGGCGTGGCTGAGCAAGCAGCAGCTGGAGCGCATCGTCGAAACCGACGGCCCGCTGGAGGACGCCTACTACACCACCGCCTTCATCGACCTGATGGCCGGCCAGGTATGGGGCCAAGGCTTCGCCCCGCCGGTGTTCTGCGACGAATTCCGCGTCGTCAGCCAGCGCATATTGAAAGAGCGCCACCTTAAATTGTTGCTTGAAAAGAACGGCGCGCGCTACGACGCCATCTGGTTCGGCCACGTCGATTCGCTGGGCGAACGGGCCAAGGTCGCCTTCCGCCTGGACGCCAACGAATACAACGGCGTAACAAAAGTGCAATTATTAGTAGAGCACGCCGAACCAGCGTAAAACCAGGCCAGACAGCCCGGAAGACCCCGGAAACACGTGGGGCGGATTAGCGCAAAGCGCGTAATCCGCCAAAGCGCCGCCAACAACGCCACCCGATTCACTCCCCGATTGCTATTCATCCGAAAAAGGAGTATAAGTACTCCATTAACGGAGGATCTATGAATCTGACCTATGCTTACCCTCGCAGCCGCTTCGAGCCGACCGTCTTGGTGGACCTGAACGCCAAGGCCGAGCGCGAGCGGTTATCGAAGTCGGCCCTCAAAGGCTTTTTCAAGCTTGTCGGCACGTGGCACGTGCGCGACGAGGACGCCCGCCAACTGCTCGGCGGACTGTCGAGCAGCGCCCTGTACGAATGGAAAAAGAACCCGGAACGCACGCTGGAGGTGGACTGTATAACCCGCATCTCCTACCTGCTGGGCATCTACAAGGCGCTGCACATCATCTACGGCGACAAGCTCGCCGACGAATGGGTCAACCTGCCCAACAACAACCAGATTTTTGAAGGCCGCACGCCGCTGGCGTACATGCTGGGCGGCGGCCTGCTGGCGATGCAAACCGTGCGTCAACTATTAGATGCGCGCCGTGGGGGATTGTAAGTGCCGGTCAGCCTGATTCCACCCCTTACCACGCTGCGCCAGTTCGACACTTGCCGTTTGCTGCCATCCCGGTTCGCCGACCTGGAGGATTCCGTGCTGTCGCCGCTGGCCGACAGCGACGACATGCTGCGCGACCTGTTCGACCTTGACAACGCCACCAACGCGCGCCTGCGCACGCAAAACGGCGGCTCGACCGGCATCAATGTCGATGAACTGGTGTTCGGCGTGCCGAACTTCCGCATCGTAAATGCCGCCTTCACCTACGCGCACCCGCAAGGCAGCCGCTTCAACGACGGCCGGCGCGGCGCCTGGTACTGCGCCTTCGACGTGGAAACCGCGCTGGCGGAGGTGAGCTTTCACAAGGCGGTGGAATACGCGGAGATCAACCGCTTCGACGACAGCGTGCAGTATCAATGCATGCTGGCCGACTTCACCGCCACCTTCCACGACCTGCGCGGCCAGCCGCGCTACGACGTCTGCCTGTCGCCAGACAGCTACATCGAATCGCAGACGCTGGCCGAACGCCTGCTCGACGGCGGCTCGCTCGGCATCATCTACCCGAGCGTGCGGCGCCCGAGCGGCACCAACCTGGCCTGCTTCCGCCCCGCGCTGGTGGGCAACGTGCGCAAAGGCGCCGCCTACCGCCTGACCTGGCAAGGCAGCCCGGAACCGACCATCGACATTATCTGACTCATTTTTCCCATGCAAACCAAACCTGAAAACGACACTGAACTGCGCCTCAAAGTGAACCGCGAAACCGCGCGCATGCCATGGGCCGAACTGCTCAAGCACTTCGCCGCCGGCAACGTGGTGTGGGTCGCCAACTCGCTCGACCTGGTCGATGTCGCCGTGCGCATCTCGCACGACGACAAGGCCAACATCAGCCAATGGATGAACGCCGGCCTGCTCGCGCGCGTCAGCGACGAGCAGGCGCAAGGCTGGCTGGAAGCCAACGCCGAACTGTGGGCGGTGGTCGTCAGCCCGTTCATCCTCGTGCAGCAGGAAAAAGCGGTTCCAGCCAGCGTGCATTAGTCCCGTTAGAACTTGAAGCTGCCCGCGTCCAGGGTCAGCGTCCCGCCGCACGCCGGCGTCGTCGCTTCCCGATTGCCGCTGGCGGTGGATTGGTTACCCTCCCACACGGTGCTCACGCCGTACTTCATGAACTTGTACTGGATGGCGGTCGCCGGCGGCAGCTGGAAGGTGCGCGACCACGGTACGTTGGCGCCGCTGCCTTCGATCGCCAACTGGTTGCTTGTACCCTGCACCCAGTTGCCCAGCTCCGCACGGTTGCCGACGACGTGAACGTTTTGCCCGACCACCGTGTTCGCGTTCGCCACACGGAAGGTCACCGGCACCGTCGTGCAAGTACCACCCCCACCTCCTCCGCCGCCCACCTTCTGGTTGATGTGCAGCGCCACCGCCGGAACGACCGAACCACCGTTACCAGGAATGCTCACGCTGATCACGCCATTGGTGCCGACCGTCACGCTGTCGCTGGTGCAGGCGGTTCCCGCAGCGTTCAGCTGCCCATGCACGACGTTGCAATAGGTCCCCGCAGGCAGCTGCGTTTGCAGCGACGCGTTCCACGCCGCGCTGTCGTTATTGATCGCGACGTAGCCTTTCGCACCGCGACCGAAGGCGATCTGGTTCCCGGTGCCGTTGGTGAAGTTGTCGACACCCTGGCCGGACGTCACCGCGCGGAAGGCCACCATGTTCGAGATATCGCTCCAGCGGTGGATGAAGTCCCACTGCTGGTTGATCAGCGGCGCGCCGCCGGCGTCGAACGGGCTGGCGCTTGGCGGGCCCTGATCGTAGCTGGTGAAGCGGAAGCCCGAATGCAGCTGCGCCGCGCCGTAAGGCCACGCCAGCATGAAGATATTGGCGAGGTCGTAGCGCTTGGTGCCTTGCGTGTCGTTGGGCGAACCGGAGACGTAATTGCTGGCCACAAGTGAACTGTTGTTGCGCTCCGTGTCCCAGTTGTTGACGAACACCGTCGCCTTCTCGCTCGGGATGAAACCCCAGGTACCGCCCCAGTTACCCGGCGTGCCCATGATGGTGCGGATCTGCGACAGGTTGGCGCCATTCTCGTTGCGGAACACGGCCTTGATCGCATAAGTGTACTGGAACTCGTTCAGCGTGCCGCCCGCGAAGTAGCTCGATCTCACCACATTGCTGTCCGGGATAACCTCCTGCGTCACCCACAGCGGCTCGCCGGACGTGGTGGTCTGCGTCACGCCGCTCATGATGGCCTGGATATCGGACGGCTGCATATGCTTGGCCGCGTCGAAGCGCAAGCCGTCCACGCCCATGGAGACCAATTTATTCAAATAGGTTTTCACCTGGCCTTGCACATACGCGCCCTCGGTCTTCAGATCCGGCAGGCCGCTCAGGCGGCAGAACATCACATTGTTGCGATTACCCGGCGAGCCGTAGTCGCCGCCGGCGATATCGCAAGCCGGGTGGAAGTCGCTGCCGCTGAAGAAGGGATACGTCAGCGACGTCGAATTCCAGGTCGAGCCGTCGGTCGCGGTGCCGGCGCCCGCCGCCACGTGGTTCACCACCACGTCGACGTAGATGCGCACCTTGGCCGCGTGGCAGGTGTTGACCATGGCCTGGAACTCGGCCTCCGTACCCATATTACTTTTGAGCGAATTGAAGTTGACCGGCTGGTAGACATCCCACCAGGTTCCCAGGCTGGCGGCCGCCGTGGGCGGCGACACCTGCACCGCGCCGTAACCCTGGGGTCCCAGCCAGTTGGTGCACTCCTTGGCGATGTCGTTCCATTTCCAGCGGAACATCTGCACCGAGGTATCCGGGGCGTTGAGCGCGGCATGCGCCGGCACGGCCATCAGGGCGCTCAACAAACCTGCGGCGCAAAGGGATTTCATCAGACTGCGTTGTGTCGTATTGATCATCATGTGTCCTTATCGTTATGTTTAGGGAAATACTGTCTCCCACACAAAATGTAGCAGAACTACAGTAAACATCAACTGGAATCTGAATTATTTTCTCCTATAGCGTCTTACGATATGTAAGGCGACTACATATATATATGTAGTCGCGATACAGATTGGAATATCAACCATGTGAAAAAAGTCATTAGACGGACACCGGTGCGTGGCACAGCATGGGGTGGCTGTGCACACCAATAAAAACGGAGACAAACATGAGTAAATTCACGCACCTGAAGAAGTGGGCGGCGGTCGGCTGCCTCGCGCTGGCCTCGTCCTTCAACGCCGGCGCCGCCACATGGACGCTCACCGGCGCGGTCGTCACGCACGATCCGAGCGTCTACAAGGAAGGCAATACCTGGTGGATCACCGAGACCAGCGACACCGGCATCGGCGTCAAATACTCGCCGGATGGCCGCGCGTGGACGCAAGGCGTCAGCATCTTCGGCGGCGGTTTGTCGTGGTGGGGCCAGTACAACGGCAACAGCAAAACCGTGTGGGCGCCGGACATCCATGTGTGGAACGGCAAGGCGATCATGTACTACGCAGTGTCCACCTTCGGCAACCAGAAATCGGCGATCGGCCTGGCCACTGCAAGCAGCATCGCCCAGGGTAACTGGACGGACAAGGGCGTCGTCATCACCTCAGCACCCGGCGACAATTTCAACGCGATCGATCCCAACTTCGTGGTCGACAAATCGGGACAGCCCTGGCTAAGCTACGGCTCCTTCTGGGACGGCATCTTCCTCACGCGGGTCGACGCCAACACACTCAAACCCATAGGCACCAAATACCGTCTGGCCGACGACGCCGCCGGCATCGAAAACCCGTTCATCATCGCCAACGGCTCGTACTACTACCTGTTCGTCTCCAAAGGCACGTGCTGCGCGGGCGCCAACAGCACCTATCACATCTCCTACGGACGCTCCACCAGCATCACCGGGCCGTATGTCGACAAGAATGGCGTCGACATGCGCAACGGCGGCGGCACCGTGCTCGACTCGGGCGGGGCGCGCTTCATCGCACCGGGCGGCGAATCGATCAGCAACGGCGCGATGGTGCGCCACCGTCTCGACAGCCAGAACAACTACAACGGGGTACTGTTCATCAGCGACCTGTACTTCACGAACGGCTGGCCGACTTTCTGATGACGTACCAGGCGGAGAAAAAGCGCTGGCCGGTGATGCTGGCGGCAGCAGCGGGCGGCATCTTCGGCGCGACAGCGCTGATGTGGGCGCGCTGGCCGGTCGACGAACCGGCCGCCGCGCCCGTCCCTTCGCCGGCGATGGCGGCGCCTGTGGTAGCGGGCGCCGCGCCGTCTAGCGTTGCATCGCCGCTCCGCGAGCCCGATGTTAAATCATCGGATATCGCGCTCACCGACAATCAAGAGCTGATCGCCGACAGCGCGTTGCGTAAAGTGATGGATTCCTATTTGCTCGGAGGCGGTGATAAAGGCGGCCTCCAGGCATTGCTGGACTACCTGAATCGGCACCTTCCGGCCAACGCGGCACGCCAGGCCGGCCAACTTGCGAGCAGCTACAACGCGTATTTAGGCGCGCACGACCAACTGCTGGCGGCGCAAAATTTTAGCGCCACGCCAGACCTCAATCGTCTGATCGGCTGGCAGCGGCAGCGGGAGCAGCTGCGCAACCGCATGCTGGGCGAAAAGGTCACGCTCGAATGGTTCGGCAACGAGGAAGCCTATCTCACGCAAGCGCTGGAAGAACTGAGCCAGCGCCGCGACGGCAAGGCACCTCCCTCAAACAGCGCGGACGAAGACCAGATGAAGCACGACCAACATATGAAGCAAGTATTACGGGACGCGATTCACTTCCACAGAGACACGTAGGGCGGATTAGGCGGATCGCCGTAATCGGCCATGTACGCGCCGCCGACGGCGCATCGATGGCCGATTACGCTACGCTAATCCGCCCTACGTGCCTCCGCGAACAAATACCCGCACCCCTGATCCGAAGGATCGCGCGCCAATATCCGGTCATACAACTCCGCATTCTCCGCCAGCGTCCTCGCAACATCCTCCGGTAGCAGCAACCCAGCCGCCACCTGCCGCTCCGCCGCGGCCCGAACAGCCGCCACAAAGTCATCCCGCGTCGGATACCGCACCTCCAGGCTAGGCCGAGGATCGCCAGCCGCGACCCGCTCCGCCTCGGTCCGCGCGAACGGCACGAAACTCCCATCGAAACGCGACGTAGCCCAAGCAAACCCCGTCTCCGGCGCCCGCAAGTTCCAACCCGTATGCGTCCCCAAAGGCGCCTGCAACTCCACCAGCCGCACCCCACCCCGGTCATTGCCATCGGCATCCGGCGTCGGTACCCGCGTCTCGTATTCATCGCCACGTTTAACCGGGACCCCGCCACCGATCAACCTCGGCTCGCGAAGATTCTGCTCCGGCGGCGTCAAACCCAAACCTTTGGGGAAGATTGCACGATAATCCGCAACCGTCGTCAGCGAACCATCGGCCAGTTGCGGATAAGCGCTGTCCGGCGGTTTTTTGCCGTCGACCACCCACTCCTCCAGCCCCACGATCAACGCCCGCATCGGCAAACAGTGATTGCTGGTGGAGACGCAGGCGGTGAACGGCGCACGCACGCGCGAACGGCCGACATAATGCTGCGCGCCCATGAAGCCATAGACCCGCGCGTTATCCGCAGGCGCCACGTCGCGCGCACCATCCGTCGTGGTGGTGATCAGCGAAGCACCGCGATTCCAGTATTCGGTCGACGTGTTCGCGTAAATCAGCTTCGGCAAATTCCCCTGCTTGTCCCGCGCCCGATCCAGCGTGGACGCCGTTTTGCCGCTAACAGGATCGCGCGACGGCGCCGTGGTGAACGGGAAGGCATCCGCCGGATACTCATGCTCCTCCATCATCGACGGGTGACGCGTAGGCTGCACAAAGCGGCTATTAAACCCCGCCGAACCGCCGGCGCCAGGCACTTGCAGGTACGCGCCACTGAAAGCCAGCCGCCCCGATTCGTCCACATTCAGACCGTCGTGCAGCATGCGGCCGATCAGGCGGCCGGACTGGCTGATGCCAAACATGAGCACAGCCTTGGGCACCGGCGCGCCCTCAAACGGCGTATCGCGGAAGTAGGCCAGCAGATCGCGTATGCCAGCCAGCCCCGCTCCCGTGACGTAAGGGTCTTTCGCCACGTACGTCAATTCATAAATAGTATCGGGCTTGAAGCCGCCGTCCAACTGCACGCGGCCAGGCCCGCCCTTCTTCTCCGGCGCGACGAAACTCCAGCTGCTGCGCGGAATAGGCTTGCGCTTATCGGCGGGACGCGCCCGTTGGGTCAACTGCGCTTTGGGATCGCCAGGCCTGGCCGGCTCGTAGGTAAGCCCGCGCTGGCCGGCGTAGACAGCGATATCGACCGGCGCGTTGACGGTGAATTCATTTTGCACCTTGCCTTTGATGCCCTTGGCGACCGGCGGCGCAAACAACAGCGGCCTCGCGCCGGCAGCCTGCGGCGCCACGTCCCAAGTCCAGGCGGAGAACAGCAGCGAGTAACCATGGCGCATCAGGAAACCGTCGCCCGCATCGGCGGCGGTGGTGGGATCGTTGTTGACCGGGCTGCGGCCACTGACCTGCCCCATGATCGCGATGCCGCCACGGTTGTTGACGTCATAGATCAAACTGGAGGGCTGGGCGCCGGTTGGCCGCAGCAGTATGAACTCGCTGGAGAAAACCACGCGCCCGCGCGCATCGCGTGGCGCGTGCTTCAAGTCCACGATAACGGCATTGGACTTCGACTTGGGATCCAACGCATAGTAAGCGACGCCGCGTATCTTTTCATACGCACCGGCTTCGCCGAAAGTCATCCCCGCCGCGAACGGCGTGCGCTCGATCACTTCTATACGCTCCACCGCCGCCCGCGCCGGTACGCAAAGTGCCGCCATCGCGGTCGTGGTGGCCAGCAGTGCCAGCCGGTGCCTGTAAATCATCCCGCGCCTCTATCCGTTTGCAAAGCGTCTATCCTAGCAGACACGGCGCACAGGCGAGACGGCCGTTATGTAGGCGTATCGACGTCGTCCCAATCGCGGTCCTCGAACCGAACCAGCCAGTTCAAGGCGTGATGGCGCTCCTGCAGCACGCCATCGTTCAAGCCTGCCGGCGCGGGATACTTCTTCAACAGCGCCTGGCGAGTGGCCCAATGCGAACGATAGTGCAAATCCAGCGCGTCCAGAATCTCCGTCGCCGAACGCATTACCGGCTGCTTGCGCAAGCCTTCGGTTCCGCGCTCGATGGCGGTGCGGGAGATCGACGACACATCACAGATCGCGTCCGCGAACGGCAGCGCATCCTGCAGCCCCAAGGCCCACTGCAACACCAGGATGGCCTCGTAGCGCCACAGGAATTGCGTGATTTCCTGCTGCGTTGGCGTATCCTGCGCCAGGAATGCACGTTCCGCGTCGGACAAGCCGGCAAACGCCGGTGGAAAGCGTTGTTGAAGATCGGCGGCCGCAATCGGCGTCTCGCCGTTCAAAGACTCGGCGCGTATCGCCACCACGAACAAGGCCAGCATCCTTCGCAGCACATCCTCGGGCGCGCGCAAACGCAGTTCCGGCTCGGACACCAGCGGCGGCAGATCCGCCGGGACGGTGACCTTGCGGGCGGCAAGCAGCTCGTCGCTGCGCGCCTTGCGCTCCCAGGCCTGCGGCGGATAAGGCACCACAGCCTGCACATCTCCATCGTCGCCGGAAGCTGGCAAAAGAATGCGTCCCTGTGGATCGCGCACGCTGCCATCTGCCATGAACACGATGGCGTTGACCGCCTTCGCCCACTCGGAGAAACGAGCCATCTCGCCCTCCTCCACGGCCAGGCTGACGTGCTGGCGCACGCGCTGGAGGTGGCGGATAACGTGGTAGCGCACGCGCGTCATGTTGCCCTGGCCGGCATCCGCCACAAAGTTCATGAAACCATTGAGATGCGGCTGCAATTCAGGATCGGACAGATCGCGTCGCGCGTTCAGCACATGCGCGAAATCGGGCTTGGGCGCGTCAGCCACGGTGCAATAGGCGTTAAGCAGGATGTGGTTACTGATGTCTTTCGCGGCAAAGAATTGTTTGATTCGGTTTAGCATAAGTGATTCGTCATTTAACGCATATCCAGCGCACGGCGACGGCGCGGCGGTGGAAACGCTCGGTCCAGCGCCGCCAAGTCTTCCGCAGAGAGGCGGATATCGGCGGCGGCGCGATTAGCGCGCAAGTGTACAGGATCGACGGCCTTGGGGATGGCGATCACGCCATCCTGATGCAGTACCCACGCCAACGCCACCTGCGCCGGCGTGACGCCATGCGCCTCGGCGACGGCGAGCAGGCCGGGATTGCCAAGCAGCGCGGCTTGTTCGCGGCCGGTCGACTCCAGCGGAGAATAGGCCATCACCGGCATGCCCTGCTGGCGGCACCACGGCAGCAGATCGAACTCGATCCCGCGCTTCATCAGGTTGTACAGCACCTGGTCGGTCGCCACGGCGCCGCAATCGACGGCGTCCTGCATGCCCTCCAGGTCGAAGTTACTCACGCCGTACTCCTTGATCTTACCGGCCTTTTTCAGCGCCTCGAAGGCGTCGAACGTTTCGTCCAGCGCGAAGCATCCGGGCCAATGCAGCAGATAGAGATCGATGCAATCGACCTTCAACCGTTTGAGACTACGCTCGCAGGCCGCTTGCGTACCTTCCAGGTTGGCGTTGTGCGGATAGACTTTGGTGACCAGATAGACCTCGGACCGGCGGCTGGCGATCGCCTCGCCGACGACCAACTCCGCGCCACCCTCGCCGTACATTTCGGCGGTGTCGATCAACGTCATGCCAAGATCGAGGCCCATTTGCAGCGCGCGGACCTCATCGCCCTTACGGCACGGGTCCTCGCCCATGTTCCAGGTGCCTTGGCCGAGTGCGGGAATCGCACGGCCGGATGGAAAGCTGACTGTTTTCATTGCGGAACTCCCTCAAAACATCATCCCGCAAATGATACCGCACCGCGTTCTCCCGCTCGATTGAATCGCTAATGCCCTCCGCCGAGATAGGCGGCGATAACCTTGGGATCTGTTTTCAGGCTCTCGGCCGGGCCGTGCACGGAGATGCTGCCGTTCTCCAGCACGTAGCCGTAGTCGGCCACGTTCAGCGCGGCGGCGGCAAACTGCTCGACCAGCAGCATCGTCACCCCCTCCGACTTCAACCGCAGGATGATGCGGAATACTTCCTCGACCAGAATCGGCGCCAGCCCCATCGACGGCTCGTCGAGCAGCACCACGTCCGGGTTGAGCATGATGGCGCGCGCCATCGCCAGCATTTGCTGCTCGCCGCCGGACAAGGTGCCGGCCAGCTGCCCCTGCCGCTCCTTCAGGCGCGGAAACAGCTCCAGCGCCTTTTCCAGATCGTGCTTGATGTCGCCCTTGGGCCGCGCGCGCGTGAAGCGCGGGAAGGCGCCGAGCAGCAGATTGTCCGTCACCGTCATCGAGGCGAACACGCGCCGCCCCTCCGGCGAATGCGCCAGGCCGGCGCGGGCGATCCGGTGGGAGTCGTAGCCGGTGATGTCTTTGCCGTCCAGCGTGACCTTTCCGCCCTTCGGCTTGATCATGCCGGAGATGGCGCGCATGGTGGTGGTCTTGCCGGCGCCGTTGGAACCGATCAGGGTCACCAGCTTGCCCTTGGGGACGTCCAGCGAGATGCCGTGCAGGACTTCAACTTTGCCGTAGGCGGCGTGCAGATTGGAGATCGATAGCATGTCTGTCCTCGTTAGTGTGCCGCCGGCGCCGCCGTGCCGCCGTGTTCTTCGCCGCTGCCGCCCAGATACGCCTCGATCACCTTGGGATCGCTTTGCACCGCCGCCGGCGCGCCCTCGGCGATCTTCTGGCCGAAGTCCAGCACCGTAACGGTGTCGGACAAGGCCATCACCACGTCCATGTGGTGCTCGATCAGGATGATGGTGATGCCGTGGTCGCGGATCTTGCGGATGATCGCCATCAGCTCCTTGATGTCCGGCGCGGTCAGGCCTGCCGCCGGTTCGTCGAGCAGCAGCAGGCGCGGACTGAGTCCGAGCGCGCGGCCGATCTCCAGCAGCCGCTGTTTGCCGTACGGGAGGTTGCGCGCCTCCTCGTTGGCCATCGCCGTCAGGCCGACGAACTCCAATATGCTGGCGGCGCGGTCGCGCGCGGCGCGCTCCTCGCGCTTGTAGCGCGGCGTTTGCAGCATCACGTCCAGCACATTCGACTTAAAGGTGTTGTGCAGACCGACCAGCACATTCTCGGTGGCCGTCATCTCGCCGAACAGTTGCACGTTCTGGAACGTGCGCGCGACCCCGCCCAGCGCGATCTCCGACGGCGTGCGGCCAGAAATCACCGCGCCCGAGAACTTGACCTGGCCGGCGGTCGGTTTGTAGATCCCCGTCAGCACATTCATCATCGTGCTCTTGCCGGAGCCATTGGGGCCGATCAAACCATGCACCGAGCCCTGGATCACATGCATGTCGACCTGGTTGAGCGCCTTGAGGCCGCCGAACTGCATCAGGATCTGGTTCACGTCGAGCAGCGTTTCGCCGGCGTTGCCACCCTTGGCGCGCGCGAACGCTTCGGCGCCACTGGCCTCCACCGCCTTGGCGTGCACCGCTCCCCTGCCCAGCAAGCCTTTGAGGAAGCCGACGATGCCGTCCTGCAGATAGTAGACGACGAACAGCGTCATCAAGCCGAAGATGGTCAGGCGCCAGTCGACGATGTTCTCCAACCTGAACGAGAAAGCGGCCATGCCGATCGTCGCCACCAGCGGCACCAGCACGCCGCGCAAGGTGGCGCGCTTTTTCGCCAGCATCACGGCCGAACCGACCACGCCCAGCACGGCGGCGATGACGGCGATCTTGCGGAACAATTCGATGTCCGCCAAAAGGCTGGGCAGCATGACGACGATCAGCGCGCCGATCAGTGCCCCCGACCGGGTCTTGCGGCCGCCCATGATCACCGCCAGCAGGAACAGGATGGTCAGTTCGAAGTTGTAGGTGTTGGGCGAGATGTATTCCTCCGAATACGCGTACAAGCTGCCCGCCAGCCCGGCGAATCCGGCGCTGATGATGAAGGCGTAGACCTTGTAGCGGTAGACCGAGACACCCATGCAGTCGGAGGCGATCGGGCTGTCGCGCAGCGCTTCGAAGGCGCGGCCGAGGTTCGATTTGAGTATCCGGTGCACGACGATGAGCGACACCACCATCAGCGCGGCGCACATATAGTAGTACTCGACTTCATCCAGCTTGTGGCCGAGGATCTCCGGTTTGGACAGCTTCAGTCCCATCGGCCCTTCGGTCAGGAAGGTCATCTCGTTGATCAGGATCTGGATGATGGTGCCGAAGGCCAGCGTCACCATCGCCAGATAGGGGCCCGTCACGCGCAACGCCGGCAGCGCCAGCACGGCGCCGAACAGCGCCGCCCCCAGCACGCTGGCGGGAATGGCGATCCAGAACGGCGCGCCCAGTTTGAACACCAGCACACCGGTGACATAGGAGCCAATGCCGAACAACCCGGCGTGGCCGAGCGACACCTGGCCGGTGTAGCCGACCACGATATCGAGCCCGAACAGCAGGATCGCGTAAATCAAAATGGTTTCAAACAGATGGATGTAGTACGGATTGGGGATCAGCACCGGATACAGCGCCAGTACCGCCAGACCCACCACGCTTGCCGCGACGATCGTCTTGTTCATGGGTCAGACCTTTTTAATAGCGGCTTTGCCGAACAGGCCGGAAGGCTTGACCGCGAGTACCAGGAGCAGCAGCAGCAATCCCGGCACGTCCTTGTAGCCGGTCGAGATGTAGTAGCCGGCCGTCGTTTCCGTGATGCCCAGCAGCAGGCCGCCGACGATGGCGCCGACACCGGAGGTCAGGCCGCCGATGATGGCGACGGCGAAGGCCTTCAGGCCGAGCGAGGCGCCCATGGTGGCGCCGGTCAAGGTCAGCGGCGCCACCAGCACGCCGGCGAAAGCGGCGGTGGCCGACGACAGCGCGTACGAGAAGGTGATCACCATGCTGGTGTTAATGCCCATCAGCCCCGCCGCGTCGCGGTCGTTGGAGGTGGCGACGACGGCTTTGCCGTAAATCGATTTGCGGTTGAAGATTTCGACCGCCGCCATGATGGCCAGCGCGCCGACGATCACCGCCACCTGCATCGGCTGCACGTTGGCGCCGAAGACCTGGAACGGCGTGGAGCTGAGCGGCGACGGGAACGTGAGGTCGTCCTTGCCCCAGATGTTCTCTGCGACGTTCTTGAAGATGATGGCCAGCGCGATGGTCGACATGATCCAGCCGAACTCCGACTTGATCTTGATCGCAGGCCGCACGCCTATCCATTCGACGAACATGCCTTGCAGCGCGCCGAAAATGATCACCAGGGGGATCATCAACAGATAACTCATGTAAGGGCCGCCGTGGATGGTGCCGACCAGGCTAAGGCCGACCAGCGCGCCGAGCATCAGCGATTCGCCCTGGCCGAAGTTGAGCGTGCCGGAGGTGGCGAACGTGAGCTGGTAGCCGAACGCGATGACGGCGTAGATCATGCCGAGCGCGATGCCGCTGAATACGAGTTGTAACAGGATTTCCATGATGTCCACCACGGTGAGGAACACGAGAAAAAGGCCAGCCTTGAACGCTCAAGACTGGCCGGTGACGATGCGCCGCCTTATTTGCCTTGGTTGCCTTACTTGACCGGAATGACTTTGCCGTCCTTGACTTCACCGAAGACGGTGATGTCGGCGGTGATGGCCTCGTGGTTATCCTTGCTGAACGGCTTGCTGTATGTCGTGACGACGCCGTCGATCTTCTCATTGAGGTTTTCCAGCGCGGCCTTGATCTTCGGCCCTTCGGTGGAATTGGCCTGTTTGATGGCGGCGGCCAGCAGGTAGATCGAATCGTAGCCCTGGGCGGCCGATACCGGCGACGGCATGCGCCCGCCCGGCGGATTGTAGGCCTTCACGTAGGCGTCGATGAAGGCTTTGCGCTTGGGCGTGGTGGGCTCCTGGATGAAGGTTTGCGGCATGCGGGTGCCGTTGCCGTTCTTGCCGGCGTTGTCGATGAAGTTCCCCATCGAGAGCGTCCAGCTGCCGATCATCGGCACCTTCCAGTTCAGCTTTTCCATGCCGTTGGCGATCTGCGCCAGCTCCGGGCCGATGCCGTAGGTGAGCACCACCTCGGCCCCGGCCTGCTTGGCCTTGAGCAGCTGGGCGGTCATGTCGACGTCCTTGATATTGTATTTTTCGGTGGCCACCGCCTTCATGCCCTTTTTATCGAGCGCTTTCTCCAGATCCTCGCGGCCCAGCTGGCCGTAGTTGGTGGAGTCGGCCAGGATGGCGACCTTCTTGAACTTGCGGTTGTCGACCGCCTCCTGGATGATCATCTGCGACTGAATCTGATCGTTGGCGGCGTTGCGGAAGATGTAGTTCTCCGGCTTGTCGGCGAACTGCTTGGTGATGATCGAGCCGGTGGCGACGTTGTTCATGACCGGGATCCTGGCTTCCTGGTAGAAGCGCTGCGACGCCAGCGCGACGCCGGTGTTGATGTAGCCGACGGTGGCGACCACCTTCTCTTTGTTGATCAGTTCCTGGGCGATCTGCACGCCGCGTTCCGGTTTGGCTTCGTCGTCACGCTCGACGATCTGCAACTGGCGGCCCAGCACCCCGCCCTTGGCGTTGATGTCGGCCACGGCCAGCTTGACGCCGTCGCGCATGGAGACGCCCATCGGCGCCGAGCCGCCGGTGAACGGACCGGCCACGCCGATCTTGATGGGGTCCGCCGCCATGGCGGAAGAAGAGAAACCGAGTACCAATGCAGCGGCCAGCAAATTCAGTTTGAAATCCATTTGTCATCTCCTGTTACAACGTTTTTATAGTAGTCGTACGCTGGAAAACGGGCTGGAAAGTTGCCCCCATCGATGGGTCATTGTAGGGGAGACAACGGGGGCCAGCAACAGATACATGTGCGGCATTGCAGCACGCGCGCCGCGATGCACGCGGCCCGCCGCGTGTAAGCAAGCAGTAAGGAAGGATGGGAAGAGATGGCGGCGAAGGTGGCGGCAAAGGGTTGGCGACGAGCCGCGTCACCGGATGCTACATGCCGCCTGTGGACTTCTGCTTCAAGGCACGGTTGGCGAACCGCATTTGCGTCTCGGCCAGCGCTTCATTCCGTTCGAAGCCCATGGAGCCGTCGCGCAGGCCTATGGCCATCGCCATCACCGCGTCCGGATAATCAAGATCGGCGGCCTTTTCGATCAGGCGGCGCGCGGCCTGCTCGTCGCGTTTGACGCCATCGCCGCTCAGATACAGATTCGCCAGCGCGAACATCGCCGCCGGCATCTGGCGGTTGGCGGCGAACTGCAGCCAATGCGCTGCGGCCTTGGCGTCGCGCGGGACGGACAT
This sequence comes from uncultured Duganella sp., assembly GCA_963511605.1. GTDB lineage: Bacteria > Pseudomonadota > Gammaproteobacteria > Burkholderiales > Burkholderiaceae_D > Rugamonas. Next base: position 40,505 of record CAUPJZ010000012.1, on the reverse strand, counting down.
GCCGTTCTGGTACATCATGCCGAGATAATAGGCGGCTTGCGGATCGCCGGCCTTGGCCGCGCCGGAGAACAGCGAGAACGCCTTCGGCAGATCGACACTGGCGCCCTGGCCGCCGCGCAGGTACAAGCGCGCCTCGTCCACCGGAGCGGCGCTAGCCGGATCCACGCCCGCCCCCACCACCAGCAACGTCAGGACAGCACAAATCTTTCGCATGACAGGCACCATGGGTCCTCCGCTCATTTCGACAAGTCGATGGCGTACAGGGCAAAGCCCTTGCCGCCGCCATCATCCGGTTTAATCTGCGAGACCGACGTCACGCCGGCCTCCCTCGCCACTTCGATCATATTCGGCGGCGCGTGGAACACCACCGCCGCCTTGGTCGCCACCGGGACGAAACGCCAGCTTCGCGTCGACCCGTTGCGCGCTCGGGTCAGGGTCTTGACCTGCTTGATATAGGAGATCAGCACATCGCGGCTGCTGTCCGGCGCCGCGATCACCGTCTTGCCGCCATCGAGGCCGGGGAAATTGCCGCCGCCGCTGGCGCGGTAGTTGTTGGTCGCGACCAGGAACGCCTGCGACGGTGCGACCGGCGCACCTTTATAGTGCAGCGCGACGATGCGCTGGCCGGCAGGCTTGGTCACGTCGATCCGGTAACTGACGTCGGCGCTGGTCAGCATGTCGAAGTTGAAGCTCGAGAACGAGGAATTGACCAGCTCCTGCTGCGCGCCGCTGGCCGGATCGATGCGGTTGAAGCGCTCGGCGGCTTTTTCCAGCCATGCTTTGAGCCCGGCGCCGTCCAGCTTCACCGCGTGCAGCGCGTTCGGATACAGATACAGGTCGGCCGCGTTGTTAAGCGCCACGCCGCCCGCCTTGACGTCGGTGTAGTCGCCCACGCCCGCCGCGCCGGCCTTGAACGGCGACGCCATCGACAGCACCGGCAAGCCCGCGTACTTCGGCATGCTGGCCCTGACGTAGTTCACCACATAATCGGTCTGCGCCTGGTTCACCAGCTCGATGGCGCTGACGTCGCCGACATCGGCGAAATAGGACGACATGCGGAAGTCGCTGGTGCCGATCGGCGCCTTCACATAGCGGATGGTCGCCTCATGCTCGGCGGCGATCAGCGCGCCGACCGCCGGATCGGCGGCGACGTAGCTGCGGTCGGCGTTGCGCGTGCCGCGCGCTTCGACCGTGGTGCGGCTTTTGTCGACGTTCCAGGCCTTGCCGTCATATTTCAACCGCAGGCCGATCACGCCCAGGTGCTTGCCCCACAGGCTGGCCATCACCGCCGGCACTCCTTGCACAGTGCCCGCCGCCTTGTCCACGCCGGGCAGATTGAACGAGTCGACGGTGCTGGCCGCGTTGGGGAACTGCTGGTGCGCGTGCCCGATCAGCATCGCATCGACACCCGGCACCTGCGCCAGGTAATAATTGGCGTTTTCCATCTCCGGCGTGTACGGCGCGCCATCAAGGCCGCCGTGCGAGATCGCCACAACCAGATCGGCGCCCTGCGCGCGCATTTGCGGAATGTACTTCAGCGCCGTTTCGCGCACGCCTTCGGCATAGACTTTACCGTCCAGCCAGTGCTTGTCCCACGACAGGATGCCGGGCGGCGCGAAGCCGATGATGCCGACCTTGATGGAGGCCGTCACCGGTTTGCCATCCGGGCCGGTGGCGGCGATTTGGCGCGTGAGGATGCTGTATGGCGCGAACAATGGCTGTTTGGTGCGGGCGCTGTAGATATTGGCCAGCACGATCGGGAAGGCGGGACCGGCGCAGCGCGGCGCGTCGGCGGCAACGCCGTCGACATCGAAATGGCTGCCGGTGACCTGGTTCAGGTACGCCAGGCCGTAATTGAATTCGTGGTTGCCGATGCCGGCGCCGTCGACGCCCAGCAGATTCATGGCCTTGTAGATCGCCGGCGGCTGGTCGCAGCCGACCGGGGAGACCAGCGCCTGATAGTCCGCCAGCGCCGTGCCTTGCAGCGCGTCGCCGTTATCGAGCAGCAGGTTGTTGGGGAATTCGGCGCGCGCCTGCTTGATCAAGGTGGCGGTGCGCTCCAGCCCCAGCGATGGATCGGCCTTCAACTTGTAGTAATCGTAACCGAGCACGTTCGCGTGCAGGTCAGTCGTCTCCAGCAGCGCCAAAGTCGCCTCGGTGCCCATCGGCGTCGAGGCTGGCCGCAGCAGGCTGGCGCAGCCGATCAGCAAAATGGGCAGGACGAGGGACGCGCGCATAGATGTCAATGGTTGGACTGGCAATGTTTTGGGCCGGACTTCGGATGCGAAGCGGGACGGGGACTGCATTTCCCCGAATCAACAGACGCCACCGAATGGGTGCATATTTTATACCGCCTGTGACTGAAATGTCAGTATTTTACAACTTGGTCGTGACTGCCGGTATGCAAGAGCCGTGCCCACAAGCATTTTACTAGGCGCTTTTCGCTGGCGCGGACAGACAGGCGCCCGGCAATACCCCTCATCCGGTATAATCCGAGGTTTGATTTCAGCCTAGAAAAGAAGAAAACATGGAAGCCGAACGCATCAACGCCCTCTCCGCCCTGCTCGCCGATCTGACCACGCGCGAAGCCGAACTACGGAGGTATCTTTGACTTCGATAAAAAGTCAGAGAAACTCGAACAGGTAAACGAAGAACTGGAAGACCCGACGGTCTGGAACGACCCGAAAAAGGCCCAGGACCTCGGTAAAGAGAAAAAATCGCTGGAGGCGATCGTCAGCGCGCTGACCAAGGCCGACACCGACCTCAAAGACATGAGCGACCTGTTCGCCATGGCCAAGGAGGAAGGCGACGACGACACGCTCGAAGCGCTGATCGCCGACGCCGAGGAGGTACGCAAGGTCATCGAAGGCATGGAGTTCCGCCGGATGTTCAACAATCCGATGGACCCGAACAACTGCTTCATCGACATCCAGGCCGGCGCCGGCGGCACCGAAGCCCAGGACTGGGCCTCGATGCTGCTGCGCCAGTACCTGCGCTATTCGGAGCGCAAAGGCTTCAAGGTCGAGATCATGGAGCAGTCCGACGGCGAGGTGGCAGGCATCAAGACCGCCACCATCAAGGTCGAAGGCGACTACGCCTACGGCTTCCTGCGCACCGAGACCGGTGTGCACCGCTTGGTGCGCAAATCGCCGTTCGACTCGGCCAACGGCCGCCACACGTCGTTCACGTCGCTGTTCGTCTATCCGGAAGTGGACGATTCGATCGATATCGAGATCAATCCGGCCGACCTGCGCATCGACACCTACCGCGCGTCCGGCGCCGGTGGTCAGCACATTAACAAGACCGATTCCGCCGTCCGTCTGACGCACGGCCCGTCCGGGATCGTGGTGCAGTGCCAGAACGACCGCTCGCAGCACCGCAACAAGGCCGAGGCGATGGAAATGCTGAAGGCGAAGCTGTACGAGATGGAGCTGCGCAAGCGCATGAGCGAGCAGCAGAAACTGGAAGACTCCAAGACCGACGTCGGCTGGGGCCACCAGATCCGCTCCTATGTGCTGGATCAGTCGCGCATCAAGGATTTGCGCACCAACTTCGAAACCGGTAACACCAAGGGCGTGCTGGACGGCGACCTGGACGACTTCATCTCCGCTTCGCTCAAACAAGGCGTATAAATGACATCAGCAGCATCTTCAACGGCGCGCGCGTTCATCTTCGATATGGACGGCACCATCGTCGACAACATGGCCTTCCACACCAAATCGTGGCTGGCCTTTTTCGAGCGTCGCGGCCATACCCTGGACCCGGATGCGTTTTTCCGCGACACGGCCGGCCGCCAGGGCCATGAAATCATGCGCACCTACCTGGGCGACCACCTGACCAAGGAAGAAAGCGCGGCGCTCGATTTTGAGAAGGAATCGCTGTACCGCGAGCTGTACGCGCCGCACCTGGCCGTGACCAAGGGCTTCGACCTGTTCATCGCCGCCGCCAAAAGCGCCGGCATCAAACTGGCCGTGGCCACCGCCGCGCCGAACGAGAACATCGCCTTCACGCTCGACGGCCTGGATCTGCGCAAGCAGTTCGACGCCGTCGCCGGCGCGGCCGATGTCGCGCGCGGCAAGCCGAATCCGGACGTGTTCCTGCTGGCCGCCGAACGCGCGGGCGCCCTGCCCGCCAACAGCATCGTCTTCGAGGACGCGCCGCTGGGCGTGGAGGCGGCCCGCCGCGCCGGCATGCGCGCGGTGGTGCTGACCACCACCCTGCCGGCCGAGGCCTTCGCGGAATACGACAACGTCATCGCCGTGGCGCGCGACTTCAGCGAGCTCGATATCGAGGCGCTGTTCGCCTCCGAGCCGTACGTGGAAAACGCGTTGGACACTGCGGCCACCAACTAATCATCACCTCAACCTAGAAACAGACCATGACTACGGATCTTCAAGAACAAGCAGGCGCATCGGCCACCCCGCCGGACGAAAACAAGATCATCGCCGAGCGCCGCGCCAAGCTGGCCGCGCTGCGCGAACAGGGTATCGCCTTCCCGAACGACTTCAAACCCGAGCACAAGGCAGCAAACCTGCACGCGCAGTACGGCGAGAAATCGCGCGAAGAGCTGGAAGCCAATCCGGTTAACGTGGTGCTGGCGGGCCGCATGATGCTCAAACGCGAAGCCGGCAAGAAGGCCGCTTTCGCCACCTTGCAGGATTCCTCCGGCGCCAAGGCCGACGGCCGCATCCAGATCTACGCGACCCTGGACCTGACCGGCGAAGCCGCGATGGCCGCGCTGCACCACTACGACCTGGGCGACATCCTGGGCGTGGTCGGTACGCTGTTCAAGACCAAGACCGACGAACTGACCATCAAGGTCAGCGAACTGCGTCTGATCACCAAGTCGCTGCGCCCGTTGCCGGACAAATTCCACGGCCTGGCCGACCAGGAAACCAAATACCGCCAGCGCTACGTCGATCTGATCATGAACGAGGAAACGCGCCGCACCTTCAAGGCGCGCACCGCCGCGATTTCGTCGATGCGCCGTTTCATGGAAAAGAACGAGTTCATGGAAGTGGAAACGCCGATGCTGCACGCCATTCCGGGCGGCGCGGCGGCCAAGCCGTTCATCACCCACCACAACGCGCTGGACATGCAGATGTTCCTGCGTATCGCGCCGGAGCTGTATCTGAAGCGCCTGGTGGTGGGCGGCTTCGACCGCGTGTTCGAGATCAACCGCAACTTCCGCAACGAAGGCGTGTCGATCCGTCACAACCCTGAATTCACGATGATGGAGTTCTACGCGGCCTACACCGACTACAAGTGGATCATGAACTTCACCGAGGAGATCATCCGCCAGGCCGCCATCGACGCCCACGGCACCGCGACCCTGACTTACGGCGGCAAGGAACTGGACCTGGCCAAGGCCTTCCACCGCCTGACCATCGTCGAAGCGATCAACAAGTACGCGCCGGGCTACACGCCGGAGCAGCTGAAGGACGCTGAGTTCATCAAGAAGGAACTGTTGAAGTTCGGCGTCAAGCCGTTCGCCACCGCCGGCCTGGGCGCGCTGCAACTGGCGCTGTTCGAGGAAACCGCCGAAGCGCAGCTGTGGGAACCGACCTTCATCATCGACTACCCGGCAGAAGTGTCGCCGCTGGCGCGCGCTTCCGATACGGAAGCGGGCATCACCGAGCGCTTCGAACTGTTCATGGTCGGCCGCGAGATCGCCAACGGCTTCTCGGAGTTGAACGACGCCGAAGACCAGTCGGCCCGCTTCCTGGCCCAGGTGGCCGCCAAGGACGCCGGCGATGAAGAGGCGATGTTCTACGACGCCGACTACATCCGCGCGCTGGAATACGGCATGCCGCCGGCCGGCGGTTGCGGTATCGGCATCGACCGCCTGATGATGATCATCACCGACTCGCCGAACATCCGCGACGTGCTGCTGTTCCCGCACTTGCGCCGCGAAGAGTAATCGCTCCGCGAAAACCGCCCGTACGGGCGGTTTTTTTCGCCTGCGATTTTGCGGCGTGTGTGCGGTGGGAGCGTTACGGAATGATAGGCGCGCTGCAGAAATTGCCGGGCAGGCCTAGAATGGGTCGAATTCCGTCGCAAGGAGCCCATCATGCACCTCACGCTGCAAAGCCAAACCGCCATCGTCACCGGCGCCAATTCCGGACTTGGACGCGGCATCGCGCTGGCATTCGCCAAGGCAGGCGCCAACGTCGTCGTCAACTACCACAGCCACCAGGACCAGGCCGACGAAGTGGTCGCGCTGATCGCCGCCGATGGCGGACAGGCCATCGCCGTCCAGGCGGACGTCGGCGAAGAGCCGGATGTGCTGGCCCTCTTCGACGCGGCCGTCAAGCGCTTCGGCGCCGTCGATATAGTGGTGGCCAACTCCGGCCGCCAGGATGACGCGCCCAGTGCCGACATGACCCTGGCCCAATGGGAAGGCGTCCTGAAGACCAACCTTACCGGCCAGTTCCTGTGCATGCGCGAGGCGGTGCGCCTGTTCCGAAAACAGGGCCGGCGCGAGGTCTCCCGCGCGCTCGGCAAGATCATCTGCATGAGTTCAGTCCATCAGCGCATACCGTGGGCCGGCCATGTCAACTACGCCGCATCCAAGGGCGGCGTGCACCTGTTGATGGAAACCATGGCGCAGGAAGTGGCGCCTGAAAAAATCCGCATCAACGCCATCGCGCCGGGCGCCATCAAGACTCCGATCAACGCCGGGGTGACCGCCGATGGCGGCACGCCGGAACTGCTTAAACTGATCCCGTATGGCCGCGTGGGCAAGCCGGAGGATGTCGCCAACGCGGCGCTGTTCCTGGCCTCCGACCTGGCGGACTACGTGGTCGGCAGCACACTGTTCGTCGACGGTGGCATGTCGCTGTATCCCGGCTTCGAGGACAACGGCTGATGGCGGCCGGCGCCAAGGGCAAATCGCCAGCCAAGACCAAACCGAAAACCAAACAACGCGCCGAGCGTGACATCGCCGACCACGGCGTGATCGGCAATCTTGGCACCGTCGCGCTGGTGGCCTGCGACGGCGCCATCGACTACATGTGCTGGCCGAACCTCGACAGTCCGAGTATCTTCGCCGCGCTGCTGGACGCGGAAAAAGGCGGCGTCTTCGAACTGACGCCGGAGATCGACGATCCGCGCATCGTGCAGATGTACCTGCCCGACACCAACGTCCTGCTGACCCGCTTGATGGGAAGCGACGCCAGCGCCGAGATCACCGACCTGATGATCGACACCAGCGACGTCGGCGAGGCCCCCACCCGGCTGGTGCGGCGCGTGACCGCCACGCGTGGCACCGTCACCATCCGCATGCGCTGCGCGCCGCGCTACGATTACGCGCGCGTGGTGCCATCGGTCGCGATCAAGAAAGGCGGCGTGATTTTTTCCGGCAAAGGCAATCCATCGTTGCGCCTGAGCGGGGACGCCGATTTCGTCAAGGGCGACGGCGAGGCCAGCGCCAACGTGGTGTTGCGCGCCGGCCAGAGCGTGATCTTCATGCTCGACGAGCCGGACGAAGACCTGGCCGACGCCGATGCGATCGGCCGGCTGATCGACGCCACCATCGTCCGCTGGCGAGCGTGGGCCGCGCAATCGACCTACAAGGGCCGCTGGCGCGACGCCGTCACCCGTTCGGCGCTGGTGCTCAAGCTGCTGACGTCGCGCCGCCATGGCTCCATCGCCGCCGCCGCGACCTTCGCGCTGCCGGAGGCCAAGGGCGGTGTGCGCAACTGGGACTACCGCGCGGCGTGGATACGCGACTCGTCGTTCTCGATCTACGCGCTGATGCGGCTCGGCTATCACAACGAAGCCAAGGACTTCTACCGCTGGCTTGGCGACCGCGCGCTCCACTCCAGCAAGGGCGGGCAGCTGCAGGTGATGTATGCGCTCGATGGCGGCGAGGTCGCGCCGGAGCGCTCGCTCGATCACCTGTCCGGCTATGGCGGCGCCGCGCCGGTGCGCATCGGCAACGACGCAGTCACCCAACTGCAGCTCGATATCTACGGCGAGTTGATGGACTCGATCTACCTCAGTAACAAGTACGGCGAAGCGATTTCCCACGACCGCTGGCTGGGCGCGTGCCGGGTGATCGACTATGTATGCCGGCACTGGAACGAGGCCGACGCGGGGATATGGGAAGTGCGAGGCCCGCCGAGCCATCACCTGCACTCGCGCTTGATGTGCTGGGTGGCGATCGACCGCGCGATACGGCTGGCCAGCAAACGCTCGCTGGCGGCGCCGTTCACGCGCTGGATCAAGGTGCGCAACGCGATCCACGACGATATCTGGTCCAATTTCTGGAACGAGAAGCTGGGGCATTTCGTCGAGGAGCGCGGCGGCAAGGATCTGGACGCGGCGCTACTGTTAATGCCGCTGGTGCGCTTCGTCGGCGCCACCGATCCGCGCTGGCTTGCCACACTGGACGCCATCGGCAAACGGCTCACCGATGACGGCATGGTCTATCGCTACAAGCGCGACGACGGCCTGCCGGGCAAGGAAGGTGCGTTCTCGGCGTGTTCGTTCTGGTACGTCGAGTGCCTGGCGCGCGCCGGACGCATGGACGAGGCGCGGATGATCTTCGAGAAGCTGCTCAAGTATGCGAATCACTTACAGCTGTATGCGGAGGAATTCGACGAACGCGCAAAGCTGATCGGCAATTTCCCGCAGGGGTTCACGCATTTGGCGCTGGTCAGCGCGGCGTTCTATATCGATCGGGAGATGGAGGGGCGCGGCCAGCGGGATTGGCCGGCTTAGTTGGCCTATGTTGGCCGCGGAAACACGTAGGGCGGATTAGCGCGCAGCGCGTAATCGGCCATGAGCCGCCAGCGGCGCATGCATGGCCGATTACGCTTCGCCAATCCGCCCTACGTGATCATTGGATCACTCGGTAGCAGGGGGTATAAGCCTTGCCCGCCAACTTCATCCGGCTTTGCTCGACGAACGACGCCAGCAGCGCGTCCATCGGCCCCATGATCTCCTTGTCGCCGTGGATCTCGAAGTGGCCGAACTTCTCGATCGCGCGGATGCCCTCGTCCTTGACGTTACCCGCCACCACACCCGAAAACGCCCGGCGCAGGTTCGCCGCCAGCAGATGCACTTCCTGGTTCTTGTGCAGACTCAGATTGCGCATGTTCTCGTGCGTCGGCGCGAACGGCTTCTGGAACTCGCGGTCGATCTTCAGACCCCAGTTGTAGTAATAGGCGTCGCTGCGGCTCTTGCGGAACTCGCGCACCTGCTTGATCCCCGCCTGCATCTCGCGCGCCACCAGTTCCGGATCGTCGATGATGATCTTGTAACGCTGCTGCGCCTCGGGACCCAGGGTATCGAGGATGAACTGGTTGATCTGCACGAAGTACTCGCGCGACGTCTCCGGTCCGGTGAACACCAGCGGGAACGGGATCTCGGCGTTATCGGGATGCAGCAGGATGCCCAGGATGTACAGGATCTCCTCGGCCGTGCCGGCGCCGCCCGGGAACACGACGATTCCGTGACCGGTGCGCACGAACGCCTCCAGGCGCTTTTCGATATCCGGCATGATCACCAGTTCGTTGACGATCGGGTTCGGCGATTCGGCGGCGATGATGCCCGGCTCCGTGATGCCCAGGTAGCGGCCGTGGGCCAGGCGCTGCTTGGCGTGGCCGATGGTGGCGCCCTTCATCGGGCCCTTCATCGCGCCCGGGCCGCAGCCGGTGCAGATGTCCAGGTCGCGCAGTCCCATTTGATAGCCCACTTCCTTCGAGTAGTTATACTCGGCGCGGTTGATCGAGTGTCCGCCCCAGCACACCACCAGGTTCGGATTGAGCATCGGCTTCAGGACGCCGGCGTTGCGCAGGATGTGGAAGACCGCGTCGGTGATGTCCTCGGTGCGGTTCATGTCGAACTTCTGCGTGTCGGTCACCTCGTTGCTGACGAAGACGATATCGCGCAGCACCGCGAACAGGTGTTCGTGGATGCCCTTGATCATTTTGCCGTCGACGAAGGCGATCGCCGGCGCGCCCTTGATATCGAGCTTGATGCCGCGCTCGCGCTGCACGATGCTGATCGAGAAGGACTCGTAACGCTCCAGCAGCTCCTTGCCGTCGTCGATGGTGCTGCCGCAATTGAGCACGGCCAGTGCGCAGTTGCGAAAGACGTTATATAGGCCGCCCTGGCTTGTGTCGAGCAGCTTGTTCACTTCCGCCTTCGAAAGGATCTCCAGCTGTCCTTCGGGCGAAATCAAAGTATCGATAACGTCATGTTCCATGTTGCGTAAATCCTTATTCAGATTCGATGTCACGTAGTAGGCCTGCAATGCCAATATACGACAACTCGGCAATCTGTGGGGGCGGAGATTGTGCGCCGCATATAATCTTCGCCGTTTCGGGATTTATTATCACAAATGTCACGATCTTGCAGCGAGCGCTACAAAAAGTAGGTCGCGCCGCGTTTGTAGATTAAAATGGCGCCCAATTTGGCCCCCCACGAGGGGGCCGGAGACACTTTTCATCGATCATAAATTAGGAGAAGCCGCATGAGCGGTGCTACCACCACCAACACGGAAGTCGCTATTCCCGAGTTCAAACAGATCATGGGCCACCCGGCCCCGCTCTGGATGTTGTTCATGACCGAATTCTGGGAGCGTTTCGCTTTCTACGGCATCCGTTGGGCGCTCGTGCTCTACGTCGTCGCACAATTCTATAACGGCGATTCGTCCGGCGAATCGGCCGCCAACCTGGTCTACGGCTCCTACCTCGCGCTGGTCTACGCCGCCGCGCTGTTCGGCGGCTATGTCGCCGACCGCGTGCTGGGATACCAGCGCTCCATCCTGGTCGGCGCGGCCTTCATGGCCGCCGGCCTGTTCATGATCGCCTTCCCCGACCAGACGGTGTTCAAGTTCGGCCTGGCCACCATCATCGTCGGTAACGGCATGTTCAAGCCGAACATCTCGACCATGGTCGGCAAGCTGTACTCCACCGGCGACACGCGCCGCGATTCCGGCTTCACCATTTTCTACATGGGTATCAACTCCGGCGCGATGGTCGCCCCGGTGCTGACCGAGTGGCTCGCCACGGCGATTTTCGGCACCAACGGCATGCCCGCTTACAAAGTGGTGTTCATGTCGGCCGGCGTCGGCATGCTGGTTAGCCTGGTGTGGTTCTTCATCGGCCGCCGCAATCTGAAAGGCATCGGCGCCACGGATGCGCAAACCGGCGATCCGAAACGCCTGCTGTATGTGATCGTCGGCTCGCTGTGCGTGATCCCGGTGGTCTACATGCTGCTCGCGGCGGGCGCCAAGAGCCTGCAGGGCGTGCTGACGGTGCTGTTCATCCTGCTGGCGGTCATGCTGATGGTCGAAGGGATCAAGAACGGCAAGGTCGCGCGCGACCGCGTCATCGCCATGCTGCTGATCTTCTTCTTCAATATCATGTTCTGGATGTTCTTCGAACAGGCGGGCAGCTCGTTCACCTTCCTGGCCGAGAAAATCGTCGACCGCGAAATGTTCAACTGGACCTTCCCCGTGGCCTGGTTCCAGACCGTGAACTCGCTGGCGATCATCACCTTCGCGCCGCTGATCGCCTTCATTTGGGTCGCCATGCGCAGCAAGAATCCGTCGATCCCGCGCAAGTTCGGTCTTGGCCTGCTGTTCAACGGCGCCGCCTTCGGCCTGCTGATGTACGCGCTGTCGATGCTGGTCGATATCGACAACAAGATCCCGTTCTGGACCCTGTTCATGGTCTACGTGCTGCAATCGATCGGTGAGCTGTGCCTGTCGCCGATCGGCCTGTCGATGGTGACCAAGCTGGCGCCTACCCGCCTGGTGGGCCTCGGCATGGGCGGCTGGTTCCTGTCGACAGGTATCGGCAACAACCTGTCGGGTATCTTCGCGTCGGCGGTGTCCGGCGAGAGCGGCATGTCGGTGACGTCGGCGCTGTCCGGCTACACCTTCGGCTTCTACTCGCTGATGGCCGGCGGCGTGCTGCTGTTCCTGATCGCACCGCTGATTCAAAAGCTGATGCACGGCGTGAAATAAGCCGCACGCCACAGTAACCCGCTCCCGCCAGGGAGCGCGATGCCGCCCACGTGACACCGGGCGGCATTTTTTTTGCTCTTCATCGTTTTTACCACGTTATTGCGCCGCGTCATGCTTTCCCCGAATAACGGTGCTACATTCCATTACCGAGCGCTTGCTTTGTTTTTGACCATGGCGCCGGCGACTTCCCAGCATCTCATTTCCTAAAAAATAACAAATGGAGACAAAATGAAGAATCGCTTCTGGAAATACGTATCAATCGCCCTTATCGCCGTCACCGCCCTGCCCGTCCCGTCCTGGGCGGCCGGCTACACCCAAACCAAGTACCCGATCGTCATGGTGCACGGCTTTTTAGGCTTCGAGAGCGTCGGACCGCTCGAGTACTTTTACGGCATCACCTCCGCCCTGCGCAGCGGCGGCGCCAAGGTCTACGTGACGACCGTCTCGGCCGCCAACAGCACCGAAGTGCGCGGCGAGCAGATGCTCACCCAGGTCAAGCAAATCCTGGCGGTGACCGGCGCGGCCAAGGTCAATTTGATCGGCCATAGCCACGGCGGTCCAACGGCGCGCTACGTGGCCTCGGTCAGGCCGGACCTGGTGGCCTCGGTCACCAGCGTGGGCGGCGTGAACAAGGGCTCGAAGGTGGCCGATATCCTGATGGATAACGCCCCCGGCGCCAGCACCGTGGTGCTCGGCGCGGTGGCGAATCTGATGAGCATCGTGTCGAACAACACCGGCAAGCCGCAGGACGCCACGGCGGCCATGACGTCGCTCACCACTGCCGGTTCGCTGGCGTTCAACAGCCGTCATCCGGAGGGCGTGCCATCGTCGGCCTGCGGCGAAGGCGCCTATCAGGAGCGCGGCGTCCACTACTTCTCCTGGAGCGGCGGCAAACAGCTCACCAACGTGCTCGATCCGCTCGACGCGCCGCTCGCGCTGACGGCGCTGGCCTTCAACGGCGAGAAGAACGATGGCCTGGTCGCCAGTTGCTCCAGCCATCTTGGCCGCGTGATCCGCGACGACTACGCGATGAACCATCTCGACGAGGTCAACCAGACGGCCGGCCTGGTCAGCCTGTTTGAAACCAGTCCGGTGACGGTCTACCGCCAGCAGGCCAACCGCCTGCAGGGACTTGGCCTCTAGGAGCGCGGCATGCAGACGAACGTGAAGAGAGCCGGAGTGGCCGTCCTGCTGCTGGCCGCCTGCGCGCTGTATTTCAGCCGCGACGAGGCGCCCGCAGCGCCGGCGCAGGTTCGCCAACCCGGTTCCGGCCCCTTCGCGTTCGTGCCGTCGATGGAAGGCACGCGCCCGGACGGCGACATCAAAACGCTGGCCGGCGAACAGTTGGTGGTCGACTCGGAGCTCGGGCATCTGTTCGACTACTACCTGGCGGGCCTGGGCGAGAAGGACCTGGGTGCGATCCGGATGGAGATTGAACGGGAGCTCGATCGCCGCCTCGCGCCCGGCCCGGCGCGGCAGGCCAAGCTGCTGCTGTCAAGTTACCTGGCCTATAAACAGGCGCTGGCGGGCATCGAAGCGAAGCTGGCGCCGTCCGGCGATGTGGCGCAGTCGGCGCGCGCGCGGTTGGCGGCGATGCGCGCCCTGCGTTCGACGTATTTCACGCCGGAGCAAAGCGCGGGCCTGTTCAGCGCGATCGATATGGCGGACGACGACGCGGTGGCACGGCTGGAGGTGGCCGTCGACAAGACCCTGAGCGGGGAGCAGAAACAGGCGAAAGTGGCGGCGCTTGACCAGCGCATGCCGGCGGCATTGCGCGAGGAGCGCGAGGCGCCGGCCAAAATCATCCGGCTCGAGGAATCGGTGGCGCGGCTGCGGGCCGGCGGTGCGGGCGACAATGAGGTCTACAGCCTGCGCGCGGCGACGTTTTCACCGGAGGCGGCCGCGCGACTGGCCGACGTCGACCGCGACGAGGCGGCGTGGAAAGCCCGCATCGGCGCCTATCAAACGCAGCGCGCGGCGTTGATGGCGCAACCGGCGCAACAGCAAGCCACCGCGCTACAGCACCTGCGCGACCAGAGTTTCAGCCCGGAAGAGCAACGCCGCCTGGGCGCCTACGAATGACCAGGCGTCCATCCGCCCCACGTGATTAACCCGGCCAGCATCACGTGCGCTGCATCGGATTGGCGTTCAACCAGTCCTGCAGCTTGTCGGCGGTATCCGCCGGCAGATGCAGGCCCAGTTTCGAGCGCCGCCAAAGGATATCCTGCGCCGTCCGCGCCCACTCGTAGCGGCGCAGGTATTCCACCTCCGTCGCGAACAACCCGGGCGCGATCTGCTCGCCCATGTCCGCCACGTCGGTGCGGTCGCACAGCAGCGTATGAATGCGCGTGCCGTACGCGCGCGCATAGCGCAGCACCAGCAGCGGCGGCAGCCACGCATACCGGGCCTGCATGGTGCGCACCCACGCGTCGAACTGCAGCACCGATTTGTTCTGGGGCTCGGCGCCGTACACGTCACCGCCCGGCAGGCAGGCGTTGTGCGTCCATCCGCCATGGCGGTTGTCCAGCGACTTGGCGATCAAATCGACCGCCTCCTCGGCCAGCTTGCGGAAGGTCGTGATCTTGCCGCCGAAAACACTGAGCATCGGCGGCCCGTCGCTGTCGACCTCCAGCCGGTAATCGCGCGTGACGGCCTTGGCGTCGGCGCCATCCTCCACCAGCGGGCGCACGCCCGAATAAGTCCACACCACGTCCGCCGGCACGATAGGCTTGACGAAATACTGGCTGGCCAACTGGCACAGGTAGGAGATTTCGTCCTCGCCGATGGCGACCTGGTTGGCGTCGCCGTGATAATCGAGGTCGGTGGTGCCGATCAGCGTGAAATCGCGCTCATAAGGAATGGCGAAGACGATGCGCCCGTCCGGATGCTGGAAGATGTAGGCGTTGTCATGCTCGAAGATGCGCTTGACGACGATATGGCTGCCCTTGATCAGGCGCAGGTTGCCGCCGCCCTCCTTGGGCAGCGCCGCGTGCAGCAGGTCGGCGGTCCAGGGGCCGGCGGCGTTGACCACGTAGCGGGCGTTGACGCGGATATTGCCGCAACTGGGCTTGTACAAGGTTGCCTCCCAGTCGGCGGCCTTGCGCACCAGCGAATTGCAGACCGCCTGCGTCAGGATGGTGGCGCCCTTCTCGCAGGCGTCGATGGCGTTCAACACCACCAGCCGCGAGTCGTCGACCCAGCCGTCCGAATAGATGAAACCGCGCTGGAACTCCGGTTTGAGCGGCTTGCCGGCTGCGTGGCAGCGCAGGTTGACGCCGGACGACGCGGGCAGCAGCTCGCGCTTGGCCATCAGGTCGTAGAGCATCAAGCCGGCCCGGATCAGCAGCGCCGGGCGCTGTCCCTTCGCGTGCGGCATCACGAAACGCATTGGCCACATGATGTGCGGGGCGGCGCGCAGCAGCGTTTCGCGCTCGATCAGCGCCTTGCGCACCAGATTGAATTCGTAGTATTCCAGATAACGCAGGCCGCCGTGTATCAGCTTCGTCGACGCCGACGAAGTATGCGACGCCAGGTCGTCCTTCTCGCACAAGACCACCGATAGTCCCCGCCCCGCCGCGTCGCGCGCGATGCCGGCGCCATTGATGCCGCCGCCCACTATCAGGACATCGCAATCGAGTGTGTGCTGCGGTTCCGCCATGTCTTCCCCGGTTGTATAGCCAAATTTACCAGATACCCTCTAAGTTACTCTACGTTACGTGAAATTTGCCATTCCTCATAGGGTATGGCACCCATTCCACCCCAAAAAGCCACGTTCCGTTTAAGCGAACGCAAATTTTGATGGTCTATAATCGGGCCAACAGTTACCTCATGAGATCAAGCTTTGACCGCTTCCCCTACCGCACTGCCCAAATGGATGACCCGCCGTAACGCCATTCGAGGTTTTATCGTCGCCGGCGTGGCCGCCCTGATCGCCGGCGGCCTGCTGCTGGCCTACCTGCTGCTGATCGTGGCGCCCAATCTGCCCGCGCTCGACGCCGTGACCGACTACCGGCCCAAGATCCCGCTGCGCATCTACACCGCCGATAACGCCCTGATCGGCGAATTCGGCGAGGAACACCGCGACTTCGTGCCGATCAAGGACATGCCGGAGCTGATGAAGAAAGCGGTGCTGGCCATCGAAGACAAGCGTTTTTACGACCACAATGGCATCGACTGGCGCCGCGCGCTGGGCGCGGCGCGCGCCAACGTGGGTGGCGGCTCGCGCCGCCAGGGCGGCTCCACCATCACCATGCAGGTGGCGCGCAATTTCTTCCTGACCCGCGACAAATTCTACGGCCGCAAACTCAATGAGGTGATGCTGGCCCTGAAGATCGAGGCGGCGCTGAGCAAGGACGAGATCCTGGAGCTGTACATGAACCAGATCTACCTGGGCCAGCGCTCGTACGGCTTTGGCAGCGCGGCGCAGACCTACTTCGGCAAATCGCTCAAGGACCTCGATGTTGCGGAAATGGCCATGCTGGCCGGCCTGCCGCAGAATCCGGCCCGCCACAACCCGGCGGTCAATCCGAAACGTGCCAAACAACGCCAGCGCGTGGTGCTCACCTCGATGCGCGACCTCGAATACATCACCGAAGACCAGTACCAGAAGGCGCTGCACCAGACCTTGCGCGTGAGTACCCGCGGCCAGCAGTTCGACACCCACGCCGAATACGTGGCCGAACTGGCGCGCCAGGCCGTTTACGCCCAGTTCAAGGAGGATTCGTACACCAAGGGTATCAGCGTCTACACCACCATCCTCAAGGCGGACCAGGACGCGGCCTATGAATCGGTGCGCCGCAATGTGCTGAATTACGACCAGCGCCACGGCTATCGCGGCCCGGAAGCCTTCATCGCGCTGCCGGCCGGGGAAGAGGAACGCGACGACGCCATCGAGGAAGCGCTGCAGAAGCGCCCGAGCAGCGACCGCCTGATTCCCGCCGTGGTGCTGCAAGCGGGTCCGAAGTCGGTCAAGGTGCAGAACGCCGCCGGCGAGGAGATCACCATCACCGGCGACGGCCTGCGCCTGGCCGCCAACGCCCTCACCGACAAGGCCAGGGACGCCGTGCGCCTGCGTCCCGGCGCGGTGATCCGCATCATGCAGGGCAATAAGGACGCCTGGTCGATCTCGCAGGTGCCGCTGGTGGCGGCGGCCTTCGTCTCCATCGACGCCGTCAACGGCGGCTACCACGCGCTGGTCGGCGGCTTCGATTACAACCTGCAGAAGTTCAACCACGTCACGCAGGCCTGGCGCCAGCCCGGATCGGCGATCAAGCCTTTCGTCTATTCGGCCTCGCTGGAAAAAGGCTTTTCGCCGGCCACCCTGCTCAACGACGCGCCGCTGGAGCTGACCAGCGCCGAAACGGGCAACGAGCCCTGGAGCCCGCGCAACGACGACGGCAAGTTCGACGGCCCGATCACCATGCGCTACGCGCTGGCCGAGTCCAAGAACGTGGTGTCGGTGCGCATCCTGCGCTCGATCACCGTGCCTTACGCGCACAACTACCTGGGCAAGTTCGGTTTCGACCTGGCCAAGCATCCGAAAAACCTGACCATGGCGCTGGGCACCGGCTCCGTCACGCCGGCGCAGATGGCCGGCGCCTACTCGGTGTTCGCCAACGGCGGCTACGCGGTCGAACCGTACCTGATCGCCAAAATCGTCGATGGCGAGGGCAAGATCATCAGCGAAACCAAGCCGCGCACCACCCTGCCCGACGAGGCCCGCGTGATCGATCCGCGCAACGCCTTCGTCACCGACAGCATGATGCGCGAAGTCACGCGCACCGGCACCGGCGGCGCGGTGGCGCGCCTGGGCCGTCATGACATGGCCGGCAAGACCGGCACCTCCAGCGAGGCGGTCGACGGCTGGTTCGCCGGCTACGGCGGCGGCATCGTGGCGGTATCCTGGATGGGTTACGACGATTCAAAATCGTTGGGCGGCAAGGAGTTCGGCGCCACCGTGGCGCTGCCGATCTGGATCGATTACATGAAGGTGGCGATGAAGGGGCGTCCGCCGCAGGACCGCCCGGTCCCGGCGGGCATGACGCAGGTCGGCGGCGAGTGGCTGTACGACGAATTCACCGGCGACGCGGCGCGCACCACGCTGGACATCGAGGAAACGCCGCCAGGCGCCGAGAACATGGTGCCGATGTCGACGGGCGCGGAGAACATCGCGCCGGTGCCGGCGCCGGCACCGCGCGGCCAATAGGGCCGACGATACGACCGGTCAGGCCGACAGATAGCCGCGCATCATCCGCACGGCGCTGTCGGCGAACATGTCGGGCGTCACATTGGCGGCGCGGTACTTCCAGCGCTTGACGTACCAGTCCTGGAAGGTGGCCATGATGTGGGCCGCGACCAGGTCCGCGCTGCCCGGCGGACGACCGGGAATGCGCGCGATCACGTCGGCGAACAGCGACTGCACGTACAGCTCCGACGCCTTGGCCGTGTGCCGGTGCTGCGCCTGCAGCACCCGCGAATCCATGAAGACGAAATAAAACCACGGCTGCAAAATCTCGGACACGTAGATCGACGCGCGGATCAGCGCCTCGAGCTTGTCGAGCGGCTCGACCAGGTCGTCGAACAGGCGCGGCATCTCGTGCGTGGCGTGGCGCACCACGTCCTCGATCATCTCCGCCAGCTGATCCTTGTTGCTGATATAGCCATACAGGCCGCCCATCGACAGGCCGGTCTCGTGGCAAAGGTCGCGCAGGTTCATCGCGCGGAAGCCGACCTCGTTGGCCAGCTTGAAGGTGGCGTTGAAGATGCGTTCCAGGTTTTCCAGCGCCGGCTTGCGGCGTTTTACCGTGATGCGCTCGGCATTGCGGTCCAGCAGATAAGACCAGATGTTGACGCCGTCGAGCGGCGTCATGCTCTGGAATTGTTCCAAGTCGAATTGTGCCCGCAAGATAGTCTCTGATGTGGTTTTATTAATAACGTATTCGTTCATCTTAGCACAGGCCTCCCGCGCCGCCTCCCTACAAATTGCTGCTTTACCCATATTTCACTTGTTTTTCGGACACAATAACAGCAAAATTCCAGCTTCACTCCACCCCCGACTATCCGGCTCCCTTGCAACTCCTCCGTCCCCTTCCCGTCCGGCGCCTCTTGATCGCGGTCATGTCGGCGGTGCTGCCTCAACTGCCGGGGCCGGCGCTGGCGCAGAACGCCGCCAACGTCGACGAGCTGGCCGATCTGGTGCTGGGCATCGTCCAATACACCCGTTGGCCGGGGGCGCCCGAGCCGATCACGCTGTGTCTCGGCGACAACGACGCCGGCGCCGCCGCGCTGGCCGCGTCCTTCGCCGCCATGACGCCGGCGCCGCCGCTCAAAGTCGCCATGCGCCGCATGGAGCCGGCGCTGGCGGGCGAGCTGTTCGGCTGCCAGGCGGTGCTGTTCCCGGACATGCCCACGGCGGCCCAGCAAGGACTGTTGTTGAAATTGAATAAACGCCCCATCCTGACCCTGGGCCGGGGCGAGAATTTTTGTTCCTACTCCGGCCAGATCTGCCTGATTGAAGGCGCGAAGGGACTGCGCTTTCGCGCCAACCTCGACGCCATCGCCTTCAGCGGCCTGCGCCTGAATCCGCGCATGTTGCAGCTGGGCGTGCGCGACGGAGCGGCGCGATGACGCCGGCGCCGCAAAGCATCGCCGCGCTGGTGCGGCGCGGCCAATGGCGCAGCGTCCTGGTGGCGCTGGGCTGCGCGACCGCGCTGATGGGCGGCGTGGCGCTGTACGGCCTGCAACAGCAGGCCACCCACGCGCTGTCGCTGGCGGCGCGTTCGCTGGCCTACGCCGGCGAGCCGGCGTTGCGTTTCAAGGACACCGACGCCCTGATGGAGCTGGTCAAACCGCTGGCCGACAGCGAGCAACTGGCCACGGTCGAGGTGCTGGACCGGCGCGGCGAAGTGCTGCTGCACTACCGCCGTCCGCCGGCCGGCCACCACGACGCGCTGGCGCGCCGGGTCGCCGCGTGGCTGCTGCCGATGTCGGTGTCGGCCCCTGTCGCCGCCGGCGCGCGGCCGCTGGGCGAGGTGCGCCTCAGTTCCGACGGCCGCGTCCTGCTCGACTCCCTGGCCGGCCTGTTGGCGGCGGTGCTGTCGTCGCTGGCCTTGAGCGCGGTGGCGGCGTGGTGGTGGGCGCACCGGCTGGCGCGGCTGATCGTCGAACCGGTGTCGGCGCTGGTGCGCCTGACCAAGGAGTTGCGCGAACACCGCCGTTTCGACTCGCGGGCCGACATCGGCACGGTGGTGGAAATCAATACGCTGGCCGAGGACTTCAACCACCTGCTGACGGAGTTGCAATCGCACCAGGACGAAATCGCCGAGCGCCACGAGGAACTGAGCAGCGCCAACCTGCGCCTGCGCCATACCAGCCTGCATGACGGTTTGACCGGCCTGCCCAACCGCCGCTATCTGGTCGAGCACCTGCGCGAGATGCTGGCGCGCTGCCGCAGCATGGACGAACGCGCCGCCGTGCTGTTCATCGACATGGACCGCTTCAAGCAGGTCAACGATTCGATGGGGCATGCCGTCGGCGACGTGCTGCTCGAAACGCTGGCGCAGCGTCTGCGCGCCTCGGTGCGGGAAACGGACTTCGTGGCGCGCCAGGGCGGCGACGAGTTCGTCGTGCTGCTGTATCCCATCGGCGACTCGGACGACGTGCTGTCGTCGATCTCGCGCATCCGCCAATCGTTGCTGCAGCCGCTAAGGCTGGAAGACGGCCAGATCCTGCCGCTGGGCGTGACCATCGGCGGCGCCATCTATCCGGACCACGGCGACAGCATCGACGCCCTGGTCAGCTCGGCGGACTCGGCCATGTACGTGGCCAAAAGCCGCGCGCGCGGCAGCGACGCACTTTTTCAACCACAAGTTATAGAGTAATCGACACCATGACTGGATTTCACCGCCGCGCTTCGGGCGCCCTGTTCAACCTAGTGGCCGTGGCGCTGGCCGCCGGCCTGCTGGGCGCTTGCGCCACCCCCAAACCGCCCGAGCCGGCCGCGCCCGTCATCAGCGCGCGCCAGGCGGCGCTGCAGTCGCTGGGCTTCAAGCCGACCACGCGCGGCTGGGAAAAAAGCCTGAGCACCGACGGCGGCGGCGAGGTCGGCGGACGCGTGACGTTCGGCTTCGACAGCGACAAGCTGACCGACGAGGGAGTCAAGGAGATCGCCAACACGGCGGCCGTGCTGTTATCGGTCGGCGTTAGCGAGCTCAGTATAGAAGGCCACACCGACAACCGCGGCGCGGCGACCTACAACCAGACACTGTCGGAGCGCCGCGCGGCCGCCGCCGCGCAGGTCTTCGTGACAGCAGGCTTCAAGGAACGTAACATCCGCCGCGTCGGCTACGGCGATGCGCGTCCGATCGACGACAACGCCACCGAGACCGGCCGCGCGCAGAACCGCCGCGTGACCATCATCGTCAGCGCGGTGTGACAGCGGCTTAGTGGACGTAGCGCGCGATGAAGTACACGCCGGTCATCAGCAGCGAGGCAAAGCCATACAATCTCCACATGTGGGACGCGTGCATTTTATACAGGTCGATGCGCTGCTCGACGAGCGCGGCCCTGAACTCGTCGCGGTGTGCAACGAGCGCATCTTTAAACTCGTCGCGCTGTGACATCAGCGCATCCTTGAACTCTTCGCGCTGTGCGACCAGCGCATCTTTAAACTCCTCGCGCTGTTTCCCGAGCATCGCATTGACCTCGTCGCGGTGCTGTGTCAAGGCGGCGGTGACCGCTTCGCGGTGCTGTGTCAACGCGGCGGTGACCGCTTCGCGGTGATGCGCCAACTCGGACTGAAACTCCTCCCGGAGCTTAGCCAGCGCCAAATTAAAATCATCCCTTTGCCGCGCGAGCGCCACGTTGAATTCCAGCTTCTGCTCATATAAGGCGGCCATGACGCGCTCGCCGAGCATATGAATCTCATTGCGCAGCGACTGCACATCCTCCTTGGTCGCAAAACTCGTTCGTATCACCGCCACATCCACCTCCACCGCCGACATGCGTTTTTCGACCACGGCGAGACGCACTTCGACCCGTCCATCATAGGCGCCATGGGGCGCGTTTTCAATCGGATTCTCTTCGTTGTTGGCAGGCATGATCGTTCCCCGGGGAGTGGGCGGAACGACCAAGTTAACACGCGCGATCCGCGCTTCGTTTGAGACATATCAGACAAAAAAAAGCAGCCACGGGGGCTGCTTCACTGTACCACTACGCCACGAGGTGGCTTGCTTATTGTTCGAATCACACACAATATGCGGGCCGGCGGATTGCACGTCAACAGTAATCGCACAGAGTGTGGCGCGCCGGGGACAATCGCCACCGGCGCGGCACCGCAGCAATTTAACCGGCGGTCACGCGGTTCCTCCCAGCCCGCTTGGCCTCGTACAAGGCCGCGTCGCCGGCCGAAATCAGCCGGATCAGGTCGTAACCATGCTGGTCCGAGCAAGCCACGCCAAGGCTGGCGGTGAAGCGCACCGTCACATCGCCCATCGACGCGACAGCCAGCTCGATGCCCGACCGCAAACGCTCGGCCAGCCGCAGCGCGTCGGCCAGGTTCAAACCGTCCAGCACCAGCACGAACTCCTCGCCGCCGAAACGCGCCAGCACATCGTGCGGGCGCAACTCCATCCTCAGCAAGGCCGACAAATGGCGCAACACCTCGTCGCCGACCAGGTGGCCATGGCTATCGTTGATCGCCTTGAAATGATCGACGTCGATCATCACCACCGCCAGGCTGCGCCCCCCGCGCTGGGCCCGCAGCCCCACCCGCTTGCCCTGCAACTCCAGGCCGGCTCGGTTGAGCGTGCCGGTCAAGGTGTCGAGCGTCGACAACCGGCGCAGGCGCTCGGCGTAACGCCGCATCACCATCACGATCAGCCCGAACGCGATACAGATTTGCGCCAGCGGGATCACCAGCGCCGTCACGCCCATCATCAGCGCGTTGGTTGGATCGGACAAATCGGTATCCAGCAGCATATGCGTACCGCGCAGCAGCAGCGCACAGCCGAGCGCGACAAAACCCGTCACGCCGATGCAATTGACGCGCCAGCCGCCATGCCGTGCGATGGCGGCGGCGCACCACAAATCGAGCGCGCCAAAATAGAAGCCGCAAAACACCAGACGCGCGCAACGGCTGGGCTGGATCAGGGTGTAGTAACCGGGAAACAGCAGAGCTATAACGGTGATCAGCGCGATCATCGGCCACGACAAGGTAGCGGCGCCGTACACGCGCAAGCCGCGCAGCACCAACGCCAGGCCGAAGGCGATGATGCCGTAGCCGGCCACGCTGGTGAGCAGCGGCGGCAAAGTCTCCACCAGGGTCATGACCACGCCCGCCGACACGCAGACATTGCCCGCCGCCCACCAGCGCAACTCGGGCGGACTGTCCGCATAGTTCGCGGACGCCGCCACCAGCGCGGTGGTCAGCAGGGTCACGCACAAATGCACCAGTAACAGAGTTTCGAGATCGAGCACGCCGGATGTCCGCGATGAGCGCGGGTTGGTCAAAAACAGCGCAGTATAGAACCAATCGACAGTTGCCGCGATGAAATTTCTGATAGGTCCGCCGTTGACTGCTTGAATCGGGTAGAGTGGCACTTCTAGCAACCCGGCACGGCAACCTTTCCACTGTAACCATGGCTTACCCAATTGAGCACAAACTGGTCATCGGCATCGCGTCCAGCGCGCTGTTCGACCTGACCGAATCCCACAAAATCTATCTGGAAGGCGGCGCCGAGGAATACCGAAAGTATCAGGAGCAGCATATCGACGTGATACTGGGCAAGGGTGTGGCGTTTCCGTTCATCCGCCGCTTCCTCGGCATCAACAAGCACTACGCGCAATCGTCGCCGGTCGAGGTGGTGCTGCTGTCGCGCAACTCGCCCGAAACCGGCCTGCGCGTGATGAATTCGATCGCCCACTACAATCTCGACATCTCGCGCGCCTGCTTCGTCACCGGCAAGTCCCCTTACACCTACCTGCCCGCCTTCAACACCTCGCTGTTTCTCAGCGCCAACGAGGAAGACGTGCGCAACGCGCTCGAGGCCAATTATCCGGCCGGCCTGGTGCTGCCCTCGCGCACCGAGGACGACGATGACGACACCGAGCTGCGCGTGGCCTTCGACTTCGACGGCGTGATCGCCGACGACGAATCCGAAACCGTCTTCAAGCGCAACAACGACGTCGACGAATTCCACGCCCACGAACGCGAACGGGTGGCGATCCCGCACCAGCCAGGGCCGCTGGCCGACCTGTTCCAGAAACTGTCGCTGATGCAGCGGCTGGAGGAACGCGCGCAGCGGCGCGATCCCGGCTACAAAAAGATCCTGCGCATCGCCATCATCACGGCGCGCAGCGCGCCCTCGCACGAGCGCGTCGTCACCACGCTCAAAAGCTGGGGCGTGTCCGCCAACGAGACGTTTTTCCTCGGCGGCATGGAGAAATCGCGGGTGCTGGCCATCTTCAAGCCGCATATTTTCTTCGACGACCAGCTTAGTCATCTGAAGTCGGTCGGCGGTAACATCCCGATGGTGCACGTGCCGTTCGGCGTGGCCAACCGGCCGCCCAAGCTGACTATCTGATCGCCGTCCAACACCGGGGCAGGCCGGACCACGGCGCCGGCGGGCATCGTCTATAATGTCGGCATCGGCGCCGCTACCGCGGCGCCGCCTGACCGTTGACTAACCACCCGTAACCGTTAAATCTGCGTCGCCCTTATTGTGCCCTTAGTCTTAGCCAAATCGATTCCCAAACCTGGTAACCGCTTCGCCCTGCCCACCCTGCACGGCTCGTCGGATGCCTACGCGCTCGCGCTCACCGCGCTCGAACTGAAGTCGCAGGGCCAGATGCTGGCCGTGATCGTCGCCAACGCCAGCGACGCCCAGCGCCTGCTCGACGAGATTCCATGGTTCGGCGGCGACAAGCTGCGCTGCCACCTGCTGCCGGACTGGGAAACGCTGCCCTACGACGCCTTCTCGCCGCACCAGGACCTGGTCTCCGAGCGCCTGGCCACCTTGCACGAGATCTCCAGCGGCCAGTGCGACGTGATGCTGGTGCCGGCCACCACGGCGCTGGTGCGCATGGCGCCGCCGTCGTTCCTGGCGGGGTACACCTTCTTCTTCAAAAAAGGCGAATCGCTCGACGAGGCCCGCCTCAAGTCGCAGCTGACGCTGGCCGGCTACACCCACGTGACGCAGGTGATGTCGCCCGGCGAATACTCGGTGCGCGGCGGCCTGATCGACCTGTTCCCCATGGGATCGGCGCTGCCGTACCGCCTCGACCTGTTCGGCGACACCATCGAGACCATCCGCACCTTCGACGCCGACACCCAGCGCTCGCTGTACCCGGTCAACGAGGTGCGCCTGCTGCCGGGCCGCGAATTCCCGATGGACGAGGCGGCGCGCACCACCTTCCGCAGCCGCTGGCGCGAGCAGTTCGAAGGCGATCCTTCGCGCTCGGTGGTCTACAAGGACATCACCAGCGGCATCGCCTCGGCCGGCATCGAATACTACCTGCCGCTGTTTTTCGAAGACACGGCCACCTTGTTCGACTACCTGCCGCAAGGCGCCGCGCTGGCCCTGGTGGGCGACATCGACGCCGCCATCAAACGCTTCTGGACCGACACCGGCTCGCGCTACCGCTTCCTGAAAGCCGACCGCGAACGCCCGATCCTGTCGCCCGAGGCGCTGTTCCTGTCGGACGAGCAGTTCTTCACGCTGGCCAAGCCTTACGCGCGGCTGGCGATCTCGAAGGATGCGGACAGCGGCGCCTCCGAGCTGTCGGCGCCGGTGCCCAACATCGCCGTCAACCGCCACAACGACGACCCGCTGACCAATCTGCGCGCCTACCTGCTGCAAGCGGGCCGCCGCGTGATGATCTGCGCCGAATCGAACGGCCGCCGCGAAACGCTGCAGCAGTACTTCACCGAATACGACCTGGCGCTGACGCCGGTCGAGGGCTTCGAAGGCTTCGCCACCTCCAATGCCAAACTGGCCTTGGGCGTCGCCCCGCTGCACGCCGG
Organism: uncultured Duganella sp.; assembly: GCA_963511605.1. Classification (GTDB taxonomy): domain Bacteria; phylum Pseudomonadota; class Gammaproteobacteria; order Burkholderiales; family Burkholderiaceae_D; genus Rugamonas. The sequence goes on along the minus strand of CAUPJZ010000012.1, from coordinate 14,505 downwards.
CTTCGAGCTGTCGACGCCGAACGAAAATTTAATCTTCATCACCGAGACCGAGCTGTATGCGGGCTCGGGCCGCCGCGTCGGCAAGAAGAAGCAGGAAGCCGTCACCCAGGTCGAGTCGATGGTGCGCGACCTGTCGGAGCTGAAGATCGGCGATCCGGTGGTCCACATCAACCACGGCATCGGGCGCTACATGGGCCTGACCAGCATGGACCTGGGCGAAGGCGAAACCGAATTCCTGCACCTGGAATACGCCAAGGACACCAAGCTGTATGTGCCGGTGTCGCAGCTGCACGTGATCTCGCGCTACTCGGGCGCCTCGCCGGAGGACGCGCCGCTGCATTCGCTCGGCTCGGGCCAATGGGAAAAAGCCAAGCGCAAGGCCGCCGAGCAGGTGCGCGACACCGCCGCCGAGCTATTGAACCTGTACGCCCGCCGCGCATTGCGCGAAGGCCACGCGTTCGAATATTCCGCGCACGACTACGAACGCTTCGCCGACAGCTTCGGCTTCGACGAAACGCCGGACCAGCAGGAGGCGATCAACAACGTCATCAAGGATATGACGTCGGGCAAGCCGATGGACCGGCTGGTGTGCGGCGACGTCGGCTTCGGCAAGACCGAGGTCGCGCTGCGCGCGGCCTTCATCGCCGTCATGGGCGGCAGGCAGGTCGCCATCCTGGCGCCGACCACGCTGCTGGCCGAGCAGCACGCGCAAACCTTCGCCGACCGCTTCGCCGACTGGCCGGTGCGCATCGCCGAAATGTCGCGCTTCCGCACCGGAAAAGAGATCACGCAAGCGATTAAGGGCATGGCCGACGGCACCCTGGACATCGTCATCGGCACCCACAAGCTGCTGTCGGACGACGTCAAGTTCACCCGGCTGGGCCTGGTCATCATCGACGAGGAGCACCGCTTCGGCGTGCGCCAGAAGGAGGCGCTCAAGTCGCTGCGCGCCGAGGTCGACGTGCTGACCCTGACCGCCACGCCGATCCCGCGCACGCTGGGCATGGCGCTCGAAGGCCTGCGCGACTTCTCGGTCATCGCCACGGCGCCGCAAAAACGGCTGGCGATCAAGACCTTCGTGCGCAGCGAGGGCGAGTCGATCATCCGCGAGGCCTGCCTGCGCGAACTGAAACGCGGCGGCCAGGTGTACTTCCTGCACAACGAGGTCGAAACCATCCAGAACCGCATGGCGATGCTCACCGAACTGCTGCCGGAGGCGCGCATCGCCGTCGCCCACGGCCAGATGCACGAGCGCGACCTGGAAAAAGTCATGCGCGACTTCGTGGCGCAGCGCTTCAACATCCTGCTGTGCACCACGATTATCGAAACCGGTATCGACGTGCCGACCGCGAACACCATCATCATGCACCGCGCCGACAAGTTCGGCCTGGCGCAGCTGCACCAGCTGCGCGGGCGCGTGGGCCGCTCGCACCACCAGGCCTACGCCTACCTGCTGGTGACGGACGTGCAGTCGCTGACCAAACAGGCGCAGCGCCGCCTCGACGCCATCCAGCAGATGGAAGAACTGGGCAGCGGCTTCTATCTTGCGATGCACGACCTGGAAATCCGCGGCGCCGGCGAGGTGCTGGGCGACAGCCAGTCCGGCGAGATGACCGAAATCGGCTTCCAGCTGTATTCGGACATGCTCAACGAAGCGGTGCGCTCGCTCAAGGCAGGCAAGGAGCCGGACCTGGCCGCGCCCCTGGCCACCACCACCGAGATCAACCTGCACGTGCCGGCGCTGCTGCCGGCCGGCTTCTGCGGCGACGTGCACGAACGCTTGTCCATTTATAAACGCATGGCCAACTGCAACGCGCAGGACAAGATCGACGACATGCAGGAAGAGATGATCGACCGCTTCGGCAAGCTGCCGGACGCCGTCAAGGCGCTGATCGAAACGCACCGCCTGCGCATCGCCGCCAAGACGGTGGGCATCATCAAGATCGACGCGCATGGCGAAGCGGCCACGCTGCAGTTCATGGCCAAACCGCCGATCGACCCGATGCGCATCATCGAGCTGATACAAAAAAACCGCCAGATCAAGCTCAATGGGCAGGACAAACTCAAGATCACCGCCAACATGCCGGATCTCGCCGCGCGCGTCGCGCAGATCAAAGGCGCCATCAAACAGTTGACCGCTTGAGCCAAGCATCGTAAGTTGATGCATTAGCCCAAACAACGCTAAATTTTATGAAAAACGCAAAAGACACCATGAACCTGGTTTTACAGGGGCTCGACGATTGCAAAGCCCGACTCGAACGCATCGCCGCCCTGACCGCACCGAAAACCGTCACCTGGATCAACGAACGCGCGCTGCGCTGCGAAGGCATCACCTTCTCGCCAGCGCTGCGCCAGACCATCGAAGTGGCCGCCCAGGCGGCGCAACTCGACGCCACGTACTCGATCGGCACGCACAAGATGAGCGACTTCAAGCTGGTCGCCATGGATATGGATTCGACGCTGATCACCATCGAGTGCATCGACGAAATCGCCGACATGCAGAGTTTAAAGCCGCAAGTGTCCGAGATCACCGAGGCGGCCATGCGCGGCGAACTCGATTTCGCCGAGAGCCTCAAACGCCGCGTCGCCCTGCTAGAGGGGCTGGAGGCGTCGGCGCTGGAGCGCGTCTACGACGAGCGGCTGCAATTGTCGCCGGGCGCCGAGACCATGCTCAAGGCGGTGCAACAGGCCGGCCTGAAAACACTGCTGGTGTCAGGCGGCTTCACCTTCTTCACCGAGCGCCTGAAAACGCGCTTGAACCTCGACTACACCAACGCCAACGAGCTGGAAGTGGTCGACGGCAGGCTGACCGGCAAGGTGATCGGCACCATCGTCGACGCCGAGGAAAAGAAGCGCACCGTGGAACGCGTGTGTGCGGATCTGGGCATCGCGCCGTCGCAAGCGATCGTCATGGGCGACGGCGCCAACGACCTGAAAATGATGGGCATCTCGGGCATGTCGGTGGCGTTCCGCGCCAAGCCGGTGGTGCGCGAACAGGCGAATGTGGCATTGAATTTTGTCGGGTTGGACGGTATCCTGCCATTACTAACCTGATTTCTTCCGGAGTTGACCAGAGCCATGTCCGACGACCATCCGAACGAACATGGGAAACCTCCCGCTCCGGCGGGTTGCGCGCAGTGTAAAAAGGCCGAGCCGCTGCCGTTCGACTTCATCTTCGCCTACCAACCCATTGTCGAGCTAAGCACGCGCTCCATCTACGCGCACGAAGCGCTGGTGAGGGGGCCGAACGGAGAATCGGCGTGGTCGGTGCTGTCGCAGGTGAACGACGACAACCGCTACGCCTTCGACCAGGCCTGCCGGGTCGCCGCGATCAAGGGCGCGGCCGAGCTGGGAATGCAGGGTTATCTGTCGATAAACTTCCTGCCGAACGCCGTGTACCGGCCCGAGGCCTGCATCCGCAGCACCTTCGACGCCGCCAGACAATACAACTTCCCCACCGAACGCATCATCTTCGAAGTGACCGAGGGCGAGCAGATACAGGACCGTCCGCACCTGGTCAACATCTTCAGGGAGTACCGGCGCTTCGGCTTTCAAACCGCGATCGACGACTTCGGCGCCGGCTACGCGGGCCTGAACCTGCTGGCCGAATACCAGCCGCATATCGTCAAGATCGACATGGACCTGGTGCGCGGCATCGACAACAACGCGGCCAAACAAGCCATCGTGCGCGGCATCGTCGCCATCTGCAGGGATCTCGGCATCAAAGTGCTGGCGGAGGGCATAGAAACCGTGGCCGAGCGCGATTGCCTGCGCGGCGCCGGAATCGACCTGATGCAAGGCTACCTGTTCTGCCGGCCGGCGCTGCAGGCGGTCCGCGTCATCGATCCGGCTTCCTGGGATTGACGGTCCCGCCGCCCGCCTCGGGCAGCAGCGCATACATCGCCGCCGGTATCGCCACGCCGCGTATGACCAGGCGGTTGTGCAGGATGCCCTCGAAGCGCGCGCCGGCCTTCCCGGCCACCTTGCGGCTGCGCGCATTCTGCTCGGCCGCGACGATCTCCAGCCGCGTCAGGCCCAGTTTATCGAAACCATAGGCGGCCATCAGGCGCGCCGCGCGCGGCGCGATGCCCTCTCCGTGGCGCGACTGCCGCACCCAGAAACCCAGGTTGGCAAAGTCATGTTCGCGATTGATATGGTTGATGCCGATGCCGCCGAGGTAGCCGCCGTCGCCGGCGTCGAAGATCCCCACGCTGAACGCGCTGCCCTCCGCACGGTCGGCGTCGCAGGTTTGCACCCAGTGCTCGGCGTCTTCGAGCGTGAAGGAAGCGTCGCACCACGGCAGCCAGACGCCGACGGTCGCTACCGACTCCAGCGCGGCCCGCGTCAGCGCCGGCGCGTCCGCCAGCAGCAGCGGACGCAGACAGAGGCCGTCGCCGGTGAGCATCGTCATGCTACTTCGCCCGCAATCGCGCGATCAGGCCGTCCGAGGCGTCCTCGATATAGTCGAGCACCAGATCGAAACCGCGCCCGCCGCCGTAGTAGGGATCGGGGACGACATCCGATCCGCTGCGGCTGGCGTGCGCCATGAACAGCCCCAATTTATGCCGGTGCTGCGGCGGGCAGGCCGCCTCCAGCAGGCGCAGATTGTCGTGGTCCATCGCCAGCACATGGTCGAAGGCTTCGAAGTCGGCTGCCGCCACCTTGCGCGAACGCTGGGCCGACAGGTCGTAGCCGCGCTTGGCGGCGAACTCCATCGAGCGCGTGTCCGGCGGTTCGCCGACGTGGTAGCCGTGGGTGCCGGCCGAGTCGATGACGAACCGCTCGGCCAGTCCGGCGGCCTCGACGCGGTGACGGAACACCCCTTCCGCCGTCGGCGAACGACAGATATTGCCCATGCAAACAAACAACACCGAAACAGCTTTGCTCATGACGACACTCAAAAAACGGCAGAAGCGGCTACTTTACGCCAGCCGCCAGTGGAATGCTATCGCATTGCTATAATTAGCAGATGACCAACATCTCCTATCCCTCGCCGCGCGCCGAATATACGCGGCGCATGAACCGCGTCCTGAACTATATCGACCAGCACCTGGACCAGCCGCTGGACCTGCGACAGCTGGCCGAGGTGGCTAACTTCTCGCCGTATCATTTCCACCGCGTGTTCGCCGCGTGGATGGGCGAAACCCTGGGCGACTACGCGCGCCGGCGGCGGCTGGAGAAGGCGGCCTTTCGACTCAGCTGCAAACCGGCCGTATCGGTGCTGGAAACGGCGCTGGCCACCGGCTTCGGCTCGGGCGAAGCGTTCTCGCGCGCCTTCAAACTCAAGTTCGGCTGCACGCCGACCGAATGGCGCCTGGCTCACGCGCAACTGGCTGCCGGAAAGCGGCCTGCAATGCGACGACCGGCCGTGCTTCGAAATGTTCAGGCAGGACACCGTGACCAATCCTCGAAATGGCCAGATGGTGTGCGACATCTGCATCCCGGTGCGGCCGCTGTAACAGCCGAAACACCGGCCGGCAAGTGTGCGGCACCGCACGTTTGCCGGCCATCGCCGGGAATTCGCCGCAATTTATGCGCCCAAGCCGAAATCGCGTTGCTATAATCTCAATCGGTCCATCAACTTTAAAGGAAATACCATGTCGCAGGAATTGGTTCTGGATAGCCGGGTCGGCTCCGCTAAGACCACCGCATGGTGGCTCTACGCGGTCCACGGCGTGAGTTTCGTCTTTTCGCTGGGCTTGTTCTCCGTGATCCCGCTGATCATCAACTACGTGCAGCGCCCAAGCACCGAAGGCACGTTCGTCCACAGTCATCACACATGGATGATCCGCTCGTTCTGGTGGTACGTCGTCTGGATGGCCGTTGGCGGCTTGCTGGCGGTCACCATCATCGGCATTCCGGTCGCCTGGCTGGTGTGGGTCGGCGCCTGGATCTGGAAAGCCTACCGCTTGATCGTCGGCTTCATCCGCCTGAACGAAAACTCGGCGGCAGCCGTTTAATCGCCCAGCAGGCGTTTCGCCTGCCGCAGGCCTTCGACGATCACCTCGTAGGCCTGCCGGCGCGTGTCCTCGTCCGGGGCGCGCAGCACATACGACGGGTGATAGACCGTCACCACCCAGCGGCCGTCGTGCCGGACCGGCGCGTCCATCACCGATTTCATCGTGACGCTGCCGTCCTGCAACACCGACTTCAGCGCCGTGCTGCCGAGCGCCACCACCACATCCGGGCGCACGCGCGCCAACTCCTCCTCCAGCCACAGGTGGCAGGCGGAGATTTCCTTCTGCGCCGGCGTCTTGTGCAGCCTGCGTTTGCCGCGCAGCTCCCATTTGAAGTGCTTGACGGCGTTGGTCAGGTAGATACTGTCGCGCTCCATGCCCGCCTGCGCCATGGCTTTTTCCAGCACCGCGCCGGCCGGGCCGACGAACGGCAGTCCCTGCAAATCCTCCTGGTCACCCGGCTGCTCGCCGACCAGCATGATGCGCGCCCGCTTCGATCCGACGCCGGGCACCGCCTGGGTGGCGTTTTCCCACAGGTCGCAGCGGCGGCATTGATCCAGCGTGGTCGGCTGCTCGCGCTGCGGCTGGGCGCGTTCGGCGGCGATCGGGATCGTGGTCGCGCCGCCGCGCCGGCCCACGGTGCCGGTCTGGCCGGTGCGCCGCTCGCCGTTGGCCGCCGCGCTGACCATCGCCGGCACGATCGCCCCTTCCGGCAGATTCTTCCAGAAACGCGACGGGATGTGGCTGCGCAGCAGATCGGCGTTCAGGCGCGCCGGGTTGAAGATGCTGCGGTAGTAGGTCAGCCACAGCGCCTCGCCGGCGTCCTCGATATCGGCGGCGCTGCGCATCAGCGACGGCGCCTCGTGCAGTTGCTCGCCATCCCACAGCACGGCGGCGGCCGGCGTGGCGATCATCCACGTGACGTTGCCCATGCGGCGGGCGAAATGCCGCGCCACCTGCGGCAGCACTTCGTGGGTGGGTTCGAACCAGGCGACGAAGCGCGGCGCGCCGTCCTCCTCCTTGCGCTCGCGGAACCGTACATACGCGTGCATGTCATGCTCCTCCCGACGCACCGCCTTGACCATCCCGTGCAGCCGCGCGCCATCGGGATCGGCCGGCGAGATCACATCGCGCTCGCCCAAGTGCCAGCGCCACACCACCTTGTACAGAAAGGACCAGCGGTCCGGGGCGCTGAAACAGGCGGCGCTGACGAGTAGCTCCATCAACTGGCGCGGCAGCCGCAGGACTGCTTGCGGTGCGGAATTGGTCTCGGGCACTGCGCCAGCCTCCTCCGCCGGCGCGGCAGAGAACAAATCGCCGTCCTCCGGCTGCGATAACCATTCTACGAATTCGGGCGCGACGTGGCGCGCGATTAGCTCGCGTGCCGCGTCGCGCCATTCGTCGAACGACTGGACCACCCGGCGCATCATGCCGCCTGCAGCTCCGGCCACAAGTTCATCTGCTGGGGAGCGTCGGCCATCGCGCGGCGCAGATGCTCGGACGGACCAGCGTCGTTGGACGGGAAGTAGTCGGCGGTAATGATAAAGGGCGAAATCTTCTTCATACTGCAGCGCAGCCGCGACAGATCGGCGTAGCGGATTTGCCGCAGCCGCCGCAGATCGACCAGCCGCTGGGCATTGCGCAAGCCGATGCCCGGAATGCGCGCGATCATGTGCGGCTCCGCGCGGTTCAAATCCATCGGAAAATGCTCTCGGTGCTCCAGCGCCCACGCCAGCTTGGGATCGATGTCGAGCGCCAGGTTGCCGGTCGCCGGCAGCAGCTCCTTGACCTGGAAGCCGTAACTGCGCAGCAGGAAATCGGCCTGGTAAAGACGGTGCTCGCGCAGCATAGGCGGCGGCGCCAACGGCACGCTTTTCGGGCTTTGCGGAATCGGGCTGAAGGCCGAGTAGTACACGCGTTTGAGCTTGTAGCTGCCGTACAGCGTCTCCGCCGTCGTCAGTATCTGCTGGTCGTCGCTGGCGTCGGCACCGACGATCATCTGCGTGCTTTGCCCGGCCGGCGCGAAGCGCGGCGACTTGGGCTCCTCGGCCTTTTCATCGAGCTTGCGGCGGATGGAACCCATCGCCAGCTTGATCGTGTGGACGCTTTTTTCGGGCGCCAGCTTCTGCACGCTGTCCTGCGTCGGCAGCTCGATATTGACGCTCAGGCGGTCCGCATAGCGGCCGGCCGCCGCGATCAGCGCCGGATCGGCGTCGGGAATGGTCTTCAGATGAATATAGCCACGGAACTGGTGCACCTCGCGCAGCTCGCGCGCCACCTGCACCAGCTGCTCCATCGTGTAATCGGCCGACTGGATGATGCCGGAACTGAGAAACAGCCCGTCGATGTAATTGCGGAGATAGAAATCCGTGGTCAATTTGACCACCTCGGCCACCGTGAAACGGGCGCGCGGCACGTTCGAGGTGCGGCGGTTGACGCAGTACTGGCAATCGTACAGACAGTAATTCGTCAGCAGGACCTTCAGCAGCGACACGCAGCGACCGTCCGGCGTATAGCTGTGGCAGATGCCCATGCCGGTGGTCGCGCCAAAACCATCCTTGCCGATCGAGTTGCGCTTCGGCGCGCCACTGCTGGCGCAGGAGGCGTCGTACTTGGCCGCGTCGGCCAGGATCTCCAGCTTGTCCGTCAACTCCATGCTTGCCTCGATCTGTTGGTACTGTATAAAAACACAGTATAACAACGATCGAGGTCAAAAGGGGCTTGCGTGCGCGCTTGTCCAAACTTTGACCCGGTATTTACGTAGGGCGGATTAGGCCTAACGCCGTAATCGGCCATCGATGCGCCGCCGACGGCGCACGCATGGCCGATTACGCTACGCTAATCCGCCCTACGTGATTTAGAAAACTATCGCTTTTAACGCATCGATCAGCGCCGCGCACTCCTCGTCGGTGCCGATTGAAATCCGCAGGAACTGGTCGATACGCGGCTGCTTAAAATGCCGCACCAGGATGGCGCGCTCGCGCAGCGCCGCCGCGACGGCCGCGCCGTCGTGCCGCGGATGGCGGGCGAAGATGAAGTTGGCATGCGACGGCAGCACCTCGAACCCCAGGTCCACCATGCGCGCCGTCAGCCACGCGCGCGTGGCGATGATGGCCTGGGAGGTCTGCTCCATATACGCCGCGTCCTCGATCGCCGCCACCGCGCCGGCCTGCGCCACCTGTCCCAGCGGATAACAGTTAAAACTGTTCTTCACCCGCTCAAGCCCGGCGATCAGATCCGGATGGCCGACCGCGAAGCCGACCCGCAGACCCGCAAGCGAACGTGACTTGGACAATGTCTGCACCACCAGCAGATTGTCGTAGCGGTCCAGCAGCGCGATGGCGCTGTCGGCGCCGAAGTCAACATAGGCTTCGTCGATCACGACCACCTGGTCCGCATGCGCGGCCAGCAGCGCCTCGATCCGCTCCAGCGGCAGCGCGATGCCGGTCGGCGCGTTCGGATTGGCGATGATGATCGCGCCGCACGGCTGCGCGTAGTCGGCGACGTCGATCTCGAATTGCGCGTTCAGCGGCACCTGGCGCGCTTCGATGCCATACAGGCTGCAATAGGTCGGATAAAAGCTGTAGCTGATGTCCGGGCAAAGCAGCGGCTTGTCGTGCTTGAGCAGCGCGTGGAAGGTATGCGCCAGCACCTCGTCCGAGCTGTTGCCGACGAAGACCTGCGCGCGCGTCAGCCCGAAGCGCTTGGCCACGGCATCCTTGACCGCCGTGCTGGCGGGATCGGAGTACAGCCGCAGCGAGTCGCCGACGGCGGCCTGCATCGCCGCCAATGCCTTCGGCGACGGACCATACGGATTCTCGTTGGTGTTCAGTTTAATCAGATTGGGCATACGAACCTGCTCGCCCGGCGTGTACGGCGTCAGTTCGTGAACGATGTCACTCCAAAAACGGCTCACTGCATTGCTCCCATCGCGCGTTCGATATCCGCGATCAAATCGTTGACGTCTTCGAGGCCGACGTTGAAGCGCACAAGAATACCCTGGTCGTTCCAGTCCTTACGCATGTGTTGTATCCGATACGGCATCACCAGGCTGTTGGCGCCGCCCCAGCTGTAACCGATCTTGAAGAGTTCCAGCGCGTCGACGAAGCGATCGGTCTGTTCTTCCGTGAAGCGGGGATCGAACAGCACCGAGAACAAGCCCCCCGCCCCGCTGAAATCGCGCTTCCAGATGTCGTGGCCCGGACAATCCGTAAACGCCGGATGCAGCACCCGGGCGATCTCGGGACGGGCCTGCAGCCACGCCGCCAGCTTGCGCGCCGCCGCGTCGTGGGCGTCGAAGCGCAGGCGCATCGTCGGCAGGCCACGCAGCACCAGATAGGCGTCGTCCGCGCCAACGCCCATGCCTAGCCGCATGTGCGCCATGCTCAGTCGTTCATTGAGCGCGGCGTCGCGCGTGATGACGGCGCCCATCAGCACATCCGAGCCGCCGGACTGGTACTTCGTCAGCGCCTGCATGATGATGTCGACACCCAGGTCGAAGCCGCGCAGCGCCAGGCCGGCCGACCAGGTGTTGTCCAGCGCGACCAGCACGCCGCGCGCGTGCGCCGCCGCGCAAATGGCCGGCAGGTCCGGCACCTCCATCGACACCGATCCCGGCGCCTCGGTCCATATCAGCTTGGTGTTGGGTTGGATCAGCGCGGCGATGCCGGCGCCGATCAGCGGATCGTAGTAGCGCGCGGTGATGCCGAAATCGGCCGATAGCCAGCGTCCCAGTTCCCGATTCGGGTTGTAGACGTTATCGGGCAGCAGCACGTCGTCGCCGGCCTTGAGCAGCGCGAAATCGACCATGGCGATGGCCGCCAGACCGCTCGGCGCCAGCAGGCAATGCTTGCCGTCCTCGATGTCGGCCAGGCGCGCCTCCAGCGTGAAGGTGGTCGGCGTGCCGTGCAGGCCGTAGGTATAGGCGTTCTTCTCTTTCCAGTCGCCAGAGCGCATGGCGGCGACGTTCTCGAACAACACCGTCGACGCGTGATGGATCGCGCTGGGGAACGCGGCGAAACCTTCCGGCGCCCGGTAGTCGGAGTGGATCAGTGCCGTTTGCTGCGATTTTTTGATCGTCATGTCTCAATACATAAGCCGGTGAAAAAAAAGGCGGACCACAGCGGGTCCGCCTTCATGCTGATTACTGCGCCTCGCCCCACAGGTCGTGGGCGTCGGAGGTGGTGATCTTGACGTCGATGAACTGGCCGACCACCAGCTTCTTGTGCGGCTCGTACGGCGGTTTGACGTACACCACGCCGTCGATTTCCGGCGCGTCGGCGCTGGAGCGGCCGATGCCGCCGCTGCGGTTGACTTCATCGATCAACACGCGCACGGTCTTGCCAACCTTGGCCTTCAGGCGGTTCTTCGAAATCTCTTCCTGCAGCAGCATCACGCGGCCGCGGCGCTCTTCGCGCAGCTCTTCCGGCACCGGATTGGCCAGTTCGTTGGCGGTCGCGCCTTCGACCGGCGAGTAGGCGAAGCAACCCAGGCGGTCGATTTGCGCTTCCTTCAGGAAGTCCAGCAGATATTCGAATTCCGCGTCGGTCTCGCCCGGGAAGCCGGCGATGAAGGTCGAGCGGATCGTCAGGTCCGGATTCATCTTGCGCCACGCCTGGATGCGGTCGAGGTTTTTCTCGCCGCTGGCCGGGCGCTTCATGCGCTTCAACACGTCGGGATGCGCGTGCTGCATCGGGATGTCCAGGTAAGGCAGGATATGGCCGTCGCCCATCATCGGAATGATCTGGTCGACGTGCGGGTACGGATAGACGTAGTGCAAACGCACCCAGGCGCCGTAGGACTTGGCCAGTTCGCCCAGCGCTTCGGTCAATTGGGTCATGTGCGTCTTGACGGGACGGCCGTTCCAGAAGCCGGTGCGGAACTTGACGTCGACGCCATAGGCGGAGGTGTCCTGCGAGATGACCAGCAATTCCTTCACGCCCGACTTGAACAGGTTCTCCGCTTCGACCATCAACTCGCCGATCGGACGCGACACCAGGTCGCCGCGCATCGAAGGGATGATGCAGAAGCTGCAGCGGTGGTTGCAGCCTTCCGAGATTTTCAGGTAGGCGTAGTGCTTCGGCGTCAGCTTGATGCCCTGCGCCGGCACCAGGTCGATGAACGGCTCGTGCGGTTTCGGCAGGTGGAAATGGACCGAGTCCATCACCTCGGCCAGCGCGTGCGGGCCGGTCACGGCCAGCACCTTCGGGTGCACCTTCATGATGATGTCGTCGCCGGCGGCGTCTTTTTTCGCGCCCAGGCAGCCGGTCACGATCACCTTGCCGTTTTCGGCCAGCGCTTCGCCGATGGCGTCGAGTGATTCCTGCACGGCGGCGTCGATGAAGCCGCAGGTGTTGACGATCACCAGATCGGCGCCATCATACGACTTGGCCGTCTCGTAGCCTTCGGCACGCAGCTGGGTGAGGATCTGTTCGGAGTCGACCAGCGCCTTGGGGCAGCCGAGCGAGACGAAGCCGACCTTCGGTGCGGCACCCGTCACGGAGGTGCTGGCGGCGGCGGGCTTGGTGATACGGGAGAGTGGTTGCGATTGCATGATAGGTTGCCTGGGGTTGCTAAATGCGCCATGAAAATTACGAGCAATCGACGATTATACCCTATTCTCATAGGGAGATCATGCTAGGATAGCGCTTCACCAATATCGATACACTAAGCTCGGGAGAACACGTGGCAACGCTGAAAGACGTCGCAATGCTGGCCGGCGTGGGCATGTCGACGGCATCGCGCGCCATTTCCGGCGCCGGCCCCGTGTCGGCCGAGTCGATGAAGAAGGTCCAGGCGGCGATCGAGCAGCTCAATTTCCGTCCCTCCTCCATCGGCCGCTCGCTGTCCGCCCAATCGCTGGGCATCATCGGCATCTACGTGCCGTCGTTCTTCGGCGCGTACTACGGCACGATCCTCAAACAGACCGACATCGAACTGCGCGCCGTGCGCCGCCACGTGGTGGTGGCCACCGGCTGCGGCGACGGCACGCCGCGCGACGAGGCGATCGAAGCGGTCAAGTTCCTGATCGGCCGCGATTGCGACGGCATCGTCGTGCTGGGCCACGACCTGCACGACGAGGACATGCTGGCGCTACGCAAAATGCATCCCAAGCTGGCCTTCCTCAACCGCTACAGCGCGCAGCTGGAGGAAGCGTCGTTCTGCCCCGACCACCGCCACGGGGGCGCGCTGGCGGCGCGCACCCTGTTCGACGCCGGACACCGCCAACTGGCCGTGATCTCCGGGCCGGCCGGCACTTCGGACAACCAGGCCCGCATCGAGGGCTTCTTCGAGGAGCTGGAGCGCCATGGCATCGGGCGCTTCGCCGTGCAGTTGATCGAATCGGACTTTTCCCGGGAAGGCGGTTTCAGCGCCACGCGCCGCCTGATCGAGGCGCGCCTCGCCGGCGAAGAAAGCCATCGGTTCACCGGCCTGTTCTGCGCCAACGATGAAATGGCGGTCGGCGCGATGGCGGCCTTCCACCGCGCCGGCATCAGCGTACCGGACGAGGTGTCCATTGTCGGCTACGACGACGACTATTCGGCCGAATACTCCTCACCCGGCCTGACGTCGGTGCACATACCAATGCAGCAGCTGACCCAGAACGCCGTGCGCTGGCTGCTCAATCAATGCTACGGCACCAAGCACGCCATCTCGCGCGATTTCCCTGTCACGATGTCGGTGCGCGGCTCGGTCGCCAACCTCACCCGATAGAAGCGCCATGCGCCGTCATGGCGTCCCGCCCTGCATGATCACGCGCCCCGAGCGGCCCGGCAGCTCGCCCCAGCCCAAGGGCGCGGCCGGCAGTTCGGTGTGCCTGATCTTTTCGTGGTAGTCGCCCATGGAGCCGAGTCGATAACCCTGCGCGCGCCAGCCGCTCAAGAGCCGCTCGAACACGGGCGCCAGTTTTTGCCCCTCCAGTTCCGCGTGCAAGGTGTAGACATGGTCGCGCCGCTGGTCCGCCGTCAGCGACAGCAGATGCCCCGCGACGTTATCCACCGTGATCGTGGTGCCGTCTATCTCTCGACCTAGCAATTCGTCGAGGGTGGGCAAGGTGGTCGGAAGCTGGACACAGGCCCCCGCAACCCCGCCCGCCAACACGCGGTGCGGGCCGCTCGCCGGGTCGATCAGCGCGCCCCGGTCGTCGAGCGGGACGCGCCCGTCCGAGGCGTAGCGGTAGCCGGCCGCGTCGTGTTCGGCGAAGGCGGCGGCGTTCATCTGCCAGCCGGCCGCGCCGTGCGTGCGCGTGGCCACGCCGAACACGTCGACATGGCGGCGCGCTGCCTTGCGCATCATCTCGCGCGTCCAGTCGGCGCCGCGCGCGGCGACGTTGTCCTGCCACCGCACGTGGTCCCAGGTGTGGATGCCGCATTCGAAACCGGCGTCGCGCACCGCGCGCAGCTCCGCTGCGCAGCGCCGGCCGATGTCGGGACCCGGCAGCAAGGTGCCGTACATCAGCGTCTTCAAGCCGTAGTGCTCCACCACCGACGTGCGCGCAACCTTGCTGAAAAATCCGGGCCGCAGCGCCCGCCGCAAGGCCCAGCCGGTG
>CAUPJZ010000011.1:0-186283 GCA_963511605.1 uncultured Duganella sp. | reverse complement strand
CCGCCGCCGCCCAGGCCGCGGCCGACGCGGCAGCCAAAGCAGCGGCCGACGCCGCCGCCAAAGCGGCCGCTGAAGCCGCCGCCCAGGCCGCAGCCGACGCGGTAGCCAAAGCGGCCGCCGACGCCGCCGCCGCCGCCAAGGCCGCCGCAGAGGCCGCCGCCGTGGTGGCGGCGACGCAGGGGCGTCCAAGCGAACCGGTGGGGCAGGCCCTCAACACCACGGTCAATGTGATCAATACCGCAACGGCGACCACCTCCCAGCTCGGCGTGGCCGGGCGGAACGAGGCCAAATCGCCGGAACTCCGGAACGGCGGCACCGCGCCGGAGAACGAGAAGGAGGGGGAGAAGGAGAAGGAGAAGGCGCTTGCCGCCGGTGACGGCGGCACCGCCACGGCCGGCGAGAAGATAGGCGTGGTCAAGAAAACATATTGCAATTAGGGCGGCCCGAAATCCAACACCCGCGACGGCGATTTAACAGTTGATACTTGCAATCGGGCATCATTCTTAAGCGGAACATGTTAACATCGGAGTGTGACTGAATCAGGAAGTGTCGAACAATTAACATTTCCCGCAACTGACAGCGACAAAAATTCGAAGAGCCGACAATGACCGATAGTTTCCCCCGCCTGCTAGCGAGCACTATCCTTGCCTTGACCATGTCAACGGCCTGGGCGGGGGCGCCCGCGAGCGACAGCGCCGTGATTCGTTTCGATATTTCCCGCTTCGATGTCCAGGGCAATACGCTGCTGCCACAGGGGCGGATCGAACAGTTGCTGGCCCCGTTCACGGGGAAAACGCGCGACTTCGGCGATATCCAGCGCGCGCTCGAGGCGCTGGAAGGGGCCTACCACGCGCAGGGCTACAACGTCGTCACCGTCCAACTGCCCGAGCAGGAACTGAACCGTGGCGTGGTGCTGCTGCGCGTGGTGGAAACCAAAGTCGGCCGTGTCAGCGTCAAGAACAACCAATACTTCGACGAAGCCAACATCCGCCGCGCCTTGCCCGCCCTGCAGGAAGGCCGCACGCCGAACCTGAAGGCCGTCTCGGCCAACCTCAAGCAAGGCAACGAGAATCCGTCCAAGCAGGTCACGCTCAAGCTGCAGGGCGGCGAAAAGGACGATGAAGTCGACGCCGTGCTGGAGGTCAAGGACCAGCGCGTCTGGAAGGCGATGGCCAATGCCGACAACACCGGCACCGAGCAGACCGGCAAGACCCACCTGGGCTTCATCCTGCAAAACGCCAACCTGTTTGGCCTCGACCATGTGGCCTCGCTGCAGTACACCACCTCGGCCGAGGAGCCGGGCCGGGTCAAGGTCTATGGCGCCGGCTACCATATCCCGCTGTACGCGCTGGGCGATTCGCTGGACTTCTTCGCCAGCTATTCCAACGTCGATTCCGGCACCGTGTCGGCCGGCCTGTTCAACCTGGCCGTCAGCGGCCGGGGCGCCGTCTACGGCGCGCGCTACAACCAGTCGCTGGCCAAGCGTGGCGAATACGACTCCCGCCTGACCTACGGCGTCGACGTCAAGGCGTTCAAGAACAACGTCGAATTGGTTGGCCAGCAGTTGGGCAACCTCGGCAACGACGTCACCGTGCATCCGCTCAGCATCGCCTACACCGGCAGCCTGCCGCTGAAATCGGGCGAGATCGGCGGCCAGATTACCCTGCTGCGCAACGTCTCCGGCGGTTCCAAGGGCGGCCAGAGCGACTTCACGCTGGCGCGCAGCGGCGCCAAGGCCGACTACACCGTGCTGCGCCTGGGCGGCAGCGTGACGCGCGCGCTGGTCAACGACTGGCAACTGCGCGCCATCGCCAACGGCCAATACACGCGCGACGCGCTGATCCCGGGCGAGCAGTTCGGCGCTGGCGGCGCCACCTCGGTGCGCGGCTTCATCGAACGCGAAATCTCCAACGACAGCGGCGTGGCCGTCAACCTGGAGGCGTACACGCCCAACCTGTGCGGCCGCCAGGCCTGGAACTGCCGCCTGCTCGGCTTCTTCGACAACGCCTACATCAAACGCAACCATGCGCTGCCGGGCGAACTGGAAAGCACCTCCATCGGCAGCGCCGGCGTGGGCGCGCGCCTGTTGCTGTCGACCTACGTCAACCTGCAACTGGACTATGGCCACGTGCTGCGCGCCGGCGCCACCAGCCGCGCCGACGCCAACCGCCTGCACCTGCGTTTGGGTTTGGCTTACTGACCACCTGAAAAGACCACTATGAACAGCCATCGCACCCACTCCAGCCGTATCGGCCGCCAGCCGCCGTCCGCGAAGCTGCGCCGCAAGGCGCTGGCCGTGTTGGTGGCGGCCGCCTTCGGCACGGCCCTGGCCAATCCGGTGGCGCCGACCGTGGTGCATGGCGCGGCCACTTTCAACCAGCAGGGCAACCTGTATTCGATCACCAACACGCCCAACACCATCATCGACTGGCGCAGTTTTTCGGTGAACGCGGGCGAGGTCACCCGCTTCATCCAGCAAAGCGCCGACAGCAAGGTCCTCAACCGCATCACCGGCCAGGACCCGAGCCGCATCCTGGGCTCGCTGCAGTCGAACGGCAAGGTGTTCCTGATCAACCCCAACGGCGTGCTGTTCGGCGCCGGCTCGCGGGTCGACGTCAACGGCCTGGTGGCCTCCAGCCTGGCGATCTCCAACGCCGATTTCCTGGCCGGTAAAAACAACTTCGCCGGCGCGGCCGACGCGGGCAAGGTCGTCAACCAGGGGACGCTCACCACCCCCGACGGCGGACAGATCTTCCTGATCGCTCCCGCGGTCGAGAACAGCGGCGTCATCTCGTCGCCGAACGGCGACGTGGTGCTGGCGGCGGGCCATAGCGTGCAATTGTTCGATTCCAGCGATCCGAACGTGCAGGTGGTGGTGTCGGCGCCGGCCGACCAGGCGCTCAACCTTGGCAGCATCGTGGCCCGGGGCGGTCGCGTCGGCGTCTACGGCGCGCTGGTCAACCAGCGCGGCACGATCAACGCCGACAGCGCCGTGCGCGGCGAACGCGGCCAGATCGTCCTGAAGGCGGCCGGCACCACCATGCTGGAGGCGGGCAGCGTCACCAGCGCGCGCGGCGGCGACCTTGACGGCAACCTCAACACCGGCGGCGACATCCGCTTGCTGGGCGCGCGGGTCGGCCTGACCGGCAACGCCGTGGTCGACGCCGGTGGCGCGGCCGGTGGCGGTTCTGTGCTGGTCGGTGGCGACTACCAAGGCAAGAACGCGGCGTTGCCGAACGCGCTGCAAACCTTCGTCGGGCGGGACGTCACGATCGGCGCCGACGCCGGCGTCAGCGGCGACGGCGGCAAGGTCGTCGTGTGGAGCGACGAGGCGACCCGCATGCACGGCTCCCTGTCGGCGCACGGCGGCACGCAAGGCGGCAATGGCGGCCTGATTGAAACCTCGGGCCACTATCTGGACGTGGCGGGCGCGCGCGTGGACGCCGGCGCCGTGGCCGGCCGGGGCGGCAAGAACGGCACCTGGCTGCTCGATCCCTACGACATCGTCGTCATCAAGGATTCCAACCTCCAGACCCCGCTGTCCGATGTGGCGTCGTTCGACGGGGCCACCAGCAGCGGCGTGACCGAAGTCGACTCCGGCGCGTTGAGCGGCGCCACTGCCAACGTGGTACTGCAGGCGCAGCACGATATCACGTTCGGCGCGGCGGTCCACAACGTCAACAGCGGCGTCAGCCTGACGGCGCAGGCGGGCAACGACATCCACGTCAACGCCGTACTGGCGATGACCGGCGAGATCCGGCTGACGGCCAACGACGACGGCGCCGGCACCGCGAGCGGCAGCGGTGCCGTGACGATCGCCTCGCTGGGCGGCGCCACCACCACGCTCGACAGCCGTGGCTATGCCATTTCGCTGGCCGGGCGCGCCGTGAACGTCGACGGCAAGGTCGATGCAGGCGCCGCCGGCTATCTGACGCTTGACGCGGCCAACGTGGCGCTGGGGACCAATGCCACCGTCACCGGCGGCGATATCGGCATCAAGGCCAATAGCCTGGCCGTCGGCGACGGCGCCCGCATCAGCGGCCAGGGCAGCGGGTCCAAAGTCCTGATCACGTCGGCCGGCGATGTTAACGTCGGCAGCGGCGCGAATGGCAACGGAAACGGCAGCGATGCGATGGCCGTGAGCGAAGACACGCTCAAGAAAATCGACAATGCCGACGTCACCATCGCCAGCGCCAGCGCCAACGGCGTGGTCGAGGTGACCGGTTCGCTCAACTTGACCGGTTCGAGCGGCTACGTCCGCAACCTGACGCTGGGCTCCGGCCGCACCGGCAATGTGCTGATCGGCGCCGCCACCCGGATCAACGGGGCGCTGACGTTGAACGCCCTGGAGGTCAACGTTAACGCGGCGACCAACGCCGATACGGTCGCGATCGTGGCCAACACGCTCGACCTGAACGCCGCCGTACACGCCAACCTGGTCAGCGTCCGTCCGGCCGCCGGCGGCTATCATATCGAACTGGGGGGCACCTCATGCGTCAATATGGTCAACTGCCTGCTGGTCAGGGATATCCGCTATCTGAAGGCGCCGACCGTGGTGATCGGCAGCCATGACGCGGCGCACGGCGTGGCCGGCATCGATGTCGCGGGGATCGCCGCCAGCGGCGACCTGGCGGCGCAGCGGGACTCCGCCACCACCAGCATAGCGCTGTTGAGCAACGGCGGCGCCATCACGCAAACCGGCGCCATCAACGTTGAGAACCTGGCCGTCGCCAATGCCGGTGACATCACACTGAACAACGCGGGCAATCGGGTAGTCAATCTGGCGGTGTCGCAGCAGGGCGCCGGCAATGATTTTGAGTTTAAGAACACCGTCGGCACGGCCATCGCCACCTTGGTCGGCGGTGACCTGTACCGTATCAGCGGCATCGACACCGATGGCAACGTGACGCTGGACGTCGACGGCGCCATCACCACCGCCGGCGGCATCCACGGCACTCCCATCACCGCCAACCATCTGACGATGAATGCCACCGGCGGCATCGGCTCGACCGCGGCGCCGTTGCTGACCAAGGTTTCGCAACTGTCCGCAGTCAACCGCGCCGGCAACGGCAGCACGGCGGCGATCAATATCGCCAATGTCAACAACACCGCGCATGCGGAGACTTTGACGGTGACGAAGGCGCAGCAGCTACCCGCCGCCGGCGACAACAATGGCGCGATTACCATCGATAACACCGGCGCCATGCTGATCGCCGCCGCGCCGTCTCCGTTGCCGGGCAATAGCTTGTATGGCGTTTGGACCGGCGCCGGCGCCATCACGCTGCAAACCCATAGCCCGTTGACGATCGACGGGGTGATTGGCTCCTTCTCCGGAGATATCAGCCTGGCGGCGGGCGACAGCTATGATCTGGGTAACACGATGACCTTCAGCGACGCGGCCAGTGTGACCTCGGTCGGCGGTTCGGTCACGATGACGGCGACCAGTTTCGCCCTTGGCGGTAGCACGATTGCCGGCTCGAATGGCAGCTACACGCAGATTACGCACATATCGCCGACGCCAACGCCGACGCCAACGCCAACGCCGACGCCAACGCCGACGCCAACGCCAACGCCAACGCCGACGCCGACGCCAACGCCAACGCCGACACCAACGCCAACGCCAACGCCAACGCCAACGCCAACGCCGACGCCAACGCCGACGCCAACGCCAACGCCAACACCAACACCTACGCCAACGCCGACACCCACGCCGACGCCGACGCCTACGCCTACGCCGACACCGACACCGACACCGACACCTACGCCGACACCTACGCCGACACCAACGCCAACACCAACACCAACGCCTACGCCTACGCCGACACCTACGCCTACGCCGACACCTACGCCGACACCAACGCCGACACCAACGCCAGCGCCAGCGCCAGTGTCAGCGGATATCTGCACCATCGCGCCGAACTCCGCGCTGTGCCAGGTATTGTCGCCGCCCAGCGCGAGCGAGCCGGTCAAGCCGGTGCAGCTGGCCAGTACAGAAGTCATCAAGACGGTCACGCGCGGCGAGTCGATTCCGTCACTCGAGGCCCGCGATAAAACCGACGAACCATTGTCGGGCGAACCGAAGTCGCAAAGCAGCAGCACCACCACTACCGAAAAGACCGGAAACCAAAATGTCCCTGCCAAGAAAACCTACTGCAACTAGGCATGTTGCAACCAAGAGCCTGCTCCAGGGTCTGATGCTGCTGGTGCTCTGCGGCGTGGTGAGCGCCGGTTGGGCGGCACAGGTGGCCGGCACCATCACCCAGCTCAGCGGCCCCTTGCTCGCCAAGAAGGCCGATGGCGCGGTGCGCGTGCTGTCGCTGCGCTCGGAAGTGGAGAGCGGCGACACCTTGATGACGGAAAAGAACACCTACGCGCTGGTCAAGTTCGTCGACAACAGCGAGATCACGCTCAAGCCGGGCACCACGTTCAAGGTCGAAAACTTCGCCTTCGACGCCGGCAAACCCGACGGCGACCAAGCCTCTTTCAGCCTGGTCAAAGGGGGACTGCGCTCGGTCACCGGCCTGCTTGGCAAGCGCAACAAGGAAAAATTTTCGATGAAGACGCCGAGCGCCACCATCGGCATACGCGGCACCACGTTCATCGCCGACCTGGTCGAGCCGTCGGCCGAAGAGGTCGCCGAGGCGGTGGCCGCGCGCGAGGCGTATTTGATGGCCAGCACGGCATCGCTGGACGCGCTGGCGGCGCCGCTGAAGCCACTGATGCTGGCGCAGGGACCGACCTCACCGCCACGATCGAGCGCCGCGCTGCCGCCGGGCTTGTATGTTAGTGTTATCGACGGCATGATCAATGTGAGCAACACCGCCGGCTCGCAGAATTTTAGCGCCGGCCAGTTCGGCTACACGCGCAACAACGTCATGCCGCCGGTGATCGTGCCGAGCAACCCGGGATTGAAGTTCACGCCACCGCCGACCTTCTCCAGCAGCACGACAACATCGGGCTCGGGCGCGGGCGCCCCCAAAGCGGCTGCCGTCGACTGCGAAGTCCGCTAGCGCGCACCGCCGCCGGCGGTGGAGGGCGCCCCGCTAGCGCCCGCCCGCGCGGCGCATCACCGGCATGAACGCCGCCAGCGCCGCCAGCGCGACCGCGCCGTGCAGCAGATACGTGACCGGATAACCGTAGCGCGTCACCAGATAGCCGGCCACCACGTTGCTGGAGGCCGCGCCCAAACCCTGCACCATCATCACCGCCGCCAGCGCCAGGTTGAAATGGCCGCTGCCGCGCGTCAGGCGTTCGACCAGGAAAGGCGTCAGGATGCCGAGCAGGCCGACGCCCACGCCATCGAGCAACTGCACCGGATAAATCATGGCGAAGTCCGAGTAGGCCCAGGCCAGCACGCCACGCAGCGGCAGGCTGAGCATGGCGAGCACGACCGCCAGCCGAACCACGTCACGCCGGATGATCCACGGCGCCGCCAGCGCGGCGGCCAGCGCCGCCAGCTGCGACACCATGGTGATCACCGCCGTGGTCTCGAACGGCTTTTGCATCTGCACCGCGAACTGCTGTGCGATCAGCCGCGCCACCGGCGCGTTCCCGAAGTGGAACAGCAGCAGCGAAACGCTCAATAGCAGTAGCGGCTTGTTGCGATAGAGCGTGCGTAGCGGCGGCGCCATCCCGCCGGCTTTTTCGGCAGCGGCCTCGCCGCCGGTCGCCAAGCCGCGCGCGGCCGCGTGATCGATCGCCCCCGGCGCGATCGCCAGCGTGGCGGCGATGGCGGCCACCGTCGTGACCAGCATCAGCGCCGCCACGCCGGGCAGGCCGAACCAGACGCTGGCGGCCCAGGTGCCGCCCAGCAGCACGATATTGCCAGCATGGTTGTAGGCCTCGTTCTTGCCAAGCTGGGCGCCGAAGCGGTCGGGCCCCACCACGCCGAGGGTGATGCCGACCAGCGCCGGCATGATCAGCACGCCGGCCACCGTCGCCAGCGCCTGGCTGCCGAACACCACCCAGCGCTCCGGAAACGCGATGCACAGGAAAGCGCCCAGCGTGATCAGCGCCACCGGCAATACGATCATGGCCCGCTTGTGGCGGCTGCGATCGGCCAGCGCGCCGGCGGGCAGGCCGGCCAGCAGGCCGATCACGCCGCACGCCGTCGCCAGCAGGCCCAGGTCCATCGACTGCCAGCCCTTGGTGCTCAGGTAGGCGTCCAGGAAGGGACCGAGGCCGTCGCGCGCGTCGGCCAGGAAGAAATTCAACATGGCGAGTGCCATCAGGCTGGCGGCGGCCGGCGCGTTGCCCGTATCCGCGGCGCTCGCCGTGTTGCCGTCCGCGCGGGCGGGCAGGGCGTGTGGGGCCGTCATGACCGCACCCACAGCAACGCCAGCGCCGCCGCCAGACCGGCCGGCATCACCACGACGCCCAGCTTAAGGAATCGCCATGCGCCCACGTGCAGGCCTTCGCGCCGGAGGGCCGTCAGCCACAAGATCGTCGCCAGCGAGCCGCTCACCGACAGATTCGGTCCAAGGTCGATGCCGATCACGGCGGCCGCGCGCAGCGCGCCGTCGGCGTTCACATGGTCCAGGGTGGCGGCGCCCAGCAGGCCGGCGGGCAGGTTGTTAACCAGGTTGCACGCGACGGCCAGCAGCGCGCCGGTGATATTGCCGGCGTTGTGCGGCCAGCGCGCTTGCAGCGACTGGAGCTGCGCGGCCAGTGCCGCCACCACGCCGTGCTGCTGCAAGGCCTCGATCAACACGAACAGCCCGGCCACCATCAGCAGCACGTCCCACGACAGCGCGCGCAAGGTCGCCGTCGGCGCGGTGTACCCCGTGTGGGCGCTGACGCTCACCAGCAGCAGCGTAACCACCGCCGCAGCCAGGGTGACCGGCCCGAGCGCCAGGCCGAGTGCCGATGCCACCGCCAGCAGCAGCGCCGTGACGGCCAGGGCTCCGACCGTCAGACGGCCGGACGTTGTCAGGTGCGGCACTTCGACATCGCGCCGGATGGTTGTTGTGAGCTCGCCGCGCAGCAGCAGATACAAGGCGACGCCGGTGGCGATGACCGCGCCGAGCGAAGGCAGCAGGAACAGCGACAGCCATTGTCCCAGCGCCGGCATATGCTCGCCGAACATCACCAGGTTGGCGGGGTTGGAGACCGGCAGCACGAAGCTGGCGGCGTTGGCGACGAAGGCGCAGATGAACAAATACGGCAGCGGCGGCGCGTCGACCGCGCGCGCCACCGCGTATACCGCTGGTGTCAGCACCACGGCGGTGGCATCGTTCGACAGCAGTACCGTGACCACGGTGCCGGCCAGGTAGACCAGTAAAAACAGTCGGTGCCCGGAGCCGGCGGCGGCGCGCGCGGTGTGCGCCGCCAGCCAGTCGAAGACGCCGTGGCGGCGTCCCATTTCGGCCAGCAGCATCATACCGGCCAAGAACAGATACACGTCCCAGCCGCGCGCGGCGCCGCTGACGATGCTCGCCGGATCGGTCAGCTGGAACAGCACCAGCGCCAGCACCGCCAGGGTCGCCCACACGGCTTCCGGCACGCGCCAGGGCCGCAGCACGATGCCGGCCATCGTCAAGCCTGTGATGATCCACAATGTATTTTCAGTCGCCACGCGTTGGGTACTCCGATTACGGTTGATTGGCCGGCGGTATGCCGGGTGGTGAAGGGCGCGCGGGCACGCCACGGGCCGCCGCGCGCGCCGCTGACAGGTCGGCGCCGACTGTTATCGCTTCGAGGGAGATGCCGGCGGCGCTGCGCGTGCCGATGCCGGTGGCGGCGAATGGCTGGGCGGGCGCCAGCCGTGTGCGGACCAGGTCCGGACGGAAGTAGATGGTGTCGCCGTTGGCGAGGATGACGCCATTGGCCTCGCCGCGCGGTCCGCGCAGCACCACATCGATGGCGCCGGCCGATTCCAGCCTTTGCAGCGATCGTCGCGCCGCGGGCGGGGCGGGCGGTCCCGCCTGCTCGTCGTCGGCGCTGGCGCCCGAAGACAGGTTGACCAGGGCGGCGGCGCGGATCATGCCATCGTCGGTGGCCAGGCCGATGACGCGCACCCGGTCGCCCGGCGCGGCGGCGCCGCCGATTCGCGCGGCCACGTGCGGCGGGAGCAGCACCAGCGTGCCGTCGGCCAGGCGCAAGCCGTTCGGGTCGCCGTAAGGGGTGGTGAGATAGCGCGCAACGATGCCCTCGGCCACCGGCGCGGGGGCGGTGGCCGAGGGGCCGCGCGGTGGCGGCGGTGGCGCTGCCCGGGCCTCACCGTGGCAAAGGCCGGACAGCGCCATCGCCAGCGCCATGGAGCGTGCCAGCGAAGACGGTGGCATTGTCACGATGGTGTTACGGCTGGCCGACCGGCGGTGGTGGTGGCGGTTGGGTTCCCGGCGCCGGTGGTGGCGGTGGAGGCGGCGTGTCGAGCGGCCTTTTGCCCGCTGGACCGCGCGGCTTCGGTGGCGGCACAGGCTTGGCGGCGTTGCCCCGGCGAGCCTCCGCCGGTGGCGGCGGTGGCGCGTCCGCGCCCGGCGGTGGCGGAACCGGCGCTGCCGGTGGTGGCGGAGGCGCTGGCTGGTCCCGTGGTGGTGCCGGCTGGCCGGCTGGCGGTGGCGGCGGAGCCGGATCGGTTTGTGGCGGGGCTGCGGATGCGGCCGTGGCCAGCGACAGCGCGATGACCGTCATCGGGTATTTAAGAACATTCATGACTATCTCCTTGTGTGATGTCGAGGGGTGGTAGTCATGACTATGCAGATAGCGTGCCAAGCCCGCGAGCCCCTGTTTGCGCGGGCGCGCATGCCTGGTGTCCGCTGGTGTTACACCCGGATGTCAACGGAACGGACAGCTGTCCGCCAGCGCTACTCCATTCGGTACTGCGCCAGCTTGCGGTACAACTGCTGGCGCGACAAGCCGAGGCGGCGCGCGGCCTCGCTGCGATTGCCCGCCGCCGCGTCGAGCGCTCGCCGCAGCATCGCCAGTTCCACCTGCGCCAGCGCGCGTTCGAGCGTGCCATCCCAGTCGATGTCCATGCCTGCGGCCGTGAGGGCGGTGGTGGCGCCGGCTTGGCGGACCGCGCCGAGGCCGAGGTGCTCGATCTCGATCAGGTCACCTTCGCTGAGCGCGATGGCGCGCTGTATCGTGTTGCGCAGTTCGCGCACGTTGCCCGGCCAGTCGTGCGCCTCCAGTGCCCGCGATGCCGGCTCGCTCAGGCGTTTTGCGTTGCCGCCGGCCTGTCCACGCAAAAAATGCGCGGCCAGCAGGGGGACGTCGCCCGCGCGCTCGCGCAGTGGCGGCAGATTGATGGTGATCACCTGCAGCCGGTACCACAGATCGGCGCGGAAGGTACCGGCGGCCACCTCTGTCTCCAGGTCGCGGTGCGTGGCGGCGACGATGCGCAAATCGACCGGCTGGCTGTGGCGCGCGCCCAGTGGCGTCACTTCGCGCTCCTGCAGTACGCGCAGGATCTTGGCCTGGGTTGGCAGCGCCATGTCGCCGATCTCGTCGAGGAACAGGGTGCCGCCGTCGGCTTCGCGGAAGCGCCCGGGGCGATCCGTGGTGGCGCCGGAGAACGCGCCTTTGACATGGCCGAACAGTTCACTCTCAAGCAGTTCGGCGGGAATCGCCGCGCAGTTGACGGCGACGAAGGGCCCGGCGGCCCTGGCGCTGTTCTGATGCAGCGCCTGCGCCACCAGTTCCTTGCCGGTGCCGGTCTCGCCCAGCACCAGCACCGAGTTGCTGCTGTCGGCGACGAGACCGATGCGCTTGAAGATGGCCCGCATCTCCTCGCTGTTGCTCAACATTTTTTCATCGATCTGCAAGTCGCCGTCCGGCGCCGGCGTGTCTGGCGTTTTGCGCGCCGCCTGCGCGCCAGCCTTGAGCGCGCGGCCCAGCGCCACCGTCAGCGCCTCGCGCCCGAGTGGCTTGGTGAGGTGGTCGAACGCGCCCAGGCGCATCGCCTCGATGGTGTTGGAGCCGCTGGCGTAGGCGGTCAGCATCAGGCACGGCACGCCGGGCGCGATGGCCGGCGCCGCGCGCACGAAGGCCAGGCCGTCATCGCCAGGCAGGCGCAAATCGACGATGGCGGCGGCGATTCCACCCTCGGCCAAGGCGCGCAGCCCGGCCTCGCAGGTGGCAGCCTGGCGCACGTCGTGGCCCAGGTCTTCCAGGGTCTCGGCCAGGGTGGCGCGGAACGCGGCGTCGTCGTCGACAATCAGGATCATGGCCATGGCAGCTCCAGTTCGATGCGGGTACCGAGTGTTTGTTGCGTGCCCAAGGCCACGCGGCCGCCGTGGGCCTGCACCACTTCGCGCACCACGGCCAGTCCCAGTCCGGTGCCGCCATCGCGGCCGGTGACCAACGGATCGAATAGCGTGGTACGCAGCGCCGGCGGCACGCCGCTACCGTCGTCGGCCACCCACAGACGCAGCAGGGGACCGTCGCGCGCCGCACCCAATCGGATCTCTCCACCGGCGGGGGTGTGGGCCAGCGCGTTCAATATCAGGTTGTCGATCACGCGCTCCATTTGCGCAGGGTCGAACAGCGCGGTGGCGCGCGTGTCGTCGTCCAGGCCCGGTTGCAGTTCGAGGCTCAGCGCCACGCCAAGATCGGCGGCCGCTTCGGCGTGTTGCTGGACGCGCTGTGCGAGCCAGCCGGCCAGCGCCACCGGTGCGCGTTGCGGATGAAAGGAGCGCGTCAACGCCAGCAGGCTGGCCACCAGCGTCTCGAGCCGCTGTACCTGCGCCAGCGTGGTGTGCAGCGCAGTTTCGGTGCGGGCCGGACGGCGCTCCGGCGGCGCCGCCAGCGCGTTCTCGACCTTCATGCGGATGGTGCCGAGCGGGTTGCGGATCTCGTGCGCCAGGCCAGCCGCCAGTCCGCCCAGCGCGGCCATGCGCTCGCTGGCCACCAACAATGCAGACAAGCGTTGCGCCTCGCGCCCCCAGCGCGTGAGCAGCAGGGCGAAGCCGGCGCCGGCCAGCACCAGTGAGCCGAGCAGCAAGCTGAGGGCGAGGATCAGATGGCGCAGCGCGCTGTCGGCGATGGTCGCCACCCGGGTCAAAGTCCAGCCGGCGACATTGGACGTCACAGGACAGGCGCTGTAGACGACGGCCTCGCGCAGTCCCGGGCGTACTTCGTCGACGGCTGTTTTGGCGGCCAGCGCCTGTTCCGACAATGCCGCCAGGCGTGGCAATTCCGCCGCCGGCACGTCGGTCTTGGCGCCGCTGCCGTCGTAGGTCGGAAAAGCGTAGGCGAACACGCCGCGCCGCCGGTCCCAAAGACCGCCCTCGACGCCGGCGTCCTCGCGCAGGGCCATGTCGACGATGGCGCGCGCCGTCGCGGTGTCGCCGTCGGCACCGACGTCGATCCGCTCGCCGCCGGCGCGCATGATCTGGCACAGCACGGCGGCGCGCGAGCGGGCCGACGAGATCTGCCAGTCGGCGCCCTGGCGGCCCAGTTGCAGCAGCAGCCAGATCAGCAGCAGGACCATGGCCGCGATGGCCGTCCAAAGCCACAGCAAATCGCGTTTTAACATTCCGCCCAGCGCCACATTGATCTTTCGTGTCAGGTTGATATCGCAATTGTAGCGATAATCCCGGTAGTTTCTGTTCGGCACCAGAAAATCTTCGCGAAAAGTGCTTGACCTTCCAATCGTGGGATACTTGAAGCTGGCGCCATCACCTGCTATTTGAATGACCATCATGAACGCAACCGCTGAAAAACCCGTCTCGCAATCGATCAAGATCGAGGGCATGAGCTGCGCGTCCTGCGTCGGGCGCGTGGAGCGCGTGCTCGCCGCCGTGGACGGCGTCAAACAGGTCAGCGTCAACTTGGCTACTGAAATGGCGCGCGTCGAGTCGGCGCTGCCGATCGATTTCGGCGTGCTGCAGCAGGCGATCGACAAGGCCGGCTACCAGGCCAAGCCGGCGCCGGCGCCTTTCGCTCCCGCCACCCCGGCGGTGGCCGCCCCCGGCGCCAGCGGCTATGCGGTGCTGCTGGCGGCGCTGCTGTCGCTGCCGCTGGTGCTGCCGATGCTGCTGGAACTGGGCGGCGTCCATTGGATGCTCGACGGCCGTATTCAATTTTTGCTGGCGACCCCGGTGCAGTTCTGGCTGGGCGCGCGCTTCTACCGGGCCGGCTGGCTGGCCGCGCGTGCCCGCAGCGGCAATATGGATTTGCTGGTCGCTATCGGCACCAGCGCCGCCTATGGCTTGAGCGTTCACCAACTGCTGACCGCCACCTCGGCCATGCCGCATCTGTATTTCGAGGCGTCCGCCGTGGTCATCACCCTGGTATTGCTGGGTAAATGGCTGGAGGCGCGCGCGAAGCGGCAGACCACGTCCGCGATCCGCGCGCTGCAGGTGCTGCGGCCGGAATCGGCGCGCGTGCGTCGCGGCGACCGGGATGTCGAGGTTCCGATCGCGCAGGTGCTGCCCGGCGAGATGGTCGTGGTGCGGCCGGGCGAGCGCATCGCCGTCGACGGCGTGGTGGCCGAAGGCGCCAGCCACGTGGACGAAGCGCTGATCACCGGCGAAAGCCTGCCCGTGTCGCGCCATGCCGGCGACCGCGTGACCGGGGGCGCGATCAATGGCGAAGGCATGCTGCTGGTGCGCGTGACGGCGGTCGGCGCCGAGAGCACGCTGGCGCGCATCATCCGCCTGGTGGAGGACGCGCAGGCGGCCAAGGCGCCGGTGCAGCATCTGGTGGACCGCGTAAGCGCGGTGTTCGTGCCGGTGGTGCTGGTATTGGCGCTGCTGACTTTAGTGGGCTGGTGGTTGGCGTCCGGCGACGGCGAGACCGCCATCATCAACGCGGTGGCGGTGCTGGTAATCGCCTGTCCGTGCGCGCTGGGGTTGGCCACGCCCGCCGCCATCATGACCGGTACCGGCGTGGCCGCGCGCCACGGGATCCTGATCAAGGATGCGGAGGCGCTGGAGCTGGTGCATCGCATCACCACCGTGGCCTTCGATAAAACCGGCACGCTGACCGAAGGCAAACCGTCGCTGGCGGTGTGCGAGCCGGCGCCCGGCGCCATCGACAAGGCGCGCCTGTTGCAACTGGCGGCGGCGGTGCAACGGGGCAGCGAGCATGCGTTGGCCCGCGCGGTGCAGCAAGCCGCAGGGGAAGAAGCTACCGGTACGCTTTTCGTCCCCACCGCCGCCGCCGACATCACCGCCTTGCCCGGACGCGGCGTCGCCGCGACGGTCGACGGCATGCGGCTGATCCTCGGCAGCACGCGCTTGATGACGGAGCAGGGCGTCGCGCTGACCGCGCTGGCGGCGCGCGCCGCCGAACTGGAACGGCAAGGATTGACCATATCGTGGCTCGCCGCGCAGTCGCCGCAACCGGTGCGCTTACTCGGCTTGCTGGCCTTCGGCGACCGTATCAAGCCGAACGCCCGCGCCGCGATCGAAGCGCTGCACGCGCTGAATATCGAGACCGTGCTGCTGACCGGGGACAACCAGGGCAGCGCAGATCACGTCGGCGCGGCGCTCGGCGTCCGCAGGGTGGTCGCCAACATGCTGCCGGCCGACAAAGCCGCCGCCATCGGCGCCATGAAGCGGCCGGATAAATGCATCGCGATGGTCGGCGACGGCATCAACGACGCGCCGGCGCTGGCCGCCGCCGATGTCGGCATCGCCATGTCCAGCGGCACGGATGTCGCCATGCATGCCGCCGGCATCACGTTGATGCGCGGCGATCCGGCGTTGGTGGCCGCCGCCATCTCGATCTCGCGCCGCAGCTACAGCAAGATTCGCCAGAACCTATTCTGGGCGTTTATCTATAACCTGGTCGGCATTCCACTGGCCGCCTTCGGCCTGCTCAACCCCATGGTCGCCGGCGCCGCGATGGCGCTTAGCTCGGTCAGCGTGATCAGCAACGCGCTGCTGCTGCGCCGCTGGAAGCCCGACGCGCAACCCGTCAGTGAAGGAGGGAAGGTATGAACATCGGACAAGCGGCCAGCGCCTCCGGCGTCTCGGCCAAGATGATCCGCTACTACGAGAGCATCGCGCTGATTCCACCCGGGCGGCGCAGTGAATCGGGTTACCGTATCTATAGCGAGAACGACCTGCACGCGCTGCGCTTCGTCAAGCGGGCGCGCACGCTGGGCTTCTCGCTCGACCAGATCCGCGACCTTCTGTCTCTGTGGCAGAACAAGGAGCGCGCCAGCGCCGACGTGAAAAGGATCGCCCTCGGCCACGTCGATGAGCTGAACCAACGCATCGACGAGCTGACCGAAATGCGCGACACGCTGCAAACGCTGGCGCGCTGCTGCAAGGGCAACGACAGGCCGGATTGTCCGATTCTTCAAAGCCTGGCCGGTCCCAAGTAGCCCGGAGACCCGGCGTATCTGTCCGGGCGCGCCGGAACCACGTATAATCGCCAGGTTTTGGTGCCCGCGCGTCCGTCTGGATGCGCAGTTAAACGGGAAACATGGCGCTGGCCCAGCCAGCCAACATGTGCTGCCCCCGCAACGGTAAACAAGCGTCGTCGACGACGACTATCCGCCTCGCTACACCACTGTGCTTTTGCATGGGAAGGTCAGGTGGATTTGCTTGCGAGCCCGGATACCGGCCAAAGAGGTGGAGGCGCCCAGGCGCTTCCTTTCAATCCGCTCACGGGGAGGTGAGTGGCTTGCTTCTGTCGCTGGATCATTCAATGCCTAACCTGCCTGCCGACGCGGCCATCCGCTCGATCGAGACGCTGCTGTACTCCATTTCCAACGTGCTGTATCTGCCCGTGCTGCTGGGGATCGCGGCCCTCACCTTGTACATGCTGGTGTGCTTCGGCACCTTCGGCGCCGAATGGATCGAGCGCCGGCGCGGCGTGCGCATGCTGGTGGCCACCGCCCGCCACGACATGACCGCCGTGCTGACGGCGCAAGAGGGCGAGCCGGGACTCGATGCGCGACTCGAACGCGTGGTGCAGCGCGCCGACGCCGCCGGCGTCCGCCGCCTGGACGGCGTGCGCTTCGTGGTGCGGGTCGGCCCGGCGCTCGGCCTGATGGGCACCCTGATCCCGATGGGTATTTCGCTGGCCGGCCTGGCGCAGGGTAATTTGCCGAAAATGGCCGAATCGATGACCACCGCCTTCACCGCCACCGTGGTCGGCCTGGCGTGCAGCGTGTGCGCCTATGTTCTGAGCCTGGTGCGCGAGCATTGGCTGCGCAGCGACCTGACCGACATCGCCTATGCCGCCGAAACCATGCTGGCGACGCACGGGCACAAGCCGCATCTGATGCGCGTGGAGGCCTGAATATGGCCATGCGATTTATGAACCGCCACCGCTACAGCCGCATCGGCGAGCACACCGAGGACCCGCTGGCCGGCGTCGCCAACCTGTTCGACGCCAGCATCGTCTTCATCGTCGCCATGATGCTGGCGCTGTTCTCGGCCTGGAACATGATGGACCTGCTGGACCCGAATTCGGAAGTCACCATCGCCAAAAAGAGTGCTGACGGCCGGGTTGAAGTGCTGACCAAGAAAGGCGCCGAGATCACGGTAAGCCGCGTCAGCGACAAGCCATTGTCCGGTTCCGGCAAGCGCCTGGGCACCGCCTACCAGCTGCCGGACGGGAAGGTCGTATATGTTCCGGAATAAGCGTTTTGGAATACTGGAAGTTGTTTCACTGCTGCTGATTTCCTTCTTCATCGTCGGTTATGTGCATTCGGCGCAGGCGCCGCGTACCCTGGCGCTGATGCTCGGCGATGTCGAGTCGCGGCCGGCGGTGCTGGCGGTGCGCGGTTTGCAGGCGGAGCTGAAGGCGCTCAATGTCGTCATCCGCATCATCCCCAACAACGGTATGACGCAGGCCGACCGCAATGCCTTGGCCAGCGCCGATGTGGCGGTCGTCAACGCCAAGGGCAGGCTGGCGATGGCGGGACTCAAGGACGAACTGCAGGCGCTGAAGAAGTCGCGGCATCCGGTGTTCGCAGTCGGCGGCGCCATCGACGACAGCATCCGCGAGATGGGCGTCCAGGACGACAAGACCATCCAGCAGTATCACAGCGAGGGCGGCATCGAGAACATGGGTAACCTGCTGCGCTACATCCTGCGCCAGCATTTCGGTTCGAAGCTGGAGGTGGCGCCGGTGCACGCGATGCCCGATGTCGGCCTGTACGACGTCGCCGCCAACCGCACCTACGGCAGCTACGAGCACTATTTGCAGGGCTATGCCAACTACAAGACCGGCGCGCCGTGGATCGCCGTGCCGTTCTACCGCGCCAGCCTGGTGGCGGGGCAAACCTTGCCGCTGGCGGCCATCGTCGCGCGGCTTGAAGCGGGCGGCTACAACGTGCTGCCGGTGTTCGGCTATCCGTACGATGTGCCGCTGCGCTTTCTGCTCGATGAAAACGGCAAGAGCCGCGTCGACCTGATCGTCGCGCTGGGCATGAAGGTCGGCGGTACCGCCAATACGGGCGCGCTGCTCGACAAGATCGGCGTCCCGGCGATCAACGCCATCACCCTGAGCCAGCACACGGCGGCGCAATGGCGCGAATCGAAGATCGGCCTCGATATCATCGAACGCACCTGGCAGTTGGCCGGCGCCGAGATGGCCGGACTGATACAGCCGACGGTGGTCGCCAGCCGTGAACGCATCAGCGATGCGCAGACCGGCCTGGCCTATGTCGAGGAGACACCGATCCCCGAGCGCATCGAGCGCCTGAACGAACGCGTGGCCGCCTGGCTGGCCTTGCGCCAGAAGGCCAACGGCGACAAGCGCATCGCCATGATCTACTTTAACTACCCGCACGGTTCCGAGACCATCGGCGCCGCGTATCTGAACGTGCTGCCCGAAAGTTTGTGGCAGATCGTCCAGCGCCTGAAACGCGACGGCTATCGGACGGGTGACGCGCTGCCGGCCGGCGAGGCGGAGCTGCAAGGCGAGATCCAGCAGTGGGGGAATTACCCCGGCAAGTCCAAGGGCGACTACATGACTGGTCTCAAGCATCTGGCCGAAAGCGGCCAGGCCTTGCTGGTGCCGCTGTCCGATTACCAGGCGTGGTTCGCCAAACTGCCGCAAACCCTGCGCGATTCCATCCTGGCCTCCTGGGGCAAGCCGGAAAACGCGCCGGTGCTGTGGCGCGACGCCAAGGGCGAGCCGTTCTTCGTCTATCCGGCGCGCCGCTTCGGCAATGTGCTGATGGCGCCGCAGCCCGGCCGCGCGTGGGAGCAGAACCTGGAGAAGCTGCACAACGAAGTGAGCATGCCGCCGAGCCACGAGTACATCGCTTTCTATCTATGGCTGCAAAAGAGCTTCCAGGCCAACGCGGTGATGCACATCGGTACCCACGGCACACAGGAATGGCTGACCGGTAAAGAGGCCGGCCTGTCCGAGGACGATCCGACCGAGGCGCTGATCGGCGCGATGCCGAATATCTATCCGTACGTGATGGACGACGTGGGCGAGGGCATACAGGCCAAGCGGCGCGGCATGGCCACCATCATCGACCACATGACGCCACCGTTTGATATCGCCGGACTCAATCCGGACCTGCGCGAGCTTGGCGCGCTGCTCAACGACCACCGCGTGGCCGAGCAAAAAAGCCCGCTGCTGGCGCGCAGCCATCTGCTGGCGCTGAACCGCATGGCGGCCAAAAGCGGCGTGTTGAAGGACATGAAAAAGACCGAGCTCAAAACCGAGGCCGACATGGAGGCGCTGGAAGAGTATCTGGACGATACCGGCAACAAGCTGACGCCTTTCGGTCTGCACACCTTCGGCGTGGCGCCGACGGCGGAGCGGCGCAACGCGACAGCGCGCGCGGTCGTCAGCCTCGATACCGGCGCCACCACCGAGCAAAAAACCAAACGTATCGCGCAGCTGGAAGACGATATCGAGCGCAGCGCGGCGCTGGAACTGGACCGGTTGATGGAGGCGCTGTCGGGCCGCTACATCCCGGCCGGCGCCAGCGCGGACCTGGTGCGCAATCCGGACGCGCTGCCGACCGGCCGCAATTTCTTCGGCCTTGATCCGTCGCGCATTCCCAGCAAGACCACCTACGAGGCGGGCGCCAAACTCGCGCGGCAACTGGTCGACGATTACCGCAAACGCCATGGCGTGTATCCGGATAAACTGAGCATGAACCTGTGGGGTGTGGAGACCTCGCGCCACGAGGGCATCATGGAAGCGCAGGCGATGGCGCTGATGGGCGTGCGTCCCGCTTGGGACGAGCGCGGCCGCGTGACCGGCGTCGAAGCGCTGACCCGCAAGGAGTTGGGACGCCCGCGTGTCGACGTGACGCTGATTTCGTCGGGCCTGTTCCGCGACCTGTTCGGCAATCTGCTGGCGTTGATGGACAAGGCGGCGCAATTGGCGCTACAACAGGACGATCTGGGCGCTGCGGCCGACACCGGCCCGTCGGGCAATGTGATGCGGGAGCACAGCCGCAAAACCGCCGCCGCCTTGCAGGCGAACGGCATCTCCGCCGACGAGGCGCAGCGCATGGCGTCGGTGCGCATCTTCGGCGTGCCAAGCGGCGCTTACGGGACGCAGATCGAAAAACTGATACCGTTGACGAACGCCTGGAAGAACGAGAAGGAAGTGGCGGACGTGTTCATCAACCGTATGAGCCATCCTTTCGGCGCCGGCTACTGGGGCGACGACAAGGCCGATCCCGCGCAGCGGCGCGAATTGTTCAAGCAGGCCATCAGCGGCAGCAAGATCGCGCTGCACAGCCGCTCCAGCAATCTGTTCGCGACGTTGGACAACGACGACTTCTTCCAGTACCTGGGCGGCACCGCGATGGCGATCCGCAGCGTGGACGGCAAGACGCCGGAGGTTGTGGTGAGCGATTTGTCCAACCCGCGCAAGCCGGGCCACAAGACCCTGGAGCAGTACATGGGCCAGGAGATGCAGTCGCGCTATCTCAATCCAAAGTGGGCGGACAGCATGCTGAAGGAAGGGTATTCCGGCGCGCGCTACATCAACCGCGTGGTCGATTATCTGTGGGCCTGGCAGGTGACGGTGCCGGAAGTGGTCGACAGCAGCAAATGGCAGCGCATGTACGACACCTACGTGGCCGACCGCCATGGCCTGAAAGTGCGCGAGCGCTTTGCCGCCAGCGGCAACTTGCGCGCGTACCAGGCCGTGACGGACCGCATGCTGAGCGCCATCGAGCGTGGATACTGGCAGCCGGGCGACGCGGTGCGCGACAATCTCACGCGGCAGAACGCGCGGGCGATCAAGGAAGCGGGCGTGTCGTGCAGCGCCGACTCGTGCAGCAAGGCGACGTTGAAGATCGCGCCGGAGTTCACCGGCCAGTTCGTGCCGAACGTTGGCTCCAACCCGGCGATCGCACGCGGGGCGGCCGCGGCCAGCCGCGCAGGCGGTTCGGCGCCGTCGGCGCAGCCGGTGGCGGCAGCGCCGGGGCGGCAGCAGGCCAACGACGACGCCATGAAGGCCGCGCTGGCGGACCTGCAGGTGCTGCAGGCGAAGTCGCAGGAGCTGCAACCGGTGCCGGCGCCGCGCGCCAAAGCCAAACCGGTCGACCCGGCGCCGGCATCATTTACGAAAACCGAACCGGCCGACGCCAAGGTAAGCGGGTTTGAAATGCAGACCTTGGCCAATCTCAGTCCGGCGCAGAAGACGGTGGGCACGCTGGCCCTGCTGGCGCTGGCCGCCGGGTTGGTGGGAGCAGGCTACATCGGCCGCCGCAAGAAGTTAGCCAGGCTGAAGGGAATGCTGGATTAAACTCCATTTGCATGCACCCCCGACGGTTCATCGATGGCGGAATACGGCGTTCCGCCTAATCCGCCCTACGTGTCACCGTAGTCGGGCGGCGGCGATGGTGACAGGGGCCACAAACCCCGATATCCCGAGGATACACGTAGGGCGGATTAGCGCAGCGTAATCCGCCAAGCGCCGTCGGCGGCCCCGAACGCGCCACGGGATCAACGCACAAACATCCAAACCGTCAACGCCGCGCCGACCAGCACCACGAACCCCCGCATCACCTTCTCCGGCAAACGGTGAATCAACCACCCGCCGCACAAGCCGCCGGCGATCCCGCCGACGCACAGCGCCAGCGCCGCCGGCCAGCTGATCAACCCCGACGTAGCGAAGATCATCGCCGCCACCGCGTTCATGGCCATCGCCAGCACGTTCTTGGTGGCCGCCGCCATGCGCACCTGCTGCCCCGCGACGGTCAGCGCCGCCAGCATCAAAAAGCCGATGCCGCCGCCAAAGTAGCCGCCATAAATCGAGATGCATCCCTGCGCAAGCACCAGTGCCCAGCGCGGCATGCCGCTGGCCGCGTGCAGCGGCTTTTTGCGGAAGCTCCCCCACGCGAACACGCTGGTGGCGAACAGCACCAGCCAGGGCACCAGCCGCTCGAAGAACGACGCCGGGGTATTCAACAGCAGCACGGCGCCGAACACGCCGCCGATGGCGCTGATGATCAGCATCTGGCGGAACGTCAGCGGGCCGACGTCGCCCACCAGCTTGCGCCCCGCGTAGGCGGACGTGATCTGGCTCGGGAACAGCGCGATGGTCGACGTCATGTTGGCGGCCAGCGGATTCAATCCGGCCAGCAGCAGGGCGGGGAAGGTGATGAACGAACCGCCACCTGCCAGCGCGTTTTGCACGCCGGCGAGGAATCCGGCGGCGGCGACCATCAGGACGATGTGAATCTCAAGCGGTGGGACTGGCGGCATGGGCGGGGCGCAGACATGGTGGATGTGGAAGCGGACGGAACATTAGTTTCCGTTCGATTATAACCGTGGCCGGAAAAGCTTTCCGGCGCCGGGATTGTGCGACGGGCGCGCGCCAGCGGTGCTACGATAATTCGCATGACGACACCATACCAACTCTATTACTGGGACGGCCTGCAGGGCCGCGGCGAATTCGTGCGGCTGGCGCTGGAGGAGGCGGCCATCCCCTACGACGATGTGGCGCGGCGCAAGAAGGGCATGCCGGAATTGATGGCGAGCCTGGACGGCGACAAGGTCGATCATCCGTCGTTCGCGCCGCCGGTGCTGCGCGCGGGGGAGCTGTTGATCGGGCAGACGCCCAATATCCTGCTGTTCCTCGGCGCGCGGCATGGCCTGGCGCCGCGCGCCGAGGCGGGCCGCTTGTGGGCCAACCAGCTGCAGTTGACCATCTCCGACATCGTCGCCGAGGCGCACGACACCCATCATCCCATCTCCACCAACAAATACTACGAAGACCAGAGGAAGGAAGCCAAGGCGCGCGCGAAGGATTTCAGGCAGGCGCGCATACCGAAGTTCCTGGACTATTTCGAGGGCGTGGTGCGCCGCAATCCCGGTCGCGGCGGCTGGACCATCGGCTCGCGCCTGTCGTATGTCGATCTCTCGCTGTTCCAGCTGATCGAGGGTTTGCGATATGCGTTCCCGAAGACGATGGCGAAGCTCGAGCCGTCGTATCCCGGCCTGGTGGCCTTGCATGGCAAGGTGGCGGCGCGTCCCAATATCGCCGCCTACCTTGGCTCGAAGCGCCGCATTCCCTTTAACGAGGAAGGCATCTTCCGCCACTATCCCGAGTTGGAGTAGTGGCGCACGTCACACGCCAATCAAACTCCGTTGGTCACTTGTAGCTGGCCACCAGTGAGACCCCGCTCGACGCCTTGTAGCCGTAGACCAGCACATAGTACGTGCCGGCCGCCGGCGAGGCGATCGAGATGGTCTCGGTGGTGGTCGAACCGTCCGATTTCTTCAGGTACGAGCTGGTCGTCGGCTGCGATCCCAGTTTGACGTAGAGGTCCGCGTCGCCGCGCGCTTGCACCACCCCTGAGAAGACGGGTGTGTTTTTCCCAGGGCGACACGACTCGTTGGCCGCTCCGGATGGAGTGGTCAAGGCGTGTCTATCTCAACACGGACCACCGGTGGGCGGCCGCGTCGCTATTGGGGATACAACGGGGGAGCTAATCCGGGGCGTGCGTCAATCGCGGGCGTGCCGGTGCTGTTTCAGGCGCGCGTCGTGAAGGCGTGGCGGGCTGCGGAAAAGCTCAGATGGCGGAGACGGGTGGAGCGTGCGAAGGGGGTATCAGGAAGGTGGGGGACTGGGTGTTGGAGTGGTACTGTGGAAGAAGGGCGAGGTAGGTTGCTCCGGGGGACTCGGGCGTGACGGTCAGGTCGTCCGTTGGCGGCAATGACGGCGTGTCCATGACCAGTTGGCAGGTAGGGCAATCCGCGTCGTCGTCGGCGATCGCGTGATGATGGACGCCGAGGGCGAACAACTGGATCAGGAAGACGGACAGCACGACCAGCATCGCAGCCATCCGCTGGACGGACGGCCTGGACCTGACGCTACTGGTGCTCTGGTCGAGTAACCGCATGCTGGCGCATCCCTGGTGACGGGTGGCTTTTATAGCAACCGTGGGAAAAGTATCGCAAGCGGTATCGCGCACGATTGCTTTTTTCCTACATTTGCATCGTGGGTGTTGTTTTCAGGATAGATGCTGCGGGGGCCGGCGCACCGCTGTGTGCGCGGTGTGCCGGACCAATCGGGCGGGCGGGATCAGGCGGCGGCGGTGACGGGGTAGCCGGCATCGGCGATGGCCGATTTCAGCGGCGCCAGCGCGGTGGCGCTGTCGATTTTGACGGTCTTGCTGGCCAGGTCGACTTCGACTTTCGCTGCGGCGTCGATCGCCTGCACCGCCTTGGTCACCGCGCCCACACAGTGACCGCAACTCATGTTTTCCACTTGTAGCTGGTACATCGACTTCTCCTTCAGGGTTTCGATGATCATACTGTATGCCTTCCAATCGTGGGAAGGTCAAGGGAAACGTCGTCGTAGGGGAAAATCACGCCGCCTTGGGTGCCCTCCAGCACGCCGGCGGAGAGCAGGGCGGCGATGTCGGTGTTGACGCTGTCGGGGTCGCGGCCCACACGGCGCGCTATGTCGCTGGTTGATACAGGGCCGACGCCGCACAGGGATTTTAGGATGTGCCAGCGCTCGGGCGTGAGGATGTCGCGGGCCAGTTCAGGCGTCGCGAAGGCGATGGTGGCGACCGTCTCCGGTACGCCCGATCTCCAGGCCCGCGCAAAGCTGGCCAAGCTCTCGTTGAACGATTGAACTTTAAGGATAGCTGTTTTCATAGTCCCACCTCTCGACGTCGAAATAAAAATCTATGATCAGTTGCTCGAGTGTCTGAAATTGATAGGGGGTCTCAGTCGTACCGTAGTGGCGGTGATCGCCTTTGTAGATTTCATTGTCATATCGAACAACGCATTTGTTGTTGACGACATATGCCAGCCGATATTTGTACTGATGTGAGCTAGCGCGGGCGGCCTGAGGTAGTTTCCAGATCACGAATTCTGCGAATGCGTTCTGCGACAGGTTAACGCGGCTCTTGTGCACCAAAGCTGCCTTCCTATCGGTCATCGTGCCCCCGCCAAATGTGCTTGTCAAATGAATCCAAGTTAGCGTGGCCGAGGGCGGACGCTTGGACGACCATCAAATATGCGTGACTTGCTTTGGACGGGGCCCGAATTGGCTGGAAACTCACGCCCGCTTGAGCGCAATATCGCTTTGGTGTGGTGAATTTTGTTAAACCTGATGGTTAGAGATATCAATTGCACAGAAGTATTCTAAAATAAGTAATTACTTAGAAAAAAATCAGTTGTCCAAATGAAATGAGGCCTGGTGATGGTACCCGATGGCGAAGAGCAAAAAAACGAATCAGGATTCTTACAAGCTAACCTTTCTGTCGCCGAGAAGCTCGAGCGTGCACG
Source organism: uncultured Duganella sp. (assembly GCA_963511605.1). GTDB lineage: Bacteria > Pseudomonadota > Gammaproteobacteria > Burkholderiales > Burkholderiaceae_D > Rugamonas. The sequence continues at coordinate 160,649 of CAUPJZ010000011.1, read as the reverse complement.
AATGGAGTTGCTCGACTTATCGGCGAGAAATCGCCTGTTGAGCATTCCCCGGTCAGCGAAGTCTGCACGTACGATAGAGGTGATCGACGAAAAGTCCGATGAGGTCTTCCGCATTCTGGTGACAGAAAATCGCGCATTCACTTTCTTGCCAGGCCGTGCCGCCATTTTGGTTAAGGATAGCGCGGACAATGAAGCCGAGGAGATCGGCGATTTGGCGCAACCCGACGAGACCGTCAACGAGCGGGGGATTTTCAGTCGCCACGCCGATACCAAGTTGCAGACCAGACTGACATCGAAAGGGCTGCAGAAGAAACTGCTCGATTTGTATTTCGATGCCAGAACGCTCGAAGAGGAACAAGGGGTCAACATCTTGTTCCTTGGGTTGGGGACCCTGAAGTGGGTGGATCCGACGAACGCCAAAAATGTCCGCTACGCTCCATTGATTTTGATTCCCGTCACTCTTGAACGTGGCAACGCCGCCGAGCAGTTCAAGCTCAAATGGCGTCAAGAAGACTCCGCTTCAAATCTTTCGTTGGAAGCATATCTTGATCGTGTTCACAGCCTGAAACTTCCGCCTTTCGAAGCGGGCGAGGAGATCGATACGGTCGCCTATATGGATGCGATAGCCGATGCCGTCAAAACCAAGACCGACTGGCACGTCGCGCACGACGACATTGTTCTGGGATTCTTTTCTTTTTCGAAGTTTTTGATGTATCGAGATCTGGATCCCTCAATATGGCCGACCGAAGGCGGTTTGACGTCCCGGCCATTGATCAAGGGTTTGTTGAGCGAAGGTTTCGCATCCGGCCCGCCACTGTTACCCGACGACGTGAACATCGACGCCTATCTTTCACCAGCTGACTTACTGCACATAGTCGATTGCGATAGTTCGCAAGCCCTCGCTGTCAATGATGTGCGCGGGGGACGAAATCTGGTCATTCAGGGGCCGCCCGGCACCGGAAAGTCGCAGACGATTGCCAACGTCATCGCGTCGGCGATCGCCGATGGCAAGACCGTCTTGTTTGTCGCGGAAAAAATGGCCGCGCTGGAAGTGGTAAAGCGGAGGCTCGATGCCGCCGGTGTCGGCGACGCGTGCCTGGAACTGCACAGCAACAAGGCGAACAAGAAGGTTTTGCTTAACGAACTCAAGCGCACTTCGGAATTGGGCGCTCCCGTCGGCGAGTTTGCGACGACTCTGAATTCCCGATTGCAGGAGGCGCGGGACTTACTCAATGCACATGCTGAAAGGCTGCACGAACCGCACCCTGTTGCTCGACTTACGCCGTATCAGGTTATCGGCGAGCTTACGGCCTTGAGGCAAGAAGATTTCCAACCCATCGATTTGCGATTGGAGGGGCCACAAACGTGGACTGTCGATGATCGTAAGCGCAGAGAGAGTCTGATCACCGATTTGGCGCAACGGATCGGCGAAATAGGTGCGCCGTTAGCGCATCCATGGCGTGGCGTGGGCGTGACCACAATCCTGCCAACCGATGTCGAACGGCTTGTACGGCGAATTCAGGAAGTCAAGACACGCGTCGATGCCATTCACAGTGGCAGGTCCGCCTTGGCTCGATCATTGGAGATGGACGCTCCCATCATCCTGGGGCAGATCGCTGCTTTGAACGAACGCGCAGATCACATTGCAACGAGTCCAACCTTGTCGGGAAGGGCGCTGTCGTCGCAATGCTGGGCAGTCGGCACTGAGCAGATTGATCTGCTGATAAGTTCAGGTGAGGCGCTGAGACTTCTGGAGTCGTCACTGTCATCCGTTGTTCGAACCGCGTCATGGACTTCCGATGTAAGCGCGTTGCGCGCTGCTTTCGATAATTTTCCGTTAGAACTCCCCCTTTCGGCAATGCAGACTGCCGTCGAATTGCATTCCGTTTTACCTTCGCTGACAAGCGAATCGGGGCGATTGATGCTGAGCTTGGGCGGGCAGGAGAACATAGATACGCTGGCGCTTATCTCGAAGAAACTGTTGACTGCGGAGCGGGTTGCGGCTGCGCCCGACGCTAGCCCAGAGGTGTTTGTCGCCACCGTTTGGGATCAAGGGATAGAGCAGGCGGCTGATTTAGCCGAAGCCGTGGCCATATGGGAAACCTCGCGCAGAGCGCTAGAGGTCGATATCGTGGACGCCGCGATGGAAATGGATCTTTCCGCCGCACGCCAGTTTCTTGCGATGCACGGCACGAGCATTCTCCGGATCTTCAGTGGCGACTGGCGCCGGTCAAATACGCTGGTGAAATCGATACTGAAAAGGCCGGATGTCGAGCTGCCTGATAAATTGAATATCTTGGATCGACTGGCCAAGGCGCAAAAAGCGCTTGCCACCATACGAAACAACGACGAGTTTGGGAGAGCGGCATTCGGCGTGGATTGGCGGGCCGATCGAACGTCGCCAGCGCCCCTCAGTGCTTTGGTGGAGTGGATGCGGAGTTTGCGGGGTTTGGGGGCTGAGCCGCGATTATTGGCCGGAAAACTGCCGGATCGGTCTGCTATCGGCGCGCGTGCGGATCGCCTGCGACAAATGGCTCAAGAGGTCCGTAGCTTGATGCTGGAGCTATGGGACGCGCTTGAAAGCGAGAGGAATGCGCTTTTCCCAAATGCCCTTGGCGTTGAAGACGTTTCTTTGACATCGATGGCCGAAGTGGCCGCTAAACTGGCCTCGATGTATGAACGTTGCACCGAGACCTTTGAGCGCATACCGGGCAGTGCATCGGCGATACAAGCAACACTGGACAACTTGATCTTGGCCCAATCTGCTCTGAAGGTGCTCGATGACGGAAACGAACTGGGTCGAGCGGCATTCGACCAGGCTTGGCTGGGAAAAAATTCCGATTGGGATTTTCTGAGAGCTTCCGGCGCATGGGTTAAATCAAATCCAGATATACGTCTCGTCGCCGCACGTCACGATGACCGGACCGCGTCGCTGAGTGCCGCCGTCGCCGTGGAGCAGAAACTGGTCCGGGTTATTGGTGACATTGATGGCCTATTTTCTGAACTGCATAGCGATACGTCCAAGCTGTTTAACGTCAAGCTCACACAGCATCTTGACGTGGCGGAGTTGAGTGGGCGTCTCACGTTATGGATCGATTTTTCTGAACAGCTTTCCCAATGGGTCGCGTATCGAGAACGGGTGGACCAGGCCCGCAATCTCGGGCTGGGTGAGTTTGTCAACGCGCTCGAAACCGGCGCTGTGGATCCCGGTCTGATTCGTAGAGCCTTCGATATGGCATATTACGAAGCTCTGTTTAAAGACCAGGTCGCGGCCATGCCTGACCTCGCACGATTCGACGGGAAAATTCATGGCCGACTCGTTCGTGATTTCGCGCTCTTGGACCGAGAACGCATCGCCGCATCCAGCCTGGAGGTGGTCAACGCGCATTATCGTCGTATTCCCCAAGGTGGTGGTGGCGTTGGGCCGCTCGGAATATTGCGCGGGGAAATGGCGCGACGACGAGGACATATGCCGATTCGCCAACTCATGCTGAAAGCCGCGCCCGCGATACAGTCGCTGAAACCAGTGCTGATGATGAGTCCCTTGTCGGTCGCCCAATTTCTACCGCCAGGACACCTGACCTTCGACCTGCTTGTCATGGACGAGGCCAGCCAGATCCAGCCTGTTGATGCTTTGGGGGCCATTGCCCGCTGTCGGCAAGTCGTTGTTGTGGGCGATGAGAGACAGTTGCCGCCGACAAAGTTCTTCTCCAAAATGACGTCTGCTTCGCAGGACGACGACGAGCCCGACGATGCGCAGGTCGCGGATATAGAAAGTATTCTGGGGCTGTTTTCCGCGCGGGGCCTACCTCAACGAATGTTGCGATGGCACTATCGTAGCCGGCACCAGTCGTTGATCGCGGTTTCAAATAGTCAGTTTTACGAGAACAAGCTGTTCATCGTTCCTAGCCCCTACACCAATGAGGCGGGGATGGGACTGCAGTTCCGTCATGTTCAGAACGGAATTTTCGATTCTGGGAATACCGGCGTGAACCCGATTGAAGCGGCAATCGTCGCCGAGGCCGTTATACAGCACGCGCGCGCGAATCCGGAGTTGTCGTTGGGCGTCGCGACCTTTTCGGTCAAGCAGAGAACGGCAATTCAGGACCACCTTGAGTTATTGCGGAGGCAGCATCCTGATGCTGAAGCCTTTTTTAATCAGCACCCCAACGAGCCTTTTTTTGTAAAGAATCTGGAGAACGTCCAAGGTGACGAACGCGACGTGATTTTCATCTCGGTTGGCTATGGACGGAATGCTCAGGGTTACATGGCTATGCGATTTGGGCCGTTAAGTGCCGACGGAGGGGAGCGCCGCCTGAACGTGCTGATTAGTCGTGCAAAGCGCAGATGTGAAGTGTTTTCGTCAATTACAGACGACGATATTGATCTCGAACGTGGTAAAGGCAAGGGTGTCGTCGCCTTCAAATTATTCCTGCATTTCGCCCGAACCGGAAGGTTGTCCATGGCTCAAACGACGTTCCGGCAATATGAGAGCCAGTTTGAGGTGCAAGTCGCCAAAGCATTGCAACAGCAGGGCTACCAAGTCCATCCCCAAGTTGGTATTGCCGGGTTCTTCATTGACTTGGCCATCGCGGACACCGAGCGCCCAGGGCGCTATTTGCTAGGTATTGAGTGTGATGGCGCTTCTTATCATAGCTCTCGATCGGCACGTGATCGCGATCGTTTGCGTCAAGCGGTTCTAGAGGATCACGGGTGGATTATCCATCGCATCTGGAGTGCGGATTGGTTTAACCGTCCACAAAATGAGCTTCAACGTCTTCTTAATGCGATTAGTGCCGCCAAGGTGGAGCTTGATGCACGCTCGGAAACGGCGTTAAAGGCCGTACGCGCGGTGCCCGTCAAGATAGTCAGTATAGATAGAGGTTCGATCGCCCACATTGGATTGGTGACCAGCAGCGGGGACGAGCCGGAACGTACGGCATATATCGAAGCGTCACCGATTCGCCCGGCAGGTGGGTATGAGCTGCATGAGGCGCCTACCGCCATTCTGGCGGGTTTAATCACTGAAATCGTTAAAATTGAAAGTCCGGTTCATGCGGATGAGATCGTTGTGCGACTGCGAGCGGCTTGGGGCTTGAAAAGAGCGGGAGGCCGGATCCAGGCTGCGGTCGAGCGCGCGCTTGAGGCAGCGCTCAGTACCGGGGATATTGCAATGGAGGAGCGTTTCCTCGCAGTTCCCGGCAACCTGGCCGTCCGGGACCGTAGCAATGTCATATCTGAAGGATTGAGAAAGCCGGAGATGTTGCCGCCCAAGGAAATCGAATTGGCCGTCCACAATGTTATTAAGAATAATTTCGGCGCGAGCATGGACGAAATCGTGCTGGCCGTGTCGCGGTCGTTCGGATTTAAGGCGACCAGTAGCCAAATTCGTGAAATGATCCGCAATCGGACCGATTCAATGGTATCCAAGGGCGTGCTCGCCCGTCAGGGCGAAAACCTGATTCTGAACACTTAGGCGCGTTTGTGAGTTTCACGGTGCTAACGATCACCCTTCCGGCGGATCGTCCAGCCTGGCCAAGTCGAGGCTGACCATGGCCCAGATGCCGTCGGCGTAGTCGGGCTCGCGCGACAGGTGCTCCACTTCGGATGGCTTGATTTCGAACGATTTGCCCTGCTCGACCAATTGGCCGACGTGGCCGTAGATGGCCTTGGTGGCGTTGCTCATCGCTTTGTCCACCGTCTCACCGGTGGTCACGCAGCCCGGGATGTCCGGGACGGTCACCCCGTATCGGCTGCCTTCACGCTTCTGGATCAGGATTGGAATGTCCATGGTCTTACCTCAGCTGTGGTCGGAAAGGCGGGCGAAATCAATGACTTGGATGTTAGTGTTATACAGGATGCCACAGGATTCAAGAACTTTCGTGGATCAACACGCTTACTTGCGCCCCTGTTGTGCATAGATTGGGTGGCAGAAACTATTCGCGGAAAAAAGAAGCCCCGCCGGCATCGCTGCGGGCGGGGCTAACAGGTACGTGTTTATTCTACTACATTTACAGCACGTCGCTGGCGTGATCGGCCAGGCGCGAGCGTTCGCCGCGCGCCAGCGTCACGTGGCCGCTGTGCGACCAGCCCTTGAAGCGGTCGACCACGTACGTCAGGCCGCTCGAGCCTTCGGTCAGGTATGGCGTGTCGATCTGCGCGATGTTGCCCAGGCAGAGGATCTTGGTGCCCGGACCGGCGCGCGTGACCAGGGTCTTGACCTGTTTCGGCGTCAAGTTCTGCGCCTCGTCGATGATCAGGAACTTGTTGACGAAGGTGCGGCCGCGCATGAAGTTGAGCGATTTGATCTTGATGCGCGAGCGGATCAGGTCCTGCGTCGCCGCGCGGCCCCATTCGCCGCCGTCCGAATCGGACTTGTTGAGCACTTCGAGGTTGTCGTCGAAGGCGCCCATCCATGGCGACATCTTCTCTTCCTCGGTGCCAGGCAGGAAACCGATGTCTTCGCCGACCGGCACCGTCACGCGGGTGACGATGATTTCGTTGTAGAGCTTGGTTTCCAGCACTTGCGCCAGGCCGGCCGCCAGCGCCAGCAGGGTCTTGCCGGTGCCGGCCTGGCCGAGCAGGGTGACAAAGTCGCATTCCGGATTCATCAGCAAGTTCAAGGCGAAGTTCTGCTCGCGGTTGCGGGCGGTGACACCCCACACATTGTTCTTGTTGTGGCTGAAGTCGCGCAGGGTTTGCAGCACGGCGGTCTTGCCGTTGATCTGCTTGACCTGGCCATAGAACGGCGCTTCGCCATTCTTGGGCTCGAGGAAGATGAACTGGTTGACCAGCAGCGACGGCACGAACGGACCGGTGACGCGGTAGAACGTCGCGCTCTGGCCGTTTTTATTCTCCTGCCACGATTCCAGATCCTTGCCGTGCTTGGTCCAGAAGTCGTCCGGCAGCTGGACGATACCCGAGTACAGCAGGTCGGTATCTTCCATCACGTGGTCGTTGAAGTAATCCTCGGCCGGCAGGCCCAGCGCGCGCGCCTTGATGCGCATGTTGATGTCCTTCGACACCAGCACCACCGGACGGCCTTCCTGTTCGGCCTCCAGCGAACGCACCACGGACAGGATCTGGTTGTCGGCCTTGCCGACCGGCAGGCCAACCGGCAGGTCCGCCGTTTGCATGCGGGTCTGGAAGTACAGGCGGCCCTTGGCGTCCTTGTTGCCCAGCTTGGACAGCGGGATGCCGTTCTCGATGGCGTCGTCGTCGGTGTTGGAGACCAGCGCGTCGAGGGTGCGCGACACCTGGCGGGCGTTGCGCGCCACCTCGGTCATGCCCTTCTTGTGGTTGTCCAACTCCTCCAAGGTCATCATCGGCAGGTAGACGTCGTGCTCCTCGAAGCGGAACAGCGACGATGGATCGTGCATCAGCACGTTCGTGTCCAGCACGAACAGCTTGGTCGTGCCGGTCTGGTCGGCGTGGCGGCTGGTCGACGACTTGATCGCCACTTCGTTGAGCTTGTGCTTGGCCGGGTGTGGCGCTTCGGCGGTGATCGGGGTAACCTTGCCGCGCGCGGCCGGGGCGGCCTTCGCTTTGGCGGCGGGGGTGGCGGCCACCGGAGCGGGCGCGGGTGCAGCCTGGGCTGCCTTCAACACGGCCGGCGCGGCCTTCAGCACAGCGGCCACGGCCTTCGACTTGGCGGTGGTTTTCGCTGGCGCAGCCGGTGCGGCTTGGACGGCGACCGGCGCCGCCGCTTTGGTTTTTGCTACAGGTACTGCTTTGACGGGCGCCGCCTTCTTCGGCGCGGGTGCCGGCGCGATCTCGGCGACCGCCGCAATGGCGGAAACCGGGCGCGGCCCTGTCGCTTTGGGATAATCTTTCGCCAACAGTAAAGTCGCTGGCTTACTAGGTAATTTTGGCAGTGGCATCAGGATCTCAATTGAAAAATAACTGGAGGAATCCGCCCATAGGCGAGCGCTCGCAGTGCGAGCGCGAGCGCGCGTTTCCGCGAATCGGAAACTTCGGTGCCGGATGGGGTGGATGCTGGGTGGAACAGGATAGTAGACTGCCGACGGGCGCACATCTTGCCCGGAGAAAGTACCGCGTGGTGGCCGGCTGGCCACCATGTAGGGTGGGAAGAGTTACAGTGATGACTCAAAATGGTTAACAAAATGGCTGGATGCGCATGATTCTGCTACGGTTGAGCAACTCTGAAAGGCAACGCGCAAACCTGTTAAGCCTGACGCGCCACAAATTCCAGCACTTCATCGACGTGACCCGCTACCTTCACGCCTCTCCATTCTTTCACCAATTGACCGGTAGCGTCAATGACAAACGTGCTGCGTTCGACGCCACGGACGGTCTTGCCGTACATTTGCTTCATTTTCATGACGTTGAACTGCGTGCAGACCGCCTCGTCGGGGTCGGAAATGAGCTCGAAAGGCAGGCCCAGCTTGGCTTTGAAGCTTTCGTGCGAGCGCAGCGAATCGCGGCTGATGCCGTAGATTTCGGTGCCGGCGGCCTGGAATTGCTCGTACAGATCGCGGAACGCCATGTTCTCGGTGGTGCAGCCGGGGGTATTGTCTTTCGGGTAGAAAAACAGCACGGTATGGCGCGCTGGCCGGCCCGACAGCTGGAAAGTCTGGCCGCTCGTCATGGGGGCGGAAAAGTCGGTAACTACGGGTTGGCTATCAGCCACTGGTTTTCTCCTGGAGATGGACATCGACAATATGAGGGCAAGTTTTCACCCTTCAAGACGGCGCGCAAAGTAAATCTTGGACAGCTTGGACTATGGCCGCGCACGCAGGCGCGCTTGCAGTTGCTCGGCCGTGATGGGCGCGCCATCGGCCGTCAGGCTGGAAATCGTCAGCATGCGGCCGTCGCCGCACACGCCAAAGATGCAATTATCCACTACGGTCAAGCCCGGTGGCAAACCGAGGGCGACGACGTTGCCGAAGTTGCCGGACAAGCGGGCGCGCTCGATCACGTAGCGGACGCCGGCGATGTCGGTGAAGGCGCCGGGGTAGGGCGGCGCGGCGGCGCGGTGCAGATTGTAGACCCGCCGCGCCGGCTGGCGCCAGTCGATGCGGCCATCCTCGGGCGTGCGCGGGCCGAAGCCGCCGGCCGCTCCGGCCGCGTTATGCAGGCGCGGCGCCGTGCCGTCGAGCAGCGACGGCAGCACGCGCCACAGCGTCTGCTCGGCCGCCACGGTGACCTTGACGGCCACGTCGAAGGCGGTGTCGTCGGGCAGGATCGGCACCTCCACCTGCGAGACGATGGCGCCGGCGCCCGGTTCATTCGTCAACTCGTGCAGGCTGGCGCCGGTGACGGTGGCGTCGTGCAGCACCGCCCACTCGATCGGCGCGTCGCCGGGGAATTCCGGCAGCAGCGAGCCGTGCATGTTGTAGGCGGGCGCGACGGCGAGCAACTCGGCCGGCAGCACGCGGCCGTAGTCGAAGCTGAACATCAGGTCCGGCATGGCGTCGCGGACCTGGTCCAGCAACCCGGGCGATCCGGCGTCGTCGGCGGCGATGCAGGGGAGGTGTTCCTCGCGGCACAGCGCGCGCACCGATTCGTCGTGGTTGTTTCCGCCCGGGTCGCCGGTCCGGGTGACCACCAGCGCGACATCGACGCCGCCGGCCAGCAAGACCTTCAGGCAGCGGACGCCAAGCTTGTGGTGTGCGAAGACGACCGCGCGTTGGCGGCGGTCGTGATCGTTCGTATCGTCGGCGGCGTGGTCGTTCATGGCCGTGCGCCTTGTGCTGTTGGCCGGCTCAGGCGCCCGCCTTGTCGGTGTTGTCGATGATCAGCGCCAGCGTGACCTTGCGGCCTTCGCCCATCAGGATGTTGTAGGTGCGGCAGGCGGCCTGGCTGTCCATGCATTCGACGCCGATGCGGCGCATCGTCAGCGCGGCCGTCAGGCGCGGGTGGATGAAGCGCTGTTTGGCGCCGGTGCCGAGGATGACGACGTCCGGCGAATCGGCGCCGATGATGTCGAAATGCTCGGCGGTGAGGGAGTCGAAGGTCGGCGCGGGCCAGGCGCGCGGCTCGGTTTCCGGCAGCACGATGAGGCTGTAGTTGTAGCGCTGGGCGTTGATCTCGACGCCGGTTTCATCGTAGCCGGTGACGGTTTGGTACTTTTTGGTGTCGCTTGCGTGGAGCTTCATGGTATTTGTGCGGTAAATGGCGCGTGGCACGTGGGGCACGTAGGGCGGATTAGCGTAGCGTAATCGGCCATGCTTGCGCCGTCGGCGGCTCGTCAATGGCCGATTACGGCGTTCCGCCTAATCCGCCCTACGTGTTTCTGCGGTTGGTCAAATTTGGTGGTCTAAGTGGCATTGTAGCCTTTTTCAAGGGACGCTTCGCCGTTTGGGGCCGCCAGAGGTTGATTAAACGGGTGGCTTTCGGCAGAATGGTTCTTTTCGCATTGCAGCACAGGCCGCCGGCGCGTTTTTGGCAGGCCACAGCGGTTTGCCTCACCAAGACAGGATTTTATTTTGCGACCGATTCAAAAATCGAACAAACTGGCGGAAGTCTGCTACGAGATCCGCGGCCCGGTGCCGGAAAAAGCCCGGCAAATGGAGGAAGAAGGCCATAAGATCACGAAGTTGAATATCGGCAATCTCGCCGTGTTCGGTTTCGATCCGCCGGACGAGATCGTCCAGGATATGAAAATCAACCTGTCGAACGCGGCCGGCTACACCGATTCCAAGGGCATGTTCGCGCCGCGCAAGGCCGTCATGCACTACACGCAGGGCAAGAACATCGCCGGCGTGTCGATCGATGACATTTACCTGGGCAACGGCGCGTCCGAACTGATCGTCATGTCGATGAACGCGCTGCTCAACACCGGCGACGAGGTGCTGGTGCCGGCGCCCGACTATCCGCTGTGGACCGCCGCCGTCAGCCTGTCGGGCGGCACGCCGGTGCACTACATCTGCGACGAACAGCAGGATTGGTTCCCCGACATCGAGGACATCCGCCGCAAAATCAACTCGAACACGCGCGCTATTGTCGTCATCAACCCGAACAACCCCACCGGCGCGCTGTACCCGGTCGAGCTGCTGCAGCAGATCATCGAAGTGGCGCGCCAGCACCAGCTGATCATCTACGCCGACGAAATCTACGACAAGGTGCTGTACGACGAGGCCGAGCACGTCTCCATCGCCTCGCTGGCCGACGACGTGCTGTTCGTCACCTTCAACGGCCTGTCGAAGAACTACCGCGCCTGCGGCTACCGTTCCGGCTGGATGGTGGTGTCGGGCGAGAAATCCCATGCGAAAGACTATATCGAGGGCCTCAACATGCTGGCCTCGATGCGCTTGTGCGCCAACGCACCGGGGCAGTTTGCGATCCAGACTGCGCTCGGCGGCTACCAGTCGATAAACGACCTGGTGGGACCGGGCGGGCGCCTGTTGAAGCAACGCGATCTGGCCTACAAGCTGCTGACCGATATTCCCGGCGTCACTTGTGTCAAGCCGAAAGCGGCGCTGTACATGTTCCCGCGTCTCGATCCGAAAATCTATCCGATTGCGGACGACCAGCAGTTCGCCTATGAATTGCTGGCAGAAACGAAAGTGCTCATCGTCCAGGGCAGCGGCTTCAACTGGATCGCGCCGGATCACTTCCGCGTCGTGTTCCTGCCGAACTCGGACGACATGACGGAAGCCTTTGGCCGTATCGCCAAATTCATGGAAGGCTACCGCAAACGCCACGGCGCCAGCTTCTAGCCGTCAAGTCGCAGCCAGCCTCCACGCTCCACCGAACCGCAGATCAATAGAAACGAATATATGAAACCCATCAAAGTAGGCTTGTTAGGCGTCGGCAACGTCGGCTCCGGAACGTTCAACGTGTTGGAACGCAACCAGGAAGAAATCCGCCGCCGCGCCGGTCGCGGCATCGAAGTGGTGGCCGTCTCGGCCCGCAACCTCGAGCGCGCCAAGGAACGTACCGGCGGCAAGGTCAAGGTCGTCGCCAACCCATTCGACATCGTCAACGATCCGGACATCGACATCGTCGTCGAGCTCATCGGCGGCTACGACGAGGCCAAGGCGCTGGTGCTGCAAGCCATCGCCAACGGCAAGCACGTGGTCACCGCCAACAAGGCGCTGCTGGCCGTGCACGGCAACGAGATCTTCGCCGCCGCGCAGGAAAAGGGCGTCATGGTCGCGTTCGAAGCGGCCGTGGCCGGCGGCATCCCGATCATCAAGGCGCTGCGCGAAGGCTTGACGGCCAACCGCATCGACTGGCTGGCCGGCATCATCAACGGCACCACCAACTTCATCCTGTCCGAGATGCGCGACAAGGGCCTGGACTTCGCCACCGTGCTCAAGCAGGCGCAGGAGCTGGGCTACGCCGAAGCCGACCCGACCTTCGACATCGAAGGCGTGGACGCGGCGCACAAGGCCACCATCATGTCGGCCATCGCCTTCGGCATTCCGGTGCAGTTCGACAAGGCCCACGTCGAGGGTATTTCGAAGCTGAACGCGATCGACATCCGCTACGCCGAGCAACTGGGCTACCGCATCAAGCTGCTGGGCATCGCCAAGCGCGCCAAGGTCAACGGCGTCGAGGGTGTCGAGCTGCGCGTGCATCCGACCCTGATTCCGAGCAAGCGCCTGATCGCCAACGTCGAAGGCGCGATGAACGCCGTGCTGGTGCAGGGCGACGCCGTCGGCGCCACTTTGTACTACGGCAAAGGCGCCGGCGCCGAGCCGACCGCGTCGGCCGTGATCGCCGACCTGGTCGACATCACCCGCCTGGCCACGGCCGATCCGGAACACCGCGTGCCGCATCTGGCGTTCCAGCCGAACGCGATGACCAATATCGAGATTTTGCCGATGTCGGAAATCACCACCAGCTACTACCTGCGCATGAACGTCAGCGACCAGCCGGGCGTGCTGGCCGACCTGACCCGCATCCTGGCCGACGCGACGATCTCGATCGACGCCATGCTGCAAAAGGAACCGGCCGACGGCGAAACCAAGACCGACATCATCTTCTTGACACACCAGACGCAGGAAAAGAACGTGACGGCGGCCATCGCCAAGATGGAAGGACTGTCTACCGTATGCGGTAACGTGACGAAGATTCGCCTGGAAAACCTGAGCTGATCGGCGCGGAGGGGAGGGGCCTGGATAATCGATCGATGTTGATTATCTGGCAACTATTCAGGCAAAAAAAGTCCGGGTAGCGTCTACGCACGCTACCCGGAAAAGGGTCAGTTACTAGGGTGTGTTGCGGTACTACGGATACTTCTACTGCAAGGTTTTTACTGCGGGATACTCAATACTGCTCAATTACTGGTGCTGCTTACTTCGAAGCGACGGTCAGTTCGCTTTTTACTTCTTTAACGCCCGGGACGGCCGATGCGACCTGAATGGCCTTGGTGCCAACTTCAGTGCTTGGTACGGCGCCGCTCAGCACGACCACACCGTCGGTGGTGGTCACGCCAATTTGTTTTTGATCGGCCAGGGAAGCCTTGATCTTGCTGGTGATTGCATCGTCATTGGTGGCGGTGCCAGTCTTGGCGGCTCCAGCCATAGCACCTTCTTGCTGACCCGCTGCGAAGGCGGTACCAGTGGCTGCTGCGGCGGTGAAGGTGGCTGCAACCATCAGGCGGGCGATCAGTTTGGTAGTCATCATGATTTGCTTCCTTTACTCAAGTTTAGGTGAAACGTCTGTGACGTTACCCTATCCTTAGCAATCGGCGTGCCAGCTCTTAAAACCACATATAAATCAGTGGCTTACGCTGTAATTTCTTATGAGAAATTGTCAAATCATGATGTTTCCGTCTATATTCCACGGATTTTGTCGTGAAATGGCGACAAGCTACTGCCGCCATTTCATAAGTCATTGATTTTTAAGGGGATCGTCTTGTCGCTCGGAGGCGACAAGGGTGGGGTCGGTACGGAAAAGGCTGGCGTCGAGGTCGTATTTCTGCAGCAGGCGGTAGAACTCGGTCCGGTTGCGCTCTGCCAGGCGGGCGGCGTCGGCCACGTTGCCGTCGGTCAGTTTCAGCAGCTGGACCAGGTAGTTGCGCTCGAAGCGTTGCTTGGCCTCGGTGTAGCTGAGCACTTCCAGCGACGGCACGCGCAGCGCCCGCTGCACCAGCGACAGCGGAATCAGCGGCGCGGTCGCCAGCGCGCACACGTGTTCGACCACGTTATACAGTTGCCGCACATTGCCCGGCCACGAGGCCGTGGTCAGCGCCTCCAGCGCGTCGGGCGCATAGCCGCGCACGGTCTTGCCGTACTTGGCCGCCAGCGTGTGCAGGAACTGGGTCGCCATCGGCGTGATGTCCTCGCGCCGCTGCGACAGCGGCGGCAAGGTCAGCGTGATGACATTGAGGCGGTAATACAAATCCTCGCGGAACTGGCCCTCGAGCATGGCCGCGTCCAGGTCGCGGTGGGTGGCCGACAGGATGCGCACGTCGACCGGCCTGGGGATGTCCGAGCCCAGCTGGCGCACCATGCGTTCCTGCAGCACGCGCAGCAGCTTAACTTGCAGCAACAACGGCATATCGCCGATCTCGTCGAGGAACAGCGTGCCGCCGTCGGCCGCCTGCACCAGGCCTTCGCGGCTGCTGACGGCGCCGGTGTAGGCGCCCTTGACGTGGCCGAACAGCTCCGATTCGAGCAGCGCCTCGGGAATCGCGCCGCAGTTGACGGCGATGAAGGGCGCCTTGGCGCGCCGGCTGGCGCGGTGGATGGCGTTGGCCAGCAGCTCCTTGCCGGTGCCGCTCTCTCCACGGATCAGGATGCTGGCGTCGGAGGCGGCCACCAGCCGGGCTTCGGCCAGCAGCTCGTCCATGCATTGGCTGCGGCTGATCAGGCCGGCGCGCCAGCCGTCGTCGCCGCTCGACGGGCTGGCCGCCGGGGCGGACAGGCTCAGCGCCTGGGCGATGCGGTCCAGCAGCAGCTTGGCGTCGAACGGCTTGGTCAGGTAGGCGTAGGCGCCCAGGGTGGTGGCCTCGATCGCGTCCGGGATGGTGCCGTGGGCGGTCAGCAGGATGACGGGCAGGGCCGGATAGTTGTGGCGGATCTCCTGGAACAGCGACATGCCGTCGCGGTCCGGCAGGCGGATGTCGCTGATGACCAGACGAGGCAGCTCGATCGACATGCGCGCCAGCGCCGCCTCGGCGCTGCCGACGCCGGTGACCCGGTAGCCGTTGGCGGTCAGGCGCATCGACAGCAGGCGCAGCAGGTCGACGTCGTCGTCCACGACCAATAAGTGGGCGCCCTTGCCGGCCGGGTTGCGGGCGGCGCCGGCGGCGGCCAGTTGCTCGTCGGCCGCGCTCACTTGATCATCCCCTGCGGCGGCGCGCTCGCCGCCGGCCGGACCGGCAAGGTGCGCTCGATGTTTTTCAAGCCCTCCACCATGTCGTTGAGCTGGTCGATGCGGCGCTGGTTGTCCTTTTGCTGCGCCGCCAGCCGGTCGATGTGCTCGGCCAGCCGGCGCGCCTCGGCGCAATTGCTCGACAGCACCAACGCCAGCGGTTTGAAGGCGGCGGCCTCCTTGTCGGTGGAGTTGCCGACGCCGTCGAACAGCGTCTGCGCGCGCGCCAGGTCGCCGCCGCCGCGCGTGAGCATCAGCACCATGCCCATCTGCATGGACAGGCGCGGGCTGCGTTGCTGCTGGGTCAGGCCGCTGAGTTCCTTGAGCAACTCGCCCTGGCTCATGCGCCGCAACGACTGGTGATAGCTCAGCAGCGGTCCGACCGCGTCGAGCGGTGGCGGCGGTGGCGCCAGTTCCACCACGGGCGGCGGTGGGGCTGGCTCCGGCGGCGGTGCCGGCTTGGGCTGGACCTGGGTGCAGGCCGCCAGCGCCAGGCATAGCAGCACGCACAGCAGGTGCGCCGGGGCGCGGGATAGTGCGGATTTTGCGTCAGGCATCATATTAAGCATGGGACTTCAATAAGGTAGTTCAATTCGGAAACGGGCGCCCCGGTCGGAGGGCAGCAATTGCAACACGCCATGGTGCGCGGCGATGTATTCCTGCACGATCGACAGGCCGATGCCGTTGCCGCGGCGCGCGCCGGGCGGCTGGCGCTGGCCCTGGTAAAACGGTTCGAAAATGCGCGCGGCGTCGTTCGGCGCCACACCGGGCCCCTGGTCGGCGCAGTCGATCAACAGCCGGTCGTTGCGTTCCTCCAGTTTGAAACCAATCACGCCCCCCTGGGGGCTGAAACGCACGGCGTTCGACAGCAGGTTGCCGATCGCCACCGCCATCTTGTCGGCGTCGACGGTGATAGGCCGCGCCTTGCCCTCGGTGTTGACGGTCAGCTTGGCCGCCTGCCATTGCAGGCGCTGGCTGTCGATGGCTTGCGCGAGCAGGGCCGACATGTCGGTCGCCTCCAGGTGCAGGTGGTGGGCGTCGAACGTGGCCTCGTTGTAGCGCAGCAGCGCCTCGATTTGCGACTGCAGCGCGGCCGTGTTTTGATTCAGTATACCGGCGATTTCGCGCTGGTTGGGCGATAACGCGCCGGCCACGCCATCTTCCAGCAGGGCAACGCCTTCGCGCAGTGCCGCCAGCGGGGTCTTCAGTTCGTGCGAGATGTGGCGCAGGAAACGGGACTTGTCCTCCTCCAGGCTCGACAGGCGTTGGCGCAGCCAGTTCAGTTGCTGGCCGACGCGCTGCAGGTCGGCCGGGCCGCGCACCTCGACCGCCTCGTCGAAGCGGTTCTCGCCGAGCCGGTCGATCGCCGATTCGATCTGCGCCAGCGGGCGCGACAGCCACAGGCCGAAGCCGCCGGCCAGCAGGGCCGCGACCACGATGGAGGCGATCACCTGAGCCTTGAGCACGGCGCGCCGCTTGTCGAGCTCGGTCAGCAGCGCGGTGTTGCGGCGTTCGACCTCCTGCTTGACCTCTTCGGCCAGCTGGGCGTTAATGCGCGGCAACAATGCCACCACCGTCTCCAGCGCCTGCCGGCGGGCGCTGGTGCGCGCGCGGGTCGGCATTTGCAGGATGTCCCAGGCCTGCTCGCCGGCTTGGCGCCAGGTGTCGAAGGCGATGTTGGGGGCGTGGGGCAGGCCGCGCTGGACGGCGTCGAGCGCGGCGCGGGCCTCGCGCCAGGCGTCGGCGTAGCGCATGCGGAAGGCGGGGTCGTCGAGCACCAGGTATTGGCGGGCGCTGCGCGTCATCGCCACGCTGCGCTCGGCCAGCTGCTGGACGTTTTCGGTGAGCGCGAGCGCGTGGTGTCCGCTGTCGCGGTTGTGGGCGGCGAGGCGGTCCAGCGTCCACAGCGCATGCAGGGAGGCGGCACTCAGCAGCACAGCAATCAACAGGAAGACGCCCAGCAGCAACTGGCGAAACGAGAGTTTCGAGAGCATCGGTGGTCGGTAGAGGAGAAATGACTGAATGATAGGCGAAACCGCGCCCGGGGTGTGTTTAATTGGAAAGATTTCAAGGGCCGGGGCGGCACCAGGCCGCGCCCCCGCCCATGGGCGGGTCAACGCGCCCGGGTGCGCCCCGTGTGATCCGCGAGGTCGCCGGGCGCCATTTCGAAGGTGGCGACATCGGTCTCGTACCAGCGCTCGACGCCCCTGAACCGCATGCCGAGGCGCCGCATGACGGCCGAGGAGGCCAAGTTTTCCTGGTGGCAGACCGCACACAGCTGGCCGGCGCCCAGGCGCTCGAAAGCGAACCGTGCCATGGCCAGCGCCGCCTCGGTGGCATAGCCCTTGCCCTGCTGGTCGGCGCGCAGGCGCCAGCCCAGTTCCAGCGGATTGCGCGGGTCGCGTTCGATATGTTGCACGGCGCCGGTGCCGACGATCTCGCCGCTGTCGCGGGCGATGAAGACCCACCACGCGTGCCCCAGCTCGGCCCACTTGGCCTGGTTGCGGGCGATGAAGACTGCGGTATCTTCCGGCGTTTCCGGCCGTCCGGTGATGTAGCGCATTACCTCGGCATCGCCGTTAATCGCGCGCAGGCCATCGAAGTGCCGGTCGTCCACAGGCTCGAGCCGCAGGCGCGCGGTGGTCACGACGTGCTGCCGGATCGGCGTCATGCTGCCGGACCGACGTCCATGCCGTCGTAGGAGTCGAGACCATGCGCCTCGGCGAACTGGTAGAACTGCTGGTTGCGGGCGTGCAAGGTGTCGACCGTGTGCTTCTCGACCTTTTCGATGTGCAACCACCATAGCGCCGGCGCGTCGCCGTCGGGTTTGGAGTCGTAGATGCCGACGATCTGATAGCCCTTGGCCTTCAGCGGCGCTTGCACGGCCTCCAGCTTGGCCTTGTCCGGGTCGGCGAAAAAGTAGCCCCACAACAGCGGCTTGGTGCTGTCCCACGGGGCGTTCTGTTTCATGTCGGCGAATAGCTCGACCATTTCTTCTTTGGTGATCATGTCTGCCTCTCTAACGGCGTCAAAAGGTAACGCTGGCTATAACCTGGGGTCAGGTCCGACATTCGGACATTCTGAAACTTTTTGAAGGCTGAAAAGTTCCCCCATCTTAGCCAAATGTCCGAATGTCGGACCTGACCCCGGTATTTTAACGGTTAAGCGGACTGGAACGCGACTGTCACTTTGAGGCCTTGGCCGCCGGCCGCTTCGTCGAGCGCGATGGCGGCGCCGTGCAGGCTGGCGATGTCGCGCACGATGGCCAGGCCGAGGCCGGCGCCGCCGGGGTTGCGCTCCAATGTGCCGGCGGCGCGGTAGAAGGGCGCGAACACGCGCTCGCGCTCGGCCGCCGCGATGCCCGGGCCGCTGTCCTCGACCTCCAGCGACACCCCGCCCCCGCCCTCGGTCACGCGCAGCACCACCTGGCCGCCGGCCGGCGTGTAGCGCAGCGCGTTGTCGACCAGGTTGGCGATCATCTCGTGCAGCAGCAAGGCCTGGCCGCTGACGACGCAGTCGCGCTCCGCCTCCAGCGACAGGTCGATGTTCTTGGCCACCGCCGCCATCGCCATCTCCAGCCCGACCTGGCGCGCGCTGTCGCGCAGCGAGACCGGTTCCGCCTGCGCCGCCGCGCCGTCGGCGTCGCCGCCATGTTCGATGCGCGCCAGCGTCAGCAGACGGTTGGCCAGGTTGACGGTGGAGTCGGTGGTGGCGGCGATGCTGTGGACGATGTGGCGCAGCGCCGCCTTGGTCTCCTCGGGCGGCACGCCGGGCCGGTCGCATTCCCGCAGCGCCAGTTCGGCCTGCGTCTTGAGCACCGTCAGCGGCGTGCGCAGTTGGTGCGAGGCGTCGGCGATGAAGCGGCGCTGGCTGCTGATCAACAGCTGCAGGCGCGAGCGCGAACTGTTCATCGCCGCCACCAGCGGCCGCACCTCCTTGTGCACCAGCGCCGGATCGACGTCGGACGAGTCGTTCAAGCTGCGCGTTTCGACCGCGATCTTCAACCGCATCAGCGGCTGCAGCACCAGCCGCACCGCGAACCACACCAGCAGCGCGAGCGCCAGCAGCAGCAGGGCCTGCCAGGTCAGGGTGTCGAACAGGATCTGGTTCGACAGGCCGCGCCGCGCCTCCAGCGTTTCGCCGACCTGGATCAGCGCGATGCCCCGCATCGAGTCGTCGTACACCGGCTGCAGCAGCGCGGCGATGCGCACCGGCTGGCCGTTGTAGTTGGCGTGATAGAAGCGCACCAGCGCCGGATAGGCCTCCGAGCGCGGCACGTTGGCCGGCACCGCCGGCAGGTCGCCGTAGCCGGACACCGTCTCGCCGTTGATGCCGGTGACCTTGTAGTAGATGCGTCCCAGTGTGTCTGTCTCGAAGCTGTCGAGCGCGACGTAGGGCACGTCGGCCACCACCTTGCCGCCGACGATGGAGACGCGTTCGGCCAGCGCGCGCGTCGACGCCAGCAGCGAGCGGTCGTAGGCGACATCGGCCGCGTCCAGCGCGTTGTGGTAGACCGAGACGGTGTTGAGCGTGACCAGTGCCAGCAAGGGCCCCAGCAACCAGCGCAGCAACTGGCCGCGCAGGCTGCCCAAGGTGGCGCCGGGGCCGAATCGTTTGGCGAGCCTGGTCAATAGGGGCATCGGTATGGAGCTCCGCGCGCGTCAGTCGGCGGCCAGCGCCGGACGCGGTTGCAGCAGGTAGCCGATGCCGCGCAAGGTGGTGATGATGGCGGCGTCCGGCGCGGCGATGTCGAGCTTTTTGCGCACGCGGTGGATATACAGTTCGATGGCGTCGATGTTGGCGTCGTCGGCCAGCGCGAACACTTCGTCGAACAGCTTCTCCTTCGAGACGGCGCGGCCGGCGCGCGTGATCAGGGTTTCGAGCACCGCGTGCTCGCGCGGTGTCAGCGCCAGCGCGTTGCCGGCGTAGGTGAACATGCGCGTGACGGTGTCGAAACTGAGCGCGCCGCAGTGGTGCACCAGCGCCTCGTTGCCGACGCTGCGGCGCAGCAGCGCCTTCACGCGCGCCTCCAGCTCCGCCAGTTCGAACGGTTTGGCGAGGTAGTCGTCCGCGCCCAGGTTCAGGCCCTGCACGCGTTCATCGAGGCCGCCGCGCGCGGTGAGGATCAGCACCGGCGTCTGGCTGCGCGGCGCGGCGCGCGCGCGCAGGCGCTTGAGCACCTCCAGGCCGTCCATGCGCGGCAAGGTCAGGTCCAGTATCAGCAGCGCGTAATCCTGCGTGTGCAGCAGGGCGTCGGCGTCGGCGCCGTTGTCCGCGCATTCGACCGTGAGGTGGGCGTCGCGCAGCGCTTTGGCCAGCCAGTGGGACAGCTCGGTGTGGTCTTCAACTAACAGTATGCGCATAAATTCTTGCCATGGCGGAAAAATAAGTTCAGTGTAAGGCCAGAATCATCGTCGCCCGCGCCCTAAAAGGGAAGGCCCATCGGCTTTGTGGTGCGAGGACGACAGGAAGCATCCTTCCTGGGGTAGTGAAAGGTAAGTGAAAGGTAATTGAAAGGAAGCGACTCCTATAGTGGCACCCTGATAGCAAATATCAGGCATCACAAATAACTATATCCTCTGGAGACACAATGAAAAAATCCCCAATTAGCCTTGCCATCTTGGCATTGGCAGCTGCCGCCGGCGGCGCCGCGCAGGCCCAATCGAATGTGCAAGTCTATGGTTTGCTGGACGTCGGCGTCGAAAATTCCAACAACGCGAGCGCCACCGGCGGTAGCAATACCCGCGTGATTTCGGGCGGCATGAACACATCGCGCTGGGGCATCCGGGGCACCGAAGATCTGGGCGGCGGCCTCAAAGCCGTCTTCAATCTGGAGGGCGGGATCCTGATGGACACCGGCGCCCAGGACGGCGCGCTGTTCCGCCGCCAGGCCTACGTCGGCCTGGAAGGCGCCTTCGGCCGCGTGGTCGTCGGCCGTTCGTTCACCAGTGTCTACGACACGGTGATCAGCTACGATCCGATGGGCTTCGCGCCGTTCTACTCGTGGGCGACCTCCGGTCCGGCCACCGGCCCAAGCAAATACGGCTTCACCACCGGCTACGATAACCTGATCAAGTACGCCGGCACCTTCGGCAACTTCCGCTTCGGCGCCAACTACGCCGCCGGCGAGCAGGCCAGCGGCGTGGCCGACAGCGCCAAGATGGGCGCGACCGTCGCCTACAAGTTCGGCCCGGCCAACGTCATGGCCACCTATGAGCGCAACAACGGCAACACCGTGGCGGCCACCGGCAACCGCGACGAAAACACCGTCTGGCACGTCGGCGCAAACTACGAAACCGGTCCGCTGAAATTCTGGGCCGCCTTGCGCGACTACAACCTGACGGCCGGCCGCGCGGCGACCGCCGACGTCGAAGCCACCACCACCTGGGGCGGCGTGGCGTACAAGCCCAATCCGGTCACCACTCTGACCG
This sequence comes from uncultured Duganella sp., assembly GCA_963511605.1. GTDB lineage: Bacteria > Pseudomonadota > Gammaproteobacteria > Burkholderiales > Burkholderiaceae_D > Rugamonas. The sequence goes on along the minus strand of CAUPJZ010000011.1, from coordinate 138,930 downwards.
CCGCCGTCTATCACGTCGACGTCAAGAACGTCGCCGCAGGGCGCGACGCCGATCCGACCATGTACGTCGTGCGCTACCGCTACGCGCTGTCCAAACGCACCGACCTCCATGTGACGGGGGCCTACGCCAAGGCCAAAAACGGTCAACTGGTGGGCCTGTCCCGCGACGACGCCGGCTTCGCCAACAGCCAGCGCGGCATCGCCATGGGCATGCAGCACCGCTTCTAAGCCGCTTCGCAACGGAGACCGGGCCGCGTCGATATTTTTCTGAAAGTCGATGCGGCCTGAAAGCGCTTTGAAAGCTTCACCGCTCTAAGATAACCATACAAGATGACTAAAGTTTTGCAGGCTTTGATTGCCGCGCTGTTTTTACTGTGCGCGGTGGCGCGGGCGGCAAGCCTGGAGTGCATCGTGCCTTCCAAACCCGGTGGCGCGATGGACCTCACGTGCAAGCTGGCGCAAAAAGGTTTGCAGGGCTTGCGCGACGCGCCCAAGCCGCCGCCTTCGGACATGCGCATCACCTATCTGCCGGGCGGTATCGGCGCGGTGGCCTGGCATTCGCTGGTATCGCAGCGGCGACGCGCCGAGCCGAACACGCTGGTGGTGTTTTCGGGCGGTTCGCTGCTCAATCTTGCGCAGGGCAAGTTCGGCAAGGCCACCGCGAACGATGTGCGCTGGGTGGCGGCGCTGGGAACGGATTACGGCATGATCGCGGTGCGCGCCGATTCGCCTTACAAGACGCTGGCGCAGTTGTTGGCGGCGTTGAAGAAGAATCCGCAGAAGGTGCTGATCGGCGTGTCCGGCACCATCGGCAGCCAGGATTGGTTGAAGATGGCGATGGTGTTCAAGACCGCCGGCATCGATCCGAAGGCGCTGCGTTTCGTGGCGCTGGAGGGCGGTGGCGAGGCCTTCACCGCGATGCACGCCGATTACGTGCAGGTCGTGTCGGGCGATGCCAGCGAGGCCACGCTGTACGCGGCCGACGGCAACACCCGCGTGCTGGCGGTGCTGTCGGAGAAACGCCTGCCGGGCGTGCTGGCCAACGTGCCGACGGCGCGCGAACAGGGGGTCGACGTGGTGTGGCCGATCATCCGGGGCTTGTGGATGGGCCCCCAGGTGCCGGACGCGGATTACCGGCAGTGGGTGGCGACCTTCGACCGCGTGCTGGCCGATCCGAAGTTCGCGCAGACGCGCGCGGCGTCGGGGTTGTATCCGTTCGGGCTGACCGGCGACGCGTTGAAAGCATACGTAACAAAGGCCGTAGACGATTACGGCAGGCACGCCGCCGAACTCGGTCTGGTGCGCTGATCACAAAAAAAACTATTAAAACAATTGGAGACTAAAAAATGATGTTCAAGACCTCAGTGGCCGCCGCATGCGCGTCCCTCTCGTTCGCGCTGTTCGCAAGCTCCACCGCCGCCCTGGCGCAAGTGCCGGCCGGCTATCCCGCCGACTACCAGAAGATCATCGACGGCGCCAAGAAAGAGGGCAAGCTGGTGGTCTACGGCGCCACCGACAGCAAGGCCACGGCGCCGCTGATCAAGGACTTCAGCGCCCAGTTCCCGGGCATCACCGTCGAATACAACGACATGAATTCGACCGAGGTGTACAACCGCTTCATCTCCGAGGTGGCTGCGGGCGGCAACACCGCCGACGCGGTCTGGTCCTCGGCGATGGACCTGCAGATGCGCCTGGCCTCGGACGGCTACGCGATGAAGTACAAATCGGTCGAGGCGCCAAAGCTGCCCGCGTGGTCGATGTGGGACGACCAGGCCTACGGCACCACCTTCGAGCCGGCCGCCATCGTCTACAACAAACGCCTGGTCGACGCCAAGGAGGTACCATACACGCACGCCGACTTCGCCAAGCTGATACAGACGCCGAAGTTCAAGGACAAGGTCACCACCTACGACATCGAAAAATCGGGCGTTGGCTTCATGTTCATGACGCAGGACGCGCGCGAAAATCCGAAGTTCCTCGACATGCTCAACGCCTTCGGCGTCGCCAAGGTGCGCGTGCAGTCGTCGACCGGCACCATGATGGAACGGATCTCCTCGGGCGAGAACCTGATCGGCTACAACGTGGTCGGCTCCTACGCGCTGGTGCGCGCCAAGACCGATCCGTCGCTCGGCGTGGTGCTGCCGAAGGATTACACCTTGGTGATGTCGCGCGTCCTGTTCATCAACAAGGCCGCCAAGAATCCGAACGCCGCCAAGCTGTGGCTCGATTACATGCTGTCCCATCGCGGCCAGACCATCATCGCCAACGATTCCAAGCTGTTCGCGATCCGCGCCGACGTCACCGGCGAGACCACCTCGGCGGACCTGATCAAGCAAATCGGCAAGGACAACGTCAAGCCGGTGCCGGTGCATCCGATGGTGCTGCAATTCCTCGGGCCGGCCAAGCGCATGGCCTTCCTGAAGCAGTGGAAAGAATCGGCCGGCAAGAAGTAATCGCCCGACTTAAAGCGTCACCTTAGGTCCACCGAACCCCGAACCGGCGCGGGGTCGTACCCAGGAGGGTACGGCCCCTGCCCGGCCCCGCGGGTTGGGTGCCCGCACGCGTTCGTAAAAACGGAATTCCCATGCAAACTATGACTCTATCCGGCTCCGGCCGGCGCAGCCTTAACTGGCCGCGCGGCGTGGTGGTGGTACTCGCTTCCATCGCCATTTTCCTGCCGCTGTTCCTGATCTTTTATCAAAGCTTTTTGAGCGCGCCGTTCTTCATGCCGGTCAAGGAGCTGGGCCTCGACGCCTACCGCTTCATCTTCGAAGATCCCGATTTCACGATGGCGTTCAAGAACGCCTTCTGGCTGGCTACCGGCCTGGCCGCCATCGCCGTGCCGCTGGGCGGCATGCTGGCCTTCCTGATGATCCGCACCGACCTGCCGGCCAAGGGCTTCATCGCGCCGCTGCTGCTGGTGCCGATCTTTGTTTCGCCGATGGTGATGGGCTTCGGCTACGTCGTCTCGATGGGTCCCGTCGGCTTCTATTCGCTGTGGGCCAAGGACATCCTCGGCCTGATCCCGTGGAATATCTACTCGTTCACCAGCATCGTGGTGATCGCCGGCCTGACCCACGTGCCGCACGTCTACCTTTACGCCTCGTCGGCGCTCAAGAGCCTGGGCTCGGACGTGGAGGAGGCCGCGCGCGTCTCCGGCGCCTCGCCGCTGCAGGTGATGTTCAACGTCTCGCTGCCGATGATCACGCCGGCGCTGGCCTACGCCGGCGTGCTGGTGTTCTTCCTCGGTTTCGAGGTGTTCGGCCTGGTGCTGGTGCTGGGCGACCCGGAGGGCCACATGGTGCTGGCCACCTATCTGTACAAGCTGACCAACAAAATGGGCACGCCGTCGTACCACCTGATGGCCGCCGTCGCCGTCTGCCTGGTGATGGTGACCCTGCCGCTGGTGATGGTGCAGCGCCACCTGCTCAAGTCGGCCAACAAATTCGTCTCGATCAAGGGCAAGGGCGCGCGCTCGAAACCGATGCCGCTCGGCCGCTGGAAGTGGCTGGCCTTCGCGCTGATCTTCGCCTGGCTCATGTTCACCATCATCATGCCGCTGTCGGGCATCGTGCTGCGCTCCTTCGTCCAGTACTGGGGCGAGGGCGTCAACCTGGCCGAGGTGCTGACGTTGCAGCACTTCCGCGAAATCCTCGAGCAGCCGGCGCTGGTGCGCGGCATCGTCAACACGGTGCTGATCGGCGTGATCGGCGGCGCGCTGGCGGTGATCTGCTACAGCGCCATCGCGCTGGCGATGCACCGCAAGCCGGACGCCATCACCCGCTTCCTCGACTACAGCGTGCTGGTGCCGCGCGCCGTGCCGGGTCTGCTGGCCGGCCTGTCGTTCCTGTGGGTGTTCCTGTTCGTCCCCAGCTGGCTCGATGGCATGTTGAAGGGCATGGACAACGGCGTGGCGCTGTGGCTCAGCGAGAACGCGATACCGATGCTGCGCTCCGTGCGTTCGACCATCTTCGCCTTGTGGCTGGCGTATTCGGTGGTGTGGCTGGCCTACGGCATGCGCCTGATTTCGACCGCGTTGCTGCAGGTGGGCCCGGAGCTGGAGGAGGCGGCGCGCGCCGTCGGCGCCAAGCGCGGCCAGGTCACCCGCGACGTCACGCTGCCGCTGGTCAAATACGGCCTGCTCGGCGCCTGGCTGATGGTGTTCCTGATCTTCGAGCGCGAATATTCGACCGGCGTCTATCTGCTCACGCCGGGCACGGAGGTGATCGGCGCGATGATCGTGTCGCTGTGGGCGACCGGCTCCACCGATCTGGTGGCGGCGCTATCGTTCATCAATATCTCGCTGGTGGCCATCGGCCTGGGTGTCGCGCTGCGCTTCGGCGTCAAGTTGCACAACTAAGTTCAAGCACAATTCAAACAAAATATGAAACGAGACATCACCATGAACGAACTCACCGTCAACGATCTGCACCTGGACTACGGCACCGGCGCCCATGCCAATCAAATTTTGAAGGGCGTGTCGATGCACCTGCAAAAGGGCGAAGTGGTCGCGCTGCTCGGACCTTCGGGCAGCGGCAAGACCACGTTGCTGCGCGCGGTGGCCGGCCTGGAAAGCGCCAAGCAGGGCACCATCGCCATCGGCGAACGCAATGTCTACGACGGCTCGAAGAACTTCGAGATGCCGGCCGAGCACCGCAACCTGGGACTGGTGTTCCAGTCGTACGCGCTGTGGCCGCACAAGACGGTGTTCGAGAACGTCGCCTATGGCCTCAAGCTGCGCAAGCTCAGTGCCAGCGACATCAAGGACAAAGTGGCCGACGTGCTGAAAAACCTGGGCCTGGGCCATCTGGCCGAGCGCTATCCGCACCAGCTGTCCGGCGGCCAGCAGCAGCGCGTGGCGATCGCCCGCGCGCTGGTCTACAACCCGCCGGTGATCCTGCTCGACGAACCGCTGTCGAACCTGGACGCCAAGCTGCGCGAGGAGGCGCGCGCCTTCCTGCGCGAGTTGATCGTGCGACTGGGCCTGTCGGCGCTGATGGTGACCCACGACCAGGCCGAGGCGATGGCGATCTCGGACCGCATCCTGCTGCTCAATAACGGCAAGATCGAGCAGCAAGGCACGCCGCAAAGCATGTACGAGACGCCGGAGACGCTGTTCACCGCCGAGTTCATGGGCAGCAACAACCGCCTGCCGGCCAAGGTCGTGCAGCGCGACGGCACGCTGGTGCGGCTGGACGTCAACGGCACCGCCCTGACCGGCACCGCCCGCGGCGCCGGCGGCGGTGAGCCGTCGACCATCATCCGCGTCGAGGAAGTGAAGATCAGTCCGACCCCGGTGGAGAACGCCATCGAGCTGCCGCTGCTGACCTGCATGTATCTGGGCGACCGCTTCGAATGCCTGTTCAAGAGCCCGGCGGGCGGCGCCGAGTTCGGCCTGCGCGCCTATTCCAAGTACAAGCTGGAGGCCGGCAACTACTGGTTGCAGTTGCCGGCCGACAAACTTTGGGTGTTCTAAGCGACGCGGTAATGAGGTAAATTGTTTTTGCGATGCTAAAGGGCGGGGCCGCAGCGATGCGCCTCCGCCCTTTTGCCGTCGCGCCGGAAAAGTGGCATTTAGCATAAGATTCACCGCCGGCGTGCACAAAATGCCAGCCCAATCGATAATATAGTTGCCACGAAGATATTACTTGGGCGGAATGCAAGCGGCTGTCGTTTATAATTTTAAAAGGACGCCGGCTGGCAGTGTCGCAGCGCGTGAGCGCGAGTTCGCATTTTTCTCATCTCAAAGCTCTGGATTATTTGTCAATATGCGTAGTCATGGCGTTACTTTTTCGATCGCTGGGCATGCCGAATGGGCGCCCGGCCTGACCACGCCGGACGCTTGGGCGCAATGGGCGCGCGCGCCGCGCGCCATCGCCGCGGGCGGGGAGCCAGGCGTCAAGGCCATGCCGCCGATGCTGCGCCGGCGCGCCGGCTTCCTCGGCAAGATGGCGCTGGAGGTGGCCTACCAGTGCCTCGAGGGACGCGCCGACGGCGGGGCGGCCATTCCGACGGTTTTTTGTTCGCGCCACGGCGAGGTGTCGCGCGCGCTGCAATTGCTGACCGATCTGGCGCAAGGCGAGGCGCTGTCGCCGACCGCGTTCAGCATGTCGGTGCATAACGCCACCGCCGGCCTGCTGACCATCGCGCGCGCCGACCGCGCCAACCACATCGCGCTGGCCGCCGGCGCGGCGACGATCGAGCACGCGGTGATCGAGGCCTGCGGCCTGCTCGACGACGGCGCGCCGATGGTGTTGCTGGTGGCCTCCGATTGCCGGCTGCCCGACCTGTTCCTGGCTTACCAGGACCGCGACGAACAGCCGCACGCGTGGGCCTGGCTGATGACACCCGCCGCCGGCGACGCCATCGCCCTGCGCTGGAGCGCGAGCGACCTGGCGCCGTCGTCGCGCATGCCCGGCGCGCTTGACGTGGCGGCGTTCTACCTGGGCGGCGCGAGCGCGCTGGAGCGCTGCGACGGGCGCTTGCGCTGGTGCTGGAGCCGGGGTGCTTGAAACGGCGCGAGCGGCCTGGCGGTCGGCCTGGCGCGCCTGGCGCGTGCTGGCCACGGGCCTGAGTTTCGCGGTGTTCGGTGTCGGCGGGTTGGCGATGCGCCTGGTGCTGCTGCCGGCGATGCGGATGGTGGTGCGGGACGGGGAACGGCGGCGGGTGCTCGCACGCGCCTTGATACGCCGCTCGTTCCGCATGTATGTGGAGATGATGCGCGTGCTGGGCGTGCTGCGCTACGAGATACGCGGACTCGATAAGCTGGAGCGCGAAGGCCTGCTGATACTGGCCAACCATCCGACCTTGATCGATACCGTGTTCCTGATGGCGTTCGTGAAGAACGCCGACTGCATCGTCAAGGGGGAACTGTGGAACAACCCGTTCACCGGCGGCACTGTGCGGGCGGCGGGGTACATCAACAACCAGGGCGGGCCGGCGCTGGTGGACGATTGCATCGCCTCCCTGCGGCGCGGCAACAACCTGATCGTGTTCCCCGAGGGGACGCGCACGCCGGCCGATGGCGTCATCAGCATGAAGCGCGGCGCGGCCAACATCGCGGTGCGCGGCGCGCGGGCCATGACGCCGGTGCTGATCCGCTGCGAGCCGGCGACGCTGGGCAAGGGCGCCCAGTGGTGGCGCGTGCCGCCGCGCCGGGTGCTGATACGGCTCGACGTCCAGGACGACCTGGCGATCGAACCGTTCACCGGGGGCGGCGCCAGCGATGTGATGGCCGCTCGCCGTTTGACCGAATTTTTACAAGACTACTTTACCGGGAAGTGCCAACGCCATGCTTGAACTGGAAGTGAAACAACTGATCATCGAAGTGCTGCAACTGGAAGACATCACGCCGGACGATATCGACAGCGCCGCGCCGCTGTTCGTCGAAGGCCTCGGCCTCGATTCGATCGACGCGCTGGAGCTGGGCGTCGCGCTGCAGAAGAAGTACGGCATTTCGCTGTCGGCCGATTCGGAGGAGACCCGTCGCCATTTCGCGTCGGTGCGGGCGCTGGCGGCGATGATCGAGACGCATCGCAAGAAATAAGGAGCGGGACATGATTGATCTGAACAGTATGAGCAAGGACCAGCTGCAAAGCTGGGTGATCGACCTGCTGGCCGAGATGTTCGAGCTCGATAAGGCGCAACTGGGCGCCGGGTCGAATTTGTACGCCGACCTCGATATCGACAGCATCGACGCGGTCGACCTGGCCGTCAAGCTCAAACAACTGACCGGCAAGCGTCTGCTGCCGGAGGTATTCAAGAACATCCGCACCGTCGGCGACGTCGTCGACGCGCTGGCCGGCATGACGGAGCAGGCGGCCTAAACACGATGCCGATGACCGTATTGACGGCGGCGTTGACGCTGTTGTATCCGTTGGTGATCTGGTTCGGACATGGCCGGGTGGAGCCGCGCTGGCTGGCCTGCCTGCTGTTGCTGACGGTGGCCACGCGCCTGCCCGCGCTGAAAATGGGCGGCATCGCGCGCTGGTCGGCGGCCGGCGGCCTGGCGCTGGCCGGTTGCGCCATCTGGAGCAATCTGCTGCTGCCGCTGAAGCTTTATCCCGTGCTGGTGAGCGCCGCGCTGCTGGCCGGTTTCGCCTGGAGCCTGACCACGCCGATGTCGGCGGTCGAGCGCATGGCGCGCCTGCGCGGCGAGGATTTTCCGCCGCCGGCGCTGGCCTATATGCGCACGGTCACCAAGGTGTGGTGCGGCTTCTTCGTGGTCAATGGCGTCATCGCGGCCGCCACCGCGCTGTGGGCGCCGGAGGCGGTGTGGTCGCTCTACACCGGCGTCATTTCCTATGCCTTGATGGCGATCCTGTTCGGCGCCGAGTATCTGGTGCGGATGCGTTTCAAGCGGCTGCACCATGCCTGAGCGTCTCGAACATCTGCTCGCCGCGCTGCGCGCGCGCCCGCCAGCCGGCATCGCCGGCTGGAGCGCCGGCGCGGAAGTGACCAACGAACGGCTGCTGGCGCGCGCGCGCGCCTGGCACGCGCTGCTGCGCGGTCTGCCGGGGCGCGACTACGCGCTCTATCTCGAGGACAGCATCGAATTCGGCGCGGCCCTGCTGGGCGCCTGGCACGCCGGCAAAACCGTCTGGCTCAGCGCCGACACGCTGGCGGCGACCTGCGAGGCGCTGCGGGTGTCGGTCGACGGCTTCCTCGGCGCGTTCCCGGCGTCGCTGGCGCCTTCGTTGCCGGCGCCCGATGGCCCGGACGCCGCCGGCGCCGCCATGGACGGCGCGCTCGCCGGCGATTTTCCGGCGCTGGTGGTGTTTACCTCCGGCAGCACCGGCGCGGCGCAGGCGATTCCGAAAAAGCTGTCGCAACTGGCGAGCGAGGTGGCGACCCTCGATCGATTGTTCGGCGCCGCCGCCGGCGGCGCGGCGGTCGTGGCGACGGTGTCGCACCAGCATATCTATGGCCTGCTGTTCAAGGTTTTGTGGCCGTTGACCTCCGGCCGCGCCATCCACGCGATGAGCGTGGTGTTTCCCGAGGCGCTGGCGCCGGCGCTGGCGGCCGGCCCTTGCGTGCTGGTGGCCAGCCCGGCGCATTTGAAACGCCTGCCCGGCCATCTGGACTGGCGCGGCGCCGCGCGCATGCTGCGCGCCGTGTTCTCGTCCGGCGGTCCGCTGGCGCCGGAGACCGCGCTGGCGATGGGTGACTTGCTGGGCATGGTGCCGGTGGAAGTCTACGGCAGCTCCGAAACCGGCGGCGTGGCCTGGCGCCGGCGCGCCACGGCGACCGACGACGCCTGGCTGCCTTTCCCGACGGTGGAATGGCGCCTCGGCGAAGACGACGGCCTGGAGGTGCGCTCGCCGCATTTGCCCGACGATGGCTGGTTCGCCCTTGCCGACCGCGCGCAGCGCAGCGGCGACCAGCGCTTCCTATTGCGCGGCCGCAGCGACCGCATCGTCAAGATCGAGGAAAAGCGCATCTCGCTGACGGCGATGGAAACGGCGCTGACCACCGGCGGGCTGGCCGCCGAGGCGCGCGTGGTCGTCTGCGATCCGGTGGCGGGCGAGCGCCAAAGACTGGCCGCCTTTGTCGTGCCCACCGCCGCCGGCCGTGCCGTGCTGGAGGCGGGCGGCAAGGCGGCGCTGAACGCCCGCCTGCGCGCCGCCCTCGGCGCCACGGTGGAATTGGTCGCGCTGCCGCGCCGCTGGCGCTACCTGGACCAGTTGCCGGTCAACGCGCAGGGCAAGACCACGGTGGCGGCGTTGCTGGCGCTGCTGGAAAAGGACGGCGCCGCAGCCGCCTTCGCCCGCGTCGATGTCGACTCGCGGCCGCGCCTTCCACGCCTGCGCGAGCTGGAACGCTCGCCCACGCGCGTGTTGCTGGAGCTGACCGCGCCGATCGGGCTGCGTTATTTCGACGGCCACTTCGACGTCGCCCCCATCCTGCCCGGCGTGGTGCAGGTCGAATGGGCGATCCACTACGGCCGCCGGTACTTCGCGCTGCCGCCGGTTTTCAAGGGCATCAACGCGCTCAAGTTCCAGCAGGTGATACTGCCGGAGCAGCCGGTGCATCTGGAACTGCTGCACGACACGGCCAAGGGCGGACTGAATTTCCGCTTCTACTCCGATGTCGGCCAGCATTCCAGCGGCCGCGTCGTGCTGCTGGCGGGGAGCGGCGATGACTAAGGCCTTCAATCCCTGCATCGTGGTCCCGGTGTACAACCACGAACACGCGATCGGCGCGGTGCTCGAAGGCCTGCTGCGCCACGACGCGCCGTGCATGCTGGTCGACGACGGCAGCAACGCCGCCTGCGCCGCCGTGCTCGACGCGCTGGCGCTGGCGCACCCGGACCGCGTCGCCCTGGTGCGCCTGCCGCACAACCAGGGCAAGGGCGCGGCGGTGCTCGCCGGCTTCCGCCGGGCGGCGCAAATGGGCTTTAGCCACGTGCTGCAGATCGACGCCGACGGCCAGCACCGGACGGCCGACGTGCCGCTGTTCCTGGCGCGCGCGCGGGCCCGCCCCGACGCCGTCATCGCCGGCTGCCCGATCTACGACGAGTCGGTGCCGAAGGCGCGCCTGTACGGCCGCTACCTGACGCATATCTGGGTGTGGATCAATACGCTGTCGTTCGACATCCGGGATTCGATGTGCGGCTTCCGCGTCTATCCTGTCGCGCCGGTCAACGCGCTGGCGGCGCGCCACGCCATCGGCGCGCGCATGAACTTCGACACCGACATTCTGGTGCGCCTGTTCTGGGACGGCCTGCAAGTGGTCAACCTGCCGACGCGGGTATCGTATCCGACCGACGGCGTCTCGCACTTCCGCATGTGGGGCGACAATGTGCTCATCACGTGGATGCACACCAAGCTGTTTTTCGGCATGCTGCCGCGCATTCCCAGACTGCTGGCGCGCAAGTGGCGGGCGCCGTGAGCGCGCGCACCTTGCACTGGGCCGCGATCAACGAGTTCAGTTTCGTCGCCGGCATGCGTTTCATGTTCTGGATCTGCCGCGTGTTCGGCCGCTGGCCGTTCCGCGTCGTGCTGTATCCGGTGCTGGCCTGGTACGTCCTGACCAAGCCCTTGCCGCGCAGGGCGTCGCGCGACTATCTGCGCCGCATGGCGCGCTTCAGCGGCAACGGGCAACCCGGCGTCATGCGCCACTTCGGCGCCTTCGGCGAGAGCATCCTGGACAAGATGCTGCTGTGGGGCGGCCTGTTCAAGTTCGATAGCGTGGAACTGCACGGCAAGGAGCTGATGACCGAGGCGCTGCGCACGGGGCGCGGCGGCCTGCTGATTTGCTCGCACCTGGGGAACATGGAGCTGTGCCGGGTGCTGTCGCGCCGCCGGCAGGACATCAAGCTCACGGTGCTGGTGCACACCAAGCACGCGCAGGCGTTCAACCAGATGATGGGCAGCCTCAATCCCGCCAGTCAGTTCAATCTGCTGCAGGTGACGGAAATGAACCCGGCCACGGCAATGCTGCTGTCCGAGCGGGTGGCGCGCGGCGAATTCGTCGTCATCGCCGGCGACCGTGTGCCGGTCTCGCCCAACCCGCGCGTGGCCGTCGCCGATTTCCTCGGAGGGCCGGCCGCCTTTCCGGTCGGCCCCTATGTGCTGGCCAGCGTGCTGCAATGTCCGGTCTATCTGCTGTTCTCGACCACGCGCGGGCGCCGTTCGGACGTGTATTTCGAGACCTTCCGCGACCTCGTGCGGATACCGCGCAAGGAGCGCGACGCCGCGCTGGCGGCGCTGGCCGCCGACTACGCGAAACGGCTGGAGCACCACTGCGTGCGCGCCCCGCTGCAATGGTTTAATTTTTACGATTTCTGGCACTTACCTGAATTGGAGCGTTCCGATGCACCTGGCTGAAACGGTCCAACCGCCCGATGGCATGCGCGTCGTCAGCTTCGACCGGGCGCGCCTGACGATCGAGGATATTGTCGATATCGCGCAAGGCCGCGCCAGCGCCGCGCTGTCGGACGATCCGGCGTTTCGCGCCGCCATCGCGCGCGGCGCCGATTTTCTCGACCGCCTGCTGCGCGAGGATGGCACCATCTACGGCGTCACCACCGGCTATGGCGATTCGTGCACCGTCACCGTGCCGCCGGAACTTGTGGCCGAGCTGCCGCACCACCTGTACACCTATCACGGCGTCGGCCTGGGCGAGTACTTCACGCCGCAGCAGACGCGCGCCATCCTGGCCTCGCGCCTGGCGTCGCTGAGCAAGGGCTATTCCGGCGTCAGCGTCGAACTGCTGTTGCAGATCACCCGCCTGCTGGACGCCGGCCTGCTGCCGCTGATCCCGTCCGAAGGCTCGGTCGGCGCCAGCGGCGACCTGACCCCGCTGTCGTACGTGGCGGCGGTGCTGTGCGGCGAGCGCGAGGTGTGGCGCGATGGCGTGCAGGTGCCGGCCGAGCAGGCGCTGCGCGAAGCGGGCATCTCGCCGCTGAAATTGCGTCCCAAGGAGGGGCTGGCGATCATGAACGGCACCGCCGTCATGACCGCGCTGGCCTGCATGGCTTACGACCGCGCCGACTATCTGGTCAGGCTGACCACCCGCATCACGGCGATGGCGTCGTTCGCGATGGACGGCAACGCCCACCACTTCGACGAGGTGCTGTTCTCGGTCAAGCCGCACGGCGGCATTCAGCAGGTGGCGGCATGGCTGCGCGGCGACCTGCCGACCGACCAGTGGGAACGCAACGGCAAGCGCCTGCAGGACCGCTACTCGATCCGCTGCGCGCCGCACGTCATCGGCGTGCTGGCAGACGCGATGCCTTTCTTCCGCACCTCGATCGAGAATGAACTCAATAGCGCCAACGACAATCCGCTGATCGACGCCGAGAACGAGCGAGTGCTCCATGGAGGCCATTTCTACGGCGGCCATATCGCCTTCGCCATGGATGGCATGAAGAACGCCGTCGCCAACCTGGCCGACCTGCTGGACCGCCAGATGGCGCTGCTGGTCGACAGCCGCTACAACCACGGCCTGCCGGCCAACCTGTCCGGCGCCACCGGCCCGCGCGCGGCGATCAACCACGGCCTGAAGGCGCTGCAGATCAGCTCCTCGGCATGGACCGCCGAAGCGCTCAAGCTGACCATGCCGGCGTCGGTGTTCTCGCGTTCGACCGAATGCCACAACCAGGACAAGGTCAGCATGGGCACCATCGCCGCGCGCGACTGCCTGCGGGTGCTGGAATTGACGGAGCAGGTGGTCGCCGCGCTGCTGATCACCGTGCGCCAGGGCGTCTGGCTACGCTGCCGAGCCAGTCCCGAGCCGCGGCCGCACGCCGCGCTGGCGGCGATGCAGGAGGCGCTGGCCGCCGACATCAAGGCGGTCGAGGAAGACCGCCGCCTGGAACCGGACCTGCGCCTGCTGCTGGAGCGCATCCGCGCCAAATCATGGGACCTGTATGCGTAGGGCCAAGGAAAGCCGCTGGTTCGCGGAGGTCGAGATGCAGGTGCAGTTCTTCGACCTGGACCCGATGGAGATCGTCTGGCACGGCCGCTACGTCAAGTACCTGGAAGTCGTGCGCTGCGCTTTGCTGGACAAGATAGACTACAACTACCCGCAGATGAAGGCCTCCGGCTACTCCTGGCCGGTGATCGACATGCAGCTGCGCTACGTCGGCTCGGCCACCTTCGGCCAGAAGCTCAAGCTGCGCGCCGATATCGTCGAATGGGAAAACCGTTTGAAGATCGACTATCTGATCACCGACGCGGAAACCGGCAAGCGCCTCAACCGCGCCACCACCACCATGGTCGCCGTCGACATCGCCACCAAGGAGATGTGCTTCGTGTCGCCGCCGGTGCTGTTCGAAAAACTGGGAATCGAGCCTGTATGAATAAAGTGAAAACCGTTTTGCTGGCGACCGCGCTGGCGATGTTCAATCCCGCGCAGGCCGCCGCGCCGGTCGCGAAGATCCAGGCCATGCTGGCCAAGCCGCCCATCATGTGCGGCCGCTTCGACCAGACCAAGCAGCTGGCCGGCATGAAAAAGCCGCTCGCCTCCAACGGCCGCTTCTGCGTCGTCGCCGGCAAGGGCGTGTTGTGGCGCACCTTGCAGCCTTTCCCTAGCACCTTGCGGCTGACGCGCGACGAAATCGTCAACTATCAGGGCGACCGCGTCGCCATGCGACTGGACGCCAAAACGGAGCCGACCGTCCGCATGATCAACAACGTGCTGTTCTCGCTGTTGTCGGGCGACCTGGGGCAGCTCGATTCGCTGTTCGAAGTCGATGGCACGGCGGACGCGAACAGCTGGAGCGTCGCGCTCAAGGCGCGCCAGCCGGCGCTGGAGAAGGCCATCGGCACCATCAAGCTCGATGGCGGCGCCTATGTCAAGAACATCGTGATGAGCGAGGCGGGTGGCGACAAGACCAATATCGTGTTCTCCGCCATCCAGACCGGCGAGGCCGCGCTGACCAAGGAAGAGGCGGCGCTGTTTTGACGCGCACCCGACAACTCGCGCTGCTATGGGCGGTGGTGGTGTGCCTGCTGCTGGGGCATAACGCCTATCTGTGGCTGGTCCAGCGCATCGTGCCGAATACCGACATCATGGCGCTGTTGCCGGTGCAGGAGCGCGATCCGGTGCTCCAGCAATCGTTCTCCCACATGGTCGACGCGTCGCAGCAGCGTGTCATCGTGCTGGTCGGCGCCGCCGACTGGCAGGACGCAAAACGCGCGGCGCAAGCCTACAAGGCGGTGCTGTCGCCGCGCACGGACTTGTTCGTATCGGCGCAGGTCGACGAAAAGACGCAGAGCGACTGGTTGTCGCTGTTCCAGCGGCACCGCCTCGTCCTGCTCACCGCTACGCAGGAGGCGCAACTGCGCGCGCAGCCTTCGCGGTTCTGGCTGGAGACGGCGCTTGGCACCCTGTACGCGCCGTTCGGCGGTCCGAAGCTGGGCTCCTGGCAGCAGGACCCCTTCGGCCTTTTCGCCGGCTGGGTGCAGGAGCGCGCGGGCGAGACGCCGGTGCGTCCGCGCGACGGCCACCTGTTCGTCGCCGACGCCGAGCGCCAATACGTGTTGCTGGCGCTGACGCTCAAGGTGCCTGCGCTGTCGATGACGGCGCAGGAAACCGTGCTGCCGCTGCTGAAGCAGGCCGCCGACGCCGCCCGCAAGACCACGCCGCAATTGGCGCTGGTGCAGGCTGGCGTGATATTGCACGCGGCCGACGCCAGCGCGCAGGCCAGCGGCGAGGTATCGACCATCGGCATCGGCTCGCTGCTGGGCATCATCCTGCTGATGTGGTTCGCCTTCCATTCGTTCAAACCGATTTCGCTGATCATGCTGTCGATCGGGATCGGCTTCCTCGGCGCCTTGTCGGTGTGCTGGCTGCTGTTCGGCCAGATCCACCTATTGACCCTGGTGTTCGGCGCGAGCCTGATCGGCGTGGCGCAGGACTACGGCATCTACTTCCTGTGCAACCGCTTGTCGGCCGACGAGAAAGTCGATTCGCCGGCGCTGCTCAGGCGCCTGATGCCAGGCCTTTGCCTGACCTTGCTGGCCGCGGTGATCGGCTACATGGGATTGGCGTTGACGCCTTTCCCCGGCCTGCGCCAGATGGCGGTGTTCTCGGCCCTCGGCCTGTTCTTCGCCTGGTTGACGGTGGTGTTCTGGTTCCCCGCGCTGGTCGGCGCCCGCTCGCTCGAGGCGGGGAGGCTGGTGCGCGTCTACGGCGACGCGCTGCGGCGCTGGCCGCTGCTGCGGCCGAACCGCGCCACACTGGCGGCGGCGGTGCTCTTCGCGCTGTCGGCTGGCTACGGCATCAGCCGCCTCGGCGCCAACGACGATATCCGCCTGCTGCAAAATCCGCCCAAGCACCTGATCGACGACCAGATCAAGTTGAGCAAGCTGACCGACGCGCCGACGCCGGTGCAGTACTTCCTGGTGCGCGGCGGCTCCGCCGAGGAGGTGCTGCAACGCGAAGAGGCGCTCAAGGCGAAGCTGGAACCGCTGATCGCCGCGCGCGCCATCTCCGGTTACCAGGCGGTGTCGAACTGGGTGCCGTCGGCGCGCAAACAGGCCGAGCGCCGCGCGCTGATCGAACAAAAGCTGCTGGGCGGCGACGGCCCGCTCAAAGGGCTGGCCGAGCAGGCGGGCGAGGACGCGCAGTGGATCGCCGCCACCCGCGCCGGCTTGCTGGCCACCGGTGGCGCGCTGACGCCGGAGGACTTCCTCAAGTCGCCGGCCAGCGAGCCGTCGCGCCACCTGTGGCTGGGAGAAGTCGACGGCGTCCACGCCAGCATTGTCGCGCTGCGCGGCCTTGGCAGGGCCGGGCTGGCGCAAGTGATGGGCGCTGCCGATGGCATGCCGGGCGTGCAGTGGGTCGACAAGGTGGCCGAGATCTCCACGGTGCTGGGCCGTTACCGCGAGAATATGAGCTGGGTGGTGGCGGGCGCCTATGTGCTGGTGTTTGCGATGCTTTTCCCGCGCTATCGCGGCCGTACCTGGCGCGTGCTGGCGCCGACCGCTCTGGCCAGCGTCGCCACCCTGGCGATCCTTGGTTTCGCGTCGCAGAACCTGCAGCTGTTCCATGTGCTGGCGCTGTTGCTGCTGCTGGGTGTCGGCGTCGACTACGGCATCTTCATGCAGGAGCGTCCGGACAATCGCGGCGACGCCGCGTGGCTGGCGGTCGGCATGTCGGCATCGAGCACCTTCCTTTCATTCGGTTTGCTCGGCCTGAGCAAAACCCCGGCGCTGCAGGCCTTCGGACTGACCATGCTGTTGGGGATCGCGCTGGCCTGGCTCATCGTCCCGTGTTTTGGCACCATCAAAGAAAGCAAACATGACTGACGCCCTGAAAATCGAAATGGTGGAAATCCTGATCGTCGGCGCCGGCCCGGCCGGTTCCGTCGCCGCCGCGCTGCTGCGCCAGCAGGGACGCCAGGTGCTGGTCATCGAGCGCGAGGAGTTTCCGCGCTTTTCGATCGGCGAGAGCCTGCTACCGCAAAGCATGGCCTACCTTGAGGAGGCGGGCATGCTGCGCGCGGTCGTGGAGGCGGGCTTCCAGTTCAAAAATGGCGCCGCCTTCATGCGCGACGGCCAGTACACCGATTTCGATTTCCGCGACAAGCATTCGGAAGGCTGGGGCACGACCTACCAGGTGCAGCGCGCCCACTTCGACCACATCCTGGCCAAAGAGGCGGCGCGATTCGGCGCCGAGGTGCGCCATCGGCATGAGGTGCTTGACATCGAGCT
The DNA here is from genome assembly GCA_963511605.1 of uncultured Duganella sp. Lineage (GTDB taxonomy): Bacteria > Pseudomonadota > Gammaproteobacteria > Burkholderiales > Burkholderiaceae_D > Rugamonas. Next base: position 121,769 of record CAUPJZ010000011.1, on the reverse strand, counting down.
GGGGGCGGACGGCGCGCCGGCGCTGGTCACCGTCAAGGATCCGGAGGGGCGGGAATATCAGGTGCGGGCCGGGTTCATTCTGGACGCCAGCGGCTTTGGCCGCATCCTGCCGCGCCTTCTGAAGCTGGAGACACCGTCCAACTTCCCGGTGCGCGGCGCGATCTTCACGCACATCGAAGACGGCATACGCGCCGGCTTCGACCGCAACAAGATCCGCGTGACCGTACATCCAAAGCACGACGACGTCTGGTTCTGGACCATACCGTTCGCCGGCGGGCGCTGCTCGCAGGGCGTGGTGGCCGAGACCGGCTTCCTCGACCGCCACCAGGGCACGCCGACCGAGCGCCTGAAGGCGATCGTGGCGCAAGATCCGTCGCTGCACGCCTTGCTGGCCGACGCCAAATGGGATACGCCGGCGCGCCAGATCACCGGCTATTCGGCCAACGTCGACAAGCTGTGGGGGCCGGGCTACGCGCTGCTGGGCAACGCGGGCGAGTTCCTCGATCCGGTGTTTTCGTCGGGCGTGACCATCGCCTTCAAGTCGGCCAGCCTGGCCGCCGCCGCGCTGCGGCGCCGGTTCGCCGGCGAGACGGTCGACTGGCAGGCCGAATACGGCGCGCCGCTGCGCAAGGGCGTCGACACCTTCCGCGCCTTTGTCGAATCGTGGTACGCGGGCGGCTTCCAGAAAATCATCTTCCACCAAAACCAGAAGCCCGAGATCAAGCGCATGATTTCGGCCATCCTGGCCGGCTACGCGTGGGACCTGACCAACCCGTACGTCAAGGAGACGCCGCGCAGGCTGGCCGCACTGGAGGCGTTATGCACGGCGTGATGCGGCGCCGCGATCGCCGGGGCTGGCATGTGGTGGCGGTTCTGGTTATGGGACTGCTGGCCGGTTGCGCCACCGCGCCGCCGCCGGCGCGTCTGGGCCTGAAGCTGCCGCCGGCGGCGCTGGGCGAGTCGATCAGCGTTCAGCAGCACTTGAAGGTGGAGCGCGCCGGCCGCACCGACGATCTGGATGTGGCGTTGCAGGTCGAGCCGGAGGCGATCGACGTGGTCGGGCTGGCGTTCGGCCAGCGCGTACTGACCATGCGCTACGACGGCAAGGAGCTGACCTCGTGGCGGCACTTCATGCTGCCGGCGCAGGTGCGTCCCGACGACATCCTGGAGGACATGCAACTGACCCTGTGGCCGGCCGGGGCGATCGCCGCCGCGCTGCCCGCCGGCTGGCGGGTGGCCGAGCAGGGGAACACGCGCACCTTGTACCTGGCGGACGAACCTATCATGCGGATAGCTTACAGTGGAATGCCGCGCTGGAGTGGCACGGTGGTGTTGGAGAATCTGCGTTATCACTATAAGCTGACGATACAGGCCGCCCCCGACGGGCAATGAGCCGGCATGATGGGCAGACAAGATGGACCGGAACGATAGACCAAACGATAGACCAAACGACGGACCAAGACGTAGCATGTTGAATTTTTACCTGAACGCTTGCGGGATTATTTGCGCGCTGGGCGATGGCCACGGACAGGTCGAGGCGCGCCTGTACGCGGGACAAACCGGCGTCGGGACGACCGGCGAATGGTCGCCGGGCCGCGAGCTGCCGCTGGGGCGCGTGCTGTCGCCGTTGCCGTCGCTCGGGCATGTGCCGGCGCCGCAGCGCAGCCGCAACAATGCCTTGGCGCTGGCCGCGCTGGCGCAGATCCGCCCGGCCGTCGACGCCGCCATCGCCCGCCATGGCGCCGACCGCGTCGGCGTGGTGATCGGCACCAGCACCTCCGGCATCGCCGAGACCGAACACGCGGTGCGCCACCACAACATCCACGGCGTTTTGCCGCCGGACTTCGTCTACGACCGGCAGGAGATGGGGTCGCCGGCGGTGATGCTGGCGCATGAACTGGGCGTGGCCGGTCCGGCCTACGTGCATTCGAGCGCCTGCTCGTCGAGCGCCAAGGCGATGGCCAGCGCCGCGCGGCTAATCAAGATGGGACTGTGCGACGCGGTGGTGACCGGCGGCGTCGATTCGCTGTGCACCTTCACCGTGTCCGGCTTCGCGTCGCTGGAGTCGGTCAGCGCCGCGTTGTGCAATCCGATGAGCATCAACCGCCGCGGCATCAACATCGGCGAGGGCGCCGCGCTGTTCCTGATGACGGCGGACGCCGGCGCCGCCGACGCGGTCGCGCTGCTGGGCTGGGGCGAGTCGTCCGATGGCCACCACATGTCGGCGCCCGATCCGTCCGGCGGCGGCGCGCGGCTGGCGATCACCCAGGCGCTGGCGCGCGCCAGCCTCGATGCGGCGGACATCGACTACGTCAACATGCACGGCACCGCGACCCCGCAAAACGACGCCATGGAGTCGCGCGTGATCGAAGCGCTGTTCGGGCGCGAAACGCCGGTCAGCTCGACCAAGCCGTTCACCGGCCACACGCTCGGCGCGGCGGCGGCGATCGAGGCGGCGCTGTGCTGGCTGGCGATGCGTGACGACAATCCGCAGGGCAGGCTGCCGCCGCACCTGTGGGACGGCGCCGCCGATCCGGCGCTGCCGGCCTTGAACCTGGTGCCGGTCGGCGCAACACTCGGGCGTCCGCTGCGCTACGCGTTGAGCACTTCCTTCGCCTTCGGCGGCTCCAACGCGGCGCTGCTGCTGGGCAGGCCGCTGTGACGACGGCCGCGATGCCGGACGTCAGCCTGCTGGTGCCGCACTCCGGCCAAATGGTGCTGCTCGAGCGGGTCCTGAGCGCGGACAAGGACGAGCTGTGCGCCGAGGTGCGCATCCGCGCCGACAGCGTGCTGGCGGGCGAGCGGGGTGTCGGCTCGTGGGTCGGCATCGAATACATGGCGCAGGCGATTTCGGCGCACGCCGGCTGGCTTTCCCATCTGCGCGGCGGCGGCGTCAAGGTCGGCTTCCTGCTTGGCTCGCGCAAGTACGACACCAGCGTGCCGTATTTCGTGCCCGGCAGCGTGCTGCGGGTGCACGTGCACCGGGTGCTGCAGGCCGAGAACGGCCTTGGCGCCTTCGATTGCCGCATCGACGACGCCAACGCCGCCGACGGCGCGCCCAGCCTGGCGACGGCGACGGTGACGGTTTTCCAGCCCCACAATGTCAATCAATTTCTCGAAGATGGAAACGTAGCATGAATCAGAACAAGTCCATGAGCGTGCTGGTGACGGGATCTTCCCGTGGCATCGGCAAGGCGATCGCGCTGCGTCTTGCGCGCGACGGTTACGACGTGGTGCTCCACTGCCGCAGCCAGCGCGCCGAAGCCGACGCGGTGGCGCGGGAGATAGAAGGGATGGGCCGCGCCGCGCGCGTGCTGCAGTTCGACATCGGTGACCGCGCCGCCACCGCCGCCGCGCTGGAGGCGGACATCGAACAACACGGTTGCTACTACGGCGTGGTGTGCAACGCCGGCGTGGCCCGCGACAACGCCTTCCCGGCCATGTCCGGCGAGGACTGGGACATCGTGCTGCAAACGAACCTGGACGGCTTCTACAACGTCCTCAATCCGCTGGTGATGCCGCTGGTGCAGCGGCGCAAACCGGGCCGCATCGTCACGCTGGCATCGGTGTCGGGCCTGATCGGCAACCGCGGCCAGGTCAATTACAGCGCCGCCAAGGCCGGCATCATCGGCGCCACCAAGGCGCTGGCGCTGGAACTGGCCAAGCGCGCCATCACCGTCAACTGCGTGGCGCCCGGCCTGATCGAGACCGACATGACCAGCGAGGTGCCGATGGACGAGGCGATCAAGATGATACCGGCGCGCCGCGTCGGCAAACCGGACGAGGTGGCCGCCGCCGTCAGCTTCCTGATCGGCGAGGAAGCCGGCTACATCACGCGCCAGGTCATTTCCGTCAACGGCGGGCTGGCATGAGCCGCCGCGTCGCCGTCACCGGCATGGCCGGCATCAGCCCGATCGGCAATGATTGGGCCACCGTCGGGCGGCGTCTGCGCGAACTGCGCAACGCCGTCGTGCGCATGGACGACTGGTCCGACTACGAGGGCCTCAACACCCGCCTGGGCGCGCCGGCCGCGCCGTTCGAGCTCTCCGAGCGTTACAACCGCAAGTCGACCCGCAGCATGGGCCGCGTCGCGCTGATGGCCACGCGCGCCAGCGAACTGGCGCTGGCCGACGCCGGCCTGCTCGACCACCCACTGCTCAAGGGCGGCGACATGGGCGTCTCGTTCGGCTCCTCGGCCGGCACGCCGAGCGCGATCGGCGATTTCGGCCGCATGATGGAGGAGCGCAGCACCAAGGGCATCAACGCCACGACCTACATCAAGATGATGGCGCATACGGCGCCGGTCAACATCGGCGTCTTCTTCGGCATTACCGGGCGCGTGATCACCACGTCGAGCGCCTGCACCTCGGGCAGCCAGGGCATCGGCTACGCCTACGAGGCGATCCGCGCCGGCAAGCAACTGGCGATGGTGGCCGGCGGCGCCGAGGAGCTGTGCGCCACCGAGGCGGCGGTGTTCGACACCCTGTTCGCCACCAGCACCCGCAACGACGCCGGCCACACCACGCCGCGTCCATTCGACGCCGGCCGCGACGGCCTGGTGATCGGCGAGGGCGCCGGCTGCCTGATACTCGAGGACATGGACCACGCGCTGGCGCGCGGCGCGGCGATCCACGCGGAGCTGGTGGGCTTCGGCACCAACAGCGACGGTTGCCACGTGACGCAGCCGAATGCCGCCACGATGCAAAAGGCCATGACGCTGGCGTTGGGCGACGCCGGGCTGCTGCCGTCGGATATCGGCTACGTCAACGCCCACGGCACCGGCACCCAGCAGGGCGACATCGCCGAATCGCAGGCGACGCTGGCGGTGTTCGGCGACAAGACGCCGGTCAGCTCCCTGAAAAGCTATATGGGCCATACCCTGGGCGCGTGCGGCGCGCTGGAGGCGTGGATCAGCATCGAGATGATGCGCGAGGGCTGGTTCGCCCCGACCATCAACCTGGACCAGGTGGACGGCGAGTGCGCGCCGCTCGATTACATCGTTGGCGACGGTCGCGCGCTGCGCTGCGAGTATGTGATGTCGAATAATTTCGCTTTCGGCGGCATCAATACATCGTTGATCTTCAAGCGCCATGTTGCTTAGGCGCGCGCGATGACCAGGGCCTGGCTGTGGATGGTGGACGCCGACGCGGTGGCGCAGGCCGACCTGCTTCGGTTTCGCGATTGGCTATCCGTCGGCGAGGTGGCGCGTTGCCAGCGTTTCGTGCGCGCACAGCGCCTGCGCCAGTTCGTGGTCGGCCGCATCCTGCTGCGCAAGGCGCTGGGGCGGCTGTTGAACGTCGCGCCATGCGAGGTCAGGCTTGAGGAGCGGGTTGGCCAGGCGCCATTGCTGGTGTCGCCGGCGGGCAAGGGCGGCATCCCCGGATTCAGCATCGCGCATAGCGGACGCTGGGTCGCTTGCGCGGTAAGCGCGCACACCACGCTGGGGCTCGATATCGAAATGCGCGATCCGGGACGCGATCTGGCGGCGCTGGCCGCGCAAGCGTTCGACGAACGCGAGATGGCGGGCTGGGAGCGCGCGCGGCATATGCCCGAGGCGCAGCGGGTCGATGCCTTTTATCGCATGTGGAGCCGCAAGGAGGCCCGTTTCAAACTGGGCGCGGCGTCCGGCGGGCATTGTGTCGAAGTGCCGCATGCGGAGTTGTCGGTGGTCGTGTGCAGCGGATCGCCGCTGGACATCGCTCCGGCGATAGAAGTGGTCAGCCTCGATTAGACCGTCTTCATCGCCACAACCAATCCCAAAAACCTGGCAACGATGGCCTAGGGTCGGCGCTGCCGACGGTGCGCGCCAGGGCGGCCCGTTCAAGCTCCTCCCGGTCGTCATAGAACGGCTTGTCCGCCAGCGGCACGTCCAGTTCCTTCGCGACGTCGACCAGTATCTCCAGATACTCCTGAATATGGCGTGACGTGTAAGTGTTCACGTCATGGAACGTGACCACCACCGGCGTGCTGCCATCGACCGCCGGCAAGGCGCCTTCGGCCCAGCGCTTGCGCGTCTCCGTCAAGTGGGTCAGCATGTTGGAGCGTTTGTGCCAGCTGAAGTTGACGCCGTAGATCTTGCCGTCGTTGGCACTGAGATCGGTGAGCAGCATGTGCAGCCCATGCTCCCGGTACGATTCGAGCGTGGCGGCGTCGTAGGCCCAGAACGGCGGGCGCACAAGCTTGGGTGCGACGCCGGTCACGCCGGTCAGGTCGTCGACACCCAGGCGCATCGAAGCGTCCAGCGTCGCCCTGTCCATGAAGCGGTGGTTCGAATGGCGCGGCGTGGCCGTGTGCAGCGCGACCACGTGGCCCTCATCGTGCTCGCGCTTGATCAACGCCCGGCCGATGCCGGTGCCGCCGCCGTTGCAGGCGCGCGTCTGTGTGAAGAACACGGCCTTGATATTGGACTGCACCGGATTGGCGGCCAGCGTTTCGAGGATGCGGACGGTCGGGTTGCTCGTCTCGGCGGCCGCCGGGCCGTCGTCGAAGGTGAGCAGGAACCGCACCGGGGCGGGCGTCTGGCCGGTTACGGCCTGGCCTGCGGCGCCGGCGCCCAGTGCGAGCAGGGACAAGGCGGCGAACAGCAGGGGGAAACGGAAGCGCATCAGATCAAGGCCAGCAATAAGGAAGGATCATTGTACGTGACCACAGCCGGCGCATTTCATGCCAAATCGATCAATTTAACTTGGAATGCAAATCATTCTCATCTAAAATTTGTCGTTTATGGGCCGGCAGGCGAAGGGACGGACGCGGTGAACTGGATCAGCACCATCGTGGCGGCGTTGGCCGCCCTGTGTTTATATTTGGCCTCGCCGCACCAGGCCTTCGCCCGGCCGCCGGCGCGCGCCGCCTGCGAGCTGCTGACTGCGTGCGCCGCGCTGACCGCGGCCATTCCGCTGTCGCACTGGATCGCCACCGGCCTCAATCCGCTGCTGGCGCTGATGCGCGGCGACGGCGTCACTGGCGGCGTGGCGGTGGTGGCGCTGCTGGCCGCCGCCCTGTACTGGAAGATGGCGCGCGCGGTGCTCCGGCGCGGCTTGCATGGCGATCCGCACAGCGTCTGGTCGCTGCGCGCGCCACCGGCCAAACAAGACGTGGCGCGGCAAGCGGCCTAGGTGCGCCGATGGCCGCGCCGCCTGTTTGATCTGGCTCACGACTAACTTCCATATCCGCGTGCCGGCGCGGGCCGGCATGCGGTTATAATCCGCTCAATCTTTCCGGAATTTCCAGATAGCAAGGATTCGCACGATATGAGCCAGCCCAATCAGTTCTCCCTGTTGACGCAACGCCGCTTCGCGCCGTTCTTCTGGACCCAGTTCCTCGGCGCGTTCAACGACAATCTGTTCAAGACCGCGCTGGTCGTCATCATCACCTTCGACGCGCTCAGTTGGACCACGCTGTCGCCGTCCCTGGTCACCAACCTGATCCCCGGTCTGTTCATCCTGCCGTTCGTGGTGTTTTCCGCCACCGCCGGCCAGTTGGCCGACAAATTCGACAAGGCCGGCCTGACGCGGTTCATCAAGTGGCTGGAACTGGCCATCATGCTGGTGGCGGGCGTGGGCTGGATGACGCACACCCTGTGGCTGCTGGTGCTGGGCGTGGTCGGCATGGGCGTCCATTCGACCTTGTTCGGCCCCGTCAAATACGCGTATCTGCCGCAGCAGCTCAAGCCGGAGGAACTCATCGGCGGCAACGGCGTGACCGAGATGGGCACCTTCGTCGGCATCCTGCTGGGCGAGATCCTCGGCGCCATCCTGGTGGTGCAGCAGCCGCACGGCATCTTGCTGGAGGCCGGCGGCACCATCTTCTTCGCGGTCCTCGGCTTGATCGCCGCCTACCGCATTCCCAGCTCGCCGGCGCCGGCGCCGGACCTGAAGATCAACTGGAACTTCGTCGGCGAATCGATCCGCAATATCAATTTCTCGCGCAAGAACCGCACGGTGTTCCTGTCCATGCTGGGCAACTCGTGGTTCTGGTTCTATGGCGCGCTGGTGCTGTCGCAGTTCCCGGTGTTCGCCAAGGATTACCTGCACGGCGACCATAGCGCCTTCGTGCTGCTGCTGACGGTGTTCTCGCTGGGCGTGGGCAGCGGCTCGCTGCTGTGCGAGCGCCTGTCCGGCCGCAAGGTGGAAATCGGCCTGGTGCCGTTCGGCGCCATCGGCCTGACGATCTTCGGCGTGGACCTGTACTTCGCCAGCCTGGCCTACGGCAGCGGCGTGGCCGCGCTGACCGCCGGCCCGCACCTGGACGCGATCGCGCTGCTGGCGCAGCACGGCATGTGGCGCATCCTGTTCGACATCCTCATGATCGGCATGTTCGGCGGCCTGTTCATCGTGCCGCTGTTCGCGCTGATCCAGACCCGCTGCGACCCGGAACATATTTCGCGCACCATCGCCGGCATGAACATCCTCAACGCGCTGTTCATGGTGGCGGCGGCCGGCCTGGCCATCGTGCTGCTGGGGCAGGGCTTCACGATCCCGCAGCTGTTCCTGGTGACGGCGCTGCTCAACGCGCTGGTGGCGATGTATATCTTCTCGCTGGTGCCGGAGTTCCTGATGCGCTTCCTGGCGTGGCTACTGATCCACACCGTGCACCGCGTGCGCACCATCGACGCCGAGCGCATTCCGTCCGAGGGGGCGGCGGTGCTGGTGTGTAACCACGTCAGCTATGTCGATGCCATCGTCATCGGCGCGGCCAGTCCGAGGCCGATCCGCTTCGTCATGGATCACCGCATTTTCAAGCTGCCGCTGTTGGGATGGATCTTCCGCACGGCGCGCGCGATTCCGATCGCGCCGGCCAAGGAGGATCCGTGGCTGATGGAGAAGGCCTATATCGATATCGCGCAGGCGCTGCACGAGGGGGATCTGGTGTGTATCTTCCCGGAGGGGCGGTTGACGCATGACGGGGAGATCAACCAGTTCAAGGGCGGTATCGCCAAGATCATCGAGCGCTCCAAGGTGCCGGTGATTCCGATGGCGCTGCGCGGGTTGTGGGGGCACCTGCTCAGCCGCAACGGCGAGAACGTGTTCCAGCGGGCGTTCCGCAACGGGCTGCGTTCGCGGTTGGCGCTGGCGGTGGGACTGCCGGTGCCGCCGCATGATGTCACGCCCGAGGGCTTGCAGAAGCAGGTTTTGGATTTGCGTGGGGATTGGAAGTAGGGCGGATTGGCGCAACGCGCGTAATCGGCCAGGCTCCGTCGGCGGCTCGGCGATTGGCCGATTACGCGCTTCGCGCTAATCCGCCCTACGTGGAACCGTGGTTAAGTCGGGTTGACCAGCTGGCGATTGTATCGGCGACCGACGTGTCGCTTTCCGTCTCCAGCATCATCGATTGCATCGGCGGCAGGCCCGCCGGTGTCGTTTTGTAGAAGTGGTTCAAGGTCGGGAAGAGCGCCACTTCCGTCGGCAGGCCGCCGCGTCCCGCGCGCAGGGCCTCCGCATGCTCCGGCGGCACCGACGCGTCGCGTCCTCCCTGGACGATCAATACCGGCTGCCGCACCTTGGCCAGCGCCGACACCGGATCGACGCGGTCGGCGCTGCGCAGGTAGGCGTGTCCCATCGGCGGCATCGTCGCCAGCATCGCCGTCCGTGGATCGCGCGCCGCCTCGGGAGGCAGCGGATTGCCGGCGCGGATCGCCGCCGCCGTGCGGTCGAACAGCGCCATGTCCGGCGCCATGCCGGCCGGCGCCATCGCCGCGATCTGCGCCCGCATGACGGCGAGGATCGGCAACGCCGGGCCGGACAAACTGACCACGCCATCGATCATCCGCCGGTCCGCGCCGCCGGCCAGCAGCGACGCCACCACCGCGCCCTCGCTATGGCCGGCGACGATGACGGGCCGCGTGCCGGCGCTCCCGCGCAGCAGCGCCAGGCCGGCGCCGGCGACCGCCACCCGCGTCAGGAAATCAACATGGGAAGCTGCCAGCATGGCATTGATCGTCTGCGATCCTGTGCCCGGTCCGATCTTGGCCATCCGCAGCACGGCGAAGCCGCGCGCGCTCAAATGCCTCGCGAGATCGGCATACGCATGCGGGCGCATATTCATCGTTGGATAGTTTCCGTCGACGTCGCTGAACAGCGAGCCGGGCACGATCAGCACCGCGCCGGCGGCGTCGCCCTCGGACGGACTGAATCGGCATGCGATCCTGACGCCGGAGACGGTGACGGAAACGTCTTGTTCTTTCGGCGCGGCGCCTGCGGTTTGGTTCGACATGGCCATTGCTCCTATCAGTGGAAGTGCCAGGAAGCCCCGGCGTTTCAAGCTAGCCCCGCGCGGAGTGCCCGTTGCGCATAGATAGCCATCGCCTCGGCCAGGAAAGGCGCCAACCGGGGGTGAAGCGCGTCGTACATGCCACGGAACTCGGTATGGTCGATGTAGAGCGCGCCCAGCGCCGCGTAGGCGTCCGCATCCGGTCGCCATGACCGGCTTACCCATCGATAGTGGCGCGCGCTCTCCACTTGGGCTTCGTCCGAGCCGGGCGGAAGTCCGCGGCCGATCAGCGCCACGAAGCTGGCGTGGATCGCGTCGATTTCCGCCTTGAAGTCGATCATGCCGGCGGGGGAGAGGGCCGCGTGCGCGTCGCGCGATTGCCGGATCGCGCCGGCGGCCGGATCGCCATAACGGTCCGTCAGCTCGGCCTCCCACGCGGCCTGTTTTTCCGGCGAGACGCCGTCGAACAGGCGCTGCGCGTTCAAGGGTTTGCCGGCGTCGATCAATGCCAGCGTGCGGTCGATGGTCCTGGTCAGGTCGCGGCGGCGTCCGATCTCCGCTTCCACCCGCTGGCGTAGCTCGACCAGCGCGGCGCGGGTGTTGAAGGATGGATCGTCGAGCATGCGGCGTATCTCGGCCAGCGCGACGCCCAGTTCGCGGTAGAACAGGATGCGCTGGAGGCGCAGCAGCTCCTGCTGGCCGTAGTAACGGTAGCCGTTTGGCCCGATCTCCGGTTTCAGCAGTCCGATCTCGTCGTAGTGATGCAGCGCCCGCACGCTGATGCCGGATGCCTTGGCGACCTGTTTGACTGTCTGTTTCATCTGCCTTCCTCCATGACACCCCGATTGTGCGGGATGACGCCGCGTGAGAGTCAACAAAAAACACTCCGGGGAGTTGTCCTACCAAAAAACGGCCATGCTGGAGGTTATAAATTGTAACTTACTAGTCGTTACAATTTACTGATGCAAATTGACAAGTTTTCTTTAGACTGCACGTCGGCACCTCACGAGGGTGACTTCTAAAACCAGGGGAAAACAATGTTCAAGCAAACCAGAATCATGTCCGTGCTGGCGCTGTCCGGCATGCTCGCCGTGTCCACGCTGACCGCCTGCGGCGGCGGCACCGATGTCGTCGTCGGGCCGGCCAAACCGGCCGAGCCGGTGGCGCCGCCCAAGCCCGTCGCCTCGGTCATCACCGTCGACTTCAACGCCGGCATCGACGGCTGGAGCGCCGATGTCGCCGACTTCACCGCCGACACCAGGCCGGTCGACGTGGCCGCCGCGTGGAAGGACCTGCCAGCGCCGCTGACGGGCAAGGGCTACTACCTGATCTCGACCAACAAGAGCGACGATGTGATGACCTTCGTTAAACGCCAGGTCGCGGGCTTCGTGCCGGGCGCGAAGTACGCGGTGACGTTCGCGATGCGCTACGCGACCGACGCGGGCACCGGTTGCATGGGCGTCGGCGGCTCGCGCGGCGAGAGCATGTGGATGGTGGTCGCGGCCAGCGCCGACGAGCCGAAGGTGGTCAAGCAGGCCAATGACGAATTGCGCCTGAACCTCGAGCGGGGCAACCAGGCCGAATCGGGACGCCAGGGCAAGGTGATCGGCGTGCAGGGCGGCGAGGGCCTGGGTTGCAGCGGCGGCAAGTGGGCCACGCAGGAGCGCAAGTCGGACGAGGCGGTCGAGCTGCAGGCCGACAAGGACGGCAAGTTCTGGATCGTGCTGGGCACCGACTCCGGCTTCGAATCGACCAACGCCCTGTATCTGCAAGGCGCCACCGTCAACGTCAAGCCGCTGTAAGCGGCGTAATCGACCCGGTCAGCGCGCCGCCTGCACCTGCTCGCGGTTCTGGCGCGCGCCGGCCAGGCGGACGATCTGCTCCAGTTCCACCGGCTTGACCAGGTGGTGGTCGAAGCCCGCTTCCACCGTGCGGCGGCGGGCGTCGCTCTGGCCCCAGCCGGTCAGGGCCAGCATCAAAATCCGCTCGGCGCCGGGGCGCTGGCGGATCGCCCGCGCCGTCTCGTAGCCGTCCATGCCGGGCATGCCCAAATCCATGATGATCATGTCCGGCTGGCTCTCGGCGGTCATCGCCACGGCGGCCGCGCCGTCGTAGACGGTGCGCACGTCGAAACCGTCGATCTCCAGCAGCGCCGACAGCGAATCGGCGGCGTCGGTGTTGTCGTCGACCACCAGCACCTTCATCTTGCGGCCATCGGCGGCGGCGGCGGGGGAGGCCAGCGGTAGCGGCTCGCGCGCGCCGCTGTCGTTGACGACCGGTAGATGGATGACGAATTCGCTGCCCTTGCCCACCCCTTCGCTGTACGCCTCGACGGTACCGCCGTGCATTTCGGCGAACTGGCGCGACAGGCTCAATCCTATCCCCAAGCCGCTGGAGAACTGGCCCACCACGGTGTTGCTTTGCTCGAACATGCGGAAGATGCGCGGGATCGTCTCGGCCTCCAGGCCGATGCCGTTGTCGCGCAACGACACGGTCAGGTTGTTGCGCTCGACCACGGCGCGCACCACCACGTTGCCGCCCTGCGGTGTGAACTTGATCGCGTTCGACAGGATGTTGGCGAAGATCTGCACCACGCGCGCGTAGTCGGCGTTGAGCATGATCTCGCTGGCGGGCAACTGCCAGGCCACGTGGATGCGCTTGGCGGCGGCCGCTTGCGCGCACAGTTCGCTGACATGGTTCATCACCGACGCCAGGGTGACGAGCTGGCGCTGCAGCTTGATCTTGCCGCTGGTGATGCGGGCGACGTCGAGCAAATCATCGACCAGGCGCGTCAGCAGGCGCACCTGGCGCTCGACCATGTCGCGGATGCGCGCCACCGGCGCCGCGTCCGGATACAGGTGCGTCAGCAGCGAGACCGAGGTGCGGATCGGCGCCAGCGGATTGCGCAGCTCGTGGCCCAGGCTGGCGAGGAACTCGTCCTTGCGGCGCGCCGCCTCGCGCACCTGGTATTGCTTGTTGCGTGCCCGTAACGTCGAGTGCAGCGCGGTGATCAGGGTCAAGGTGCGCACCGGCCGTTCCACCAGGTTCAGGTTGCCCAGGCTGGCCACGGCCTGGCGCACCGTCTGCGAATCGGCGCCGCGATGGGTCAGCAGCACGATCGGCAGGTCCGACCAGTCGGGCTGGCGCGCCACCCAGTCGCGCAGCAGCTTGAAGCCGCCCGGCGCCAGCGCCTCCTCCACCGTCAGCACCGCGCCGGCGCCCAGCTCCAGCTGCGCGGCCAGGTCGGCCAGCGTGGCGCACACGTGGCTGCCGATCTGCGCCAGCGCCAGCACCTTGGCCGCCAGCGGCCCGTCCTGGCCGAACGGCGCGTAAATCAGGATGCGCGTCTCCATGGCGTCAGCCTTGGGCGCCGTCAACGGAATGCCCGTGGCCGTCGCCGCCGGTGTAGGTCGGCACCCCGGTCAGGATGCCGTGGAAATTCTTGAGCACCTCGCCGACCTTGATGCCGTTGGGCGTGACCCGGAAGCGGCGGATGGTGCGCTCGTGCGCGCTGCCGCGCTTCTTGAACACGGAGATGGCCTGCCGCACCTCGCCGGCCGCCTCGAAGTAGCGCAGCATGATGACGTTGTCGGCGATGTAGCTGGCGTCGACCGAGGTGGTCATGCCGGTGCCGATCATGCCCTGCTGGACGCCGACGATGATGCTGACCACGCCGCGCTGGCCCAGATACGTCAGCAGCTCGTGCAGGTAGACGGTCAGGAAGCGCTCGTCGGGCACCGCGTTCAGGTAGCCGTTGAGGCTATCGATGACGACGATGCGCACGCCGCGCTCGACCGCCTCGACGATCGCGTGCGCGAACTGGCCCGGCGCCAGTTCGGCCGGATCAATCTGCTGCACCGTCAGCAGGCCCTGGTCGATGGCGCCGCTCAGGTCCATGCCCAGGTTGGCGCAGCGGTTGAGCATGTTGTTGCGCGCCTCCTCGAACAGGAACATGGCGCTGGGCTCGCCTCGCTGCGCGGCCGCGTAGATGAACTGCGCCGCCAGCGACGACTTGCCGGTGCCCGGCGGGCCGGAGATCAAGGTGCTCATGCCTTCCTCCAGGCCGCCGCCGATCAACTGGTCCAGTTCCGGCAGGCCGCTCGAGAGCTGGCGCCGCAGGCTGTCGACCCGCGTGCGCGCCGCCACCAGGCGCGGATACACATGCAGGCCGCCGCGCACGATCTTGTAGTCGTGGGCGCCGCCGTGGAAGGCGATGCCGCGGTATTTGACCACCCGCACGCGGCGCCGCTCGGCGCCGTAGGACTGGTCGGCCAGCTCCAGGGTCAGCACGGCGTGCGCCACGCTGCGCACCTGCAGGTCGGTCGACAGGGCGGTGCGGTCGTCGAGGAAGATGGTGGTGCAGGAGCGGCTGGTCAGGTACTGCTTGAGCGCGAGCACCTGGCGCCGGTAGCGCAGCGGGCTTTCGGCCAGCAGCTGCAGCTCCGATAGGGAATCGAGCACGACGCGGCGCGGCTTGTATTTTTCGATCGCCGCGACGATGCGCTGGGTGGTGGTGCCCAGCTCGATCTCGGACGGATGGAAGATGGTGTACTGCTGGTCCGGATCGAGCGCGTTCTCGTTGGGGATGATCTCCTCGACCTGGATGCCGCTCATGTCCCAGCCGTGCGATTCGGCCACGCTGCGCAGTTCGACCGCCGTCTCGGCCAGCGTGATGTAGAGCACGGCCTCGCCGTGGCGGGCGCCCTCGTTGAGGAATTGCAACGCCAAGGTGGTCTTGCCGGTGCCCGGCTCGCCCTCGACCAGGTACAGGCGGTCGCGGGTCAGGCCGCCGGCCAGGACCACGTCCAGGCCGGGCACGCCGGTGGCGAGGAAAAGATTGGTGACGCTGTTTTGTGCTTGCATGGGCGTTCCGATAACTTGGTGGGCGCCGGCGGGGCAACATAACGCTGGCTCGATGCCGTAAATATTACCGGAAATGGGTCGGGGAGGATTTTCAATATGAAATGTGCGTTCGCTAGCGAACATAGCCCCGCCGCTAGCGGCGCGCCTGCCTTTGCGCGCCCTGCTGCTTGTCGACGTACATGGCGCGGTCGGCGCGCCCGAGTAGCATTTCGATATCCTGCGGGTCGTCCGGGTGGTGGACGGCGATGCCGATGCTCGCGCCCAGCTGCACCGTGACGGTCTTGAGCGGATACGGCCGGCGCAGCAGCGCGAGCAGCTTGTCGGCCGCCTCGCGGGCGTCGGATTCGCAGTGCAGCATCTCGACGATGACGACGAATTCGTCGCCTGCCAGGCGGCCGACGGTGTCGGTCTTGCGCACCGCGCCGCGCACCCGTTGGGCGAACTGGCGCAGCAGCTCGTCGCCTTCGTCGTGGCCGTAGCGGTCGTTGACCTGCTTGAAGCGGTCGAGGTCGAGGAAGTACACGGCGCAGCACTGGCGCAGGCGGCTGGCGCGCTGCAGCGCCTCGGTCAAGGTCTGCAGCAACGCGCGCCGGTTGGGCAGGCCGGTGAGGGTGTCGCGCAGCGCCATCTGCTCCATCGACGCGAACAGTTTTTTGCGCTCGCTGATGTCGTGCAGGAAGGCGATGAACAGGTGGCCGCTGCGGCGCGGCACGTACGCCAGCGAGATCTCGACCGGCAGCTCCCGGCAGTCGCGGTCGTGCAGGGTCAGCTCGACGCGGCGGTTGAGCACGGCCGCCTCGCCGGCCGCGCCGACGCCCCCGCTGGCGCCGGCCTCGGCCAGCTGGCGCATGTCGCGCTCGTAGGCGCGGCGCAGCAGCGGCGGCAGCACCATCGCCGCCAGCGGCTGGCCGATCACCTCGGCGCGCGTCCAGCCCAGCAGCTTTTCGGCCTGGCGGTTCCAGTCCAGCACCACGCCGCCCTCGTCGAGCGCGATGAAGGCGTCGTGCGCGTTGTCGAGGATGGCGCGCAGCTCGGCCGCGCGCTCGTGCAGCAGCCGTTGCGTGCTGCGCTCCTGGGCCAGCGCGCGCTCCAGCTGCAGCGCCTTGCGGGCGATCTCGCGCGTGCGCTCGCCGACCGTCGATTCGAGCTTTTCGTTGAGCGCGCGCAGCGCGGCCAGGTGGGACTGTTCGTTGTCGAGCATGCGCGCCAGCGCGCTTGACAGCACCTGCACCTCGTGGAAGCTGTCGACCTGGACAATTTCCGGCAGGCCGGCGGCGCCGGCTGGCGCCGCCGAGCGCAGCTCGAGGTTGCGGCTGAGCGCGTTGAGCGGGCGGGTGTAGCGGCGCCCGACGACGACGGCGGCGGCCGCCATCGCCAGGCCGAGGATGGCGCCGAGCAGCAGGATGCGGCGTTCCAGCGCCCGCGCCGAGGCCAGCGCCACGTCCTCCGGCTGGCGCACGATCACCGACCATTCGAGGGTGGCCGGATCGCCCGCCGTGCCCGTCAGCGAATAGCCGCTCACGTAGCTGCGGCCGTCGGCCCAGGTCTCCCTGACCGCGCCGGTGGCGCCGGTGCGCGACAGGCGCAGGCTCTCGCTGGCCAGCTTGCGCTCCTCCATGCCCTTGGGTCCGAGGATGATGGTGCCGTCGGCGCGCACCACGAAGATGTCGGCCGCGTAGGCCTGGTCGGCCGGCGCCACGATGGTGTGCGCCATGCGCCGCGCCCAGCCCCAGCTCATGTGCACGCACAGCACGCCGCGCGGGCGTCCGTCGGCGCCGGTCACCGGTCCGGCGGCATCGACGAAGCGCCACGGGTCCGCGCTGGCCGGTAATTTCTTGCCGAGCAAGTTGGCGGGGTGGAAGTCTCCGGCGAACAGCTTGTCGCGCCCGCCCTTGAACCAGTCGCGCGCGCTCACGTCGGCGCCCTCGAGCACGCCCTGGGTGGCGGCGTAGACGCGCCCGTCCGACGCGGCCAGGCCGATCCAGGCGTAGTCGGGGAAGGCTTTTTGCACGCTTTCGAGCACCGCGCGCACCTCGGCCGGCGATTTGGCGTCGCGCACCTGGGGCAGATCGGTCAGCAGCTGGACGTCGCCGGCGGCTTTCTGCACCACGCGGTTGAGGGCGTCGCGCGTCTGCCACGACAGCTGTTGCAGGCGCTGGCCGGCCTCGCGCTCGGCGTAGTTGAAGGCGAAATGGTCGACCAGGATCAGTAGCGAGAGCACGGTCAGCAACACCGTGGCGCTCACGCCCGCCGTCACCAGGGTGGTGAGCCGGGGACGAGCCGTGCGGTGGGTGGGCTGCGTGGTCATGGCGACAGGTTCTTCGGCCTCGTTTCAGGCCTGAAAGATAACTGAAAGAAAGTAATTTTATTGTAGCACCCGAGAGTTGGGATGGTTCCGTTGTTATAGACAAATTCCCCGTGTGCAACCACATTCCGCCCGTGGCGGCGTCCCCGGGGCTTTCTTAACTGCCGCTTAAAGTTGCTTTGCATAATTAAATGCCTGCTTGACATAATTAGAATGATCGTTCATTCTATGGCTTGTGCTCATAATTTCTACAGAAAGTCCCAAGCCATGGAAGCTCTTTTCTGCAAACCGTCCCTGCGGACGGCCGGGGCAGCAGCCCTGATCACCGCAACCGTGCTGGTAGCCGGTTGCTCCAAATCCACGACCGAAGCACCTCAAGCGCAGGTGGCGGAAGTGGGCGTTTTTAAGGTGGCGCCGCAAGCGCTGCAGATCACGACCGAACTGCCGGGCCGCACCGCCGCCTTCCAGGTGGCCGAAGTGCGCCCGCAGGTCAACGGACTGATACAAAAACGCCTGTTCGTCGAGGGCGCCGACGTCAAGGCCGGCACCGCCCTCTACCAGATCGACCCGTCGCTGTACCAGGCCAGCGTCAACTCGGCCAAGGCGGCCCTGGCCAAGGCCAAGGCCAGCGTGCTGACCAGCGGCCCGAAAGTCTCGCGTTATAAAGAGCTGGTCGCCATCGAAGGCGTCAGCCGCCAGGACTACGAGGACGCCGTCGCCGCCGACGCCCAGGCCAAGGCCGATGTGGCATCGGCCGCCGCCGCGCTGGAAGAGGCGCAGATCAATCTGCGCTACACCCACGTGTACGCGCCGATCAGCGGCCGTATCAGCCGGTCGACGGTAACCCCCGGCGCGCTGGTGACCGCCAACCAGACCGACGCGCTGACCACCGTGCAGCAGCTCGACCCGATCTACGTCGACATCACGCAATCGAGCGAAGACCTGCTGCGCCTCAAGCGCGACATGGAAAGCGGCAGTCTGAAACAATCGGGCCAGGCCAAGGTGACCCTGGTGCTGGCCGACGGCACCAGGTACGCCCAGGAAGGCAAGCTGCAGTTCTCCGGCGTCTCGGTCGACACCAGCACCGGCAACGTCGTGCTGCGCGCCTTGTTCCCGAATCCTAAGAACGACCTGTTGCCGGGCATGTTCGTGCGCGCGGTGGTGGAGGCCGGCGTCGACGAACAGGCCATCGCCGTGCCGCAGCAGGGCGTGAGCCGCAACCAGAAGGGCCAGGCCACCGCGCTGGTGCTCAACCCGCAGGGCAAGGTCGAACAGCGCGTGCTGGTCACCACCGGCACCCAGGGCGACAAATGGCTGGTCAAGTCCGGCCTGGCCGCCGGCGACCTGCTGATCGTCGAAGGCCTGCAGAAAGTCAAACCGGGCGCGCCGGCCAAGGTGGCCGCAGCCCCCGCCGCAGCACCGGGCGGGTCGGGTACACCTGCCGCCGCCGCTGCAACTCCTGCCGCCAAAAGCGCGCACTAAGACGGGAGCCAGCTTATGTCACGCTTCTTTATTGACCGCCCCATCTTCGCCTGGGTGATCGCCATTGTGATCATGCTCGGCGGGGTACTCGCGATCATGGGACTGCCGATCGCGCAGTACCCGAGCATCGCGCCGCCATCGATCTCGATCTCCGGTTCCTACCCTGGCGCCTCGGCTAAAACCGTGGAGGACGCCGTCACCCAGGTCATCGAACAAAAGATGAAGGGCATCGACGGCCTGCGCTACATGAACTCGTCGAGCGATTCGACCGGCGGCATCAGCATCACGCTGACCTTCCGTAGCGGCACCAATCCCGACATCGCGCAGGTGCAGGTGCAGAACAAGCTGCAACTGGCCACGCCGCTGCTGCCGGCCGCCGTCACCCAACAGGGCCTGGTGGTCAGCAAGGCCACCAAGAACTTCATGATGGTGCTCGGCTTTATCTCCGAGGACGGCAGCATGAAGCAGGCCGACCTGGGCGACTATGTGGCCGCCAACGTCATCGATCCGATCAGCCGCGTCGAAGGCGTGGGCGACGTCACCGCCTTCGGTTCGCAGTACGCCATGCGCATCTGGCTCGATCCGGCCAAGCTGCAAAGCTATCAACTGACGCCGGCCGACGTCACCGCCGCCATCACCGCGCAAAACACCGAGGTCTCCGCCGGTGAACTGGGTGGCCTGCCGGCCGCCAAGGGCCAGCAGCTGAACGCCACCGTGTCGGCGCAAAGCCGCCTGCAGACGGCCGAGCAGTTCGGCGCGATCCTGCTCAAGACCTCGTCCAGCGGCGCCACCGTGCACCTGCGCGACGTCGCCCGCATGGAACTGGGCAGCGAGAACTACGCCGTGCTGTCGCGCTACAACGGCAACGCCGCCACCGGTATGGCCATCAAGCTGGCTACCGGCGCCAACGCGCTCGATACCGCCACCGCCGTCAAGGCCAAGGTCGCGGAACTGGAAAAACTGTTCCCGGCCGGGATGAAGGCCGTCGTCGCCTTCGACACCACGCCGTTCGTCAAGATCTCGATCGAGGAAGTCGTCAAGACCCTGGTCGAGGCGATCGTGCTGGTGTTCCTGGTGATGTACCTGTTCCTGCAAAACTTCCGCGCCACGCTGATCCCTACCATGGCCGTGCCGGTCGTGCTGCTGGGGACCTTCGCCATCCTGTCGGTGCTCGGATACTCGATCAACACATTGACCATGTTCGCGGTGGTGCTGGCGATCGGCCTGCTGGTCGATGACGCCATCGTGGTGGTGGAAAACGTCGAGCGGGTGATGACGGAGGAGGGCTTGTCGCCGCTCGAGGCGACGCGCAAATCGATGACCCAGATCAGCGGCGCGCTGGTCGGCATCGCCATGGTGTTGTCGGCGGTGTTCGTGCCGATGGCCTTCTTCGGCGGCTCCACCGGCGTGATTTACCGCCAGTTCTCGATCACGATCGTCTCGGCGATGGTGCTGTCGGTGATCGTGGCGATGGTGTTCACGCCGGCGCTGTGCGCCACCCTGCTCAAGCCCGTGCCGAAAGGCCATGCGGCCATCAACACCGGTTTCTTCGGCTGGTTCAACCGGACGTTCGAAAAGAGCAGCCATAAGTACGAAGGCTTCGTCGGCAAGATCCTCAATCGCGGCGGCCGCTCGCTGGTGGTGTACGCGCTGATCCTCGGCGTGCTGGCCTTCGTCTTCATGCGCCTGCCGACCTCCTTCCTGCCGGAAGAGGACCAGGGCGTGCTGTTCACGCAGATCCAGCTGCCGACCGGCGCCACCCAGGAGCGCACGCTCAAGGTGATCGAAAAGGTCGAACAGCACTTCATGAACAACGAGAAGGAATCCGTGGCTTCGGTGTTCGCGGTGGCCGGCTTCAGCTTCGCCGGTAACGGCCAGAACACCGGTATCGCCTTCGTCCGTATGAAGGACTGGTCCGAGCGCAAGGGCGCAGACCATGCGGTCAACGCCATCGTCGGCCGCGCCATGGGTGCGTTCTCGCAGATCAAGGACGCGATGGTGTTCGCCTTCGCTCCGCCGGCCGTGCTGGAACTGGGTAACGCCTCCGGTTTCGATTTGCAACTGCAGGACACCGGCGGCGTCGGCCACGAGGCCTTGATGGCCGCGCGTAACCAGATGCTGGGCATGGCCTCGCAGAGCAAGGTGCTGGTTGGCGTACGTCCGAACGGCCAGGAAGACACGCCGCAGTACAAGATCACCGTCGACCAGCAGAAAGCCATCGCGCTGGGCCTGACCGTGGCCAATGTCAACCAGGTGCTCAGCAACGCCTGGGGTAGCGCCTACGTCAACGACTTCGTCGACCGTGGCCGCGTGAAGAAGGTGTACCTGCAAGGCCAGGCCGAATCGCGCATGGCGCCGGAAGACCTGAAAAAATGGTTCGTCCGTAACGCTGACGGCGAGATGGTGCCTTTCTCGGCCTTCTCGACCGGCGAGTGGATTTACGCTTCGCCGCGCCTGGAGCGCTACAACGGCCTGTCGTCGAGCGAGATCCTGGGCGCCCCGGCGCCGGGCCAGAGCTCGGGCACGGCGATGGCCGAAATCGAAGCGCTGGCGAAGAAGCTGCCGCCGGGTATCGGCTACGAGTGGACCGGCCTGTCGCTGGAAGAGCGCGACTCCGGCTCGCAAACCGTGGCGCTGTACGGCATCTCGATCCTGATCGTGTTCCTGTGCCTGGCCGCGCTGTATGAAAGCTGGTCGATCCCGTTCTCGGTGCTGCTGATCGTGCCGCTGGGCGTGGTCGGCGCGGTGCTGGCGACGTTCCTGTTCAAACTGTCGAACGACGTCTACTTCCAGGTCGGTCTGCTGACCGTGGTCGGCCTGGCCGCGAAGAACGCGATTCTGATCGTGGAATTCGCCAAGGACCTGCAGGAGCAGGGCGTCGAACTGCGTGACGCGACCTTGCAGGCGGTGCGCCAGCGTCTGCGTCCGATTCTGATGACGTCGATCGCTTTCGGTCTGGGCGTGCTGCCGCTGGCCATCAGCAGCGGCGCCGGTTCGGGCAGCCAGAACGCCATCGGTATCGGCGTGCTGGGCGGGATGCTGACGTCGACCTTCCTCGGCATCTTCTTCGTACCGCTGTTCTTTGTGCTGGTGCGCGGCTTCTTCAGCAAGAAGAAGGTCACGCCACCGGCGCCAACCTCGCAACTGGAGGCGCATTAATCATGAAAAACATGCATAAGTCTTTAATCACCATGGCCGCGCTGGCGCTGCTGGCCGGTTGCAGCCTGGCGCCGGTGTACGAGCGTCCGGCCGCCCCGGTGGGGCAGGCCTGGCCCGCCGGCGAAGCGTATAAAAACGTGCCGCCGGCCGCCGCCGACGCCAAGCCGGTGTCGGAAATCCAGTGGCGCGAGTACTTCGCCGACGAACGCCTGCGCAAGGTGATCGAGCTGGCGCTGGCCAACAACCGCGACCTGCGCGTCTCGGTGCTCAACATCGAGCGCGCCCGCGCCGAGTACAACATCCAGACGGCGGCGCTGCTGCCGAAGGTGAACGCGGGTGTCAGCCAGAGCGCCACCCGCACGCCGGCCAACATGACCGGCACCGGCGACGCGGCCATCACCCGCCAGTACAGCGGCGGGCTGTCGATGCCGTCGTATGAGCTGGACTTCTTCGGCAAGGTGCGCAACGCCTCCGAAGCGGGCTTGCAGACCTACCTCGGCACCGAGGAGGCGCGCCGCACGCAGCAAATCAGCCTGGTGGCCGAAGTGGCCAACGCCTATCTGACCCTGACGGCCGACCAGCAGCGTTTGAAGCTGGCGGCGGAAACCCTGAGCAGCCAGCAGATCACCTATGATTTGAGCCGCAAGCGCTTCGAGAACGGCGTCACCTCCGGCGTCGACATGTACGACGCCGAGACCAGCGTTCAGGCCGCGCGCAACGATGTCGCCACCTACACCGCGCA
Organism: uncultured Duganella sp.; assembly: GCA_963511605.1. Lineage (GTDB taxonomy): Bacteria > Pseudomonadota > Gammaproteobacteria > Burkholderiales > Burkholderiaceae_D > Rugamonas. Next base: position 99,009 of record CAUPJZ010000011.1, on the reverse strand, counting down.
GGTGGCGCTGGACCAGAACGCGCTGAACCTGCTGGTGGGCGGCGCCGTGCCGGCCGACCTGCTGCCGGCCGACGAACTCAATCCGGTCACGCAACTGGCCGCGATTCCGTCCGGACTGCCGTCCGACCTGCTGCGCAACCGTCCCGACGTGCAGCAGGCCGAGCGCACGCTGCGCGCCGCCAACGCCAACATCGGCGTGGCGCGCGCTGCCTTCTTCCCCAGCATTTCGCTGACGGCGTCGGGCGGCAGCGCGAGCCGCAACCTGTCCGGATTGTTCAAGTCCGGGTCGGGCACGTGGAGCTTCGCGCCGCAGATCAACCTGCCGATCTTCGACGGCGGCGTCAACCGCGCCAATCTGAGCATCGCCAAGACCGACCGCGACATCTATGTGGCGCAGTACGAGAAGGCGATCCAGGTCGCCTTCCGCGAGGTGGCCGACGCGCTGGCCACGCGCGGCACCATCGACGAGCGGCTTGCGTCGCAGCAGGCCTTGGTGGACGCGGCCGAGAAAAGCTTCAAGATCAACGACGCCCGTTACCGCAAGGGCGCCGACACGTACTTGAACGCGCTGGTGTCGCAGCGCGCGCTGTATTCGGCCCAACAGGGCTTGATCAGCACGCGCCTGAACCAGACCAGCAACGCCGTCACGCTGTACAAGGTGCTCGGCGGCGGCTGGCAACCTGAGGTTGCTCAACAAGGCAATCCGCCGCGCGGCTAGACTTTTGCAAGCGGGCGGTGGGCGCGGCGGCCGTCATGCGCGGCTGCCGCGCTCCGCCGCATCGACCCAAGGGTGGATTGACAAACCCGGTCGGCATCGCCACAGTTCCGCCCCAAGGCATAGAGAGATACCCAAGGACACGACATGACTACCCCCGCAAAACGACGCACCGACCCGGAACGTGCGCAGAACCGCCGCAACCAGGTGCTGGAGGCTGCGGCCGTGTGCTTCGCGCGCAGTGGCTTTCACGGCGCCAGCATGTCCGAGATATCGAAGCAGGCCGGCATGAGCGCCGGCCATATCTACAATTATTTCGACAGCAAGGACGCCATCATCATGGCGATCGTCGAGCGCGAGAGCGAGTACGTCACCGGCCTGCTGAGCGATTTGCAGACGCGCGACGATCCGTTGCAGGCCATGATCGACGACGCGCGCCGGCACATCGACGAGTCGCTCGATCCGCAGCCGTGGCATGTGCCGCTGGAGATGTACGCGGAGGCGTCGCGCAATCCGGTGATCGCCGCCAAGCTACGCGTGCACGAGGAAAGCTCGCGCACGCAATTGCGCTTGCTGGTCAAGGCGGGACGCGAGCGCCGCAACCTGCCGGTGGACGACGTGTTGCTCGACGGCCGCGTCGACACCATGATCTGCTACTTCCAGGGGCTGCACATCCGCGCGTTGAACCAGCCGGATATGAACCGCGACGGCCTGGTGGAAGCCTTCCGCGTCGCGATGACGGCGCTGTTGATGACCTGATCCCGTAGAACGAATTTGTCTCGTAGTGTTTCCGGCCGCGCAGGCCGGTTTTTGTTGTTGTACCATGGCTGATCTCCCATTCCAGCCATCGGAGCATCATGACTTCCTACGTTTTCCCCGCCCACGACATCGTCGGCCTGCCGGTCGCCGGCACCGCTGATTTGTTCCCCGTTCGCCGCGTCTACTGCGTCGGCCGCAACTACGCCGCCCACGCGCGCGAGATGGGCTACGACCCGGATCGCGAGCCGCCATTCTTCTTCTGCAAACCCAACGACGCCCAGGCGCTGGTGCCGGTCGCGCCGGGGCAGGTGGTCGAGCTGCCGTACCCGCAAGCGACCAGCAACCTGCACTACGAGTGCGAACTGGTGGTCGCCATCGGCAAGGGTGGCAGCGACATCGCCGTGGAGGACGCGGCGCGGCACATCTTCGGCTACGCGGTGGGGTTGGACATGACGCGGCGCGACCTGCAGTTCAAGATGCGCGACGCCGGCCGGCCATGGGAAATCGGCAAGGCCTTCGACTACTCGGCGCCGATCGGCGTGATCCACCGCGCAGCCGAAGCGGGCGACATCGGCCACGCCGCGATACAGCTGGATGTCGACGGCGTGACCAGGCAGTCGGCCACTATCGACCACCTGATCTGGTCGATCAGCGAAACCATCGCCAATTTATCGACCTTGTTCGCGCTTGCGCCGGGCGACCTGATTTTCAGCGGCACGCCGGAGGGCGTAGGCGCCGTGGAGCGCGGCCAGACCCTGACCGGAAAGGTCGACGGCCTGTCCGGCATCGCCGTCAAATTGGTGTAAATCGTTTAGCGCAGGGCGTCGATGGCGGCCAGGCCGGCCAGGGCGCCCATCGGCAGGCCGACGTCGCGCGCGCTGGCCACCTGCGGCTCGCGTGGATTGATGCGTATCATGCGGCCGCCGTGCTGCTGGATCACGCGCTGGCCGAAATGGCGCACCGACGGTATCGCCACGCCGGCGCCCAGTTCCACGACCAGCGGCCTCCGCGCCTTTTCCAGCAACGCGCGCAAGCGCGCCTCCTGCATCGCCGAGCGGCGCTCATTCCATCCCGAGTCGCCGAACATCAGAACGTTCGGCCGCGCCAGCCTGCCGCAGCGCGGGCAGGTTGGCGCTGGGTTCAGTAGCCGGCAGGCGTCGTTGTCGACCTCCGGTTGGAAATCGTCGGCGCTCCAGATATCGCCGTTGCAGGGCGCCAGGCATTGCAGGTGATGGATGGAGCCGTGGCATTCGTGGATCCGCTGCTGATCGAAGCCGGCGCGCTGGAATTGGCCATCGACGTTGCTGGTGAAGATGCCGTAGCCATGGTCCATGCGTTCGCCCCAGTCCTTGAGCATCGCGAAGCCGGCGTGCGGCGCGGTGTCGCGGTATAGGTTGAGGCGATGGCCGTAGAAGCCCCAGGCCAGCGACGGGTCGGCGTGGAAGGTGTCCGGCGAGGCGACGCTGGTGAATTCCATCCGCGCGCGGGCGAGGGCGGGGTAGGCCTGCCAGAAGCCCTGGTTGCCGCGAAAATCCGGCAAACCCGAATCGACGCCGATGCCGGCGCCGGCGGCGATGACCAGCAGATCGGCGTCGGAGACCAGGGCTGCTGCTTGTTCGAGCAGGTGGTTGGAAGTGGATTCGGCCATGGCGGATATCTTAGCCGCGCGCGGTATGGAATACTATCCAACTGTGGCGCAAAGCAAACATGACAAATACTTAAAGCGGCTGCTATAATTGCGAATTCGTCGGGGCGTAGCGCAGCCTGGTAGCGTACGTGCATGGGGTGCACGGGGTCGGAGGTTCGAATCCTCTCGCCCCGACCAATAGAATCAAAGACTTAGGCCAATCTTCGGATTGGCTTTTTTCTTGCCCGTGAAAATTACCCCTACGTGGCCCCTAGAGATTCGCGGCCTTCAGTGACGCGCCTTGCCTGATCTCCCGCAAACGCGTCGGCGCCCAAGCTTGATCCTGTCCAGCGGCCCAGCACCCCAGCGTGCCAACAATGAGGCTTCTCATTGTCCGGAGGGGCTATGCCGCACATCTACAATGACGTTCAAAAACTGGAAGGTAAGCCGGTTGTGGGAAACGGCGACTGCGTTGCGCTAGTGCTGGCGCTGACTGACGTCGGATGGACGGGAAGCTGGCGCCCATGGGTGCGGGTCATCGACGCCGGTTACATCCGAGTCGGAACCGTGATTGCCACCTTCGACAAGCACGGGCGTTACCCCAACAAGCCGACGGGCGACCATGCCGGCTTTTTCCTTGGAATGGGCCCGTTCGATAGCAAGACAGGCCGGCCGGATTACTTCGTCATCATGGAGCAATGGAGGGGGATAAAGGCGATAAAGCAGCGCCCCATCTACGAAAAGGGGCGGTTTGCCCATATTCCTGGAGGCTTAAGTGATTCGAACATCTACGATAATTTCTGGGTTGTGCAGTAGCGCATTGTTGCTGGTCCCGGCAGCACCGGCGGGCGCGGCGCCCGTCGCGCTACGGTGCCCGGTGAAATTTCCTGACCTCATTCAGATGCAAGCCCTGGCGGCGCGGGGGTGGCTGGCGCCATTTCCTGGAACGCCCAATACGCCACTCATGCAAGCAGGCGTTTCAGTCGGCCCGGCAGAGAACAACGGCGAGCTGATCGGGGCTCCATTGCGGCGTGGGGCCGGCTATCGATTCGAATATGACGTGGTCAGAGAAGACCTCGACAAATGGGTCTTCTGTGAGTACGGCATGCCACCGGGACATGTGCGGCTACTGTACAGAATTACAACTGGCGGACGGGTCTGCGAGACGCGCATCAAAGAGCGGCGCGGGCGACTAGTCGCGGCCAGCATTTGGTGCGACTAGCGTCGGCTATTCCGCCAGCACCACAGCTTGGCCCATCTCAGGACCGTCGGCGCCGGTATTGAGCGTGCGGCTGACCGGGAACCATTCGAACAGGTCCACGTCGAGCATGGCGGTGCGCGCAAGGTGCTCAGCTTCCTCGACGGTGATCGCCGGGTCGAGCCAGCGGCGCGCGTCTTCCGCGCTCACCGCGACCGGGCGCCGGTCGTGCACGTCGACCATGCCGCTCAGCGAGTCGGCCGTCACCAGCACGAAGCCGGCTTCCTCGCGGTTTTCCACGAAGGAACCGAAGTTGGCCAACGCGAGCAGGAACAGCGGCTCGCGGTCCTTCCGGTGGATGTGCCACGGCTGCTTCGATCCTTTTTCGCCCGTCCATTCGTACCAGCCCGACGCGCAGACGATGCCGCGCCCGGCGCGCATCAGCGGCTTCCAGTAGGCGCCGAGCAGCTTCTCGACCTTTGCATTAACGGTTATCGGGATCCGCTTCTTCGGCGGCATCGGCTTGGCGGCCGCCGCCCAGGCGGGCCGGTAGCTCCAGAACACGTCGTCGGCCACCAGTCTCCCATCTTCCATGTGCAGCACCGGCCGATACGTGCCGGGCGGCACATTCCACCTATCCGGCGCCGCGCTGCGATTCAATACTTCGTCCACCCAGTCAAAATTGACTAAGAGTCGGCTGATGTCATTTTGATCAAGTCTTCCACACATGAAAATATCTTACCCGGCTTTTGGATTTGATGTACTGTACGTACATACAGTATATTCACATCATCGAACCCATGAACTTTCGTCCCAAACTGACCGCAATCGAACTTCGGGAGATAGGCCTGCGCCGCGACCCGGCCGATATGGTGCGCCTGCTGTGGGAAATTAAGCGCCTGCGCGCCATCGCCTTGCGCGCACATCAATATCAGCTCACCGCACATGGCGACGTCTGCGGCAGCACCTTGGTGCTGAACGCGCTTCGGCACGAGCTGGAAGGTGAGCCCGTCGTGGCGGAGCAAGCGCCGCTTGATGATCTACGCGAGCGTCCGGATAGAGGGCCGCGCGGCGGCGATCCAGGCCGTTAGTCGCGGCGCGCCGCCCGCATCTTGCGGAACTCGATCATTTTTACGGAACTAAATGAAATTGGCTCCGAGCAGCATAAACTGGTTGGAGTCCGCTTGAATCCTAGTAGTGTCGGGAGCCGGAATCGAAAAGGCACTCCTTGCAGCGCGGGATTTTGAGTCCCATGCGTCATGCGTCCCTAAAATTTACATGTCAAATTGGAATTTATCTGTAAAAAATAGCCGAGAATTATGTGAAGAAACTCCGATATCGGAAGCTGTGTTAGTGAGCGCTAGCGCCGTATTGCGCTTAGTAAAAGGCGTTCCCTAATGTCAACTGAAAAAATGGCGGAAACGTAAAAATTTCCCCTTGTTTTCGTTGAAGCGGAACCCTACAATTACTCATCCTCAAGGGCGAAAGCACTAGATGTAGTAGTTGACTTTGAGGGAGAGAGGGGAGACCTCCGGTGTGGAGACCGGAGATCTCTTTTGTTTGAACCCGCCGCTGACGCGCGGAACATAGCCAGCAATGATGAGCTGGTAAGGCAGGGATCGTATATGGCTAAAACCTTTATGACCAGGAGATAGGTCACTTAAGTTTGAACCGTCCTCAGCATCGACTTGCGTCTATCTGAGGACTCCATTTTAGTCGAGACAGTTGAGGCCAACAAGATATTTCGTCGCAATTTCTCAACAGCAAATTAGGAGTTCTATCATGTCTAAAGGTATCAAACCAGGTCAAAACCCTGGCAACAATGGCGGCATCTTCCAAGAGCAGGGTCCGCGCGGTGGCCTTCGGGATAACTTCGCGACGATCGCTGACCATCGTCGGGCGCCGCCGACCTAGCAGCCCAATAGTACTTGGGTTGCAACTCGGGTGACGCCCGATAGCAAACGTAAATAGATGTGAAAAAAGCGCCGAGTTCTCGGCGCTTTTTTAACGCGGTTTTTCTTCGGCCGCGTTTCACTTCTCGATCAGTCCCTTTGTAGGGGCTCCTTTTGATTCCAGCACCCGGGCGATGCGCTTTGCCTAGCCAATTCATTGGTCGAATTCATCTTGAGATGCCTCTTCCTCGGGTATGACGAGACTCGGAGCTCCATACGCGCGAAGGCTCCTGATCCGCGTCAAAACGATATCTAATGGCATCTTGCTGTAAGCTGTTGTCTTTTAGTTATTTTCGTCAACTCCATGTATTTCTGTCGAAACAGGTTGCGGACTGGACTATTGCCTCTGCGCGTGAGTAGGAAGTTAGCGATAGGCGCTAGCTGCGCGCTGGCCGCCGCCGCTGCGAGCTTTGGCGACGCATCGGCCCATGTCGCGGAGGCTTTGCCGTTCTGGCAGTCCAGCCTGTCGCATACGGCCTGGATCAAGCGCGACGGCGCGCCATCCGACGCTAGCGCCATGGTGCAGGACCGCACGGGCATGCTGTGGATCGGCGCCACCGACGGCCTGTTTCGCTTTGACGGCGTGCGCTTCGAACGCATCGACGAGATCGCCGGCAATAAGCTGACCTCGCCCAATGTCCACGCGCTGTCTCTGATCGACGATGCGTTGTGGGTAGGGTACGAACACGGTGGCATCTCCATCTTCAAGCAGGGCGCCGTGCGCCACTATGGCGAAGCGGATGGCGTTCCGCCCAGCGCCATCACGCAATTCGGCAAAACCGCCGACGGCATGCACTGGTTTTCCAGCGCCGCCGGCATTTATTGGCTGGACGGTGCGCAATGGCGTCATGTGACACCGGCCGACGGCTTGCCCCCGGACGATATGCCATCGCTCAACGTACTGCACGATGGCAGTCTGCTGGTGACCCACTTCCGCGGCCTGTATCGCAACATCCCCGGTACCCACCGATTCCGGAAAGTGGCTGCTTTCGGAAGCATGCAGCGTAGCCAGGTGAGCGGCACCGGCGAGGTGGTCGTTTTTAAATTCGGCGAGACCCCGCAGCTTTTCGAACCAGTGTCTGAAACATTGACGCCGCTACGCCTGCCGCAACTCGACGCTCCGCCCTATAGCGTCCACCGTGACCGTCGCCGTGCGTGGTGGATCGGCTCCGGCGACGGGATGCGCTTGTACACGCCCGACATGCAGTTGCAAAAGCAATTGGTCGCCCCGCACGATTTCAGCTCCGTGCGCGTGTTCAGGGCACCGTTTGATGACCGCGAAGGCAACCTTTGGTTCATGAGTGAGAATGGGCTGGACCGGATAAGGGAAACTCGACTAACGGTGCAGGACATGCCGGCCTTCAGCACCGATTTCAGCATCACTGCCGGGGCCGACGGGGAAGTGTGGATCAGTGCCCACTCGTCGCGCTATCCGGTCTTCCCGCCGACATTCGCCGTCGCCACCGACGGGCGCCGCATTGCCAGCGACATGTACTCCGCCACCGCCGGCACGCTCGCCGCAGACGGCACACTCTGGTTCGGCGATCCGCATTGGGTGTGGAGCCGGCGCGAAGGCAAGGTGAAGCGCTGGCCGCTGACATCGGCGTTGCAACGGCGCCCTTTGCAGGCGCTGGCGATGGCGAACGATGGACGGCTATGGGTGTCCGTGGCGAGACGCGGCGTGCATACCTTCAAGGATGGCGTCTGGCAGGCTGGTGGCGGCCATGCGGTCCTGGCCGGGCGCAGTGCTGTGTCAATGCATGCCGACGCCCAGGGACGGGTCTGGTTCGGCTACACCGGCAACGCAATGGCTATGCTGCACAACGATAAGGTTCAGCAATTCGGTCCGGCCGAAGGACTGAGTGTGGGCAACGTGTTGTCCATTTATAGTCAACGTGGCACCCTTTGGGTCGGTGGCGACCAGGGGATGGCGCGCTTCCATGAAGGCCGCTTCGTTGCCCTCGACGACGCCGCCGGCAGACCGATTGCCGGCGTCGCGGGCATTGTCCAGACCGCGCAGGGGGAGTTGTGGCTTCAGGCTTTGGGCGGCTTGATCCGTATCGGCGCCGCCGATCTGGCTGGCGTCCTGAAGGGCGGCCGGCATCAAGTCGCCGTCGAGCGCTTCGACTATCTCGATGGCTACAGCGGAGAAACCCAGCAGGTGCGTCCGCTCAACACGCTCGCCGAGGCTGGCGACGGCCGCCTGTGGTACGCCACCTCCGGCAGCGTCGGCGTGATCGACCCGCGCCGCATCGTCCGCAACGCGGTCGCGCCGACACCGCTGATCACCTGGCTCAATACCGACAGCCGGCGACACGCTGCCGTCAACGGCATCGGCCTGCCCAAGCATACCCACAACCTGCGCGTCGATTTCACGGCCGCCGTGCTGTCCATCCCCGAGCGGGCGCGATTCCGCACCCGGCTGATCGGACATGACCATGAATGGCGCGAGGCCGGCGCCTTGCGCCAAGCCTTTTATACCAACCTCGGTCCCGGCGACTATCGCTTCGAAGTCATGGCCGCCAACGAAGACGGCTTGTGGAGCGTGGCCCCGGCAAGCCTGAGCTTCAGCATTGCGCCGGCGTTCTACCAGGCGACCTGGTTCAAGCTGGCCTGTGCAGCGCTGCTGGCAGGCGCGCTGTATCTGCTTTACCTGTGGCGCCTGACCCTGATGACGGCGCGCGCGGTGGAACGCATGCGTGCGCGCTTGGACGAGCGGGAGCGCATTGCGCGCACGCTGCATGACACGTTCCTGCAGAGCGTGTTGGCGCTGATCCTGCATTTCAACAGCATCAAGTCGGTCCTGCCGAAGGACGAAAAGGTGCGGCAGCGAATCGACGACGCGCTCGACGCCGCCGAGGCAGTGGTCGAGGAGGGCCGCGAGCAGTTGATGGACTTGCGCTCGGACCAGGCATGCCGGGTCGACCTGGTGCAGGCGCTGGAAGCGGCCGGGGCGGCGGCTTGCGCCCAGCACGGCGTCGTGTTCGCGCTGCACGAGCAGGGTGCGCGGCGCGTACTCCAGGGCGACGTTGTGCGCGAACTGGAGGCGATCGCCAGGGAGGCGATCGCTAACGCCCTTCGGCACTCGGGCAGCAGCGACGTGGTGGTGCAATTGAACTACGGCGCCGGCGAACTGACGCTGGCGGTGCGCGATCACGGCGCCGGCATCGACGAGGCGGTGTGCAAGGCCGGGCAGCGCGAGCGCCATTGGGGACTACCCGGCATGCGTGAACGAGCCGCGCGGATCGGCGCCAAGTTGGCCATCCACAGCGCCCCCGGCGCCGGCACATCCGTGGTGGTGACCTTACGCGCCGGGCTGGCCTACTGTTAAATCAACAGTCAGTTCAAGCTTTGGTCGATCTCCTGGATTTTGCTCATCAGTACATGTTGCTCTTCGGTATCTCCATAATTCGAGCTTGCTTCTCTCCAATGAGCTTTTGAATCACCCGGATTGTTCCATGATGCATCGGTTTGTCGGCAGTATTCTCAGCCGGCGATGCCGGCGCTGAACTGGCTTTCGTGTCAGTTGCTAGCGTCCGAATTCTTATGCCCTGGGGTATCCGCAACGGAAGTTGCCACAGTGACCAGCCCGTCGTATCATGGCGGCGTTTTGGTGCTCGCGGCCAGGTCCCTGGCCGCAGTTAAACGGGAAACACGCGCCGGCATGCCGGCGGTAAACGTGTGCTGTCCCCGCAACGGTAAAACAGGCGCCCGCGTTCCATGGAACGCGCGGCCGGTTGTCTCTGAAGTCCACTGTGCGTCGAGCATGGGAAGGCGAGGCGATCCGACCTGTTAGCCCGGATACCGGCCAAGACGGATGGAAGCAAGCGGCCGGGAGGTGTCGTGTTGTGCGGAGGATGCGGGAGCGGCGCCACGGCGCCGGCTTGCGATTTCGTCCGACCGTCGTCGATGGCGCTCGCTTCTTTTTTCACGGTGTGCGGGGATGCGCGCCGTTCAAAAAAGACCGTCAGCGGTCGTGACAGAAAGTCCTCATGAAGAACAAGAAATCCCTCCAGCCTCAATGGAAGCTGCGCCTGCTTCCGTCCATGCTCTTGCTGGCCGCGCCGGCCTTCGCCAACGGCGTTGCCAACGATCCCGCCGACGCCAGCGCCGACGGCAGCCAGGCCGCGCCGCAGCAGGTGCGCGTGTCGGCCAGCCTGATCCCGCTTGGCGTGGCCGATTCCGCCAACCAAGGCACGGTGACGGCCAAGCAGCTGGAAAACCGCCCCCTGTTGCGCACCGGCGAGCTGCTCGAAGCGGTGCCGGGCCTGATCGTGACCCAGCACGCCGGCGACGGCAAGGCCAACCAGTATTTCGCGCGCGGGTTCAATCTCGATCACGGCACCGACTTCCGCACCGCGGTGATGGGCATGCCGGTGAACCTGCCGACCAATGCGCATGGCCAGGGCTATTCGGACTTGAACTTCCTGATACCGGAGCTGGTGAGCACCATTCAATACAAAAAGGGCACGTACTATGCGGAGGAGGGCGACTTCTCGGCGGCCGGCGCGGCGGCCTTCGACTATGTGCGGCAGATGGACCAGGGTTTGCTGAGCGTGGAGGCGGGGCAGAACCGCTTTGCGCGCGTGCTGGTGGCGAATTCGACGCCGCTGGCCGCCGGCACGCTGCTGTATGCGATCGAGCGCGCGGGCCAGGACGGTCCGTGGGATACGCCGGAGGACTACAAGCGCGCGAACGGCGTGCTGTCGTACAGTTTGCGCAGCGGCGACGACGATGTGCGATTGACCGCGATGGGCATGCATTCGTCATGGAATTCGACCGACCAGGTGCCGCGCCGCGCGCTCGACGGCGGCTTGATCGGCCGCTACGGCGCGCTCGATCCCAGCGACGGCGGCGAGACCTCGCGCTACAGTGCCTCTGGCGAATGGACGCGCCAGTATGCCGACGGCTACAGCAAGGTTAGTGCTTATCTGATCAAGTCGCGCCTGGACCTGTTCAGCAATTTCACCTATGTGCTCGACGATCCGGAGCACGGCGACCAGTTCCACCAGGCCGAGAGCCGCCAGGTCCTGGGCCTGAGCGCGGAGCGCGCCTGGCAGCACAAGCTCGGGCCCTTCGCCTCGGAGACGGTGATGGGCGTGCAGCTGCGCCAGGATCATTTGTCGCCGGTCGGGCTGTATCTGAGCGCGGCGCGCAGGCGCCTGTCGACCGTGCGCGAAGACCAGGTCAAGGAGCGCGCCGCCGCCGTCTACCTGTCCAGCAGTATCGCCTGGGCGCCCTGGCTGCGCACCGTGGCCGGCGTGCGGTCGGACCGCTATTCGTTCGACGTCGACAGCGACACCGCCGCCAACTCGGGCAAGGTCGACGCGCCCATCACCAGCCCCAAATTCAGCGCCGTTTTCACGCCGGGGAAAAACGCCGAAATGTATCTGAATTGGGGACGCGGCTTCCACAGCAACGACGCGCGCGGCGTCACCGGTGCGGTCGATCCCAAGACCGGCCTGGCGGTCGATGCCGACGGCGCGGCGATCGAACGCGCGACGCCGCTGGTCAGGGCCACCGGCAAGGAAGCGGGATTGCGTCTGGTTGGGTTGGTGCCCGGCCTGCAAACGACGGTCGCGGCATGGCAACTCGACCTCGATTCGGAGCTCATTTTCATCGGCGACGCGGGCAGCACCGAGGCGGGGCGTCCGAGCCGCCGCCACGGCATCGAGCTGGCCAACTTTTATACGCCGGCCAAGGACTGGATCATCGACGCCAACCTGGCGTGGTCGCACGCGCGCTTCACCGACAACGATCCGGCGGGGAATTTCATTCCGGGTTCGATCAACCGCACGGCCTCGGTCGGGGTGTCCGGGGAATCCGGCCTTTGGTCGGGCGGCATACGATTGCGGTATTTCGGCCAGCGCGCGCTGGTGGAGGATGATTCCGTGCGCTCGCCGTCTTCGACGCTGGTCAACATGAAGCTTGGGTATAAGCTGGCGGCCAACCTTAAGCTCACGCTGGAGGTGCTTAATCTGCTGGATCGCAAGGTCAGCGACATCGATTACTATTACGAGTCGCGCTTGCCCGGCGAGGCGGCGCCGGTGGCCGATATCCATACCCATCCCGGTGAAATGCGCACCTTGCGCGCCGGTCTGGCCTGGCGATTCTAACCTACGCGATCGTCTTGCCGGGTTTATGATCCAATCATACTAGCGCGGTTTAAACCGCATGCGTTATGCTGCGCGGCTTGTGAGTAGATCGGAATTCAAGGTAAGGCATATGTCAAAAGAGAAAAATCCGGCGGCCGGCGGACAAGTGGCGCCGCCGACGCGGACCGCACCGCGCTCGCCGCCGCCGCTGCAGGCTTCGCGGCCCGCTTCGCCGGAGGAGGCGGCCGCCAAAAAACAGGCGCGCGAGCAAAGGGATGCGCAGGTTCGCGGCGTCACGTCGATCCAGCAAATGCGTGACGCGATACGGGCCGCCGCACGCGCGCTACCCACGATTTCCGAGGTGCCGCGCTTGCGCGCGCTCGATGCGGCGGCGTTCCGCGGGCGCGCCGCGCAGGGACTGCCATTCCTGATCACAGGGATCGTCAACCGCTGGCCCCTCTGCGCGCTGACGCCGCAAACGCTGCGCGATCGCTACAGCGAGGTGCAAGTGCGCGCGCGGGTGGGCGACTACATCAACACCGCTTTCGCGGCCGACCGCGCGATGCGGGATATGTCGATGGGGGAGTATCTCGACCTGGTCGCCGTCGAAACACAGGACCTGCCGCCTTACCTGGGCAATCTGGAGCTGCGCGAATTAAACAATATGTGCCACTGGCCGACCTATTTCGACAAAATGGGGCCGCCCCGTTTCTGGATCGGTCCGGCCCGCACGGTGACGCCGCTGCATTGCGACTACGACGATAATATCTTCGCGCAGATATGGGGCACCAAGCGGATCTTCCTGTCGCCGCCCCATCATGACGAGTTCCTGTATCCGAACGAGGCCAACGCCATCCTTTTCGGCTCTCCGTTCGATCCCGAAGCGCCCGATTTCGACCGGTTCCCGCTGGCGCGCCAGGCGACCATGATCGAGTGCGTCGTCAATCCCGGCGACATGCTGTACGTGCCGGCCGGCTGGTACCACCAGGTCCGCGCACTGACCTTCTCGCTGTCCTCGAACCGGTGGGCCAGGTCGATGCCGTTCGCCTTGAATGGCGACGCGTCGCTGCGGCGCACGGACCGGTAACAAGCGTTGACACCCAAAATAAGAGGGTGATATATTCGTGTTTGTGAATTGGTAACGTTTCCAATCGCGTGCGGCGCGCCGGGCCACTTCGGCGTTCAAGGAGACTGGATGTTCAAGCAAAGAGGGGCACTGGCACGGGCCGCCGGAGCGGCGACTTTGATGGCGGCGGGGTTGATGGCGCCGGCGGCGTCCGTGGCGGCGCCGGCCGGACCGAAGGCGGAAGTGTTGCACTGGTGGACCTCGAGCAGCGAGTCGGCCGCCGTGCGCAAATTCGCCGACGCCTATCGCGCCGCCGGTGGCGTCTGGGCCGATACGGCGGTCGCCGGCGCCGACCAGGCCAAATCGGTGGCGATCAACCGCATCGTCGGCGGCAATCCGCCGACGGCCGCCCAGTTCAACACCACCAAACAATTCCGCGACCTGATCGACCAGGGCTCGCTCAACAACGTCGACGACATCGCGCTGCGCGATAAATGGGACCAGCTGATGCCGGCGCCTATCCTGGACGTCATCAAGGTCAATGGACATTATTACGCGGCGCCGGTCGATATCCACATGTCGACCTGGATCTGGTACTCGAAGGCCGCGTTCAAAAAAGCCGGCATCGCCAAGGAGCCGGCCACGCCGGACGAACTGTTCGCCGCACTGGATAAGCTCAAGGCGGCCGGCGTGGTCGGCCTGGCGCATGGCGGCCAGCCGTGGCAGGAGAACATCCTGTTCCAGGCCATGCTGGCCAATGTCGGAGGCAAGGCGCTGTACCTGTCGGTGCTGCGCGACCGCTCGCCGCAGGCGATCAATTCCGAGGCGTTTAAAAAAGTGCTGCTGGCCTTCAAGCGCCTGCAGACCTATGTCGATCCCGGATCGCCCAACCGCAACTGGAACGACGCCACCGCCATGGTGGTCGGCGGCAGGGCGGGGGTGCAGATCATGGGCGACTGGGCCAAGGGCGAATTCGCCGCCGCCAAACAAACCGCCGGCAAGGACTTCGGCTGCATCGCCGGCCTCGGTCCGAATGTGCCGTACCTGATCCAGGGCGACGCCTTCGTCTTCCCGAAGACGAAGAATCCGGAGACGGTCAAGGCGCAAAAGCTGCTGGCGACGACGGTGCTGGCGCCGGCCGCGCAACTGGAATTCAACAAGCTGAAAGGCTCGCTGCCCATCCTCAGCAACGCCGACACCTCGTCGATGGACATGTGCGCGCAGGCCGGCATGGCCATCATGAAGGACAAGTCGCGCCAGGTGGGCATGATCGAGGTGCACCTGACGCCGGACCAGAACGGCGCGCTGCAGGATGTGCTGACCACTTATTGGAACACCCGCATGCCGGTGGAGAAGGCGCAGAAGAGCATCGCGGCGGCGCTGCAGGACTAATCGGCGTCGCTTGTCACCGTCCGGCGTGATGCGGTATGCTGACCGCCGCATAGACTCAACGGATGAGGGAAAAGGTGGCAACAATCAAAGACGTCGCCCGGCTGGCGGGCGTGGGGCTGGGCACCGCCTCGCGCGTGGTCAGCGGCAGGGGCTCGGTGTCCAAGGCGACGCTCGAGAAGGTGCAAAAAGCCATCGAGGAGCTGGATTTCCGGCCTTCTCACGCGGCGCGCTCGCTGCTGTCCGGTAGTTCGCAGATGATCGGCGTCTACATCCCTTACCTGAGCGGGACGTTTTACACGCCGATCCTGCAGTCGATTTACACGGCGCTGCGCGCGTCGGGGTTGAACATGGTGGTCGCCTTCGGCGTCGGCGACGGCAACGAGCGGCAGCAGGCGATCGACGGTGTGAATTTTTTGATCGAGCGTGGCAGCGACGGTTTGCTCGTCATGAGCAATTCGATGGAGGATGAGGACTTCGCCGCGCTCGGACCGTTCCAGTCGCGGGTGGCGGTGATCAACCACCGCTACGCCGGCATCGCCGAGCAGTGCTTCACGGTCGACCACAAGGCCGGCGGGCGGCTGGCGGCGCGCACGCTGCTGGACCGGAAGCACCGCAAGATCGCCGTCATCGCCGGACGCGCCAGCGCGCCGGATAACCAGGAGCGCATCGCCGGTTTCATGGCGGAGCTGGACGAGGCGGGCATCGACAGCAGTAAAGTATGGGTGGACGACGGCAACTTCACGCCCGAAGGCGGCTGGAAATGCGCTGAGCGGCTGCTGGCGTCGGGCAGGGAGTTTACGGCGGTGTTTTGCGCCAACGACGAGATGGCGGTCGGCGCATTGTCCTTCTTCCAGCAGGCGGGTATCGCGGTTCCGGAGCAAGTGTCGGTGCTCGGTTATGACGACACACACAGCGCGGAGTTCACGGCGCCACGCCTGACCAGCGTCCATATACCGTGGAACGAGATGACCATGAACGGCTTGAATTGCCTGCTGAACCGCTGCTACGAGACGGACCGCCCGGTCAAGCGCAAATATAAGCTGCACGTGACGGAGCGCGCCTCGCTGGCCAAAGCTCCATCGCGCAAAAGCGCTAAATAACGGAGTGCGCGTCGGTCGCGCGCTCTTTTTTTGTAGTATATTGGAAACGATTCCAATTTCGGAGATGCACGACCATCATGACTTCCACCGACTTGACCAAGGCGATAAGCCGTACCGATTTTTCAGGTGACTTCCTGTGGGGCGTGTCGACGTCCGCCTACCAGATCGAAGGCGCGGCCGACGTCGGCGGCCGCGTGCCGTCGATATGGGACACCTTCAGCGCGACGGCGGGCAAGGTGCGCGACGGCGCCACCGGCGCGGTCGCTTGCGACCACTATCACCGCTGGGAGGAGGATCTGGATCTGGCGCGGGCCATGGGGCTGAACTCCTACCGTTTCTCGATCGCGTGGACGCGCATCTTCAACGGCGTGGACGAACAACCGAATCCCGCAGGGCTGGCGTTTTATTCGCGCCTGGTGGACGGCATGCTTGCGCGCGGCCTGCAGCCGTGGTGCACGCTGTACCACTGGGACCTGCCGCAGTATCTGCAGGACCGGGGCGGCTGGGCGCACCGCGCCACCATCGACGCCTATCTGCGCTACGTCGACACGATGACCAAACACCTTGGCGACCGCGTCGAACATTGGATGACCCACAACGAGCCGTGGTGCACGGCCATGCACGGCAACTGGGACGGCATGCATGCGCCGGGCAACAGAAGCCTGCCGCTGGCGCTGCAGGTCTGCCACAACGTGCTCGTGTCGCACGGCTTGGCCGTGCCGATCATCCGCGCCAACGTGCCGGATGCAAAAGTGGGTATCGCATTGAGCCTGCACCCGATCAAGCCGGCCAGCGACAGCGCCGCCGACCACGAGGCGGTGGTGCGCCACGACGCGCTGCGCAACCGCTGGTTCCTCGATGCGCTGTATGGCCGGGGCTATCCCGAGTTGGCGTTGCGGCTGGTGGGCGGGGACGCGCCGGCGGTGCTGCCCGGTGACATGGAGGCCATCGCCGCCCCCTGCGATTTCCTCGGGGTGAACTACTATTTCCCGGAAGTGGTCGCCGACGCGCCCGGCCAGTACCCGCTGCGCACCGCCATCGTCCATCCGCAGGATCGGGAGCGCACCGACTTCGGTTGGGAGGTGTCGCCGCAAGGGCTGGTCGATCTGCTGGCGCGCGTGGTGCGCGAATATCCAGCCGGCGATTTGTATGTGACCGAGAACGGATCATCCTACGACGATCATGTGGATGCCGACGGCGCCGTCGACGATACGGCACGGCGCGATTATCTGATCCGCCATCTGATGGCGGTGCGTGACGCGGTTTCCGCCGGGGCGAATATCAAGGGCTATTTCGCCTGGAGCTTGCTGGACAACTTCGAATGGTCGGAGGGCTACCTGCGCCGCTTCGGCCTGACCTATGTCGAGTATCCGACACAGCGCCGCATCGTCAAGCAAAGCGGCCGATGGTACGGCGCCTTCGTGCGCGGCCAGAACCAACAATAAATCAATCACGGAGACCGACCCCGAATGAAAACACATCATAACCACATCCTGCGCCGCGCCGTCCTCGCCTCCATGCTGGCGCTGGGCACCCACGCCGTCGCCGCCGCTCCAGCTTCGTTGCCAGCTACTGCCTCAACCCCGCTCACCGACTGGCCGCGCATTACCAGCGCCGTCAAGCAGGACAAGGCGATGGAGGAGCGCATCGCCGGCATCGTCGCCGGCATGACCTTGGCGCAAAAGGTTGGCCAGATGACGCAGCCCGAGATCAAGTTCATCACGCCCGGGCAGGTGCGCGAGTTTTACATCGGCTCCGTCCTCAATGGCGGCGGCAGTTGGCCGCAGGGGAACAAGTACGCCACCGCCGCCGACTGGGTCAAGCTGGCGGACGCCTACTACGACGCGTCGATGGGCACCGACATGAAGGTCAAGGTGCCGGTCATCTGGGGCATTGACGCCATGCACGGCAACAGCAATATGTACGGTGCCACGCTGTTCCCGCACAATATCGGTCTCGGCGCCGCGCGCGACGAAAAACTGGTCGAGCAGATGGCGCGCTCGGTCGCCAGGGCGGTGCGCGCCACCGGCATCGACTGGGTGTTCGCGCCGACGCTGGCGGTGGTGCGCGACGATCGCTGGGGGCGCACCTATGAGAGCTTCTCGGAAGATCCGGCAATCGTCAGCGATTACGCCGGCGCCTACGTCAAGGGCCTGCAGGGCGATTTGAAAGGCGATGGCACCGTGGTCGCCACTGCCAAGCATTTCGTCGGCGATGGCGGCACTGCGGAGGGCAAGGATCGCGGCGTCAACCAGGCCACCAAGGCCGACATGATCAACATCCACGCGCTGGGCTACTATCCCGCGCTGGAAGCGGGCGTGCAGACGGTCATGGCATCCTTCAACAGCTGGAACGATGTCGAGGGCGGCGCCGATCATGGCAAGATGCACGGCAGTAAAGCGCTGCTGACCGACGCGTTGAAAACCAAAATGGGCTTCGATGGCCTGATCGTCAGCGACTGGAACGGCATCGCCGAGGTGCCGGGATGCGCCGAGGACAGCTGCCCGCAATCGATCAATGCCGGCGTCGATATCATCATGGTGCCGGAGCGCTGGAAGACCTTCATCGCCAACACCATCGCCCAGGTGGAGAAGGGCGAGATTCCGATGTCGCGCATCGACGACGCGGTCACCCGCATCCTGCGCGTGAAGCTGCGCTCAGGCCTGTTCGACGGCAAGAAGCCATCGCAGAACCGCTACGCCGGCAAGCAGGAGGCGTTGCAGGACCGCGCGCTGGCGCGCCAGGCGGTGCGCGAATCGCTGGTGCTGCTGAAGAATAACGGCGGCGTGCTGCCGCTGGTGCGGGGCAAAAAGATCCTCGTGGTCGGCAAGAGCGCCGACAGCATGGCCAACCAGTCGGGCGGCTGGTCGCTGACCTGGCAGGGGACGGACAACAAGAACAGCGACTATCCGATCGGCGATACGATCCTGGCCGGCATACGCGATGCCGCCGGCAAGGACAACGTCGCCTTCAGCGAAAACGCCAGCGGCGTCGATGTCGGCAAGTTCGACGCGGTCATCGCCGTCATCGGCGAGACGCCTTACGCGGAGGGAGATGGCGACATCGGTCCATCGGGCACGCTGCGCCTGTCCGGCCGCCATCCGGAGGATCTGGCCGTGCTGAAGGCGGTGGCGGGCAAGGGCAGGCCGGTGGTGACGGTGCTGGTGACCGGCCGGCCGCTGTACGCCAACGACATCCTCAACCTGTCGGACAGCTTCGTTTCGGCCTGGCTGCCGGGCACCGAGGGCAAGGGCGTGTCCGATGTCCTGTTCCGCAAGGCGGACGGCAAGGTCAACGCGGACTTCCGCGGCAAGCTGTCGTTCTCGTGGCCGAAGTCGGCGTGCCAGTCGCCGCTCAACGTCGGCGACGCCGGCTACGATCCGTTGTTTAAATACGGTTATGGCCTGACCTATGCATCCCCCGCCGGGCAGGCGAACCTGCCGACGCTCGACGCAAGCTTCGCCCCCGGCGGTTGCGGCAAGAGCACCGCGATGCCGGTGTACAGCCCGGCCGACCGCGCCACCTATGCGCTCTACGTGGAAAGCGGCGGCCAGAGGACGGCGCTGGGTGCGGACCTGAACGCGGTGTTCAATCTGCCCACGGTGAAGGTCGAGACGGCGCAGGTCAACACACAACAGGATGCAAAAAGGCTAACTTGGTCCGGTCCTGCTAAACTGTCGGCGCAATCCGGCAAGGCCATGCCGATTTCCGCGATCGCCGGCACCGACGGCGCGCTGCAATTCGACACCATCGTCTCCGGCGCCCCACAAGGGAAGGCCGGCATCTGGATGGAAAACGTGGAACTCGACGCCAGCGCCGTGTTCCAGCGCATGGCCGGCAAGGGCAAGCAGACGGTGAAGATACCGCTGTCGTGCTTCGGCGCCAAAGGACTGAAAACCGATGCGTTGTCCACGCCGTTCGCCGTATCGGCGGACGGTCCGTTCGCGGCCACCTTCGCCAACATCCAGATCGTTGGTGGCGCGGCCAAGGACAAGGACGCGTCGGCGTGCGGGGATTTTAAGTAAAAACATAAAATATAAGAGAAAGAGCTAGCATGGAACCATTATCGAAAGCTGCCGGGGTGCCGGGCAGCCCGTCGCAGGCCAAGGGCAACACCGGCCCCTTGATCATCATCACGATCCTGTTCTTCATGTGGGGTCTGCTGACGGCGTTGAACGACGTCCTGATCCCGCACTTGAAGTCGATCTATACGCTGACCTATGTGCAGGCCATGCTGGTGCAGTTCTGCTTCTTCGGCGCCTACTTCATCGTCTCCCTGCCGGCCGGCGCGCTGATCAAGCGAATCGGCTACCAGAACGGCGCCGTCGCCGGGCTGACCATCGCCGCCGCGGGCTGCGCGCTGTTCTACCCTGCGTCGACCAGCGGTTATGCGCTGTTCCTGCTGGCGTTCTTCATTCTGGCGGGGGGCATCACCATCCTGCAGGTGGCGGCCAATCCTTACGTGACCATCCTGGGCGACCCGCAGACCGCATCGAGCCGCCTGACCTTGACCCAGGCCTTCAACTCGCTGGGCACCACGGTGGCGCCGACCCTTGGCGGCATGCTGATACTGGCCGGTGGCGTCATGAGCACCGCCGATCTGGCCAAGCTGCCCGCCGACCAGGTGGCAGCGTACTACGCCAACCAGGCGGCCAGCGTGCAAGGTCCGTATCTGGCGCTGGCCGGCGCCTTGCTGGTGCTGGCGATCCTGTTTGCGATGGCGCGCCTGCCGAAGATTGTCGACGCCGAGCAGCCGGCCGCGCAGTCGGTCGACGGTGGCGGCTGGAAGCAGGTGCTGCAGCATCGTCATCTGGTGCTGGGCGTGATCGGTATCTTCCTGTATGTGGGCGCGGAAGTTTGCGTCGGCAGCTTCCTGATCAACTTCATCGGCGAGCCGCACATCGCCGGCCTGCCGGAACACCAGGCGGCGCCTTACGTCAGCTACTTCTGGGGCGGCGCGATGCTGGGCCGCTTCATCGGCTTCGCCGTCATGCGCTACGTCAGCCCTGGCAAGACGCTGGCCTTCAACTCGGCCGCCGCGTTCGCGCTGCTGCTGGTGGCGATTTTCGGCGATGGCCACATCGCGATGTGGGCGCTGCTGGGCGTTGGCCTGTTCAACTCCATCATGTTCCCGACCATCTTCTCGATGGCGCTGAACAAACTGGGACCGTTGACGGGGCAGGGCTCCGGCCTGCTGTGCATGGCGATCGTCGGCGGCGCGCTGGTGCCGTTCGCGCAAGGCTTCCTGGCCGATAACGTCAACCTGCAGATCTCGTTCGTCGTGCCCGCGGCGTGCTACGTCTTCGTGCTGTACTTCGGGTTGAAGTACGCAGGCATGTATGCGGATGGCGGCGCGGGCAAACCGGCCGCGCGCGCCGGGCACTGACCGGATTGATGGAATCCCGGCGCGGCAATCGCTCCGGGCCCGGTACTGTCCGTACCCATGGAAACACGTAGGGTGGATTAGCGCAGCGTAATCGGCCATGCATGCGTCTCGACTGCTCATGGAGTGGCCGATTACGGCGTTCCGCCTAATCCGCCCTACGTGTTTTCGTGTTTTTGTGTTTTGTTCTCATGCTCCGCCGGCGCGATCCACATCGCCACCGGGGCCAACCCTCGAATTTAGCGGGCTTTCTTTTTCGCTATTTTGATCTGGCGCATGGATATGCGTCTTAGAGGGTTTCCTCTCGCGTCTCCCTTGCGCCAGCGAACTATGATGGTCTCATCTCAATCGCAAGAAAGGATGTAGACATGAGTACCATCAAGGCATATCTGGTCGGCGGCGGCATCGGTTCGCTGTCGGCGGCGGCTTTCATGATCCGCGACGCGGGCGTCTCCGGCACCAACATCACCATCTTCGAGGCGATGCCGCTGGTCGGCGGCAGCCTCGATGGCGGCGGCGATCCGGAGCGCGGCTACACGCTGCGCGGCGGCCGCATGTTCACCACCGATAACTACGAATGCACCTGGGATCTGTTCAAGAGTATCCCTTCGCTTGAGCATCCGGGGCAGACCGTGTACGACGAGACCATCGCGTTCAACGAGATGCACAAGTCGCATTCGAAGGCGCGGCTGGTGGACCGCAACCGCTTCAGGGTCGACGTGACGTCGATGGGCTTTTCGATGCAGGACCGTGCGGAGCTGCTGGCCTTGACCGAAGCCGACGAGGAAAAGCTCGGCGCCAGCGCCATCACCGACTGGCTGTCGCCGGAGTTCTTCGACACCAAATTCTGGTACATGTGGGCCACCACGTTCGCCTTCCAGCCGTGGCACAGCGCGGTGGAGTTCAAGCGCTACCTGCACCGCTTCATGATGGAGTTCTCGCGCATCGAAACGCTGGCCGGCGTCAAGCGCACCGTCTACAACCAGTACGATTCGCTGGTGCGGCCTTTGCAGCACTGGCTGCAGGAACAGGGCGTGCGCGTCGTCAGGAACTGCAAGGTCGACGACCTCGATATCATGGAGGAGGGCGGGGTGATGACCGTGACGGCGCTGCGCTGCACGCGCGATGGCGTGGCCGAAACGATCGCCGTGGCGCCGCAGGATCTGGTGTTCTTCCAGAACGGCTCGATGACCGACGCCTCGAGTCACGGCACCATGCATAGCGCGCCGCCCAAGCTGGACAAACGTGACAGCCAGGGCTGGGCGCTGTGGGAGAAACTGGCGGTCGACCGTCCCCAGTTCGGCAATCCGGCCGCCTTCAATTCCAGCATTCCGGAATCGTGGTGGGAGTCGTTCACGGTGACGTTGAAGGACCCGAGGTTCTTCGACCGCATGGAGAACTTTACCGGCAACGTGGCCGGAACCGGCGGGCTGGTGACGTTCAAGGATTCCAACTGGCTGCTGTCGGTGGTGCTGGCGCATCAGCCGCACTTCGCCGGTCAGCCGGAGGGCGTGCAGGTATTCTGGGGCTATTCGCTGCACCCTGACCGCATCGGCAACTTCGTCGCCAAGCCGATGGCCGATTGCACCGGCGAGGAGATCCTGCGCGAGTTGTGCGGGCATCTGAACTTCGACATGGAGGTGATGGATACAGCCAATTGCATCCCATGCCGCATGCCGTACATCACCAGCATGTTCATGCCGCGTTTGCACAGCGACCGTCCGCTGCCCGTCCCGCCGAATTCGCGCAACCTGGCTTTTGTCAGCCAGTTCGTCGAGGTGGCGGAGGACGTGGTGTTTACGGTCGAGTACTCGGTGCGGGCTGCGCAGATGGCGGTGTACCAGCTGCTCGACGTCAAGCGCGAGGTGCCGCCGGTCAGTCATCACGACCAGTCGGCCAGGGTCAAGTTCGACGCGCTGATCAAGGCGTTCACGTAGCCATTGCGGTTGAGCCCGTGTAGCAATGGTGGACCTGACCCTGGAGTTGCTTGGCTCAGGCGAGGGCGCCCATCAGCTTTTGCATCGGGCTCAACGGAATCAACGCACCGGGTTCGTCAACTTCCAGCACGACGTCGTTGTAGGCGACGGGCCGGAGCGGCTCGACTTCGGCCGTGTCCGAAAGGCGGGCCTCGTCGAGCATCTGCTGAAGGGTCGTGGCATCCACCACGTTGACCTTGGCCAGCAACGCGCCGTACTTGCGGACGTCCGCTTCATTGGCCGCGATCTTGTCCGCCGGGCGCAGTGCAAGATTGATGCAGCCGAAAATGGCGAACACGCCTAGCAGCCATGCCGACGGCACCGTTAATTGGGCGGCGAGAGCGGCGACTGCGCTGCTGCCGGCGAGCAAACTGACAAAGGTCAGCGTGGTTTGCAGGCGCCGGTAGAAGCGGGCCGTTCTTTGGCAGAGGCGCTGCGCATAACGCAGGTTGAACTGCAAATCTTCCTTGGTTTCATCCATGACTAGTTCCCTTGTTGTTTGGGACGCGGCGTCGGCACGGGCATTGGCGGCGGCGCGGGCTTGCGCGGCTTGCGCTTCCGCTTGGGGGCCGGACGGGGCGGCTGGTGCGACTTTGGATCGAGGAATTTCATTGTATGCCTTTCCGCAGACGCCACCGGCGCACGATTACATCATGCAAGCGGTTTATGGGGGCGCATTGAGCCAGATCAGCCGTCAGTAGAAAGTTGCACTAAATGCTAGACTTGTCGCGTTCAAATAAAACAGCGAGGCTGGCATGGTGGCGGGCATCAATAGGAAAAGCGTGTTCGGTTTGATCGTTTTGCTGGCGATGACCGGGCACTATGCCTTGTTGCGCGTGCCGTTCGTCGGCAACGATTTCGGCCGCGATACTCCCGAATGGCCGCTTCTTGCCGACCTGCTGATTACTTTTCCGCTGCTTTACTATTTCATGTTTCGCCCGTCGGTCAAGGCGTTCCTGCTGCGATGGTTATCCTTCGCTGCGCTGGGTTTCTGGTTCGGCAGCCTGGTGATCCCCGACGAGGGCAAGGTGATCTGGCGCGGCGTCGAAAGCCTGTGGCCCCTGTATGTCGCGCTGCAAGCGGCGCTCGAGTTGTATGTTCTGGTTTTCCTGGTCCGTAAAATGCGCGCGCTCACGCGCATGGGCGGCGATGTCGATGAGGCGATGGCGCAGACCATACACGGGCGCCTAGGGCGCGGCGCCGCCGGATGGTTTGCTTTGTTCGAGGCGCGCATCTGGTATTACGGGCTATTCATGCGCAGGGGAGCGCTGTTGCGCTTTCGCGGCGAGCAGCACTTCAGCTACGACAAGAACGAGGGCAATGCGTCCAGCCAGATCGCGGTGATCATGATGCTGCTGTTCGAGATGCCGCTGTCGCACTTGCTGCTGCATCTGGTCGCGGTCAAGCCCATGCTGGCGTGGATCGTCGATGGCCTGACGCTGTGGTCCATGCTGTACCTGGTGGCGGAATACCGCGCCACGCATTGGCGGCCGGTGTCGCTCGATAAGGACGCGTTGTTGATACGCTATGGCGTGTTCGCGGCTGACCGCACGGTCCCTTACGGGATGGTGGAGTCGATCTCGCGGCGCAGCGGATACGTCCCGCGCGAGCGCGGTGTGCTGCGCTTGCGCCAGTTCGGCGGCGCCAACGTGGAGATCCGATTGCGGCCGGGCAGCCGGCTCGCCGGCTTCGCCGGGCGCGAGCAGGTGGTGACGCGGATTTGTATCGGCCTCGACAAGCCGGATGCCTTTATCGATGCAATACGCGCAAAACTCCAGAAGTCTCAATAAACGCTAACGTCAACGTCGGGGTCCGTCAACGTCGGGGTCAAGTCTAACATTCCAACACGGGCTCTACCGTGCTGCTGCTTTACGGATAAGTTCGTGTATGAATGTTAGACTTGACCCCGGAGTAGACCCCGGAGTACCGCAGTATTACAGGAAACGGTCGAGGATTTTCTTGCCGTGCTTGTCCAGCTCGCGCACGTCGCGGATCAGGTAGTGGATGCCGTGGATGTCGGAGATCAACAGCGTGTCCACCGTCAGCCGGCGGATGTCTTCTTCGCCGCGCAGGACGAATTCGGTGTCGCCACGGTCCGTTTCCACCGTCCATGTGCATGGCGTGGCGAAGCCGGAGACGTTGACGATGCGCGAAATCTCCGGCATGAATTCACGGCCCGCCAGTTCTTCGCGCACCAGGTCTCCGATCTCTTTCGGCAGGTCTTCGATGCGGTCGATCCATGCCACTTCCTTGCCATCGCCGCTGACCAGCGCGATGCCGTCCTGCGGCGCCTGCACCGGGAAGGCGCGCACCGCCGCCACGCCTTCGTGGACGTCGCCTTCGTTCGTGGTCAGCACCAGGCGGCCGAAGGGATTGCGTACCAGTTCAAATTTTGTCGTCGTCATGTGATTCTCTGTTATTCCTTGCTGCCGCTGTCGTCCATGTCGGTGTCGACATTGCGCGCCTGCGCCTGATACAGGCGGTAGTAGGCGCCTTCGCGCTCCATCAGCACATCGTGCGAGCCTTCCTCCACCACCACGCCGCGATCCAGCACCACCAGGCGGTCGGCCTTCTGCAGGGTCGACAGGCGGTGGGCGATGGCGATCGTGGTGCGGCCTTTGACCAGGTTTTCCAGCGCGCGCTGGATTTCTTTTTCGGTCTCGGAGTCGACCGAGGACGTGGCCTCGTCGAGGATCAGGATCTTCGGATCGATCAGCAGCGCGCGGGCGATCGAGATGCGCTGACGCTCGCCGCCGGACAAGCCCTGCCCGCGCTCGCCGACCATCGAGTCGTAACCCTGCGGCAGGCGCAGGATGAATTCGTGCGCGTGCGCGGCGCGGGCGGCGGCGATGATTTCCTCGCGCGTCGCATCCGGCTTGCCGTAGGCGAGGTTCTCGGCGATGGTGCCGAAGAACAGGAACGGCTCCTGCAGCACCAGGCCGATGTTGCGGCGGTAGTCCGAGACGGCGAACGAGCGGATGTCAACGCCGTCGAGCATGATGGCGCCTTCCGACACATCGTAGAAGCGGCAGATCAGATTGACCAAGGTCGATTTGCCGGAGCCCGAGTGGCCGACCAGGCCGACCATTTCGCCGGCCTTGATATCGAGGCTGATGCCGCGGTTGACCGCGCGGTTACCGTAGCGGAAACCGACTTCGCGCAAGGTGATGTTGCCGTCGACCTTGGCCAGCTTGACCGGGTTGACCGGTTCCGGCACCGACGACACGTGATCGAGGATGTCGAAGATGCGCTTGGCGGCCGACGCCGATTTCTGCGTGACCGAGACGATGCGGCTCATCGAGTCGAGACGGCCGTAGAAGCGGCTGGAGTAGGCGATGAACGCCGACAGCACGCCGACCGTGATGTTGCCCTTCGAGACCTGGTAAATGCCGAACACCCAGATCACCAGCAGACCGAGTTCGGTCAGGAACGACACCGTCGGCGAGAACAGCGACCAGATTTTATTGAGTTTGTCGTTGACCGCCAGGTTGTGCTGGTTGGCGGTGCGGAAGCGCGACGCTTCGCGCGATTCCTGCGCGAAGGCCTTGACCACGCGGATGCCGGGGATGGTATCGGCCAGCACGTTGGTCACTTCGCCCCATACGCGGTCGATCTTTTCAAAGCCCATGCGCAGGCGGTCGCGCACCACGTGGATCAACCAGGCGATGAACGGCAGCGGCAGCAATGTGAAGATGGCCAGCCACGGGTCGATCGAGAACAGGATCACGCCGGTCATGATGATCATCAGGCAGTCGGACGCGAAGTCGAGCAGGTGCAGCGACAGGAACACGCATATCCTGTCGCTCTCGCTGCCGATGCGCGACATCAGGTCCCCCGTGCGCTTGCCGCCGAAGTATTCCAGCGACAGGCGCAGAAGGTGGTCGTAGGTTTCGGTGCGCAGGTCGGCGCCGATGCGCTCCGACACCAGCGCCAGCACGTAGGTCTTGGCCCAGCCCAGTATCCACGCCATCACCGCCGAGGCGACCAGGCCGGACATGTACAACGCCACCATCGAGGTGTCGACCGGTTTGCCGTTCTGGTAGGGGATCAGCACATTGTCCATCAGCGGGATGGTCAGGTAGGGCGGGATCATGTGCGCGCCGGTGCTGAGCAACATCAGCGAGAAGCCCAGCGCGAGCTGGAATTTGTACGGCTTGGCGAAGCGCCACAGGCGGAACAGGGTCCACGTCGACGGCGGCGTGTAAATCACTTTGGTGCAGACCGGGCATTCCTCCTGGTCCGGCTCCAGCGGCGCCTTGCAGCTCGGGCAGATGCTCTTTTCCTCGACGAGGACCGGCACGCCGGTGGCGTGGCTGTCCAGATGCGCGGAGAAGGCCTCCACCAGGCGGATGGCGTTGAGGTTCTGGCCCAGCGTGAAGCGCCAGGCCGCGAGGCGGCCGCTTTTGCCGATCAACTCCAGGTGACCGACGCCGGCATGGTCGTGGTGCTTCAAGGTCAGGTCGTGTGAAAACGGCCACGATTGCCACTGTTCCTGGCCCGGCGAGCGCGCCAACAGGCGCGTGGCGGTGACGACGATGACGCCCTTGGCGAAACGAAGTTGCTGATCCAGGTCAACCTCCAGGGCACTTACAACGTTTTCCTCGTTGGAAAGCTGTGCCTGTATCTCGGCGCGCCAGCGTTCAGGAAGATCGCCGAGGCTGGATACGTTGGAAAGTTGTTGGGTTGTCATCGTGCGGCTTACTCCGGGTCGAAAAAATGGTGACACTAGCATCGGTACTCTACAACAATCGCTTTGCCAATAAGCTGTTGCGGCTGGTATAAGTAATTATTTACGGTATTCTGTCAGTGCATCAACAGTCGGGTCGGACATTTGACTCGGACCATAAAAAACCGGGCTTTTTGTACTGGCGGCAAGTATAACGCACAGACATCAGGGTCGGTGGACGTGATGAACTTGGTCAAACTACAGGGTGGGCCAAACAGGATTTGGCGGGAAGCGGTGGTACGGGTTTAAAATACGGCGCAGGCTGGCCACGGCTGATAACAAAGACACAAGAATAGAAACATGACCAAGAAGAAAGACATTGAAGTCCTCCGCGTAACCCATTTGCGCGGTCCCAACATCTGGACCTATCGCCCCGTCATCGAGGCGTGGCTGGATATTGGCGAACTGGAAAAATATCCGTCGAATTTGTTGCCCGGCTTGTATGAGCGCCTCACCGCGATCCTGCCCGGCCTGATCGTGCACCGCTGCGGCGTGGGCGAGGTCGGCGGCTTCCTCGAGCGGCTGCGCGACGGCACTTACGCCGGCCACATCCTCGAACACGTGGTGTTGGAGTTGCAGAACCTGGCGGGCATGAAGACCGGCTTCGGCAAGACGCGCCAGATCGGCGAGGACACCGGCTTGTACAAGATGGCGTTCCGCACCCGCCAGGAGCAGGTCGGCCGCGCCGCGCTGGAGGCCGGCCGCGACCTGCTGATGGCGATGATCGAGGACCGTCCCTACGACCTGGCCGCCAAGGTGGCCGAGCTGACCGACATGGTCGAGTCGCTGTGCCTGGGGCCGAGCACCGCCAACATCGTCGATGCCGCCACCGACCGCAAGATCCCGTCGATCCGTCTGACCGACGGCAATCTGGTGCAGCTGGGCCACGGCGCCGCGCAGCGCCGCATCTGGACCGCCGAAACCGAACAGACCAGCGCCATCGCCGAGGGCATCGCCAGCGACAAGGACCTGACCAAAAGCTTGCTGGCCTCTTGCGGCGTGCCGGTGCCTAAGGGAGAGCTGGTCACCAGCGCCGAGGCGGCGTGGGAAGCGGCCGGGGACATCGGCGTGCCGGTGGTGGTCAAGCCGTACGACGGCAACCACGGACGCGGCGTGTCGCTCAACCTGATGACGCAGGCCGACGTGGTGGCCGCCTACGAACTGGCGGCGCGCAAGGGCGGCAGCAAAAGCGTCATCGTCGAACGCTTCATTCCCGGCGACGAACACCGCCTGCTGGTGGTCGGCAAGCGCCTGATCGCCGCCGCCGCCGGCGAATCGCTGTGGGTCACCGGGGACGGTAAGTCGAACATCCTCGAATTGTGCAATACGCAGATCAACACCGATCCGCGGCGCGGCGAGGTGGAGGACGCGCCGCTGGGCGTGGTCAAGCCGCACGAATCGGGCGAGATCATTCTGGAACTGGCGCGCCAGGGCATGACGTCGGAATCGGTGCCGCTGGACGGCCAGAAGGTGCTGATCCAGCCGAACGGCAATGTCGCCACCGACGTCACCGACAAGGTGCATCCGCAAGTGGCCGCGATGGCAACCCTGGCCGCGCGCGTGGTCGGCCTGGACATCGCCGGCATCGATCTGGTCGCAAGCGATATTTCGCGCCCGCTGCACGAGCAGGGCGGCGCCATCATCGAAGTCAACGCCAGCCCCGGCTTGCTGGCGCACCTGAAGCCGGCCAACGGCGAACCGCGCAACGTCGGCGAGGCGATCGTCGACCACCTGTTCGCGCAGGAGGAAAGCGGCCGCATGCCGATCGTCGGCATCGCCGGCAAGCACGGTACGACGATGGCATCGCGCCTGATCGCCTGGCTGCTGCAAATCAGCGGCAAGAAGGTCGGCCTGACTTGCGCCGACGGCTTGTTCGTCAACGGCCGCCTGCTGCCGCGCGACGGCTTTAGCGACTGGGAAACCGGCGAACGCCTGCTGTTGAACAAAAACGTCGAGGCGGCGGTGTTCGAATCTAGCGCGCGCATGATCCTGACCGAGGGCCTGGCCTACGATAAATGCGCGGTCGGCGTGGTCACCGACGTCAGCGATTTCGAGGAACTGGGCGAGTTCTATATCGAGAGCGCCGACAAATTGTATGGCGTGCTGCGCACCCAGGTCGATGTGATCCTGCCGAGCGGCGTGGCGGTGCTCAACGCCGCCGACGAACAGGTGGTGGACATGGCCCGCCTGTGCGACGGCGAAGTGATTTTCTATGGCGTCGACGAGCATCTGGCGGCCATCGCCGCGCATCGCCAGGACAGCGAGCGCGTGGTCTTCCAACGCACAGCGGGCGATAAGAGCTGCATCGTGATGGCCCAGGGCCACGACGAGGTGGCGAGCCTGCCGCTGTCGCCGCTGGTGCCGCCGGAAGCCGTGCTGGCCGCGATCGCCGCCGGCTGGGCGCTCGGACTGACGCCGGATTTGATCGGCGCCGGCCTGCGCACCTTCGATGCGAATCCGAAGCGCACCCATCACTGATAACTTCACTGAAAGAACACGAAGATTTATGGAAGTTAAACGCACCCGCGCCCTTCGCGGCCCCAATCTCTGGAGCCACCACACGGCGGTCGAAGTCATCGTCTCCTGCCCGCCTGAAGAACAGTCGATCGCGCTGCTGCCTGGTTTCGAGCAGCGCTTGCACGCGCGCTTCCCGGCCATCGGCGCGCTGCGCACGACCGGCCGCGCCGACGCCGTGCCGCTGGCCCGCGTGCTGGAAGTGGCGACGTTGAGCCTGCAGGCGCAAGCCGGCTGCCCGGTCACCTTCAGCCGCACCAGCGCCACCCTGGAAGAGGGCATCTACCAGACCGTGGTCGAATACAGCGAGGAGGCGGTCGGCCGCCTGGCCGTGACCCTGGCCGAAAACCTGATCAACGCCGCGCTGGCCGACACCCCGTTCGACCTGACCGGCGCGCTGAACGAACTGCGCGACCTCGATGAGGACGTGCGCCTTGGCCCGAGCACCGGCGCCATCGTCAGCGCCGCGGTCGCCCGCGACATCCCGATCCGCCGCCTGACCGAGGGCAGCATGGTGATGTTCGGCTGGGGCTCGAAACAGCGCCGCATCCAGGCCGCCGAGATGGACAGCACCAGCGCCATCGGCGAAGCGATCGCCCAGGACAAGGAACTGACCAAGAAGCTGCTGCACGCGGCCGGCGTGCCGGTGCCCATCGGCCGCTCGGTCGAGGATGTCGAGGACGCCTGGGCCGCCGCGCAGGAGATCGGCCTGCCTGTGGTGGTCAAGCCGAAGGACGGCAACCAGGGCAAGGGCGTCACCGTCAACGTGATGACCAAGGAGCATTTGGCGAAGGCGTTCAACACCGCGCGCGAATTCCGCGACGACATCATGGTCGAGCGCTATCTGCCGGGCCACGATTTCCGCCTGCTCGTCATCGGCAATAAACTGATCGCCGCCGCGCGCCGCGATCCGCCGCAAGTGGTCGGCGACGGCACCCATACGGTGCGTGAGCTGGTCAACATCGTCAACGCCGATCCGCGTCGCGGCAGCGGCCATTCGACTTCGCTGACCAAAATCCGCTTCGACGACATCGCCCTGGCGCGTCTGGCGCTGCAGGACCTGGACGCCGACTCCGTGCCGGCCAAGGGCCAGCGCGTCATCCTGCGCAACAACGCCAACCTGTCCACCGGCGGCACCGCCACCGACGTCACCGACGATGTGCACCCGGAAGTGGCGGCGCGCGCGGTCGAAGCGGCGCAGATGATCGGCCTCGATATCTGCGGCGTCGACGTGGTGTGCGAAGGCGTGCTGCAACCGTTCGACAACCAGCGCGGCGGCGTGGTGGAAGTGAACGCCGCCCCTGGCCTGCGCATGCACATCGCGCCTTCGTACGGCAAGGGACGCGCGGTCGGCGAGGCGATCGTCAACACCATGTTCGCGCCGGGCGAGAACGGCCGCATTCCAGTGGTCGCCGTCACCGGCACCAACGGCAAGACAACCACCGTGCGCCTGATCGCGCATTTGCTCACGGCCAGCGGCCTGCGCACCGGCATGACCAACACCGACGGCGTGTATATCGAAGGCCGCCAGACCGACAGCGGCGATTGCAGCGGTCCGCGCAGCGCCCGCAACGTGCTGCTGCATCCGGATGTGGACGCGGCGGTGTTCGAGACGGCGCGTGGCGGCGTGCTGCGCGAAGGCTTGGCCTTCGACCGTTGCCAGGTGGCCGTGGTCACCAACATCGGCAGTGGCGACCACCTCGGTTTGAACTACATCACCACGGTCGAAGACCTGGCGGTGCTCAAGCGCGTGATCGTGCAGAACGTCTCCGAAAGCGGCTTCGCCGTGCTCAACGCGGTCGATCCGATCGTCGCCGGCATGGCCGCAACCTGCCGTGGCAAGGTGATTTTCTTCGGCGCCGATCGCGGCCATCCGGTCATCGCCACGCACCGCGCGCAGGGCAGCCGCACCGTGTACGTCGAGGACGGCCATATCGTCGCGGCGGAAGGCAAGCAGCTGAACAAGATCGCGCTGTCGCAGGTGCCGATCACCCGCAACGGCGCCATCGGCTTCCAGGTCGAAAACGTGATGGCTTCCGTGGCCGCCGCGTGGGGCGTGGGCATCGGCTGGGACGCGATCCGTCTCGGCCTGAAAACCTTCGCCAACGATTCGGACAATGCGCCGGGGCGTTTCAACGTGTTCGATTACAAGGGCGCGACCGTGATCGCCGACTACGGCCACAATCCGGACGCCATCCTGGCGCTGGTGCAGGCGGTGGAAACCATGCCGGCCAAGCGTCGTGGGGTGGTGATCTCCGGCGCCGGCGACCGCCGCGACCAGGACATCACGCAGCAGACCGAGATCCTCGGTCGCGCCTTCGACGATGTGATCCTGTACGAAGACCAGTGCCAGCGCGGACGGGTGGACGGCGAAGTGGTCGCGTTGCTGCGCTCCGGCCTGGCCGGCGCGCAGCGCACCTCGCACATAGAGGAGATCTATGGCGAATTCCTGGCCATCGACACGGCGCTCGCGCGCCTGGGCGAGGGCGACCTGTGCCTGATCCTGATCGACCAGGTGGAAGACGCGCTGGCGCACATCGCCAAGCGCATCGCGGAAGCCGGCTGATTTCTGGACCCACGTAGGGCGGATTAGCGAAGCGTAATCGGCCATGCATGCGCAGTGGCGGCGCACGCAAGGCCGATTACGGCGTTCCGCCTAATCCGCCCTACAAGGTTCATTGCTCCAAGCTATCAAATCCATAGTTATTTATAGTTTTGAGCTATGGATTTACCTCGTTACAATAGTCCCATACTATCAACGAGGAGCCAAAGCATGAGCCAGCCACCTATCACCACCGCATCGGGCATCCCGGTCGCCGACAACCAGAACTCGGTCAGCGCCGGCCGGCGCGGCCCCTTGCTGCTTCAGGACTTCCACCTGATCGAGAAGCTGCAGCACTTCAACCGCGAGCGCATTCCGGAGCGCGTGGTCCACGCCAAGGGTTCGGGCGCCTACGGCACCTTCACCGTCACCCACGACATCACCAAATTCACCAAGGCCAAGCTGTTCTCGGCGATCGGCAAGCAGACCGAAACCTTCGTGCGCTTCTCCACCGTCGGCGGCGAGAAGGGCAGCGCCGACACCGAACGCGATCCGCGCGGCTTCGCCATGCGCTTCTACACGGAAGAGGGCAACTGGGACCTGGTCGGCAACAACACGCCGATGTTCTTCATCAAGGACGGCATCAAGTTCCCGGACTTTATCCACACCCAAAAGCGCGACCCGCAGACCAACCTGAAGTCGCCGACGATGATGTTCGACTTCTGGAGCAAGACGCCGGAAAGCCTGCATCAGGTGACGATGCTGTTCTCGGACCGTGGCACGCCGGACGGCTACCGCCACATGGACGGTTTCGGCAGCCACACCTTCAGCCTGATCAACGAGGCCGGCGAGCGTGTGTACTGCAAATGGCACTTGAAGACCAAGCAAGGCATCAAGAACCTGCCGGCGTCCGAAGCGAGCCGCATCGCAGGCGAAGACCCGGACTACGCGCAGCGCGACCTGTTCGGCGCCATCGCCGCCGGCGACTTCCCCCAGTGGGAAGTGAAGCTGCAAGTGGCCAGCGAGGCCGAACTGGCCGCGTGGGAAGCGCGCACCGGCTGGAATCCGTTCGACCTGACCAAGGTGTGGCCGCACAAGGACTTCCCGCTGATTCCAGTGGGCCTGTTCGAGTTGAACCGCAATCCGCTGAACTACCACGCGGAAGTGGAGCAGGCCGCGCTGTCGCCGTCGAACGTGGTGCCGGGCCTGGGCTACTCGCCGGACAAGATGCTGCAGGCGCGCCTGTTCGCCTACCACGACGCCCAGTTGTACCGCGTCGGCACCAACCACCAGCACCTGCCGGTGAACGCGCCGCGCTGCCCTGTGCACAACCAGCAGCGCGACGGTGCGATGGCGATCGCCAACGGCGGATCGGCGCAGAACTACCAGCCGGTCGAATCGAACGGCAGCAATCCGCAGGGACTGGGCCACGGCGAACCGGCGCTGGCGCTCGATGGTGGCGCCGCACGCTACGACGGTCGGGGCAAGGAGGACGATTACACGCAGGCCGGCAATCTGTTCCGTCTGCTGCCGGCGGAGGAAAAGCTCAACCTGTTCAACAACATCGCCGGTCCGTTGAGCCAAGTGAACGCCGAGATCATCGCCCGCCAGCTGGGGCACTTCGACCAGGCCGACCCGGCCTACGGCGCCGGTGTGCGCGCGGCACTCAGGGCGAAAGGCGTTACCTTGGCCTGATCGGGGAGCCACGTAGGGCGGATTAGCGCAGCGTAATCGGCCAATGTATGCGCCGCCGCTGACGCATGCATGGCCGATTACGGCGTTCCGCCTCTCAAGTCCTCCGGTCGGAGGACGCTCCTTCGATGTGCCCCCGGGCGGTTAGCGGGCATCGCCCGCTAATCCGCCCTACGGATCTTTATATGCCCCGGCTGGTAAAATAGCGTCATCGGTATTCACTTATTGGATCGACATGACCATCAAAATCAGCCAGAACTTCGACTCCGGCGCCATCGAGGTGCTGCGCGCCGACAGCGCCGCCACCATCGAACTGAACCTGCGCAAGGACTCGCACGCGGATATCCACCAGTGGTTCCACTTCCGCCTGCAGGGCGCGCGCGGCCAGCAGGTTACGATGCGCTTCCTCAACGCCGGCCAGGCCACCTACCCCAAAGGCTACGAGAACTACCAGGCCGTCGCCAGCTACGACAGCGAGAACTGGTTCCGCGTGCCGACCAGCTTCGACGGCGCCGTCATGACGATCCGCCACACGCCGGACCTGGACAGCGTCTACTACGCCTATTTCGAGCCGTATTCGTTCGAGCGCCATTTGCGCCTGCTGGGCGAAGTGGCGGAGAATCCCTTGGCGCGCGTGCTCGACCTGGGCAGCACGGTTGACGGCCGCGACATGAACCTGGTCGTCATCGGCAGGCCGGAGGCGGAGAAGAAAATCTGGTTCATCGCGCGCCAGCATCCGGGCGAATCGATGGCCGAATGGTTCATCGAGGGCCTGATCGATACGCTGCTCGACGACTCGAACCCGATCGCGCGCAAGCTGCTGCAGCGCTGCGTGTTCTACATCGTGCCGAACATGAATCCGGACGGCTCGGTGCGCGGCAACCTGCGCACCAACGCCGCCGGCGCCAACCTCAATCGCGAGTGGATGACGCCATCGGCCGAGCGTAGCCCGGAAGTGCTGTACGTGAAGCAGAAGATGCACGAGACGGGCATCGACATGTTCTTCGATATCCACGGCGACGAGGCGCTGCCGTACAACTTCGTGGCCGGTAACGAGATGCTGGAGAACTTCAGCGACGAGCGCCGCGCCAAGCAGCAGGCCTTCATCGACCGCTACAAAAACGCCAGCCCCGACTTCCAGGACAAGGTCGGCTACGCGGCCAGCAAGTACAAGGAAGACATGCTGACCTTGGCGTCCAAGTACGTCGGCCACCACTTCGGCTGCCTGGCGCTGACGTTGGAGATGCCGTTCAAGGACAACGCCGATCTGCCGGATCCGCACGTGGGCTGGAACGGCTCGCGCAGCGCGGCGCTGGGCGCGGCGATCCTGCAGCCTATCCTGCTGTCGCTGGACGATTACTGATCGTGGGCGTCGAGATCGAGCGCAAGTTCCTGGTGCGCGGCGACGCGTGGAAGGCCCTTGGCGAGCCGGTGTTTTTTCGCCAGGGATATCTGTCGTCGCACAAGGAGCGGGTGGTGCGCGTGCGCATCGAGGGCGAGCGGGCGGTGATGACGATCAAGGGCCGCAACGTCGGCGCCACGCGCGGCGAGTGGGAGTATGAGATCCCGATGGCCGACGCGGCCGAGCTGCTCGACGGCTTGTGCGAGCAGCCGCTGATCGAAAAATACCGCCGCCGCATCGACTTCGCCGGCAATGTGTGGGAGGTCGATGAATTCCTCGGCGCCAATGCGGGACTGGTGGTGGCGGAGATCGAACTGGACTCGGAAGAGCAGGTGTTCGACACGCCGGAGTGGGTCGCGGAAGAGGTCACGGATGACCTGCGCTATCTCAATTCCAGCCTGATTAAGCACCCGTATTCGGCTTGGTAGCCGGCGGATTTTGGTCTAAGCTAATGGGATGGATAACGAGCGATTTTCAGCGCTTGAGGCGCACTATAACGCGATCTTGCCAACGTTAGCAACGAAGGCGGACATCGAGATGTTGCGTGCCGAAATGCAGAAGATGTCGGCCGACACACATAAGTGGATGGTCGCCAGTCTCATCGGTTTGTTTATCGGTTTCAGCGGTTTGGGAATAACACTGGTACAGATCCTGCAACCCGCAGCGGCGCTGCTGCAGCCACCTTCGCAGCCACAACACTTGCAGCCTGCTCCGCCCGTTATCATTTATTTGCCTCAGCCGCAGTCGGCACCGCCAAAATAACAAAGCCCCGCGAGGGGCTTTGTTATTGGAACTTAATGGAAATGCTCTGTGCCGCTGGGCGCGTCTTCCGGCATTTCGGCGTGCGCCAATTCCCCGACCGGGTCGGCGAACAACGGTGCCCCGCAATCGTCGCAGAACTCGTTCACATACCGCTCGGCGTGCTTCTTGATCTGCGTGATGCCGGCCGCGTTCAGGTGCGCGACGATTTCCTCCACCGGCGTGACCGGCTTCTGCACCACACCGCCCGGACCGCCTTGCAGCGGACCTTCCGGCGGCGTGCCTTCCTCGTCTTCCTGCCCGTACAAAGGCCACACCACGCCGTAGATCACATCCGGCGTCGAGCGCTGCGTGAACGCCACGCGGTATTCGTCGATCTGGCCGTCGGCGTTTTCCTCGCCGAAGCCGGCGATCACCGCGCGCAGCTCCGACGGTTCGACCGCCAGGGTATGCGTCAGGTAGTGCACGGCGGCGCGGATCGACACTGGACGGATGAGCTTGTCCGCCTCGCGGCAGGCCATGTAGTAGGCCTCCGGCAGCAGCAATTCGATGCCGCAGCCCGGCAGCAGACGGGTGACGGTCGGCGTGACCTGCTCGCGCCATTGCTCCAGCGCGGTGGCGCGTTCGTTGGCGAAGTTGCCCTGGTTGGAGGGCATCTGCC
Organism: uncultured Duganella sp.; assembly: GCA_963511605.1. Taxonomy (GTDB): domain Bacteria; phylum Pseudomonadota; class Gammaproteobacteria; order Burkholderiales; family Burkholderiaceae_D; genus Rugamonas. The sequence continues at coordinate 61,450 of CAUPJZ010000011.1, read as the reverse complement.
AGCGGAACAGCGGGGCGCCCGCCGGGGCCACGACGGCCACCAGCAGGTAGCGCGTGTCGGCCAGGAACGGCGCCGTCTCCGGCACCTTGGTGTCGGCCTTGAGCACGGTGCCCTTGATCGCGGCCTGCGCCAGCTTGTGCACCTTGCCGTAGGTTTCGACGTGGCTGCGCGGCAGCTGGTCGATCGAGAACAGGGTCGGCGACATCGCCATGCGCGTGCCGTCGGCCAGCAGGTGGGCGCTGAAGTGCGCCGACAGGGTTTGCAGGATGTCGGCCGGAATCGCGCCCGAGGCGATCGAGAAGCGGGTCCACGCCAGGATGGGCGCGGCCACCAGCAGCACGTCGTATTGCTTGGCGACGCCGTCGGCGGTGTCGATGGTGATGCTGCTCGACTCGCTGACCGCTTCGACGCCATCCATCAGCACGTCGTAGGCGTTCAAGTCTTCCTTGAACAGCGCGTTGAGCGTGGCGTCGATGGTGTCCTGGTGACCGGTCTTGAGGAGTTTCTGGAGCTGTGCATCGAGGTTGTGTTCCCACGACCGCTCTTCCAGCCGGCTGGCCGCCTGACCGACCGCCTGAGCGTAGGTGACGAGGCGTTGGCTTTCGACAGACAATTTATGGGATGAATCTTTAGATGGACGACGCATAGCGCAATAAGAGTCTTATAAAATTAGTAAAAAAAGCGGATCAGTCATGCAGATGATAACCCTTATGACACGTATTGTAGTTGATTCGCTCAGCTAACTCTTATTAGTTCGGGACAGGGGGGGGTAAATCAAGTCCGCGCGCGGCCGGGACCGCGCGCGGATGCCGTGGCGCCGGTCCGTCAGGCGATCGCCAGCGCAGCGACCTGCTCGGCCGTCATGGCGCCATTGTAGATGCGGAAGTCATCCATCTTGCCGTTGAAGTAGGGATCGGCCGGATACTGCGAGCGGCCCAGCCAGTTGTCCTCCGTGCTGTCCAGGCGGAAGGGCGCGCGCGTCATCGCCGTGTTGACGCCGACCTGGCTGCCGTTCACGTACAAGGTGGCGGTCGATCCCGACAGCGTGACCGCCACATGCACCCACCGGCCCGTCGCCAGCGGCGTTGGCGTCGACACCGTCTGGCTGCCGTAACCGCCGTTGTTGGAGATGGTGAACGCCAGGCCGCCGCGCGCCGCGCGCGGGGTCAGGAACAGGTACTGCCGCATGCCGTTGCCGAAGTCGAACACCCGTTCCCAGTCGCGCGCCGCGTTCCAGTACACCTTGACGGCGATGGTGAAGTCGGCCAGACCGGTGGCGATGCCGGCCGGCAGGGCGAGGTACTCGTTGACACCGTTGAAGCTTAGCGCGCCCAGCCGGGTCAGCAGGGTCAGCGCCGTGTCCGCTTTGGCCTCGTTGGACGGCGCGCTTTCGCCCGTCGGCGTAGCCGCCGTGACCACATAATAATAGGCGCCGGCGGCCATGCCGCTGTCGGTGAAGGTCAACAGATCGGTGATGCCGCTGGCCACGGTGGTGTAAGGACCGCCGGCCGTGGTGGCGCGCTTGACCGTGTAGCCGGTGGCGTAGGCCGAACCCCACCACGACAGCTCGACCTTGCCGCCGATGAGGCGCGCGGTCAGCCCGCTTGGCGCGGCGCCGGCGGCGATCGGATCGAGGTTGAACGTCAAGGTGCCGAGGCCGAGCTGGTCGCCGTTGCCGCCGTCGCCCTCGGGGCCGATCTTTTTCGTCATCAAGGTGACCCAGGGCGCCGCCAGGCCGAGCCGGTTGACGTAGTGGTTGCGCACCATTTCCCACACCACCCGCGTGGCCGGCAGGCCCGCCGGGGAAATGCCGCCGCCGGTGCCATGCTTGTTGGTGTAGGGATCGAAGGGCATGCCCGTGTAGTACAAGTTGCCGTTGGCGTCGGCCAGGTTGGACTTGGCCACGTATTCGGCGCCGGCCAGGAAGCGGTTGTTGTCGTATCCGTACAGGTCGTCGCCCTGGTTCCACGCCATTTCGCAGAAAACGCCGGCCAGGCCGATGCCCAGGGTGGTGTGGCCCTGGTCGCGCGAACTTTCCTGCCACTGGCCCAGATAGCCCGGATGGATGAAGCGCACCGCCTGGTTGGCGGCGCCGTTGCCGGCGCCGGTCTTGTAGTAGCCGATGGCCTCGTCGTACAGGTCCTGGCGGTCGCACAGGACGCCGATGGCCAGGATGGAGGCGAGGTTGCACTGGTCCCAGTTGGCCCAGTAGTTGGTGATATCGGCATCGTTGTGCGCCGTCAGGAAATGGTGGTTCATCGGATAGAACACCGTCAGCATCATGTTCTGGAAGCGCGCCAGGTCGGCCGGCGCCCAGCCCTCGTAGGTGCGCATGATCTCGGCGGCGTTGGCGAACTGGTAGCCGTAGATGCCGGCCGCCAGGAAGCGGTCGGCGTTGCCGGTGATGGTGGTCAATTTGGCCGACCACTCGTTCAGGTACTGGATCGCTTTGTTGGCGTAGGCGGCGTCGTTGGTCACTTTCCAGCGCACCGCGATCTGATAGGCGCGGGCCGTGTCGATGTACAGCTGGGCGAAGTTCTGGCCGTCGCCGCCGCGCACCACGGTGGTCAGCGGGCGCGGGTCGTTGCCCAGGTGCGAGCGGCCGGTGGTGAGCAGTTTGTTCCAGCCGTCGACCCAGGGCTGCGCGCCGGCGGCGACCTTCGCGCGCATGCGGTCGAAGTCGGCCTCGGCGTGCAGCAGGCCGGGATGCTTGAAGGCGCGGGCGGCCTGGGTGCCGACAACGGTGCCGCCGGCCAGCAGCCGGGGCGCGCCGGCTGCCGGTTCGGCGCTGTCGGACGAACCGCCGCCGCAACCGGCCAGCGCCATTGGCCCCAGGGCCGCCAGACTGAGCGAGCCTGCACAAAAAGTTCTACGTTCCAAGGCAATTTCCGGCTTCTTCGACATGTTTTACCTTTCGGCCCAGTGAGCTCAAATGTTAAAAATAATCCATCGGGAAGTCGATTATGCGACAAGCAATTTCAATAGGGAAATGTTTTCAATCGTGTGGGACGAAAAAAAACACCCCGCCGCCGAAGCGGACAGGGTGTTTTTGACGGGTGCTGAAGTATGAAACTAGTTTAAGTGCTTGATTATGCGGCCAGCAGCTGGCGCAGCACGAATGGCAGAATGCCGCCGTGCTTGTAGTAATCGACTTCGATTGGAGTGTCGATACGCAACAACACTTTGACTTCCTGGCTCGAGCCGTCGGCGCGGTGGATGACCAGCGTCGCCAGTTGTTGCGGCTTGATCTCGCCTTCCAGGCCCTTCAGGTCGTAGGTTTCCTTGCCGGTGATGCCCAGGGTTTCGACGCTGTCGGTGCCGATGAATTGCAGCGGCAGCACGCCCATGCCGACCAGGTTGGAGCGGTGGATACGTTCGAACGAACGCACGATCACGGCCTTCACGCCCAGCAGCTGGGTGCCCTTGGCCGCCCAGTCGCGCGACGAGCCGGTGCCGTATTCTTCGCCGCCGAACACCATGGTCGGGGTGCCTTCGGCGACATACTTCATCGCCGCGTCGTAGATCGACAGCTGTTCGCCCGATGGCTGGTGGATCGTGATGCCGCCTTCGACCGCCGAACCGTCCGCTTTTGGCGGGATCATCTTGTTCTTGATACGCACGTTGGCGAAGGTGCCGCGCATCATGATCTCGTGGTTGCCGCGACGCGAGCCGTAGGAGTTGAAGTCCGCCTTCAGCACGCCGTTGGCCAGCAGCCATTTGCCCGCAGGACCGTCTTCCTTGATGGAGCCGGCAGGGGAGATGTGGTCGGTGGTGATCGAGTCGCCGAACACGCCCAGGGCGCGCGCGCCTTCGATGCCGGCCGCGACCGCTTTCGGGGTCATCTCGAAGCCGTCGAAGAACGGCGGCTCGGCGATGTAGGTCGACGCCGGCCAGTTGTACACCTGGCCTTCGGTGGTCGACACGTGTTCCCACAGCTTGCCCGGGTTGCCCTTGACGTCGGCGTAGTTGGTCTTGAACACTTTCGAGTTCATCGCGAACTTCATCAGCTTGGCGATCTCTTTCGAGGTCGGCCAGATGTCGCCCAGGTACACGTCCTTGCCGTTGGTGCCCTTGCCGACCGGCTGGGTCATCAGGTCGACGGTCATGTTGCCGGCGATGGCGTAGGCCACGACCAGCGGCGGCGAGGCCAGGAAGTTCGAACGGATGTTCGGGTGGATCCGCGCTTCGAAGTTGCGGTTGCCGGACAGCACGGCCGAGGCGACGATGTCGTTCGAGGTGATGGCGGCGTTCAGTTCCGGGGTCAGGTCGCCGGCGTTACCGATGCAGGTGGTGCAGCCGTATGCGGTCACGCCGAAGCCCAGTTGCTCCAGGTAGGGCAGCAGGCCGGCGGCGGTCAGGTACTCGGTGACGACGCGGGAGCCGGGCGCCAGCGACGACTTGATGTGCGGAGCGACCGTCAGGCCGGCTTCGACGGCCTTCTTGGCCAGCAGGCCGGCGGCCAGCAGCACGCTCGGGTTCGAGGTGTTGGTGCACGAGGTGATCGCGGCGATCAGCACGTCGCCGTTTTTCACGTCCACGCCGTTGGTGGTGGTGTAGGTCCTGGTCAGGTCTTCCGGCTTTTTGTTGAAGCCGTTTTCGGTGGTCGGTTTCGAGAACAGTTCGGTGAAGTTGTTTTTCACGTTGCCGATTTCGATACGGTCCTGTGGACGCTTGGGACCGGCCAAAGATGGCGTAACGCTGGTCAGGTTCAGTTCCACCACGCGGGTGTAGTCGATGTCGCCGGCTTTCGATACGCCGTACATGCCCTGCGCCTTGAAGTAGGCGGCGAAGGCGTCGATTTCCGCCTTGGTGCGGCCGGTGCCTTCGAAGTATTCGATGGTGGCGTCGTCGACCGGGAAGAAGCCCATCGTCGCGCCGTATTCAGGCGCCATGTTGGCGATGGTGGCGCGGTCGGTGACCGACAAGGTCTCGGTGCCTTCGCCGAAGAATTCGACGAACTTGCCGACGACTTTTTCTTTGCGCAGCAGTTCGGTGATGGTCAGCACCAGATCGGTCGCGGTGCAGCCTTCGCGCAGCACGCCGGTCAGGTTGACGCCGATGACGTCCGGGGTCAGGAAGTAGACCGGCTGGCCCAGCATGCCGGCTTCCGCCTCGATGCCGCCCACGCCCCAGCCGACCACGCCGATGCCGTTGATCATGGTGGTGTGCGAGTCGGTGCCGACCAGCGAATCAGGGTAGTACACGCCGGCCGCATCCTTGTGCACGCCGCGCGCCAGGTATTCCAGGTTGACCTGGTGGACGATGCCGAAGCCCGGCGGCACCACGCCGAAGGTGTCGAACGCTTGCATGCCCCATTTCATGAACTGGTAGCGCTCGTTGTTGCGCGAGAATTCCAGCTTCATGTTCAGGTCCAGCGCGCCAGGCTCGCGGAAGTGGTCGATGGTGACCGAGTGGTCGACCACGAGGTCGACAGGAACCAGCGGTTCGATCTTCTTGGCGTTGATACCCATCTTGTAGGCGACGTTGCGCATCGCGGCCAGGTCGGCCAGCAGCGGCACGCCGGTGAAGTCCTGCAGCACCACGCGGGCGACGACGAACGGGATCTCGTCGGTGCGCTCGCCGGTCGGGCTCCAGTTGGCCAGTTGCTTGATGTGCTCTTCGGTGACTTTCTTCCCGTCGCAGTTACGCAGCACGGATTCCAGCACAACACGGATCGATACCGGCAGGCGGGAGATTTTGGCGCCCAGGCTCTTCTCCAGTGCAGGCAGCGAATAGAACTTCGCCTTCTTGCCCGAAATGTTGAAATCCTTAAGCGTGTTCAGAGTGTTGCGGGACATGACCTCTCCTTCAGTGGGTATCGTCTATTTGTTGAAGTACTACGTTGTGCAAGCGCCCGTGGCGGCGCGCCCGTTTTGGAACCGTCGTGTTGAAACCGTATTACTGGATCGTGATCTTGGTGCTGGTCGGCTCGGCCTCGGAGGTCGTGACCGGCTTCAATTGTTCGGCGTTGCGGCATTCGTTGGCCAGCTGGCGGTTCAATTTGGAATCGAGCAGCATGCCCTTGGCTGGAATGCCGATCCAGATCAGGCCGTACAATTTGTTTTCGAAGCGCTGGGCGCCGGTGGTCGTGCCCACGCGCGTCAGGCGGTGCAGGCGCTTCTTCCAGCGTAGCGCGATGTGCGACTCGTCGGTGGTGTTGGCGTAGATCGTGATCTTGTTGCCCAGTTCGCAATCGAACTCGGTGACGGCCGAATCGGTGACGACCGGCTCGTCGGCCTCCTCGTCAGGGCCTTTCGGTACGGCTTCCTCCACCGGCTTGGCGGCCTTCTTGGTGGACTTCTTCACCGTCTTTTTGACCGGGGTTTTGGTGGTTTCCGCTGCGGCGTGGGCGCCGGCGGCCAGGGACAGCGAGGCCAGCGCGAGGCTGCAGGCCATGAATAGTTTGGAGATCGACATCAGTTTGTTTCCAGTGGGTGGTCGGCGGGGTTCATCAGCGCGGCCACCGATTCGGGCAAGCTCAGCCCGGCCAGCTTGGCGCGCTGTAAAACGGTCCAATAATATCGGTAGCTGGCGCGGTCGTGCAAGCGCCCGTTCTGCGCGATCGGTCCCCATTGCACGGCCGCCGCCTCCAGCAGGATGGCGGCCGCCTCGTTGACTTCCGAAAGGCGCGGCGTGAAGGTCTTGATGATCGGCTTGATCTGGTTCGGGTGGATGCTCCACATGCGCGTGTAGCCGAATTCGGCGGCGGCGCGCTGGGCGTCGTTGGCGGCGACGGCCGTGTCCTTGATCTCGGTGGTGACGTTATGCGACGGCACCTTGCCGTGCGCGTGGCAGGCGGCCGAGATTTCCAGCTTGGCGCGCACCACCAGCGGGTGCGTGAACTGGCCCGGCGTGCGCATGGCCGCGCCGGGAATGGCGCCGTAGTGCGACGAGATGAAGTCCATGATGCCGAACGACAGGCACTGCACCTGGGCAATGGCGGCGATGTCGTAGGCCTGGCGCAGCGCGCCGTGGGTTTCGATCAGCACGTGGATCGGTAAATCGGCGCGGCCGGCCTTGGCGGCGTGCTGGTTGATCAGCGCGATGGCGTCGACCACTTCCTGCGCGCCGTTGACCTTCGGCAGCACCAGGTAGGCCAGGCGCCGGGCGGCGGCGCAGATGATCTCGACGTCCTGGGCGAAGAACGGGCTGCCGACATCGTGCACGCGGGCGCCGATGCGGTTGAATTTGTTGTCGTCGGACCCCAGCAGCTCGGCCACCAGGCGCGCGTGGGCGGCCTCGTTGCCGGCGCTGGCGCCGTCCTCGCAGTCGAGCGTGATGTCGAACAGCGGGCCAAGTTCTTGTTGCAGAGCGATCGATTTGCGCATCAGCTTTTCTGAGCCGGCGTAGTGGTCGCAGGCCGGCAGCAGCAGCGGCTGGCGATTGCCCTGGAATAAAACCTCGGATGGGTGCATGCGGGTGTGGTCTGGAATGGCGGTTGGCTGAATGGCTGGTGCCTCGGGTAGGGCGGGTGCGTCCGACAAGGGCGGAACAGACGCCGCGCTGCTCTCGGCAGCGCGGCGGGTGCGGCGGATCGGTGGTTTAACCGGTTCCACTTAATGCACGAAGAGGATTACGGCAGCAGGTGCTTGACGCCTTCGCGCTCTTCGGTCAGTTCCTTCAGGGTCAGGTTGATGCGCTCTTGCGAGAAGGCGTCGATTTCCAGGCCCTGGACGATTTTGTATTCGCCGTTTTCGGTGGTGACAGGGAAGCCGAACATGGTGCCTTCAGGGATGCCGTACGAACCATCCGAAGGAACGCCCATGGTGGTCCACTTGCCGTTGGTGCCCAGCATCCAGTCGTGGACGTGGTCGATGGCGGCGTTGGCGGCCGACGCGGCCGACGACAGGCCGCGCGCTTCGATGATGGCGGCGCCGCGCTTGCCGACGGTCGGCAGGAACACGTTGGCGTTCCATTCCTGGTCGTTGATCAGGTCCTTGACGGCCTTGCCGCCGACGGTGGCGAAACGGTAGTCGGCGTACATCGTTGGCGAGTGGTTGCCCCACACGGTCAGCTTCTCGATGTCTTTCACGGCGGTGCCGGTCTTGGCGGCCACTTGCGACAGCGCGCGGTTGTGGTCCAGGCGCAGCATGGCGGTGAAGTTCTTGGCCGGCAGCGACGGCGCCGATTTCATGGCGATGTAGGCGTTGGTGTTGGCAGGGTTGCCGACCACCAGCACTTTAACGTTGCGCGAAGCGACGGCGTCGAGCGCCTTGCCTTGCACGGTGAAGATCTGGGCGTTCGCTTCCAGCAGGTCTTTGCGTTCCATGCCCGGGCCACGCGGACGGGCGCCGACCAGCACGGCGACGTCGACATCCTTGAAGGCGGTCATCGGGTCGGAGTGGGCGGTCATCTCGGTCAGCAGCGGGAAGGCGCAGTCGTCGATTTCCATCATGACGCCCTTGAGGGCTTTCTGTGCCTTTTCGTCGGCGATTTCCAGCAGTTGCAGGATGACCGGCTGGTCTTTGCCGAGCATGTCGCCGTTGGCGATGCGGAACAGCAGAGCGTAACCGATTTGACCGGCGGCGCCGGTGACAGCAACACGCATTGGGGTTTTAGCCATGATGAATCTCCAAAGTGGGAATGAAAGTGTTCTTGACCGCGTTCTTAAATCCGGCCCGTGCCGGCCCGGGAAAACCTAATCCATAATGATACTGCAAATCCACCGCATATAAGCGCATGGCTGCGGAGTGTAGGCGTGTAACTGGCTTCTGTCAATCCTATCTTATGTCTTATATAAGACAGATAAGTTGTTGCCGGTTTTGCTGGACGGAAGCGGTCGTTTGTGGTGAAATCTCGGTCTATGAATCCCGTCCCGCCCAATCCGAACAGCAGCAGCCCAGCCTCAAGTGCCGGTGGCGCGGCAGGATCGTCGGCGGGTTCGGCGACAACGTCGCCGGCCGCTTCCACGACGGGGACGGCCGGTGCGCCAGGCCTGCCGGCCGGCAGTTCGCCAACATTCTCCCCACTTTACCAGCAAATCAAGGCGCTGATAACTCAAAGCCTGCAATCGGGGGAGTGGAAACCGGGCGAGTTGATCCCCAGCGAGGTCGAACTGGCCAACCGCTTCAAGGTCAGCCAGGGCACGGTGCGCAAGGCCATCGACGAGCTGGCCGCCGAGAACCTGGTCATGCGCAAGCAGGGCAAGGGCACCTTCGTCGCCACCCACCACGAGGCGCGCGCCCATTTCCGCTTCCTCAAGCTGATGCCCGACGAGGGCGTGCCACACTATCCTGAAAGCAAGTTCATCGAAGTCAAGCGCATGCGCGCGCCCGCCGACGTGGCGCGCCTGCTCGACCTGAAGTCCGGCGATGCCGTCATCTTCATCAAGCGCGTGCAGTCGTTCGACAGCGTGCCTACCATCGTCGAGGAGATGTGGCTGCCCGGCGTGACGTTCAAGGGGTTGACCGCAGAGCGGCTGGTCGAATACAAGGGGCCGATGTACGGGCTGTTCGAGTCCGAATTCGGCACCCGCATGATACGGGCGACCGAGAAGATCCGCGCCGTGTGCGCCGACGCCGGCGTGGCCGCGCTGCTGCACATCGCCCTCGACACGCCGCTGCTGGCGTCGGAGCGGGTGTCGTTCACCTACGGCGACAAGCCGGTGGAGTTGCGCCGGGGACAGTATCTGACCGAACGCCACCATTATCACAATGAGCTGAACTGAGTGCACGCGGCTGAGCGAACTCGATTGAGTGAATCGAACTGAAACGAACCCAACGGGTGGAGCAGGAGACCCTGGGGCGCGAAAAGCGCGTCAGGTAGCGTACAACAAACCGTGCGTCACACCACGGTAGCATTGTTGCGCTGATAATACGTTGAGCTGCGGAAAGCGGCCGCCGGACAGTGTTGCAAAACACTATTTTAGTTATATGTAACAATAGATATTGGTTATCGGCGCGGAAATCGGCGAAAATCGCGGTCTAACCAATTTTTGTTTAAGCCTGAGGAGGTCTTGTTATGTCAGAAGCCGTAAGGGAAGTCCCTAAAAAAGAACGGCGGGAATTCCGTAATATCCATGTTACAGAATTGCTCAACTATCGCCAGCCCCTGGCCGCCATCGTCTCCATCCTGCACCGCATCAGCGGTGTTCTGATGTTTCTGTTGCTGCCATTCGTGCTGTATTTGCTGCAGGAGAGCCTGCGTTCCGAGATTTCCTTCGCTCATTATCAAGGCTTCATCACCTACCCGCTGGTCAAGCTGATCATCCTGGCGCTGTGCTGGGGCTACTTCCACCACTTCTGCGCCGGCGTCCGCCACCTGGTGATGGACACCCACATCGGCCTGGACAAGGATTCGGCGCGCCGCTCGTCGGCCACCGTGCTGGTCATCAGCGTGACCTTGACCGTGCTGGTCGCCCTGAAACTGTTTGGAGTGTTCTGATATGGCTAACAATAACATCGGCCCGAAGCGCATGGTCGTCGGCGCCCACTACGGCATGAAAGACTGGCTGGCCCAGCGCGTGACCGCCGTCATGATGGTGCTCTACACCGCCATCCTGCTGATCTCCTTCCTGACCGGCCAGAACTTCACCTATGAAGGCTGGGCCGCGCTGTTCGCCCAGCAATGGTTCAAACTGATTTCCGCCGTGACCCTGTTCGGCCTGTTCTATCACGCCTGGGTCGGCATGCGCGACGTCTGGATGGACTACGTCAAAGCCGTCGGCGTTCGCCTGACCCTGCAAATCGCCACCATGCTGTGGTTGATCGCTTGTGCCGTATGGTCGGTACAGATACTCTGGAGTGTGTAATCGTGGCAGCTATTAAAACTGGAATTCCAACCCGCCGCTTTGACGCGGTAATCGTCGGCGCCGGCGGCTCCGGCATGCGCGCATCGCTGCAACTGGCCGAAGCCGGCCTGAACGTCGCAGTGCTGTCCAAAGTCTTCCCGACCCGTTCGCACACCGTCGCGGCGCAGGGCGGCATCGGCGCCTCGCTGGGCAACATGGCCGAGGACAACTGGTTCTGGCACATGTTCGACACCGTCAAGGGCGGCGACTACCTGGGCGACCAGGACGCGATCGAATTCATGTGCCGCGAAGCACCGAAGGTCGTCTACGAGCTGGAACACTTCGGCATGCCGTTCGACCGCAATCCCGACGGCACCATCTACCAGCGTCCGTTCGGCGGCCACACCGCCAACTTCGGTGAAAAAGCCGTGCAGCGCGCCTGCGCCGCGGCCGACCGCACCGGCCACGCGCTGTTGCACACCTTGTACCAGCGCAACGTCCGCGCCCGCACCCACTTCTTCGTCGAATGGATGGCGCTTGACATCATCCGTGACGCCGAAGGCGACGTCGTCGGCGTGGTGGCCCTGGAAATGGAAACCGGCGAAACGATGATCCTGGAAGCGAAGACCACCATCTTCGCCACTGGCGGCGCCGGCCGCATCTTCGCCGCGTCGACCAATGCCTTCATCAACACCGGCGACGGCATGGGCATGGCCGCGCGCGCCGGCCTGCCGCTGCAGGACATGGAGTTCTGGCAGTTCCACCCGACCGGCGTGGCCGGCGCTGGTGTCCTCATCACCGAGGGCGTGCGCGGCGAGGGCGGTATCCTGATCAACTCCGAAGGCGAGCGTTTCATGGAGCGTTATGCTCCTACCTTGAAGGATCTGGCGCCGCGCGACTTCGTGTCGCGCTCGATGGACCAGGAGATCAAGGAAGGCCGCGGCTGCGGTCCGAACAAGGACCACGTCATGCTGGACCTGCGCCACATCGGCGCCGACACCATCGCCAAGCGCCTGCCGTCGATCCTGGAAATCGGCCACAAGTTCGCCAACGTCGACGCCACCAAGGAACCGATTCCTGTCGTGCCGACCATCCACTACCAGATGGGCGGTATTCCGACCAACATCCACGGCCAGGTCGTCACGCCCAACGGCGACGGCACGCAGAAGATCGTCAACGGCCTGTACGCGATCGGCGAATGCGCCTGCGTCTCGGTGCACGGCGCCAACCGCCTGGGCACCAACTCGCTGCTCGACCTGGTGGTGTTCGGCCGCGCTGCCGGCAACCACGTGGTCGCGTCGAACCTGAAGCAGAAGGAAAACAAGCCGCTGCCGAAGGACGCCTCCGACTACGCGATGGACCGCCTGAACAAGCTGGAAACGTCGACCGGCGCGGAAAAAGTGCAGAACGTCGCCAACGACATCCGCGCCACGATGCAGAAGTACTGCGGCGTGTTCCGTACCGAAGAAATGATGACCCAGGGCGCCAAGGAAATCATGGTGCTCGACGAGCGCCGCAAGCACGTCTCGTTCAAGGACAAATCGAAGGTGTTCAACACCGCGCGCGTCGAAGCGCTCGAGCTGGACAACCTGATCGAAACGGCCAAGGCGACCATCACGTCGGCCGTGGCCCGCAAGGAATCGCGCGGCGCCCACGCCCACAACGATTTCCCGAACCGCGACGACGACAACTGGATGAAGCACACCCTGTGGTACTCGGAAGGCAACCGCCTGGATTACAAGGCGGTCGTGACCAAGCCATTGACGGTTGATACCTTCAAACCGAAACCACGTACTTTCTAAGGCTAGAACATGGCACGCACTCTCAAACTGAAAATTTACCGTTACGATCCGGACCAGGACGCCAAGCCGTACATGCAGGACGTGACGGTCGAGCTCAAGGACACCGACAAGATGCTGCTCGACGCCCTGCAGCGCATCAAGTCCGACGTCGACGATTCGCTGGCCCTGCGCCGCTCGTGCCGCGAAGGCGTGTGCGGTTCGGACGCGATGAACATCAACGGCAAGAACGGCCTGGCCTGCACCACCAACCTGAACGAGCTGACCGAGCCTATCGTGCTGCGTCCGCTGCCAGGCTTGCCGGTGATCCGCGACCTGATCGTCGACATGACCCAGTTCTTCAAGCAGTACGATTCGATCAAGCCTTACCTGATCAACGACTCGATCCGTCCCGAAAAGGAACGCCTGCAGTCGCCGACCGAACGCGAAGAACTCGACGGCCTGTACGAGTGCATCCTGTGCGCGTGCTGCTCGACGTCGTGCCCGTCGTTCTGGTGGAATCCGGACAAGTTCGTCGGTCCTGCCGGCCTGCTGCAAGCCTACCGCTTCATCGCCGACTCGCGCGACGAAGCGACCGGCGCGCGCCTGGACAACCTGGAAGACCCGTACCGCCTGTTCCGCTGCCACTCGATCATGAACTGCGTCGATGTTTGCCCCAAGGGTTTGAACCCGAACAAGGCGATCGGCAAGATCAAAGAGTTGATGGTACGCCGGGCGATCTAAGCGCCATTGCGGGCGGCCTCAGCGCCGCCCGTTTCACGTGTCCGTTCCTGTTTAGTAGTAGCGCTCCAGCACGATTGGCGCGCGCAGTGTAAAGTAGTGACCCATGACTGAACCGAACCAATCTGCACATCAGTCGGACCCAGCCAACAGAGCGCGCCTGCGCTGGCGCTCGCGCAGGGGTCTGCTGGAAAACGACATCATCCTCACGCGTTTTCTCGATGCGCATGAAACCGAATTGACCGACGAGGAAGTGGACGCGTTCACGCGGCTCCTCGATTTGTCGGACAATGCCCTGATGGATCTGGTACTGGCCCGTAAAGAGCCGGAAGGCGAAGTCGATCTGCCGCACGTGCATGCATTGCTGCAACGACTAAGACTGGCCTGAGACTACGAAGGCAACCAGAATTTTCGCGTTTTATTTACCTTCATCTCCCTAAAAAAGGAAGAGTCCATGAATATTTCTGACAACAAAGCCACCCTGTCGTTCTCCGATGGCAGCCCTGCGGTGGAATTCCCGATCTACAAAGGTACCGTCGGTCCCGACGTGATCGACATCCGCAAGCTGTACGCGGGCACCGGCAAGTTCACCTACGATCCAGGCTTCATGTCGACCGCGGCGTGCAACTCGACGATCACCTACATCGACGGCGACAAGGGCGAGCTGCTGTATCGCGGCTACCCGATCGAACAGCTGGCCGTGAACGCCGACTTCATGGAATCTTGCTACCTGCTGCTGAACGGCGAACTGCCGAACACCGTGCAGAAGGCCGAATTCGTGGAAACCGTGACCAAGCACACGATGGTCCACGAGCAGATGCAATTCTTCTTCCGCGGCTTCCGCCGCGACGCGCACCCGATGTCGGTGCTGGTCGGCACCGTCGGCGCGCTGGCGTCGTTCTACCACGACTCGCTCGACATCAACGACGCCAAGCAGCGTGAAATCTCGGCCATCCGCCTGATCGCCAAAATGCCGACCCTGGTCGCCATGGCGTACAAGTACTCGATGGGCCAGCCGTTCATGTATCCGCGCAACGACCTGTCGTACAGCGCCAACTTCATGCGCATGATGTTCGGCAACCCGTGCGAAGAATACAAAGTCAACGACGTGCTGGTGCGCGCCCTCGACCGTATCCTGATCCTGCACGCCGACCACGAGCAGAACGCTTCGACCTCGACCGTCCGTCTGGCCGGTTCGTCGGGCGCCAACCCGTTCGCGTGTATCGCCGCCGGTATCGCCTGCCTGTGGGGACCTGCCCACGGCGGCGCCAACGAAGCCGCGCTGACGATGCTGAAGGAAATCGGCTCGGTCGAGAACATTCCTGCGTTCATCGAGCAGGTCAAGGACAAGAACTCCGGCGTCAAGCTGATGGGCTTCGGTCACCGCGTGTACAAGAACTTCGACCCGCGCGCCAAGCTGATGCGCGAGACCTGCTACGAAGTGCTGGAAGAGCTGGGCCTGCAGGACGACCCGCTGTTCAAGCTGGCGATGGAACTGGAAAAGATCGCGCTGAACGACGAATACTTCGTCTCGCGCAAGCTGTACCCGAACGTCGACTTCTACTCGGGCATCGTGCAATCGGCGCTGGGCATCCCTGTGTCGCTGTTCACCGGCATCTTCGCCATGGCCCGCACCATCGGCTGGATCGCCCAGTGGAACGAAATGATCGCCGATCCGGAACAGAAGATCGGCCGTCCACGCCAGCTGTTCGTCGGTTCGACCACCCGCGACGTCAAACCGCTGGAACAGCGTTGATAGACGACTGAACGCACCCTGGTGCGTTTGAAAAAGCCCGGTTCCGCATGACGCGGAGCCGGGCTTTTTTATTGACATCGTTTTATGCCAAGGTTCTTTTTTGAAATAGAGAGCGGTACATCCTTTCAAGGACGACAACTGAATCTACCCCGTCCACCGTCCCAGACTGTCGATCCACCATGGTCACAACATTTTTTTGAAATCTTCGGAATAAGTGGGACGTCTGGTCCGTCTATGTGATTGGTTACTCCAATTAACTTCAACGGGATTCGATATGAAACGCTACCTTGCCGCTACCTCCCTCGCCCTGAGCCTGTACGGCGTTGCCCACGCTGGTCAAGCCTCCAATGACGCCAATACGCACTTCCAGGCCATCGCAAGCGGCGATCTTTCCGTCCTGATGCGCGGCTACAACGACACCGCCCAGCTTCAGTGGCTCGGTGGCCCACTCGACGGCAGCTATAACGGTGCCGCGAACATTCGCGGCGTATGGGAAAAGTTCGGCAAGGCTCAAGGCCCCCTGAAAGCGACGATTGAAGCCCTCGAAGAGTCCGCCAACCCCAAGGGCGCGACCGTCACCGCCAACGTATTGTTCGTCGGCAAGGCGCCGATCAAGGTCCGTTATGTGCTGGTATACCGCGACAACCTGATTGTGTCCGAGACCTGGCAGATCGATCCTAAACTGAACGTCGGTCCGGTGGCTTCCGCGCCGGTTGCCGCCGCACCTGCGGTCGCCAGCGCACCCGCTTACTGACACCGACACCGCGACAAATCAGGTGCATGCCCCTTGACGCAAGTCGGGGGGGCGTTTGTTGTGGTATTTCGCGGGCACTCACCTGGATTTCAACTGGACACAACGATGATGAACAGAAAGAATCTCGGTACGCCGGTCAATTATTCAAATCGTCGGTCCACGCTGCGCTTTGCCGTGAGCGCGTGCGGCTGTGACGCCAAAACCGGTATGGCGGCCCTTTTCCAGTGGCAAAGGGCGAGAAGTTTCAAACAGGTGGAATAAATGCCAGCGCTGCCGCGTCTATACCTGTATCCCCATCACCTTCTTTCAAAGGACCCATCATGAAAAGCTTCCTCGCCGCACTGGCCCTTGCCGCCGCCGACACAAAAATCGGCGATGCAGTGGGAGAAAACGTGCACGTGGTCAAGTGAGCTCAGTGGATTTCTCTCAATTCAGATATCGATACGTCCATGCAAGCACTAGATGAGGCTGAAATTGTGGCGTGTATCCCCCATTTGCGCCGCTATGCGCGCGGATTGAACTCGGATACCGAGCACGCGGATGACCTTGTTCAAGACACGCTCGAGCGTGCCTGGAGCAAGTACTCAATGTGGCAAAGGCGCGGGCAGGTGCGGGCCTGGATGTTCGGCATCATGCATAACTTGTTTATCGACCGCGTTCGAAGCCAACGGGCCCGCCCGGAGGATGGCTTTGGTGACGATCTACCCGAGGTGCCCGACCGTGACAGGCAGGGCGACCACCTGGAGGTGCGTGACATGGATAAGGCGCTGCAGCGCCTGGCGCCTGAGCTGCGCGAGGTGCTCCTGTTGGTCGGCGTCGAGGAGTTGAGTTACCAGGAGGTGGCTACAGCGCTTTCCATTCCTATCGGGACAGTCATGTCGCGTCTGTCACGCGCCAGGGAACGCCTGCGTACCGAACTTGACGGAAGCCCTTACATAACCAAGATACAGCGCGTGAAATAGCATGGCCAAAAAATTTCCCTTTTTTTCCAAGACCGGCGATGACGGCCCAATCACCGAAGCCGATCTGCACGGCTACGTTGACGGACAGTTGACAGCTGAGCGATATGCCGAGGTCGAAGCGTATCTGAATGCCCGGCCGGACAAGCGCCAGCAGGTCAGGGCTTGGCAACAGCAGAACGAGCTGCTGCGTTCCTTGTTGAACCCGGTGCTCGACGAAGCCATACCGTCACGGCTTCCACGCAAACCCACTGTGGCCTCCTATCCTTGGCGCGGCCTCGCCGCAGGCATCATGATCGCGGTAGTCAGTGCAAGTTCAGCCTGGGTTGTGCGCGGTTCGATCGACGATAAGACGGCACGCCTCGCCCTGGCCAGGTCGAGCCGCATGATGGCCTCCGGCAGCATCGACCTGACCGGGTTTGCCCGGCGCGCCGCGGTGGCCCATGTGGTCTATAGCCCCGATGTGCGTCGTCCGGTCGAGTTGGGCGCCGATCAAGAGCAGCAACTCGTCACGTGGTTGTCCAAGCGACTGGGCACGGCGGTTAAACCGCCAAGTCTGCAGGGCATTGGCTATGAATTGATCGGTGGACGCTTGCTGCCCGGAGATACCGGCCCCGTAGCGCAGTTCATGTACCACGACGCCACCGGTCAGCGCCTGACGCTTTATGTGACCCGTGAAGTACCAAAGTATGCCAATCAACCCGAAACCTCATTTCGTTTTGGACAGGATGGCCCAGTCAACGTCTTTTATTGGGTTGACAAGAATTTCGGCTATGCGATCTCGGGCGGTGCCGATCGCAAGGAGCTGATGCGCGTCTCGCAAGAAGTGCATCGGCAATTGGCACCCATCTGAGCCTCCCCCGCACCGCACCGACCGCCAGCATCTGCGCAGGGCGCGGCTATTCATCCTTTCATCTGGAATCACCATGACCATACAACGACGCGATCTCCTTAAATATAGCTTGGCCGCCGCCGCCGGCTCGGCACTCCCTTTTGCGCTGGCGCAACCAGCAATCAATAACATCGATCCCCGCGACCGGGTCTTCATCACGAACGAAGACTCGAACACTTTGGTCGTGATCAATCCGCGTACCAATGCCGTGGAGAGCACGATCAACTTGACCAGCTTCGACGAAGACCCGCGCCCGCCGTTTCGCTATATCACCAACGGCGTGGCACCGACACACGCCGCGATGATCCACAAGCCGCTGTATCACGGTTGCATCGACGCGCACGGTGCCGTGCCGTCACCCGACGGCCGTCTGCTGGCGACCAGCGGTCGAGGCTCGAGCAATATTTACTTGATCGATGCGGCGGAGCGTCGCGTCATTGGCAACACCCCCAACCCGGGCGCGGGGCCTGCCACCGTCGCGGATCGACTGAGCGGCGGTATCTTGTTGGGGCGCGAGCCGCATGAGCCAACGTTTACCCGCAACGGCAAGGAGCTGTGGGTCACCCTGCGGGGCGAAGACCGGATTGCCATCCTGGATGTCGAGCGGGCGGTGGCTCAACTCAAAGGCGCCGGCGCCTCCGCCATCCGCCAGTTTCTTCCAACGTTGAACGGCCCATCGCAGGCGTGGTTCAACCGCGAAGGCACGCTGGCGTTCGTGGCGAGTCAGAAAGTGGCGAAGATTGATGTTTTCCGGGTGAACGTCGGTGCCGATGGCCATTCGCAACCCCAGCGCGTCACGACACTGGATATCAGTGCGCAGGACAAGCCCGGCTTCACGCCCTTCATGAAGACCACCCCCGACGGCAATGAAGTTTGGCTGTCGCACAAGTTGGCGGATTCGGTGTCGTGCCGTTCAACGCGCGATGGTTTTGAGTTGCTCGACAAAATCTCGCTCGGCGCGTTGGCGAGGCCAAATCACGTAGAGTTTGTTTCCAATGCGAAGGGCAGCGTCGTGTACGCCAGCCTGGCGCGCGTGGACGACAGTGGACCGGACGGTGTGGCGTCCAGTCAGATCGCCATCATCGACCGCAGTGCTAAAACAGGCGAGCGCAAGATGGTTGGCAGCTTTTTCACGCACGGCCGTGAATCGCATGGTCTCTGGACCAATCCAGAGAACACGCTGCTTTATGTCGCGCATGAACAGGATGAGCTACCGGGAACGCCGAATGCCGGCCAGACGGTGTGCAGCGCCTTCGATGTGCGCGACCCCATGAAGCCGGCGTTCATTGCACAGATTCCGCTGGGTAGTCTGGCGCTGCCATCGGGAGAGCTGCGCAACAAGAAAAGTATCAACCTGGTGTACGTACGTGTCGGCGCCAAGGGACAGACGGCATGAAGACCGCGCATTTCTCTGGCCGGAGGACGGGCCGGGTTCTTGCCATTGCCGTGCTGGGTTTGGGAGTTGCGCTGGGCGCTTGCTCCGACATTCCCCCGTCCGCCGAAGCGACGACAACCGCAGCGCCGTCCGCCCACCACGAGCATGGCGCCATGCAGGCCGCAAAAGGATACGGCGCCGGCACGGCTTTTCAGCGCGACATGGATACGGGCATGGCGAAAATGATGACCGACATGCACTCTCCCGGCTACAGTGGCAATGTGGATGTCGATTTTTTGGCGATGATGGTTCCCCACCATCAGGGGGCCGTGGAGATGGCACGGCTTGTGTTGCTACACGGCCGTGACCCGGCGACCCGCCTGCTGGCCGAAGAGATCATTGCGGGTCAGACGATCGAGATTCAAAGCATGCAGCGCCGATTGATCTCGCTGCGACAACCCGGCCCGGTGGTTGCTGAAAA
The DNA here is from genome assembly GCA_963511605.1 of uncultured Duganella sp. Lineage (GTDB taxonomy): Bacteria > Pseudomonadota > Gammaproteobacteria > Burkholderiales > Burkholderiaceae_D > Rugamonas. The sequence continues at coordinate 41,985 of CAUPJZ010000011.1, read as the reverse complement.
TGAGTTCCCGGTGCTGGGCGGCACGCGAGGTCCTTGATCCCATCCAATCATTACGCCCCCACGCGCCCACGCGCCGTGGGCGCGCGCCGCACCGGCAACACTCACGATTTCGGCGATCGCGATTCCCCCTCCAGTTCAACACCGCCTTGTGCCGCCCATTCGCCAAGGTCTAGCCTTAAATTCATCCAAGCCGAATAAAACCGCTCGCCGCCGCGTCTATCAAAGTGCGGCGTCGCTCACGTGCGGCGGCGTGGCAAAGGCACATTGCGATCACATTGTGATGCGCACCATAAACCGAGACACTGGCCGGCCGACACTTTTCGGTCAGTGCTTCATAACCGAGGTAGTACATGCAAACCAAATTAAAAAACAGTTGGCGGGCTCTCGCCATCGCTTCGCTGGTTGCGGGTCTGGCGGCCTGCGGCGGCGGTGGGGACGGCGGCAGTGCCGCGGCACCAGAGACTTTCCAAGTCACATTGACCGGCGAGCAGGAGGCGCCCAAGGTGATCGCTACGGCAGCCAATGCCAAAGCCACGTTATCGCTTGACCGCGCCACCCGAACAATCAGCGGAAGCATCACGGTCGATGGACTGGTCCCGACGCTTGCACACATTCACACTGGCGAGGCGGGCGTTGCCGGGCCGGTCACTTTTCCGATGACCATCGCCGGCAACACCGCGACACTTGTACCGACCCAACTTACTGTTGAGCAACTCGCGACGTTGGACGCTGGTGGTTTCTACTTCAATGTCCACAGCGCAGCCAATCCCGGCGGCGAGATTCGCGGGCAAATCGGCCGGGAAGTCTTCGTTGCCCACATGACCGGGTCGCAAGAAACGAAAGCTGTGGAAAGCGCCGCCGTTGGCGATGGCCGTTTGGTGCTCAACCCCGCGACAGGCGCCGTCTCGGGCGGGATCGAACTCGTGAACATTGCGGCGACAGCCGCCCATGTGCATACCGCGGCATTCGGCTCTGACGGTGCAATCCTGATTCCGCTGGAGGATCACGGCGGTCATGGGCACTACACCGTACCGGCGGGTACCGTGTTGAAGGCCGATGACATTGCCAAGCTTCGCGCGGGAGGCATGTACTTCAATGCGCATACCGCCCAAAACCCCGGGGGCGAGATCCGGGGGCAGATCGGACGCAGGATCCTTCTGGCATCCGCATCGGGCGAGCAGGAGATACCAAGCAATAGCTCCAAAGCCACCGGACGAGGTTACGTCGCTTACGACTCGGCCAGTCGCACTGTTGAAGGCAAGTTCAGTTTGACGGGGATTACTGCAACCGCCGCCCACATCCACCAGGCCCCTGCGGGAACGAACGGTGCGATCATTCTTCCGCTCACTCAAGCCGCCGCCGGCGGCAGTGACTGGCTGCTTCCCGCGACCACTCCGGCGCTGACCTTCGAGCGGGCGCAAGCGCTATTGAACGATGGCTTGTACTACAACGCACACTCCGCGGCCTTACCCGCGGGCGAGATTCGTGGTCAGATCCGTGCCGCAGCCGACGACGCGTCGCCCGTGATGCGGATCGTGTCACCGGTATCGGGGGCTTCCTTGGCGCGTGGCGAGGGTGTGACGGGTTCCGGAAGCTTCAACGGCAGCGGGTTTTCCATCAATCTCGAGCTCATTACGCGCGATAGCGTGGGCATTGCGGCGCAGGAAGGTCTCAATGTGCGTGACACGAGCCTGTCGGGGAAACCCAATCCCAAGCTGCCGACGCTCGTGGTGACGTTTGATGCCGATCTCATCAAGCCTGATGGAACGATCATCCCCAAGAACACCAACCTTGCATCGCTGTTTAACATTGCCGGCAGCGACGACACCCCCGGCGCGGGTATTACGCTGTGGACGGGCTGGCACGTCCTGGAGTCCTTCAAGGATGAAACGACCTCCGTGACGATCACCGCCAGTGTGACCGACCAGGCCGGGCGTGTCGCCACGGACATCAGAACCTACAACCTGGCCGCCGGTCGCAAGTCCGGGCAAGCGCTCACACCGCAAATCGCGGGCCTTCCAGGCGATGGGGTCGACGATCCGACCGGCCCGGAAGTGACGATGATCGCGCCTCGGCCAACAGCGAGCGTCTCCACAGGTCCGCTGAGCGAATTGCCGAAGCCGCCCGCAAATGCTTCGTTAATGTTCATTCAAGTGTCAGCCTTGGATAAGGCAGCCGTTGGCATCGCGGTCAACGAGTCCGGCGAAGGAAAGCTGGACGCCGATCGCGGCACCATTGTCGACGGCTCGCAAATTGCAGCCAAGGGGCCCAATCGCAACCTGCCCGGACTGTTTTTCAGCTTTGACGTCCCGCTGCAGACACCGCAAGGTCCTATTGTTCCAGCAGGCCAGGATTTGTCGCCGTTGTTCAATATTGTCGGAAGTGAAGTAGATGGCGGAAAAGTTCGCACCACGTATGGATGGGTTGTCGGGGGGAGCTTGATTGTACCTGCGGGCAAGACTACGGTGAAAGCGGTAGCGCGTGTGACCGATATCGCTGGTAACTCGGGCAGCGCCACCAGCACGTTCGGTGTCAGCCAGATCGCCAACGGTCAAGCACTGACGCCTGCGCAATAACGCAGCGAGCGGGCCGGACGTTTTGTCCGGCCCATGCAATGAATCGCATCACCATCGGGGCGTTGCCGGCCTCGGGATTTGTCCACGCTAACTCGCCTCAAGGCGTGAAAATTTCCTCGATCGTGGCGCCGAACAGCCGGGCGATCGCGAAGGCCAGCGGCAGGCTCGGGTCGTAGCGGCCGGTTTCGATGGCATTGACGGTCTGGCGCGATACCGCGAGCTGGTCGGCCAGATAGGCCTGACTCCAGCCGCGCTCGGCGCGCAGTTCGCGGATCGTATTGTTCATCGCGTCTTCCAGCAGCGGAACAGCCCAATGACCAGCCACGAACAGCCCATCACACCCCATACGTAGAACATGCTCAGGCGCGGATAGCCGGCGTTTTCCATGAAGCCGTAGGTGAAAGTCACGGCGGCGGTCAATGCGGCCGCCAGCGCGAACGTCTCCAGCATGACGATGCGCTGGTATTCGTCCATCCGCCCGACTTGGCGCGCGATCGCCCAGATCATCAGCGCAAAACCGATCATCGGAGACGTCAGAACGGCGGTCCTGAGCAGCCCCGTCTCCATGGCCGGGCCATAGATGATCGAGGGGACGAGCAGGGCGATGTAGATGGCTATGCTGCCGAACAACTCTCGCAGGTAGGCGGCTCCGGCCTTGCGTTCGGCTGCGGAAAACTTTGGTTCGGTTTGGGTGCGCATCGCTTCCTCCATGTGTAAAGTATGCTTTACATATTAGGGCGCGAGGAATGCGATGTCAAGCAAACTTTACATCGTGGATTGCGTGGCGCTTAGGCGGGTTCTTGAAGCAGCTGGCGGATGACGTCGACGCTGCCGTGGTCGAGTCGGAGGAATTGGACGCCGGTTTTGTAGCCCAACTCGGCGTCCGGATCGCTGTAGACCACTTGGCCCATCGCCAGCACCTTGTGGGCACCATCGCTCAATTGCACCTGGAACGACACCGCGCAGTATTGCGCCAGCCGGATCTGGCTGGACGTTTGAAGGCTGACGCCGCCCTGCGAAAGGTCCAGCGTGTGGGCCGGAAGGCTGGTTTCGTCGGTCATCGTCAGCGTGGCAGCATGACGGACTTGGTGGCGGCGCGTGACTCGTGCTTTCTGACTCATGGCGCGGACCTCGAATAGTGTAATGTGAACAAGACTATCAGAATTGCGTCCTGGACAGCAAGTTCTTCTCGGCAACTGTGCGCATCGAGGCTATCTCTGTGCGGAATTCTCCGGAGTGGTTCTTATTTCAGTTTGCGCCGGTCCGGCCGCACCACCAGCAGCCACCAGCACAGTACACCCAACGTCAGTTGCGGCAGGTTGAACAGGAATTTGCCAAGGGTGGCGTCGCGCCGCTGCGGCCATGCCGCGTCGGCGGTCTCGACAATGATATTGGTGTGGTACAGGCACAGTCCCAGCAGGATCAACGCGGCCACGCCCCACAGCACCGGCAGGCTGGTGACGCGATGGCGCAGCACGGCCGCGACCGGATAGGCCAGCACGCAGGCGAACACATACGCGAACAGATTGGGCATCAGGTTGGCCAGGTTGGCGTGTGGCAGCACAACGGGCACGGCGCAGATCGCCACGGCGAGCATGACGGCGATGACGGGGTGCGGGTGTTCGGGCCAGGAATTGAAGCGGCTGATCATTGTGGCGGGCGCGGAAGGAAAAAGGGCTCCATTGTAGGGGAAAGGAGCGCGCGGTGCGCCAATCGGGCAACTTCGCAGGAGCCGGGTGAAATGTCGGCGTTAAAGCGAAACAAGCCTTGCGGTTCGCGCCGCAAGGCCTGTTTTTTAGGCGTCGTGGCTTAGCACGGCGCGTTGCAGGAGGTTAAGCAGGTTGGCTTCGGCATCGTGGGCCTCGTACTCGGCCGCCAACGCGTGCGCCTTCTTGCGATAGCTTGGATCGCGCAATGCCGTGCCTATCGCCTCGCGCAACTGTTCGACGGAAGGCGCCTCGGTGCGCAGGTCGATCCCGACTCCGCACCAGGCGATGCGCGCATTGACATCCTGTTTATCCTCCGTGGTGCCGGCCGCGACCACTGGCACGCCGTTGCTCAGCGCCTGCGTGACCGCGCCATAACCGCCGTTGGTGACCAGCAAGTCGATGTGCGGCATCAGCGCGCCGAACGGGAGGAATTCGGCAGCCAGCGCATTGTCCGGCAGCGGCCCCGGGATTTCCGTCACGGGCTTGCGGCCGGTGGCGACCAGGACGATCAAATCGTCGCGGTCGGCCAGCGCCGCCAGCGTCGGACCGATCAGTTGACCCAGGTCGTGATTGGCGACCGTGCCCTGGGTGACCAGCACCAGTTTCCGGCCGTCGGCGACGGCGGCCGCCAGCTCGGGCGTGAGGGGATCGCCGGCGGGGATCGGCAAGGCGCCGATGAAATGCAGGTTGGGTGGCAGCACCATGCAAGGAAATTCGAAGCCGGGCACCGAGGGCTGCAGGAAGAGGTCGGGCAAGCTTGTCATCGCCTCGATATAGGGCATCGGCAGCGGGGACGCGCCCAGGCTTTCCAGGACGGCGTCGACATGCAGGCGCGCCGGATTCAAAACCAGCGTGTCGACCTCGTCGGCGATGCTTCGGTAGGTTGCCACGGTGTCGGCGTCGGTGGCGGGCGGCAAGCCCAGCCCGATGGGCGCGCCGTCCTCGCGGCGGGTCAGCAGGCAGTTGACGCCCAGTCCGACAATGGCCGGGCGGCGCGGGCGCGCGCCCAGCAGGAAGGGCAGGCAGCCGCCATACATGATGTCGGACACGATCAGCTCGGCCGGGAATTCCTGCAGCAGCGTCTCGAGGCCGGAGAACTGCGCCGCGATCGTATTGATGAAAAGATGCTTCAAATCGAAGGCGAGCATCGGCAAGCCAGGCGCCAGGTTTTTGCGGTCGGCGAAGCGGGTATCGATATCGGACAGGTCCATGTCCGCGCCAAAGGGCAGCGGTGCGAAGCGGGCGCCGGTGGCCTCCACCTTGGCGCGGAAAGCGCTGCCGGTAGTGACCAGCACGTCATGCCCGTGATAGACCATGATGCGAGCGACCGCGAGGATGGGGTTCAGGTGGCCCGAGGCCGGCGTCGCAGCCAGGATAATGCGCATGTATATTCCTTTAAAAGTGCGCGGCGCTGTCCCCGCATTGCCATGAGGCGATGGGTGTGTTGCGGCCTTGCGGGCGCGTCGCAAAAAACGAGTGGAGCGCTTGCTAAATTCGGCTAAAAATGAGCAGCGAGTCGGGTTGACCGATAGTTACGGTTATCCATAGCCAGCTCTATTGGCAGGCGCGCCAAGCGCGCTTCAGATAAGGTCGGCTGTATGTATGTACGCGAGCGCGTGGGATTTGGACGCGGGGAGGTCGATGAATGGAGCGAGGCGGCGGGGGATTTCTATTTTTCCTGATCCAGCAATGCCTGGATTTCCGCGCGCTCTTTCTTGCTGACGTGGCCGCCGCGCAGGGCGGCCAGCACCAGCGCCTTGCCGGAACCGGAGAATGCCTTTTGTATCAGGTCTTTCAGCAGGTTGGTCTGGATCGAGTCCTGCTCCTGCGCGGGCGCGTAGATGTGGGCACGTTGGCTTTCGTCGCGCGTTAGCAAGCCTTTGGTGTGCATCACTTGCAGCAGGCGCAGCACGGTGGCGTAGTTCATGTCCGGCCGCGTTTCGAGCGCGGCGGCGTGCACCTGCTTGGCGGTGGCGGGGCCGAGCGCGAACAGCAGGCGCAACATCTCCAGCTCGGAGGCGGTCGGTTTGGGTGGGGCTACGGTGGTCATGGATGTAGAATAAAATATCTAGAACTTCTTGTCTAGTCTTGTTTGAGTGTGCGCAGTTGCGTTTCGATGTCGGCGAACAGCGGGCGCGCCGCGCTGTCCGCGTGCTGGCAGGCGTCACGGAGCTGACAAAGACGCGCCAGCGCCGGCTGTGCCGCCGCCGGGGCGTCGCAGCGCTCGGCCAGCTCTTCCAGCAGGAAGCCGAAGGCGCGCACTTCGAGCCGTTGCAGCGACGCGGCTTCGGACGACGCGGGATCGTAGAACGATGCTGCGCCGAAGTCGCCCAGCAAGGTTCGGCCCCGTCCGCAATGCATGATGTTGTGTCCGTACAGGTCGCCGTGCATGATGCCGCGCTGGTGCAGGCGCGCGGCGGCGGAGGCGATGCCGTGGGCGATTTCCAGCGTGGACGCGAGGTCGAAGCGCTTGTCTGCGTCATAGACGTCACGCGTGCAGCTCTCCAGGCTTGGCGGACCGGCCAGGTTGATGAATTCGGGATCGATCAGCGACATCACGAGGCCATGCGCGCCATCAGGATGGCGCTCCAGGTGGCCCAGCACCGGGATCAGGTTCGGATGCGCGCCGGCGCCGATGCAGGCTGCCATCTCGCACAGCGGCGAGCCGTCGCTGGTCATGGCGCCTTTGAACAGCTTGACGGCGACGTCTTCCGTCGCGCCGTCGTGCCGGTAGTCGGCGCGGTGGATCACTCCCGATGCGCCTTCGCCCAGCTTTTGTTTTAACGCCAGCTGTTCCCAGCCGATGGCGGCGGACGGCGTGCCGGTCATCGCGACCTCGCGCTGTTCGCAGAACGGATTGCCGGCGTACGCAAGCCAGGTCAGCCGGGGCAGGGCGGGCAGCCATGCGGGAAACGCGGTCAACTGGTTGGCGGCGATGCGCAGCAGTTCGAGCCGGTGCAGTTGCGCCATGGTGGCGGGCAGCGCGCGAAGGCGGTTCCCGGCCAGCATCAGCTTTTGCAGTGCCGGACGTTGTCCCAGTTCGGCGGGCAGTTCCTCGATCAGATTGTCCGTCAGCACCAGCCAGCGCAGTTGCGCCGGCAGCGACGCAGTCGGGACCGTACTTATCCGGTTGGCCTTGAAGCCGACCATCGTCAGCGCCGGACAAGCGCCCAGCACCGACGGCAGTTCGGTGAACTGATTGTCGGAGCAGAAGATGATACGCAGCTTGCGCAGGCGCGGCAGATCGTCCGGCAGCGACGACAGCGCGTTGCCGGACAGGTCGAGAATTTCCAGCGAGTCGGCCAGATCGAAGATTTCGCGCGGGAATTCCGTGAGGCCGCCGCGCATTTGCAGGCGCCGGACGCCGGTGAGGGCGCCAGCGCGCAACTGCTCTAGAGTATGCATGTCAGGTGGCGGTGAAGGTCAATGTTGAAGTTTATCACCTCACCGCCGCTCGTCGAGGGCGTTAGCCCCGGCTTACCACTTCATTTCACCCTTGGCCACTTTGGCGCCGGTGTCCAGCCCGCCAGTCAGGCCGGCGTCCGGGTACAGTTCCTTCATGCGGGCGATCAGCGCGGCCGAGTTGGCGGCCTTGGCGGTTTCGGCTTCAAAACGGACCAGATAGTCGCGGGTGAAGGCGACGCTGTCAGGCGTCAGCGGTGCGTCAACTTTGAAGTGGCCCGGCACGACAGTCGCCGGCTTCAGCGAGGCGATGTGGTCCAGCGTGGCCAGCCAGTTCTTGCGCGACTCGGCGCTTTGCGTGTCGGCGGTCCACACGTGCAGTCCGTTGAAGACCACCACGCCGCCGGCGATCGCCTTGATCGACGGAATCCAGACATAGCTGCGGTCCGGCGTCGCGCCGTTCAGGCCTTCGATCTTCAGTGTTTCGCCTTCGAGCTTGATGGTGTCGCCTTGCAGCGGCTGCGGCACGATGATGCTCTTGGGCGCGTTGTCTTTCAAAATAGGCGACCAGTAGGCGACTTTGGCGTCCTTCTTCTTTTCGATGCCGGCGATGGTTTGCGGCGTGGCGACGATCTTGGCGTCCGGGAAGGCGGCGTGGATCACGTCCAGGCCGAAGTAGAAGTCCGGGTCGCTATGGCTGACGTAGACGGTGGTCAGGCGCTTGCCGCTGGCGCGGATTTTCTCGACCAGCTTGATGGCTTCGCCACGCGAGAACTGGGCGTCGATCAGCACCGCGTCCTTGGCGCCGGTCACCAGCACCGACGCGACCGGGAAAATGGCGGCTTCGCCAGGATTGAAAACGTCGAGTTTCAGCGGCGCGGCGGCGGCGCCACCGACGGTTGCCGCCAGGACTGCGGACATCAAAGTTTGCTGGATATTGAAGGTGCGCATGGTCGTCTTTCATGATGGTTGGAAGTGAATCCATCATAAATTTCTTTAACTGGCAGAAAAACAGGGTAATCTGCGCTTGTTAATTGCATGGATCGAGCTAATGGACCGTATCACCGCCGCAAAAGTCTTCGTCGCCATCACCGAGCGGGGCAGCATGATCGCCGCCGCCGACGCGCTCGACATGTCGCGCGCGATGGTCACGCGCTATCTGGCCGAGATGGAGGAGTGGGCCGGCGCCCGGCTGCTGCACCGGAGCACGCGCCGGCTAAGTCTGACCGATGCGGGCGACGTCACGCTGGGCCGCTGCCGCAAGCTGCTGGAGCTGGCCGGCGCGATGGAAGTGGCGGCCGACGAGGACGACACACCGAAAGGGCTGTTGCGGATTACCTGCTCGCCATCGCTGGCGCATGCCGAACTGGCGAGGGCGGTGACCGCCTTCCTCAAGCGCTTCCCCCGCACTTCGGTCGATTTGCAGGGCAGCAACCGGGCGGTGAACCTGGTCGAGCAGCGCATCGATTTGGCGCTGCGCATCACCAATGCGTTGGAACCGAATTTGATCGCCCGGCAATTGGGGCATTGCGATTCGGTGGTGTGCGCGGCGCCATCGTATGTGGCGGAGCGCGGCGCGCCGCAGCGGGTCGAGGATCTGGCGGTCCACAATTGTCTGGCTTACACGTATTTCGGGCAGAGCCTGTGGCAGTTCACGCAGAAGGATGGCGAGGAGGTGACGGTGCCGGTTAGCGGCAATTTGTCGGCCAATGACGACCATATACTGCTCAAAGCGGCGGTGGAGGGGGCGGGCATCGCCTTGCAGCCGTTGTACAGCGCCGGCCCGCTGATCGCGCAGGGGCGTCTGGTGGCGTTGCTTCCAGACTACAAAACGCAGCGGATGGGGATTTACGGGATCTATACGTCGCGTCAGCACATGTCGCCGGCGCTGCGGGCGATGCTCGATTTCCTGCTGGAGTGGTTCTCTCGGACTAGCCTCGGATCCACGTAGGGCGGATTAGCGCAGCGTAATCGGCCAATGCGTGCTTCGATGGCGGCTTATGGATGGCCGATTACGGCGTTCCGCCTAATCCGCCCTACGTGGATCCGTGGTTCCCGGGGGGGCGTTGGCATTGGCGACATTCGCAGTTGGGAATATGTAAATATTGCTTCCGGCGCAGCCCGCCGTGCGACTTAGGTGAAAATTAATAGTGGCGGTCTCGGTACATAAATGGTTGTTGCGCTACAATACCGGTGCTATCCTGAATGACCGTTTTTTGAACCACTGAAGAACTTTAGCCCTTCCCCACAACTTGATGTGCAATCCGCTAACCGGTCAGGCCGTGTCGCGGAAGGTTAGACTAACCCGCTAATTCCTCGCGAAGCGCGAAGAAAGGTGAGCAGCAAATGCAACAATATACGTCCAACTCCTACCTGTTTGGTGGGAACGCTCCGTACGTCGAAGAACTGTACGAGGCGTATCTCAACAATCCAGGTTCCGTGCCAGATAACTGGCGCTCGTACTTCGATGCCATGCAGCATGTGCCGGCCGTCGATGGCACCAACAAGCCAGACGTCGCTCACGCCTCCGTCATCGCCTCCTTCGCGGAACGCGCTAAATCCGGTCCTATCCGTACCGTCGTGGCCTCGGCCGACGCCGAAATGGGCCGCAAGCGTGTTGCAGCTACGCAACTGATCGCCGCCTACCGCTACCTGGGTTCGCGCTGGGCCAATCTGGACCCGCTGCAACGCCAGGAACGTCCGGCCATCAACGAGCTGGAGCCAAGCTTCTACGGCTTCACCGACGCGGACATGGATACCGTCTTCAACATCAGCAACACCTATTTCGGCCCGGAGACCGCGACCCTGCGCGACCTGCTGAACTACCTGCGCGACACCTATACCCGTTCGATCGGCGCAGAGTACATGTACATCTCCGATCCGACCGAAAAGCGCTGGTTGCAAGAGCGCCTGGAGTCGATCCGTTCGACCCCGAATTTCACGGCGGAAAAGAAAAAGCACATCCTGGAGCGTCTGACCGCAGCCGAAGGCCTGGAACGCTATCTGCACACCAAGTACGTCGGCCAGAAGCGTTTCTCGCTCGAAGGCGGCGAGACGTTCATCGCGTCGATCGATGAGATCATCCAGCGCGCCGGCGAAAAAGGCGTGCAAGAGATCGTTATCGGCATGGCCCACCGTGGCCGTCTGAACGTGCTGGTCAACACCCTGGGCAAAGCGCCCAAGGAACTGTTCGAAGAATTCGAAGGCAAGCACGGCGACGACCTGCCTGCCGGCGACGTCAAATACCACCAAGGTTTCTCGTCCGACATCTCGACCCAGGGCGGTCCGGTCCACCTGTCGCTGGCGTTCAACCCGTCGCACCTGGAAATCGTCAACCCGGTCGTCGAAGGTTCGGTCAAGGCCCGCATGGATCGCCGTGGCGACCACCTGGGCAAGCAAGTGCTGCCAATCCTGGTGCACGGCGACGCCGCCTTCGCAGGCCAGGGCGTTGTCATGGAAACGCTGAATCTGGCGCAGACCCGTGGTTACGGCACGGGCGGCACGGTGCACATCGTCATCAACAACCAGATCGGTTTCACCACCTCCGACCCGCGCGATGCGCGTTCGACCATCTACTGCTCGGACGTCGTCAAGATGATCGAAGCGCCGGTGCTGCACGTGAACGCCGACGATCCTGAAGCCGTCGTTCTGGCTTCGCAGATCGCGATGGACTACCGTCTCGAGTTCCAGAAAGACATCGTTGTCGACATCATTTGCTACCGCAAACTGGGCCACAACGAGCAAGACACGCCAGCGCTGACCCAGCCGCTGATGTACAAGAAGATCGGCCAGCACCCGGGCACCCGCAAGCTGTACGCGGACAAGCTCGTTGCCCAGACCGTGATTCCGGCCGACGGCGGCGAACAGATGCAAGCCGCCTACCGCGACGCGATGGACGCCGGCAAGCACACCGTCGATCCGGTCATCTCGAACTTCAAGAACAAGTACGCCGTCGATTGGCTGCCGTTCCTGAACCGCAAGTGGACCGACTCGGCCGACACCGCCGTGCCGATGACCGAACTGAAACGCCTGGCCACCCGCATCACCACGGTGCCGGACGGCTTCAAAGTGCACTCGCTGGTCGAGAAAGTACTGGGCGACCGCGCCACCATGGGTCGCGGCGAGCTGAACCTGGACTGGGGCATGGGCGAACACCTGGCCTACGCGTCGCTGGTCGCTTCGGGCTACGCTGTGCGCCTGACCGGCCAGGATGCCGGCCGCGGCACCTTCGTGCACCGCCACGCCGTGCTGCACGACCAGAACCGCGAGCGTTGGGACGCGGGCACTTACGTGCCGCTGCAAAACATCGCCGAAGGCCAGGCACCGTTCACCGTGATCGACTCCGTGCTGTCCGAAGAGGCGGTATTGGGCTTCGAATACGGTTATTCGACCGCAGAACCAAACACCTTGACGATCTGGGAAGCCCAGTTCGGCGACTTCGTCAACGGCGCGCAAGTGGTCATCGACCAGTTCATCAGCTCCGGCGAAGTGAAGTGGGGCCGCGCTTCGGGCCTGGTCATGATGCTGCCGCACGGTTACGAAGGCCAGGGTCCCGAGCACTCGTCCGCGCGTCCGGAGCGTTTCCTGCAGCTGTGCGCAGACAACAACATGCAAGTCGTGCAGCCGACCACCGCCGCGCAGATCTTCCACGTGCTGCGTCGCCAGATGGTGCGCCAGTTCCGCAAGCCGCTGGTCATCCTGACCCCGAAATCGCTGCTGCGTAACAAGGAAGCGGGCTCGTCGCTGAACGAACTGGCCAAGGGCGCCTTCCAGACCGTCATCGGCGAAGTCGACGAGAAAATCGACGCCAAGAAGGTCAAGCGCGTCGTCGCCTGCTCGGGCAAGGTCTACTACGACCTGGTCAACGCACGCAAAACGCGCGGCCAGACCGACACCGCCATCATCCGTGTCGAACAGCTGTATCCGTTCCCGCACAAGTCGTTCGCCGCCGAACTGAAGAAGTTCCCGAACCTGACCGAAGTGGTGTGGGCGCAGGACGAGCCGCAGAATCAGGGCCCATGGTTCCAGATTCAGCACAACATCTTCGAGAGCATGGACGCCGGCCAGCGCCTGGCATACGCCGGTCGTCCGGCGTCGGCATCGCCGGCCGTCGGTTACTACGACAAGCATTACGCCCAGCAAAAAGACCTGCTGGAAACGGCTTTCTCGAAGCTCAAAGGTTTCATCCTGACGAAATAAGCGTTAAGGGGCCGTGCTGGGTGTATGGCCCCTCCTTACATCACACTACTTACGGAGCGCCGCCTTGCTACGCGGGGTGGTGCCGCAATAACAAATATACGGAGTTTTACAATGGCACAAATCGAAGTCAAAGTTCCTCAATTGTCGGAATCGGTCGCTGAAGCAACCATGCTGACGTGGCATAAAAAAGTAGGCGACACCGTTGCCCGCGACGAAAACCTGATCGATATCGAAACCGACAAAGTCGTTTTGGAACTGCCCGCGCCCGCAGCCGGCGTGCTGGTCAAGATCATCAAGGGCGACGGTAGCACCGTTGTCGCCGACGAACTGATCGCTGTGATCGACACCGACGCCGCCGCGGCCGCCGCCGCTCCTGTCGCCGCCGCAGCACCGGCAGCCGCTCCTGCCGCCGCGCCAGCACCAGCCGCCGCAGCCGCCACCGGCGGCAGCAAGGGCGACGTCGCCATGCCTGCGGCCGCCAAGATCCTGTCCGAAAAAGGCCTGAGCGCTGGCGATGTCGCCGGTTCGGGCAAAGACGGCCGCGTGACCAAGGGCGACGCCCTGGCCGCTTCGGCTCCAGCCACCCCGGCCGTCGCGCCGCTGGCCGCCGCCGCGCCGAAGCCAGCCCTGCAACAGATCGCTTCGCCGACCGTCGCCAGCCTGGGCGAGCGTCCGGAAGAGCGCGTGCCGATGAGCCGTCTGCGCGCCCGTATCGCCGAGCGTCTGCTGCAATCGCAATCGACCAATGCCATCCTGACCACGTTCAACGAAGTGAACATGGCTCCGGTAATGGAGCTGCGCAACAAGTACAAAGACAAGTTCGAAAAAGAGCACGGCGTCAAGCTGGGCTTCATGTCGTTCTTCGTCAAGGCAGCCGTCGCAGCCCTGAAAAAATACCCGATCATCAACGCTTCGGTTGACGGCAACGACATCATCTACCACGGCTACTTCGACATCGGTATCGCCGTCGGTTCGCCACGCGGCCTGGTGGTGCCTATCCTGCGCAACGCCGACCAGATGTCGATCGCCGACATCGAAAAGAAAATCGGTGAATTCGGCGCCAAGGCCAAAGAAGGCAAGCTGACCCTGGACGACCTGACCGGCGGCACGTTCTCGATCTCGAACGGCGGCACCTTCGGCTCGATGCTGTCGACCCCGATCATCAACCCGCCACAATCGGCCATCCTGGGCGTGCACGCGACCAAGGACCGCGCTGTTGTCGAAAACGGCCAGATCGTGATCCGTCCGATGAACTACCTGGCGATGTCCTACGACCACCGCATCATCGACGGCCGCGAAGCCGTCCTGGGCCTGGTCGCGATGAAAGAAGCGCTGGAAGATCCCGCACGTCTGCTGCTGGACCTGTAAGTCACCGCCTTCGATACGCCAGTCGTACCCCCGGGGCCGTTCGGTTCCGGGGAACTCAGAGGACACTCAATGAGCGTTGCTGAAGAAATCAAGCGTTTGCACGAACTGCATCAAGCCGGCGCCCTGTCGGACGCGGAATTCGCGGCCGCCAAGGCGCGCCTGCTCGATGCCGAGCCCTACAAACCGGGCGACAACATCGGCGAAGACATCACCCGCCTGCGCCGCTCGCGCACCGACCGCTGGCTGGGCGGCGTCTGCGGCGGCCTCGGCCGCGTCTCCGGCATCGAGCCGTGGATCTGGCGCCTGCTGTTCGTGATGTTCGTGCTGACCTTTGGTTTCGGCCTGGCGATCTACATTCTGTTATGGATTTTCGTTCCAGACGAAGAACTGATTGGAAAATAAAAAATGAGTAAACAATTTGACGTAGTAGTCATCGGCGCCGGTCCCGGCGGTTATATCGCCGCCATCCGCGCCGCACAACTGGGTTTCTCCGTTGCTTGCGTGGACGCATGGGAAAATGAAAAAGGCGGTCCGGCACCGGGCGGCACCTGCACCAACGTCGGTTGCATCCCGTCCAAAGCGCTGCTGCAATCGTCGGAGCACTTCGAGCACGCCGGCCACGCGTTCAAGGACCACGGCATCGATGTCGCCGGCCTGTCGCTGAACCTGCCGCAAATGCTCAAGCGCAAAGACACCGTCGTCAAGCAAAACAACGACGGCATCCTGTTCCTGTTCAAGAAAAACAAGGTCACCTTCTTCCACGGCCGCGCTTCGTTCGCCGGCGCCGCCACCGCCGAAGGCTACCCGCTGACGATCTCGGCGCCCGCCAACGAGACCATCAACGCCAAGCAAGTCATCATCGCCACCGGTTCCAACGCGCGCGAACTGCCGGGCGCACCGTTCGACGAGCAACTGATCCTGTCGAACACCGGCGCGCTGGCGATCCAGGGCGTTCCTGCCAAGCTGGGCGTGATCGGCGCCGGCGTGATCGGCCTGGAAATGGGCTCCGTATGGCGCCGTCTGGGTTCGGAAGTGACCGTGCTCGAAGGCCTGCCAGTGTTCCTGGGCGCGGTCGACGAGCAGATCGCCAAGGAAGCGGGCAAGCTGTTCGCCAAGCAAGGCCTGGCGATCAACCTCGGTTGCAAGATCGGCGCGATCACCAAGGGCGACAACAATGTCACCGTGGTGTACGAGAACGCCAAGGGCGAGTCGATCACCTCTGTGTTCGACAAGCTGATCGTTTCGATCGGCCGCACCCCGAACACCAACGGCCTGGCCGCCGACAAAGTCGGCCTGTCGCTGGACGAGCGTGGCTTCGTGGCCGTCGACGACGACTGCAAAACCAATCTGCCGGGTGTGTGGGCGATCGGTGACGTGGTGCGCGGCCCGATGCTGGCGCACAAGGCGGAAGAAGAGGGCGTTGCTGTTGCCGAGCGCATGGCCGGCCAGCACGGCCACACCAACTTCAACACGATTCCTTGGGTTATCTACACCTCGCCGGAAATCGCGTGGGTCGGTCAGACCGAGCAGCAGTTGAAGGCTTCGGGCGTCGCTTACAAGGCCGGCACCTTCCCGTTCCTGGCGAACGGCCGCGCACGCGCGCTGGGCGACACGTCGGGCATGGTCAAGTTCCTGGCCGATGCGACCACCGACGAAATCCTCGGCGTGCACATCATCGGACCGATGGCCTCGGAGCTGATTTCGGAAGCGGTCGTGGCGATGGAGTTCAAGGCCTCGGCCGAAGACATCGCACGCATCTGCCACGCGCACCCGTCGCTGTCGGAAGCGACGAAAGAAGCGGCGCTCGCAATCGACAAGCGCACGCTCAATTTCTAAGCAGTAGCTACAGGCGGACTGCGGGCGGACTGCGGTCCGCCCGTTTTTGTTTGCGCCGCCCATACAGAATCGAACACATGAACGTCGAAGAGTTTTATCAGCAAGCGCTGGAACAGCGCAATTTCAAGGCCGACGCGGCACAGCGCCGCGCCGTCGACCGTCTGCAGCAATGCTACGACGAATGGGTCGCGTACAAGGGCCAGCGCTCGAGCACGTTCAAGCGCCTGATCAACCGTCCCGAGGTGCCGAAGGGCGTCTACATGTGGGGCGGGGTGGGGCGCGGCAAGTCGTTCCTGATGGACAGCTTCTATTCGGTGGTGCCGCTGGTGCGCAAGACCCGCCTGCACTTCCACGAGTTCATGCGTGGCGTGCACCGCCAGCTCGACGAGCTGACCGGCGTCGCCAATCCGCTCGACGAGGTGGCCAAGCGCATCGCCAAGAAATACCGTTTGATCTGCTTCGACGAATTCCACATCTCCGACGTGGCCGACGCGATGATCATGTACAACCTGCTGAAGGCGCTGTTCGACAACGGCGTGTCCTTCATCATGACGTCGAACTACGATCCGAAACTGCTGTACCCGGACGGCCTGCACCGCGACCGCATCCTGCCGACCATCGAATTGCTGTACGAGAAGCTCGACGTGATGAACATCGACGCCGGCATCGACTATCGCGGCCGCGCGCTGGAGCAGGTCGATTCCTACTACACGCCGATCAACGCCGAGACCGACAAGGCACTGCGCGACGCCTACGCCAGCATCGCCGAGACGGCCGACGAGGACCCGGTGGTGCGCATCGAGGCGCGCGAGATCCGCGCCCTGCGCCGCGCCGGCTCCATCATCTGGTTCGACTTCCACACCTTGTGCGGCGGGCCGCGCTCGCAGAACGACTATCTGGAAATCGCCAGCCGCTTCCATACCGTGATATTGTCCGGGATTCCGATGATGTCGGCGTCGATGTCGTCGGAGGCGCGCCGCTTCACGTGGCTGATCGATGTATTCTACGATCAGGGCGTGAAGTTGCTGATGTCGGCCGAGGTCGAGCCGGAAGAGTTGTACACGACCGGCACCCTGGCCAACGAATTTCACCGCACGGTGTCGCGCATTGTCGAGATGCAGTCGCGCGAGTACATGGATAAGGAACAGCGGGCCGCAGCCGGTTCGCTGGCCTGATGCAACAGGAAAGAATATGAGAGCAAGTTTGAAACCGTTGGGCGACATGATCGCCGTCGCCGTGCTGGCCGCCGTGGCGGCCGTGGCGGCGCCGGCCGTTGCGCAGGAGGCGACGTCGGTGGCGCCGCCGTCGCATTCGGTGGAGGAGGCCGACGCCACCCTGGCCAAGGTGGCCAGGGACCGTGACGCCGTCAACGCCGAGTACGCAGCCCGCGAGGCGGTGTGCAACGAGAAATTCTTCGTCAACAATTGCCTCGACAAGGCCAAGGAACAGCGCCGCGCCGCGCTGGCCAACCTGCGCGTGCTGGAAGTGGAAGCCGAGCATTTCAAGCGCGCCGATTCGGTGGCGCGCCGCGATGCCGACCTGGCCGAGCGCGTGCGCAAGGACGAGGAAGAGCTGGCCCGGCGCGAGGCCTTGCCGCCCAAACCGGTCAAGGACGTGGAGAACATGCCCGCGCCCGCGCCCGCGAAAGGCCGACGCGTCGCCGAGCGCGAGGCCGACCATGCCGCCAAAATGAAACGCGAGGCGGCCGCGACGGCGGCCGACGCCGATAAGCGCGCCGCCAACGTTGCCCGCTTCGAGCAGAAGAAGATCGATTCCGAGCGGCGTCAGGCGGAAGTCGCCAAGCGGGTGGCGGAAACCGAACGCAAGGTGGCCGCCAAGGTCGCGGCGGAGAAGAAGAAAGCGGCAGCGGCGGCTGCGGCCGCGGCGGCCGCCGCAAAGAAGCAGCAATAGCCCACAGATCCACGTAGGGCGGATTAGGCGGAACGCCGTAATCGGCCATGCATGCGTCAACGCGGCGCACGCATGGCCGATTACGCTACGCTAATCCGCCCTACGTATCTCCACGGGTGTTCAACGTCCCGGGGCGGGTGCCACCAGTTTGATGATCGCCATTGTGCAATTGTCGCCCTTGCCCTGGGCGCGCTCGGCGGCCTTGCCGATCAAGCGCTCGGCCGCCTGGCGCGGCGTGTTGCGCGCCACGGCCGCCGCCAGCTCCTGGTCCGCGAAAAACTGCCACAGCCCATCCGAGCACAGCAAAAAAGAATCCCCCGGGCGCAGGCCCTCATGCGTGGCCAGCGTCACGAACGGCGCCTTGAAGCTGTTCCCCAGCACATTGCTGAGCAGCTTGGAACTGCGGTGCTTCTTCGCCGCCTCCAGCGGCACCTTGTCATTCTGCACCAGATGCTCGATATACGCGCCGTCATTGCTGCGCGCCACGCTGGCCTCGCCGCTGAAGCGGTACACGCGCGTTTCGCCCACATGCGCCCAGACCGCCTGACCGGCCGGCGTCAGCACCAGCAGGGCGAGCGCGCTGTGGGGTTCCGCGCTGGCGGCGATCGGGTTCATCTTGATGACTTGATGGGCTTCCAGCGCTATCGCGCCGAGCAACTCCTTTAACCTGGGAAGGCTGGGTACGTCGCCGACGCGGAACTCGTCGAACATGTGCTTGCCCGTCAGCAGGGCCTGGTCCGCGCCGATGGCGCTGTGGTTGCCGTCGGCCAGCACCGCCAGCACGTAGCCGGGCGCGTTCGGCGACGTGAACAGTGCCACGCGATCGTTTTGCTGCGGCCGGTTGCCGATATGCTGGGCGGTGCCGGCTTCTATTTTATAGGCGCTCATATGGTTGACACTGTATCCTGAACGGCGGGTGAGCGGCGATATTGATCATTGTGTTGGCGGCGGGGCCGCCGTAGATTAAACTATGCACCGTGTCGCAGTTTGTTTGCAATACGTGTGTTGTTTCAGTGAAACTTTTTGTGTGAGTAGAGACCTAGAAATATGACTGATGTACAAGATATCCAGCGTCGTCTGATCGAACTCGACGTCGAACACCGCGATCTGGACGCGGTGATCGACATGCTCACCCTGGACGGACACCACGATCAGCTACAATTGCGTCGCCTGAAGAAGCGCAAGCTGCAACTGAAAGACCATATCACGCTGCTAAAAATGCAATTAGTGCCAGACGTGCCGGCTTAACATCCGGCCCTTCCGCCTCAACTAAGTATATTTTGACCGAACACCTTCCAACGCCTGCCGACACGCACGCGCCGGTTCCCGCCGACGCCACTCCCGCCGTCGTCGGCGCGACTCCAGACCTGCCCCCCGGCAAATACGATTCCGAGGTCGAGCGACTGTTCGGCGCCGGTGGGCCGTTGGGTCCGGCTGTTGGCGACTTCAAGCCGCGCCGTTCGCAGACGGAGATGGCCAAGGCCGTCGCGGCCGCGATTTCCAGCCAGACCACGTTGATCGCCGAGGCCGGCACGGGAACGGGCAAGACGTTCGCGTATCTGGTGCCCGCGCTGCTGTGGGGCGGCAAGACCATCGTCTCGACCGGGACCAAGAACTTGCAGGACCAGCTGTTCCTGCGCGATATTCCGACCGTGCGCGCCGCCTTGCAGGCGCCGGTGTCGGTCGCGCTGCTCAAGGGCCGCTCGAACTACGTCTGCCATTACCACCTGGAACGCACACTGCAGAACGGCCGAATGACCTCGCGCGACGACGTCGGCCACCTGCGCGAGATCTCGCGTTTCCTGAAAATGACCAGTTCCGGCGACAAGGCCGAGCTGGCGCGCGTGCCGGAAAATGCGCTGATCTGGAACCTGGTGACCTCGACCCGCGACAATTGCATGGGCGCCGAGTGCCAGTATTACCAGGATTGTTTCGTCATGAAGGCGCGCAAGGAAGCGCAGCAGGCCGACGTGGTCGTGGTCAACCACCACCTGTTCTTCGCCGACGTCGCCCTCAAGGATTCGGGCATCGCCGAGCTGCTGCCGTCGGCCAACACCATCATCTTCGACGAGGCGCACCAGTTGCCGGACACGGCCACCTTGTTCTTCGGCGATACCTTTTCGACCTCGCAAATCCTGGAATTGTGCCGCGACGTGCTGGCCGAGGGCTTGTCGAACGCGCGCGACGGTGCCGATTGGGGCAAGGTCGTCACCGTGGTGGAGAAGGCCGCGCGCGACCTCAGGTTGACATTCCCGCAAGATATCGTGCGCCTGTCGCTGCCGCAGATCGCGCCGTCGAGCGACTTTTTCCCGGCGTTGCAGACGCTGAAGGACGAGCTGGACGGCATGCTGGCCGTGCTCGAAACGCAAGCGGCACGCGCCGAAACCCTGGAACAGTGCCGCCAGCGCGGCATCGAACTGGCGCAAAAATTGTCGTCTTGGAAATTCGATCCGAAGGCGCGCGTTGAAAAAGGCGAGGAGGCGGTGTTCTGGGTCGAGGCCTACGCGTCGTCCTTGCAGCTGCACAAAACGCCTTTGTCGATCGCCCCGATCTTCAACGGCCAGCGCGAAGGCGTGCCGCGCAGCTGGATTTTCACGTCGGCGACGTTAGCTGTAAAGAATGATTTCAGCCATTTTTCGGAGCAAATGGGGCTGACGGACGAGCCGTCCAAGACTTGGCCGAGCCCGTTTAATTACGAACAGCAGGGCCTTTTATATGTGCCGCAAGGTTTGCCGGACCCCAATTCCA
Source organism: uncultured Duganella sp. (assembly GCA_963511605.1). Classification (GTDB taxonomy): domain Bacteria; phylum Pseudomonadota; class Gammaproteobacteria; order Burkholderiales; family Burkholderiaceae_D; genus Rugamonas. The sequence continues at coordinate 21,236 of CAUPJZ010000011.1, read as the reverse complement.
TCGGCTATACCGACGCCGTGCTGGATCTGGCGCTGCCGGTGATCGAGGCGGCGGGCGGAAAAACTTTCCTTTTGTGCACGACTTTACGCGCCGTGAAGCGCGCTGCCGAGCGCCTGCGCGACGAATTCGAGAAGCGCGGCTTGCCGTATCCGCTGTTCATCCAGGGCGACAAGGGCCGTACCGAGTTGCTGGACCAGTTCCGCAAGGCGGGAAATGGCGTGCTGATCGGCAGCCAGAGTTTCTGGGAAGGTGTCGATGTGCGCGGCGACGCGCTGTCTTTGGTGATTATCGACAAGTTGCCGTTCGCGCCGCCGGACGATCCGGTGCTGGCCGCGCGCATCGAGGTGATGGAAAAGCAGGGCAAGAACGGCTTCATGCACCACACCTTGCCGGAAGCGATCATCAATCTGAAGCAGGGCGCCGGCCGGCTGATCCGCGACGAAGGCGATCGCGGCGTGCTGATGTTGTGCGATCCGCGCGTGATTTCCAAGCCCTACGGCAAGCGGATTTGGCAGAGCCTGCCGTCCTTCAAACGCACGCGCGAACAGGCGGACGCCGTCGCGTTCTTCCAAAACAAGTATACCGAACAGTAACTTTCGGTATTTTTTCTCTTGCCCCAACCGGGCGATCATAGCTGCTTTCGTCGGTCCGACATCCTTCGCCGTACGTTCTATTTTTCTCAAAATCATGCCAAATATTGGTGTGTTCCAGCCAATATTTGGCTTTGAAGCCCCGCTTCCACATGTGACCGCCGCTCCGACACGCGCGCCATTCCCAAGCCTTGCATATCGCACCCGTTTGCGTTCCCGCAAAGCGGCGGATGAGTGCATTGTTAGAGTTGGTTAAGCGCTGTTCCCCTAAGGAGCAGGATCGGAGGAGGCCATGACTATCCGCCACGGCTGTTTTTTCAGCTATGCACACGGCCAGCATGCATACATGAGCAAGTTCAAAAACGATTTGATCGATGCTCTGAAATGTTATCTGGAACCCCACTTCGACAACGAAAACGAATTGTTTGTCGATAGTGAGCAACTCGGCGGAGGCGACGACCTGGACGAGAAGATTGCCAGGGCGATGTGTGAAAGCGTTTGCATGATTGTGATTTATACACCGAAGTATGAAGCCCATGCCTACACCCGGCGTGAGTTTGCAGCAATGCAACTAATTGAAGACGACCGTAAGAAATGGTACACGCTGCCCAGCCACCTGATCATCCCGGTCATCATGACGCGCCATCCGTTGAGTTTGCCGCCGCAAATTTCGGGGCCGGGCATGTACGTCGATTTTTCGCGGTACACCCTGGCGAGCGGGGACTTGAAGACCAACCCGGATTTTCTACCCGATATAGAAAAGATCGTCCTCCGCATCGCCGAGCACTACCACTACCTGAAACACTGCACGCCGCCCGGGCATGACTGTGGTCGTTTTGTCATGCCCGACATTCCACCCGAATGGCGCGCCATCCCTCCTCCCCACTTCCCTCGCTAAAGGTTTGTTATGGAAACCACATCATTGTCTTTGCCACCGCTCACAGCCAACGGCGAAGTGGTTACTTTCTATTCTTACAAGGGTGGGACGGGTCGCACGATGGCCTTGTCCAATCTGGCGGTATTGCTTGCAAGGCAGCAAAACGCCACCACCCCGGTATTGATGATCGATTGGGACATGGAAGCGCCCGGCCTGCATCACTACTTCGAGCACGGCGAGGAGCGACCGGGTGTGCTCGAGTTCTTCGAAGCTTGCCGGGAGCAGCTACATCGGCGCCGCAAGGGTGCGGACGTGCTCGACGACGAGGAACTCGCGCACGAAGTACTGGCGGCGGTCGGATGGGAGCAGTACGTCAGCCGGGTCGACCAGGGCAGCCAGCTGTATCTGATGCGCGCCGGCCGCTTCGACGACAGCTATGGCGAGCGGCTGGCCGCCATGCACTGGGACGAGCTGTTCAACCGCTGCCCGGCGCTGTTCCGTTGTTTCGCCGACAAGCTGGCGCGCCACTTCCGTTACGTGCTGGTCGATTCGCGCACCGGCCGCACCGATACCGCCGGCATCTGCACCACCTTGCTGCCGCGCAAACTGGTGGTGGTGTTCACGCCCAACCGCCAGAGCCTGGAGGGAGTGCAGGCGCTGGTCACCCGCGCCACCGCCTACCGGCGCAGCCATGAGGACGAGCAGCGTCCGCTGGTGGTCTACCCGCTGCCGTCGCGCATTGAAATGGGCGACAGCACGCAGCGCTCGCAATGGCGGCGCGGCGACCCCCAACATAATATAGTGGGCTACCAGCCCATCTTCGAGCGGCTCATGCGCGAGTGCTACGGCATGCAGCAAGTGTCGCTGGACAGCTATTTCGACGAAGTCCAGCTGCAGCAGACCCGCACCTTCGCCTACGGCGAGCAACTGGCGGTGCGGATGGACCAGGGCGGCGACCGCTTTTCGCTGACGCGCACCTTCGAGGCCTTCCTCGACTGGCTCGGGCCCGGCTATTTCCCGTGGCAGTCCAGCCGCGAGATCCACCTGCTGGCGGCCATCGAGGAGGCGCGCCAGGCGCTGGGCGAGGGCGGCGCGCGCGCGCTGTCGCAACCGCTGGCGCGCGACCTGAACCTGTTGGGCGAGCTGTATCGTCGCGAGGGCAAGCTGCGCCAGGCGCTGGCCTGTCTCGAGGAAAGCCTCACGCTCCGACAGCGCGGCATGGGCGAGGACCATGTCGACACCTTGATTAGCAAAAGCAACCTGGCCGGCGTGCTGCGCCAGCAGGGGCGGCTGGACGAGGCGCAGTTCCTGGAGGAGTGCATCGTCGAGGCGCGCGAGCGCCAGCTGGGCGCGGAGCACCTCGACACGCTGGCCGCCCGCGCCAATCTGGCCGCCACCCTGGCCGAGCAGGGCAAGGGCGCCGAGGCGCTGGGCATCCAGGATGGCGTGCTCGATGCCTATTTGCGCATGCTCGGCTCCGAACACCTGCTGACCCTGTCCTGCAAGGCGGCCCGCGCCGACCTGTTGTTCCAGCGCGGCGACATCGACCAGGCCCGGCGCGAGCAGGAGCAGGTGCTGGCCAAGCGCAAGCGCCTGCTGGGCGCCGAGCACGCCGACACCTTGCGCAGCAAGACCGCGCTGGCCTGCACCCTGCTGGCGCAGAACGAGCAGGAGGCCGCCCGCGTGCTGATCGGCAAGGTGCTGCAGGCGCAGTTGCGCCGCCTGGGGGCGGACCACGCGGACACCCGCAGGACCATGGAATTGCTCGACCACGTGCATCCGGGCCGCTATGGCGCGCAACCCGGTTCGCTGCCGGGCGGCGGGCGGGACGACTTCGCGCCGGTGCGCGAGTTGCACCAGGACGCGGCGATGGACGACTACGACGACGCGCTGGGACTGGCCCCACATCCGCGCGCCGCCATGTCCGTCACCAACCCGCGCCCGCGCGCCAGCGACGACCTGCTGACGCTCGACGAGCAGCTCGCCAGCGGCCGGCCGGCGTCGCGTTAGCGCAAATTTATCTGGTCCGGAGGTGGTCGGCGCGCGCAGTCCGGGCGTTGCTTCAGGTAAAATCTCTGCATGAGAATCCTGATCAGTAATGACGACGGCTACCTGGCGCCGGGCATCAATGCCCTGGCCGACGCGCTGGCGCCGATCGCCGACATCGTCGTCGTGGCGCCGGACAGCAACCGTTCCGGCTCGTCCAATTCGCTGTCGCTGGACCGGCCGCTGTCGGTGCAGCGGGCCGCCAATGGTTTCTATTTTGTCAACGGCACGCCGACCGATTGCGTGCACGTGGCGCTGACCGGCGTGCTCGACTACCGGCCCGACCTGGTCGTCTCCGGCATCAACAACGGCCCCAACATGGGCGACGACACGCTGTATTCCGGCACCGTGGCGGCCGCCACCGAGGCCTATCTGTTCGGCATTCCCGCCATCGCCTTTTCCCAGGGCGCGTTCGGCTGGGAGCATATCGACGACGCCGCCCGTCACGCGCGCGACATCATCGAACGCTATTATGAAACCCTGCCGCGCCCGTATCTGCTCAACGTCAACATCCCCAACCGGCCCTATGCGCACCTGACCGACGTGGTCGCCACCCGGCTGGGCAAGCGCCACCAGTCGGAACCGGTGATCCGCTCGCAAGATCCGCGCGGCAGGGAGATTTTCTGGATCGGTCCGCCCGGCGCGACGAGGGACGCCGGCGAGGGCACCGACTTTTTTGCCTGCGCCAACGGCCGCACCTCGATCACGCCGCTGCAGGTCGATCTGACCCATAAAACGCAACTCGCGGCACTGGAAAAGGGCCTGGCATGAGCGACAAACCCCGGACCTTTCCGCTGCCGCTGTCGTCGGTAGTGGACAAGGGCGCCAAGAAGACCACCATGTTCGCCCCGGTGGCCACGCCGCAGACGGCGACCCAGAACGCGGCGCGCCACGTGCCGCCGCAGCACGGTTACCCGGGGCCGCGTCCGGTGGCGGTGCCGTCCAAGGCCCACAGTTACGCGATGGAGCGGGCCCAGCCGGTGGTGGCGCCGGCCCCGCGCCAGAACCCGCTGGTGTCGGACGCGGTGCGCCGCGCCATGGTGCAGCGGGTGGCCAGGCAGGGCGTCAAGGACAACGTCGTGCTCGGCGCGCTGGAAAGCGTGCCGCGCCATCTGTTCATGGAGGAGGCGCTGGCCTCCCAGGCCTACATCGACGCCTCGCTGCCGATCGGCCACCAGCAGACCATTTCCCAGCCCTATATCGTGGCCCGCATGATCGAGGTGATGCGCAATGGTGGCCAGCTCAAGCGGGTGCTCGAGATCGGCACCGGCTGCGGTTACCAGGCGGCGGTGTTGTCAAGAGTGGCGCAAGAGGTTTATTCTATCGAGCGCATCAAGCCGCTGCACGAGCTCGCCAAGAACAACTTGCGTCCCCTGCGTGTGCCGAATCTACGTTTGCATTACGGAGATGGTATGCTTGGCCTGCCGCAAGCGGCGCCGTTTGATGGCATTATCCTGGCCGCGGCCGGTCTGGAGGTGCCGCAAGCATTGCTCGAACAGCTCGCCATCGGTGGCCGGCTGGTGGCGCCGGTGGGCGCCCGCGTGCAGCGTCTGGAACTGATTACACGCATCGGCAAGAAGGAATGGACCAGCGAAACACTGGAAGATTGCCACTTCGTGCCTTTGCGTCCGGGCACGGTGTGATCGCGGTGTGATCGTTCAGCCGCCCGCCCGTATTGCGCTCGTACGCATCAAACTGAAATTTAAGATGAGAATGACAACTAAAAGTAATGTGCTCGTATTGAGCTTGGTGCTCGTTTTCCTGAGCGCCTGCAGCACCACCCCGAACCAAGCCCCGGTGATCGACCGTCCGGTGTCGACCCCGCCAGTGAAATCCGCCACGCCGAGCGAATCGGCGCAAGCGTCGCGCGACGAGCGCGGCCTGTACACGGTCAAAAAGGGCGATACCTTGATCCGTATAGCGCTCGAATACGGTCAGAACTACCGCGATCTGGTGGCCTGGAACAATCTGGCCAACCCGAACGACATCAAGGTCGATCAGGTGCTGCGCGTGCTGCCGCCGGACGCCGCCGGTAACGGCAGTGGCGTCGAGACGGCCGCCGTCGTCATGCCGCCGACGGACAAGACGCCGCCGCCGGCGCCGGTGGTCAAGAAGACCGGCCCGAAAGGCGAGAAGCGTCCGTACACCGACGCCACCCTGGCCGAATTGCAGCGCGCCGACAATGGCAAGGAAGTCGCCGCGAATGGCGCGGCGGCCCCGGCCGCTCCGGCGGCGCCCGCCGCGCCGGTGGTCCGTCCGCCGGCCGCGCCCGCGGCCCCGGCAGCCGGCGCCGCCGCCGACGATGAGAAATTGAGCTGGATGTGGCCGTCCGAGGGCAAAGTCATCGCCACCTTCGACGAGGGCAAGAACAAGGGCGTCGACATCGCCGGCAAGGCCGGCCAGCATGTCGTGGCGGCCGGGGCCGGAAAAGTCATGTATGCCGGTAGCGGCATCCGTGGTTATGGTAATCTCGTTATTGTGAAGCACAGTAATAGCTTGTTGTCGGCCTACGCCCATAACCGCAGCATCGTGGTCAAGGAAGGCCAGACCGTGACCAAGGGACAAATGATTGCCGAGATGGGCGATTCGGACGCCGACTCCGTCAAGCTGCACTTTGAAATACGGCAGCAGGGCAAACCGGTGGACCCGTCCAAATTCCTGCCTAACCGCTAGCTGAGCCATGAAACATACGCCGCACGACCCAATGGATGACGACTCGGCCCCGGAAGATTTCCAGGACGAGTCGAACGATGATGTAGTCATCGACGCCATGGACGGTGCGGACGGCGCGGAGGATGGCGGGCACCTGCCCGGAGCGCCGGCGGTGCTCGAGGTCGACGAACTGAAAAAGGTGCTGGCGGCCGAACTGTCGACCGACACCACCCAGCACTACCTGAACCAGATCGGCACCCGGCCGCTGCTGACGGCGCCGCAGGAGGTGCATTACGCCACCCTGGCCAAGGCCGGCGACTTCAGCGCCCGCCAGACCATGATCGAGCACAACCTGCGGCTCGTGGTTTCCATCGCCAAGCACTACATCAACCGTGGCGTGGTCCTGCTCGACATGATCGAGGAGGGCAACATCGGCCTGATGCGCGCGATCGACAAGTTCGAGCCCGAGCGCGGCTTCCGCTTTTCGACCTATGCCACCTGGTGGATACGCCAGAGCATCGAGCGCGCCATCATGAACCAGGCCCGCACGGTGCGCCTGCCAGTGCACATGGTGCGCGAGCTCAATCAAATCCTGCGCGGAAAATATCATCTGGAAGCCCAGCACCACAACGGCAAGGACGCCACCGCCGAGGACATCGCCGAGCTGGTCGGCCGGCCGGTCGAGGAGGTGCAGGACATCCTGGCCTTGTCCGAGCACGCCACCTCGCTCGACGCCCCGCTCGACAACGATCCCCAGTCGTCGCTGATGGACATGCTGCCCGGCGACAGCGAGGACAGTCCGGACGCCCGCGCCGAGCACCACGAGATGACGGTGCTGATGCGCGACTGGCTCACCAAGCTGCCCGACAAGCAACGCATCGTCATCATGCGCCGTTTCGGCCTCGACAACGATGACCCGGCCACCCTGGAAACCCTGGCCGAGGAAATGGGCGTCACCCGCGAGCGCGTGCGCCAGATCCAGCAGGAGGCGCTGGTCAAACTCAAACGGGCCATGGCCGCGCGCGGCGTGGTGCGCGACTCCCTGCTTTAGCCCCTCCGCGTTCTGCTATCATACTGGCCCCGGCATGCCCCGGCCCCCGCTTGACCGGGCGCCCGGCGCCAGCCATTCTTTCTTTAAAATTAAATTTTATGCAAGATATTATCCTCGACATCAAATCGCTCGACATGGACGCCCGTGGCGTCGGCCATTTGCACAATGAAGACGGCTCGCAGGGCAAGGTGGTGTTTGTCGAGGGCGCCCTGCCGGGGGAAAAGGTCAGCTTTTACACCTTTAAAAAGAAGAAGAACTGGGAAATGGCGCGCATGACCGCGCTGCATCGCGAGTCGCCGATGCGGGTCACGCCCAAGTGCAAGCATTTCGACTACTGCGGCGGCTGCTCGATGCAGCATCTGGAGCCGACCGCGCAGGTGGCCATCAAGCAGCGCGTGCTGGAGGACAACCTGCGCCACATCGGCAAGGTCAAGCCGCTGACGGTGATGCGGCCGATGTACGGCCCGACCTGGGGCTACCGCTACCGCGCGCGGCTGTCGGTGCGCCACGTCGTCAAGAAGGGCACGGTGCTGGTCGGCTTCCACGAGAAGAAATCGGTGTTCGTCGCCGATATCGACAGCTGCGAGATCCTGCCGCGCCACGTGTCGGACCTGCTGCTGCCGCTGCGCGCACTGATTGGCTCGCTGTCCTTGTACGACCAGGTGCCGCAGATCGAAGTGGCGATCGGCGAGGGCGTCACCGCGCTGGTGCTGCGCATCATGGCGCCGCTGACCAAGGACGACGAGACCAAGCTGAAGGCCTTCGCCGACCTGCACACCATCCAATTCTGGTTGCAGACCAAGGGCCCGGAGACGGCCGCGCCGTTCTATCCGCTGGACCACGACCTGCATTACCTGTTGCCGGAATTCGGCATCAAGATGCCGTTCAAGCCGGTCGATTTCACGCAGGTGAACCACTACATCAACCGCGTGCTGGTGGGTAAGGCGTTGCGCCTGCTGGAAGTGCAGCCGCAGGACCGCGTCGCCGATCTGTTCTGCGGCCTGGGCAACTTCACCTTGCCGCTGGCGACGCAGGCGCGCGAAGTGGTCGGCATCGAGGGCAGCACCACCTTGTCGGAGCGGGCGCTGGACAACGCCAAGGCCAACGGGCTGTCGGACAAGACCACGTTCTACACGCGCAACCTGTTCGAGGTGACGGCCGACGATCTGATCGCGCTCGGCAAATTCGACCGCATGCTGATCGACCCGCCGCGCGACGGCGCCATGGCGCTGAGCGAGGCGCTGGTGGCGTTGAGCGCAACGCGCGCCGATCTGCTGCCGAAGCGGATCGTGTACGTGTCGTGCAGCCCGTCGACCCTGGCGCGCGACGCCGGCATCCTGGTCGCCGCCGGCTATGTGCTCGACAAGGCGGGCGTGGTCAACATGTTCCCGCACACGTCGCACGTGGAATCGATGGCGGTGTTCAACCTGGTGTAAGCACGCGGTTTGCGGCTGAAGCGGCATGAACATGGAACCACGTAGGGCGGATTAGGCGGAACGCCGTAATCGGCCATCGACCAGCCGCCGGCGGCGCATGCATGGCCGATTACGCTACGCTAATCCGCCCTACGTATCTCCGGTGTTTGCTGGCGTCCGTATCCATCCGCGCAGCTTTTTGTTGACTTTACTTTAAGCGTTTGCAACACTGGACTGACCCACACAGTATCCGGAGTTGGCATGCGCCTTCTGTCCCGTCTTATCGGCATCGCCGCTTTCTGCGGGCTGCCGCTCGCCGTTTTCGCCCAAACCACCATCACCTCGTTTTCGCCCACCGGCACCGTCAAAGGCGTGCGCCAGGTGGTGGCGCGCTTCAGCGCGCCCATGGTTCCGCTGGGCGACATGCGCCTGGCCGATCCCTTCACCGTCGAGTGCCCGGAGCAGGGCAAGGGACGCTGGATCGACGGTCAAAACTGGAGCTACGATTTCGACAGGGACCTGCCGGCCGGCGTGGCCTGCCGCTTCACCGCCAAGAGCGACGTCAAGGACCTGAGCGGCAAGCCGCTGTCCGGCGAGCGCGCCTTCGGCTTCGACACCGGCGGCCCCGCCATCGTCGAATCGCTGCCGTATGAAGGCAGCAACCGCATCGACGAACAGCAGATCTTCGTGCTCGGTCTCGACGCCCCGGCCAGCGACGCCACCATCGCCGCCAACGCTTGGTGCCGCGCCGACGGCGTACACGAAAAAATCGGCGTGCGCATACTCGCCGGCGCCGAGCGCCAGAAGATCCTCGATCTGCGCAAGGACTTCGCCAAACGTTATTTGTCGCTGTACTTCAAGGCGCGCGGCGTGGTGTGGCAGGCGACGACGGCGGTGCGCAGCAACCGGATCGAGAAGCTGCCGATCGTGGTGCTGCAATGCCAGCGGCCATTGCCGGCGGAGGCCAACGTGGCGCTGGTCTGGGGCGCGGGCATCGCCGCCGACAGCGGCATCGCCACCGGCCAGGCGCAAACGCTGGCGTTCAAGACGCGGCCCGACTTCACCGCCAAACTGAGTTGCGACAGGCTGGCCGTCAAAGGCGGCTGCATTCCGTTCCTGCCGTTGCGCTTGCAGTTTTCCGCGCCGGTGCGCACGGCCGATGCGCTGGCTGTCAAGGTGACGGCGCCCGGCGGGAAAATCTTCAAGCCGAAACTGGAAACATACGACGCCAAGGCGGAGGATGTCGATCACTTGACCATCCCGGGACCGTTCCCGGAGAACGCCAAATTGCTGCTGTCGCTGCCGCCCGCACTGAAGGACGATGCCGGCCGCCCGTTGATCAACCAACGGCGCTTCCCGATGGCGGTGCAGACCGCCGCGCAGCCGCCGCTGGTCAAGTTCCCGGCGCGCTTCGGCATCATCGAGGCCAAGGGCGACCGCCTGCTGCCTGTCACCGTGCGCAATATCGAGGCCAACGTGGCCGGTCTGAAAACCGCCATCGAAGGCGCATCCCTGCGCGTCAACGACGCCGGCACGCAGGAGCAGCAGGACCAGCAGATCATCGCCTGGCTCAAGCGCATGAGTTATCGCGGCAGCTGGCAGCCGAACGAACTGGGTGGGGAGGCCTTGTACAAGCCGCTGCTGGCCGGCGGTGGGGCCGCCGCCGCGCAGCGCTTCACCATGCCCAAGCCGGGCGGGCGGAAGACCTTCGAGGTGGTCGGCATCCCGCTGCGCAAGCCGGGCTTCTACGTGGTGGAACTGGCCAGCCCTCGACTGGGCGCGGCCTTGTCCGGCAAGCGCGAGACGGCCTACGTCAGTTCGGCCGCGCTGGTGACCAATCTGGTGGCGCACTTCAAACGCGGCGCGCAGTCGTCGCTGGTGTGGGTGACGTCCCTCGACAAGGGCAAGCCGGTGGCGCAGGCGCAGGTGACGGTGCGCGACTGCGCCGGCAAGCAGGTGTGGCAGGGCGTCACCAACGGCGACGGCGTCGCGCGCATCGCCCAGGAGCTGGCCGAGAGCGCGTGCGAGCCGCGCGGAGGCTTTTTTGTCAGTGCGCGCAGCGGCGGCGACATGACGTTCACCTTGTCGGACTGGGATCGCGGCATCGAGAACTGGCGCTTCAACCTGCCGACCGAAGGTGAGGGAGCGGACAATGTCATCGCCGCCACGGTATTCGACCGCACCTTGCTGCGCGCCGGCGAGACGGTGCACATGAAGCACTTCCTGCGCCGCCACGTGGAGCAGGGGATCGCGCTGGTCGGCGCGAACGACGCGCTGCGCAAGCAGCGGCCGGCCTACGACACCAACCAGCTGACGGCCGAGGAGCGCAAGGCGCAGCCGTCCAGCATTTTCCTGGTCCACGAGGGCAGCGAGCAGCGCTACGAGTTGCCGATCGCCTGGAGCGCCAACGCGACCGCCGCCAACGATTGGGCGATCCCGGCCGACGCCAAGCAAGGCTGGTATCAGGTGATGCTGGGCGGCCGCGTGGCCGGGCGCTTCCGCGTCGAGCAGTTCCGCGTGCCGACCATGAAAGCCCTGCTGCAAGGACCGAAGACGCCGGCCGTGCAAGCGACTTCGGTCGACCTGGACGTGCAACTGAGCTACCTGTCCGGCGGCGGTGCGGGCGGCGCGCCGGTGCAATTGCGCACGGTGGTGCAGGACAAGCAGGTCGCATTCGGGGATTACGAGAACTTCACCTTCAGCAGCGGCGACGTCAAGCTCGGTGTCGAGCGCCAGTCGGGCGGGTTTGACGAGGACGAGGGCGTGTTCGATGAAGGCGGCGAGGGCGCCACCGAAGGCGCAGCGACCGGCTTCAAGACGCGCAACCTGACCCTGGACAAGGCCGGCGGCAGCCGCGTGAAACTCGACCAGCTGCCCGCCGCCACGGTTCCACATGAACTGATGGCGGAGATGTCTTACCAGGACGCCAACGGCGAGACGCTGTCGGTGGCCACGCGCATTCCCCTGTGGCCGTCGAACTACGTGATCGGCATCCAGCCCGACGGCTGGGTGATGAGCAAGGACGCCCTTAAGTTCCAGGTGGTGGTGCTCGACCTGCAAGGCAACCCAGTGGCCGACGCGCCGGTGTCGGTGGACTTCTTCCAGCGGCAGTCGTACGCGCACCGGCGGCGTCTGATCGGCGGCTTCTACGCCTACGAGAACAGCAGCGAAGTCAAAGCCATGGGCGCCGCCTGCGAAGGCAGGACCGACACCAGGGGGCTGCTGATCTGCCAGGTCAAGGCGCCTGCTTCGGGCAACCTCATTCTGCGCGCGCAAACCCGCGACGGTGGACAGCACGTGGCCATGACCCACCGTGAAATGTGGGTCGCCGACGGCGACGACTGGTGGTTCAGCGCCACCGACAACGACCGCATCGACCTGCTGCCGGAGAAAAAACGCTACGAGCCGGGCGATACCGCCAGCTTCCAGGTGCGCATGCCGTTCCGCGAAGCGACCGCGCTGGTGACGGTGGAGCGCGAAGGCGTCATCGACACTTACGTGCGGCCACTGACCGCGAGCGAGCCGGTGTTCACGATCCCGGTCAAGAAGGCGTACGCGCCCAATGTCTACGTGTCGGCGCTGGTGGTGCGCGGCCGCGTGGCGAGCGTGCAGCCGACCGCGCTGGTCGATCTGGGCAAGCCGGCCTACAAGCTGGGAATCGCGCCGCTGCGCGTGGGCTGGTCCGCCAATGAGCTGAAGGTGCAGGTGACTGCCGACAAGCAGGTCTACAAGGTGCGCGACAAGGCCGGCGTCAAAGTGAAGGTGGCGCGCGCCGATGGTTCGGCGCCGCCGGCCGGCGCCGAGGTGGCGCTGGCGGCGGTCGATGTCGGCCTGCTGGAGCTGATGCCCAACGCCAGTTGGGATTTGCTGGAAACGATGATGCAGCAGCGCAGCCTGCAGGTGCAGACCGCGACCGCGCAGATGCAGGTGGTCGGCAAGCGCCACTTCGGCCGCAAGGCCGTGCCGCACGGCGGTGGCGGCGGCAAGGGCGGCGGCCGGGAGCTGTTCGACACGCTGCTGTTCTGGAAGGCGCGCGTGACGCTCGACGCCAACGGCGAGGCCTCGGTGGAAGTGCCGATCAACGATTCGCTGACGGCTTTCCGCATCGTCGCCATCGCCAACGCGCAGGCCGATTTGTTCGGCACCGGCCGCACGGAGGTGCGCAGCTCGCAGGATCTGATCCTGCTATCGGGCCTGCCGGCGGTGGTGCGCGAGGGCGACCGCTTCCGCGCCGGCTTCACCTTGCGCAATACGACCGACGCCGCCGTCAAGGTCACGCTGGGCGCGATCGCCGCCGGCAAGGCGCTGGCGCCGCAGCAGGTGGCGCTGGAGGCAGGAGAGGCGCGTGACGTGGGTTGGGATTACCTGGTGCCGCTGGGCGCGCAGTCGCTGGCGTGGGATGTCAGCGCGAGCATCGCAGGTTCAGGTGATGCGCCGGCCTCGCGCGACCGCCTGAAGGTCAAGCAGAAGGTCGTCGCGGCGGTGCCGCTGCGCACTACGCAGGCGACCTTGCTCCAGCTGGAGCGCAAGCAGAGCATCCCGGTCAAGCTGCCGGAGGACGCCTTGCCGGGCCGTGGCGGCGTGCAGACGCAATTCGCCACCACCTTGGGCGGCGATATGCCGGGTGTGCACGATTACATGAGCGCCTATCCGTACCGCTGCTTCGAGCAGGTGGCGTCGCGCGCGATCGCGCTGCACGATCCTGCCATGTGGCGGTCGGCGGTGGAGACGCTGCCGGCGCATCTGGATGCGAATGGCCTCGTCAAATATTTTGCCAGCATGCAGTCGGGCAGCGACAGCCTGACCGCCTATGTGCTGTCGGCTTCCGACGAAGCCGGCTACGACATCCCGCCGGAGCTGAAGGCGCGCATGGAGTCCGGCCTGCTGGCCTTCGTGCAGGGCAAGGTGACGTTGTATTCGGCCCTGCCGACGGCCGACCTGGCGGTGAGGAAAATCGCCGCGCTGGAGGCGCTGTCGCGCTCCAACGGCATTAACGCCAGCGAGCTCGAGTCGTTCACCATCGCGCCGAATCTATGGCCCACGTCGGCCGTCATCGACTGGTATCTGATCCTGCGCCGGTCCGACAAGCTGCCGCAACGCGCCCAGCGGCTGGCCGGCGCGGAGCAGATTTTGCGTTCGCGCCTGAATCTCCAGGGCACGACGATGGGCTTTTCGACCGAACGCACCGACGACTGGTGGTGGCTGATGGCGTCCGCCGACAGCAACGCCAACCGGCTGTTGCTGGCCATGGCCGACAATCCCGCCTGGCGCGACGACATGGGCCGATTGGCGCGCGGTGCGCTGGGGCGGCAACGCGCCGGACGCTGGGGCACGACCGTGGCCAACGCTTGGGGCGTGCTGGCGCTGGACCGCTTCGCGCAAAAGTTCGAGAGCCAGAAGGTGACCGGCACCGCCAGCGCTACCCTGGGACAGGCCAGCAAGAGCATCGCCTTCGGCGGCGACGCAAGCGGCGGCAAAGCCATGCTGCCGTGGCCGCGCGGCGGCAGCGGCAAGCTGGAACTCGATCACGCCGGCACCGGCAAGCCGTGGGTGACCTTGCAGACCGTGGCGGCGGTGCCGCTCAAGGCGCCGCTGTCGAGCGGCTACAAGATCGCCAAGACCATCACGCCGGTCGAGCAGGCGGTCAAGGGCGAATGGTCGCGCGGCGATGTCTATCGGGTGCGGTTGGATCTGGAAGCGCAATCGGACATGACCTGGGTGGTGGTGGACGATCCGATTCCGGCCAGCGCCACGGTGCTCGGCTCGGGACTGGGCCGCGACTCGGCGCTGCTGGACGCGGGCAACCGCCGCACCGGCTGGGTCGAGCCGGCGTTCGAGGAGCGCACGTTCGAGGGTTTTCATTCGTTCTACCAGTTCGTGCCGAAGGGGAAGTGGAGCGTCGAGTACACGGTGCGGCTGAATAACGCGGGCCAGTTCAATCTGCCGCCGACCCGCGTCGAAGCGATGTACAGCCCCGAGATGTTCGGCGAGTCGCCGAACGCGCCGTTGAGGGTGAAATGAGGTTGATTTTATCTCTTGCGCTGGCGCTGGCCGGCGCCGCCCATGCCGCCGGTCCGGTGGAGGCGGCGACGCAGGACGTGCCGACGCCGGAGCAGGTGCGCGCCGGCTACCGCTCGTCCGAAGCGGCGCTGCTGGACCGCCATGGCGAGCCGGTACAGTCGCTGCGCATCGACATGGCGGTGCGACGGCTGCCTTGGGTGGAGTTGAAGGACATCTCCCCCGCGCTGCCGGGTGCAATTTTGCAGGCGGAGGACCAGCGCTTCTATCAACACGATGGCGTCGATTGGAGCGCCGCCGCCAAGGCGGCCTGGGATAACCTGTTCCGCAGCCGGCCGCGCGGCGCGTCGACGATCACCATGCAGTTGGCCGCGTTGCTGCACCCCGATTTGAGGCCGAGCGCCAAGGGCCGCAGCTGGGGCCAGAAGTGGGATCAGATCAAGGCCGCGCGCCAGCTCGACGCCACGTGGAGCAAGCAGCAGATCATCGAAGCGTATTTGAACCTGGTGTCGTATCGCGGCGAACTGCAAGGAGTCGGCGCGGCGTCGCGCATCCTTTTCGGCAAGGCGCCGTCGGGCCTGAACCAGTCCGAATCGGTGATACTCGCCAGCCTGCTGCGCGGGCCGTCGGCGTCGCCCAAGATCGTCTCGCAGCGCGCCTGCGCGCTGGGGCGCGAGCTGAAAATGCCAGCGACCTGCAGCGATATCGAGTTGCGCATCCTGGTCGCGTTGGGTCGTCCGCAGCTCGCTGCGGATTTGCCGCCGGCGCCGCAGGTCGCGCAGCAGTTGCTGACCGGCGGCGGGCAGTCGATCCGCAGCACCCTGGACGGGGAACTGCAGCGGTATGCGCAGACCGTCCTGCGGCAGCAGTTGATGTCGCTGCAAGGGCGTAACGTCCACGATGGCGCGGTGGTGGTGCTCGACAACGCCAGCGGCGACATCCTGGCCTACGTCGGTAACGCCGGCGATGGCGAGGTCGATGGCGTGGCGGCGCTGCGGCAGGCGGGATCGACGCTGAAGCCGTTTTTGTACGAGCTGGCGATCGAGCGCAAGCTGATAACCGCCGCCTCGCTGATGGACGATACGGCGATCGATATCTCGACGCCGTCCGGGCTGTATGTCCCGCAGAATTACGACAAGGATTTCAAGGGCTATGTCAGCGTGCGCACCAGCCTTGCCAGTTCGTTGAACGTGCCGGCGGTGCGCACCTTGGTGATGACGGGATTGGAGCGCTTCCACGAGCGCCTGCGCGACGTGGGTCTGGGCAGCTTGACGCAGTCGGCCGATTTCTACGGCTATTCGCTGGCGCTGGGTTCCGCCGAGGTGTCGCTGCTGGAGCTGAGCAACGCCTACCGCGTGCTGGCCAACGGCGGCATGGCTGGGCCGGTGCGGCTGGCGTTGGCCGGGGCGCCGGGAGAGGCGCCGCGCCGCGTGCTCGATCCGCGCGCCAGCTTCATCGTCGGCGATATTTTGGCCGACCGGGGCGCGCGCAGCCTGACCTTCGGCTTGAAGAACGAACTGGCCACGACCTTTTGGAGCGCCGTCAAAACCGGCACCAGCAAGGACATGCGCGACAACTGGTGCGTCGGTTACACGGACCGCTACACGGTCGGGGTATGGGTCGGCAATTTCGACGGGCAGCCGATGTGGGATGTTTCCGGGGTGACGGGGGCGGCGCCGGTGTGGCGCGATGTCGTCGACTATCTGCATCGCGGCCGGCCCGGCGGGGCGCCGAAAGCGCCGCCCGGCGTGGTGCGCCAGCAGGTCGTGTATCAGCCGGCGTTGGAGACGGCGCGGGGCGAGTGGTTCCTGGCCGGGACGGAAAGCCCGGTCATCGCGCTCGTTGGCGACGCGGGGCGGGCGCCGAAGATACTTTATCCGGCCGATACGGGGATTATCGCGCTCGATCCGGATATCCCGAAGAGTATCGAGCGGGTGTTTTTCCATGCGCAGGGCGGGAGAGGGCTGCGATGGCGGCTGGACGGCGCGGCGTTGGGCGGGGCGGATGCGGATTACGCCTGGCATCCGGTGGCGGGACAGCACGAGCTGGCGTTGGTGGACGATGAGGACAAAGTCGTCGCCAGCAGCCGCTTCCAGGTGCGTGGCAACGCCGAAGTTCCACGTAGGGCGGATTAGGCGGAACGCCGTAATCGGCCATCTATGAGCCGCCGGCGGCGCATGCATGGCCGATTACGCTTCGCTAATCCGCCCTACGTGGATCTGGTGGTCATTCGTGAATCCACGGCCGTAAAAAAGCCGGCGCTAGGCCGGCTTTCTGGATGCTACTGACTTGCGATCTTATTCGCGGCTACCGCCGGCGATACCCAGCAGCGACAACAGGCTGGTGAAGATGTTGTACACGTCGAGGTACAAACGCAACGTGGCGCTGATGTAGTTGGTCTCGCCGCCGTTGACGATCTGCTGCACGTCATACAGGATGTACGCCGAGAAGATCGCGATCGCCACCACCGAGATGACGATGCCCAGCGCCGGGATGTTCAGGAAGATGTTGGCAAGCGAAGCCAGGATCAACACGATGACACCGGCGAACAGCCACGTGGCCATGCCCGAGAAGTCACGCTTGGAGACCGTGGCGATCGATGCCAGCACCGCGAACACCGACGCCGTACCGCCGAAGGCCGCCATGATCAGGAAGCCACCGTTGGCGAAGCCCAGGATGCGCGACAGCAGCGGCGTCAACATCAGACCCATGAAGAACGTGAAGCCCAGCAGCAGGGCAACGCCCACGCCGGAATCCTTGTTCTTTTCAATCGCCCAGATGAAACCGAAGGCGCCGGCCAGGAACACCAGTGCCATCAGACCGCCGCCTAGCGGCAGGTGCAGGGACACGCCCAGCGCCGCGCCAAACACGGTCGGTATCATCGACAACGCGAGCAGCCAGTACGTATTGCGCAGCACGTTGTGCTGTACGGCACGGCGACTGCCTGCCGACAGATCGTAAGTTTTTTCCATATTAATCATAGTGCCTCCCTGAAAGTGATTCGGTTTACCGCTTGTTAAAAGCATAGCACGTACTAGCCAAAATACCCAAAAACATGTACCAAAAGCACTTAATCCGGACTTAAACGGGCCTGGCCGAGTCAAAACCGGGAATTTTCGCCCCGAAACGGGGCATCCGCCTACCAGCTTACATCCTTATCTGGTGCCCTTGCTCGGAATATGGGGTGTTCTATGGTAAAATCAAAGGTTGATTGAGCTATCAATTTTGTTTTAAACCTTTCTTTTTATTGGAGTTTTTCAAATGGCAATCGAACGCACCCTGTCGATCATCAAACCAGACGCAGTTGCAAAAAACGTTATCGGCCAAATCTACAGCCGTTTCGAAGGCGCTGGCCTGAAGATCGTTGCTGCTCAAATGAAGCAGCTGTCGCGTGAAGAGGCTGAAGGTTTCTACGCCGCGCACAAAGAGCGCGGCTTCTTCAAAGACCTGGTCGACTTCATGGTCTCGGGCCCAGTCATGATCCAGGCACTGGAAGGCGAAAACGCCGTCCTGAAAAACCGCGAACTGATGGGCGCCACCGATCCTAAGAAGGCTGAAAAAGGCACCATCCGTGCCGACTTCGCCGACTCGATCGACGCCAACGCCGTTCACGGTTCCGACGCTGTCGAAGCCGCTGCAGTTGAAATTGCCTACTTCTTCGGCAAGTAATTCGTTGTAGTACCCCGTTTCCGCCTCCGCGCGGGAACGGAGTTTTTTTAGAACTGTTTTGAAACTCGTAATGAGCACAACCTTGAACGCACCTCACACCAACTTGCTGGACTTCGATCCCGCGCAGCTCATCGCTTATTGCGCCGAGTTGGGGGAGAAGCCGTTCCGCGCCAAGCAACTGCAACGCTGGATCCATCAATTCGGCGCGTCGGACTTCGACGCCATGACCGATCTGGCCAAGTCGCTGCGCGACAAACTGAAAACCCGTGCCCACGTCACGGCCCCGGCCATCATCAGCGACCACACGTCCACCGACGGCACGCGCAAATGGCTGGTCGACGTCGGCAACGGCAACGCGGTCGAAACCGTGTTCATCCCGGAAGAAAACCGTGGCACCCTGTGCATTTCCACCCAGGCCGGCTGCGCCGTCAACTGCCGTTTCTGCTCGACCGGCAAGCAGGGCTTCAGCCGCAACCTGAGCGTCGGCGAGATCATCGGCCAGCTGTGGATGGCCGAGTTCGAACTGCGCCGCACCAAGGGCATCGAGCCGGGCCCGAAGGGCGAGCGCCAGATCACCAACGTCGTCATGATGGGCATGGGCGAGCCGCTGCTGAACTTCGAGCCGACCGCCACCGCCCTCAAGCTGATGCTCGACGATAACGCCTACGGCCTGTCGCGCCGCCGCGTGACCCTGTCGACGTCCGGCGTGGTGCCGATGATGGACAAGCTGTCGCAGGAGGTGCCGGTGGCGCTGGCCGTGTCGCTGCACGCGTCCAACGACGAGCTGCGCAGTAGCCTGATCCCGCTCAACAAAAAGTACCCGCTGAAGGAACTGATGGCCGCCTGCAAGCGCTATCTGGAGTTCGCCCCGCGCGACTTCATCACCTTCGAGTACTGCATGCTCGACGGCGTCAACGACAGCGACGAGAACGCCCGCGAACTGATCGCGCTGGTGCAGGACCGCCAGTTCGGCGTCAACTGCAAATTCAACCTGATTCCGTTCAATCCGTTCCCGGAATCGGGCCTGCTGCGCTCGAAGAACCCGCGCATCAAGGCCTTCGCCCAGATCCTGGTCGACGCCGGCATCGTCACCACCATCCGCAAGACGCGCGGCGACGATATCGACGCCGCCTGCGGACAACTGGCCGGCGAAGTCCAGGACCGCACCAAGGTGGCGCAGCGGATGGAAAAGATGGCCGAGTACCAGCAAAAGTTCGGCGCCAATTTCGGCAAGATCGTGGAGATCACTTCCTGATGACGCTCCTGGCGCAGCGTAGCCGGCGGCTCGTCGCGCTCGGGTTGATCCCGGCGCTGGCGGGGACGTTGGCCGGTTGCGCCTCGGCGCCGGAACGCGGCAACAGCGGCCAGGCCGAGCTGACGACGGCGTCGGACCAGACCGGCCCTCAGCGCAAGGTCGAGATCCGCATGCAGCTGGCGGTCGGTTATTACGAGCAGGGCCAATATTCGTTCGCGCTCGACGAGGTCAAGATGGCGCTTGTGGCCGATCCGCAGTACGCCGACGCCTACGGCATGCGCGGCCTGATTTATCAGGCCATGGGGGAGAACGGCCTGGCCGAGGATAACTTTGTCCGCGCGCGCAAACTCGCGCCGGGCAATCCGGATCTGGCCAACAATTATGGTTCTTTCCTGTGCCAGAACGGCCGGGTGGCGGAGGCGATGCCGCTGTTTGACACCGCGCTGGGCAACCGCAGCTACCGTTCGCCGGCGTCGGCCGCGAACAACGCCGGGTCCTGCGCGTTGAAGACCAAGGATTACGCCAGCGCGGAGCGTTATCTGCTGCAAGCCTTGCAGTTGACGCCCGACCTGCCGGCCACCAACGCCAATCTGGCGCGGGTATATTTTGAAAAGCGCGATTATGTGCGCGCCAATTTCTTCATAACCCGTCTGAACAAGGTGGCAAAGATGGAGAGCCTGACGGCCGATGTGCTGTGGCTCGGGATTAAGGTGCAGCATAAGGTGGGCGACAAGGGGGCTGAAGCTGGTTGGGCGACGCAATTGCGCCGCCACCACCCCGGCTCGACCGAATATGCTGCTTATCAACGTGGGGCGTTTGATGAGTGAGACAGGGATACCAATGAATTCAGAGTGGGCAGAACCGCCGAAAAAAGACCAGGGCAGCAGCAGCCTGGCCACGCCCGGAGCACAACTGGCCGCCCAGCGCGAAGCGATGGGCATGTCGGTGGAACAGATCGCCGACCAGCTCAAGCTGGCGCCGCGCCAGGTCGTCGCGCTGGAAGCGGGCGATTACGCCTCCTTGCCGAATATGGCGGTGGTGCGTGGTTTCGTCCGCGCCTACGCCAAGGTCGTCAAGCTGGACCCCACGCCGTTGGTGGCGATGATCGAGGTGATCTCGCCGACCAGCCCAGAGGCCGCGCCGCCGCGCAGGGAACGGGCCGCCGAGTTTTCGGAGTCGCGCTTCCCGCTGATGACCGACCGTTCGTCCGGCCGTGGCGGCTGGATGGTGGGCGCCGTCGTGGTGGCCGCCGCATTGATTGGTGGCGGCGTCTACGCCTACCAGAGCGGTTTGATTTCGACCTCGCTGTTCGAGCGCGCCAGCGGCGACCCGGCCGCCAGCGCCGTGACCGAGCTGCCCAAGCCGATCGATTCGACCATGCCGCTGGAGACCACCCTGGTCAAGCCGGGCCAGGAAACGACGACGCTGCAGTCGCCCAACGTGCCGCTGATTTCGGTGCCGCCGCCAGGCACGTCGACCAACCCGGCCGACGCCGCGGGCGCGCCGGCGGCCGCGGGCGCCGCCGCGGCTCCCGCTGTCGCGCCAACGACCACCGCGCCGGCGGGCCGCGCGCCGGGCGCGCCGGGGGGGGCGCCGGCCGCCCCGCCGGCCGCGGCGCCCGGCACCCACGCGGGGGGGGGAGTGTCGGACGGGGGGGGGGGGG
>CAUPJZ010000010.1:0-208126 GCA_963511605.1 uncultured Duganella sp. | reverse complement strand
CTCATGATTTACGATTCACGCTTCCTTCCCACGGTCAGTTGCCCTTCCGCAGTTGCGCTTCACTTCGTTCACTGTGGTCAGCTCACGGCGGGACTTTCACCCACAGGAGCGCGCCCATGCTGGGCGCACATAAAAAAAGGCCCGCGACAAGGAGCGCGGGCCGAAGGTTTTCAAATCGGGAGAGACTTGAAAGAGCAAGGCCAGTATGTCAACGCCGCATGACGACATGATGACAAGCGCCCGCATGAACAAACTTTTTTATCGGGCGACGATCAGTCGCAGTCCGAGACCGACAAAAATCGCTCCCGCCACCCGGTCCATCCACATGCCGGCGCCGGGATGGCGGTTGATCCACGCGCCCACGTTGCCCGAAAAATAACCCAGCAAGCCAAACACCAGCACGGCCTGCGCCGTGAACAGCAAGCCCAGTTGCGCGGTCTGCCAACTGGCGTCGCCGCGCTCGGCCACCACGAACTGCGGCAGGAACGACAGGAAGAACAGCACCACCTTCGGATTGATCGCGTTGGCGAACAGCCCCTTGGCAAACAGCTTGCCCAGGCTTTCATCGCGCAAGCCATTTCCCGCAGCGGTTCCCTGCACGCGCGCGCCGCCACGGCTGCGCAGGGCGCCGATGCCGAGCCAGATCAGATAAGCGCCGCCCACCAGCTTGAGCGCGCCGAAGGCCAGCGGGGACGCCTTGATCAGCGCGCTCACGCCCAACGCCGCCAGCACCGTGTGGCTCAGGCAGCCGAGCGCACACCCCAGTCCAAAAACCATGCCCTGCCGGCGCCCGCGCGACATGCCGACGCCGAGCACCATCAAATTGTCCGGCCCCGGCGAAATGGTGATCAGCAGCGCGGCGCTGAGAAAGCCTAAAAATTGTTCTGGAGTAATTAACACTGCGTTCTCCCGATGCAAAAGCGGCCATGATACGCGCATAATGAGCGCCTCATATCTCAGCTGCAATATTGCCAACAACGTTGCTTGCAGCCACGGCCAAATTTTGTCTTAGGCAGACTTGTTCTCGTTTAAAATGGCCAAAAAACTATCCTCCAGCGGCCTTCGGAACACCAATGAGTCTTCGGAACACCAACGCAAGCAAGATGTCCCAAGCGCTCACCGTCCCGGCCCGCCACGCAGGACGCTACGCGTTGCTCTTACTGCTGAGTGTGTTCTGCCTGTGGCAGCTGGCGCTCCCCGTTGCCGTGGCCGCCGAAGCGCCCGCCGCCATCGCACTGAGCGCCGCCACCGGCGGCAGCGGCGTGGACCTGGCCAAGGCCGGCAAACTCTATGTGGACGAAGGCCAGGCCTACCCGGCCACGGCGGCCGGACTGCCGGCGCTGGTGGCCGGCCTCAAACCGGCCGCGCAAGTCGACCTGCTCGGTGGCGGCTATTGGCTGGTGGCCGAGCTGCGCAACGACAGCCGCCAGTCGGCCTGGGTCATCGATCCCAACGACACGCTGATCGACGTGGTCGACATCCAACTCTACGGCGAAGACGGCAGCGTACGCCAGATGCTGACCGGCTACCGCCAGCCGCACTCCTATCTGCTGCACTACGGCAAGGACATCGACCTGCAGCCGGGACAGCGCTACCAAGTGCTGATCCGCTTCTCCAGCCCGTACTACGCGCGCACGCCGGTGTTCTCGGTGATGCCGCGCACCGCCTACCAGCAGCTGGTCGCGCGCGAAAACGTGCTGATCATCGGCTCCATCGGCGCCCTGCTCGCGCTGACCGTGTTCAACTTCTTCATCTACTCGATCACGCGCGACCGCTCCTCGCTGTACTACTCGCTGTATGTGCTGTGCTACGCGATCGCCTGGGGCATGACGTTCCACCTGTCGGCCGACCTGTTCAACTGGCACAACCTGCATTGGCACTACGTGCCGTTCTTCCTGCTGCCGGTGCTCAGCACGCTGTTCTACACCACCTTCCTGCGCCTGAAGGAGTACGCGCCGCGCTTGTACAAGCTCAGCCGCATCAACATCGTGCTGCCGCTGCTGACCCTGCCGATCTGCTTCCTGGCCCTCAGCTACGCCCACACCATCGCCACCATCGTCATCACAATCTGGATGACGATGGCCCTCACCAGCGGCATCGTGGTGTGGCGGCGCGGCTACCAGCCGGCGCGCTTTTTCGTGCTCGGCTTCGTCGCGCTGATGGTGCCCGGCCTGCTGATCCTGCCGGCCAACGTCGGCCTGATCCCGGCGCTGGTCACCAACGCCCAGTTGTTCACCTTGCTGGGCGGCACGCTCGACGGCGTGCTGCTGGCCTTCGCGCTGGCCGACCAGATCCGGCTGCTGCGCAACACGCTGGAACAGCGCGTGCAGGAGCGCACCGCGCAGCTGACCGAGGCCAAGGAGCACGCCGAGGTGGTCAGCCGCCACCGCATCGACTTCCTGTCGGCGATGAGCCACGACATCCGCACGCCGCTGGCCGGCGTGATCGGCATGATCAAGTTCGCCATGCGCGACCAGTCGGTGCGCGGGCGAACCGAGGAATACCTGCGCATCGGCCTGCAAAACAGCGAATCGCTGCTGGCCATCCTCAACGACATCCTCGACTTTTCCAAGATCGACGCCGGCCGGCTGTCGATCGAGACGGTCGATTTCGACCTGATCGCGCTGATCGACGACGCCATCGGCATCCTGCAAGGCCAGGCCGACGCCAAGAGCCTGCTGCTGCGCAGCGACCTGGCGCTGGACCTGCCACGCTACGTCAGCGGCGATCCGACCCGGCTGCGCCAGATCCTGCTCAATTTGCTGGGCAACGCCATCAAGTTCACCGACCGGGGCGAAGTGCGGCTCGACGCCTCCGCCAGGCTCGGCGCCGCCGGCCTCGCCACCGTCTGCTTCGACGTCACCGACACCGGCCCCGGCATCCCCGCCGACACCTTGCCGCGCCTGTTCCAGAAGTTCGAACAGGCCGACCACTCGACCACGCGCCGCTACGGCGGCACCGGCCTCGGCCTGGCCATCTGCAAGGAACTGGTCGAGCTGATGGGCGGCTCGATCAGCGCCGAAAGCCGGGTCGGCGCCGGCTCCACCTTCAGCGTGACGTTGCCGCTGGCGCTGGGCGCGGAACCGGCCATCGACCCCTTCAGTCTGCCGCGCAAGGAACATCACGCCTACCGCCTGCGCGTGCTGTGCGCCGAGGACGTGCGCACCAACCAGATCATCGTCAGCACGCTGCTGGAAAACATGGGCCACGACATCCGCATCGTCGAAAACGGCCTGCAGGCGCTGCACGCGCTCAGCTCGGCCGCCTACGACCTGGTGCTGATGGACGGGCGCATGCCGATGATGGACGGCGAACAGGCCGCGCGCCTGATCCGCAGCGGCGGCAGCGAGGACTACCGCGTGCTCGATCCGGGCATCCCCATCATCGCGCTGACCGCCAACGCCAGCGACCACGACCGCGCGCGCTATCTGGCGGTGGGCATGGACGGCTTCCTCAGCAAGCCGGTCGACGAGCGCCTGCTGTACGATCAGATCGAGAAAATCATCGCCCTGCACCTGAGCCTCGGACGGCCGCTGCGGGCCACCGACGCGGCGCGGCTGACGGCGGCGCGCACCGAAGCGCTGGACCAGCAGTTCGGCGTCGGCACGGACGGCGTCTCACCGCCGGACCCGGCGGCGGTGCAGATCATGCCGCTGGCGGGCATGTCGCACAAGCACATGCAACGCATCACGCAAGCTTTCCTTGAGGAAGCGCCCCGACGCATGGAAACGGCGCGCGCCGCCGTCATCGCCGGCAACACCGGCGCGGCGGCGGCCGCCATCCACGCCCTCAAGGGCAGCGCCGGCTATCTCAGTTCGACGCACCTGCACACGCTGTGCAGCGAAATGGAATCGGCGGCCACCGCCGGCCAATTGGTCGAGGTGGCCGACATGCTGCCGGACGTCGAGGCGGCGCTGCACAAGGCTTGCAGCGACCTGCGCACCTCCGTCGACAACGCCAGGGTGCCGGACGTCGGCAGCGCGCAGGCGTCGCTTTAGTCCTTCAACTCGGCAGGCACCTTGCCCCCGTTTTCCGACAGCTTGATCATCACCTGCTTGTGCAACCAGATATTCATCGACGCCGAATCGTTTTTGTCGCCGGTGTAATGCAGCTCGTCGGCCAGTTCCTTGCGGGAGGCCAGGCTGCTGTCGAGGTTGAGCAGCTTGAGCAGGTCGACGATGGAAGTGCGCCAGTTCAGCGGCTGTGAATTCTGCTGCTGCATCGTGGTCAGGATTACTTCGACATCGACCAGCGGCGTTACCGGCGTGGCGGCGGCCGGTTGTGGCGCGGCGGGGGCGGCGGCAGGCGCAGGGGCGGCGGCGGGTTGCGCCGCTTCAGGTTTCGAGCCCGGGAAAATCTTGTGGAAGATGTTGCTGAGTATGCCCATGGTAAATCCTTTCAAGGTTGATCAAATATAGACCGCCTTCGCGGCCATCCGTTCCATCCAGCTCTGTTCATGGTAGCCGACTTGACGTTCGTGCGCCGTCTGCTTGCCCGGGCCATCCGCTATCCGGTGTCATATCGAAAGTTTCCCTCCGTGCACTCCTACATCGCCTCGGGATGTGCGCCTACTCACCGCGCAACCGGGGCAGCTTAGGATGTGAACTCGGGGAAGGACAATGATTCCTCCCCTTTCAAAGGAGAAGCATCATGAGCCAACCCAACAAGCCCAGCGAAAAAGGTTTCAAACCCGGCGCCAACATGCCCCACGACGGCTACGATCCCGAGCGGGACGGCATGTCGGAGAGCGGCAACCACGCCGTCGGGCATCCCGGCAACGACACGCCGCACGTGAACGAGCAGCACGGCCGCGCGCCGGCCCGTTCCGAGCAGAGTCTGCGCCAGGGCAACCTGAGCCGGAGTTACCAGGACAGCAAACAGGATGCGGCGGCCGCCTCGGCGGAAACCACGCACCGCGACCGCGCCGCCGGCGCCCGCGGCGACAACAGCACCGACACCAACCGCTAACAGTCGTTAGCTTCTGGTAAAGATATCGATTCCAGTTTACTGGACATGGATTTCCTGTAAAATGGAAATTCATGGATATCAACTTATTGATTGCCCGCCGTGTGCGGGAATTGCGCGATGCGCATAGCTTGTCGCTGGACGCGTTGGCGGCACGTAGCAACGTCGGCCGCTCGACGATCTCCCTGATCGAACGCGGCGAAAGCAGCCCCACCGCCGCCGTGCTGGATAAACTGGCCAGCGCGCTGGGCGTGGCGCTGGCCAGCCTGTTCGAGGACAAGGCCGCGCCGGCGGAACAACCGTCGCCGGTGGCGCGCGCCGCCGAGCAGCCGGCATGGACCGATCCCGCCTCCGGCTACACCCGGCGCAGCCTCTCGCCCGCCGCCCCCTCCCCGATACAACTGGTCGACGTGATCTTCCCACCGGGGCAGCGCGTGGCCTACGACAGCACGCCGCACGGCGCCGACATCCACCAGCAAATCTGGATCATCGAGGGCACGATGGACATCGGCGTCGGCGACCAGCAATGGCGGCTGCAAGCGGGCGACACGCTCGCCATGCGGCTTGAACGCCACATCGTCTACTTCAACCCCACCGATGAACGCGCGCGCTACCTGGTCGCGCTGACCTCCCAGCCCGCGACGAGGAGAAACTGATGCCCGACTCAATCACCGTGCGGCGCGTGGACGCCGACGAAGCGCGGCAGCGCGGCGAAGCCCTGTCGCAGGCGTTGGCCGATGTGCTGATCGATTGCGTGGAAGGCGGCGCCTCGGTCAGCTTCATGCTGCCGCTGCCGCACGAAAAGGCGCTGGGATTCTGGCGCGGCGTGCTGGCCGGGGTCGTGCGCGCGGAGCGCGTGCTGCTGGTGGCGGAGGACACCGGCGGGCGCGTGGTCGGCACCGTGCAGTTGATCACTGCGCTGCCGGACAACCAGCCGCACCGTGCGGACGTCGCCAAGATGCTGGTGCACCGCGACGTGCGCCGGCGCGGCGTGGCCGGATTACTGATGGCGGCGGTCGATGATGCCGCGCGCGACGCCGGCAAGAGTGTGCTGGTGCTCGATACGGTCACCGGCGGCGACGCCGAACGGCTGTACCGGCGAGCCGGCTGGCACAGCGCGGGCACTGTGCCCAAATACGCGCTGATGCCCGATGGCGCCTATTGCGGCACAACCTTCTTCTACAAGCACCTGGCGTAGCGCTCAAATCAAGGCTCGGGGTCTGGCATTCGGACACGACCTCAACATTGAGGCGCCGTAGATTGCTCAGACCGTGTCCGAATGTCGGACCTGACCCCGTCGGTGTTCAAATGAAATCGGTTTCGCCGTCGATCATCCGGGGATGGCCGCTCATCGCCCGCGACGTCTGCATGCCGGCCATGACCGCCGCCTCGACGCAACCGGCGTTCAACCCTGTCTTGATCCAGTCGCCGGTCAGGAACAGGTTGTCGAAGCCAGATTGGTCGGTCTGCAAACGATATTTGGTGCTGCCCACCACCGACATCACGTAGCGCTCGGACGGATCGACATTCGCCCGCCAATACTGCGCGTTGAAGCGCTGCGCCCCGGTGCCCCCGCTGGCATCGGTCAGCCACTGCCACGGAAACGCCCCCGCGGGCCCGGCCGCCGACCACAATGAGGCGATCTCCTGACCAAGCTGGTTGACCGCGCCCTTCTTCGCCAGCTCCGCCATCCGTTTCGGGAAGTCGGTATCGGTGGCCGGCGGATAGCTGTCCACCGTCAACGCGCTGCAGAAGTAGGACGTGTTGCGCGGCTCCTGCCCGGCCGGCCAGTCCTCGCGCGCCAGCAGCTGGTCCATCGGCGCCCACGTATCGTACGGCTCGGTGAAGCCGCTCAGCACCGGCTGCTGGCCGTTGGGCTGGATGCTCCAGCCCATCTGCGCCAAGTCCTTGTCCAGCCAGACCTGGTAGGCTTGCGTCGCCACCGTCTTCACGTGCTCGGAGGTGGCCAGCAGCGCCGGGCTTTTGGCCAGCAGCTGCGGGCACAGGACCGGCAACGATCCGACCGAAATGCCGAACACCACCTGGTCGAAATCGACGCCGCGCTTGAGCGTCAACGCCGGCAGCGGTTTGTCGAAACGCTCCTGATACACGCGCGGCCAATCGCTCCAGTAGGACTCCAGATTGATCTCCTTCTCGCGCAGCAGCGCCGCCTGTTCGGGCTCGATCTGATCGTAGTTCGGCTGGCTCGGCCAGCACGCCAGATCCTTGACGTCCACCAGCGGGTGATAGTCGTCGTCCGCCAGGTCGACCTGGCGCGTCATGCGGATGGCGCCGATCTCGCGCCCGTCCGGCACCAGCTCCTCGACCTTGTGGAAGAACTTGAACTTGACGCCGCGCTTGAGCAGCGCCTCATACAGCGGCGTGAAGACGGTATCGCCCATCCCCGCCTGCATCTTGAACATGATCCCGCCCTTGTAGCAAAGGCCGATGCGCGCCATCGAGCGCAGCAAGGTCCCCGCCTCGGCGTTCGGCTTGGTGAAGTCGCCGCCCTCGTACGCGAACACCAGATCGTAGAAGCCGCGCACCGGCGCCGAATTCACGCACAGGTTCTCGTCGCCGCCATGCTTGCGCAGCCAGTCGCGGAAATCGATATCGTTGATGACATCGAAGCCGTGTTTGAGCACACCATCGTCGAACACGCCCTTCATCACGGTGATGCCCAGGTCGAGGCAGATGAACAGCCGGCGGATGTCGTCGAGGACGTCGCCATCGGCGTGCGCGCGCTCGGCCAGGCCGCGATAGCGCGCGCGCAGCCGGCCGCGCACGCCACCCAAAACCCCCGCCAGCGCGTGGTGCTCGACCTCCGTATGCAGGCCGGTATCGGCCGACATATTCGCCACCATGCCGGTCAGCGCGCTGGCGGCCAAGGTGATGTCGTCGGCCAGCTCGTTGACCGTGTTGGCCACACCCTCGGCCAGGCGGTGCAGCCAGTCCGGCAGCATGCCGCCGTGGTGCGGCTGCTCGTCCACTTCCAGTGTCGCCGTCAGCTCGTCGATGCAGTTGATCCATTGTTCGATCCAGCCCATCATCGCCACGGCCAGTTGCCACATCGAGATCTCCTGGTCGCCCTCGCCCGGCTCCCCGGGCAGCGACGGGAACACGATCGACCAGTTGTGCCAGCGCTCGCCGACCTGCTCCGACAGCGCGACGTAATCGTGCTGCTTGAAGGCGTCGCGCCACGTCGCCAGCGGCGCGCCGGGCGGCCGATCGAGGCTGGTGTAGGCGTCCTTGATCATCCTGAAGGCGTTGGTGTAGAAGCCGAACCAGATATGCAGGCCGTGCTCCTCGATGCGCTGGCCGTATTCGGCGTTGCGGCCGCTCGCGCCCTTGCCGCCCAGCCGCCATCCCTGCTGATAGACGGTGATGTCGTAGTTGTTCCGCCACCCCGGCTGGTCGCTCAGGTAGTAGGCCGCCGTCATCGAGCCGACGCCGCCGCCGAGGATGGCGACCTTCTTCGGCGCCACGCTCGAATTGTCGATCAACTCCTCGCCCGGCTGCGCCGTGAAATCAAAATTGAGCCTGTACGGCAGGATCGCCTGCTGCGGGCCCAGTTGCAGGCCGAGCGTTTCATGCAGCGGGAAGCTGTCGAAGGCGTGCAGCACGCATTCGTATTCATAGCCGAGCAGCGAGCCGCCGTGGATCTTGTCGATGGTGGCCGGAGCCGCCAGGATCGCCTGGTACACCGCCTTCAAGCCCGCGCTGTCCGGGAACTGCTTGAGGAAGATCTGATCGATGCGCGGATTGCGCAGCAGCGAGATGATGTCGTCCCAGCCGGCGGCATCGAGGTTGAAGAAATCGGGGATCGACAAAAACAGCTTGATGGCCTCCTCGATCAGATCGAACAGGCTGTGGACCGGCGTGTCGATGCCGGTCTTCTCGGTCGCGGTCACCTCCAGCAGCGGGTGCATGGCGATTTTGGTCTCCGGCGAGAACGGGTGGAAGCCCTTCGCCGAAACGGCGCAGCGCAGCGGTTCGGCGCCTGCGGCGGGAATCTCGTACTCGCACAGGTATTTCGGGTAGCCGAACAGCTCGCGGCCGTTGATCAGCGCCATGGCGTCGTCGACGAAGATATGCGCGGGATAGTAATAGATGTGGGCCAGTTCGCCCTCCTCGTCCATCGCCCCCACCATGATCCAGGTGACGATGTCGATCTCGGTGATCCAGCCCTTGTTCTGGTCGACCGCCACCGCCGAATCCGCATGGTTGACGCGCGTGAACGTCAGCAACACGTACGGCGAGATGGCCTTGAAGCGCATGCGCCGGCCGGCCACCTGGTTGAGCGTGCCGTCGAGCGTGGCCTGCAGCTTGGCCAGATCGCCCCGCACAAAGTAGCCGTACATCTCGGCGTTTTTCAATTGCAACGGTGAATGCATCATCACCGAACCACCCTGATAGATATACGAAGGACGCGTCGCCATGGCTTGATTAATGTCAAAAGGTGAACAGTTTTTCAGTGTATGACAAACCCGCTCATGTTGCCTAAAACTAATTCACCTTCGAGGGTGTACGATGGCGTCTACGCCACAAAAAAGGACATTGGATGGGCCGCGACGATCACCGGAATCAGCCGAACCGCGCCTGGGTGCGCATGCCGTCGGAAAGGCGGCTGGATCTGCTCGACCCCACGCCGTTCGATTGGGACGACTCGGACCTGGCACTGGGGTTGGCGCGCACCTACCGCTGGGGCGGCCACTCGGCATGGCCGCGTCCGCTATCGGTGGCGCAGCACTCGCTCACCGTCATGCATCTGCGCGCGGCCGCGTGCAAGGCCGCAGGCGTCGAACTGGCGCCGATCGGCGCCCTGCGCGAACTGTTGCACGACGCCGAGGAAGGCCTGCTGGGCTTCGACTGCGTCTCGCCGCTCAAGCCGTTTCTCGGGGAGGGTTTCCGCGCGCTGACGGTGCGGCTGGAGAACGCCGTCTTCCTGCGCTACGGCCTGCCGCACTGGACGGACAAGGAGCACGCCGCCCACAAGCTGGCGGACCGGCTCGCCGCCGCCAGCGAAGCGGTGCACGTGGTCGGCTGGTCGGCGAGGGAGGTATTGCACACGCTGAAGATCACCGTGCCGCCGCTCAGCGACGACCCGTTGCACGCGGTCTACGGCGGCACCGCGTGGGAGCCGTGGGCGCCGCAGTTGGCCGCCGACCGCTTTCTGGCGGAACTGGACCGGCTGAAGGCACTAAGCGCCTAAACGTCCGTCGTCGGCCGTGGGAGTTATCTTACGTGCGGCATACAACATCGCCACCGGTGCCGCCGCGTGCAGCACGATCAGCCACCAAAGGTTGCCGGTAACAGCATAGCCAACGGTGAAGGCGAAAGCCGCCAAGATGGAGCCGAAGAATTGCTTGGGATTGTCATAGCCGTGCCCGGCGCCATAAGATACCGCCGCCAGCGCGACCGCCAACGGCAGGCCGGTGAACGGCGTCAGGACCAGCAGCAGGTAGCCCCGAAAAAGCAGCTCCCAGGTCGCCGTCATGCCGACCATCGTGACCAGATAGGCCAGGGTCTCGATGCGGGTGCGCGGCATCGGAAACGGCAAGTCCCGCAGCTTTTCTTCCTGCTTGACGCGCTCTTCGGGCGTCAACTTCCGGTCCATACGATTGCCGAGCAGATGCATCAGCACCAGCAGAAATCCGGCCGCAGCGAGTCCCCAGAGCGCGCCTGGAGACAAAGGAAAACCCATTCCAAGCGCGACAAAGCTGTGACCGCCCAGCCACTTGACCAGCATAAACACGCAGATAAGCATGAGCACGTACCGTGCTTGCCGCCAGTAAGTCAGCAGCGCTGGCAAGTCCGGCTTCGCCGGTCGGGGTCGACGACTGCGCCAGAGGCTGCTGAGCGGGAAATACACCAGCAGGTACAACGTGAAGAGCAGGTCCGGAATCGGGTACGGCGATGCGTAAAGCGTCATACCGGTGCAGCCAATCCGCGCGGGGGAATCATATCAATCCATTAAACGGCAAAGATGACAGTGTAGCCCAAGGGTTCGCATAAAAAAGTCACGGAATGTCACGACATCCCCAGCGTTGCACCGACTCAAACGCCAAGGCTGCCGGTCGGGTCGCCGCCGTCCGGCCCAGCCAGCGAGCAGACCGTCCACGGCCGCCCCCGCTTGTTCCACATCAACCCCGACGATATCGGCGTTACTAGAATGACTAGACGCCTCGTGGCTGTTCCAGCGCGCGGGCGCGCGCCCGTGTGTGTTCCGGGCATCTCCAGCCGCACACCCTGAAGGGGAACGAAATGACCATGTCCCACCCCGCAGCAAGCGATCCGTCCAGCCCGGAATTCCAGGCCGTCTTGAAGGCCCTGGTTGATATCTACCGTCCGATCATCGAAGAAGACCTCAAGCGCGCCAGCGACCTGGACGCGCTCGGCGAAGAGGCCCGCCAGGCCCCGCCCGACTGCGAGGCGGAGCTGGAGGCGGCCCAACGGCTGCTGGGCAGCTTCCCCGACGAACAGGTGGTCTACGCCCTGTTGCCGGCCCAGGCCCGCGAACTGCTCGGCCCGATCGAGCGCTGGCGCTGGGTGCTGCTGCACATCCGCTGCTGCATGATCTTCGGCTGGCTGGTGTGCCGCCGGCCGCGCACCTTCCGCCTGTCGGCGTACTACCTGTACCGCTACTGGCTGTGCGTGCGCCAGGCGGTCGGCTCTCCGGTCACGCCCGGCCGCCTGACCGAACTCGAGCGCCGCGACCTTGACATCCTGGTCTCCGCGCTGGCCCGGGCCTACCGGCCCTTCGTCAGCGACCAGCTCGCCAGCATCGATTTCCCGGACGGGCTGGCCGACGCCGTCGCCGACGGCCGCATCGACTGCGAGGAGGGCGAGGAAGAGGCGGCCGCCGTATTCGAACGCCTGATGACGATCGACACCACCCGCGCGTTGCTGGGCGAAAAGGCGTTCGAGGCCCACCGCGGCGAACCGTGGTTCTGGTTCTACCAATGCTGGTGCATGTGCGCCACCCGTTTCGGCTGCTGCCTGGCGCGCGCCAAGAACCTGCTCGACGTGTATCGCTGCCTGGTCAGGTACTGGTTCTGCCTGCGCGAGTGTTTTCGTCCGCTGACGTGCGAGCTGACCGGCCCGCAGGGTTGCATCGCCGAAGTCGTCAACGCGGCGATCCCGGCGCTGGTCGTGCCGATCCAAGGCACCGCCGCCGGAGCCGGCTTCGTGCGCTACGTGCTCGAATGGTCGACCGACAATATCGTCTGGCACGCCGCCAATTTCGTCTACCCGCCCATCCCGCCGGGCAATACGGTCCAGGGCAACACCCCGGTCGCGGGCGGCTTGCTGGCCTATCTGGACACCACGTTGCTCAACGCCGGCACCTACTTCGTGCGCCTGACCGTCCACGGCGCCAACCAAAGCCTGCCGCCCTGCGGGCCGCTCATCTTCGGCGTCTTCAAGAAGGACGTACGGATACTCGGCGTGAGCGGCAACTTCACGCTCGACAGCGCGCCCTTCGATCCGGCCGCCCGTTTCATCGACCATGTGCCGGCGCTGTGCACGCGCGCGGCCGGCGACTTCGAGGCCTCGTTCGGGAACTGCCTGCAGGTGTGGGGCTCTGCCTTCGTCGGCGGATGCGACGACAGCCAGAAGATCAAGCGCTACATGCTCGACTATAAGCCGGGGTACGAGCCCGACTGCGCGACCGCCGGCTGGACCAATTTCTGGACCGTCGACTTCACCACGGCGGCCCAATACCGTGCCATCAACATGCGCACCGACACCTCGGTCCTGACCGCCAACTGGGTGCCGGATTGCCTGGTGCCGGTCCCCTTCCCGCCGTACTGCCTGCTCGACGACCCGCAGGCGCTGCTGTCGCCCTCGGCGTGGCCCACCGGCGGCTGCCAGCGCAGCGGGCTGTACACCTTGCGGCTGGTGCTCGAGGACACGCTCGGCAACAGCTATTGCGACACCCAGCGGGTCTGGATCGACAACAAGCCGATCACCGCGCTGATCCAGATCAACGCCGTGCCCAAATGCGCCGACCTGTTCGTCAGCCAATTCGCCCTGCCGCCCGATTGCAGTGTTCCGTGGAACCTGCCGCTGTCGGGCATCGCCTACGATGAATACATCGACGAGGCCTTGCCGCTGACCCGCCCCAACGACAACTTCGACCACTACGTCGTTTCCGTGGAAAAACAGGGCGGACCGACCATTTCGATTCCGATCACGCTCCCGCTGGCCGGCCCGCCCTGTTTTTATGGCATCTCGCGGGTGGGCGACCCCGGCACGCGCTGCGGCGTGCCGACCGTGCCCTCCGTCATCGACACGCTGGCGCAGTTCGACCTGCGCGCCATCGACCCGCTGTGCGGGGCGTCGGTGCCCTACACGGTGCCGCCCGGCTTCGGCCTGGCCCGGGGCGAATGCTGCGTCTACATTTTCCACCTGACCGTATACGACCGCACCGCGCGCGCCTGCGGCGGCGCCAATTACGCCACGGCAAACTGGCCGGTCAAGATCTGCAACGATCTGCGGCCGGGGTGAACCGATGGACGCCCCGTGGTTTGGTTTCGTGTTGAGCGTTTTCGCCAGCTGGCGCCTGGCCCACCTGCTCGCGCACGAGGACGGGCCATGGGATCTGCTGGCGCGGTTGCGGGCGGCCCTGGGCGACGGCGCGCTGGGCCGGCTGATGGATTGCTTTTACTGCGTCAGCCTGTGGGCGGCGGCGCCGTTCGGGCTGCTGGTCGGGCGCACCGCGCAGGAATGCGCGCTGGCCTGGCTGGCCCTGTCCGGCGCGGCCTGCCTGCTCGAAAGGATGGGGCCCGCGCCTTTGACGATACAACGGTTACCAACGGAAGGAGAACATCATGAGTTGCTGCGGCGGGAAACGGACGGAACTAAAGAACAGTATGCAGACGAGTTCGAACGTTAGGCAAGCGGCGGCGCCAGTCGCGCCGGGCATGGCGGCACGGGCGGCGGCCGAGCCGGTCGCCGTGACGGCGCCGCGCGCCGCCGTGACGGCGACAATGGGCACGACGACGCTGCGGTATATCGCTTCGGCGCCGATCCAGGTCACCGGACCGGTGACCCACGCCACCTATCGCTTCTCACGCGAGGCGCCGCTACAGCGGATCGCGCGGGCGGACGCCGAGCCGTTGCTGGCGAGCGGACACTTTCGGCTGGAGTTCTAAGCCGCCGCCACGCTCAGGTGCCAAGGCCGCCGGCCACGTCGTGCACGCCGCCGGTCATATAGCCGCCGTTCGGCCCCGCCAGGAAGCAGACCAGCGCCGAGACCTCCTCCAAGGTGGCGATGCGGCGGATCGGGTGCAGGTTCATCAGCGCCTCGGGCACGCCGTCGCCCAGCACCCCGGCCGACATGTCGGTCGGCATCACGCCCGGCTGGACCACGTTGACCGTGATATCGCGCCCACCCAGATCGCGCGCCACGCCGCGCGCATAGCCGGCGATCGCCGCCTTGGTGCCCGCGTAGTCGGCGGCGCCGGCGAACGGCACGCGCGTGCCCAGCAGCGAGCCGATGAAGATGATACGGCCGCCGTTCGTCAGCACCGGCGCCGCCGCCCGCGTGGTCGCCACCGCGCCCATGACGTTGATCTGCCACTGGCGATCGAGGTTGACCGTGTCGAGCTCGGGATCGTCGACCGTCTTGCCCTGCACCGCGATCGCCGCGTTGTTGACCAGGATGTCGAGCTTGCCGAACTGCGCCAACACCTTGTCGACCAGCGGCTTGGCGGCGGTCATATCGGCCTGGTCGCTCTGGATGGCGATGGCGCGCACACCCTTGGCCTTCAGCTTCGCGACCACGGCTTCCGCCTTGCCGGCCGAGGACACATAACTGATCGCGACATCCGCGCCCTGGTCCGCCAGCGCCTCCGCCGTGGCCGCGCCCAGTCCGCGCGAGCCACCGGTTACCAGAGCTACTTTACCCGTCAATGTTTTCAGCATAAAAAATCCCCATTAGTTGTCGAACACTATCAGTAACGACCGTTACGATAACGACTAGTATATAATTTCGGAACGGGCTGTCAAGGGATTTCGTAACAGCCGTTATTTAAATTTAAGGTGATCAGATGGGACGCCATCGCGAATACGATGTGGACAAGGTGCTCGATGCGACGCTGTGCGTGTTCTGGCGCAAGGGCTACGAGGGCACGTCCTATGCCGACCTGACCGAGGCTGCGGGCGTCGAGCGCCCCGCCCTGTACTCGGCGTTCGGCAACAAGGAGGCGCTGTTTCGCCGCGTGCTGGAGCGCTACCAGGAGCGGTTCATGAACCACATTCCCGAAGCGCTGGCAATGCCGACCGCGCGCGAGGTGGCCCGGCACATCCTGTTCAGTTCAGTGGAACTCAATACGCGTTCTCCCGAGCAGGCGGGATGTCTCGGCATTAACGGATCGGTGGCGGGATCGGACGATTCGGAGCCCGTGCGGCAGGCGTTGATCGACTTCCGCGCGGCTGGCGAAATACAGCTAAGGGAACGTTTTGTACGGGCGAAGGCCGAGGGCGACCTGCCGCCGGGCGCCAATCCGGAGGCGCTGGCGGCCTTCCTGATGGCGGTCATGCACGGCATGGCCGTGCAGGCGAAAGCCGGCTTCAGCCGCCAGATGCTGGAAGCCGTGGCCGAACAAGCGTTGTCGGCCGTGCCTGGCGGCGGCGCCGCGCCCGCCTGAACTCCCAGGAGGCGGGCCGCGCCAGGCGCGCCGGCTTATTGCACGTCGAGCAGCTCGACGTCGAAGATCAGGTTGGCGTTGGGCGGAATCGGGCCCGCGCCGCCCTCGCCGTAACCCATCGCCGCCGGAATGATCAGCGTACGCTTGCCGCCGACCTTCATGCCCTGCACGCCCTCGTCCCAACCCTTGATGACCTGGCCTCCGCCCAGCTGGAAGCTGAACGGCGAGCGGCCGCTCGACGAGTCGAACTGGGCGCCGTGCTGTTGCGGCGAGTTCGGCTCGTACAGCCAGCCGGTGTAGTGGACCACGGCGGTGGCGCCGGCCACGGCGTCCTTGCCGGTGCCGGCCACGGTATCGATCTTTTGCAAGGTCACGGGCGCGACGTTGGCGGCGTTCGGCACGGCCTCGGTGGTGGCCGGCTGCGGCGGCTTGGTCTTGTCACAGGCGGCCAGCGCCAAGGTGAGCGTCAGGCCGATGGCGCAGGTGGAAAACAGCTTGTTCATGTGGTTCTTTCGTGTTGGTTGTCGTTGCAGGATGGCGCAGCATACATGGCGCGCGGGCGGATGCCAACACCCTAATCCGCGCGTGCGGCAACGGATGGCGGCCACAGTTGACAACGCCGGCTTAACTTGGCGGCTGGGCGTCAGCCGCCTCCAGCGCCATTTGTCGATCGCCGAGCTCGCGTATGACCGTTCCCGGCGCCTGAAGTTCGCGCTGCGCCAGCGCCTTCAGTTCATCCGAATCGAGCCCGGCCACCAGCGCTTCGCCCAGCACGTCGGCCTTGCCGTTATCTCCCATGCCCCGTAAAACGGCCATGCCGATTCGCACATCACGAACGAGATTGCTCAACTCGGCGGCCAGCCTCGGCGCTTGACGTCGCGGTGGATACAACGGCAGCGCGAGCGCTGCTTCGTTCACCGCATCAAGCAACTTCAGCGGATCATCGCGATATCGATCGGCCAGTTCGAAATGTCCTTCCGCCACTAGCGCTGGAAGTGCTACCCAGGCATATCGCCGCGCCAACCCTGTATGACCGCTATCGAGCTGCGAGAATACCTCGCACGTTGAGGCGTGGTCCTGCAAAATGTCGTTGATATCGACGATCAGCGAAAAGCGTCGGATGCGGCGATACTCTTCCACGGCCAGCTCGCCATCGAGACCAAAGTGGATATCTCCGGCAAGTAGGCGCTCTGCTTGCGTAGCACGTATTGTTCGCAAGAAAACGCGCGCCGGCTCGTATTGTTCGGCCAGCAGTTGCAATTGAAACATTGTCATGAAAATATCCGACCTCGTCGGCGCGACTACAAGCTCTGCGGCCTTAAATAAACGTTCCAGCACAGACAACGCCTCATGCGACGCGCCTTCTTGCATCAGTTTCACCACGTGACTATGATCGACGGACTTTTTCATACGCCGTCCCTTACAACCCGCAGCGCCGGCCACCGGGAGCGATACGACTCCGCCTTCAGGTCGAAAAGATCGATGTGGGGCGTCAGCGGATTGCTCGTCAATGTGCCTTCGTAGAGCGGTTCGAGGCCGTTTGGCGCATAGCTCGCATCCGGGCGAATACCAACGCAGGTGGACGGCATGAGGAACCGGTCGATCCCGTCGCGTGTGCTGCGCAAGACCGGATAGGGACGACCGAAATAAGATTCGTACCAGGTGTGGACCCGGGCTTGATTTGCTACCTCGATCGACACGCCCAGATCGGCAAGCACTCCATCGACATGTGCCTGGACCTCCCGCTCACCTTGCTCGGTGAGGTCCTCGCTATCGAAGTAGAACAAATCGTAGTCTTTGATGTTCTCTTCCGGCGCACGTCCGGCCTGAAGATTCCATATCGTTTGGAACAGGCATCCAGCGACCAACCAACCGTCGGGAAGCGCCAACGCGTCCCAGCGGTCCAGAATGGTCCTGTTATTACGGTTGGTCAGCACATCGGCGCGAAATCGATCTTGCATAAGCTCTTTGAGAAAACATCGGGCTACCGGATTAGCCATTGTATTGCTGAGCCCCGGCGGCGGAAAGCGCCGACCACGGCGCAGACGCCGGGGATCTTGCAGTCTTACACGCCCACCATCGACACCGCCTTGGTGTTCAGATACGACTCCAGTGCTTCCGGACCACCTTCCGAACCGTAGCCCGAATCCTTGACGCCGCCAAACGGCAGCTCGGCGCTCGGCGTGGCCGGCTGGTTGATCCACAGCATGCCGACTTCGACGTTGTGCATCAACTGGTGCGCGTTCTTGATCGAGCGCGTAAAGGCGTAACCGGCCAGCCCGAACGGCAGACGGTTCGATTCGGCGATCGCCTCCTCCAAGGTGTCGAAGCCGCGCACCGCCGCGATCGGACCGAACGGTTCGTCGTTGAACACCATGGCGTTGAGCGGCACGTCGGCCAAAATGGTCGGCGCGAAGAAGTTGCCGGAGGTGCCGACGCGCTGGCCGCCGGTGGCCACCTCGGCCCCCTTGCTGCGCGCGTCCTCGACCACCTGGCTCATCGCGGCCACGCGGCGCGCGTTGGCCAATGGACCGAGCGTGGTGCCGTCATCCATGCCGTCGCCCAGCTTCAGGCTCTCGGCGTGCGCCACCAGCGCGCGGGTGAACTCGGCCTTGATGCTGTTGTGGACCAGGAAACGCGTCGGCGCGATGCAGATCTGGCCGGCGTTGCGGAACTTGGCGCCGCCGCTGGCCGCGACGGCCAGCGCGACATCGGCGTCCTCGGCCACGATGACCGGGGCGTGGCCGCCCAGCTCCATCGTCGCCCGCTTCATGTGGGCGCCGGCCAAGGCTGCCAGCTGTTTGCCGACCGGCGTCGAGCCGGTGAAGGTGACTTTGCGGATGACCGGATGCGGGATCAGGTAGCCGGAAATCTCGGCCGGGTCGCCGAACACCAGGCCGACGGTGCCCGGCGGCACGCCGGCGTCGACGAAGCATTGCATCAGCGCGGCGGGCGACGCCGGCGTCTCTTCCGGCGCCTTGCACAGGAACGAGCAGCCGGTGGTGAGCGCGGCCGCCAGCTTGCGCACGATCTGGTTGATCGGGAAGTTCCACGGGGTGAAGGCGGCGACCGGACCGACCGGCTCCTTCAACACCAGCTGCTGCGCGGCCGGGTTGCGCGACGGTACGATGCGGCCGTAAACGCGCATGCCCTCGGCGGCGAACCAGTCGATGATGTCGGCGCCGGCCAGCGCCTCGGCGCGCGCCTGCGCCAGCGGCTTGCCCTGCTCCTGCGTCAGCAGGCGGGCGATGTCGTCGGCGCGCTCGCGCAGCAGGCTGGCGGCGCGGCGCATGGTGGCGGTGCGCTCGAAGGCCGAGATCTTGCGCCAGGCGTCGAAGCCGCGCTGCGCGGCCGCCAGCGCGTGGTCGAGGTCGGCGATGCTGGCGTGGGCGACGGTGCCGATGGCCTGGCCCGTGGCCGGATTCAACACCGGAATGGTCTTGCCGCCGGAGGCTTCGCGCCATTCGTTGTCGATCAGAAGGCGGACGTCGGGATAGCTTGCGTTGGTCATTGAAAATCTCCAATCAGGTGGTGAATAATTGCCGCGGTCGCCCGCTCCACCCTCTACTTTGCCAGAAATACGACAACTCGGCATCGCGCCGCTTGCCATTCCGATTCTGGTGGACCGTGGACGGGTCCTTGGCGCAAAATGGAGCCATCGCGTGAAAGGACTTTCCCACCATGAACTCGAATGTTGCGACATTGAAATTGGCTGCCGTTCCCACCATCAGCCGCGCCGAGGAATCCCAGGCCAAGCTGCGCGAATGGCAGCGCGCCGGCACCCTGCTCTCCTTCGTCTATGCGCGCTCGCTGGGCGGCCTGCTGCAAACCGGACACGGACGCATCGTCGCGCTGAGCGACAGCGGCCTCACGCTGGACGCGGGCGGCTCGTCGCTGTTCGTGGTGCTGCTCGACGCCCGCTACGACGACAGCCCACAGATTTTCTTCACGGCGACCTTGAGCGGCCACTTCCGGGTGCCCGGCGTGAACATCACTTTGGGAAACCATGACTGGCTGTTCTTCTCGGCCGACCAGGTTCCGAAAGGCGCCATGCTGTCGCGCGACAACGTGCCCAAGCTCAGATAGCGGCGCCAGGTCCCGGTTCAGATCGGATCGAACATCTTGCGGTCGACATAGCACCAGCCCCACGTCTCGCCCGGTTCCTTGGAGCGGATGATGGGGTGCCCCGTCTCCGCGAAGTGCTTGCTCGCGTGCTTGTTCTTCGAATCGTCGCAGCAACCGGTCTTGCCGCAGATCATGCAAACGCGCAGGTGTACCCAGCTGTCGCCGATCTTCAGGCATTCCTCGCAGCCGGACGTGTTGGCGCCGCGTGTGTGGATCAAAGTCAGGTGTGCGCAGCTGTTGGCCATGGTGGCTCCTCCTTGAGATGGGTCCATCTTACCGCGCCGCGCCGTCGCCCGCCTCCTGGTCTTTTGGCGGGCACCATACCAAGGTATAACTATCGGCGCCGCGCAATGTTGCGCAAAATGAGCTCATCAACAACACAGAGGAGCTCGACATGAACACTTCCGCATCCATCGTCATCGCCGACGTTCATCCTTTGATCCGCGCCGGCATGGCGTCGCTGATCGAATCGGAGGACAACTTCAAACTGTTGGGCCAGGCCAGCAGCGGCAGCCAGGCCGTTGAAATGTGCGAACGCCTGCAGCCCGACCTGCTGCTGATCGACCTGAACATGCCGGACTGCGACGGCATCGAAGCCATCGGCCGCATCAGCGCGCGCCGCCCGGACGCCAAGATCATCATCCTCAGCGGCCACGAGCGCGAGGAGGACGCCGACCGCGGCATGCGCGCCGGCGCCAGCGCCTACATGCTCAAAAGCGCCCCGCTCGACGACCTGATGGCCTGCATCCACACCGTGTTATCCGGAAAAAAATACATGATGCCGGAACTGGCGCTCAAGCTGGCCAGCCGCATCCACGGCAACCAGCTCACGCCGCGCGAACGCGACATCCTCGGCCACCTGGCCACCGGCATGAGCAACAAGGTCATCGCGCGCGCGGCCGGCATCGGCGTCGGCACCGTCAAATTCCACGTCAAAAGCATCATGTCCAAGCTCAACGTCTGCACCCGCACCGAGGCCGCCATGGTCGCCGCGCGTCGCGGACTGGTGCATCTGGCGTGATCGGGTAGACTCACTATTCAACAACAAGGAGGCACCATGATAGATCGTCACGCGGCAACTTACATCCCGGTCAGCACGGAACGGACCAAGGCCGTCGTCAAGGAATTGCGGCCTGGCATGCGGGAGAAAATCGATGTGGCCAGCCTGGCCGATCCGCGGCAACGCGCCGAGGTCGACGCCTGGATCGTCGCCGACGAGGACGGGCCGGTGCACTTCATGTACGAGGACGGCCCCGGCGGCCACGAGGTGCAGTTCGGCTTCGCCGACGAGGTGCGCGAAACCATCGCCGAGGCCGAAACCGACTTGTAAGCCCGCGCCAAATCCCGTGATAAAATAATCAATTTTTCCGGGAAGAAAAAATGATTGTCGGGATAGACCTGGGTACGACCAACAGCCTGATCGCGGTGTGGGAAGACGGCGCGCCGCGTCTGATTCCCAACAGCCTGGGCGAGACGCTGACGCCGTCCTGTGTCAGCGTCGACGAGGACGGCAGCATCCTGGTCGGCCGCGCCGCGCGCGAGCGCTTGCAAACCCATCCCGCGCGCACCGCCTCGGTGTTCAAGCGCTACATGGGCAGCGACAAGCAGATCCGCCTCGGTAACCGCGAGTTCCGTCCCGAGGAACTGTCCGCCCTGATCCTGCGCTCGCTGAAGGAAGACGCCGAAGCCGCCCTCGGCCATCCGGTCACCGAGGCCATCGTCACCGTCCCCGCCTATTTCTCCGACGCCCAGCGCAAGGCCACCCGCGCCGCCGGCCAGCTCGCGGGACTGCGCGTGGACCGGCTGTTGAACGAACCGACGGCCGCCTCGCTGGCCTACGGCATCAATCAGCGCGACGCCGAAACCCGCTTCCTGGTGTTCGACCTGGGCGGCGGCACCTTCGACGTCTCCGTGCTCGACCTGTTCGAGGGCGTCATGGAAGTGCGCGCCTCCGCCGGCGACAACATGCTCGGCGGCGAGGATTTCGTGCTGTGCCTGATCAACCATTTCTTCGAGCAGCAGAAGATTCCGCTCGGCCTCAAGAGCGACGCCCACTTCATGCAGCGCCTCATCGCCGCCACCGAGCGCGCCAAGCGCGCGCTCAGCGACGCGCCGTCGGCCACCATCCAGATCGTCCACAACGACACCGAATACGCGATGACCCTCGACGAGGCGGCGCTCGAGCGCGCCTGCGCCGGCCTGCTGCAGCGCCTGCGCGACCCGGTCGAGCGGGCCTTGCGCGACGCCAACCTGCGCATCACCGAGTTGGACAACGTCATCCTCGCCGGCGGCGCCACCCGCATGCCGGTCGTGCGGCGGCTGGTCGCGCGCATGTTCGGCCGCTTCCCGGCGTGCGACATCAATCCGGACGAGGTCGTGGCGCTGGGCGCGGCCGTGCAGGCCGGCCTGAAGATGCGCGACGCCGCGCTCGACGAGGTCGTCATGACCGACGTCTCGCCGTACTCGCTCGGCATCGAGGTATCGATGCAACTGGGCGACCGCAGCTATTCATCGGGCCACTTCGATCCCATCGTCGAGCGCAACACGCCGGTGCCGGTCAGCCGGGTCAAGCGCTACCACCCGGTCAGCGAGAACCAGAAATATCTTGAGCTCAATGTCTACCAGGGAGAGGCGCGCATGGCGCGCGACAACATCCGGCTGGGAAGCCTGAAGGTTCCACTGCCCACCCTGGCGATCGAGGACAGCGGGATCGATATACGCTTCACCTACGACGTCAACGGCTTGTTGCAGGTTGAGGCCACCGTCGTCAGGACGCAAGAAGCGCGCACGCTGGTCATCGAGGGTAATCCGGGCATGCTGTCCGAGACGGAGATCGCGGCGCGCTTCATCTCGCTGTCGGAATTGAAAATCCACCCGCGCGACCGCATCGAGCACCGCACCCTGCTGGCGCGCGCGGAACGGCTATACCAGCAATTGCGCGGACAAGGCCGGGAATGGTTCGGCGGCCAGATCGTCGCGTTCGAACAGGCGCTGGAAACGCAGGACAAGCGCGTGATCGACCCGGTGCGGGCACAGTTCGAGGCGACGCTCAACGATATCGAGCGGGATAGTTTTACCTTGCCGTTCAATGATACGCAGTAAGCCGTC
This sequence comes from uncultured Duganella sp., assembly GCA_963511605.1. Classification (GTDB taxonomy): domain Bacteria; phylum Pseudomonadota; class Gammaproteobacteria; order Burkholderiales; family Burkholderiaceae_D; genus Rugamonas. Next base: position 185,276 of record CAUPJZ010000010.1, on the reverse strand, counting down.
AGGAATTTTATGAGCATCGAAGTACGATTGGCGCATAACAGCGAGCGCTTGGTGGTCCGCCACATGATGGAGCTGTATCAGCACGACTTCTCGGAGTATGACGGCACCGACCTCGACGAGCACGGCCAGTATGGCTACTACGACCTCGACTGCTTCTGGATCAATCCGAACTTCTCCGCGTTCATCATCAAGGTTGACGAAAAGTGGGCCGGCTTCGTCCTGGTCAATGACGAGGTCTTAAATGGCGAAAACTCGGCGACGATTGTCGAATTTTTCGTACTGCGAAAATACCGTCGCCATGGCGTCGGCCGGTATGCGGCGCAAGCGATCCTGAGCGCCCATCCAGGCCGCTGGGAGATCAAAGTGATACAGGAAAATACGGCGGCGTTCACCTTCTGGCAAAAGGTCATCAAGGCCAATTGGCCGGGCCAGGAGCACGCGGTGACGATGAATGACGAACACTGGCAAGGCCCGGTTTTCACCGTAACGACCGAATCGAGAGCTTAAGGACAGCACATGGACTCCGCTGAAAAATACGAAATGATCGGCCTCCACATCTACAGGTACGAGCGCGTCAAGGTGCACCTGGATTTCCTGCTGACGGCAATAAACCCCGAGACGGAGAAAGAAGTCCTGGAAGCCGGGTTGGACGTCTTAATCCCACGAATAACTGCAGAGTTGAGCAATCGAGGACCAGAAATTCAGCGGCAATTTTCGGACATCGCCGCCGAGATATACGAGCTCAAACATGAACGCGACCGCAACACGAGCCACGGGCACATCCCCGACGCGCGGAAGACCACCGATTTTCTAGCCAAATGTACGGGCGTGCTCGCGAAGCTCGCCACACTTAATACAATTTTCCCCCAGCACCAATAGCGGGGGTCAGGTCCGACATTCGGGCACGAACTAAACCACCAGGCTGCTGAGCTCGTGTCCGAATGTCGGACCTGACCCCGGTGGTTTTTTGACCCCGCTGGTTTTTCTATTCTTATTTAAGCTTATGACCAAATTCACTCTCCCGGCCTTTGCCGCCACCGCTCTCTTGCTGGCCAGCGCCGCCAGCCTTGCCGCGCCGCCAGCCGGCCAGGATGCCCTCGCCGGCCCTAAGATCAAGGTCGATGTCGGCGGGCGCAAGCTGAATATGTATTGCGTCGGCAGGGGTTCGCCGACCGTGCTGTTTGAGGCCGACATCGGTCGTGCCGGATGGGATTGGTCGGCGGTGCTGCCAGAGGTCGCCAAGCGCACCCGCGCCTGCGTCTACGACCGCGCCGGGCTGGGTTCGAGCGATCCGATCATCCGCGCCTCCACCGTGGCCAACGCCAGCAAGGATTTGAACTTCCTGATCAAGAACGCGCGCCTGGAGGGGCCCTTCGTCGTCGTGGGCGCCGGCTATGGCGCCATGGTGGCGCAGCATTTCGCGCTGCGATCGCGCAACGCGGCCGTCACCGGCCTGGTGCTGGTGCAGCCCATGCACGAAGATGCGCTGCCGGCGGATCGCGCCGTCCAGCTCGATGCCGCGCTGGCCTGTTTGACCGCTGCGGAACAGGGCAAGGCCGACGCCGCCTGCAATTATCCCGCCGCCAGCTTCAACAAAGACATAGGTGCGGCGCTGGCGGCCGCGCAAACGGCGCAAGCGGCCAAACCCGTCTACTGGCGCGCCCGCGCCTCCGAGTGGGACAGCCTAGAAACCAGCGCCAACCAGCTGCGTACCGGCCGCAAACCCTTCGGCGACATCAAAGTGGCTGAAGTAAAGGACGCGCAACCGGCGGCGATCATCGAAGCGGTGATCGGCATGCTCGGCGCGCCAGCCGCCGGAAGCAACCAGTAGACCACACCGGTGCAAAGCACCGGCGGGCAACACATGATACAGAATATGACCACCGACTTGAATTTCTTGCAGCGACTCAACGTGGGCGCAGACGCCGACGAACGCGCCATCCGCCGCGCCTACGCACGCGAACTGAAACTGATCGACCAGGAAACCGACCCGGCCGGTTTCCAGACGCTGCGCGAGGCCTACGAGGCGGCGCTGGACTGGCAACGCGATCACGCGGCCAAGCCAATCCTGGCAGAGGTCGGCGTCGCGGACCGGCCGGACGACGCCGGCGAACCGATCGTCTCCTTCGCCACGCCCGAGCCGGTCCCGGCGGCACACCGGCAACCGGCGGCGCCGGCGCAGGCCCATTGCGCAGCACCGTCCGACAGCCACAGCGCGCCGACGGCATCGGCGCCCGACGATCCGCACGCCGTGGCGGCCACTGTGTTCGAGGAATTCCTGCGGCGAGCCGGCGCCCTGGTCGAGGCGCGCGCCATCAGCAGCGACGCGCCCTGGCGCCACGCGCTGGGCCTTTGCCTCGACGACGACCGGCTGGTGCACATCGTCGCGCGCGACCTGTTCGAGCAGCACGTCGCCGATCTGCTGGCGCAGGGCTGGCAGCCGGGCCACGATGCGCTGCTCGAAGCCGCCACCAAGGTGTTCGGCTGGCACAACGACCGCCGCCGCATGCGGGCGCTCGGCTACGCCGGCTACGTGCTCGACAGCGCGATCGACGAGCGCACCATGTTCGCCGCGCTGGCCGACCGCGACCACCAGCAACAACTGATCGAACGCCTGCGCGATCCGCGCCCGCCGACCGCCCGCGAGCTGCTGGCCCACACGACGCCGATGGCGATGCTGTTTTCGCGCTTTCCGACCTGGATGCCGCTGGTCACCAGCGCCGGCAACATGGCGCTCTGGCGCGAGAGGGAGGGTGCGCTGCCGGGCTGGCGGCGCATATTCCAGCGCGCCAAGGCGCGCACACGCCAGAACGAATCCCGCTGGCGCCTCAGCTGGAAATGGGTCATCTTTCTCGCCGTGATCACCCTGGCGCGCGTCGGCTGGCAAGGCGGGAGCGCGGACAACAACATGGACGAGAACGCCAGGCGCCAGGCGCAGTCCACCGGCCAGCCTTCGACCGCCGCGCGCGAGAACCTCGCCAGCCTGCTGGCCAAGGCCGAGGACATGCTCCAGCATCACGACTATGATGGCGCCATCGCCACCTACACGCGCGTGATCCAGCTCGACCCGCGCAGTTCGGTCGCCTACTCCAACCGGGCGCTCGCGGCGCTCTTCACCGACGCCGGCGAAGCCGGCATCGTCGCCGATCTCGACCGGGCCGCCGAACTGGAAAGCAGCAACGCCAATGTGCCCCGGGGACGCGGCCTGCTGGCGCTGAGGCACGAGCGCTACGACGAGGCGATCGCCGAATTCTCCCGCGCGCAGGAGCTCTATCCCGACCATCCGTACACGCTCGACAAACGCGCGGAGGCCTACGAACGCGCGGGCCGGTACGACCTGGCGCTGGCCGACATCGACCGCCGCCTCAAGCTTGCACCGACGGGCAACGTCGACGCGTACCGGCTGCGCCTGCAGATCCTGATCAGGCAGGGCAACGAAGCGGACGCGCTGGCGCAGATCGAAACCATGATCGGCGCCAACAAGAGCAACGCGGAGGCCTACTATTACGCCGCCAACGTTTACCGCAACGCCGGCCAGGAGCGCCAGGCGATCTTCATGCTGGAGCGCGGCATGGCCGAGGCGCCGGTCAGCACCTTGTCCCTGGCGCGCGAGCGGCTGCGCGAGCGCGCCGACCTTGCCGGCCGCCGTGACGACATCGCCAAATGCATCGCCGATAGCTTCTGCCTCCACTACGCGCTCGAGCAGCGGGTCGAGCTCGAAATGGACGACGGCAAACCCGAGGCCGCGCTCAAACTGATCGCCGCCGAGATCGACGGCGGCAAGCTCGACTATGCCAGCCAGCCGGCCATGCTGGCCTACCGCGCCCTCGTGTACGCAAAGACGGGACAGGCCAAGCTGGCGGAGGCCGGATTCGACGCGGCGCGCGCCGCCGCTGGCACGCGCCTGGCGCTCAACAATCTGGCGTGGTTCCTGGCCACCCACGACACCGCGCTGCCGCGCGCGCTCTCGGCCATCGACGCGGCGTTGGCCGGCCCGGAGCAGATCCCGGCCTACCTCGACACCAGGGGCATGGTGCTGCTGCGGATGGGGCGCGACCGCGAGGCCGTGGCCGCCTACGACAAGGTGCTGGCCAGCCGCTCCGGCATGGCGTTCTCCCGCTTCGGCCGAGGCCTGGCCAAGCGGCGCGCCGGCGACCGCGCCGGCGGCGACGCCGACCTGAAGGAGGCACGCCTGGCATCGCCCGGCATCAACGATGAGTACGCCCGCATCGGCTTGCGACCCTGATCCTGCGGCGCGCGGCGCGCCACCGCCCTGCCTTCAGGACAGGTGTGGCGCGCTGCTGCTTCCTTTAGCATCGGCGTCATCGTCGCCACTGAAGGATCCCCCCATGCCCTCCCGCAACAACCGCCCCGCGCCCCTGCTCGTCTCACTGTTGATCGCCGTCGCCGCCACCGTCGCCGCACCACCGGCCGCCTGCGCCGCCGCGCCGCCGATCGGCACCCAGGCCCCCGGCTACTACCGCATGATGCTGGGAGACTACGAGATCACCGCCCTTTCCGACGGCAGCCACGCCTTTCCCATCGACACCGTGATGACGCACATCACACCGGCCGCGATCAAACAGGACCTGGCCGACGCCGACCTGGCGCAGCCGGTGCAAGGCTCGATCAACGCCTTCCTGATTAACACCGGCAAAAAGCTGATCCTGGTCGACGCCGGCGCCGGCGCCCTGTACGGCGACTGCTGCGGCAAGCTGCTGGCCAACCTGCGCGCCGCCGGCTACCGGCCGGAACAGGTCGACGAGCTGCTGATCACCCATCTGCACAAGGACCACGCCGGCGGCATCATGGCGCAAGGCGCGGCGGCGTTCCCCAACGCGGTGCTGCGGCTGCCGCAAGCCGAAGCCGACTACTGGCTGACGCCCGCCAACAAGGCCAAGGCGCCGGAATTCCTGTCGGCCTTCTTCGACGCCGCCAAGGCCGCCGTCGCGCCCTACCAAGCCGCCGGCCGCTACCAGCCCTACGGCAAGTTCGGCCAACTCGAACCGGGCATCGAGGCGCTGCCCGCGCCCGGCCATACCCCCGGGCACGCGATGTATCTGGTGCAAAACAAAAACCAGCAACTGCTGATCTGGGGCGACATCGTCCACGTCTCCGCCATCCAGCTGCCGAACCCGGAAGCGACCGTCAAATACGACAGCAGCGAGGACGACGCGCACGGTACACGCGTGCGCCTGTTGCAAATGGCCGCCAGCAAGCACATGATCGTAGGCGCGGCCCATATCGACTTCCCCGGCCTCGGCCACATCCGCCAGCGCGACGGCAGCTACGACTGGTTTCCCGTGAACTACGACGGCGCGCCGGCACTCAACGCGGTAGCACAATGAGCGCAGTGAATCGCCACCTGAAAGGACAACCATGAGCAAGCCAGACGCCTCGCCTCCCCCATCCCCCGCCGCCCCGGCGCCGGCCGACAGCACGGCCGCCCACGAGGAGGACGTGCTCGACGAGGCGCTGGAGGAGACCTTTCCCTCCAGCGATCCGATCGCCGTCACCATCACCAAAGAGGAACGCCCACCCAAACGCTGAGCCGCGGACTGGCCTTTTGGCAGGAGCTTTACTTCGATGTGCTGACTACACTGCTATGGCAGCATCCACTCACCCATCAAGGAGCTTCAAATGTCTAACAGCAAACTCTCAGTCGACAGCGTCATCACCGAAGACGGCACCCGCATCCATTTCAAGGATTGGGGTACCGGCCCGGCCGTGGTTTTCAGCCACGGCTGGCCGCTGCAAGGCGACGCGTGGGAAGACCAGATGATCTTCCTGGCCAGCAACGGCTACCGCGTCATCGCCCATGACCGCCGCGGCCACGGCCTGTCGAGCCAGCCATGGAACGGCAACGACATGGACACCTACGCCGACGACCTGGCCACCTTGATCAACGCGCTGGACCTGAAGGACGCGACCCTGGTGGGCCACTCCACCGGCGGCGGCGAAGTGGCGCGCTACATCGGCCGCCACGGCACCGCGCGCGTCGCCAAGGCGGTGCTGGTGGGCGCCGTGCCGCCGCAGATGGTCAAGTCGGACAGCAACCCGAACGGCTTGCCGATGTCGGTGTTCGACGGCATCCGCAGCGCCGTGCTGGCCGACCGTTCGCAGTTCTTCAAGGATTTGACGACGCCCTTCTACGGCTACAACCGCGACGGCGCCAAGCCTTCGCAGGGCGTGCGCGACACCTTCTGGGCACAAGGCATGCAATGCGGCATCAAGAACGCCTATGACTGCATCAAGCAATTCTCGGAAACCGACTTCACCGAAGACCTGAAAAAGATCGACGTGCCGACGCTGTTCGTGCACGGCAGCGACGACCAGATCGTCCCGATCGACACCGCCGCCAAGGCCGCCGTCAAGCTGGTCAAGAACGGCACGCTGAAGATCTACGAAGGCGCGCCGCACGGCTTGCCGAGCACCCACAAGGACAAGCTCAACGCCGATCTGCTGGACTTCCTCAAGTCCTGAGCGTAGCGCCGGACGGTAGCGGTGCCGGCGCCATGCCGGTACCCCTATCGGGTAATCCAAACCCCTCCCCTATGAACGTTCTGAGTCACTCTTTCGGATATGGGACGATCCGGTCATGCGCCGGATAATGAAACCACTGAATCAATACCCTTGAGACACGTAGGGCGGATTAGGCGGAACGCCGTAATCGGCCATCGGCAAGCCGCCGACGGCGCGGACATGGCCGATTACGCTGCGCTAATCCGCCCTACGTGATGTAGACGACGCCAGAATTCAGAATACTGAAAGCACATCATGAGCAACGAAAAATCCTCCGACATCCTGCAAGACTTCGGCGCACTAGCCAATGTGCGCATCGGCCTGAGCGCGGAAGTGCGCTCGCAAGGCGTGCGCGCGCTGAACCGCCTGCTGGCCCACACCATGGCCATGCGTGATGCCTACAAGAAAGCACACTGGCAAACCTCGGGCGCCACCTTCCATCAGTTGCACCTGCTGTTCGACAAGCACTACACCGAACAGGTCGCGATCATGGACGCCATCGCCGAGCGCGTGCAGACCCTGGGCGGCGTGACCTTCGCGCTGGCGCAGGACATCGCCGACGAATCGACCATCTCGCGCACCGCCCCGCGCGGCCGCGAATCGGCCCAGGCCCAACTGAGCCGCCTGCTGGACTCGCACGAAACCGTCCTGGTCGAAGCGCGTCCGCTGGCGCGCGCGGCCGCCGAGGCCGGCGACGACGGCACCAACGACCTGATCGTCAGCCAGGTGGTGCGCAGCAACGAGCTGCAAAGCTGGTTCATCGGCGAGCACCTGGCGGCGCAAACGCAGTCCGCCAAGTAGCAATGCCCAAGCCCATGGATAACACGGCGGTGCTGGCGCTCGACAACGAGCAACTGTACCGCCGCCTGCAGGAAGAAAAGGCGCGCCGGCTGCAAGCGGAGGAAGCGCTGCAGCATGCCACGGAGGAACTGGCACGGCTGGCCCGCATCACCTCCATGGGCGAGTTCGCCGCATCGATCGCGCACGAGGTCAACCAGCCGCTGGCGGCGATGGTGCTGCACGCTGAAGTCGGCCTCAACGCGCTGACGCAAAACCCGCCGCAGCCCGAGCGGGCGCGCGACGCCTTGAAATTGATCATGCACGTCGGCGCTACCGCCGGCGACGTCATCCGCAGCATACGCGGCATGTCGAGCAAGACCAGCCCCGTTCCAACCTTGTTCGCCGTCGATGACGCGCTGCGCGAAGTGCTGCGCCTGCTGCGCGCGGAGTTGCACAAACACACTATCGAAGTCTGCGACGGTCTCGCGCTGGGCGAGCATCAGCTGTATGCCGACCGCGTGCAGTTGCAGCAAGTGATGATGAATCTGGTGCTCAACGCCATCGAGGCGATGAAGGACGTGCACGACCGCCCCCGCAAGCTGGAGCTGCGCTCTGCACTGGCCGACATTTCCGGCACCTTGCGCATCAGCGTGGAAGACAACGGCGTCGGCGTCTCCGCCAAATCGGCCGAGCGGCTGTTCGATCCGCTGTTCTCCACCAAGCCGGGCGGCACCGGCCTGGGCCTGTCGATCTGCCGCACGATCATCCAAGCGCACGGCGGGCGTATCTGGAGCACCTCGCGCCAGCCGCACGGCACCGCTTTTCACATCAGCCTGAAGGGAAATCCGACATGGACACCATCTCCATCCTGATCGCCGACGATCATCCGCTCATCCTCGCCGGGCTTAGCGCCCTGATCAATTCGATGCCGGAGTTCCGGCTGGTGGCGCAGGCGGCCAACGGCCTGCAGGCGGTGGAGTTGTACCGGCAGCACCGGCCGGACGTGGTGATCATGGATTTAAGCATGCCGGAAATGCATGGTGTCGACGCCATCGGGCATATCCGCGAATTCGATGCGCAGGCGCGCATTATTATTCTGACGACTTATCAAGGGGATGAGGATGTGTATCGCGGCTTGCGCGCGGGCGCGATGGCTTATCTGCTGAAGGATAGCGGTTCGGAGCAGTTGGCCACGTGCATCAAGGCGGTGGCCGTGGGACAGAAGTTCTTGCCGGCGGAGGTGGCGGGCAAGTTGGCGGAGCGGGCCGAGACAACCAGGCTGTCGCGCAGGGAGCTGGAGATACTGGCGCATCTGGCCACCGGCAAGAGCAACAAGATGATCGCGCGCAGTGCGGCGATCGAGGTGGGCACGGTGAAGTTCCACGTCAACAATATTTTGGCCAAGCTGAATGTCGCCAGCAGGACGGAGGCGGCGACCGTGGCGGCGCGGCGTGGTCTGTTGAGCGTCTTCTGACCTCGGCACCAATCATCGCCCGGGAATACCCACCCGGCCATCAATCCCAAAAAACACCGGGGCGATACGTAGGGCGGATTAGGCGAAGCCGTAATCGGCCATATATGCGCCGCCGACGGCCCGTCGATGGCCGATTACGGCGTTCCGCCTAATCCGCCCTACGTGTCTCTGCAGTAAATCTGCTTATTTGGCCGGGATCGGCGCCAGCGTCTTGTGGTCGCTGGTGGTGCGCGGCGCCGCCTTGTGCACCATCGTGTAAGCGTAATCGACGCCCATGCCGTACGCGCCCGAATGCTCGCGCACCACGGCCATGACCGCATCGTAGGTCTCGCGGTGCGCCCAATCGCGCTGCCACTCCAGCATGACTTGCTGCCAGGTCACCGGCACCACGCCGGCCTGGATCATGCGCTGCATCGCGAAATCGTGCGCTTCCTTCGTCGTGCCACCCGAAGCGTCGGCCACCATGTAAATCTCGTAGCCGCCTTCGAGCATCGCGCACAGCGCGAAACTGTTGTTGCACACCTCGGTCCACAGACCCGACACGATCACCTTCTTCTTGCCGTTGGCGGCCAGCGCGTCGCGCACTTTCTGGTCGTCCCACGAGTTCATCGACGTGCGTTCCAGGATGTCCTTGCCCGGGAATACGTCCAGCAGTTCCGGATAGGTGTGACCCGAGAACGATTCGGTTTCAACAGTGGTGAGGATGGTCGGAATATTGAAGATCTTGGCCGCTTTGGCCAGCGCGACGGTATTGTTCTTCAGTACCTGGCGGTCCATCGACTGCACACCGAAAGCCATCTGCGGCTGCTGGTCGATGAAGATCAGCTGGCAGTTGGTCGGGGTCAGGACTTCGAGTTTTGGATTCATCATGATGGCTTCCATAGTGTGTAAGGGAGAACGGTCATGTTAGGCGCTGGGCGGGGCGAGCACCACTATCTAAATGTAGGCTCCGGCGACGGGGCAAGTCTGCTAAGCTGCCCGCTGAACATCAACATATCGGACCTGACATGACCACACCGGACGACGCCGCGCAACGCGCGCAGCTGACCGCGCTGGCGCGCGGATTGCGCGACCTGCACAAGCAATTGCTGCACATTGAAACCCAGTACTTCGGCGCGGTCGGCAGTCCGCTCGAGCTGTTGCAGCTGGTGACCAACCATCCGCATTTCGCCTGGCTGCAAAAGCTGTCCGGCCTGATGGCGCAGATGGACGAGCGGCTCGACGAGCCCGAACCCGTCGCCGTCGCCGACGCGCTGGTGTTCCGCCGCGCGGTGGAGGCGCTGATCGGCCCGTCGGAGGAAGGCGACATGGCGTTCCGCGCCAAGTACAACGCCTTGCTGCACGACGCGCCGGAAGTGGTCATGGCGCACGGCGCGGTGCGCAAGCTGCTGGCCGCGATCGGCACGGCGCCGGCCGCTTAGCCTCACTGCGCCCATAGCGCGCGGCAGCGCCTGGTTAGCCGCGCCGCTTCAACCGCCGCACGAGCCGCTTCCACCGCGACTGGCCGGCATAGGCCAGCGCGGCGGGAATCGTCAGCCTCACGCGCGTGCCGATCAGCGGGCTGTCGATGACCAGCGTGGCGCCAATGCGCGCGGCGCGCTCGGCCATGCCGGGCAAACCCCAGTGGCCAACGCGTTGGCCGCTGGCCAGAATCTCGGCGGAGATGCCCTTGCCATCATCGTCCACTTGCAGGACAAACCGGTCGGCGCCGTAGCTCAAGGTCGCCTGGATCGATTTCGCGCCGGCGTGGCGGAAGGCGTTCATCAACGCCTCGCGGCCGATGCTGTAGACCTCGCAGCTGACATCTTCCGTCAACTTCAGCGCCTCGCCCTCCCGGCGCAGGCTGAACACGCTGTGGTGACTCTCCTGCAGCACCTCGCCGACGATCGTGAGCCCGCGATCGAGGTCGCCGTCGCTCATCGCGCTCGAGCGCAGGTCCTGCACCTCGTCGCGCCCCTCCTCGATCACGCGGTCGGCCAGCAGCAGCATGCGCTCCAGCCGGGCGCGGGTGGTCGAATCACCCGGCAAGGCGCTCATCGCGTTCTGGAAGCCCAGCACCAACCCCTGCACGCTTTGCAGGAAACTGTCGTGCAGGGTTCGGGCGATGCGTTCGCGTTCGGCCATGCGCTCGGCGATGCGCAACGTCGCTTGCCGCAGCCACAGCCGATACAGCAGATACAGCAAGCCGGCCGCCCCCAGCGCGCACAGACCGTAGAACAGCGGCGTTTGTCTAAACGTCGGCAGAATGGTCAGTGAGATCGACGTGTCCCGCTCGTTCCACTGCCCCAGTTCGTTGACGGCGGCAATGCGAAAGCGGTAGTCGCCCGGCCCCACATTGGTGTACGACACGGCGCGGCGGTTGCCCGATTCCTGCCAGTCGGCATCGACGCCCTCCAGCTGATACCGGAAGCGCACCATCTCCGGCATGCTGTAGCTGAGCGCGGTGAACTCGATGCGGAACGAGGTCGTGCCCGGGTCCAGTCGCACCGCCTTCGAAAAGTCCAGATAGCGCTTGCCCTTGGCCACCAGTGTCTCGACCAGCACTTCCGGCGCGTGCGGCGGCGGATAGGATTTGGTGGTGTCCAGCCGGGCCATGCCGGTGGCGCCGACGAACCACAGCTGGCCGTCGACGTCGCCCAGCGCGGAGGGGCGGCGGGTGCTGGTGTCGGCAAAGCCGGGATAGCCGTCCAGCACGCCATACAGGATGTATTTCAGCGGTACGCCAAGGGGGCTCGTCGAGGCCTTCCAGTCGGCCGCTTTGACGTGGACCACGCCCTTGCTGCCGTTGAGCCAGCGGTCGCCGTTGGCGCCCACCACGGTGCCGGAAACACCCGCCAGCACGTCGGGATCGGTGGCGGCGATGCGATGGAACGCGCCGTCGCGCAACACCGCCAGGCCGCCGAGGCCGCCCGCCACGACCTCGTCGCCGGCAACCTGCAGATGGGTGGCCGGGCCGATGTCGTTGTCCGGCGACGCCCGGTAGCGCGTGACGCGGCCATTATCGAAATACACGATATCGCCATCGTCATAGCCGAGCCACAGCGTTCCTTTGCGGGCGCCAGCCTCGCCGACGAATGTACCCGGCGGCAAGCCAAGATCGACTTGATTGCGCCATTCACCGTCCACCAGCCGGAACGAACCACGCCGCGCGATCGACACCCACAAACCGACGCCGTCGTCGAACACGCGCGTCACGTCCACCGGATCGGCCGTGTCGACCGGGTCCGGCGGATAGGCGATACGCTCGGAGCGGTTCGGGTAGCGCCGTTCGATCGCGTCCGGCCGGGCCAGCAACAAGGCGCCGTCACGGGCGTTGCCGATGGCGCCGACGTTGCCCGGTGGGTAGCCTTCATCGATGGGCCGGGCGCCGTCGGCCCGCAGGCGCCATACTTGTCCTGATGGAAGGCTCAACGCCAGCACATGACCGGTATCGTCGCGCGCCAATTTGAAGGCGCGCCCGCCGCCGGCCAGCTTGACCGGCGCCAGGCGGTTGTGGCGGAACCTTTCCACCCCGGCCTGGGTGCCGATCCAGATACTGCCGTCGCGGTCCTCGAACAGAATGTTGCCGGTCAGGCTGCTGAGCTGCCAGGGCTGGTCCAGCCGGTGGCCGGGCCGGGCGTTGGGCGTCATCGGGCGGCCGGGCATGGCGCCCACGCCATCGGTCCGGCAAACGCCGACCGGACAGGCCAGCGACCAGAAATTGCCGTCGCGGTCGAACAGTCCGTTTTCCTGGCCCTGCGATTGCGCCAGCCAGCCCGGACGCGGCTTCAGCGGCCCACGGTGCTGGGCCGGCACCGGGATCAGCCTGTCGTGCAGGTCCTGCCACAACCGTCCATCGGGCGACTCGATCAGGTTGACCGTATGCACGTCCTGGCGCTGCACGTGCCGAAAGCCTTTGGCGCCGGCGGGCATTACCCAAAGCGAGTGGCCGACGGCGACCCACATCTGTCCGTATTGATCGGAAACGACGTTGGACACCTCGCCTGCCGGCAAACCCAGCTCGGGACCGACGTCGTGCCAGGCGCCGCCGCGCAGTTGCAGCAGCGCGCTGGTGGTGGCGACCCACAGCTCGCCGCGCTCATCGGTCGTCGCGCTCGTCACCGGCCCGATTGGCTCCGTGCCGACCACATCTGGGTAGTGTGTGATGTGGCCGCCGTGCAGGCGGCTGAGCCCGCCGAACCGATAACCGATCAGCAGATCGCCGTCGCGCAGCGCCGTCAGCGCGGTCACCGGACGCTTGGGCGCGGTCTCGCCGTTCGATGCCTCGAAGCGCCGGAAGCGCATGCCGTCAAAGCGGTAGAAGCCGTCGACGCTGCCGACCCACAACCAGCCATCGGCGGTCTGCGCCATCGACGACACCTGGGCCGGGGCGCCATCCTTGCCGGTCCAGATGTCGTGGTGCAGCTCGTCGAGGGGCACTTTGCCATCGAGCGCCATCGCGTTCGCCGAGGCGAGCACAAACAACACCATTAGCCGACGTAGCGACAGCAACATAAAAGTCATACAGCAAGCGGAAAATTAACACCCCGCCATCATAGGCGATTTTCCCGGCAGCCACATCGGACGCATGGTGGCAATAGCTATCGAAATCATAGATACAATAAAATATACCAATAGCCTATGACCCGGTATTCTGACAACTCCTCCCCAGCCAAACGAGTATGATCATGAAAAAGCCCACGCCAGCCAACCCGGTCCGCCCTCTTCCGCTCAGCGGCATTTTACTGGTGCTTGCTTACGTCGTGGGCATGCTGGGCTTTGAAATGGCGGGGTGGGCCTTGTTCACGGCGGGTGCGCTCGCCTGGATGATGGCGGACGGCCGGACGGTGGTCCGGATGCTGACCACGCGTACGCCTCGGCATACCCGGCGCCTGATCGCCTACAGCACGCCACCGGCGATCGCGCTGCTGGCGTATATGACGCTGGCCGGCGGCCAGGCCGATGTGGTCGTCGGCGGCGCCCTGGCGCTGCATGCCGTTCTGGTCTGGGCGGTGTTGATGGGAGCGGCCTACGCTGTTTCTCAAGAAACAGCGGTAAGCCAGCGTATTTAAAGCGGATTTCACAGATATCCACACCAACTGTGGATAAGGTTGTGAATAACCCCCACTTGACAGCCGATAACGCCTTTAACGGCGGGGGTTATAATAAAATGCCCATTCCGAAGGCAGAATTTTTAACCAATAAAATCAATCACTTACAACATCAAATTTTTTGCCGGCCAAACTTTTTGTGACCGCTTGAAATATATTTTTCTGTGCATAAGTAGGGGCGGAGACAACTATGTCACGACGCACAGGGGAATCCTTTGACAAAAGTACGTGTGAGGAATAGTGTGACTCTGGAGGTACGCATGGCCTTCTTAGACTCGCCTCGGGATTGATGCATGAACCAGAATGATGATGACACTGATTGGATGATAGAAGACGAGGTTGCCCCCATCGGCGCGCCGCAGGCGGGAGCGTCGTCGGCGCCACCGCCATGGCGGGTACTGATCGTGGACGACGACGTCGATGTCCACGTGGTCACCAAGTTCTCGCTCAGTAATGTGTGTTTCCTGGGACGGCGGCTCAGCTTCCTGCATGCCTACAGCGGCGAGGAAGCCCTGAATACCCTGCGCAACACGCCCGACATCGCGCTGGTGCTGCTGGACGTCATCATGGAAACCAGCGACGCCGGCCTCAACGTCGCGCGCCAGATCCGCGACTTGCTGCATAACCAGCTGGTGCGCATCGTGCTGCGCACCGGTCAGCCGGGACAGGCGCTGGAACACAGCATCATCCTCGACTACGACATCAACGATTTCTGGTGCAAGACCGACCTGACCACGCGCAAGCTGTTCACGACGGTGATCTCTTCGCTGCGCGCCTACAACGGTTTGGAAGAAGCGCACCGGCAGACGGTGGCCCTGCAGACCGAGCTGGACCATGCACACCGGCTGCTGGCCGCCGTGGACCAGCACGCCATCATCACGACCCTGAACCGGCGCGGCAAAATCGCCACGGTCAACGACAAGTTCAGCAGCGTGTTCCAGTTCACGCGCGACGAGCTGATCGGCGCCGACCTGCGCCTGCTGCATCCGCCACCCTACCCACAGGATCAGTTGGCCGATGCGTTGCAAGCCGTCAAAGAGAGGGAAAGCTGGACCGACGTCGTCACCGCCTGGCGCCGCGATGGCCAGGAGGTGCGTTTGCGCGTGACGGTTAGCGCGCTCGAAGAGCCGGCCACGCCATACATTGTGGTGGCCACCGTTTTGCCCCCGCTCAAAAAGTCGTTCTAAGTTACGGATTGTTAAGCACTTTTTTGGATATCCACAGCCTCTGTGGATATCTATGTGGACAACACCCCATTGACAATGCGGGAAGCCTGTAACGACGCGGTTTTCTACAAACTGCCCATCCAAAAGGCAAAATTAAAGCCCTTTTAAATCAAAGACTTACGGTTACATCGATTGTTACACGAAATTCTCGAAAAAAAATTCTTGTCAACATGATGTGTGCATAACTAAACACAAACCTGGTTCATTCCCAGGTCAGTGATGCTCCTTGCGACGTTGCTCCGGATTCAGCAATACCCGTTCGATCACTTGCGGGGCGACGTTGTGGGACTTCATATATTCGATCGCGCAAATCGTATTAAAACTCGCTTGCACGGTAATACCACGTTCGACGGCGGCGCTGCTTTTCTCGTCTTGTCGTTGCTGGTTGAAATCATTTTTCGGGACAGATTCCAGGCGGGGGGACAGGAGTGCGTTCATCATGATCCTTTGCAAGAGGTTAAGGGATATTTGATCCCCATCAAAGTGACGTGCAACGAGAGTATGGGCGACAGCGCCCCAAAGTCAATGTCAGGTTCCTATCATTCTGAAATTAAAATGTTGCCTGTATTGAACGCAATGGACACGAGGCAATAACCGGGGCGATAATGACCGGATGACTACAGAGACGCCCCGCGCCCGCCCCACTTCGCTGTTTGATTTGTTCCTATCGTTCACCGTTTTGGCCTTGCAAGGCTTCGGCGGCGTGCTCGCGGTCGTTCAGCGCGAGATGGTCGAGCGCAAGCGCTGGCTGACGCAGGAAGAGTTTGTCGAGGACTGGGCCGTCGCCCAGATCATGCCGGGTCCCAACGTCGTCAACCTGTCGCTGATGATCGGCAGCCGCTACTACGGCCTGCGTGGCGCCATGACGGCGCTGGCGGGCATGCTGACGGTGCCGCTGATGGTGGTGCTGTGCCTGGCGTTGCTGCACGCGCAATACGCCAACCATCCGGGCGTGGCCGGCGCGCTGCGGGGCATGGCGGCGGTGTCGGCGGGTATGATCGCCGCGACCGGCGTGAAGCTGGCCTCGGCCCTGCGCAAGCACCCGCTGCCGATGTGGCTGACCGGATCGATCGCCGTGCTGTGCGTCGGTTTTGTCGTGGTCATGCGCTTGCCGCTGGCCTACACCCTGCTGATCCTCGGCAGCATCGCCGTCACGCTAACCTATCGCACCATGAAAGCAAAGTTGCCATGAGCGCGGCGCCCATCCATATCGTTTTGAGCTTCACCGACTGGCTGAACCTGTTCGGCCACTACATGCTGTTGTCGCTGCTGTCGATCGGCGGGGCGATTTCGACGACGTCGGAAATGCACCGCTTTTTGGTCGAGGAGCACCATTGGCTGACGCAATCGCAGTTCAACGACTCGATCGCCATCGCCCAGGCCGCGCCGGGGCCGAACGTGCTGTTCGTCGCGCTGATGGGCTGGAACGTCGGGTTGAACGCCGGCAGCTATACGGCGGCGTTCGCCGGGGTGGTGGTGACGATGTTCGGCGTGCTGCTGCCCAGCACCACGTTGACGTATCTGGCGGCGCGCTGGGGCCATCGCAATCGCGAGCTGCTTGGTGTGCGGGCGTTCAAGCAAGGCATGACGCCGGTGGTGGTGGGATTGATGGTGTCCGTGGGGATCATCCTGGGCAGCGCCAACAGCAACTGGACCACCGACTGGCCGTTGTGGCTGTTGTCGGTGGTGGCTGGCGTGGTCATCTGGCGCACCAAGCTGCATTTGCTGTGGTTGCTGGGCGCGGGTGCCGCGCTGGGGTGGTACGGTCTGGTATGACCCGCTATACGCTGAACCGCAACGGTGACACGCATGGCACGGTCAGGTATGAACCGGCGGGCAATGCCGCCAGTACCACTCCCCCGCTTACTTGTTCTGGTAACCGCCGTAATACTTGACGGGGCTCCACTCCGGCTGCACCTCGGGCACGGCCGGCGCCAATTGCTTGTACTCCGGCGCGGCGTACACCACCTTGCCATTGACGATGGTCAGACTGCTTTCCAGATTCTTGATCTTTTCCAGATCCATCGAGAAATAATCCTGCGGCAAGATCACGACGTCGGCGTACTGGCCCTTGGCCAAGGTGCCCTTGAGCTTTTCCTCACCACTCATCCAGGCACTGCCCTGCGTCATCAGCTTTAGCGCCTGATAACGGCTCAACACATCGCCCGGCTGCCACAGGCTCAGGCCGCCCGCCGTCTTGCCCGTCACCGCCCAATAAATCGACGGCCACGGCCCATAGCTGCTGACGCGCGTGCCGTCCGTCCCCAAGCCCACCGGAATCTTCATCTCCAGCATCTTTTTGATCGGCGGCATCTGGCGGGTTTGCGCGCCGTATTGCTTCCAGTAAAGCTCGCCCTGGAAGTACATGCGGTTCTGCACGGCGATACCGCCGCCCAGCGCTTTCACCCGCGCCAGTTGCTTGTCGCTGATGGTCTCGGCATGGTCGAAGAACCAGCGCAGGCCGTTCAGCGGCGTATCCTTGTTGACCTTTTCGATCACGGCCAGATCGCGGTCGATGCTCTCGTCATAGGTCGCATGGATGCGGAACGGCCAGCGGTTCTTGATCAGCAGGCGCAGCACCGGCTCCAGTTCGCTCTCCATGTGCGCCGGCATCTCCGGGCGCGGCTCCAGGAAGTTCTCGAAGTCGGCCGCGCTCCACACCAGGTTCTCGCCGCCGCCCTCGGTGTTGTAGCCGTTGGCGTAGAACAAGTGGTCGTTCTTGTCCGGCTTGGTCTGCGTCAGCCAGCGCTGGTAGTCCTCCAGCTCCTTGCCCGGCTTTTGCGCGAACAGGTAATAGGAAGTGCGCACCGTCAACTTGCCGTTCTTGGCCAGCTCGAGGCTGACCGCGTAGTCGTCCGGATACGCCTGTCCGCCGCCGCCGGCATCGATGGCGCTGGTCACGCCAAGGCGGTTCAGTTCGTTGTAGTACTGCTGCGTGGAATTGAGCTGCTGCTCGCGCGGCAGCACATTGGTCTTGGCCAGGGTCGTGTACAGGATCATCGCGTTCGGCTTGGCGATCAGCAGCCCGGTCGGCTTGCCGTCCGCGCCCAGCTCGACCACGCCGTCCTTGTACTTGGTGTCGGCGTTGTAGCCGAGGGTGGCGATACCCTTCTGGTTGAGGAAGCCCAGCCCGTACAGATACAGCAGGAACACCGGTTTGTCCGGCACCGCCTCGTTGATTTCAGCCAAGGTCGGCAGGCGCTTTTCCTCGAACTGGAATTCGTTCCAGCCGCCCACGACCTTGATCCAGGCACCGTCCGGCGTGCGCGCGGCTTGCTCCTTGAGCATCTGCAGCGCCTTCTTCAGCGACGTCACGCCATCCCAGCGCAGCTCGGCGTTGTAGTTCAAGCCCTCGCGGATGATGTGCAGGTGGGAATCGTTAAGGCCGGGAATGACGGTTTTGCCGCCGGCGTCGATCAACTGGGTATTGGCCGATTTGAGTTTGAGGATGCTGGCATTGCTGCCGACTGCCTCGATCTTGCCGTCCTTGATGGCGAGCGCCTGGGCGAAGGCGCCCTCTTTCGTCATCGTGGCGATCTTGCCGTTGGTGATGATCAGATCCGTGGCCGCCTGCGCCAGGGTGGACAGGCCGGCGGCGTGGATCAGGGTGACTGCAAAAGCGAGCTGCTTCAATTTCATCGTACTACTCCTAAAAAATAATGGGCCGGCGCGGAACGAATACCGCGCCAGCCCACATCACAGGCCAACGAATCGAGCGAGCCCGGTTCGATTAGTCCTTGATGGCTTCGACCGCGAAGGTCAGCGTCACGTCGTCGCCGACGTTCGGTGCGTATTTGCCTGCGTTAAATTCGGTACGCTTGATGGTGGCGGTGGCGTTGGCGCCGCAAGCCATCTTCTTCATCATCGGGTGATCCATGCACTTGAAGCCGGTCACGGTCAGGGTCACCGGCTTGGTGACGCCCTTGACGGTCAGGTTGCCTTCGATGGTCGACGGGGCGTCGCCCTTGAAGTGGACCTTGGTCGACTTATAGGTGATGGTCGGGAACTTGGCGGTGTCGAGGAAATCCTCGCCCTGGATGTGCTGGTCGAACAGTTTCGAACCGGTATCGACCGATTTGGTGTCGATGGTCGCTTCCACCGAGCCGGTCTTGGCTGCGCGGTCGATCGTGATCTTGGCGCTGGTGTTGTTGAAGCGGCTCGTCTGCAGCGAGTAGCCGAAGTGGCTGTACGTGAAGCTCGAGAAGGTGTGGTTGGCGTCGGACGAGAACGTCTCCGGCGCGGCAACGGCGGACATCGAGATACCAGCGGCGACCAGCAGGGCAAAGATTTTTTTCATAGTAGAACTCCAGAATGTTGACATACGGATGAGAACGCGACAGGGCTGTTTTTGTCAGCCCGCTCATGTTCTCGAGTGCGAACGATTATGCTCGCGACATCTAAAGTTGTAAAACGAAAAATTTACCGCGTTACTATCGATAAAATCGATCATAGCGGAGTTTGGCGGGATGCGAATCCGCCAAAAGGCGGAGTGGGAGACTGGTCGGGAGAGTATGTGGAATCTCGTCGAATCGTGCGGGATCTTGCGCGTCTCGAGGAAACACGTAGGGCGGATTAGCGAAGCGTAATCGGCCATGCATGAGCCGCCAGCGACGCATACATGGCCGATTACGGCGTTCCGCCTAATCCGCCCTACGTGTCTCCAGAATTATGCAGCGGCCGCCTGTGCCGCCGGATGATGCAGGATACTACCCAACAGCCGCTGCTCAAGCGCCGCGAAGGCTGCGTTGCCCCTCGCCCGTGGACGCGGCAGATCCACCTTCAAATCGAGTGTGATGCGCCCATCCTCGATCAGCACCACGCGATCGGCCAGGGCCAGCGCCTCTTGCACATCGTGCGTCACCAGTACCGCCGTGAACCCGCGCTGCAACCACAACGCCTCGATCAGCTGCTGCATCTCGATCCGGGTCAACGCATCCAGCGCGCCAAGCGGCTCATCGAGCAGCAGCAACTGCGGCTCATGCAGCAAAGCCCGCGCCAACGCCACGCGCTGCCGCTGGCCGCCCGACAGCTCCGCCGGCCAATCGTCGGCGCGTTCGGCCAGCCCCACTGTCGACAACGTCGCCGCCGCCGCGTTCAAGGATCGCGGCAACCCAAGCGCCACGTTCTCCAGCACCGTCTTCCACGGCAGCAGGCGCGCCTCCTGGAACATGATGCGGATGCTGGCTCCGATGGCACCCTTGCCGATCGCGATGCTTCCCTCGTCAGCCGTCTCCAAACCCGCGATCGCCCGCAGCAGGGTACTCTTGCCGCAACCGCTGCGCCCCACCACGGCGACAAACTCGCCGGGATGCAGCTCCAGCCGCACGTCCTTCAACACCTCGCGCTCACCGAAGGATTTGCTCAAGCCTTCCAGCGCTAGCGACACGCCCTGGCGCTTGGCCGGCGCCGGCGGCGGCGTGCTTTGTTTGCTCGCCCTCGACAGACCGGGGACATCGAATAACGCGGTCGAAATGTTCATATCATTTGCTCCATCAAATCAACGGTAGGCGGGATTCCAGCGCAGGAAGCGTTTTTCCAGGCCGCGCGACAGCAGGTCGGCCGCCTTGCCCAACAACGCATATAACAGTATCCCGACCAACACCACATCCGTTTGCAGGAACTCGCGGGCGTTCATCGTCATGTAACCGATGCCCGCCTGCGCCGAAATCGTCTCCGCCACGATCAGCAGCACCCACACGAGACCCAGCGAAAACCGCACGCCGACAAGGATCGACGGCAGCGCGGCCGGCAGGATCACGTCGCGGTACAGCGGCCAGCCGGACAGGCCATAGCTGCGCGCCATCTCGATCAGCCCCTGGTCGGCCGAGCGTATGCCGTGGAAGGTATTCAGATACACCGGGAAGAACACGCCCACCGCCAGCAGGAACAGCTTGGCCGTTTCGTCGATGCCGAACCACAGGATCACCAGCGGTATCAACGCCAGCGCCGGGATGTTGCGCACCATTTGCAGGGTGGTGTCGAGCAGCGTTTCGGCGCGGCGGAAGCTACCCGTCAGCAGGCCAAGCGCCAGACCGAGTCCGGCGCCGATGGCGAAGCCGCTGATGGCGCGCCAAAGGCTGGTGCGAAGGTGCACCCACAACTCGCCCGATACCGCCAGCGTCCAGAAGGCCTTGGCCACCGCCCACGGTTCAGGCAGGATGCGGCTCGAGAGCCAACCCAGTTGCGAGGCCGCCTGCCAGCCGGCGATCAACAACACCGGCAATATCCACGGCGCGAACGCGCTACCCGATGCCTGGCCACCGGCGCTGCCGCCGCTTTTGCGCGCTGGCTTGCGGGGGCTCTTGACCAGAGGTTGGGGTAAGACGGCCGCCATCTCAAGCCGCCTTCTTCGGCAGGATATCGCTGGCCATCACTTCGCCGAACGGACCGCTCAGCGACTGTTCGCCCACGGCCTTGCCTTTGCCCAGCAACGGGAACACCAGCTCGGCGAAACGGTAGGACTCCTCCAGATGCGGATAGCCGGAGAAGATGAAGGTGTCGATCCCCAGATCTGCGTATTCCTGGATGCGCGCGACCACCGTTTCCGGATCGCCGACCAGCGCGGTGCCGGCGCCGCCGCGCACCAGGCCCACGCCGGCCCACAGGTTGGGCGAGACTTCCAGCTTGTCGCGGCGCCCGCCGTGCAAGGCCGCCATGCGCTGCTGCCCCACCGAATCCATTTTGCCGAACGCCGCCTGCGCCTTGGCGATGATGTCGTCGTCCAGATGGCTGATCAACTCGTCGGCCGCGCGCCATGCGGCTTCGTTGGTTTCGCGGACGATCACGTGCAGGCGGATGCCGAACTTCACGGTGCGGCCATGCTTGGCGGCGCGCGCGCGGATGTCGGCGATCTTCCCGGCGACGGCGGCCGGCGGCTCGCCCCAGGTCAGGTAGACGTCCATCTGTTCGGCCGCCAGTTCGTGCGCCGGTTCCGAGGAACCGCCGAAGTACAGCGGCGGATACGGTTTCTGCACCGCCGGGTACAGCGTCTTGGCGCCCTTGACCTTGATATGCTTGCCCTCGAAATCGTAGCCGGCGTCGCCGCCTTCGCCCGCCAGCGATGCGCGCCAGACGCGGATGAACTCATCCGAGATCTCATAGCGTTTGGCGTGGTCGGCGTACAGGCCGTCCGCCTCCAATTCCCCCTGGTCGCCGCCGGTGACGACGTTGATCAACAGCCGGCCGTTCGACAAGCGGTCGAACGTCGCGGCCATGCGCACGGCCAGGCCGGGCGTGGTCAGGCCGGGCCGGATGGCGACCAGGAACTTGAGCTTTTGCGTGACGCTGATCAGCGACGAGGCGACGACCCACGCGTCCTCGCAGGAGCGGCCGGTCGGCAGCAGCACACCGTCGTAGCCCAGCGTGTCGGCGGCGACCGCGCACTGTTTCAGATAGTCGGCATCGACCGGGCGCGCGCCCTTCGAAGTACCAAGATAACGGCTGTCGCCGTGGGTCGGAATAAACCAGAAGATATTCAGTGACATGATGTTCCTTTATTGCGCCGCCAGCTGTTTGGCCGGCAGTTGTGCGTCCTTGACCACGATCGGCTTCGGGATCAATTTAAGATTGGAGAAGGCGTCCGCCAGCTTTTGCTGTTGTTGCAGCACGTCGGCGGTGATCGGTTTGACGCCGTAGGCGTAGCGGGAGGCCGCCAGCGCCACCACTTCCGTATCGAGCCCGGTTTGAGCCGACAGGATGGTGGCGACTTCCTTCGGATTCTTCGCGCCCCACTCGTCGACCTTGGCGATTTCCTCGAGTACGATGCGGACCACTTCCTGGTTCTTCTCCGCATAGGGACGAGCGGCCAGATAGAACTGGTGGTTGGCGACCAGGCCCTTGCCATCGGCCAGAACGCGCGCGCCCAACTGCTTCTCGGCGGCGGCCAGGAACGGGTCCCAGATCGCCCAGGCATCGACGCTCCCGCGCTCAAAGGCGGCGCGGGCGTCGGCCGGCGGCAGGAAGACGATATCGATGTCCTTGTAGCCGATGCCCGCCTTCTCCAGCGCCTTGACCAGCAGGTAATGCACGTTGGAGCCCTTGTTCAGGACGACCTTCTTGCCTTTCAGGTCGGCCAGACTGCGGATCCTGGAATCCTTGGGCACGACGATCGCCTCGCTGGCCGGCGACGGCGGCTCGTTGCCGACATAAACCAGGTTGGCGCCGGCCGCCTGCGCGAAGATCGGCGGCGCTTCGCCGACGGTGCCGAAATCGACGCTGCCGACATTCAGCCCCTCCAGCAGCTGCGGCCCCGCCGGGAATTCGGTCCATTTGACGGTGATGTTCCTGGTCGCCAGACGCTGCTCCAAGGTGCCGCGCCCTTTCAGTAGGGTCAAGGTGCCGTATTTTTGATAGCCGATGCGGAGGGTCTGCGCTTCCGGCTTGGCCTGCGCCGCCGCGATGGTCGGTGATCCGGCAGCCAGCACGCCGGCGGCGAACAACAGACCCAATGTGTAGCGGCGCGCGGCGCGTTTTTGTTCGATGCTCATGAATTTTTCCTTGAAGTGACTTAACTCGCCAGGCGCACGGGTTCGGCCTGGACTACATAGCTGTCGCCGACGCGGCCACTGAGGGCATTCAAGCCGGCCGCCAAGGCTTCGACGCCGGCCTGCACGCGCCACGAAATCGCCTGATCCAGCGCAAGGCCGGAGCCTTCGACCCACACCAGTTGCTGGGAGGTGGCGTAGACGCTGGTCAGCACGTGGCGCGCATCCAGCGCGTGCAGCACGGGACGCAGCGCGTAGTCCAGCGCCAGCATGTGCGACTGGCTGCCGCCGGTGGCCAGCGGCAGCACCAGTTTTCCAGCCAGGCCGTCCTGCGGCAGCAGGTCAAGGAACGCCTTCAGAATGCCGGTGAACGAAGCTTTATAGACCGGGGTGGCGATCACCACGGCGTCGGCGGCGGCCACCGCCGCCAGCGCGCGCTTGATCGCCAGGTCCGACGTATCGGCATGCAGCAGCGCTTGCGGCGGCAAATCTCGCACCTGCAGCTTGCTGTAGCGATGGCCGTGCAAGGCCAGCTTTTCGCCGACATGATCCAGCAAACGGCCGGTGCTCGATGTCGCCGCAGGGCTGCCGCCTAGAAGAAGAATGCTCATGCTTTGGTCCCCATTGATGTTGTGGCGACCAGAATAAATCCGCACCTTTGAAATCAAAACGAATAGTTTTACGCTTTGATATTCGGATTACGTTCCATGATTTTTCCAAATAAGGTAAATTGAATTTCTTCTACCCCCATGTGAACCATCGCTTCAGGACTTGAAATGGAAAGAACACTTCTTCACTGGCTGGACCAAACCGATATCCCATATCACTTGGCCGAGCATCCGGCAGTGCATACCATCGAGGAGGCGCTCGCCGCCGCGCCCTCGATGCCCGGCCTGATGACCAAGAATATCTTTGCGCGCGATGGCGGCGGAAAGCGGCACTTCCTGATCATCGTGCCATTTAATAAGCGCATCGACCTATCCGAACTGGCACGCCTGCTGCCATCGACAAAACTCGGCATGGCCTCGCCGGAGCGCCTTCTGCAGCACCTGGGCATCGTACCCGGGTCGGTCAGCATCCTCGCGCTGATCAACGACAGCGGAGGCGCAGTGGAAGCGGTGATCGACAAGGCGGTGTGGGACGCTCCCGCCGTCCAGGCGCACCCGCTGCGGAACACGGCCACGGTCTCCATGAGCCACGAGACGCTGGAACGGTTCCTGGAGTACACCGGGCATCTGCCCCGCGTGCTGGATGTCCCGGGGCAGTTGACCTCCTGACGCAACGACTAGACAATTTTCCGCATAAGGAAAACCGGATTTCTTCGTGTACGGCTTAAGGGCGCGGGTGCAATACTGACGGCACCGATACCCTTAAACGGACATACCATGTCTAAAGCTTTACTCAAAACGGCGGCGCATCCGGCACAGGACGCGGCACCGGACCCACTGGGCGTCGCCACCGATCTGGCGAAACGCCTGGCGGAAACCGCCAACGCCCGTGACCAGGCCGGCGGCCATGCTGCGCAAGAGCGCGAATGGATACGGGAATCCGGCCTGCTCACGCTATCGATCCCCACCGCTTTCGGCGGTCAGGGCGCGGACTGGCCGACGGTCTATCAGGTGGTACGCATCCTGGCCCGCGCCGACAGCGCGCTGGCGCACGTCCTCGGCTTCCACTATCTGCAACTGGCGGGCGTCGATTTATACGGCACGCCGCAGCAGCAGCGCCGCTTCCTGACGCAGACCGTGGAGCAGAACCTGTTTTGGGGTAACGCCCTTAATCCGCTGGACCGCCGCACCACGGCGGTGGAAGCCGACTATGGCTTCGTGCTCGATGGCGTCAAGAGCTTTTCGTCCGGCTCCGTGGGCTCCGACTGGCTGACCATCTCGGCCTGGCATGCGGAGACCGAAACCGCCTTGATCGGCGTGCTGCCGACGCGCCAGGAAGGCGTGTCCGTGCAAGCCGACTGGGACGCCTTCGGCCAGCGCCAGACCGATAGCGGCAACGTCCACTTCAACCAGGTCGCGCTGCCATCGACGCAAGTGCTGCAGGCGCCGGGCCATACGCCCACCGCGCGGGCGACCTTGCGTTCGCAGATCGCGCAGCTGATCATGGCTAATCTTTACCTCGGCATCGGCGAAGGCGCCTTCGAGGCGGCGCGCGCCTACACATTGAGCGAGGCGCGGCCATGGTTCGCGTCCGGCGCGGCGTCGGCCGCAGCCGACCCGCTGATACAACACCGTTTCGGCCAGTTGTGGCTCAAACTGCGGCCCGCCGCGGTGCTGGCCGACCACGCGGCGCGGGAACTGGACCGGCTGTTCCGGCTGGGGAGCGCGGTCACCGCCCGCCAGCGCGGCGAATTGGCGGTCGCCGTCGCCGAAGCCAAGGTGCTGGCGCATACCGCCGGCATCGATGTCAGCAACCAGATGTTCGAATTGACGGGCGCGCGTTCGACCTCCGCCCGCTATGGCTACGACAGATTCTGGCGCAACGTGCGTGTGCATACATTGCACGATCCGGTCGATTATAAGATCCGCGATCTCGGACGCTACGCGTTAGATGGCGCCGTGCCCGAACCAACCGCCTATTCCTGATGCCACTAAATTTACCGACCATCTAAAACACGTAGGGCGGATTAGCGCAGCGTAATCGGCCATCTATGAGCCGCAGTCGACGCATGCATTGGCCGATTACGGCGTTCCGCCTAATCCGCCCTACGTGATTCCTACTCACTATTGACTACCCATGACTGCTCCACTAATTAATATTACACATGCGAGCAAGAGCTTCGCGCTGCCCGATGGCGGCGCGTTCCACGCCGTGCGCGACGTCTCGCTGTCGGTAGCCCCGGGCGACATCTTCGGCTTGATCGGCAAGAGCGGCGCCGGAAAATCCACGCTGCTACGCCTCATCAACCTGCTCGAACGCCCCGACCAGGGCCTGATCGAAGTCGATGGCCGCGAGCTGACGTCATTGAGCAAGCGCGATCTGCGCGACGCCCGCCGCAACATCGGCATGATCTTCCAGCAGTTTAATCTGCTGCAGAACGCCAGCGTGTTCGACAACGTCGCCTTCCCCTTGCGCATCCACGGCGGGCTGACGGCCGAACGCATCACGGAACGCGTCAACCAATGCCTGGAACTGGTCGAGTTGGGCGGCAAATCGGCCAGCTATCCGGCGCAGCTGTCCGGCGGCCAGAAACAGCGCGTCGCCATCGCCCGCGCTCTGGCCAGCGGACCGGCCGTGCTGCTGTGCGACGAGCCGACGTCCGCACTGGACGCCGAGACCACGCGCGCGCTACTTGCCACACTGCGCGACATCAACCACCGGTTGGGCGTCACCATCGTGATCGTCAGCCATGAGCTGTCGGTGATCGGCGAAATCTGCAACCGCGTCGCCGTCATCGAAGACGGCGCCATCGCCGAACAATTCGCGCTGGACGACGCGGCCAGCCTGACGGTCCCGCGCAAAACGGCGCTGGGCCGCGAGCTGGCGCAGCATGGCGCGGCCACCTTGGGCATCGCCGATGCCGCCTCGCGCGTCGCGTCAGCCAACCGGCAGAGCGCCCATGTTTGAGTCCATCAGCTCCCTCAGCGTTTCGGCCGTCAACATCAGCGCCATGCTGCCCGAAATGTGGACCGCCCTGGGCCAGACCCTGACGATGCTGGGCATCGGCCTGACGGCGGCGGTGCTGATCGGCGGCCCGCTCGGCATCCTGCTGTTCCTGGTCGCCGAGGGCCAATCGCTGCAAAACCGCCCCGCCGCGCTGGTGCTGGGCTGGTTCGTCAACACGGTGCGCTCCTTCCCCTTCATCATCCTGCTGGTGGCGCTGGTGCCGTTCACCCGCATCATCGCCGGCACGTCGATCGGACCGCTGGCGGCCGCAGTGCCGCTGTCGTTCGCCGCCATCCCCTACTTCGCCCGTATGGTGGAGCAGAACCTGCGCGAAGTTCCGCGTGGCGTCGTCGAGGCGGCGCATGCGATGGGCGCGTCGGAACTGCAGATCGTGCTGCGGGTGCTGCTGGTCGAAGCGCGCTCCGGGCTCGTTCTGGCGCTGACCGTACTGTCGATCAGCTTCCTGTCCTATTCCGCCGTGGCCGGCGTGGTGGGCGGCGGCGGCATCGGCGACCTGGCGATCCGCTACGGCTACTACCGCTTCGAAACCGACATCATGGTCGCCACCGTCGCCATCCTGATCGTCATGGTGCAACTGATCCAGTTCACCGGCAACCGCATCGCCAAACGTATCGATAAACGCTAGAGGAAAGCAATATGAAAACCCCGAATCGCCGTCAACTGCTGTTGGCAGCCCTGCTCATCGCCACCGGCGCCAACATCGCCCACGCCAAGGACCCGAAGGAACTGGTGATCGGCACCAGCGCCGGTCCGTACGCGGACCAAGTCAAGCTGGGCATCAAGCCTATCCTGGAAAAACAGGGCTACAAGGTCAAGCTGGTGGAGTTCAACGACTACATCCAGCCCAACTTCGCGCTGGCCGAAGGTTCGCTGGACGCCAACATCTTCCAGCACATTATCTACCTGACCAAATTCTCGACGGAGCACAAGCTGCAGCTGAGCGAGTTGGTGAAGGTGCCCACTGCCCCCATCGCCATCTACAGCAAAAAACACAAGACGCTCAACGATGTGAAGGAAGGCACCACCGTGGCGCTGCCCAACGACCCGACCAACCAGGCGCGCGCGCTGGTGCTGCTGGATCAACTGGGATGGATCAAGCTGCGCGACAGGTACGATCCGGTGCGGGCCTCCGAAAAAGACATCGCCGCCAACAGCAAGAGGATCAAGCTGATACCGCTGGAAGCGGCACAGTTGCCACGCTCGCTGCAGGACACGGACTACTCATTTGTCAACGGGAACTACGCGCTGGCGTCCGGCCTGAAGTTGAAGGATGCGCTGACGACCGAAAAGATCTCGCCGAACTACGCCAATCTGGTGGCGGTGCGCACCGCCGACAAGGACAAGCAGTTCGCCAGGGACATCGCGGCCGCCTACCGCTCGCGCGAGTTCCTGGAGGTGACCAAGAAGCACTTCGCCGACTACGCCAAGACCGACTACCAACTGGCGTTGGAAGCCGG
The DNA here is from genome assembly GCA_963511605.1 of uncultured Duganella sp. GTDB lineage: Bacteria > Pseudomonadota > Gammaproteobacteria > Burkholderiales > Burkholderiaceae_D > Rugamonas. Next base: position 156,608 of record CAUPJZ010000010.1, on the reverse strand, counting down.
CGGCAAGCCCGCCTCCGGAAAATAATGGGCAAGCCGATACGCTTCAACGCCTTCCAGATGCACACGGTGAGCCACCAGTCGCCGGGGCTATGGACGCACCCGCGCGACAACGGCCACCGCTACACCGATCCAGACCACTGGACCGAACTGGCGCGGTTGCTGGAGGCGGGCCGCTTCGACGCGGTCTTCCTGGCCGATGTGCTGGGCGCCTACGACGTGTACCAGGGCAGCGCGGACGCGGCCCTGCGCCACGGCGTGCAGGCGCCGCTGAACGATCCGCTGGCGCTGGTGCCTTTGATGGCGCAGGCCACGACGCACCTGGGCTTCGGCGTGACGTGCGCGCTGACGTACGAACATCCCTACACCTTTGCGCGCCGCATCTCGACGCTCGACCACCTGACGCGCGGCCGTATCGGCTGGAACATCGTCACCGGCTACCTGGATAGCGCAGCGCGCAACCTGGGACTGAACCAGCAATTGGGCCATGACGGACGTTACGACCTGGCGGACGAGTATATGGATGTCGTCTACAAGCTGTGGGAGAAGAGCTGGGAAGACGACGCCGTCGTCAACGACAAGCAGCGCGGCGTATACGCGGAGCCGTCGCGTGTGCACCCGATCAACCACGCGGGACGGCACTACCAGGTGCCGGGGTTTCATCTGTGCGAGCCCTCGCCGCAGCGCACGCCACTGCTGTACCAGGCCGGCACCTCGTCACGCGGCACGGCGTTCGCGGCGAAGCACGCGGAGTGCACCTTCGTCAGTGGTCCAAGCAAGCAGGTGGTGAGAAAGTACGCCGACGATCTGCGGACGGCCGTGCGGGCGGCGGGACGCGATGGCGATGAACTGAAAATTTATGCGCAGGCGCTGATCGTCACGGCGCCTACGCAAGCGCAGGCGCTGGCCAAGCATGAGGAGTATCGCCGGCATATCGATATCGAGGCGGCATTGGCGCTGCTGTCCGGCTGGACCGGCGTGGACTTCAGCCGCTATCCGCTCGACGCGACGATCGAATACATCGACTCGAATGCCGGACGCTCGGCGCTGGCGTCATTCAGCCAGGCGGACCCGGACCGCAGGTGGACGGTTCGCGAGGCGGCGGAATTCATCGGCCTTGGCGGGCGCGGACCGGTACTGGTCGGCGATCCGGCGCAGGTGGCCGATCAACTGGAAGCATGGCAGGACGAGACGGGAATCGACGGCTTCAATCTGGCCTTCGCGGTCGCCCACGAAAGCATGCGCGATGTGGTGGAGTTGATCGTGCCAGAGTTGCAGCGGCGCGGACGCTATCGCAAGGAATACACGCAAGGTACCCTGCGCGAACAGGTGTTCGGACAGGGACCGCTACTGGCGCCCACACACGCCGGACGGCAAGTCCGGATTGACGCGGCGCCGTTGACATCGGCCGCTTAATCGTTGCGCATTTGCGCCTGCGAGACGTTGCTGCCCGCCGGGACGCTCTGGGTGAGCCACACATTGCCGCCGATGGTGGACCCGGCGCCGATGGTGATGCGGCCCAAGATCGTCGCGCCGGCGTAGATCACCACGTCGTCCTCCACCACCGGATGGCGCGGCACGCCCTTGATCAGCATGCCCTTGTCGTCGGCCGGGAAGCGCTTGGCGCCCAGGGTCACATGCTGGTACAGACGCACGCGCTGGCCGATGATGGCGGTCTCGCCGATCACCACGCCGGTGCCGTGGTCGATGAAGAAGCTGCCGCCGATCTGCGCGCCGGGATGGATGTCGATACCGGTCAGCGAATGGCCGATATCGGAGATCAGGCGCGCCAGGAACGGCGAGCCAAGGCGGTGCAGGCTATGCGCCAGCCGGTAGTAAAGGATCGCGATCGTGCCCGGATAGCACAGCATGATCTCCGCCACCGAAGTCGCCGCCGGGTCGCCGGAAAACGCCGCCTGCACGTCGGAAACCACCAGCGCGCGGATGGCCGGCAAGCCCGCCGCGAACTCGCGCGTGATGGCGTGCGCGCAGCGCGTCAGCTTTTCCTCGTCGACGACCGCCTCCTCGCACGAGAACTGCAAACCACGCCGAACCTGCTCGGTGAGGCGGTTCAAAGTGGTGTTGAGCGTATCGCCGACGAAGTAGTCGATACTTTCGTCGGTCAGATTGGGCCTGCCGTAGTGGGTGGGGAACAGGACCGCCGACAGGCCGTTGACGATGATCGTCAGCGCCTCGCGCGACGGCAGTTCCCTGACCTTGCCGTGATGGCGGATATTGTGCGTCGCCTCGCGCGACACGCGCAGTTGCTCGACGACGCTGTCCAGGTTCCAGTGCGACGGCTTCACGCCGGTTCCGTCAAAAGTATCGATGGTCATGATGTCTCAAATATAGGAATAAAAACGCGGGCGCAATGACCCATCTCATAGCTTAGCCGGCGCGCCTTCAAATAAGAACGAAGCTTTTCACCCTTCAATATGCGGTAATCGCATATCGCGTAAAATGCCGGGTCTAACGAACAATACGCCTTTCATGAATATTTTGCTGACACTGCTGCTGGCGGGGCTGACCATGGTCGGTCCGCTGGCCATCGACACCTACCTGCCGTCCTTTCCGGCCATCGCCCAGACCTTCGACGCCAGTCCGCTGATCATCCAGCAGACCCTGAGCATGTTCCTGTTCTGCTTTGCCTTCATGATGCTGTTTTACGGCACCCTGTCGGACTCCTTCGGCCGCCGTCCGGTGATCCTGATTTCCCTGGTGCTGTATATCGCCGCCTCGATCGGCGCCGCGATGGCGCCGTCGATCGGCGTGCTGCTGGCCTGCCGCGTGGTGCAAGGCCTGGCCGCCGGCGCCGGCTCGGTGGTGGGCCGGGCCATCGTCATGGACCGTTTTTCCGGCGCCGAGGCGCAAAAGATTTTGGCGCATATCATGATGGTGTTCGGTTTGGCCCCGGCCATCGCGCCGGTGCTGGGTGGCTGGCTGCAGGTCGGTTTCGGCTGGCGCTCGGTGTTCTGGTTCCTCGCCGCCTTCGGCATCCTGATGTTCGTCGCCGTGCAGCGCGCGCTGCCGGAAAGCCTGGCCGTGAAGGACCGCCACCCGTTCCACCTTGGACCGATCGCAAAAAACTACTGGAAGGTGCTGTGTCACCACCACTTCCTGCTGCTGTCGATCGCGGTGGGCATGTGCTTCGCCGGCGTGGCGCTGTATATCGGCTCGGCCGCCTACTTTGTCATGAACATCCTGCATTTGCCGGAAACGGCGTTTGCGTGGATGTTCGTGCCGCTGATCGGGGGCATGGTGGTGGGGTCGGCGCTGTCGGGCAAGTTCGCGCATAAGTTCGCGCGCAAGACGCAGGCGTGGATGGGCTTTGCCGTCATGATCGCGGCGGGCGTGATCAATGTCGCCTACAACTACTATTATGTGGCGGCGGTGCCCTGGGCGGTCATGCCGCTGTTTATCTACTCGTTCGGACTGGCGCTGGCGATGACGCCGCTGTCGATGATCGCGCTGGACTACTTCCCCAACAACAGCGGGCTGGCGTCGTCGATGCAGTCGTTCATCCAGATGCTGTTGTTCGCACTGGTGTCGGGATTGGTCGCGCCGCTGCTGTTCGACAGCGCGTTGAAGCTGGCGTGGGGCGTGCTGGCGAGTCTTGTGCTAAGCGTGATTGCCTGGCTGCTGGCGCAAACCGGCAAGCCCGTGACCCATTGAGTTACGAGGAGACACGTAGGGCGGATTAGCGTAGCGTAATCGGCCATGCATGGGCACCGACGACATAACCATGGCCGATTACGGCGTTCCGCCTAATCCGCCCTACGGCCACGGCGCCGGATTCACATTCACATACTGGGCGCCGCCCTGCTCCGGCTCCCGGTCCGTCGGCAGCCCGCCCGGCGCCTGCGCCGGATTGCGCAAGCCCAGTATCTCCTTGCGCGACTCGACGAAATCGGCGCTGGACAACGGATGTTCCTTATCCGGCCAGTTCTCTTCCGCCCACCGCTGCAACTCCTCAAAACGCTGCCAAAGCTCGTTGACGAACTCGCGGCGAGTATCTTCGTTGACCATGATTCCTCCTTGATTTTGCCTCAGTTTGCGTTCCCTGGAAGCTATCGTCGGTGCGCCCACGCACGAATATACATCCGCAGGTAGAATAGCGCCTTAAACTGCTTTAACGACCCATCGATGCGACTGACCTCTTTTACCGACTATTCGCTGCGAACGCTGCTCTTCCTCAGCGCGAACCGGGATCGCCTGGTCACCATCCAGGATATCGCCGACCTGCACGTGATCTCGAAAAACCATTTGATGAAAGTGGTCTATCAGCTCGGTCAATCCGGGCTGGTGGAGACGGTGCGCGGCCGCAACGGGGGCCTGCGCCTTGGCAAGGAGCCGAAGGACATCAACATCGGCGCGCTGGTGCGGGCCACCGAGACGGATTTCTTCATGGCCGAGTGCTTCGACCGCGCCAACGATACCTGTCCGCTGACGCCGGACTGCCGCCTCAAACATACCCTCAACGACGCCACCAAAGCCTTCCTGGACGTGTTGGATAAACAGACCCTGGCCGACATGCTGCCGGCCGATCCGGCCAGCTCCAACATCAAACCGGTGCGCATCATGCGCGGCGCCGCCAGCCAGGATTAAATCCGGCGCGGCGACATCAAGCCGCGTCCTGCGTCAACTGCGGCAGGGACGCCATCAAGTCCGAAAAACGCTGCCCTTGTATCATCACGTGATCGCGCAGCAGCCGCGCCGCGAGTTCGCCGTCGCCGGACACGATAGCCTGCACCACCCCGTCATGCTCCCGATACGAATTGGCCAGCCGGTCGCGCACGCGCAGCTGCAGGCGCCGATACGGGCGCAGGCGCCGGTACAGATTGCGCGTCTGTTCGATCAAAAACTGGTTATGGCTGCCGGCGTAGATCGCCTCGTGGAACACTTCGTTCTTGTAGTAGTAATCATCCGGCTCGTGCGCCTGCATCGCCGCCAGGCAGGCCTCGTGGGCCGCCAGCAAAGCCTTCTGCTCTTCCGGTGTCATGCGCCGCGCCGCCAGCCGGCCGCAGGTCGACTCCAGTTCCGACATCACCTCGAACATCTCCACCAGTTGCTGCGGCCCCAGTTCGGCCACGATGGCGCCGCGCCGCGGACGTATCACCACCAGCCCCATTGAGGCCAGCTGTATCAGCGTTTCGCGGATCGGCGTGCGCGAGACGCCGAAGCGGGTCGCCAGTTCGGTTTCGTCCAGATGCTGGCCGGGCTTGTAGACCCCGACCGCGATCATTTCTTCAATTTGTTCGCGCAGGGTTGCGGAATGGGTAGTCATGGTTTGCGATGCCTTCCGTAATACAGGCTTCATTATAAGTGCCAAATTGACCTTGACAATGTATCCAAGGTGAACGATCTTGTATACACAAAAAAGAAGATTGCATAAGCTATGCAATAAAGATAATATTTCCGAACATCAATTTCTTGGAGGAATGTATGACGACTTTTACCCGCAGGTCCGTACTCGCCGCACTGGCCACAAGCCCGTTGTTGTTTCAACCAGCATGGGCACAAACTAAGACGCTGAAAATCTCCCACCAGTTCCCGGGCGGGACGGTCAACGAAGGCGACTTCCGCGACCGCATGACCCGCATGTTCGCGGCCGAAGTGGAAAAGCGCTCCAAGGGCGCGATGAAATTCGAGATCTATCCGGGTTCCTCGCTGATGAAGACCAACGCCCAGTTCTCGGCCATGCGCAAGGGCGCGCTCGATCTGTCGCTGGTGCCGCTGTCGTATGCGGGCGGCGAAGTCCCCGAAGTGAACATCGGCCTGATGCCGGGGCTGGTGACGTCGTACGAACAGGCGTACAGCTGGAAGACCGCCGAAGTGGGCAAGGAACTCAGTCGCATCCTGTACGAAAAAGGCATCGTGCTGGTGAGCTGGATCTGGCAGGCGGGCGGCGTCGCCTCGCGCACCAAGCCGGTGGTCGATCCGGACGACGCCAAGGGTATGAAGATACGCGGCGGCTCGCGCGAGATGGACCTGATCCTCAAGGCCGCCGGCGCGGCCGTGGTGTCGCTGCCGTCCAACGAAATTTACGCCGCCATGCAGACCGGCGCGATGGAAGCGGCGCTGACCTCCTCCACCTCGCTGATCTCGTTCCGCCTCGAAGAAGTGTCGAAGGCGCTGACCACGGGCCGCAACGGCGCCTACTGGTTCATGTTCGAGCCGCTGATGATGTCGCGCGCGATCTTCGACAAGCTGCCGAAGGACCAGCAGCAGCTGATCCTGACCGTCGGCGCCGAGCTGGAAGCGTTCGCCCTGAAATCGGCCAAGGCCGACGACATCCAGGTGGCCGCCGTGTACCAGAAGGTCGGCGCCAAGGTGGTCGACCTGAATCCGGCCGTGGTGAAAAAATGGCAGGCCATCGCCCGCACCACCGCCTGGAAGGACTACGCAGAGAAGAACGACAACTGCGCCAAACTGCTGAAACTGGCAGAGCAGACGCTATGAGCCACGGCGTCGAACTCGAGCCGGGGCGCGGCCCCGCACCTCCCGACAACGCCGTCGTAGCGGCGGCGACCGCGCTGCTCGACAGGATCAATCACGCGTTGCTGTTCGTGTCGATGATCGCGCTGGTGCTCACCGCCATCGTGCTGACCTATTCGGTGGTGTCGCGTTACTTCTTCAACGCGCCCACCGACTGGCAGGACGAGGCGTCGGTGTTCATGCTGGTCGGCGTGACGTTCTTCTGCACGGCCTTCGTGCAGTCGCATCGCGGCCATATCGGCATCGAAGCGGTGGCCTCGCTGCTGCCGCGCGGCGTCAACGCGGCGCGCCTGCTGTTCGTCGACCTGGTCTCGGCGCTGTTCTGCGCCTTCTTCTCGTGGAAATCGTGGGCGCTGTTCCACGAAGCCTGGGTCGATGGCCAGACCACGTCGTCGACCTTCGCGCCGCCGCTGTGGATACCGTACTCGATGATGGCTGCCGGCATGACGCTGCTGACCCTCCAGATCGTGCTGCAAACGCTGGCGAGGATGACCAATAAACCAACAGTGGAGCGTGCGGCATGAGCGAACTGACTCTGGGCGCGCTGTATGGCGCCGTCACCCTGGTGGTGATGTTTTCCGGGATGCCGATCGCCTTCGCCCTCGGCGTGGTGGCGACGGGCTTCATGTACTTCTTCATGCCCTCCTCCTCGCTCGACACGATCACGCAGAACGTCTACGAGGAGATGGCCTCGATCACCTTGCTGTCGATCCCCCTGTTCATCCTGAAGGGCGCGGCCATCGGCAAATCGCCGGCCGGCAAGGACCTGTACTCCGCCATCCACACCTGGATGCACAAGGTCCCAGGCGGCCTGGGTATCGCCAACGTGTTCGCCTGCGCGCTGTTCGCCGCCATGGCCGGCTCCTCGCCGGCCACCTGCTCGGCCATCGGCTCGGCGGGGATTCCGGAAATGCGCAAGCGCGGCTACTCGCCCGGTTTCGCGGCCGGCATCATCGCCGCCGGCGGCACCCTGGGCATCCTGCTGCCGCCGTCGATCACGATGATCCTGTACGCCGTCGCCGCCGAGCAGTCGCTGGGCCGCCTGTTCCTGGCCGGTATCGGTCCCGGCATCCTGCTGGTCGCGCTGTTCGCCGGCTACGCCGTCTACCGCGCGCAGAAGGAATACAAGATGGCGCTGGCCATCTACCAGAACGGCGGCGAAAAGTCGCCCTACCTGGAGGACGAGCATTTCACCTTGAAGCAAAAAGTGGAAATGCTGCCGCGCGTGCTGCCGTTCATCGTGCTGCTGATCGGCGTCATGGTCGCGCTCTACGGCGGCTTCGCCACCCCGTCCGAGACGGCGGGCCTGGGCGCGCTGCTGGCGATGGTGCTGCTGGCCGTGATCTACGGCGTGTGGAAACCGAAGGACCTGTCGCCCATCCTCAGCTCATCGATCAAGGAATCGACGATGCTATTGCTGATCATCGGGATGTCGCTGCTGTACTCCTACGTGATGAGCTACCTGCACATCAGCCAGTCGGCCGCCAACTGGGTGGTCAGCCTGCACCTGTCGAAATGGCTGCTGCTGACGGTGATTTTGCTGATGGTGGTCGTATTCGGCTTCTTCCTGCCGCCGGTTTCGATTATCCTGATGACCGCGCCGATCATCCTGCCGCCATTGAAAGACGCCGGTTTCGACCTGATCTGGTTTGGCGTGGTGATGACCGTGGTGATGGAAATGGGCTTGATCCATCCGCCGGTGGGGCTCAATATATTCGTTATCAAGAACATCGCGCCAGACATACCGCTCAAGGATGTGATCTGGGGCGTGTTCCCCTTCCTGGTGCTGATGTTCGTGGCGGTGATCTTGTTATGCCTGTTCCCGTCCATCGCCACAGGCCTGCCTGACATGATTATGGGAGCAAAGTAAATGACAGTCGCCGCATGGAACACCTTGCAGCTTAACCGCGCCGCACGACTCAAGCGCGCCGGCACGGCGCTGGGCACCGACCTGGCGGGCAAAAGCCTGCCGGCCGCGCGCATCGCCGATCTGCTGCACGCGGTGATCGAATGCGGCGACCGCGTTTGCCTCGAAGGGAATAACCAGAAACAGGCCGACTTCCTCGGCCACGCGCTCGCGCACCTGAATCCGGAAAGAGTCAACGACCTGCACATGCTGCAGTCGGTGCTGGCGCTGCCGGAGCATCTGGATGTGTTCGAGCGCGGCGTCGCCTCGAAGCTGGACTTTTCGTTCTCCGGCCCGCAGGCGGCGCGCGTGGCGCGGCTGGCGTCGGCCGGCAAACTGAATATCGGCGCGATCCACACCTATCTGGAGCTGTTCAGCCGCTACTTCATCGACCTGCCTCCGCGCGTGTGCCTGATCGCGGCGGAGGCGGCCGACCGCCACGGCAACCTGTACACCGGTCCGAACACCGAGGACACGCCGGCCATCGTCGAGGCGACAGCCTTCAAGCAGGGCATCGTCATCGTCCAGGTCAACCGCATCGTCGACAGCGTGCCGCGCGTCGACGTGCCGGGCGACTGGGTCGATTTCGTCGTGCAGTCGCCGCGCCCCTACTATATCGAACCGCTGTTCACGCGCGATCCGGCGCAGATCTCGGAAATCCAGGTGCTGATGGCTATGATGGCCATCAAAGGCATCTACGCGGAATACGGCGTGCAGCGCCTGAACCACGGCATCGGCTTCGACACGGCCGCCATCGAACTGCTGTTGCCGACCTACGCCGAGTCGCTCGGCCTGCGCGGCAAGATCGGCAAGCACTGGGCGCTCAACCCGCACCCGGCGCTGATACCGGCGATCGAGGCGGGCTTCGTGCAATCGGTGCATTCGTTCGGCTCGGAGCTGGGCATGGAGGATTACATCCATGCGCGGCCGGACGTCTTCGCCATCGGCCCGGACGGCACCATGCGCAGCAACCGCGCCATGTGCCAGGCCGCCGGCCACTACGCCTGCGACATGTTCATCGGCTCGACCCTGCAGATCGATTTGCAGGGCAACTCGTCGACGGCGACGGCGGGCCGCATCTCCGGCTTCGGCGGCGCCTCCAACATGGGCGCGGACGCGCGCGGACGGCGCCACGCCAGTCCGGCGTGGCTGAAGGCGGGCCAGCAGGCGCGCGAAGGCCGCAACACCATCCCGCGCGGCCAGAAGCTGGTGGTGCAGATGGTGGAAACCTTCCGCGAACATATGCAGCCGGCCTTCGTCGAAAAGCTCGACGCCTGGGAACTGATGGAACAGGCCAAGATGGCGATCCCGCCGGTGATGATCTACGGCGACGACGTCACCCACATCCTGACCGAGGAGGGCATCGCCAACCTGCTGCTGTGCCGCACCGACGAGGAACGCGAGCAGGCGATACGCGGCGTGGCCGGCTACACGCCGGTCGGACTTAGACGCGACGCGCGCATGGTGGAAAACCTGCGTGATCGTGGCATCATCCAGCGTGCGGAGGACCTCGGCGTCGACAAGCGCCTGGCCACGCGCGACCTGCTGGCCGCCCGCAATATGAAAGACCTGGTGCGCGCATCGGGCGGTTTGTACCAGCCGCCCAAGCGTTTCCGCAACTGGTAAAGGAGCAGATATGGAAACCCTGAACTACCGATTCGAGCAAGGAACCCGCCGCCTCAAGACCGATCCGCAAGTGGTCGGAGTGGTCGGTTCCGGCAATCTGGAAGTGCTGATCGAGCCTGCGGCGCTCGATGGCGCCTGCACCATCGAGATCACCACGGCGGCGGTGGGCTTCGGCCCTATCTGGCAGGCCGTGATGAATGACTTCCACGCGCGCTGGCTGCTGGCCGACACCCGCATTTCGATCAACGACATGGGCGCGACGCCGGCCGTCGTCAGCCTGCGGCTCGACCAGGCAGTACAAACCATGCTGGGAGACGCAAAGTGACCAATCACCGCGCCATCAGTTATCAGGAAGCGACCGCGCGCGAGCGCCTGCAGCACTTGTTCGATCTAGGCAGCTTCGAGGAATTCCTGCCGCCGTCCAAACGCGTCATCAGCCCGCACCTGGGTCAACTCAACGCGCCGGTGGCGTTCGACGACGGCGTGGCCGTCGGCCGCGCCACGCTGGACGGCGTGCCGGTCTACACGGCCGCGCAGGAAGGTGGTTTCATGGGCGGCGCGGTGGGCGAGGTGCATGGCGCCAAACTGGTCGGCCTGCTGCGCCGCGCCGTCGCCGACAAGGCCAAGGCGGTGGTGCTGCTGGTGGAATCGGGCGGCGTGCGCCTGCACGAGGCCAACGCAGGCCTGATCGCCGTGTCCGAGGTGATGCGCGCCCTGCTCGACGCGCGCGCCGCCGGCGTGCCGGTGATCGTGCTGGTGGGCGGTTCCAACGGCGCCTTCGGCGGCATGGGCATCGTCTCGCGCTGCGCCAACGTAGTCGTGATGTCGGAGGAAGGCCGGCTGGCGATGTCCGGTCCGGAAGTGATCGAAACCGCCAACGGCGTCGAGGAATTCGATTCGCGCGACCGCGCGCTGGTCTGGCGCAGCACCGGCGGCAAGCACCGCTATCTGATGGGGGACTGCCAGCGCATCGTCGCCGACGACATCGCGGCCTTCCGCGCCGCCGCCCGGGAAGCGGTGGCCGAATATGAGAGCCAGCCGGCGGAATTGTCGCTGGAGGCGCTGGAAGCCGAACAGCACATGCTTACCGAGCGCATCGCCAGCTTCGGCGCCCTGCCCGACCCGGTCGACATCTGGACCGCGATGTTGATACCCGATGCGGCCAACGTGCCGATGCTGGAAGTGGACAGTTTTATCGCGGTGGCCGCGGCGCGCCGCATGGGAGCCTGATATGGACTGGAAAAAACTGGCGGATACGCTGTTCCCGCAAGGTCATTCGATCGTGGAGAAGGACGATTTCCTGTGCGGCAGCGGCCAGGTCGACGGTGAGATGGTGAAGGTGATCGGCACCACCGGCCACACGCCGATCGGCGTGGAGATCGCGCTGGCGCAAGCCAAGTCGATCCTGCACGCCGTGCGTGAATTCCCCGGCAAGCCGATCCTGATGCTGATCGATACGCAAGGCCAGCGTTTGCGTCATCGCGACGAAATGTTGGGCATCAACAGCTATATGGCCCATCTGGGCAAGTGCGTGGACCTGGCGCGGCGCAAGGGCCACAAGATCATCGGCTTGGTCTACGACCAGGCCTTGTCGGGTGGCTTCATCACCAGTGGCCTGATGGCCGACGCCTGCTACGCCCTGCCCGACGCCACCATCCGCGTCATGGGCTTGCCGGCGATGGCGCGCATCACCAAGGTGCCGGAGGAACGCTTGACGGAACTTGCGCAAAGCAATCCCGTGTTCGCCCCCGGGCCGGAAAACTATCTGCGCATGGGCGGCTTGCAGGCGATCTGGGAGGGCGATCTCGCGGCGCAACTGAAGGCGGCGTTGGCCGAACCCACCACCGGCGACCGGCGCAGCGCGCTGGGACTCGAACGCGGTGGACGACGCCTGGCGCAGCCGGTGATCGAAGCCGTTATGACGGACAGCGATGTACGCGCCGCCTGAGAAAACAGGAATGACCGCGACAGCCTTTCCTGGCCTGGAGAGGCACATGCTGGTCTGGCTTGACGAAGCCGGCTGGAACGCCGCGCAGGCCACCACCGAACCACAGCCAAAGATGGCCTTCGGGCTGTGGAAAAGCCAGTCCTGGCCGGTGATAGTGCGACGCACCGACACCGACGCGGCGCCGGATGAAATCTGCCTCGGATTGCCTTTGCCTCCCGACGAGGACAGCGGCGAGAAGGTGCGCATTTCGCTGCGCGCGTATGCGGCACATATCAAAAAAGCGACGCCCGCGATTGAACTGGTTTCCGTCGTACGCTCCTTGTCAGGTCCCCTGCGCGCACCGCTCGCCGCGCTGCAACAAGATGCGGTGGACATGCATCTGCGCGTCTACGGCTCGCTGGCGATGGAAGCCCTCACCGGACTGCCCTACGTATCGCCGACGTCGGATGTCGACATCCTGTTTCACCCCACCGGTCGGCGGCAGCTGGAGAAATGCGTGGCGGTGCTGTCCCGCCACGCCGCGCTGCTGCCGCTCGACGGCGAGATCGTCTTCCCCGGCGGCGCTGCCGTTTCCTGGAAGGAGTGGCGGATGGCGATCGACCATCCGGCCAAGGTGATCGTCAAGGAGCTGGGCGCGGTGCGGCTGGCCGATACGGCGTCGCTGCTGGCGCTACTGGAGCCATCGTGATGCGCACCGCCAGCCCCGCCTCCATCCCCTTCCAGCGCGCGCTCATTCCACACGCCGCGCCGCGCCAGCCAAGCGCTTCGGCGCAACGACGCTTCGCCCGCGAGATCGCGCGGCTTGCCGTCGGCAGCCTGTACCTCGAACTATGCCTCTATCCGAAACCGGGGCTGGTGTCGCTGGTCGATTCGGGCAGCCATAGCGACATGAACGCCGCCACCTTCATGCGCAGCCTGTTCTCGCTGCGCCACTATTTCAGGAACATTTGCCTGGCGGGATTGGGCGACGCGCCTTTCGCTCAATTGAAGCAACTTGGCATCGCGGCGGAAAAGGCCATGCTGAAGGCGACACGAGGCATCAACACCCACCGCGGCGCCATCTTCAGCCTTGGGCTGCTGTGCGCGGCGGCGGGCCGCGCGCGCGCGCAAGGCACGCCGCTGACGCCAGCCGCGTTGCGCGCCACCATGCTGATACGCTGGGGCGAGGAACTGGCGATGCACGCCAGCGCGTCAGCGGCACCGGCAGCGGCAGCGGCGATCAGCAACGGCCTGCGCGTGGCGGCGCGGTACGCGGCGAGCGGCGCGCGGGAGGAAGGCGCGCTTGGCCTGCCGTCGGTATTCGAGATCGGCGTGCCGGCCTTGCAGGCCACGCGCGCACGCGGCGCCACGATGACGATGGCCCGCATCGACGCGCTGTTCGCGTTGATGGCGCACATCAGCGACAGCAACGTCTATCACCGCGCCGGTCCGCAAGGCGCGCAGACGGTAAGGGAGCACGCGCGGCGCTTTATCGAAGCCGGAGGCACCGCGAACGCCAACTGGCTGGGACAGGCGCTGGCCAGCCATCAGGTATTTGTACAACGGCGACTTTCGCCGGGCGGCGCCGCCGACCTGCTGGCGGCAAGCTGCCTTGTGCAATCCATCGCCGCGCTGGACGCGGACAGGTGGTAGCGATGTCATACGGCGCCCAATCACGTCTGCTGCTGCTCTGCCCCGGCCAGGGTGGGCAGCACGCGGAGATGTTCGAACTGGCGCGCACCAGCGCCAGCGCGGCCGCCCTGCTCGATCGCCTGTCCGCCGCCATGCCGCGGGTTTTCGATGGCGCGGACATCTACGCCAACAGCAACGCCCAACCGTTGATCGTGGCCGCGACACTGGGCATGTGGGAAGCGATCCGGGACTTCACGCCGCAACCGGCGCTGGTCGCCGGTTACAGTATCGGCGAATTGTCGGCTTATGGCGTCGCCGGGGCTTTCACAGCCGCGACCGCGACGAAACTGGCGACACGGCGCGCGCAGCTGATGGACGAGTGCCTGGCCGCGCATCCCGGTCAGGCGCTTCTGGCGCTGTCGGGTTTGAGCGCGAAGAGGCTTGAAGAGTTGGCGATCGCCCACGCTTTTCAGGTCGGCATAGAAACCGGCGACGACGCCTGCATCGCCGGTGGACCGGCGCAAGCGGCGCAGGCGTTGGAGTCGGCCGTCATCGCGGCGGGAGGACGATGCACGCGTCTGCCGGTCGAGGTGGCATCGCATACGCACTACATGCGCGACGCGGTAAGGCCGTTCGCGGACGCACTGCGGCCGGCGGACTTCGGCGCGATGACCGCGCCGGTACTGGCCGGCATCAGCGCGGCGCCTGTCAGCGACAAGGAACAGGCGGTCGGGCAGCTGTCGCGCCAGATGGCGGAAAAAATCCGCTGGCTCGCCTGCATGGACGCCTGCGCCGAAGCCGGCATCACCTACGCGCTGGAACTGGGTCCCGGATCGGCGCTGACGAAGATGCTGCAAGCGCGGCACCCGCACATCAACACCCGATCGGTCGCCGATTTCCGCACGCTCGACGGCATCCGCAAATGGCTGGACCGCGCCGCCGACTAACCGTTAAAACACGTAGGGCGGATTAGCGAAGCGTAATCGGCCATGCATGCGCCGTCGGCGGCTCATGGATGGCCGATTACGGCGTTCCGCCTAATCCACCCTACCTGTCTCCGCAAGTAATCACGCTAACCCGCGATTGTTCCGCATCGCCCACGCGACGATGTTGGACGCGTCCATCGCGCCCGGCTGGCGCGCGATTTCCCGCCCGCCCCTGAACAACGCCAACGTCGGAATGCTGCGGATCGCGTAGCGCGCCGACAAATCCTGCGCCTCTTCGGTATTCACCTTGACGACGCGGAATTGCGGCTCCAGCCGCTGGGTCGCCTGCGCGTAGAACGGCGCCATCGTACGGCATGGACCGCACCACGGCGCCCAGAAGTCCACCAGCACCGGAATATCGCTGCGTTCGATTTGCTTGGCGAAGCGCGCGCTCGACAGATCGACCGGCTGGCCGGTGAACAGCGCGCGCTGGCACTTGCCGCACACCGGCGCGGCCGACAGCCTGGCGGCCGGCACGCGGTTAACGGCGTCGCAATGTGGACAAACGATGTGCAGCGATTCCGGCTGCGCGGTGGTGGAAGTCGTCATACCCTATCTCCAGACAGCATAAGCCGGCCATGATAAAGCATGAGCGAAAAAAATGCCGCGCGCGGCGATCCACGATCCCGCACACGGCAAATCTCGTCTTATTTTACTGCAACCGGTATCAAGTTTCCTTGCGGGCTCCGGCTTGCTTGCTGCCCTGGGCGGCCGACTGCGCCGCCGTTTGTGCTTGCGATGCCTGACCGCCTTGCATGCTGCCCGCCTGCCCTTCGGCGCCGTTCTGGCCGGCGCTCTGCAGCGACTGGCTGCCGCGCACTTCGGTGCCGCGCGACTGGCGCGTACCGTCATACTGGCTCATGAACGGATCGGTGAACTTGCTGACCGCGTCCTGCTGGTTGCGCAGCGTTTTTTCCGTCTCCTCCGACGTCACACGCGCCACCTCGTCGGCCAGGGCCCGGGCGGTGCGGCTGGTTTCCTGTACGTGCTCTTCGGCTACTTTGGACAGGTCAACCTGGGTGTCGGCGGCGATACGCGACAGGTGCTGCTGGTAGGCGCGCAGCTTTTCCGCCGTCGGCTGGGCGTGCGCCGCCGCTGCGGCGATCGCTTCGGTCGGGCGATTCGCGGTGATGAATTTCTGGCCGCTCATCGTGCTTTCTTCCAGCATGGTTTGGGCCAGTTGGATATTGAGGTCGCTGTATTGCTGAACGGTACGGAACAAGGATTTCGACATGTCGTTGAAGAACGACAATTGCGCTTCCAGATGGGTTCTGGCGGCTGGGGTGACTGACTGGGAAAATGGATACATAAGTATGCCTCGAAAAGAAAGTAACAGGTTGCCTTGAAATCTAGCGATGGTGTCGATCCGGTCTTCGACGACGCGTCTGCAGCGCGAATGCCAAGGCTACGTCCAGCCCGAGCCGCGCTATATGATCTAGATCAAAGGTGCACCGAACCGCCTCGTCGACAAACGGCCTGCCTGTTTTGCTCTCCGTCAGCAAAAATGCTACCCGCCAATGACAAGACGCAACATCCTGGCGATAAAAAAAGGGCCGGCCCAGCCCAAGCTGAACCGGCCCCGTCGGCCTTCGTGAAGCGACAGCCTTACTTGAACAATACCGAAGCCTTCTGCACCGTGATCGAGATGCCGATGGCCATCGGTATGCCCACCGCCAGCCAGCCGAAAGCGACCGCGATCGGGCTGGTGGTGCCGCCCGCCGCGGCGGCCGCGCCGGTCGATGCCGCCGCGTCGCGCTCGTGCGCCAGCTTCTTCTCGGCCGCCAGTTCGGCGTCGGTCATGAAGTGCTTGTCGGCGATCGGACGCACCAGCAGGTTGCACACCAGGCCGACCAGCAGCAGGCCCGCCAGCACATACATCGTGAAGTCGTAGGCCTGCGCCTTCGGCACGCCGTTGGCGATCTGGTACTCGCGCACGTAGTTGACCAGGATCGGGCCGAACACGCCGGCGGCGGCCCACGCCGTCAGCAGGCGGCCGTGGATGGCGCCGACCATCTGCGTGCCGAACAAGTCGGCCAGGTAGGCCGGCACGGTGGCGAAGCCGCCGCCGTACATCGACAGGATGATGCAGAAGAAGCCGACGAACAGCGCCAGATGGCCGCCGTGCGCCATCGATGGAATCGACGCGTACAGCGTAAAGCCCAGCACGAAGAAGATACCGTAGGTGACTTTGCGGCCCAGGAAGTCGGAGCACGACGCCCACACGAAACGGCCGCCGATGTTAAACAGCGACAGCAGGCCGGTGAAGCCGGCGGCGATGGCGGCGATCTGGCCCTTCTGCGCCAAGGTCAACTCGTTGAACGCGGTGGTCACGCCCAGCAACTGGCCGCCGAAGATCTCCTGCAGCAGCGGCGAGGCCATGCCCAGGATGCCGATGCCGGCCGTCACGTTCAGGCACAGCACCAGCCACACCAGCCAGAATTGCGGAATGCCCCACACCTTGCTGGCGTGGACGTGGCGGGTGGTGATCATGGCGTTGGCGTTGGTCGCCGGCGGCGTCCAGCCGGCCGGTTTCCAGCCGGTGGCCGGCACGCGGTACGACAGCGCGCCCGCCATCATGAAGACGAAGTAGATCGCCGCCATGGCAAGGAAGGTTTGCCAGACGC
Organism: uncultured Duganella sp.; assembly: GCA_963511605.1. Classification (GTDB taxonomy): domain Bacteria; phylum Pseudomonadota; class Gammaproteobacteria; order Burkholderiales; family Burkholderiaceae_D; genus Rugamonas. The sequence continues at coordinate 139,415 of CAUPJZ010000010.1, read as the reverse complement.
CGACCGCGCCGGCGGTCGCGAAGTGCTTCATCAGCATGTCGGCCAGCGGTGCGCCGATCATCGCGCCGCCGCCGAAGCCCATGATGGCCATGCCGGTCGCCATGCCGCGACGGTCCGGGAACCATTTGATCAGGGTCGACACCGGCGAGATGTAGCCGAGGCCCAGACCGATACCGCCGATCACGCCGGAACCGATCCACATCAGCCAGATCTGGTGGTGGTAGACGCCCAGCGCCGAAATCACCAGGCCGCCGCACCAGCACAGCGCCGACACCACGCCCGCCTTGCGCGGACCGGCGTGTTCCAGCCAGCCGCCGAACAGCCACGCGGACAGGCCGAGGAAGACGAAGAACATCGTGTACATCCAGCCGAGCATCGAAATCTGCCAGTCGCAGGTCGACGACAGGATGCGGGCCATCAGATCCATGTCGGCCGCGCAGGCCAGCGGCTCGGTGACGCCGACGGCGCGCGACAGCGGCAGCCAGAACACCGAGAAACCGTAGGCCATGCCGATGCAAAGGTGGATCGCCAAGGCCGCCGGCGGAACCAGCCAGCGGTTGAAGCCGGAACCCGCTATGGTGCGGTCCTTCTCCAGAAAATCAAAAAACGCCATGTTTACAACTCCCCTGATTATTTCTCAAAATCAACTAAGGCGCGCAGAGTAGCATAGAAACAGCGCTTTTTAAACCAATATATTGTCTAACGGTCTAGTTAACGTACATACCGGCAATAATTGGGCTACACTGAACGCGGTTTCCATAGGGTAATTATAGGCGGGTGACTATCATGGCGATATCGGCACTACACACTGCGGCCTCGGGCTTGCAAGCCAGCGCCGGCGCGTTGGCCAACAGCGCGCACTCGGTTGCCAACATGGGCACCGCCGGCTTCCAACCCGCGCGCGCCTCGTTCCAGGAGGCCTCCCCGGCCGGAGGCGGCGTCACGCTATCGGTCCAGGGACGGCAAATGCAGTCGTCGGAAGCCAGCGGCACCGACTTCGCCACCGAGGCCACCAACTCGCTGGTCTACAAGGCGCAGTTCGACCTGTCGGCCAAAGTGATACAGGCCGCCGACGAAAACCTCGGCACGCTGATCGACATCAAAGCTTGACAGGGTCTGGCCGAATCGGCACATTGGGGACTTCCGAAAGGGAGACCATGACAAGAGACCAGAAAACCCCGGCACGGGCCGGATGAACAGGATAGGCGCCAACGCCGATATCGACGTCGAGCAGGTGCTGACATCGCTGCCGGACCGCATCAGCGGCATTCCGCGCCGCTGGTCCGCGCGCGCTCCGCACGCGCCGGCGCTGCACGACGGCCGCCGGCTTTGGAGCTACGCGCAACTGGCGGCGGCGGTCGACCAAACTTCCGCGCTGCTGCGCCGGCTCGATGTGCGCGCCGGCGACCGCCTGATGGTCGTCGGCGAGAACTGCGCCGCGCAAGTGGTGCTGACCTTCGCCGCCGCCGACATCGACGCCTGGATCGTCCATGTCAACGGCCGCCTTTCCGCGCCCGAGGTGGACCAGATCCTCGACCACAGCGGCGCGCGGCGCGTGATCTACACCTCGATACCAGCCTCCCCTGAAACAACGGCCCACGGCCGGCGCCACGGCGCCGAACCGGCGCGGCCGCCCTTCGACGACGAGCCCTGGATGATAGGCGCGCTCAATGCGGGCGGAGCGCGGGAAGCGCAGCATGCCTCGCCCGAGCGCCAGGTGGCGGCGCTGATCTACACCACCGGCACCACCGGCAATCCCAAGGGCGTGATGCTCACGCACCGCAACCTCTTGTTCATCGCCGCCATTTCGAGTACGCTGCGCGGCCTGACGCCGGACGACCGCGCCTACGGGGTGCTGCCGATCACGCACGTTTATGGACTGGCCTCGGTCATGCTGGGCACCCTGTACGCGGGCGCCTGCCTGTATCTGTGCCCGCGCTTCACGCCCGACGCGCTGATCGCGGCGATCCGCGACGACGGCCTGACCATCCTGCAGGGCGTGCCGGCGATGTATGCGCGCCTGCTTGAAAAGCTCGGGACGGGCGACAACGGCCGGCCGCGCCGGCTGGAAAACCGGCTGCGTTTCGCCTACGCCGGCGGCTCGCCGCTGTCGCCCAGTCTGAAAACGCAGGTAGAGGATCTGCTGGGCGTCGCGCTGCACAACGGCTACGGCATGACCGAGACCTCGCCGACGGTGAGCCAGACGCGCCTGGACGCGCCGCGCGGCGACGCCTCGGTGGGAACGGCGATTCCGGGCGTGGAAGTGCGGGTGGTCGACCAGGCCGGCGCCGATGTGGCGGCGGGCGCAGACGGCGAACTATGGGTGCGCGGCCCGAACGTCATGCTGGGCTACTACCGCGAGCCGGAACTGACGGCGGCGGCGATGCGGCCCGGCGGCTGGATCAACACCGGCGACATGGCGCGCCGGGGGGCGGACGGCGCGCTGTTCATCGTCGGCCGCACCAAGGAGCTGATCATCCGCTCCGGCTTCAACGTCTATCCGCTGGAAGTGGAGACGGTGCTCAACGCCCATCCGGCGGTGACGCAATCGGCGGTGGTGGGCCGCGACGCCGGTGCCGGCGACGGCAACGAGGAGGTGGTCGCCTTCGTCGAACTCGATCCGCGCCACGGCGTATCGATAGGGGAATTACAGCAGTACCTGGCGGGCCGGCTGTCGCCTTACAAATGCCCGTCGGAGATCATCGCGATGCAAACACTGCCAGCTGCAACAACCGGCAAGATACTGAAAGGACGGCTGCGGCAACTGGTACAAAAATAACCCGGAAGGTGGAGACAGTCATGAAAAAACTAATGATGGCCGCGTCGCTGATGATGGCCCTGACGGCGGCCCGCGCGAACGCGGAGGAATTCATCGTCGGCGCGCAGCTGCCGCTGACCGGGACGCTGGCGCGGGTGGGCGCGGGCATGCAGGAAGGCGTGATGGTCGCCGCCGATGTCTTCAACAAGGGCAACGGCAAACACAAGATCAAGATCGTCACCATCGATGACGAGTCGGCGCCGGCCAAGGCGGTGGCGGCGGTCGAAAAGCTGGCCAGCGAGGGCGCGATCGCCATCACCGGCGGCTACGGCTCCAATAACATCTCCCCCGCCTCCGACGCGGCCAACAAACTGGGGCTGCCCTACATCACCTCCGGTGGCGTCGACGATAACCTCGTCAACAGCGGCCGCAAGAATTTCTTCCGCATCAATAACACCGCCGGCTACGAAAAAGCCGTCCTGGGCACGCTGGCCGACATGGGCGCGAAGAGCGTGTCCATCGTCTTCTCCACCAAGGAAGCCACCTCCGATCTGGCCAACTCGGTGCAAAAGGCGCTGGCGGCGAAGGGTGTGAAAGCGGCGGCGCATTCGTTCGACCCGGCCATCACCGACTTCAAACCGATCGTCAACAAGATCCGGCTGCAGGACAAGTCCGAAGTGATTTTGATGGTCGGCTACGAGAACGACTACGTCGGCATCCTGCGCGCGGCGCGCGTGCTCAAGCCGCCCGTCAAGGCGCTGATCGGCGTGTGGTCGCTGGCGACGCCCAAGATGGCGGCCGAATTCCCCGACCTGATGCCCAACGTGTACGGCACCGCGCTGCTGCCCTTCCCCGCCACCTTCGACACCGCCGACGGCAAGGCATTCGCCGCCGCCTACAAGGCGCTGTACAAGAAGGAGCCGGACTACCTGGGCCAGTTCGGCTACGTGCAGTCGATGCTGCTGTTCGAGGCCATCGCCCGCGCCGCCGACAAGGGCACGGTCAAAAAAGGCGGCGTCGCCGAGGAGCTGCGCAAGACCGACCGCGAAACGCTGATCGGCCGCGTGCAGTTCGGCGCCAACGGCGACAACCTGAACTTCGTCCACCGCATGGCCCAGCACCAGGGCAAGAACATCGTCATCGTCTGGCCGGCGTCCAACGCCACCGGCAAGATGATCTATCCGGGCAAACCGTGGTAAGCGCGCGCCCGGATCACGGCCTATGACCGACCTGATACTGCAGGCGCTGTATTCCGGCCTGCTCCAGGGCGGGTCCTACGCGCTGATCGCATTGGGACTGGCGCTGGTGTTCGGCACCATGCGGGTGATTAACCTCGCCCATGGAGAGCTGGTGCTGCTGGCGGCCTACATCGCCTACACGGTGGAATCGGGGCTGGGACTCAATCCTGCGTGGGCGATCCCGGTCGCGGTGATCGTCGTCAGCCTGACATCGGCCGGCGTGTACGGCATCGTCAGCCGCATCCGCAAGGACCGCGAAATCAATTCGCTGCTACTCACCTTCGGCATCGGCGTGATCATGACGAACCTGATCCTGCTGATCTGGAAGGCCGATGTGCGCTCGACCAGTTCCAGCTGGCTGCAGGAGGCGTTCGTCGTCGGGCCGCTGTACAGCATGCGCGGGGAGGCCGTGTTCTTCGTCGTCAGCCTGCTGCTGATGGCCGGCTTGTGGTGGTGGCTGTCGCGCAGCTGGTATGGCCGCGCGCTGCGCGCCGTCTCCAGCAACCGCGAGGCGGCCAAGTTGATGGGCATTCCGCCGGCGCGCACGGAACTGGTGTCCTTCATCGTCGCCGGCATGCTGGCCGGATTCGCCGGCGTCGCGCTGTACAGCTATGGCGTGATCCAGCCAGCCTACGGCGGCGCGCTGACCGTCAAGGCCTTCATCATCACCGTGCTGGCCGGCGTGGGGTCGATCCCCGGCGTGCTGCTCGGCGCCGTGCTGCTTGGCGTGGCCGAGGCGTTGACCGTCACCCTGGCCAGTTCCGCCCTGCAGGAGCTGGCCGGCATGATGCTGTTCCTGCTGGTGCTGTTCGTGATGCCGAATGGCCTGATGGGCGCCAGCCGGAGGCGCGGATGAGCGGCCGCCTCGCGCCGTTACGCGGCTGGCCGCTGCTGGTCGCGCTGCTGGCCGTCGGCTACGGCGCCGTGCCGCTGCTGCTCGGCGCCAATCAGTACATTATGAGCCTGGTCGTCGCGGCGCTGGTGATCGGCTGCGTGGCGCTGTCGTGGGCCCTGCTGGGCAATCTGGGCGGCATGGTCAGCTTCGGCCACAGCGCCTTCTTCGGCGTCGGCGCCTACGTTTCGGCCATCGTCACGCTCAAGGCCGGACTGCCGGTGCCAGCCGGGATGGTGCTGGGCGGCGCCGGCGCGGTGGGAGCCTCGCTCGTGATGCTGCCGGTATTGCACCTGCGCGGCCCCTACTTCGCGCTGGCGATCCTGGCGTACGCCCACATCTTTCGTATCGTCGCCACCGAATGGACGTCCGTCACCGGCGGCTCCGGCGGCATCGGCAATATCCCGGTGTTGCCGGCACCGCTACCGGACATGTTCGGCGTCGACATGGGCGGCAAGACCGGCGCCTATCTGGTCATCCTCAGCATCGTGCTGCTGTTCGCGCTGGCATACCGCGCCATCCGCGCCAGCCACTACGGCCTCGCCCTGCGCGCCATGCACGACAGCGAGGACGCCACCCGCGTGGTTGGCGTCAACAGCACGCTGCTCAAGGGGCTGATGTTGATGGTGTCGGCCTTCATGGCCGGCGTGGCCGGCGCTTTCAACGCCCACTACCTGAATTTCCTCGAACCGGATTACGCCTTCAGCGGCGTGTGGGTGACGCTGCCCATCGTCGCCGCCATCTTCGGCGGCTACCGCACCATCGCCGGACCGGTGCTCGGCGCGCTGGTGGTGTATCTGCTCGATCAACTGGTATTCAAGGCGCTGATCCCCACCGGGCATCAACTGGTGCTGGGCGGCCTGCTCGTCGCGATGATCATCCTCAGTCCCGGCGGCCTGCTGCCGCTGCTGTCGTCACCGCGCAAGCCCGCATCCAAGCCAGGAAGGAACGACCATGCTTGAACTGAACAACCTCTCGGTGCGCTTCGGCGGCCTGACGGCGGTCAACAACGTGACGCTCAATGTCGGCACCGGCGACGTCGTCGGACTGGTCGGCCCCAACGGCGCCGGCAAGACCACGCTCTTCAACGCCATCTCGGGACTGGTGCGCACCACCGGCGGCAGCATCCGTTTCGATCGCCATGACTTGCTGCGCACGCCCATGTACCGGCGCGCGCGGCTGGGCATCGGCCGCACCTTCCAGGTGCCGCAGCCGATGCATGAACTGACGGTGCGCGAGAACCTGATCGTGGCCCAGCGCTTCGGCGCCGACAAGATCGACACCCGGCAGATCGACGAGATCCTGGAGTTCACCAGCCTGACAGACAAGGCCGCCCGCGACGCCTCCACCGAATTGTCGCTGACCGAGTTGAAGGCGCTGGAAGTGGCCAAGGCGCTGGCGACATCGCCCAAGCTGCTGCTGCTCGACGAAGTGCTGGCGGGACTGGAAACCACCGGCAAGCGCCGCTTCATGGAGATGCTCAGGGAGATGCATACGCGTTTTGGCGTCGGCATCGTCATGATCGAGCACGATATCGAGACCATCAGCGCCTTGTGCGCGCGGGTGGTGGTGCTCAATTTCGGCCAGTTGATCGCCGATGGCGCGCCGGATGCCGTCTTCCGCGATCCCGAGGTAATGCGCAGCTACACGGGGACCACAGTTGGAGCCGGCAATGCTTGAACTGGACCGCGTGCGCGCCGGTTATGGCGCCATCAACGTGTTGTGGGATGTGTCGATGCGCGCGCAGGCCGGCGAGCTGACGGCCATCATCGGTCCGAATGGCGCCGGGAAGACCACCCTGCTGCGCACGATCATGGGACTGCTGCCGGTGAACGGCGGCGAGATCCGCCTCGACGGCGGGCGTTTGAACGGCACGCCGACCTGGCATATGGCCGACCATGGGGTGGCGCTGATCACAGAGGACCGTTTGACCTTCCGCGACATGAGCGTGGAGGAGAATCTGATCATGGGGGCTTATCATCCGTCGCATCGGGCGCATGTCAAGGCGCGGCTGGAGAAGTCGTACCTGATGTTTCCGCGCCTGCGGGAACGGCGTGCGCAGTTGGCCGGTTCGCTGTCGGGTGGCGAGGCGCAGATGCTGGCGATGGCGCGGGCGTTGATGTCCGAGCCGCGTTTGCTGATTGTCGACGAACCATCGTTGGGATTGGCGCCGGTGGTTGTCAACGAGGTGTTCGAGACGCTCGAGCGGCTCAAGGCCGGCGGGCGAACCATTATCTTGGTGGAGCAGAATACGGAGCGGGCGATTGGGATCGCCGATCATGTGTATCTGATGCAGAGCGGGAAGGTCGTGCTGTCGCAACGCGCGGCCGAGGTTAACCTTGATCGGGTGAACGAGCTGTATTTCGCGCGGTGAAATAAGCTCCGCTCCGGAGACACGTGGGGCGGATTAGGCGGGACGCCGTAATCGGCCATGTAGGAGCCGCCGGCCACGCATGCATGGCCGATTACGCTTCGCTAATCCGCCCTACGTGTTTCCGGTGTTTTTTTGTGGGTCCCGGGCCGATTTTCATTGGGCGACGGCCCTTATACCTGCTGAAAAATCCTCTGCCTGGTCGGCGGCGTGGGCACGTTCCGTTATGTGGGCGTTCCGGCGCAGGGCCTCGAAATCCTGCCCGCCCGCCAAGGCGCCGATGTCGAACAAATACCGGTCCAGATAACCCGATGCCAGCAAGCGCCAATCCAGCGGCAATCCCGGATCGATGCGCCGCGCCATCTGGAAAATAATGGTGGTGCAGTTGGCCGTCAGCGTATTGTAAAAACGCGGCTCGCGCTTGAGCTTCGCGCCTTCGTCCAGATACGCCAGGAACAAGGAGCGCATCGCCTCCGGCGGCATCTTCAACCGGTACAAATACATGTCCTCGCCGCGAACGTTGGTGCGCACGCGCAGGATGTCGCGCTCGTCGGCGGCGATCAGCACCGTCTCGTATCCCTTGAAAAACCCGGTGATCGCGTCGAAACTCTCGCCGCGCTGCTTGCGGATTTCGATCGAAAACGTCAGGTAGCGTCCATCGGCAAAGCCGAACGACACCAGCGTGTGCGCGATCGCGGGTCCCATCCAATAGGACATCGCCACATCGACCGAGCGCAGTTGATCCAGGTCGTAGCTGCGCGCCTCCCAGCGCTGCGTGTAGTCGGTATCGCTACGCCATTCGAAATTGCGCACCTGGTCCAGCGTGACCACGCTGCCCCGCACCTGGCCGGTGACCATGCGCGACACATCGTCGGCCCACACGCGGTTGTGCGTCGGCTGCAAGGTGCTCCACCAGGCCATCAGCGCGATCATTCCGGCCAACCAGGGCAGCGCCATGCGCGCGTCGCGCTTGCGCCACCACAGCACCAGCGTGACGACGGCGCCAACGCCCCACACCACCACCGCCGGCAAGCGCAGGGCCGGCAGCTGAAACCACAGCGCCAGGCCGCCCCAGACGGACAATACCGACAGCACGACCGACGCCAGCACGCGCGCGCCCACAAGCAGATTATTTTTATTCATGCCCAATTATATGGGCTGCCACTTCAATCCTCGCGTTCGTCTTTGCCGCTGCCGCAACCGATCTGGACGCATATCATTTTTACTGCAATACTCAATACCACGCCGATTATTCCGATAAGCTCCAACATGGCGGTTCCGTAAATGAAGAAGAGACGCTTCACTTTAACGGCGCCGCACCGTCCGGGCCAATATCAAATACGGCGGCCATCCATCTCGAAACGGCATACACGGTGATATCGCTTAAACAGTTCAAGTACTTCGTTGAAATCGTCGAGGCGGGAAGTTATTCGCGCGCCGCCGAAAAGCTGTACATCGCCCAATCGGCGCTGAGCCGCCAGATCAAGGAACTGGAAGACGAGCTGCAAACGCAACTGCTGACGCGCGACTCCCGCCATATCGAGCTGACGCCGGCCGGCCAGCTGTTTTTCGAACGCGGCAAGCGCATCCTCGACGACATCGACGACACGGTGGTGCAGGCGCGCCAGGTCGGCCTCGGCGCGCGCGGCGTGATCCGGCTGCAGCATTCGAGCTCGGTGATCCTGACGCCAACGCTGACCGGCGCCATCGCCCGGCTGCTCGAGCTGTCACCGGGCGTGACCCTGGAAGTGTCGATGGCGCCATCGGACAGCCAGACCCTCGATATCGAGGAAGGCCGCGCGGACATCGGCCTGATCCGCCTGCCCACCTTGCGCAAATATCCGCACATCCATGTGCGGCAAGTGTCGACCGAGCGGCTGATGGTGGCCGTGTCGCACAACTCGCCGCTGGCCGCGCTCGACAACGTCGAACTGGCCAGCCTGAGCAAGGAACACTTCATCTCGATACCGCACAAGGACCGGGGCGGCCTGAGCTATCTGGTCGCCAACCTGTGCCTGGAACAGGGTTTCTTTCCGATACCGGCCCGGGCGCTGTCGCGCAAATCGTCGCAACTGAGCCTGATCGCGGCCGGCCTGGGCATCGCCATCGTGCCGGAGTGCATGCGGTCGATGGCGCCGGCAGGCGTGTGCTTCGTGCCGCTGGCAAACGGCAAGCTGCTGTCGGCCGTCGGCCTGGTCTGCCTGCGCGAGGCCGACCCGTTGGTGGCCGGGTTCGCCGACGGCCTGCTCGACCTCGTGACAACCGACAGTTGTAAGGATTTGTGAACCGGGCGACCGCCGACGCCGGTGTATGGCACACTGGCATCATGTCAACAGTAAATGAGGGACAGCATGAGCACCGGGCCGGACGATAAGGACATCATAGACGTACCGCCAGAAGACGTGCACGTGCAGGAAACGCCACACCGCCGCGCTAGCGACCACGAGCGCCGATCCACGCGTCCCGAGGTGGGCACGCCCCGATATCTCGATCCGGGCGACAACGTCTTCAGCCTGTGGGGCCGCGTCATCATGGCGCGCTACCGCCGGGTTGCCGCTTCGGTCACGCGCCACATCATCCAACGGCCGCTGCACATCGGCGTGTCGGCAAGGATTTTCCACCCGGAAGCCGGCGCCACCGGCCTGCGCAGCAAGAACCTGCAGTACCTGGAGGAATCGATCGCGCAATGGGTCATGTCGCGCGACGTGCTGGTGTTCATGATCCCGACCGTCAACACCGATGGCTTGCTGCACCCTTCCAATATCCGCCTGCGTGATTATGCGCGCCACCTCGACGGCCTGGTGCTGCAGGGCGGCGCCGACGTTTCGCCGCAGAGCTACTCGGAAACGCCGACCCGGCCCGAATGGGGCGGCGACCGCGCGCGCGACATGTACGAGCTGGAGTTGCTGCACGAGTTCGTCGAGGCCGGCAAGCCGGTGCTGGGGATTTGCCGTGGATGCCAGCTGATCAATGTGGCCTTCGGCGGCACCTTGTATCAGGATATCGCGTCGGACGTGCCCGATTCGCTGGCGCACGTGAATGACGAGTATGACCGGAACCGGCATGAGATCAGTTTTCCGGCCGGGTCGTCGTTGAGCAAGCTGTTCAAGGGGCATACGACCGGGTTGGTCAATTCCATCCACCATCAGGCCGTTAAGACCTTGGGCCGCGACATGGTGGTGGAGGCGCTGTCGGTGCCGGACAATATGGTGGAGGCGATCAGGTATCGCAAGGCGCCGTTTGTGATGGGGTTGCAGTGGCACCCGGAGTTTCACAGCGCCGGTGGCGTGGAGCTGCTCGATTGCACGGGGATTCTGGATAACTTCCTGCGCGTGGCGCGCGAAACCCGGTTTTAGCGTCATCAACGCAGACACGTAGGGCGGATTAGGCGGAACGCCGTAATCGGCCATGCATGCGCCGCCGACGGCACAACCATGGCCGATTACGCTGCGCTAATCCGCCCTGCGTGTTTGACGTGAACGCAACCGTCAACATCACCGTCAGCGGCCACGGAACCGGTGAATCGCCGCGTCGACCATCCCCTCGGCGCTACCGCTGCGGTCGAACTGCTGCCGCAGATAATGCGCGTCGCTGCCCTCGTGCGTGACCTGCATCAAATGCTGCAGGCCCGCAGTGGCGCCCAGCTTGGCGCCATACGGCTCCATCTTGCGCAGCGTGGTCAGGATGTCCTCGCGCAGCGACAAACTGTCGTAACTCTTCGGATGCACCAGGGTGCCATCCAAACCGAAACGGCAAGCCTGGAAGCGGTTGTAGTTATACACCAGATAGTCATCCTCGGCCGGCGCCTCTTCCCTGCGCTCCAGCAGATAGCTGCACAGCGATTGCAGATACACCGCCAGCGCCGCCGCCCGCTCCACCGTCAGCGGCGTGTCGCACACGCGCAGCTCGATGGTGCCGAATTCCGGCTTGGGACGGATATCCCAGTAAAAGTCCTTCATGCTCTTGATCACGCCGGTGTGTTCCATCTTGGCGAAGTACTCGTTCTCGAAGGCGGCCCAGTTCTGCACGAACGGCGCGCGTCCGCTCATCGGAAACGCGAACACCGAATTCAAACGCGCGGAATTGAACAGCGTATCGTTCCCCTGCACATACGGCGACGATGACGACAGCGCGATAAAGTGCGGCACGTAGCGGCTGAGCGAATGCAGCAGGAACAGCGCGTCGTCGCCGTTGGCGCAGCCGATGTGCACGTGCTGGCCGAAAATCGTGAACTGCTTGGCCAGATAGCCGTACAGCTCCGACACTTCCTTGAAGCGCGGCTTGGCGAAGATGCGCCGGTCCGACCATTTTTGGAAGGGGTGCGTGCCGCCGCCGCAAATGCCGATGTTCAGCTGCTCTCCGGCGGTGACCAGGGTGTCGCGGATCAGCTGCAACTGCGCCACCAGTTCGGTGTGATTGGTGTGCACGTCGCTGTTAATCTCGATCATGCTCTCGGTGATTTCGGGCGTCACATTGCCGGGGAACGGCTTGCGCCCCAACAGGTGCAGCAGGTCCGGGCTGGACGCCGTCAAATCATAGTCCGAAAGGCTGATCAGCTGGAGCTCGAGCTCCACGCCCATCGTCAGCGGTTGCGACGTGTTGAATGGTTCTAATGGCATTTACTTCTCCTCCTTGACCTGGGTCTCGTTGGCCCAGATCAGCGCGCGTTGCGTGACGATCGGGCCGACCACCTCCAGCAGCAGCGTCATCGCCGCCAGCGCCGCCAGTTCGTCGACCAGCACGATTCCCATGTATTTTGTTTGTTCGAGCAACAGCGTCACGAACACCGACATCGGCGCGAGCGCGACACCGGTCAACGCGCCCTTGCGCCACGAGATACCGCCGACCTTGGCGAAAGCCGCCACGCTGGCCGTCTTGACCAGGAAACGCGCCAGCAGCAGTACGATGCCGAGGCCCGCGCCGTCGACCACGCGCTCCCACTCCAGTGTGGAGACGGCGAACACGAACAGCAGCACCGTCAGCAATTCGCCGATGCCGCCGAAATTGCGTTCGGTGCGGCTGAAGGCGACGCGGCTATGGCGCGCGGCCAGGCCGAAGGTCAGCGTGGCCAGCACCGGCGAGACGTCGAAGGCGCCGGCGGCGGCGACCAGCAACACCACGCCAAGCGCGAAGGCGACGGTGCCGTCCTGCGCCAGCGCGCCGAGGCGGCGCAGCAGGGCCGGCACCATAAAGCCCATCACCGCGCCCATGACGGCCGACACCACCAGTTCGATCAGGCTGTGCGAAATCGCCTGCGGCAGGCTGCCCGAGGTTTGGAACACCCAGAAGCCCACCACCACCTTGAACACGAACACCGCCAGCACGCAGTTGATCGCGACCAGGTGGAGCACACGCTCGGTGACTTGTCCGGAACTGTTCTGCTCATTGATCACGCGCAGCACGCCGGCCGGCGACGTGGACATGGCCAGCGACGCGAGCAGCAGCGACGTCAGCGACGGCATGCCGGTAAGATAGGCGATGAAATAGACGACGGCGAAGGTGGCGGCCGATTCCGCCAGACCGCTGACCGCGATCCACGGGTTAATCCTGAGCCAGCGCAGATTGATGCGATAACCGAATTCGAACAGTATCAGTCCGAAAGCCAGATTGGCCAAGGTGGTGATGGTGCTCGACGCACCGCTGCTCAACGCGGCGGGGAAGGCCTGCGCGAGCAAAAATCCGACGATGCCGTAGACGCTGATGCGTGGAAGCTTGGTCCAGCGATGCAGGAATTCTCCCGACAGCCAAGCCAGCGCGATCGCCAACGGCCAGCCCAAATCGGCCATGATGACCTGAATATCCGGCATGTACTTCTCCTCTGTAAACCATACTTCGATTATTATGGCCGATAAACCGCACCACGACTGTTCGCTAGGGAACATAGGAAAAACACATGCTTGAACTAATCAGTGAACACGCCTGCTTCGGCGGCACCCAGCGTTTCTACCGCCACGACTCGCGCGAGATCGGCCTGCCGATGCGCTTTTCGGTCTTTATTCCGGAACGCCAGGAAGGCGACCAAACCCGCATGCCGGCGCTGTTCTACCTCGCGGGCCTGACCTGCAACGAAGAGACCTTCATGATCAAGGCCGGCGCGCAGCGCGCCGCCGCGCAGGCGGGACTGATCCTCATCGCGCCCGACACCAGCCCGCGCGGCGCCGGTGTCGCCGGTGAGACGGACAGCTGGGATTTCGGCGTCGGCGCCGGCTTCTATCTGGACGCCACGCGGGAGCCGTGGTCGCGGCACTATCGCATGTACAGCTACATCCACGAGCTGCGCGAGCTGGTGGTGCGAGAGCTGCCGGTCGACGGCGCGCGCCTCGGCATCTTCGGCCATTCGATGGGCGGCCACGGCGCGCTGACGATGGCGCTGAAACGGCCGGACGTATTCCGCTCGGTGTCGGCGTTCGCGCCGATCGCCGCGCCGTCGAAGTGCCCGTGGGGCCACAAGGCGTTCAGCGGCTACCTCGGCGACGACAAGTCCGCGTGGGCGCAGTACGACGCCAGCATATTGATGGCCGATCTGAAAACGCCCTTCCCCGCCGGCATTCTGATCGACCAGGGCTTGGGCGACAAATTCCTGGCCGAGCAGTTGTACCCGGAAGCGTTCGAGGAAGCGTGCCGCGGCGCCGCGCAGCCGCTGGAACTGCGGCGGCACGCGCGCTACGACCATGGCTACTACTTCATCTCGACGTTCATGGAAGACCACATCCGCTTCCACGCCCGCAACCTCGCTACAGTTTGATTTCGGTTCCGAGCAAGCGCAGGAACTGGCCGAGCCACGCCGGGTGCGCCGGCCACGCGGGCGCGGTGACGAAGTTACCGTCGGTGACCGCCTGGTCGACGGCGATGTCGGCGTACTCGCCGCCGGCGAGTTTGACTTCCGGCGAGCAGGCCGGATAGCACGAGATCTTCTTGCCGCGAATGACCTCCGCCGCCGCCAGCAATTGCGCGCCGTGGCACACCGCCGCTATCGGCTTGGACGCCGCGGCGAACTCCTGGACGATGGCGATCACGCGTGGATTGAGGCGCAGGTACTCGGGCGCGCGGCCGCCGGCGATCATCAGCGCATCGTATTTGGCCACGTCGACGTCGTCGAAACCGGCGTTGAGCGCGAACAGGTGGCCCGGTTTTTCGGTGTAGGTCTGGTCGCCTTCGAAATCGTGAATCGCGGTCTTGATGGTGTCGCCGGACTTCTTGCCGGGACAGACGGCGTCCACCGTATGTCCTACCATCTGCAGCGCCTGGAACGGCACCATGGTCTCGTAGTCTTCCGCAAAATCGCCAGTCAGAAACAAAATTTTCTTAGCTGCCACGGTATGTCCTTTCGAGAACGGGTTGTAAAGAAAAAAGGGCCGCGACGTCGCCGTCACGGCCCTTCGATACTACCCTGATTCGTTCGCGGACGCTTACGCCGGCACTTATGCGGCGGCTGCGGTGGCCTTGCCGATCACGGTACGGATGGTGCCCGCCAGATCCTCGGCCGAGAACTTGGCCACATACGCGTCGGCGCCCACGCCTTTGACGTGGTCCTCGTTGGTCTTGCCCGACAACGAGGAGTGGATCACCACCGGAATCTTGGAGAAGCGCGCGTCCTGCTTGATCAGGCGCGTGAGCGTGAAGCCGTCCATTTCCGGCATCTCCAGATCGGTCAGCACCATGGCCACGCGGTCGGTGATGGCCACGCCTTCGGCCTTGGCGCCGTCGGCGATGTGCTGCAGGCGCTCCCACGCCTCCTTGCCCGACTTGGTCATGATGAAGTGCACGCCCATCGCATCGAGACCTTTTTCGATCAGGTTGCGCGCGACCACCGAGTCGTCGGCGGCCAGGATCACGGCGCCCGGTTTCAACAGCACTTTCGGGCCGATGGTTTCCGGGTCGACATCCTTGCCCTCGGGCGGGACCAGCTCGCGCAAAATGGTTTCGACGTCGAGCACTTGCGCCAGGCGGGTGTTCTGCACGTCGCCGTCGACGCGCGCGATACTGGTGACTTTGCCGCCGGCCGTGCCTTCGGCGGTCAGCACCTGGCTCCAGTCGAGACGCACGATTTCATCCACCGATTCGACCGCGAACGCCTGCGTGGTGCGCGCGAATTCGGTGACCAACATGATATTCAGACCGGTTTTTGGGGTCACACCGACGATGCCCGGCAAATCGAGCACCGTAATGATTTGGCCGCGCAGATTGACGACGCCCAGCATATGTGGCGGGGACCCGGCCACTGCTGTCACTTCCGGCATCGCGACGATCTCGCGGATTTTGAAGACATTAATACCAAACAACTCGGAGTGTTGACCGTTGGCGTCGCCGCCCAAACGGAACAGCAGTAATTCGAACTTGTTGGAGTTTGTTAAATTACTGCGCTCATCCACTTCCTGCTGAACTGATTTCATAAATTGGTCTCCACTGGGTCCGCTGATAGGAAAAGGCCCACGGCGGGCTTGGCTTCCATTGCGTTTCCAGTATAGCGGGAGCAACACACTTGCGTCACATTTTGGACGTCAGGATATTGATTTACAGCACGATATACAACGGTTACGGAGCGGGGAACGGCGGAACATTGCCAATAAAAAAAGAAACCCGAGGGTTTCTTTTTAGTAGCAAACCCGCTAACAGCCATCGGGGTTTGAATCTGGAATTCTGGAGCGGGAGAAGAGTCTCGAACTCTCGACCTCAACCTTGGCAAGGTTGCGCTCTACCAACTGAGCTACTCCCGCGTGGAGAGGCCAGATTATGACAGAAACATCCGCGCCTGACCAGTGCTCGCGGCCAACTTTTTCCAGAACGGGCAATAGTGTAAGCTTGATAGCGATTTGCAATGGAAAAGGATGGGAATGGATTCGATCGAAGTTGTGTTGGCGATGTTGTTGGCGGTGGTGGCCAGTGCCTATATCAAGCGGCTGCTGCCGCCGGCGATCCCGCTGCCGCTGGTGCAAATCGCGCTGGGCGCGCTGATCGCCGCCAAATCGTCGCACGGCGTGGATCTGGAACCGGAGCTGTTCTTCCTCGCCTTCCTGCCGCCGCTGCTGTTCCTCGACGGCTGGCGCATTCCCAAGAGCGGCCTGCTGCGCGACAAGGGCACCATCCTGGAACTGGCGCTGGGCCTGGTCATCTTCACCGTCGTCGGCGCCGGCTTCCTGATCCACTGGCTGATTCCGGCGATGCCGCTGCCGGTCGCCTTCGCGCTGGCGGCCATCATCTCGCCGACCGATCCGATCGCCGTCAGCTCGATCGCCTCCAACACCCCCATCCCCAAACGCCTGATGCACATCCTGGAGGGCGAATCGCTGCTCAACGACGCCAGTGGGCTGGTGTGTTTCCGCTTCGCCGTCGCCGCCGCGATGACCGGCAGCTTCTCGGTCGGCACCGCCGCCATCACCTTTGCCTGGCTGGTGGTGGCCGGCATCGGCGCCGGCGTGGGCGTGACCTTGGCCGTGACATGGGCGCAGCGCTGGCTGTCGCGCCGCTTCGGCGAACCGGTCGGCTCGCCGATCCTGGTCAACCTGCTGCTGCCGTTCGGCGCCTACCTGGTGGCCGAGCGCCTGCACGGCTCGGGCATCCTGGCCGCCGTCGCCGCCGGCGTGACGATGAGCTACGTGGAATTGAGCGGCCACGCGCTGGCCAACACCCGCATCCAGCGTTCGGCCGTGTGGGACACTGTGCAATTCGCGCTCAACGGCGTGATGTTCGTGCTGCTCGGCGAGCAGTTGCCGGACATCTTCCGTGGCGCCAGCCTGTCGATCATGGAAAGCGGCCGCCTCAATCCCTGGTGGCTGCTGGTCTACGCCTTCGCCATCACCGCCGGCCTGCTGGCGCTGCGCATGGCGTGGGTGTGGACCTCGCTGCGGCTGACCATCTTCAAGCAGAAAATACGCCATGAGGAGCGTCAAAAGATCAATCCGCGCCTGCTGCTGGCGACCACCCTGGCCGGCGCGCGCGGCACGATCACCCTGGCCGGCGTGCTCACCTTGCCGCTGGCCTTGCCCAACGGCGCCCCCTTCCCGGCGCGCGCGCTGGTCATTTTCCTGGCCTGCTCGGTGATCCTGATTTCGCTGCTGACCGCCAGCATCGCCCTGCCCCGCCTGTTGGCCGGCATGACCTTCCCGGCCGAGCCGGAGGAACAGCGGGAGGAGGACCTGGCGCGCCGCGAAGCCGCCAATGCGGCGATCATGGCCATCGAGAGAACCCAGGTGTCGCTGATGGAGTCGGAAAGCTGCGTCGATCCCGAGGTGTATCCGCAGGCGGCGGCGCGGGTGATCGCGTTCTACGAGCATAGGCTCAAGGAGGTCGACCACGACGGCGAATCGGCATGGCGCAAGACCGACCACGCCGAGAAAGAGCTGCGGCTCTCGGCACTGGCGGCCGAGCGGCGCGCCGTGTTCGACCTGGCGCGCACGGACCGTATTTCCGACGCGATCTCACGCAAGCTGGTACGCGAGATCGACTTGATGGAAACACGCTACCGCTAGGACCAGCCATGCGACCCACGCGCACACAAATCATCATCGCGGTAGCCTGGGTGCTGTTCTGGCTCTTGATGACCACCACCGCCGTGCAGGAATACCTGCGCGAGAACGATCATGGTGTGTGGAAGCCGATACTGTGGGAGACCTCGTCGGCCTTCACCGGAACGGTGCTGCTCGTCCTCCAGCGTTACTTCACGCGCAGGTACGACCACCTGATCTCATCGCCGCTGCGCTGGTTCGCCCGCCAGATTGTGTGGTTGCCGGTCTACTGGGTGGCCTTCGTGCCGATCGCCTTCGGCATCCGGCACGTGGTCTACCGCCTGGCCGGCGAAACGTACACACACCACGCGTGGCCGCAGGTGTATCTGTACGAGGATGTGAAGATGACGGTGTTCTTTTTCATCTTCGCCACCATCACCTTTGGCGTGCTGTCGTATCACGCGATGCTGAACGAAAAGCTGAGGGTGGAGAGAGTCAACGCCTCGCTGCGGGAGGCGCAGCTGCTTCGCCTGACGCAGCAGCTGCAGCCGCACTTCCTGTTCAACGCCCTCAACACCATCTCGTCGCTGATGCACAGCGACGTTGCGCGGGCCGACGCGATGCTGATCCAATTGGCCGACGTGCTGCGCGCCACGCTCGATGTGGGCGAGCAGCACCAGGTGCCGCTGGAACTGGAGCTGCGCCTGCTGCGCGGCTATGCCTCGCTGATGGCCGAGCGCTTTTCGGACCGCGTGCACATCGCCTGGCACGTCGACGACTCGCTGCTGGCCTGCCCGGTCCCGGTCATGAGCATGCAGCCGCTGCTGGAGAACATCTTCAAACACACCGTCGAACGGCGCCGCCAGGGCACCGCGATCAGCATCTCGGTCGGCCGCGAGCAGGACGTCATCGTGGTGCGGCTGGAAGACGATGCCGGCGTGCTGCCCGCGGCCGACGTGGGGGCCGGACGCGCATCCGGCATCGGCGTACGCAATCTGCGCGAGCGACTGGCGGGGTTGTACGGCGAGCGCGCATCGTTCAACCTGATACAGCTCGCGCCGGCCGGCGTGCGGGCGGAAATGCGATTGCCATGCCGATTGCCATGCGAATACTGATCGTCGACGACGAGCGCCCCGCGCGCGACAAGCTGCGCCGCATGCTGGAACTGGAGCCGGACATCGACGCCATCGAGGAGGCGCGCGACGGCGTCGAGGCGCTGGAAATGCTGCCCCGCTTCGCCCCGGACGTGCTGCTGCTCGATATCCAGATGCCGGAGATCGGCGGGCTCGAAGTCGCCGCCTCGCTGCCATCGCCGGCGCCGCTGGTGGTCTTCGTCACCGCCTACGACGAATACGCGATCCGCGCCTTCGACG
Organism: uncultured Duganella sp.; assembly: GCA_963511605.1. GTDB lineage: Bacteria > Pseudomonadota > Gammaproteobacteria > Burkholderiales > Burkholderiaceae_D > Rugamonas. Next base: position 120,338 of record CAUPJZ010000010.1, on the reverse strand, counting down.
CCAACGCCATCGACTATCTGCTCAAACCCTACGACCAACAGCGGTTGCAAAGGGCGTTGCGGCGGGTGCGCGAGCGCCTGGGCGCCACGGCGCCGGTGGCGGCGTTGACCGTGGCGACACCGGCCGCCTCGCCGGCGCCGCTACCGGCCATCACCCAGTTGCTGGTGCCCGAACGCGGCGGCACGCGCATCGTCAAGGTGGAGCAGATACAGTGGATAGAGACGGCCGATAATTACGTCGTCCTGCACACGGCCGACGGCGCTCCGCTGATGCGGCAAACGCTGGCCGGCCTGGTTGAAAAGCTAGGCCCGCGCTTCCTGCGCTGCCACCGGCGCGCGGCGGTGCAGCTGGATTGGATACGCAGCGTCCAACCGCTGGACAAAGGCGACTGCGAACTGATACTGCGCGGCGACGCCCGCGTCCCCTGCTCGCGCCAATACCGCCCGGAATTGATGGCGCGCCTGCAGGATAGCGTCAAATGATGGCGAAAGGCGATGGCAAAAGGCCCAGGTCCCGTGAATCGCGCGGAAACACGTAGGGCGGATTAGCGAAGCGTAATCGGCCGCCGGCGAGCCGCCGGCGGCGCATCCCCGAACCCTGTCGTGCGCCCAGACAGGCCCCATCCTGCTAGCCTTGAACGGCCACCATCAACGATCAGGAGCACAGTCATGCACAGTCTTCAAAAGATCACCCCATGCCTCTGGTTCAACGACCGGGCCGAGGAAGCGGCCGGGTACTACGTCAGCATCTTCCGCAACGCCAAACTCTGCGAAATCTCACGCTACCCCGAGGTCGGCAAGGAACACCACGGCCACGAAGCGGGCACCGTCATGACCGTCGCCGTGGAACTGGACGGGCAACGCTTCACCCTGATGAACGGCGGCCCGCAGTTCCAGTTTTCCCCTGCGGTATCGTTCCAGATCAATTGCGAAAGCCAGGACGAAGTCGACTACTTCTGGGAGCGCCTGTCCGAAGGCGGCGCGCCCGAAGCCCAGGCCTGCGGCTGGCTGGCGGACAAATTCGGCGTGTCGTGGCAAGTCGTGCCGACGATACTCGTCTCCATGATCACCGACCCCGACCCGGAAAAATGCAACCGCGTCATGGCCGCTCTGCTACAAATGAAAAAACTCGATATCGCCGGGCTGAAGAAGGCCTACGCGGGCCCATGACGAGCGTCCCCGACCGGTTCGCCCCGGCGGCATCCCGTTTCGCCCCATCACGCTGGACCAGCGCGGGGCGCACTACCTAAACTGGCTCCATCGCACCTACGACGAGAGCCAGCCATGCACAACCCGGACCACAACCGCCTGTACTTCCTCGACTGGATACGCATCTTCGCGTTTTTCGTGCTGATCCTGTACCACACCGGCATGTATTACGTGACGTGGGACTGGCATGTTAAAAGCCCGGACGCCAGCCACGCCATCGAACCGCTGATGATACTGTCCTCGCCTTGGCGGCTGGGATTGCTGTTCATGATTTCCGGCGTCGCCAGCGCCTTCATGCTGAAAAAAATCCGCGTCGGCGCGCTGCTCAAGCAGCGCAGTTGGCGCCTGCTGGTGCCGCTGGTGTTCGGCATGCTGGTCATCGTGCCGCCGCAGGCCTACTTCGAAGTGGTCGAAAAAGTGGCGTACAAGGGCGGTTACGGCGAATTCATGCATTTGTACATCACCAGCTACAAGGGGTTTTGCCGGGGCGACGACTGCCTCGACATGCCGACCTGGAACCACCTGTGGTTTGTCGCCTACCTGTGGGTGTATACGATGCTAATCGGCGGCATCGCCTGGCTGGCCGGTCCGCGCCTGCAATCCTGGTCCAACGCGCTGGGCCGGCTATTGACGGGCTGGAAGATCATAGTCCTGCCGGTGATCGGGCTGGCGATCGCGCGCTTCACCTTGGCCGACAGCTTCCCCACCACGCATGGACTGTTCGACGACTGGTACAACCATGCGCATTCCTTCTACCTGTTCCTGCTGGGCGCCATGTTGGCGATGCAGAGCGGATTCTGGGCGAATGTGGAAAAGCTGCGTTGGGTCAATCTGGGGTTGTGGCTGGCAAGTTGGGCGGCGATCGTTTGCTATTACTCGATCCCCGAGGCGCAGGCGGCGTCGCCGGCAGTTGCGCAGTGGAAGCCGCTGATGCGCGTGGTTTATTGCCTGTGCCAGTGGGTGCCGATACTGACCGTTTGCGGGTTCGGCCATCGCCATCTGGCGTTCGACAGCGCCAAGCGGAGGTATCTGACCGAGGCGGTGTTCCCGGTCTACATCCTGCACCAGACGTTGATCGTTACCATGGCGCATAGCTTCAAGCCGCTCAAACTGGCGCCGGCGACCGAGGGCTTGATATTGGTTGTGCTGACGTTTTGCATCAGCTTCGGGGTGTTCGAGGTGGTGCGGCGGATTGGAGTCCTGCGGCCGTTGTTCGGATTGGGCCGCCGGCCGGCCAAGGTTCAGGATCGCTACCAGGCGGAGGCGGCCACGGTTTGACTAATACCCTAAAAACACGTAGGGCGGATTAGCGAAGCGTAATCGGCCATGCATGCGTCATCGCCGGCGCATACATGGCCGATTACGGCGTTCCGCCTAATCCGCCCTACGTGTTTCCTGAGTTTTCACGAACGTCAGCGTGTGCTTCGCCGGCCCCGGCAACAGCGGCGATTCGCGTGCGCCGAGCCAATCCTCGCGGCCGCCGAGGAAATTCGGCGACAAGGGATGGCCGCTCTGGCCGGCCGGCATATTGAAAATGCCTTCCTGCTCGCGTCCCGGCGTCACCGTCATGCGCTCGGACTGCCCGAACGTCGGTCCGGCCACGCGCGGCATGTGCTGGTCGCCCGGCAGCATGTCCGGCACCACCTTCAGGAAGCGGCCGACCACCGGCAGCGCCGACGCCATCGGATGCGCGCTGGCGGCCGTATTGCGCTGGCCCCAGGTCGCCTCCGACAACGGCTTGCCGTCCTTGGTCAGGTCGGCGATCACACGGTCCAGCGCCGCCAGTTGCAAGGCCTGCCAGTCGGCGAACTGCGGCGGCAGCCATCCGGGCGGCTGCGCGTCCAGCAGGCGTGCCAGCACCACCGGCCAGCGCGCGCTGATGGCCGCCATATTCGCCTTCGGATCGATCGCGGCCATCTGCTGGTCGGCGTTTTCGAACAGGATGTCGTACAGCGCGTACATATAGGCGCGCGTGATGCGGTAGCCCACCGAATCGACGCTGGCCCTGCCGGTCCAACTGGTTTTCAGCAGCTCCAGCGCCTCGGCGCGGCGCGGATGGTCGGCGACGGCCTTGCCGTCGAGCGCCGCGATGGCGCGCTTGCGCCACGGCGTGAGGAACACCGCGCGGTCGTCCAGCGCGATGGCGTAGACCTTCTTGACGTCGGTCCTGGCGCCCAGCGCCGTCAGATCCTCGCGCACCTGGTGCGTGCGCGCCCCCAGATCGAAGCCGCCGTCGCCGAGCAACTCCGCGCCGGCGCCGGCCAGTTGCCGGCTGTTGGCGGTGGCCAGCTGGCCGCTGGCGGGATTGACCACCTTCGGATACTCGGCTGGCGTCAGCCAGCCATCCCAGACGCCGGCCTTGTCATCGGCGCTCAATGGATAGGTGATCTCGACGCCGGCCGGCGCGCGGCGCGGTAGCGGTCCGGCGACGGTCCAGCCGATATTGCCCTTGTCGTCGCCGCCGACGAAATTCTGCGCCGGGATGCCCAGGGTCGGCGCGATCGCCAAGGCCTGGTCCAGCGTATCGGCACCCTCCAGCTTCTGGACGTTCACGTTGACGGCGGCCAGCGTATGCGCGGTCCAATGCACCGCGTAGCTGCGGCCCATCGCTTCGCGGATAGGGCCGAGCGACGTTTCGCGCACCACCAGCGTCTCGGCCGGCGCGCCCTTGACCAATATGGTCTCCTGGTGCATCGACGGCGTCTCCCAGCCGCTCTGCGTGAGCACCTGCCCGGGCTTGGCCGGATCGGCTTCGAGCGCGATCAGGTCCAGATAATCGCCGTAGCTGTTGGTGAACCCCCAAGCCACATGGCCGTTGCTGCCGGCCACCACCACCGGCGTGCCGGGCAAGGTGACGCCGACCACGCGGCGTTGGCCGCCCTTTTCGTCCGGGAACTGCAAGGCGGCACGGTACCAGATGGTTGGCAGTTGTATGCCCAGATGCATATCGTCGGAGACGATGGCGCCGCCGCTGTCGCTGCGGCTGCCGGCAACCGCCCAGTTGTTGCTGCCGACGGTGTTAAGCATCTCGGCGGGCAAAGGCGCGAACGCCATTTTCGACAACGGCGCCGTGCCGGCCGTCCCGGGTTTGCCCCACCACGCCGGCGCCGCCGCCGGAATCGGTGGCGGTTCGCCCGGCACCGTGTCGGCGTCCAGCGGCGCGTCCCACTGCGTCGATTCCGGCGCCAGGAAGGCGCGCTGCTCCTCGGACGAATGCTCGGCGAGCCAGCCGCGCGACAGTTCGCGCGGCAGTATGTTTCCTTGCAAATCGAAATACATCGCCCAGATCACCAGCAGCGAATCGCTGGGCAACCAGGCGCGCGGCGGCATGCCCACCAGCGCATACTCGAACGGCTTGGTACTCAACGCGCCCAGACCCGCGTTGACGCCGGCGGCGTAGCGCTCCAGCAGCGCGCGGTCCGGCGCGGACAGGGACTTGAAGGCCAGATCGGCACGGGCGCGGAAACGGTGGAACCGGCGCGCTTTGTCCGTCGGCAGCGCGCGCGCACCAAACAATTCGGACAACTCGCCGGCCGAGGACCGGCGCAGCAAATCCATCTGGAAGTAGCGCTCCTGCGCGTGCACGAAACCGGTGGCGTAGGCGACATCGAGCCGGCTGCCGCCGCTGATCACCGGTACGCCACGCTCGTCGCGCGCGACGCTGGCGGTGGTCTCCAGCCCCGCCGCCTGCCGCGTGCCGTCCAATTGAGACAGGCTGCCGCGCAAATACAACCATGCCCCCAACAGCGCCAAGACCAGCAACGCCACCGCCACCAACAAGATCCGCCTGGACCACACCGCCAACCTGCTCTTTTGCATACGATTCCCGGAAATCAGATCAATCCGGCAATAGTGCCAGATAATCCACCGCGCAGGCAATCGGGTGTCTCGAACTTACAGCGTCAATTCCCAGGTTTCGTTGACCATGTCGTGGCCGAAGGCGTGCACCGGTTCCCGCGCCACCAGCACATAACCTTTGGCCACGTAGATCTGGCGCGCCTCCTTCTGCTGGTCGGTGGTCCACAAACGCATCGTCCGGTAGCCGGCGGCCCTGGCGAAGCGATGGCATTCGTCGACCAGCCGCGAACCGAGGCCGGCGCCGCGCGCCGCGTCTTCGACCAGCAGCAACCGGAGCTTGGCGACGCCCTCCTCGCCGCCGCGCGCCACCGCCACCGAGCCGACCCGCTCACCGCCCATCTCGGCGATCCAGCAATGCTCCAGCGCGGGATCGAAATGACGTTCGAAATCGGCGCAGATCACGCCGACCAAGGTCTCGAAGCTGGCGTCCCAGCCTTGCGCGGCCGCGTACGCCGCGCCGTGGCGCCGAGTGATCCACGCCATATCGCCAGGACGGTGCGAACGCAGAACGAAGGGCTGGGCGTATTTCATGCCGCTGCCGGTATCGAGCAGCTGGCGGATGGTTCGCATCGCCTCGAGCATGCGCAGCTGGTCCGGCTCCTCGAGGCGCGACAACAGATCGCCGACCTCCTCGCGCGAGCGGCGCTCCAGCGGTTCGTACAAGGCGCGTCCCTGTTCGGTGAGATGCAGCAGCTTGGCGCGGCCGTCGGTGGGCGACGGCACCTTGGCCACAAGCCCCTGGCTTTCGAACTTGGCCAGGATGCGGCTCAGATACCCGCGATCCAGTCCGAGGTCGCGCCCCAGCGCGGACGCCGGCTGGTCGCCCTGGTTGGCCAGTTCGTACAGCACGCGCATCTCGGTGAGCGTGTATTCGCTGTGCAGCAGGCCCTCGCGCAGCACGCCGATCTGGCGCGTGAAGAAGCGGTTGAAGGCCCGGACGTCGGCGACGCGGCCGTCAAACAGGGTGTCTTGCATGGTCATTCCCATCGATGTCGATGGGAGTAGTATGCGCAGTATGGTTGACCCAGTCAACAATAGGCGATTTTCGTAGGGCGGATAGGCGGAACGCCGTAATCCGCCATGAGCCGCCGACGGAGCTTGGCGGATTACGCTGCGCTAATCCGCCCTACGTGGTTTAGATGGACGCTGGCGCCGGGTATCAGGCGATCTGGTAGATGTCTTTCGCCACTTCGCGCACATAGCGCAGCAGCAGCGCCGCGCCCGGGGACATCAGATGACCGTCGACCGTGATGATGCCGAAAGCATCCATCCGGCATGGCAGCTCGATCGGCAGGATGTTGAGCACACCCTGCGATTCGTAATACTTGGCCACCGCGATCGGCATCACATTGAGCGCGTCGGTCTGCTGCAGCAACGGTTTAATCAGCAGCACCGCCGTGGTGTCGACCACGTTGCCCGGCACCTCCAGGCCCGCGCGGCGGAACATCAATTCGCAGCGCGCGCGCAGGATGCTGCCCTGCGGCGGCAGGATCCATGGCTGCCCGGCGATGTCGCGCAGCTGCAGGTTGCGCGCCTTGAGCAGCGGATGGCCCGGACGCACAACCGCGCACGCCGGCTCGTCGCCCAGCTCCTCGTAGGCCAGCCCCTGCGCGCTTTGACGCTCCGGAATGCGGCCGATCATGAAATCGAGCCGGCCGCGCTGCAACTGCTCCAGCAGGATGTTGGACTGCTCCATCTCGACGCCAATACGCAGGCGCGGCGACGCCTGCTTGGTGCGCGTGATCGCCTGCGGCAGCAGCGAGATCCCCGGCGTCATGATGGTGCCGATGTCCACCTGCCCGGTCAGGCCGGCCTTGATGGCGACGATGTCCTCGTGCGCCAGCGAGAGGCTGGTCAGCGCCATGCGGGCGTGGCGTATCATCGTCTCGCCGTAGATGGTCGGCTCCATGCCGCGCGGCAGACGGTCGAACAGCTGCACGCCAAGCATCTCCTCCAGGTCCTTGAGCTGCTTGGACGCGGCGGGCTGCGTCATGTGCAGATCCTCCGAGGCACGGTGGATGTTGCGTTGTTCGTCCAGCGCGATCAGCAGCAGCAGCTGGCGCGTTTTGAGGCGCGCGCGCAGGAACCAGTTCGAATTAGTATCCATAGGAAAATGATATCACGATGGGTATTGAATTTGCATCAAAACCCATCATTTCAATATCACTTGCAAGCCGAACTAGGATTGGCCGCCGGCCCTTCCTTGGTTTGCTTGATGAATGGGATGGTGCCGTCGGCGTTGTACTGGAACTCCTCCACCGCCACCGAGCGGCGGTACTCGCCGCCGGTCGGCAGCTTGTCGTTATGGTAGAAGATGTAGTTCTTGCCGTTGAATTCGACGATGGCCTGGTGGATGGTCTTGACCTTGGCGTTTTTCTCCATGATCACGCCGCCGAACTTCCACGGGCCGATCGGGCTGTTCGACATCATGTAGGCGGTGGTCTCCGGGAAGTCGCGCGAATACGACAGGTAGTACACGCCTTTGTGCTTGTGCATATACGGCGCCTCGGTGAAGCGGTCCATGCCCACCGTGTGGATCGGGCCATCGAACTCGGTCATGTTCGGTTTGAGCTTGGCGTATTTGAGCACCGTGTTACCCCAGTACAGATAGGCCTGGCCGTCGTCGTCGACGAACACGCCCGGATCGATGTCGTCCCAGGCGATCGGCGCTTCGAGCGTCATGTTGTTGGTGACCAGCGCCGAACCGCGCGCGTCGACGAACGGGCCTTCCGGCTTGTCGGACACCGCCACGCCGATGGCGCGGCCGGGAATGGTCGCGTGATCGACGGTCGAATAGAAGTAGTATTTGCCATTGCGCTTGGTGACGTCGGCGGCCCAGGCGTCGACCTTGCCGATCGCCCATTTGAAGGCGGACGGCTTGAGCGGCGAGCCCAGATCCTTCCAGTTCTTCATGTCGCAGCTGCTGTAGACGCGCCATTCCTTCATCACGTAGTCCTTGTCCTTGACCGAGGCGCTGTCGATGCCCACGTACAGGTAGACCGTGCCACCGTCGACATACGCGGACGGGTCGGCCGTGAACAGTTTGGGGAACATCGGGTTGGCCGCCTGCACGCTGTTTGTCGCGGCAAAAGCCATCCCCGCCGCTGCGATAGCGGCAAATTTCATCAGTTTCGTTTTCAAAGCTCTCTCCAGGTTGATCTTATTTTTTTGCGGTCGCGCCAATCGCCATCAAGCGCTGCACGACGCAGAATACAAACAGCAGACCGCCGATGACGATCTTGGTCCACCACGAGCTGAGTGTGCCGTCGAAGGCGATCAGCGTCTGGATGGTACCGAGCACCAGCACGCCTGACAGCGCGCCGGCGACATAGCCGTAGCCGCCGGTCAGCAAAGTGCCGCCGATGACGACCGCCGCGATGGCGTCCAGTTCCGTGCCCTGCGCGTGCAGGCCGTAACCGGACAGCATGTAGAACGAGAACAGCACGCCGGCCAGCGCCGCGCAAAACCCGCTGAACGCGTAGATCAGCACCTTGGTGCGCGCCACGCGCAGCCCCATCATCAGCGCCGATTGCTCGTTGCCGCCGACGGCGTAGATGGCACGGCCGAACGGCGTGCAGTGGGCGACGTAGATGGCGACGGCCAGCATCGCCAGCGCGATCAGCGCGCCCGGCGACAGGAAGCCGCCCAGCACCGGCACCTGCGTCTGCGACATGGCGACGAAGAACGGGTCTTCGATGGTGATCGAGTTAATGCTGATCAGGTAGCACAGGCCGCGCGCCAGGAACATGCCGGCCAGTGTGACGATGAACGGTTGCAGCTTGAAGTAATGGATGATGGCGCCCATCGCCGCGCCGAAGCCGGCGCCGAGCACCAGCGAGATGGCGATCACCAGCAGCGGCGGCACATGCCAGGTTTGCAGCAGCCAGGCCGAGATCATCGTCGTCAGCGCCAGCACCGAACCGACCGACAGATCGATGCCGCCCGACAGAATCACAAAACTCATGCCGACCGCGATCACCAGCAGGAAGGCGTTATCGATCAAGAGGTTGAACATCACCTGCAGCGACAGGAAGCCCGGATAGGCGGCGCCGCCGGCGACCAGCAGCACCGCCAGCAGCAGCACCGTCACCAGCGAAGTGAAATACGGCGAGGACGTCAGGCCGCGCGGGCGGGAAGGTTTGGCGCCCGGGACGGCGCCGGTCATGACGGTTGCGTTCATGCTGCGATCCCTTTCGAGCGGGCCGGGAAGACGCGGCGCCACATGTTTTTGAATTCGTCAGACTGCGAGATACAGACCAGGAACACGACCACCGATTTGACGACCATGTTCACTTCCGGCGGCAGGCCGAGCGAATAGATGGTGTAGGTCAGCGTTTGAATGATCAAGGCGCCGATCACGCTGCCGGCCAGGCTGAACTTACCGCCGGCCAGCGAAGTGCCGCCCAGGGTCACCGCCAGGATCGCGTCCAGTTCCAGCAGCAGGCCGGCGTTGTTGGCGTCCGCGCTCTTGATGTTCGCGCTGATCATCAGGCCGGACAAGCCGGCGCAGGCGCTGCAGAACAGATAGACGAAGAAGATCAGGGTCGCGGTCTTCAGGCCGGCCAGGCGCGCGGCCACCGGGTTGATGCCGACCGACTGGATGAACAGGCCGAGCGCCGTCTTGCGCATCAACAGGAACGTTACGACGAAGACGGCGGCGACGATGTACAGCGAGAACGGCAGGCCAAACAGATAGCCGCTGCCGAGGAAGAAGAACGGCTCGTAGTAGACGGTGACGATCTGGCCGTCCGTCAGCAACTGCGCCAGGCCGCGGCCGGCCACCATCAGGATCAGGGTGGCGACGATCGGTTGCAGGCCGAGGCCCGCGACCAATACGCCGTTCCAGGCGCCGCACAGCAGCGCCGCGCCCATGGCGGCGCTCAGCGCCCACACCATCGGCGTGTTGGCGACGTATTCGGGCACGCCATTGTTCATCACCATCGTGCCGCCGATCAGCATCGAGGCGACCGTGCCGCTGATGGCGACCACCGCGCCGACCGAGATGTCGATGCCGCGCGTGGCGATGACCAGGGTCATGCCGATGGCGGCCAGCGCCAGCGGCGCGGCGCGGTTGGCGATATCGATCAAGCTGCCGTACAGGTGGCCGTCCTTGATCTCGATGTGGAAGAAGCCGGGGATCAGCAGCAGGTCGATCAGCAGCAGGATCGCCAGCGCCGCCAGCGGCCGGAAAAGCGGGTGCCGAACTATGCTCATTTTCTTCATTTCGCTCATTTTGCGTGCGCCCCTTCGGCCGCGATCACGTGCAGCACAGAGGTTTCATCGAGCGCGCCGCGCGGATACTCGCCGCCGGTTTTACGGTCGCGCATGACGACGATACGGTCGCTGCAACGCAGCACCTCCGGCAGCTCGGACGAGATGAACAGGATCGACATGCCCTTGCGGCACAACTTGACCACGTAATCCATGATCTCCTGCTTGGCGCGCACGTCGATGCCGCGTGTCGGCTCGTCCAGGATCAGCATTTTCGGTTCGGTCGCCAGCCAGCGCGCCAACAGCACCTTCTGCTGGTTGCCGCCGGAGAGCGTGCCGATAGGCGTCTCGATGCTGGCGGTCTTGATGCCGAGCGCCTTGACATATTCTTCCGCCAGTTGCTGCTGGCGTTTGAGCGGGATCGCGCGCGTCAGTCCCATGCGGGCCTGCAGGGCCAAAATGACATTCTCGCGCACCGACAGGTCGAGGATAGCGCCTTCGTGCTTGCGGTCCTCGGAACAGAAACCGATGCCGGCGGCGATGGCATCGCGCGGCGAATTGAAACTATGCTCCTTGCCATCGATGGTGATGGCGCCGCTGTCCGCCTTGTCGGCGCCGAACAGCAGACGGGCAGCCTCGGTGCGGCCGGAGCCGAGCAACCCGGCCAGGCCTAGCAGCTCGCCCTCGCGCATCTCGATATCCATCGGCGCCAGCGCGCCTTTGCGGCCGAGGCCACGCGCGCTGAGGAAAGCCTTGAGTTTCGATGGCGCGGGAGCGACCGCGTCCTCGTTTGCGGCCGGCGGCGCGGGTGCGGCGTCCGGCGCGGCGGCGGCCGGCGCGCCGACCATTTTATTCACCAGTTCAAGGCGCGACAAATCGGCGCAGGCGTACTCCCCTTCCCGCTCGCCGTTGCGCATCACGGTGATGCGGTCGGAGATCGCATAGGTCTGGTCGAGGAAGTGGGTGACGAACAAAATCGACATGCCCTGCTCGCGCAGGCCGCGCAGGACGCTGAACAGCAGGTCGACTTCCTTCTCGTCGAGACTGGACGTCGGCTCGTCGAGGATCAGTACTTTGGCCGACACCAGCAACGCGCGCGAAATCGCCACCATCTGCTGGATCGCCAGCGGATAGTGCGCCAACGGCATGGTCACGTCGATGCGGATCTGCATCCGCTCCAGCAGCTCGACGGCCTGCTGCTGCATGCCGCGCCAGTCGATGCCGCCGAACTTGCGCGGATAGCGGCCGATGAAGATATTCTCGGCCACCGACAGGTTCGGGCACAGGTTCACTTCCTGGTAGACGGTGCTGATGCCGAGATTCTGCGCATCGAGGGTCGATGTCGGGTAGATCGCCTGGCCATCGAGCAGGATCTCGCCATGATCCGGCGCGTACACGCCGGTCAGCACCTTGATCAGGGTCGATTTGCCGGCGCCGTTTTGCCCCATCAGCGTATGGACCTCGCCCGGATACAGGTTCAGCGCCACGCCGCTCAGGGCCTGGACGCCGGGGAAGGCTTTGCTGATGCCGCGCAGCTCCAGCACCGGCGCTGTCGAAGACGCGGCTTGCGCTAATTTACTCATCGCGGGAGGCTATCAGTATTTGCGGTTCGGGAATTCCTTGGCCGCCACCTCGGCCGGGAACACGCCCTCTTGCACCGTGATGCGCTTGGGTACCGGCTTGTTGGCGGCGACGTCGCGCGCGATCTGCATCAGCTGTGGACCGAACAGCGGATTGCATTCGACGGTCACGTTCATCTTCCCGGCGACCATCGCCTGGAAGGCGCCGCGCACGCCGTCGATCGAGATCACAAGGATGTCCTTGCCCGGCTTCATGCCGGCTTCCTCGATCGCCTGGATCGCGCCGATGGCCATGTCGTCGTTGTGCGCGTACAGCACGTTGATCTTCTTGCCCTCCGCTTTCAGGAAGGCTTCCATCACTTCCTTGCCCTTGGTGCGGGTGAAGTCGCCGGTCTGCGAGCGGATGATCTTCAGCTTGGGATTGGCGGCGATGACTTCGGCGAAGCCCTTCTGGCGGTCGATCGCCGGCGCCGAGCCGACGGTGCCCTGCAGCTCGACGATGTTGAAGGTGGCGTCGGGCGTCTTCTTGGCGCGTTCCAGCAGCCAGCGGGCGGCCAGTCGGCCTTCCTCGACGAAATCGGAACCGATGAAGGTCACGTACAACGACGGATCGGTGACGTTGACGGCGCGGTCGGTCAGGATGACCGGAATTTTCGCGGCCTTGGCTTCGCGCAGAACGGTATCCCAGCCCGATTCCACCACCGGCGAGAAGGCGATGATATCGACGCGCTGGGCGATGAAGGAGCGGATCGCCTTGACCTGGTTTTCCTGGCGCTGCTGGGCGTCGGCGAATTTGAGGGTGATGCCCTCCTTCTTGGCCGCGTCCTTGATCGAGACGGTATTGGCGGTGCGCCATTCGCTTTCGGCGCCGACTTGCGAGAAGCCGATGACCAGCGGTTTGGCCGCGAAGGCTGGGCCGACGCTACCGAAGGCGGCGACGATGGCAGCGGCGACGCCGGCTTTGAGTACGGTTCTGCGATTGCATGTCATAGCAAGGTCTCCAGATTAGATTTTTATGGTTTTATCGATCATATACTATGAGAAACACAAATATCTATCCAATGATATTTTGGTCAAGTGCGATATTGATTTCGGTATCAGTTTTCAGTCCCAGGTAATTGCTCATCGCAGCAGGCGCAGGCCATACAGCCCACCGGCCACGGAGCCGCTGCGGGCCACAAATTTCACCACAAGTTTCCCGCCGGCCGCCGCTACCAGCGCCGGCGGAATCGGGTAATCCACGGTATAGAGCTGCTGCGGCGCCGCGGCGTCCAGCTTCACCTCGGCCAGCAACTGGCCGTTGATCAGGATATCGAACCTGCGGCCGGCATCCCCTTTCGAATATGTCAGGCGCAAGGCGCGCGCTTCGGACTTCTTGTCGGTCAGGTCGTAGCTGAACCAGTTGGTCGCATGCCGCCAGCGGCGTCCCTTGGCCAGACCGGATTCGCCGCCTTCGGCTTTGAAGAAGTGGTCGGACTCCGGCTGCTGCTCGCCCGGCGCCACCTGGTCGATGGTGCGGGCGTCCAGCTCAAGCCGCGCCGCCTCGTCCTCGGCGGCTTTGGCGCGCGTGGCCGCCAGATCGGCCGCCGTCGAATACGGCCAATAGACCATGTAGCGCGATTCGTGCACCCGGAAGAACGGCACAAAGGTGGTGGCCTCCTTGCCATCCTTGCCCTCCACCAGTCCGGGGGCGACGAACGTCAGCGGCCTGCCCGACACCGGTTTGAAACGGCCTTCGAACGCCGGGCTGTCGTCGACCAGCACTTGCGCCGTTTGCAACGGACTAACCGGCCCGGAGGCGATGTGACCCATGCGCGAGTCGTCGGCCAGGAAGTTGATCTTCTCGTCCGGGAATGGATTGGTCTTCGCCGCCAGCACCACGGGGCCGTGCAGCACGGCGTAGTAGTTGGACTTGTCCGGCATCTGTTCGAGCCGGGTTTTCATCGGCAAGGCGATATCGACCTTGTCGCCGTCGCGCCACTGGCGGCGGACGCTGACATAGCGGTCGGCGCCGATGCTGGCCGCTACCGGCTTGCCGTTGACGGCGACGCGCAACGCCCCCGGCGCCACCCACTCGGGATAACGGATCTTCAAGGTGAAGCTCTTGTTGCCCTTGACCGTGATCGTACTGCTGCCTTCATCCGGGAAGCGGTTGGACTGGCGCAGGGAGACGCCCTGTTCGCGCCAGTTCAACGTCGAAGGGATGAACAGGTTGACATACAGGTTGTCGCCGCGATGCGCGTAAATGAACTCGCCGTACTTGGCGTGGTTTTCCAGGCCCGAACCGACGCAGCACCACATGCCCTGCTGCGGCTGCGAATAAACGCGGTAGTGATTGGGCCGCATCGGCGTGAAGTAGACAAAGCCGCCGCTGTGCGGACGCTGCGATCCCAGGATGTGGTTGTACAGCGCGCGCTCGTAGTAGTCGGCGTAGCTGCCCTTGGCGTCGCCGAGGAACAGCAGCCCTGTGAGCTTGAGCATATTGTAGGTATTACAGGTCTCGGGGCCTTCGACCTCCTCGATCATGGACGAGAAGTCCTTCTGGTCGTGGAAGTGCTCCTTGACGCTGTTGCCGCCGATGGCGACGGTGCGGTGATCGTGCACGGTTTGCCAGAAAAACTGCGCGGCCTTCTGCCAGTCGCGCCGGCCGGTGATGTCGCCGATGCGCTTGAAGCCGATCACTTTCGGGATTTGGGTGTTGGCGTGCAGGCCGGTCAACTGGTCCTTGCCCTCCTCCAGCGGACGCAGGATGGCCTGGTGCGAGAAGCGGATCGCCAGGTCCATGTATTTTTTCTGGCCGGTCATCTCGGAGACGTCGGCCAGCACTTCGTTCATGCCGCCGTGTTCGCAGCGCAGCATGTTCTGCATCTGTTCTTCGCTCAGGTGCGAGATCAGTCCCACCGTCCAGTCGCACAGCGCGATCAACATCGCGCGCGCGTCCTGGTTGCCGGCGTAGACGCAGGCGTCGCGCAGGCCGGCGTAAAGCTTGTGCAGGTTATACCACGGCACCCATTTGCCGTTGACGGAGAAGCCGTCTGCCTGGAGTTTGCCCTGCGCGATATCGCGCCACGCGGCAGCGCCGCCCGGCACGCCGCCGATGTAGCCGTCGCCGTTGCTCGCCTGGCAGCGCTTGAGCTCCGACACAAAGTAATTCAGGCGCTTGAGGACTTCCTCGTCGCCGGTGGCGGCGGACATCAGCGCCAGCGCGGTCAGGTAGTGGCCGCCCATGTGGCCATCCAGCCCTGTCGATTCCCAGTTGCCGTAGGTCGGCTCTTTCGGCGTCAGGCCGGCTTCGCGCAGGAACGGCGCAAGCAGGCGGTCCGGGTTCAGCGCCATGATGTAGCGCAGGTCCGTTTGCTGGGCTTCCAGGAAGGGGCTTGCCGTGAGGCGCACCGCCGACAGCGGGAACAGGCGCAGCGGAGCCTTGTCAGCTGCCGGTGCGGTGGCGGCGGCACGCGTCGCGGCGCCGGCCATCGGCGGAACCGCCGCCGCGGCCATCGCGCCCGCTGCGTAACGCAAAGTGCGCCGGCGTGCCGGCTTGTGGGTGGCCGCCGCCATTATTTGAGGGGCAGCTGCGTGCTGCGGTACTTGTTCAAGTCGGCCTGGTCAACCGTCGGCCACCCTTTCGCATCCCATTTCATTTCCATGATTTTCAGCTTTTGCAGGTAGTTGTCGGCGGTTTCGTAGGCGTGCAGCACCAGATAGTCCTTGCCGTCCATCGTGTAGGCGCTATTGTGGCCGAGGCCCTTCCAGTCCTTGTCGCCGGCGATCAGCAGCGAACCGCCGCCCTTCATCATATCCACGCCTTTTTTGTCCACGTAAGGCCCGGTCACCGATGTCGAGCGGCCGACGACGACGTTGTAGGTGCTGTCGCCCTTGCGGCAGCACAGGCCGAACGATGCGAACAGATAGTAGTAGCCGTTCTTCTTGAAGATGAACGGCGCCTCGATCTCGCCCGGCCCCGCATCCGCGCCGGCCGGCGCGTCGACGTTGGCGGTCCGGCTGGCGATCGCGTGCCACTCCTGCGGCTCGGCCAGCCCGGTCCATGCGTCGTTCAGCTTGACCAGTTTCAGACCGCTCCAGAAGGAGCCGAACGACATCCAGGCCCCGCCTTTTTCATCTTCGATGATGTTCGAATCGATGGCGTTCCAGTCGTCCCGCAGCGGCACCGACTGCAACACCATGCCTTTGTCTTCCCACCGGTAGTCCGGGGAGCGGGGATTGAGCGTCTTGTTGACCGTGACGCCTATCCCCGAGGTGTTTTTACCGAATCCGGAGACGGAATAGTACAAATAATATTTACCGTTATGGAACTGCACATCCGGCGCCCAGATATGGCCGTCGAAAGTCGGCGCGGCGCGTTTGGCCCACGATGGCGGATCCTGGAACACGCGCCCTTCCGGCTTCCAGTCCTTCATATTGGTCGAACTGTAGAAAGTGATACCCGGCCCGGTACTGAAGACGTAATAGGTATCGCCCTCCTTGGCCATCACCGGATCGTGCACGCTGACTTCCTTGGCGGTGCAGGCGGACAGGCCGGCCACGCCCAACACCAGGGCCATCGTCGAAAAAATATACTTCATTTACAACCTCGGATTGACTGTGCAAGGCCATGCCGGCGGCATGGCCTTGCGGGGCTACTGGCTTACTCCACGGCGACCACGATAACGGCCTTGGCCGGAATCTTGACCGTCAGCTTGCCATCGGCGCCGGCGGTGGCGCTGAACGGGGCCGGCTTGATCGCTTCGGGCGACTGGAAGGTGTTATGCGTGTCCATCGCGGCGGACGTCAGCACCCGGCCGTTGACCGATTTGATGGCTTGACCCGGTACGTCCACGGCGATTTCCGCTTCCTTGGTCGGGTTGGTGTTGACCAGGGCCAGATAAAGCTTGCCGTCCTTGGCGCGGGCGGCCGAAGCGCTGATCTCCGGAATGCTGCTGCCGTTGTACGAATACTGCGGATTGTTGGTCAACTTCAGCGGCAGCGAAGTCGCGTCCTGGAACGGCACATACATCTGGAACGCGTGGTACGTCGGCGTCAACACCATCTTGTCCTTGTCGGTGATGATCATCGCCTGCAGCACGTTGACCATCTGCGCGATGTTCGTCATGCGCACGCGGTCGGCGTGGTCGTGGAAGATGTTGAAGTTCAGGGCCGCCACCACCGCGTCGCGCAGCGTGTTTTGCTGGAACAGGAAGCCGGCGTTGGTACCCTTCTCGACGTCGTACCAGGTGCCCCACTCGTCGACCAGGAAGCCCAATTTCTTCTCGGGATCGTACTTGTCCATCACCGCCGTATTGTTCTTGATGAAGCCATCCATCTTGATCGTGTTGGACAGGGTCGAGAACCACTGGTCTTCCTTGAAGCCGGTCGCCATGCCCTTCACTTCCCACTGGCCGGTCGGGATGGTGTAGTAGTGGAAGCTGATGCCGTAGGTCTGCTTCTTGAGCTCCTTGCTCAGGGTTTCGGTCCACGTCAGGTCATGGTCGTTGCCGCCGCTGGCGATCATCTTCGGACGATACTGCGGTGGGGCGCGCAGGAAGGTCTCGACGTTCTTGTACAGGTTCGCGTAGTGTTGCGGCGACATGTTACCGCCGCAGCCCCAGGCCTCGTTACCGATGGCGAAGTAATCAACCTTGAACGGCTTGTCGCGGCCATTTTTGCGGCGCAGTTCCGCCAGGGTCGACTTGCTGTCGGAGGTCATGTACTCGACCCACTCCGACATCTCTTGCGCGCTGCCGGTGCCCAGGTTGCCGTTGACGTAGGTCTCGGCGCCGAGCTGCTCGGCCAGTTCGAAGAATTCGTGCGTGCCGACGGCGTTGTTTTCCTCCACGCCGCCCCAGTTGGTGTTGACCTTGACCGGAC
The DNA here is from genome assembly GCA_963511605.1 of uncultured Duganella sp. Classification (GTDB taxonomy): domain Bacteria; phylum Pseudomonadota; class Gammaproteobacteria; order Burkholderiales; family Burkholderiaceae_D; genus Rugamonas. The sequence continues at coordinate 102,616 of CAUPJZ010000010.1, read as the reverse complement.
GCTTCTCGCGCGCGCCGATGCCGTCGCGCCAGTGGTATTCGTCGGCGAAGCAGCCGCCGGGCCAACGCACCAGCGGCACGTGCATGGCTTTAAGCGCGCCGACAACGTCCTTGCGCCAGCCATTGACGTTCGGGATCTTCGACTTCGGACCGACCCAGATACCTTCGTAGATACCGGTTCCCAGGTGCTCTGCGAACTGGCCGTAGATGTTTTTGTTGATGACAGGACCAGGCTTGGTCGTGTCGATCGTCACGCCCACAGGCGCGGCGAAGGCGGCGCCCGAAGCGATCATGCACAGGGTAAGGACACCAAGTTTGATGTGATTCATATTTGCCAATCTCCTCATTTACTGTTTTATTGTTATCACAAAGCCGCCATGCGGCTTGATGGTTACTGCTGCTTTTTTGCCGGCAGCGATGCTGCGCTGGCTAAAACCACGTTCGCCTTCACCATCGGCGATGATCGTGCCCTGCTTGGCGCCGGCAAAGGACAAGTCCAGTGTCAGCGCCTTGTCGGATTCGGTGGCGTTGATGCCGGCGATATACCAGGTGTCGCCGGCGCGCCGCGCGACCACGGCGTATTTGCCGGGGAAACCGTCAACCAGGCGGCTGTCGTCCCAGCTGCGCGGCAGCTCCTGCAGGAAGCTCTTGACGTAGGCCGGCACGGTCGCCATCCCCTCCGGCACCTCGGCGAAGTGCTGGATGCCCGAGACGTACAACACCGACGTCGCGAGCTCGAAGCCATTGCTGCTGGTGCGCTTGATCTTCGGGATGTCGCCGAACACCATCGGCGTGAAATCCATCGGGTCGAACAGGTTGCGGGCGAACGGCATCATCGCCGCGTGGGTCGGCATCTTGTCCTCGTCGGCCTGCTCGAAGGTGGTGAACTCCATGCCGCGCACCGCCTCCATCGTCATCAGGTTGGGCCAGGTGCGGGTCCAGCCGCGCGGCAGGGTCGAGCCGTGGAAGTTCACCAGCAGGCCTGCGGCGGCCGCGTCGTTCAGCATATCGACGTAGTAGGCCATCATCGATTGCGCGTCGCCGTTGAAGAAGTCGATCTTGACGCCCTTGATGCCCATCTGGCGCAGGCGCTTGAACTCGGCCACGCGCTGCTCGTGCGTCAGCAGTTTGCTCTTCGGCGAGTACTCGGTCGAGTTCCATGGGCCGGAAGAGTTGTACCAAACCAGCACGCCGACGTTCCTGGTGGCGGCGTAGTCGGCCAGTTCCTTCATCTTCTCGTAGCCGATCTTGCGGTCCCAGTCGGCGTCCACCAGGGTGTAGTCCCACTTCATGTCGGCGGCGTAGTCGATGAACTTTTTCTGCACGTCGTAGACGGTGGCGTCATCCTTCAGCAGCGCCCAGCTCCACGAGGCGTGGCCCGGCTTGACCAGTTGCTTGTCGAAGGCGATGGCCGGCGCGGCCAGGTCGGTGCCCAGGGTCGATCCGACCACCGTCGACAGCGAACCAAGCGCCATCAGGCGCCATGGCGAGGTCAGTGTGCCTTCGACATCTGCCATCAGGCCGCGATCGGGATAGACCTCCTCCTTCATCGGATTGCCGATGCTGTATTTTCCACCCTTGGAATCCGGCGCCAGGCGCGAGCCCTGGAAGCTGCCGTCCATGCCCGCTTCCGAGATGGCCAGCCAGTTGTCGCCGGCCTTGAACAGCGCCGGGAACACCCAGCCGGCCGGCGACGGCGAAACCGTGCCGACCGGGATGTCCATCTGATAGTGTTCTTCGTAGGACGGATTGGTCCGCCCCCAGCCGGTCTGCGCGACGGCGATCGGCTGCAGCCACGCCTTTGCCGATGTCGGCAGCGCGAACGTGGTGCGTTCCTGGATCAGTTTTTTGCGTGGCAGCGATGGCTCGGCGACGATGTAGCGGAACGCGACGCCGTCGTTCGACACGCGGAAGACGATGTCCATCTTCTGCTTCTGCGCGTTCTGCACGGAGAAGGTTTGTTCGTTGGCGCTGTAGGTGATGTCACGCTTCTTACCCGTGGCCATCTGGTACTTGTCGGTGACGGTGCCGACCTTGGAGCTGGCGGCGATCGTCAGCGCGCCGGCCAGATCGGCGCCTTGCAGTTGCAGCCCGAGTTCGGAGGCCAGCAGCACCGGCTTGCCGTCGCGGGAGACGGTGTAGGTCAGGGGTTTGCCGGGCGACTCGTTCAGCTGGACGCTGATGTGACGATCTGGGCTTGTCAGCGCGCCGGGGGACGCCGCGAAAGCGGTCGACGCGGCTGTGGCGCCCACCGCGACCGCGGAGATAAATTTATTCACCATGTTCTCACCAGTTTTTTAGGGTTATGTAGCCCCGCCACCTCTAAGGGTGGTGTCTCCGGGGCGGCGAACGGTGTTGCCGGTATTACGGGTAATGCGGTTGCTGGTTAAACCCATCCTCCATCAACGATGAATTCCTGCGCCGTGCACATGGCGCCGTCGTCGGCGGCCAGGAACAAAATCATCGACGCGATATGCTGCGGCATCAGCTTTGTAGGCATGCACTGGTTACGTTTGATATCCTGCTCGCCCGCCTCGTCCAGCCACAAGTCGATCTGGCGCTGGGTCATCACCCAGCCCGGCGTGACGGTGTTGACGCGGATGCCGTGGGCGCCGAACTCGCGCGCCAGGCCACGGGTCAGGCCATGGGTCGCCGCCTTGGAGGTGGCGTACACCGGATAGCCGGCGTTCTTGACCTGCCACGAGATCGAGCCGACGTTGATGATCGAGCCGGCGCCTTTTTCCTTCATGCCCTCGAAGACCGCCTGGCAGGTGAAGAACATCGGACGCTGGTTGATGGCGATGCGCTCGTTCCAGTAGTCGACCGTGACGTCCTGGGTTGCGTGGCGCTGGTCGTTGGCGGCGTTGTTGACGAGGATGTCGAAGGAACCGATGATGCCGGCCATTTCGGCCATCGTGGACTGCAAGGCGGGGATGTCGGTGATGTCGCAGACGCGGAACACTGGCTCGGGATAGCCGGCTTCCTTGACGCGGCGAACCAGCTCCAGGCTGGCGTCGCGGGCGATATCGACGAAGGCGACCTTGGCGCCCTGCTCGGCGAAGGAAATCACCATCGCCTCGCCGATGCCGGTGCCGCCACCGGTGATGAACACGCGCTTGCCGCGCAGGCTGGCGAATTTAGCCAATTGGGTCATACAGTCTCCGTTGTTTTTATAGATGAAAGCCCCGCCGTGGCGGGGCCGGTACAGCCACCACAATCACTTGTGGTTCAATTCACCTTCAAGGCGTCGCCATGGCGCGCCGCCTTCGTCGCGCAGCACTTGCGGCAGCAGCGGCTGCGGCAGGTTCTGGTACGAGACGGGACGCAGGAAGCGCGTGATCGCACCGGTACCGACCGAGGTGCTGCGGCCGTCCGACGTCGATGGATACGGACCGCCGTGCACCATCGCGCTGCATACTTCCACGCCGGTCGGATAGCCGTTGGCCAGGATGCGGCCGACTTTACGTTCCAGCACCGGCAGCAATTGCCCCGCGGCGTCCAGATCGGCTTCGTCCATCAGCAAGGTGGCGGTCAGCTGGCCTTCCAGTTCTTCGGCGATGCGGCGCATTTCGGCGATGTCCTTGCAGGCCACGACCAGCGAGGCCGGGCCGAATACTTCCTCCGACAGGACATGCTGATCGAGGAATGCCGCGCTGCTCGTGTCGAACAGCGCCGGAGCGGCCTTGCCTTCCGACTGCGGCGCCAGCGCCAGCGTGTTGACGTCGGCGTTATCGGCCAATTGCGAGATGCCGCGCTTGTAGCTGCCGGCGATACCCGGCGACAGCATGGCGCAAGCGGCGCCGCCTTCGAGCGCCTTGGACGCGGCGGCCTTGAAGCGGTCCAGGTCCGGGCCGGCGATACCGATCACCAGGCCCGGGTTGGTGCACATCTGGCCCACGCCCAGCACCAGCGAGGCGGAGAAGCCGGCGGCCAATTCCTCGGCGCGGCTGGCCAAAGCCTTCGGCAGCAGGAACACCGGATTGATCGAACTCATTTCGGCATACACCGGAATCGGTACGGGACGCGCCGCGGCCACCGCCATCAGCGCGACGCCACCGCCACGCGAGCCGGTGAAGCCGACCGCCTTGATGGCCGGGTGGCGCACCACCTCCTGGCCGATCTCGTTGCCGACACCGCTCAGCAGCGAGAACACGCCGGCCGGCAGGCCGCAGATCTCGACCGCTTTGACGACGGCGCGGCCAACCAGCTCCGACGTGCCCGGGTGGGCGAAGTGCGCCTTCAGCACCACCGGGCAACCGGCGGCGAAGGCCGACGCGGTATCGCCGCCGGCGACGGAGAACGCCAGCGGGAAGTTACTGGCCGAGAAAACAGCGACCGGACCGAGGCCGATCATGCGCATGCGGATATCGGGACGCGGCGGCGCGCGGTCCGGCAACGCCTTGTCGATACGGACGTCGTTCCACGAACCTTCGCGCAGCAGATTGGCGAACAATTTCAACTGGCCGACGGTGCGCCCACGCTCACCCTCGACGCGGGCGCGCGGCAGGCCGCTTTCGGCCATCACGCGTTCCACCAGCACCTCGCCCAGGGCCATGATTTGTTCGCCGATGGTTTCCAGGAACACCGCGCGCTTCTCGTCGCTCAGCGAGCGGAAGGTATCGAACGCCGCTTCGGCCAGGCGGCAGGCCTGGTCGATCTGATCGACGTCCGCTGTCGTGAACTCCGGGTCCATCGACTGCTGCAGCGATGGATTGTAGGCGCGGAAAGCGGCGCCGGTGCCTTTGACGGCCTGGCCGCCAATCAGCGAATCGCCGGTGATGATCATAAGGTCTTAACTTTCGCTACTTCGGTTTTGTACACGGTCAGCTTGTTACGCAAGGCTGGACCGAACTGCGGGGAATCGATCTCGAACGTTTCGCCCGGCTTGACGACGATGTTATCGGCCACGCTCAGGGTGGCGGTGCCGAAGAAATGGATATGCACGTCGCCGGCGCGCTTGAACAGCGGGTATTTGAAATGGTGGTGTTCCAGGTTGCCGATGGTGTGCGACATATTCTGCTCGCCGCTGAAGAAGGCCTTCTCCCAACGCACCTTGCCATCCGCATCGTAGATGCGCGACGTGCCCTGGATGTTGGCCGGCGCCTCGCCGACCAGCAGCGCCGGGCCCAGGCCGCAGGCGCGCAGCTTGGAGTGCGCCAGATACAGGTAGTTCTGACGCTCGGTCACGTGGTCGGAAAACTCGTTGCCGATGGCGTAGCCGACGCGGTAAGGCTGGCCGTCGTCGCCGATCACGTACAGGCCGGCCACTTCCGGTTCTTCGCCACCGTCGAGCGCGAAGTCGGGCATGCTCAGGTCCTGGCCGCTGGCGGCCACGATCGAGCCGTCGCCCTTGTAGAACCACTCCGGCTGCACACCGGCTTCGCCGGCGGCCGGCTTGCCACCTTCGACGCCCATGCGGAACATCTTCATGGAATCGCTCAGGCTTTCGACGTCGCCGCCGATTTTCTTGTGCATGGCGTCACGGGTGTCGGCGCTGCCCAGGTGGGTCAGGCCGGTGCCGGTGACGTAGGTGTGGGCGTCGTCGGTGTGATCCAGTGGCGCCAGCAGGCGGCCGGTGGCGGCGACGGCTTCAAACGAGGCGGTGGCGCTGCCGACCGACTTCTCGACCAATGCGGCCAGGCCGGTCGACTTGCGGATCGCGTCCTGGGCCAGCGCGTAGGTGGTGCTGTATCCATCGATGATGCGGATGGTGTCTTGTTCCAGCATGCCGATCTGGCGCGCGCCTTGTTCGTTCTTGAATTGTACGAGTAACATGGATTCTCCGGGTTCTTATCGGTGCGTATCGGTGCGTATCAGTGCGAGTGGCGGGGAACCGCCGAACCGCGATTCCCGACCAGGAAATCGAAGTCGCAACCTTCATCCGCCTGCAGCACGTGTTCGATGTAGAGCTGCTGGTAACCGGTCTTCGGACCCGGCGCGCTGCCCGGCACGCGGGCGGCCTGGCGTTCGGCCATTTCGGCGTCCGAGATTTCCAGGTTCAGCAAACCGCCTGCGCAATCCAGGGTGATCCAGTCGCCGTCCTTGACGATGCCCAGCGGGCCGCCGGCCATCGCTTCCGGCGCCACGTGCAGCACGACGGTGCCGTAGGCGGTGCCGCTCATGCGGGCGTCGGAGATGCGGACCATGTCCTTGACGCCGGCCGCCAGCAGTTTAGGCGGCAGGCCCATATTCCCTACTTCGGCCATGCCCGGATAACCTTTCGGGCCGCAGTTCTTCATCACCAGCACCGAGTTCGCGTCGACCACCAGATCCGGATCGATGATGCGGCTCTTATAGTGTTCAAAGTCCTCGAACACCACGGCCTGGCCGCGATGCTGCATCAGTTCAGGCGTCGCCGCCGATGGTTTCAGCACGGCGCCGCGCGGCGCCAGGTTGCCGCGCAGGATGCAGATGCCGCCATCCTTGAGCAGCGGCTTCTCCAGCGGACGAATCACTTCGTCGTCGTAGATCGGCGCGTCCTGGCAGTTTTCCCAGATGGTCTTGCCGTTGACGGTCAGCGCGTTCGGGTTGGGCAGCAGCCTGCCCTCGCCCATGCGGCGGATCACGGCCGGCAGGCCGCCCGCATAGTAGAACTCTTCCATCAGGAAGCGACCCGACGGCAGCAGGTCGACGATGGTCGGCATGCCGCGACCGACGCGGGTCCAGTCTTCCAGTTCCAGATCGACGCCAATGCGGCCGGCGATGGCTTTCAGGTGGATCACGGCGTTGGTCGAACCGCCGATGGCGGCGTTGACGCGGATCGCGTTCTCGAAATTCTCCTTGGTCAGGATCTTCGACAGCTTCAGGTCTTCCTTGACCATGTCGACGATGCGCATGCCCGACATGTGGGCCAGCACGTAGCGGCGCGCGTCGACGGCCGGAATGGCGGCGTTGTGCGGCAGCGAGGTGCCCAGCGATTCGGCCATGCAGGCCATCGTCGACGCCGTGCCCATGGTGTTGCAGGTGCCGGCGGAGCGGGAGTGGCCCGCTTCGGCCGCGAGGAAGTCGTGCATACTGAGTTCGCCGGCCTTGACCTGCTCGTGCAACTGCCAGACGGCGGTGCCGGAGCCGATGTTCTTGCCGTTCAGCTTACCGTTCAACATAGGGCCGCCGGTGACGACGATGGTCGGGATGTCGACCGAAGCGGCGCCCATCAACAGCGCGGGGGTGGTCTTGTCGCAGCCGACCAGCAGGACGACGCCGTCCATTGGATTGCCGCGGATGGATTCTTCGACGTCCATGCTGGCCAGGTTACGGGTCAACATGGCGGTTGGACGGAGATTCGATTCGCCGTTGGAGAAGACCGGGAATTCGACCGGGAAGCCGCCGGCTTCGAGGATGCCGCGTTTGACGTGTTCCGCCAGTTTGCGGAAGTGGGCGTTGCAAGGGGTCAGTTCAGACCACGTGTTGCAGATGCCGATGATAGGTTTGCCCTGGAATTCGTGATCAGGAATACCCTGATTTTTCATCCAGCTGCGGTACATGAAACCGTTTTTGTCTTGGGAGCCGAACCATTCGGCGGAGCGCAGCTTTACTTTCTTGTTGTCATTGTCCGACATGCAATTCTCCTCAGTATTTTCCTGTGCGGGGACGTGAATGTCATGCCCCCGCATCGATAAAGCATACTAAGATGGACTGAGATATCTTTCCAATAAATTATTAATCAACTTCGATATCAAAACCGGTATCAGCACCCTCCAGATGGCGGCTCAAGCTCCGGTACTGAAGCGGTAGGCCATCACCGTCGAGTATTCCTGGCCCGGGCGCAGGATCGTCGACGGGAAGTCCGGCCGGTTCGGCGAATCCGGGAAATGCTGCGGTTCGAGGCAGAAGGCGCTGCGATAGCTGTAGATCCGCCCTTTTCCGGCCATCTTGTCATTCATGAAATTCCCACTGTAGAACTGGATGCCCGGCTCCTGGCTCCACACCTCCAGCACCCGGCCGGACGCCGGATCGCGCACGCGGGCGGCCATCTCCAGCGCGCCCGGCTTCGATTTTTTCAGCACGAAGTTGTGGTCATAACCAAAGCCGTTGCGCAATTGCTCATCATCCTGGTCGATACGCTCGCCGATCGCATGCGGCGTGCGGAAGTCGAACGGCGTGCCCTCGACCGGCGGCAGATCGCCCAGCGGGATCTGCGCATCGTCGATCGGCGTATAGGCGTCGGCCGCGATGGTCAGCTCGTGGCCCAGGATATCGCCCTTGCCGGCCAGGTTGAAATAAGCGTGGTTGGTCAGGTTGACCGGGGTCGCCTTGTCGCTGATGGCGTGGAAAGCGATACGCAATTCGTTATCGTTGCGCAGCTCATAGATGGCGGTGACCTCCAGATTCCCGGGATAGCCCTGCTCACCGTCGGCGCTGACGTAACTCAGTATCAGGCCGGCCGAATTCGGGGTGGTGAAGGTTTCGCCGGTCCACAGGCGGCGGTGGAAGCCGTCGATCCCGCCGTGCAGGTGATTGGCCCCGTTGTTGACGTCCAGCGCAAAGGTCTCGCCGTCGAGCGTGAAGCGGGCGTTGGCGATGCGGTTGCCGTAACGGCCGATCAGCGCGCCGAAGTAATGGGATTCGCCCATGTAGGCGGCGACGTCGTCGTAGCCGCAATTGACATCGGCCAGGGTGCCGCTGCGGTCGGGCACATGGATCTCTGTGATGGCGCCACCGAGGTTGATGATCTTGACGATCATGCCGTTGGCGTTGGTGAGCGTATAGCGGGTGACGTCGCGGCCGTCGGCCATCTGGCCGAACGGGGATTCAGTGATCGAAGCTTGCATGATATGACTTTCAGCTTTCAAATGGGGCGGCGGCCGGGGGGAATGAACCCACCGGCCGCCGCGATTATTCTTTGGCGGTCGCGCAGCGACCGGCCGAACTGGGCTAAGCGATCGACGGCTTTCCGAAGACCGGCATGCCCTGCCCGTCCCACTTGAGCGGCTTGACATAGGTGTGACGGTCGGGATTCCACAGCGGGTCGCCGATAATCTCGGTATAAGTGCGTGCATGATAAACCAACATGACTGTTTCGCCATCATCGCCAATGGTGAAACTGTTATGTCCGGGACCATAGACGCCGTGCTCGAAGCAGGTTTGCAGCACCGGTTCCTTCAGTTTGGTCCACGAGGCCGGGTCCAGCAGATCGGCGTTTTCGTCCGCCCACAGCAAGCCCATGGCGTAGTTCTCGTCGGTGGCGCTGGCCGAATAGCTGATGAAGATCTTGCCGTTCTTCTTCAACACCGACGGCCCCTCGTTGACCCAGAAACCGCGGATCTCCCAGTCGAATTCCGGCTTGCTCAGCATGACCGGCGGGCCGCCCAGCTGCCACGGCGTCTTCATCGGCGCGATGTACAGGTTGGAGTTACCCTCGATGGCGACGTCCTTCTGCGCCCACAGGTAGTACAGCTGGCCGTTGTGGGTGAAGGTGGTGGCGTCCAGACAGAAGGTGTCGATGCCGGTGTCGATCTGGCCCATGAACTCCCACTCGCCCTCCAAAGGATTGGCGTTGGTGTTACGGATCGCGTACATGCGGTGCTGGAACAGCTTGTCCTTGATCTCGCGGGTCGGCGCGGCGGCGAAGTAGACGTACCAGGCGCCCTGGTTGAAGTGGAGCTCCGGCGCCCAAACCAGCTCGCTGTACGCGCCGGTCTCCGGTTTGAACCAGACATCGACCTTCTCCGCCTCGACCAGGCCGGCGATGGTTTTCGCGCGGCGCAGCTCGATGCGGTCGTACTGCGGCACCGAGGCGGTGAAGTAGTAGTAGCCGTCGCTGTGGCGGATGATAAAAGGATCGGCGCGCTGTTCGATCAGCGGCTGCAGTATGTCTTTGCTTTCCATTGCTTCGTTTTCCAAAAAATTAGACTGCCACATAAGAATCGGCTCCCATTTGCTTCTTCACTTCCGTGTAATACTCGTCGGTGACCCGGTACTTGAACATCAAAAGACCCATCAAGGTATGGAAGAAGCCGGGGATCAGGGTCATCATCAGCACGATGCCGTGCAGCGCGAACGCGGTCTGCTCGTGGTTCGGCTGATACTGGAAGTACGTCAGCAGGCCGCCGGCCAGCGCGCCGGCCACGCCCATGCCGGCCTTCTGGCACACCGAGATGCCGCCGAAGGCGAAGCCGGAGACGCGCTTGCCGGTCTTGACCTGGCCGTAGTCGATGGTCTCGGCGATGGCCGACCAGAACACCGGCGCATGCAGGTCGACCACGAACGACAGCACGAAGTACAGCACGAACGCAAGCATGATGTCGCCCGGCTTGACGAAGAAGTAGATCGCGGCGCTGATCACGCCGACGGCGATCTGACTCCAGCGGAACAGCTTGACCTTGCAATAGAACTTGGTGATCCAGGTCGATGCGACCATCGACAGGATCGCGGCGACCACGCCGATCGACAGGAAGGTGGCCACGGTGGCGGTGTCGCCGCCGAGATAATATTTGACGTAGTAGATCGCCGCCGTGGCGCGCAGCACGTAGCCGATGGTGCCGGTCACGCACACGCCGCAAAGGATCAGCCACTGGTCGTTTTGCAGCAGCACCTTGAGCTGGGCCCACAGCGACTGGCGCTGCACCACGTGGATTACGCGCTCCTTGGTGGTGAAGAAGCAGAACAGGAACAGCGCCACGCCCATCGCCGCCATCACCGCCATCGCCGCCTGGTAGCCGGTGGCCGCGTTGCCGCCGCCCCAGCGCTCGGACAGCACCGGCACCACCACCGTCACCATGAAGGCGCCGATCTTGGCGAAGAACAGGCGGTAGCCGTTGGCGGACAGGCGCTGCTGCGGATCGTTGGTCAGGCTGCTCGGCAGCGAGATGTAGGCCACGCCGACGCCGGACGTCATGATGGTCATGATGATGTAGGTCGAATAGGCCCAGATCAGTTTCGCGTCATAGCCCCAGTCGGGCGTGGTGAAGACGAAGAACACGCTGATGCCGTAGGGGACGGCGAGCAGCAGCAGCCATGGGCGATAGCGGCCCATGCGCGCGCTGGCATAGCGGTCGGTGAGCTGGCCCACCACCAGGTCGGCGATGGCGCCGACGAATTTAACGACCAGGAACAGCAAGGCCAGGTCGGAGGTTTTCAGTCCGTAGATATCGGTGTAGAAGAACGTGATGATCAACATCATCGACGAAATCACCACGTTCAGCGCCATGTCGCCGGCGCCAAAGCCCACTTTTTCCAACAGCGATAATTTTTGATTCGACATTTACGACCTCTTAAAAATGCAGCTATCCCGCCAAAGCGGGATAGTTTTCAACGACGTGGTGACATCAATACTTCAAATTCATCGACAGGCCGACGGTGCGATCATAGCGGCGCGTGTCGCGTGGGAAGATCTTCGAATCCGACCAGTAGTCCTGGAACTTGAAGTTCAGCAGATTGGTGCCGGTCAGGTTGACAGTAACATGATCGCTGACCTTGTAGCTGAGGGAGCCGTCGAGCGACGACATCGGCTTGACGATCAAATCCTTCGGCACCAGGTTCGGATTGTTCCTGTCCGGCGTATCCGCGTAGGTGTCGACGAACTTCGAGCGCCAGTTGTACGCCAGGCGCGCCGACCAGCCCTCTTTCTCATACAGCGCCACGATGTTGTACGACAGGCGTGACATGCCGGCGAAAGGCTTGCCTTCGATGTCCTTGTTCTCGGACGCGGTCACGCCGCCTTCGCTGTAGGTCACATTGGCCTGCAAACCGAAGCCGCTCAACCAGCCTGGCAAGCCGTCATAGAACTGCTGGTACGCCAGCTCGACGCCCTGCAGGTGGCCCTTGTCCGTGTTGAACGGCCGGGTCGTATTGTAAGGAATGCCCTGGAAGGTCTCCGATATCACACGGTTCATGATGTAGCCGTCGAAGTTATGACGGAACACCGTGCCGCTGATCGAACCGGTAGGCGCGAAGTACCACTCGAGCGAGGTATCGAAGTTCTGCGCGGTGAATGGCTTCAAGTCCGAATTGCCGCCGCTCGCCGTCGCCACGTTGGTGGTGCCGTTCGGTTTAACGTACGCGGTGGCTGGATTAAGCTGGCCGAAGTCCGGACGCGTCATCGTCTTCGCGTAGGCGAAACGGGCCAGCAAGTCCTTGCGCAAGGCCAGCTTGAAGTTCGCGCTTGGCAGCACTTCGGTATTGGACGAGTCCTTGTTGGTCGGCACCAGCACGCCATCGACACTGTCGTTAGCCTGGATATCCGAATCGGTCTTGGTCACCCGCACGCCGATCACGCCATCGACCGGGAACTGGCCCAGGTCGAAGCCGACCTTCGCCTTGCCGTACAAGGCATAATTCTTCTCCTTGTTGGAGAAGAAGGATGCGGGATCGAGCGCCCTGGCTGCGGCGTTGCCGGTGGCGGCGGCGCGGATCACCGAGGTATTGTTGATCAAATAACCGGCGCAAGGCGTCGACCATTTCGGCGTGCCGTAATTCTCGGAGAACTCCGTGGTGCTGCAAGACAGTCCGGGAATACTGGACATGGCGATGCCGGCCGGAGTCGGCACGCTGCCCTCGAACGACTTGATCGAGTTGGCGGTGCGCTCGTTCAGGCGCAGGCCGCCGCTGAACTCCTTGAAGAAGCCGTCGGCTTCCGGCGAATAGGTCACGTCGCCACGCCAGTCGGTCGACTTGCCGCGATCCCTGCCATAGCGGTCGAAGAACTGCGACAGGAAGATCTTGCTTGGATCGTTCAGGGCCGGGCTCTGATACTGCACGAACGCGCCGCCGTTGACGTTGGTCTTGACGAATACATTGTCGACATTGAGGCTGGTGTCGAGGATCGGATTGACCCAATCAAATTTGCTGCGCGTGGTCGCCAGCTCGGTGGTCGCGCGCAGTCCCGGCGCCACGCGCCAGTTGGCGCCGACCGCGTACTGCGAAGCGGTGCTGGTATTCTCGCGGCCCTGCGTCGACAGGATGGTGAACGCGTTGGTCGACGTGATGGTGTCGGTCTGGTTGGTGCCGGGGATCTTGGTGACACTGATCTGATCCGGCGACGTGGCCCATGGCAGGCCGACGAAGAAATCGGTCTCCTCGGTGTTTTTCAACACCGAATGCAGGCCCTCGGCATACACTTCCAGATCGGCGCTCGGCTTCCACTGCAGCGCGAAATTCGCGGCCTGGCGCTTGCGCTGGCCGTGCACGTCCTGCAGGCCGACCAGATCGGGGCCGGTCAGGTTGGGCGCGGCGAAGCTTTTATCGATCGGGAAGGTCTGGAACGCGCGCTCCTCCTGGAAGCGGTCCTTGATCGAGGACACGCCGAACAAGGCGCCCACTTCGCCGATGCCGGTTTTCCAGCGGTTCGACACCATGCCGGACAACTCCGGATCGGTGGCCTTGGCCTTGTCCTTGTTCTTGGCGCCGACCTGCGCGCTGGCGGTGAATTCCTTGAAGTCGAACGGACGGTTGGTGCGCACGTCGATCACGCCGGCGATGCCGCCCTCCACCTGGTCGGCGCTCTGCGACTTGTAGACGTCGGCGCGCTGCAACATGGTCGAAGGGATGTCGGCCAGCTTGATATAGCGGCCGGTGGTGGTGAACATCTCGCGGCCGTTAATCAGCGTAGCGATGCCGGGCAAGCCGCGAATCAGCACCGTGTTGGCTTCGCCTGCGTCGCGGCGCACCTGGATGCCGCTGACGCGGGCCAGGGTTTGGGCCACGTTCGTGTCCGGGAATTTGCCGATATCGTCGGCGACGATCGAATCGATGACGTTGTCCGAATCCTGCTTGATCTTCTGCGCGGTCTGGGCGGCGCGGCGCACGCCGGTCACGGTGACGACGGCGGCCGGAGCGCGAGTGGTGTCGGCGGCTGCGGCGGCCGGCGCCTCGGCGGCGGGTGCGGTGACGGCGGGAGCCGCCGAAGTATCTTGTGCCAAAACAGGGAAGGCGCTCAGAAGGCCGGCCGCGGCCAGTACTGCGACGCTGGATTTGAGGACGAGGCGATGCTTCGCCTGGGACTCGAAAGTCCCGGATGCTGGGTGGTTCATAAGTCTCCAGTGTTTGTCTGTTATCTGTTTTATGGGAGAGTTGCCACGCTGGGTGCAACTGTCGGATTTCATCTTAGGGGCTGGGCAAAAAACAAACCAATCAATTTTTTCAGGTTTTCGATACCAAAAAGAGTATCGATCACCAAAACCGACGGGGGTCAGGTCCGACATTCGGACACAGCCTCATCCGTACGGTGGCTTACCGCACCCAACGCGAACGATGACCGGTCCCCCGCGCCCCGTAACGCGCCGCGCGGATGCTAGACTTTTCCTGGCATGGGTTACCGGAATCACCAATATCGACCAACCAGGAGTCACAAGATGAAACTTAGCAGCCTGCTTCCTTCCGCTTTGATCGGCGCCGTCGCGAGTGCACGATCGATGACACCGATGGCCACCATTTCGGCAGCACGTCTCGCGCACCGTCACACCAGCGGAAAATTGGTACTGTTGGATCGACCGTTGTTCAAGTACGGCGCATTGGCCATGGGGGCGGGTGAACTACTGGGCGACAAGATGAAGACGGCGCCTGACCGGACCGTCTTTTTGGGATTACTGGCAAGGGTGGCGAGCGCCGGGATTGCTGGTGCCGCGCTGGCACCCGAGGGCAAGGAGAAAACCGGCGCGGCGGTCGCGGTGGCAACCGCCGTGCCTCTCGCCTATCTGACGCTGGCGGGCCGCAAGCGGGCCATGGCGAGCATGGGCCAAACCCGCAGCGGATTGATCGAAGATGCGCTGATCGTCGCCGCCGGCGCCGCGATCGTGGCGCTGGCGACGCGATCGCAAACCGAATAGCGAGCCGCTTCAGGCTTTGCGGCGACGGGCGATGAATCCCATCATGCCAAGGCCGGCTAGCAGCATCGCATAGGTTTCCGCTTCGGGAACGGCGCTGACGGCCTTGGCGTTGATGTTATCGACCGAGAAGCCATTGAAATGGGGCAGATCGCTGCCGCTGCTGGTGAAGCGGACCGACACCAGATTGGTGAAGCTCGACGAGAAGGCATACGAGGTGAAATTGAGACCGCCGTTGATGCCCGTCGATTTATCGATCTGGAAGGACTGGTACACAGTTCCGCCACTGACCAGCACGCCGGTAACGTCGATCTGATTCGGGATGAAGGTGGAGCCATCGCCGAAGTTGAAGGTGCCGGCGCCATCAAAACTGGACAGGCCGAACAAACCGCCTCCGGTCCTTGTCATCGTCAGCGACGTCGACTCGAGGCCATACGGCGCGACGACATATTGGCTGCCGTTGTCCGGGCATTGCGGACTGCAGAAGGAACCTGTAGGGGTGACGTTAGACCCTTCCCCGACCAGAATAAAGTCGAAGCCATTCGAGGAAAAATCTTCCTGGGTATAGGCCGGCACGTCTTCGAAATCCACGGTCGTGGCGTGGGCGTGGGTGGACACAACGGCGGCGCAGGCGAGCAAAGCTTTGGCGGTCAGCGTTTTAAACGAAGTCATGAGTTCTCCAAAATAGTTATTGTGTTTTCGCAACGTAAATCGGCTGCGATATTAGCATGCTATTTTGCAAATACACTGACATTTATCGCATCGCCCCCCGCTCAGGGCGAGGTCGGCTGATGGCGTTTGAAGGCGTCCCGGATGTTTTGCCGCAGCTGCACATCGTCCCAAGGCTTGGTCAAAAACCGATAGATTTCGCCGCGATTGACCGCCTCCAGCACCGACTCCAACTCGGTGTAGCCGCTCAATATCAGGCGCATCGTGTCCGGATACAGCCGCGTGGCGATCGCCAGGAATTTCGGCCCGCTCATGCCCGGAAGCCGGTGCTCGCACAGTATCACCTGCACCGGCACGCGCGCCAGCGCATCGAGCGCCTCTTCCGCGCTGCCCGCCGTGACGATGCGGTATCCTTCCGACCGCAAGGCGCGCTTGACGGCCGACACCAGCGACGCCTCGCTATCGACGATCAACAGCGTCAGCTCGCGCACCTCCGCCGTCGCCGACAACTCGATATGCGTGTCGGCGCGCAGCATCGCCTCGAACGCCGTCGCCGGCACCGCCGGGCTGAAATAATAGCCCTGGATCTGGTCGCAGCCCTTGAGGCGCAACTGTTCGAATTGCGCCGCCGTCTCCACCCCTTCGGCGATGACCAGCATGCGCAGATTGTGCGACATGGCGATGATGGCCGAGGCGATGGCCGCGTCGTCGGGATTGGTGGTGATGTCGGTGATGAAGGCGCGGTCGATCTTGACGCTGTTGAACGGGAAGCGCTTCAGGTGCGCCAGCGAGGAATAGCCGGTGCCGAAATCGTCCAGCGACAGCCGCAACCCGAGGGCGCGCAACTGGCGCATGGTTTTCTCCGCGCCGGCCGGATCGTGCATCACCAGCGACTCGGTCAGCTCCAGCTCGATCAGATTGCTGCTCAGGCCATGCGCCGCCAACCGGTCCGCCAGCTGCGCGGCCAGGTCGCCCTGCCCGAACTGCAGCGCCGACAGGTTCACCGCCACCGGCACCACCGGCACGCCGTCCGCCGCCCACGCGGCCTGCTGGGCGCAAACGTCGGCGATCACCCAGGCGCCGATATCGAGTATCAGGCCGCTCTCCTCGGCCAGCGGGATGAACTGCGCCGGCGGCACCATGCCGCGCTCCGGGTGTATCCAGCGTATCAAGGCTTCGGCGGCGGCGACGCGGCCGGTGCGCAGGTCGACCTTGGGCTGGTAGTACATGACGAACTGGCGCTGCTCGCAGGCCCGGCGCAGCATGGTTTCGAGTTCGAGCTTGGCGATCATCGCCGCGTTCAACTCGGGCGAATAAAACGACAGCCGCTCGCCGCTTGCCTTGGCCTGTTTGAGCGCAGCCTCGGCGTGGCGGAACACCGTCTCGGCGTCGGCGCCGTCGCGCGGATAGCTGGCGATGCCGCCGTGGACGCTCAGGCGGATGTCGTTGCCGTCCACCTGCGCCGGTTGTCCGATCAATTCGGCGGCGTGCTCGATCACCGGCAGCAGATTCTCGCTGGCGCCGCAGGCGCCGGCGACGACATAGGTGTCGCCGGCCAGCCGCGCCACCGTGCACGGGCGTCCCAGGCCGTCGACCAGGCGTTGCGCGACGATGCGCAGCACCTGGTCGCCGACCCGCGAGCCAAGCGTGTCGTTGAGGCGCTTGAAGCGGTCCAGGTTGAGCATGAAGACGAAAGCGTGGCCGCCCTCGTGCTTGCCGGACTGGATGATCTGGCCCAGCCGGTCGTGGAACAGCGCCTGGTTCGGCAACCCGGTCACCGGGTCGTAATAGGACAGGTAGTTGACGCGCTCCTCCTGCGCGATGTACTCCATGGCGAAGGAGATGTCGCCGGCCAGGTCGTCCAGCAGCATCAGCTCCTCGGCGTCGAAATAGCCGGCGTCGCGCGCGTACAGCACCATCACCCCGGCCGCCGCCGCGCCCTGCATCAGCGGTATCGCCGTCAGCGACAGGAAGCCGTGTTCGCGCGCGTCGCGGCAGGCCGCCCCCTCCTGCCCCGGGTCGCGCAGGTCGTTGCAGCAGACCGCGCGCGCCTGCGCCAGCGCCCGCCGTGGCACGCTCAATTCATCGCTCGGTTCAAGCGCCATCGCGTGCAGCAGCCGCTCGAGCCGCTCCGGATCGGTGCCGCGCCAGGCGGCGGCGCGCATGCCGCCGCCGTCGCCGTCGCGCAAGGCGATCCACGCGGTGTCGAAGCCGCCGTCCTCGGCGGCGATGCGGCAGGCCTCGTCGTACAGCGCGGCGCGGTCGCGGATGCGTATCACCGCCGAATTGATGCCGCTCAGGAC
Source organism: uncultured Duganella sp. (assembly GCA_963511605.1). Taxonomy (GTDB): domain Bacteria; phylum Pseudomonadota; class Gammaproteobacteria; order Burkholderiales; family Burkholderiaceae_D; genus Rugamonas. The sequence continues at coordinate 84,883 of CAUPJZ010000010.1, read as the reverse complement.
GGTCTTGATGCGGCTGAGCCTTGCGATTTTCTGCTGGTGCGATTCCAGTTCGCGCACATAGTGCGCCAGCCGGTTGGCGTTGACCAGCGACAGGTGGGTGCGCACGCGCGCGCGCACCAGCGCCGGCGACACCGGCTTGACGATGTAGTCGACCGCGCCGCAGGCGAAACCGGCCGCCTCGTCGACCACCTCGCTCATGGCCGAGACGAAGATCACCGGGATGTCGCTGGTGTCGGCCTGCGCCTTGAGCTGGCGGCAGACGGTGTAGCCGTCCATGTCGGGCATCTGCACGTCCAGCAGGATCAGGGCCGGCCGGTGCTTGCGCGCCGCGGCCAGGCCCTCGGCGCCGTTGCGCGCAAACGCCAGCACATGGTCCGGCGCGAGGATGGCGCGCAGCGTGGCCAGGTTGCTCGGTTCGTCGTCGATGATGAGGATGGGCGCACTCATCGCGCCTCCCCCGCGCCGCCCGGCGCCGGCGCCATCAGCGCCCGCACCTCGGCCTCGGCGCCGCGAAAGTCGAACTGGTCCAGCCGCGAACGCACGGCCGCTACGGCGTCCGCCGGCAGCATCGGCGCCAACTCCGCCAGCAACGGCGCCGCGACATCGGGGTTGTCCTGGTCCAGGCATGCGAGCAAGGCGGCCAGCAGTTCCTCGCTGGATGGGGAGGACCGGGGCGCGTCGTCCGTCGCGATCCGGGCGGCCGTGGGCGCCGCCGCCCGTGCCGCCGCGCCGATCCGTTCGGCCAGCGCGGCGATCGATTCCAGCGCCGTGGCCAGCGCGCCGCGCAGTTGCGCGATCAACCCGGCGGCGGCGCCACCATGCGTGGCCGCTTTTTGCAGCTCGCCCGCCAGCCGGGATATCTCCGGCAAGGCCAGATTGCCGGCCACCCCTTTCAGTTGGTGGCACAGGGCGTCCATGCCGGCTGCGCCCCTGGCCGCCAGTTCCGCATCGAGCCGGTCGGCGACGTCGCCGTAGTCGGCGGCGAAGCGGCCAAGCACCGCGCTGTAAGGCTCCCACTCGCTCCATACCAGGCGCGCGCGCTCGATATCGATGCCTGCCAGCGGCCCGATCGACGGTAAGGGCGGTGGCGTCGACGCCATCTCCAGCGCCGCCGGCGAGGGCGAGGACGAGGACGAGGACGAGATTCGGCCGGACGCCTGCGCATCGGCCGCCGCGTTGCGCGCCGATGCGTCGCGCGCCAGGCGCCGGACAACCTCCATCAATTCATCGACGTTGAACGGCTTGGCGACAAAGGCGTCCATGCCGGCCGCGCGCGCCTCCTCCTGCTGGCTCTTGAAGGCGCCCGCCGTCAGCGCCACGATCGGCAGGTCGTCGAACCGCGGCGACTGGCGCAACATCCGCGTCGCCTCATAGCCGTCCATTACGGGCATTTGTACATCCATCAGCACGATGTCGACCGCGTCCGGGTTCCGCAGCAGCCAGTCGACCGCCTCGCGGCCGTCGCAGGCCAGGCTGACCGTGGCTCCTTCCGCGCTCAGGATGCGCGAGGCCACCTCGCGGTTGATGTCGCTGTCATCGGTCACCAGCACCCGCACGCCGGCGATGCGCATGCTGGCCGGCCGCGCCGGCGCGCCGTCTCCCTGCGCGCCCTGGCGCCGCCGCGCCTGCGCCTTGGCCAGCGCGTTGTACAGGCAGGAACTGGTCACCGGCTTGGTCAGGATGCCGTCGACCAGCCCGATGTCGTCGTGCCGCAGCAACTCGTCGCGGGCATAGGCGGTCACCATCATCAGCACCGGCTGGGCGTCGTCCGGATAGCTGGCGCGGATCTGGCGCGCCAGCTCCATGCCATCCATGCCGGGCATCTGCCAGTCCAGCAGCAGCGCGTCGAAACCGCCGCCGGCCAGGTGGCGCTGGTGGACGCAGTCCAGCGCCACCTGGCCGGAGACGGCCTGGCTGGCGCGCCAGCCCAGCGCGCGCGCCATCAGCGCGATATTGTCGCGCGAGATGTCGCTGTCGTCGACCACCAGCACGTCGAGGTTGCTCAACTCGGCCGGTTCGACCTGGCCGGCGGCCACGCACTCGAAGGGGATGGTGAACCAGAACTCGCTGCCGCGCCCCGGCGCGCTGGTCACGCCGATCTCGCCGCCCATGTGCTCGACCAGATAGCGGCAGATGGTCAATCCCAGGCCGGAGCCGCCGAAGCGCCGCGTGGTCGAGGTGTCGGCCTGGCTGAAGGCGGAGAAGATGTGCTGCAGCTTGTCCTCGGCGATGCCGATGCCGGTGTCGGTGACGGCGAAGCGCAGCACGGCGCGCTGGCCGTCGTGTTCCAGCAAGGTCAGGCCGATGCCGACGGCGCCGCGCTCGGTGAACTTGATGGCGTTGCCGGTCAGGTTGATCAACACCTGTTCCAGCCGCAGCGCGTCGCCCACCAGCAGGCCGATGGCCGGCGGCGGCGGCGCGATCGTCAGCTCCACATCCTTGTCGCCGGCGCTGGCGGCCATGATGCTGGCCAGGTTGTCGAGCACGTCGGACAGGTTGAAGGGCACGCGCTCGATCTCCAGCCGCCCCGCCTCGATCTTGGAGAAGTCGAGGATATCGTTGATGATGGCCTGCAGCGAGCGGCCGGCGTTGCGGATCTTGCGCACCAGGTCGGCCGCGTCGGCGTCGAGCGGACGCTGGTCGAGCAGGTAGGCCAGCCCCAGTATGCCGTTCATCGGCGTGCGGATTTCGTGGCTCATGTTGGCCAGGAAGTCGGCCTTGGCGCGGCTGGCCGCCTCGGCCTCCACGGTGCGCGCCTGCAGCGCCGCGTTGGCCACCCGCAGCTCGGCGGTGCGGTCCGCCACGTGCTCCTCCAGGCCGGCGTTGAGCGCGCGCACCTCCGTCTCGGCGGCGGCGCGCTCGGTGATCTCGTGTTCCAGCGTTTGCAGCATGCCGTTGAAGGCGTCGGCCAGTTGCCCCACCTCGTCCTCGCTGTCCTTGGGCGCGCGCAGGCGGTAGTCGCGTTCGCGCACGACCTGGCGCGCGACCTCGCTCACGCCCATGATCGGTCCCGAGATCCAGCGCTGCAGCAGCGACGACAGGGCCAGGCCGAGCAGCAGGCTGCCCAGCAGCACCGTCGCCAGGATGGCCAGATAGCCGCGCAGCCAGGCCGCCAGGTCGTAGCGTTCGCGCAGGTAGACGGTGCCGTGCACCGTGTCGCGGTCGGCGATGCGCCGGACCACCGTCAGTTCGCCGCCACCGAATTCGGCGCCGTCGGCCGGCGCCATGCTCGCCGGCGCGGCCGGCGCGGCGGCGTCGCGCCGGTAGGCGGCGAACAGCTTGCCGCCGGCGGTGTAGATGGCGCCCGTCAGGATGTTGGGGTTGGCCCGCAACAGCGCCAGGTTTTCGGTGGCCACCTTGGCGTCGTCGAATTCGATCGCCAGCGCGCTGCCCTGCCCCAGGATGGCGGCGATCGAGGTCAGCTCGCGCACGGTGGTGGCGCGGTTTTCGCGCAGGTCGCGGTACAGCAGGCCGGCGCCGGCCAGCGCCAGCGCGCACAGGTTGGTCACCAGCACCAGCAGCAGCAACTTGTGGCGCACCGAGCGTATCCTCAGCTTCATTGCCGTCCCCCCTCGATTTTGTGCGCCACCGCCAGCAGCCTGGCACTGATCTTCAGGCCGCTGCGCTCGGCGTGCGACAGCGACACGTCGAAGCGGATGCGGTTGTCGACCGGCACGAAACTGATGGCGCTGCCGGCGGCCAGGGTGCCGGCGCCGTCGGTGATGGCCAGCACGCCCTGGGTCGCCGCCGCCTCGAGCGCGCGCTTGACGCGCGCGCCGTCCTGGGCGCCGACGTACAACACCTGGATGGCGCCGGCCGCGTCGCCGGCGCGCAGGGTGCGCACGGTCACGCCGCGCCCCTTGATCTGGCGGGTCTGGCGCAGCTGGTTCAACTCGGCGGCGACCTCGTCGGCGTCCACCACGGCGATCACCAGCGGCGCGGCGTCGTCGGCGAAGGCGGCCTGCGGCCACTCGATGTGCTCGGCGAAGCGGTAGATATAGGCCGCCTTCACCTGGGCCGCGACGCGCGACGGGCCGGTGTCGCCGGCGGCGGCGGCCGGCGCTGGCAGCGACGACATCGACAGCAGCAACGACAACAACGATGGCAGCAGCGGCGATGGCAACCACGGCGGCAACCACGACAACCACAGACTTGGCGACGGCGGCGACCGGCGCCACGGCGCGGCTGCGGTGGCGCCGTGCGCGCGTGCCGGGGCGCCGGTGGTCGCCACGTCAGAAACGCAGCGTCAGTTTCAGCTGCACGCCGCGCTCGATCATGCTGCGGCCGCCCCCGCCGCCATACTCCACGTGGGAATGGTGCAGCAGGTTACGCCCGATCAGCGCCACGTCCAGCGTGGGGTGCGGTTGCCACATCCACTGGGCGTCCAGCTCGTAATAGGCCGGCACGGCGGGCGACGGCAGCGCGCCCATGCGGCGCAAGGTCAGGTCCAGCGCGCTGCGGTCGGTCAGGTCGTACGAGGAGCGCAGCAGCCAGTGGTGGCTGGGGTCGTTGGACGGCAGGGTCGGGTTGGTGGCGCTGATATCGCGGCTGCCCGGCAGCAGTCGTTGGTTCACACGCTGCACCACCAGCCCGGCGTTCAGCCGCCATGCCGGCGCCGCCTGCCAGGTGCCCCACAGCTCGACGCCGCGCGTGTCGCCCTCCGCCCGGTTCTCGAACTCGAACAACGCCGGGGCCGTCGGGCCGGTTTGCGGCTCCAGTGTGCGCAACCTGTCGTAACGGCTGTAGAAGGCGGTGGCCGAATACGACAGCGTCGGCAGCGGCTGGGCGCGGTAGCCCAGCTCGACCACTTTGGCCACCTCGGACTGGAAATTGGGACCGCCGCCGTAAAAATACACGGTGCGGCCGCCGACGACGAGCGGCCGGCTCGGCGCGTGCAGGTCGCTGTCGAAGCGCGACGGCGCGCGCACGGTGCGCGCAAGGCTGCTCCAGACCAACTGGCCCGGCGCCGGCGCCCACGCCAGACGCAGGCTGGGCAGGTATTCGGCGCCGGTGTATTTATTATGTTCGACCTTGGCGCCGGCGGTCAGCTTGAGCTCGGGCGTGACGGCGTATTCGTTCTGCGCGAACAGATTGGCCCAATGCAGATCGAGGTCGCCGGGCAGGAACCCAAACTCGGTCGCATTCGTCACCCGGTCCCGGCTATGCCGGTAGCCGCCGCCCCAGGTCAGCACGTTGCGCTCGCCCAGGCGCAGGTCGTGCTGGGCGTCGAGGTCCAGCGTGGACAGGCGTTCGACGAAGGCGCCGGGCTGGTTGCGTTCGGAGTGGTCGACAATGAGCTGCAGGCGCAGGTTGGCGTCGGGCGAGAGCTTGCGGGTCAAGCGGCTGATCAGATTGACGCCTGAGATGTGTACCGGCAAGCGGCGGAACTGGCCCAAGTGGCCCTGGTAGGCGTCGCCGGAGACGCTCAGCGCGCCTTCGGGCAAGGCCCAGTCGGCGCGGAAGCCGGCCTGCGTGCGCTCCATGCCGAAGTTGGTGTCGAGGCCGTTGGCGCCGAAGGTATCGTTCAGCTTCTGGTATTTTCCGTAGACCCGAAAGGTGCCGCCGTTGTCCATGTTGCCGCCGTAGCGCACGGAGGCGTTTGGGTCGCGGTCGCCGCCTATGGCGCTGAGCTGGCCGCCCTGGGTGTCGGCCGACGAACGCGTGATGACGTTGATGACGCCGTTGACCGCGTTGGCGCCCCAGATCGTCGCGCCCGGTCCGCTGATGACCTCGATGCGTTCGACGTCCTCCATCACCACGTCCACCGCGTCCCAATAAACGCCGGAAAACAGCGGGGAATAGACGCTGCGGCCATCGATCAGCATCAGCAATTTGTTGGCGAAGGCGTTGTTGAAACCGCGCGCCGTGACGGCCCAGTTGCGCGCGTCGACCTGGGCCACCTGCAGGTTGGGCGCCAGGCGCAGCGCCTCCGGCAGCGACTGCGCGCCGCTGCGCCGGATATCGCCGGCGCTGATGACGAACACCGACGCGGCCGTCGTGCCAAGGCGCTCTTCCTGGCGCGACACGGACGTCACGATGACATCGCTGAGCTGCTCAAGCGACATGTCGGCGATGACGCTGCCGTCCGCGACCCTGGCCCGGGCCGATGTCGCGCAAAGCATCGTCGCAACGAGCAAAACCTGTGAAAAGTCGACTCTTCTGGCCATCGCGCCCCCCCCCGCGGTTGCCGCACACTCGCCGCCGCCCGACTAAGCCGGCGCCTTGTCCTGGACGAGCGCCACGCGCCGCGGAACGGCTCCTCGTACAGGGAAATTATAGCCACATTGGCCACGCTTTCTCGCAGGAATCTATGTTTTAGCGCAAGATTCAGGATCGATAGGCGGGAATGCAACACCGCGTTTCGCGGAAAACCACGCCGGGGTTAAGTTGATAATCGGACACGAGCTCGTCAAGAACCCCACACCGGGGGTTATTGGAAGGCGACTTCGGTGAAGCTGCGCAGCTTGCGGCTGTGCAGGCGGTCGACGCCGAGATCGCGCAGCATTTCCACGGCGCGGATGCCGATCCGCAGGTGCTGGTCGACACGGTCGCGGTAAAACTTGTTGGCCATGCCCGGCAGTTTGATTTCGCCGTGCATCGGCTTGTCGCTCACGCACAACAACGTGCCGTACGGTACCCGGAAACGGAAACCGTTGGCGGCGATGGTCGCGCTTTCCATGTCCAGCGCGATCGCCCTGCTTTGGCTGAAACGACGCTCGGGCGTGCGCTGCGGCAGCAGTTCCCAGTTGCGGTTGTCCGTGCTGGCGACCGTGCCGGTGCGCATGATGCGCTTGAGGTCGTGCCCGGTCAGCTGCGTCACCTCGGCCACCGCCGCTTCGATCGCGACCTGCACCTCGGCCAGCGGGGGAATCGGTACCCACAGCGGCAAATCCTCGTCGAGCACGTGATCCTCGCGCACATAGCCGTGCGCGAGCACGTAATCGCCCAGCTCCTGGGTGTTGCGCAGGCCGGCGCAGTGGCCCAGCATCAGCCAGGCGTGCGGACGCAGCACGGCGATGTGGTCGGTGATGGTCTTGGCGTTGGCCGGGCCGACGCCGATATTGACCATCGAGATGCCCGCCCCATCCGCGCGGATCAGGTGGTAGCCCGGCATCTGCGGCAGGCGCGGCAACGCGGCGCCGAGCGCGTCGACCGCCTGCACCGACTCGCCGACGCGGCGCGTGATGATGTTGCCCGGCTCGACGAAGGCGACGTAGTCGTGCTCCGGCCCGGCCGCCGCCATCAATTCATGGCCCAGTTTGACGAATTCGTCGATATAAAACTGGTAATTGGTAAACAGCACGAACTTTTGGAAATGCTCGCACGAGGTGCCGGTGTAGTGGCGCAGCCGCTGCAGCGAGTAGTCGACGCGCGGCGCCGTGAACAGCGACAGCGGATGCGCTTCGCCCGGCGGCGGCTCGTGGGTGCCGTTGGCGATGCCGTCGTCCATCGCGGCAAGATTGGGCAAGTCGAACACATCGCGCATCAACAGGCGCCTTTCGGCCGTCATGCTGCCTTCAATGTGCTCGTGCTCGGCGAACGAGAAGTGGATCGGGATCGGCTGCGCGCTGGTGCCGACCTCCAGCCTCACCTGCTGGTGGTGGCCGTGGTTTTTGAGCAGCAGCCGGAACTGTTCTTGGTAGTAGCGGGCGAACAGGTCCGGCCGCGTCAACGTGGTTTCGTAGGTGCCGGGGCCGGCGACGAAACCGAAGGCCAGCCGCGAATCGGCGCGGGCCACGGTGTCGGTATGGACGCGGACGAAGGGATAGCAAGCCCGGACGTGCTCGCCAAGGTCCTCGCCGGCGACAAAGCGTTTCATGGCATCGCGCAGATGGGCGATGTTGGCGTCATAAATGGCCAGAACCTGTTCGTAAGCGGCAATCGGATCGTCAAATTGCATCGGGGCGATATGAGGACGGTTCGGTAACATGCGACTCCTTTGCTGGGTACAAATATTGAAACGGCTATTGAATCCACGATGAGTTTCGTATTTCCTATTGTAAAGGCTGTAAGCAGAACTTGCATTGTCCCCGTCGAGGACAATCTGGGCGTACCGTACAATAACTCCAAGCCACCACTAAAGTTTCAGCATGAACGAGCCAGTAACCGAGTCAGTAACGCCGCGCCTTCTTCCACAATCCCATCCCGACATTCTTTATGGCCAGCGGAACAACGACCTGTTGCGCGACGAAATCCTGGCCGACCTGCTGGAGGCGACCGCCCGCCGCACTCCCGACCAGATCGCGCTGATCTCCGGCGACCGCCAGCTCACCTACCGCGAACTCGATGCGCAGGCCGATCTGGTAGCCGGCCGCCTGATCGAGGCCGGCGTGCGGCCGGGTCAAATCGTCGGATTGTGGCTGCCGCGCGGGATCGAGCTGCTGGTGCTGCAGGCGGGCATCGCCAAGGCCGGCGCGGCGTGGCTGCCGGTCGACGAGGACACGCCGGTCGATCGCCTGCAAGTGTGCCTGGACGATGCCGACGGCGCCGGCGTGCTGACCTGCGCCGCCTTCGCGCCGCGCCTGGCCGGCATCGGCCGCCCGGTGTGGACGGCGGAGGCGCTGCTGGCCCCCGCCCATCCGCCCGTGGCGCGGCGCGGCGAGGTTTCGCCCGACATGCCCGCGTACGTCATCTACACCTCCGGCTCCACCGGCAAGCCCAAAGGCATCCTGATCACCCAGCGCAGCATCTGCCATTTCCTGCGCAGCGAAAACGCGGTGCTGGGCGTGACGGCGTCCGACAAGGTGTATCAAGGCTTCTCGGTGGCCTTCGACATGTCGTTCGAGGAGATCTGGATCGCCTATCTGGCCGGCGCCACCTTGTGGATCGGCCCCAAGGAAATCAGCGGCGACCCCGAAACGCTGCCGCGCATGCTCGACCAGCACCAGGTCACCGTGCTGCACGCCGTCCCCACCCTGCTCGCGCTGTTCAACCAGGACGTGCCGAGCCTGCGGCTGATCAACCTCGGTGGCGAGATGTGCCCGGAATCGCTGGTCGAGCGCTGGTCGCGCGACGGCCGCCAGATGTTCAACACCTACGGCCCGACCGAGGCCACGGTGTCGGCCAGCCTGGCGCGCCTGCGGCCCGGCCACCCGGTCACCATCGGCACGCCGCTGCCGAACTACGGCCTGCTGGTGATCGATGCAAATGCGGAAGCGCATCCCGACGCCGCGCCGGGCGCGCGCCTGCGCCTGCTGCCGCGCGGCGAGATCGGCGAATTGTGCATCACCGGCCCCGGGCTGGCCGCCGGCTACCTTGGCCGCCCCGATCTGACAGTGGAAAAATTCCTGCCCAATCCCTGGTCCACCGGCCGGCATGACGATCGCCTGTACCGCACCGGCGACCTGGCGCGCATCGCCGCCGACGGCGAAGTGGTGTGCCTGGGCCGCGCCGACGACCAGGTCAAGATACGCGGCTTCCGCGTGGAGCTGGGCGAGATCGAAGCGCTGCTGGCGCAGGCCAACGGCGTCGGCACGGTGGCCGTCCTGCTGCGCAAGGACGACGGCATCGACCAATTGGTCGCCTACCTGGTCGCCGAAGCCGGCGCCGGATCGAATGCGACCCTGGACCCGCGCGCGCTGCGCGCCGGCCTGGCCGAAAAGCTGCCGCCCTATATGGTCCCGGGACGCTACGAAATCCTGGACGCCATGCCGCGCCTGACCTCCGGCAAAATCGACCGCAAGACCCTCAAGGCCTCGCCGCTCGGCACCGCGCCGGCCGGCGGCGCCGAGGATTCCGATCTGCCCGAAACGCCGGCCGAGGAGGCGCTGTTCGCCGCCCTGGGCAAACTGTTCCCCGGCCAGCCTATCCTGCGCCACGCCGACTTCTTCTCCGACCTTGGCGGCCACTCGTTCTTCGCCGCGCGCCTGGCGTCGGCCCTGCGCGCCGATCCGCGCTACGCCCACGTCACCGTGCGCGACATTTATCAGCAGCGCGAGGTCGGCAAGATCGCGCAGGTGCTCGGCGAGGCGCACAACACCGGCAAGGAGGAGGCGGAATGGACGCCGCCCTCCGCCCTCAAGCGCTGGACCTGCGGCATGGCCCAGGCGGCGGTGATGCCGGCGCTGGTGGCGCTGCGCATGGCGCAGTGGCTGGCGCCGTTCTTCACCTACCACTTCTTCACCGGCGATCCGGGCGACTCGGTGGCGCGCGCCATCGCCGCCTCGGTCGGCGTGTTCCTGCTGGCGACGGTGATGGAGTTCGCCATCGCCATCGGCGGAAAATGGCTGATCGCGGGCCGCATCAAGGCCGGCGCCTATCCGCTATGGGGTCTGACCTACTACCGCTGGTGGCTGGCCGACCGCCTGGTGGAGGCGGCGCCGGCGTATCTATTAAGCGGCTCCTCGCTCAACGCCTGGTGGCTGCGCGCGCTGGGCGCGAAGATCGGCCGCGACGTCACGATAGGCTCGATGAGCGTGCGCGCGCCCGATCTGCTGACCATCGCCGACAACGCCAGCATCGGCAACGCCGTCAATTTCGAGAACGCCCGCGTCGAGCGCGGCGTGCTGCGCCTGGGCCGCATCACCCTGGAGCGCGACGCCTGCGTCAGCTCCTTCGCCATCCTCGAAGGGAACACTTACATCGAAGCGCAGGGCCACCTGGACGGCCAGTCGGCGCTGGGCGACGGCGCCCGCGTGCCGGCGGGCCGCATGTGGGCCGGCTCGCCGGCGCGCGACACCGGCGCCTTCGATCCCGCGCGCCTGCCGCCCCGCCCCCGGCTCACGCGCGCCCGCAGCCTGGGCGAAGGCCTGTTCTTCGTCGCCGGCATCCTCTTGATCGTCACGCTGTTCTTCATGCCGGTGTTCCCCAGCTTCGTGCTGATCGACTGGTTCGACGAAATCGGCGTGATGCCGGCGATCCAGGGCGACGGCATGGCCATCCGCCTGCTGCGCTACTTCGTGCTGGCCTTCCCCGCCAGCGCGGTGCTGATCCTGCTCACGGCGCTGCTGTCGGCGGGCATCCGCTGGACCGTGCTGCCGAAACTGAAGCCGGGCCGCTTCGCGGTGCACAGCAACACCTACTGCGCCAAATGGCTGGTCAGCCAGATCCAGGAATCGAGCCTGCAGGTCCTGCACGGCATCTACGCCACCGTGTTCGCGCCGTACTGGTATCGCCTGCTGGGCGCCAAGGTCGGCAAGGACGCCGAGATCTCCACCGCGCTGGGCGTAGTGCCGGACATGCTGACCCTGGGCGACGAGACCTTCATCGCCGATGCCGTCATGCTGGGCGACGAGGAAATCGACGGCGGCTGGATGACGATGCAGCCGACGGTGGTCTCCAACCGCAGCTTCGTCGGCAATGGCGCCTACATCCCGGACGGCACGGTGCTGCCCGAAGGGGTGCTGATCGGCGTCCATTCGCGCGCGCCGGAGAACACAAGCATGAACGGCGGCGACACCTGGCTCGGCTCCCCGCCGATCAACCTGCCCGCGCGCGAGCAGACCAGCGGCTATCCGGAATCGCTGACGTTCCACCCGTCGGCCATGCGCCGGCTCGGGCGCGGCCTGATCGAAGCGTTCCGCATCGTCGCGCCGCACGCGCTGGTGATCGCGGTCGGCTACACCCTGGTGCTGGAGGTGATGCCGGCGGCCGGCGCCGGCCGCTGGGCGGAGGTGATCCGGGACCTGACCCTGGCGGGCTTGGTCTACGGTGTCGGCAACTACGTGTTCGTGGCGCTGCTCAAATGGATACTGATCGGCCGCTATCGCAAGCGCTCGGCGCCGATGTGGACGCCGTTCGTCTGGCTGTCCGAGGGCGTCACCAACCTGTATGAGGGCATCGCCGTGCCCAACTTCATGCGCTATCTGCGCGGCACGCCATGGCTGCCGCTGGCCTTCAACCTGATGGGCGCGAAAATCGGCAAGGGCGTCTACCTGGACACCACCGACATCACGGAGTTCGACTGCGTGCGCATCGGCGACCACAGCGAACTCAATGCCCTCACCTGCCCGCAGACCCATTTGTTCGAGGACCGGGTGATGAAAATCGACGAGGTGGCCATCGGCGCGCGCGTCTATCTGGGGCCGCGCAGCGCTGTGCTCTACAGCGCCGTGGTGGGCGACAACGCCCGCCTCGGCGCGTTGACCCTGGTCATGAAAGGCGAGCACATTCCGGCCGGCGGCAACTGGTCCGGCTGCCCGGCCGCGCCGGCACGCTAGTATCAATACAATAGTTACAACACCGCCGTGGCCGCTGCGGCGGTGCCGCGCATACTGGCGTACGCCACCCCACCGGCAAATGTGTTAAATAACAACGCGCCGATTTCACGACAGCAATAAATTTCATGATTTCAATTAACAAGTCGGCATGCAATAATGGTATTGTGCTTTTCCTACTTGTTTGAAATTACGGAGTTGTTATGTCACCAACACGCTTTTTAGCCCTTCCAATGCTCATCATCGGCTTGCTGGCCAGCTCGGCGCATGCGGCCGTCATCTTCGACAGCTTCGGCCCTTTCGATTTCCAGAAGTACAGCATCGACAATGGCACTAATGTCGATGGCACGCATTACGAGCAAAGCCATGCCGTGCGTTTCACGCTGACTTCCGAGACCCAAATCACTTCGATCCGCACCGCCATCGATAACGAAAGCGGCTTGGGCAAGCTCACCTTGGGCATCATGGCGTCGGTCAAGCAGGATTCCACTGGTTTCCCCATCCCCGGCGACTTCGAGCAGCTGCCTTCGGGCAAGTTCCTCTACTCGAGCGACCTGACCGGCGTGCTGTCGAACGCCGCGCTGTCGAACCTGAACTGGACGCTGGGCGCCGGCACCTATTGGCTGACCGGCTCCGCCGTCGGCACCTCGGCGACCTGGACCACCGGAAACAAGGCCAACTACGCGCTGTCGACCGAGGCGGGTGTCTGGACCGGCGGCCTGGAAAACATGCTTAGCCCCGCCGCCCTGATCGAAGGCGAGCAGCTGGCCGTGAGCGCCGTTCCCGAGCCGGAAACCTACGCGATGATGCTGGCCGGCGTGGCGCTGGTATCGGTAATGGCCCGCCGCCGCAAGCGCGCAGCCTGAAATGTTTATCGTCGGAAAAGTTGTAAAGCTCGTGGCAATGGGCGTGCTGGCCTCGCTGGCGGCCTCCGCCCTTGCCGCCGAATGCGGTGCCGACAAGCTCGGCACCAGCCGCACCATCAAACTCCCGCGCGACGGCGCGCTGTACGGAGCCCACCAGCATGCCCCCCTGCCATTGGAAAAAGGCGAGGTCGTGCTGACGTTCGACGACGGACCGGAACCGTCGGGCACGCCCGCCGTGCTCGCGGCCCTGGCCGACCAATGCGTGAAAGCGACGTTCTTCATGATCGGCGAACGGCTGGCGCGGTCGCCGGAACTGGCGCGGCGCGTCGCCGCCGAGGGCCACTCGACCGGCCTGCACAGCAACACGCACGCACATCTGTCCGAACTCGGCGCGCAACAGCAACTCGACGACCTGCGCAAGAACCAGGTCGCCTACCAGGCCGCGTTCGGCGTATCCGCGCCGGCCTACCGCTTCCCGTATCTGGAAGAAACGCCGACGATGCTGGCCGCGCTCAAGGCCGCCAAAGTCACCGTCATGTCGATCGACCTGGGCATCAACGATTGGTTGCCCAACGACACGACCGAAGTGTTGATGGTACGCCTGGCCGAGAACCTGACCAAAACCGGGCGCGGCATCATTCTCATGCACGACGCCAACGGTCCGACGGTCAAGGCCCTGCCCGCGCTGCTCAGGCTACTGAAGGACAAGGGCTACAAGGTGGTCCACCTCGAGTGGGAAAAATAAGCCGCGTCCCCCGCCCCTGAGACGCACACCGCCCTAGCTTTGCGCCGGCGCGTCCAGGAAAAAGATGGCGTGGGCCTTGGCCGGCGCCTTCTCGGTCGGCTTGTCGATCTGCACCTGGGCGCAATCCTCGACCACCAGGCTGCGCCAGTTGCCGACGCCGGCGTTGGCGAACGCCGTGTGCGCCTTCGATCCCAGGCTGATGTCCAGCGCCAGGCGGGCGTTGCGCTCGCCCGTCTTGGCGTAGTTGACGCCGCGCAGCTCGAAGCCGTAGGCGGTCAGCCACGGTTCCCACAGGCCGCTCTCGACACCCTCGACGATGCGGTCCAGCATGGTCCACAGCGGCAAGCCCTTCTTGACCACGCCGCGCAGCACCGCCAGCGACGGCGCCTTGCGCGCGTCCGTGCTGCGCTTACCGGCGCCGCTCTCGCCGATCGCCTTCAATTCCTTCGAAAACGCCGCGTCGCGCTCGGTGTAGTCGCGCATGCGGCCATACAACTCGGCGTTGAGGAAGGGATTGGGCGCGCGGCCCGGCGGCGCCTCGGCGGGATTTTTGGCTGGCGGCTGTTTTTTGTTCGTCATGGGTGGCCCACTAGTGTTAAGGGCCGTAGTTTAGCCGACCTTGAAGGCATCGATGACAATCTTCGCCGCCTGGCCGAGGATTTCGGGGCGCGTCTTGTCGTCCTTGCCCGGCTGCGTCAGGTAAACAGCCAGCACGATAGGCGGTTTATTGCCCGGCGGCCACAGGATGGCGATGTCGTTGATGGTGCCGTAGTCGCCGGCGCCGGTCTTGTCGCCCACTTTCCAGCTCGACGGCACGCCGGCGCGGATGCGGGTGGCGCCGGTCGTGTTGCCGATCAGCCAATCGGCCATGATCTTGCGCTTGGCGGGCGGCAGCGCCTCGCCCAGGGTCAGCTTGTGCAGCGATTCCATCATCGCCGCCGGCGTGGTGGTGTCGCGCGGGTCGCCGGGGATGGCGCTGTTGAGCGCGGTTTCCCAGCGGTCCAGGCGGAACTGCCGGTCGCCGATCGACCGGGCGTAGGCGGTCACCTCCTCCGGTCCGCCCAGGTGGCGGATCAGCAGATTGGCCGCCGTGTTGTCGCTGTACTGGATGGTGGCCGCGCACAGCGCCTCGATGGTCATGCCGCCGTCCACGTGCTTTTCGGTGATCGGCGAATGCGCCACCAGCTCGCCCTTGTCGTAACGGATGTTCTGTTGCAGCACCGACGGTTCCTTCGCCAGCACCGCCGCCGACAGCATCATCTTGAACGTGCTGCAGAACGGAAAGCGCTCGTCGGCGCGATGGAACAGCTGGCGCCCGTCGCCCGTGTTCCACGCCGCCACGCCAAGGCGTCCGCCGGACGCGGCCTCCAACCGGACCAGCCGCATATCCGGCGGCAAGGGGGTGCTCGGCGCGGCATGGGCGCGGGCAAGTGGCGTCGCGGCGAGTGCCAGCAACAAGGTACGGCGGGTAGCGGAATGGGTCATATCGGGTGAACGTGAGTGGCAAGGAATAACAATGTTGTCCAATATAATACCAATTCCCCCAACTGGCCAGAGCAATCCCGCCCCCGCCAATTGCGCGCGCCGCATTCGCGCGCGCAGGTAGACTGGGTTGATGGTTCCTCAAGTTCTCATCGTCGGCGCCGGACCCACCGGCCTGGTGCTCGCCCTGCGGCTGGCGCGGCACGGTGTCGCCGTGCGCATCATCGACAAAAACAGCGGCCCCGGCCACGCCTCCCGGGCGATGGCCGTGCATGCGCGCACGCTCGAATTCTACCGCCAGATGGGTTTCGCCGACGCCGTCGTCGACCTGGGCATACGCATCGAGGCCATCCACCTGCGCGAAGAGGGCCACGATATCGCCGAATTGCCGCTCAAGGACGTCGGCGCCGGCATCAGCCCCTATCCCTTCGTGCTGGCGTTCCCCCAGGACGACCACGAACAATTTCTCGTAGAGCAACTGCGTGCGCAGGGCGTGGAAGTCGACTGGAACACCGCGCTGGTATCTTTCACGCAGGACGAATGGGGCGTGCGCGCGCTGCTCGAACGCGACGGCGGGCGCATCGCCTGCAACACCGCCTTCCTGTGCGGCTGCGATGGCGCCGGCAGCCGCGTGCGCGAGTCGCTACAGGTCGGTTTCGGCGGCGGCACCTACGACCATCTGTATTACGTGGCCGACGTCAAGACCGAGGGCCCGCCCAATGTCGACCTGGTCGGCCACCTGGGCGCCAACACCTTCGCGTTGATGTTGCCGGTGCGCTCGCGCGGCATGCAGCGCCTGATCGGCATCATGCCCGAGCCGGCCGAAGGCCGGCCAGAACCCGGTTTCGACGACGTGCGCCCCGCGCTGGAAAAGTTGCTCGGCATTAAGGTCGAGCAGCTCAACTGGTTCTCCACCTACCGCGTGCACCACCGGGTGGCGTCGCAATTCCGCGTCGGCCGCTGCTTCCTGGCCGGCGACGCCGCGCACATCCACAGCCCCGCCGGCGGCCAGGGCATGAACACCGGCATCGGCGACGCCGTCAACCTGGCGTGGAAGCTGGCGCAGGTGTTGCGGGCCGGCGCCCACGGCGCGCTGCTCGACACCTACCAGGCCGAACGGCTCGCCTTCGCCCGCAAGCTGGTCACCACCACCGACCGCGCCTTCCAGCTGGTGGTGTCGCAGGGCGCCGGCGGCCAGTTGTTGCGCCACTGGCTGGTGCCGCATGTGCTCCCGATGCTGACCGGCTTCACGACCGCGCGCCGCACCTTGTTCAGGACGGTGTCGCAGGTGCAGATCCACTATCCCGACAGCCTGCTGAGCGGCGGACGGGCCGGCGAGATCATCGGCGGCGACCGCCTGCCGTGGGTGCCGCAAGCGGATGGCGGCGACAATTTCGCCCCGCTGCGCAGCCTGGGCTGGCAGCTGCACGTCTACGGCAAAACCGATCCCCTGCTTGCCGCCGCGGCCCGGATGCTGCACCTGCCGCTGCACGCCTGGCCGTGGACCGAGACCGCCGGCGAGGCCGGCCTGCTGGAGGACGCGGCCTACCTGATCCGCCCGGACATGCACGTGGCACTGGCGCTGCCGCGCCAGGAACTGGACGCGCTGCGCGAATTGATCGCCCGTTTCCAGCTGACTTTCCCGGCCGATCCGGACGCGTCCGCGCCGTCGCCAGCGCGCTCGCATTCGATGGCGGAGCCGTCGCCGGAATCGCCCTCCCTGTATTAAATCGGCCTTAACCGGCACACAATACTCATTGACAATTTTCCGGCTGACGCGCTATGGTCAGCGTCGCGCCGGCTGCCGACCGATGAGTCTTGTTTAAAAACTCTCGTCCGCGGATTCGGCCCGCATTACCAACAAACAATAAAAGGAAGTCATGAGCAACAAGTCCCAGAACTTCACACGCCGCGACCTGCTGCTGTCCGCCCTTTCCGCCACCGCCGTCGGCGCCCTGCCCCTGCTGCCCGGCATGGCGCGGGCGCAGAGCGCCCCCCCGGCCGCCGGCGACGCCCCGTTCACCAAGCTGATCGATAATTTCGCAGAGGAAATTCTGCGCCTGTCGCCGACCACCGCCACCTCGCTCGGCCTGGACAAGGGCGAGCGCGCCGGCCTGAAAGCGCAGCTGGAAAACCTCAGCCGCTCCGGCGACGCCGCCTGGGCCGGCCAGGTCAAGTCGATGCTCAAGCGCCTGTCCGGCATCGACCGCGCCAAGCTGGGCGCCGACGCCCAGCTCCGCTACGACACCATCCGCTACGCCGCCAACGAGGGCCTGGAGGGCTTGCGCTTCTCCTTCGGTGGCGCCGCAGCCGGTTTCAACGGCGGCACCTCGCCCTTCCCCGTCACGCAGCAGGACGGCGCGGTCACGCGCATCCCGGAATTCCTGCACTCGCAGCACCAGATCGCCGACGCCGCCGACGCCGAGGCCTATCTGGACCGCGTCACCGGCATGGCCCGCATGCTGGACCAGGAAAGCACGCGCATCGCCGACCAGGCCGGGCGCGGCATCCTGCCGCCGAACTTCATCGCCCGCACCGCGCTGGCCCAGTTGCAGGACTACCGCAAGACCGCGATCGCGCAGCAAAAACTGGTCACCTCGCTGACCGAGCGCACGCAAAAGCTGGGCATCGCCGGCGACTGGAACGCGCGCGTCACGGCGCTGGTCGAAACCCAGGTCTACCCGGCGCTCGAGCGCCAGATCGCCACCTTCAAGCGCGCCACGTCCAAGGCCACCGACGTCGCCGGCGTGCACCGCCTGCCGGATGGCGCGGCCTACTACGATTGGGCGCTGCGCCTGGGCACCTCCACCAACCTCGGTCCGCGCGAAGTCCACGCGGTCGGCCTGGAACAGAACAAGATGCTGCAGTCGCGCATCGACGCCATCCTCAAGGCCCAGGGCATCACGCAAGGCACCGTCGGCGCGCGCCTGCTGGCGCTGTCGAAGGACCCGAAACGCTTCTACGCCGACAACGACAAGGGCCGCGAGGAGCTGATCGCCTATTGCAACGACCGCGTCGAGGCGGTGCGCGCGCTGATGCCGAAGATCTCCAACATGACCCTGAAGGCGCCGCTGGAGGTCAGGCGTGTGCCGGTCGATATCGAGTCGGGGGCGGCGCTCGGCTACATGAACTTCGCCTCGCTGGATGGCTCGCGCCCGGCGATCTATTACATCAACCTGAAATCGACCACCCTGTGGCCGAAGTCCGAAATCGCCACCCTGACCGCGCACGAAGGCTTGCCGGGCCACGCCTGGCAAGGCGCCTACCTGGCCGAACACCACGACGAGCTGCCGCTGATCTCCTCGCTGATCGGCTTCAACGCCTTCATCGAGGGCTGGGCGCTGTACGCCGAGCAGCTGGTCGACGAATTCGGCCTGTACGTCAACGATCCGTTCAGCCAGATCGGCTACCTGCAGGCGCAGCAGTTCCGCGCCTGCCGCCTGGTGGTCGACACCGGCATGCACGCGATGAAGTGGACGCGCGAACAGGCGATCCGCTTCCTGGTCGAGAGCACCGGCCGCGGCGAACAGGCCATGACCAGCGAAATCGACCGCTACACGGTGTCGCCCGGCCAGGCCTGCGGCTACAAGGTGGGCCACAACGAGATCCTGCGCCAGCGCGAACGCGCGAAGGCGGCGCTGGGGCCGAAGTTCGACCTGCCCGGCTTCAACGACGCGCTGGTGCAAAGCTGCGGCGTGCCGCTGACGGTGCTGCCGACGGTGATCGACCGCTACATCGCCGGCCTGAAAAAGGCCTGATCCCGACCGCCATGAAGACCATCGCAGTCATCGGCGGCGGCATCACCGGGGTCACCACCGCCTACGCGCTGGCCAAACGCGGCCTGCGCGTGACCTTGCTCGAACGCCACCGCTATCCGGCGATGGAGACTTCGTTCGCCAACGGCGGCCAGCTGTCGGCCTCCAACGCCGAGGTGTGGAACCACGGCGCCACCGTGGCCAAGGGCTTGAAGTGGATGCTGCGCAAGGACGCGCCGCTGCTGCTCAACCCCAAGCCCAGCTGGCACAAGCTGTCCTGGCTGGCGGAATTCATCGCCGCCATGCCGGACTACCGCGAAAACACCGTCGCCATCGCCAAACTGGCGGTGGCGGCGCGCGAGCATCTGTTTAGCTGGGCCGAAGAGGAGCGCATCGACTTCGACCTCAAGCGCGCCGGCATCCTGCACATCTACCGCGACCGCGCCGACTTCGACCACGGCGAGGACGTCTCGCTGCTGCTGGCGCGGGGCGGCGTGCGCCGGCGCACCGTCACGCTTGACGAAATGCGCGCGATCGAGCCGACCCTGGCCGGCGACTACTACGCCGGCCACTACACCGAGAGCGACAGCTCCGGCGACATCCACAAATTCACCACCGGGCTGGCGCAGGCGGCGCAGCGGCTCGGCGTGCGCCTGCGCTTCGGCCAGCAGGTGGTGGGCCTGAGCGCGGACGCGCGCGGCGCCTGCGTCAGCGTGCTGCAGGACGGCGTGCCGGATATCGGCGTCTACGACGGCGTGGTGATCTGCGCCGGCACCGCCAGCCGCGCGCTGGCGGCCATGCTGGGCGACCGGGTCAACGTCTATCCGGTCAAGGGCTATTCGATCACGGTCCACCTGGACGACGACGCCAGCCGCGCCGCCGCCCCCACGGTGAGCCTGGAGGACGACGCCGCCAAGCTGGTCGCCAGCCGGCTGGGCGAGGACCGCTTCCGCGTGGCCGGCACGGCCGAATTCAACGGTTTCAACCGCGACATCCGCGCCGACCGCATCGCCCCGCTGGTCGACTGGGTGCGGCAGCATTTCCCCGGCGTCTCCACGCGCAACATCACGCCGTGGGCCGGACTGCGGCCGATGATGCCCAACCTGATGCCGCGCGTCGGCCCGGGCAAGCAGCCTTGCGTTTTCTACAATACCGGCCACGGCCACCTGGGCTGGACCTTGTCGGCGGCGACGGCCGACATCATCGCCGCCACCGTCGAGGCCAATGCGCGCTCTGTGGCGCAGCGCACCGCCATCCCCTTGAAAATGGCCTAAACTGCCATCATTATCAGAGTAGTTCCCACTGGAGATCGACCATGAAGGCAAAATCCTTAGCAAGCATCACTTTGCTGGCCGGCGCGATGGCGCTGACGGCGCCGGTCTTTGCGGCTGCTCCCACCGTACACGATGTCTACGTCGCCGCCGAGGCCGGAAAATTCACCGAAGCGCAGGCGATGATGGACCAGGTGCTCAAGGAGCACCCGAACAGCGCCAAGGCCCACTTCGTCGAAGCCGAGCTGCTGGCCAAGCAAGGCAAGTTCGCGGCCGCGCAAAAATCGCTGGACACGGCCGAGCGCCTGTCGCCGGGCTTGCCGAAGGTCGACGCGACGGCGGTGAGCAAGCTGCGTGCCGTGATCGCCCAGGGCGAGGCCAAGCCGAAGTCGGATTATGCGCAGCAAAAGCCGGCGGCCGCAAAGACCAGTTACGACAGCGGCGGTTACGCCAACGGTGCCGGCGCCGCCTCGGGCTCGAGCGGCGGCGGCATCCCGTGGGGCACGGTACTGCTGATGGGCGGCCTGCTGGTGGGCTTCATCTTTATCGCCTCGCGCTTCATGTCGCGCCGCGCGCAGCAAGGCGGCGCGGGCGGTATGGGCGGCGGCTTCAATCAAGGCAACCAGGGTTTCAATCCGGGCGGCACGCCGCCGGGCTACCCTCCCGGCGGCGGTTATCCGCAGCAGGGTTATGGTCCCGGCTACGGCCAGCAACCGCAGGGTAACGGCATGGGTTCGCGCATCATGGGCGGCCTGGCCACCGGCGCGGCGCTGGGCGCGGGCCTGGTGGCCGGCGAAGCGATCGCGCGCCAGTTCACCGGCGGCCATGAGAACGGCGGCAACGCCGCCAACGACCAGGGACGCAACGACATCGTCTACGACGACCCGGCGCAGAGCAACATCGTGCAAAACGACGACATGGGCGGCAACGATTTCGGCGTCAGCGGCGGCTGGGACGATTCCGGCGGCGGCGATGCCGGCGGCGGTGGCGACGAATGGAATTAAATCGTCATTGAATCGTTAAGCCGGGGCCCGGCGTTCGCCGGCCCCGGCGGCTTCCATCGCCACATCCCAATACGGCGGATCGCCGAAATACTCCCGCAAATGATTGATCAACAGGTGCGACCTGGCCTGGTTGGAGCGCCCCGGCATGTGCACCGCATGGATCGCCGATTCGGCCGGATCGTGCTTGGCGCCCGCCCCGCCCCTTAGCAACGGCGCCATCGGAAACACCGGCACCAGCTTGCCCGCCACGATCGCTTCGCTGACCATCCAGTTGGCCAGGTGAACCAGCCCCGCCCCGGCGATCGCCGCATGCATCAAGGTGTCGGTATCATCGCAGCGCAGCGCGCTTTTCACGTCCAGCGGCTGGTGCTGGTTGACGCCCTCGAAGCGCCACCACGCTCGCGGCGACTTGCCCACCATGGTCAGGCACTCATGGTTCAGCAAATCCTCCGGCGAGGCCGGCCAGCCATGCCGCGCCAGATACGCCGGGCTGGCGCTGACCACGCGGTTCTGCGGCGCCAGCCGCGTCGCCACCAGGTCGCCGTCCGGCAGCACGCCGGCGCGCACCGCCACATCGACCCGGCGCGAAGCCAGGTCGACGACGCTGTCGCTGACGTGCAAGTCCACCTGCAGCCTGGGATAACGCCGCAGGAACGTGGCGATGGCCGGCGCCAGATGCAGCCGCCCGAAACCGGCCGGCGCGGTGACCGTCAACAGGCCGCCCGGCTCGCTTTCGGTCTCCTGCACCGCCGCCCGCCCCTCCGCCAGCTCGGCCAGGATGTTGCGGGCGCGCGGCAGGAAGCGCTCGCCGGCGTCGGTCAGCACCACGTGGCGCGAGCTGCGCACCAGCAGCCGCGCGCCCAGCTGCGCCTCCAGCGCGTCGAGCTTGCGCGAGACCGACGACACGGCCATCTCCAGTTGCACCGCCGCGCGCGACAGGCTGCGGTGCTCAACCACCGCGATCAGGCACTGCAAGGCATCGATCATCCATTTCTCCCCGTGACAGCCCGTTTGCGGAAAGTGCAAAAGACATTTGCCGGAAGCGCTATTGTGCCATTTTTTGCTAAAGTGCATACTTTGTGTTGCATTGCACACTACAATCGCAACCCCGGCACCATCGCCCGAATTCAGTTAAATTCAGGGTAAAATTCCTGCTAATCGGAAGATCGCATCCCCACAACATGGAAATGAGCAACGCCCCCCGCCCCATCACCGTGCTGGTCGTCGACGACCATCCGCTGCTGCGCGCCGGCCTCGGCGAAGCGATCGCCAGCCAGGACGATATGCGACTGATCGGCGAGGCCAACAACGGCCGCGAAGCCGTCGAACGCTACGAGGCGCTGCGTCCGGACGTGACCATCATGGACATCGCCATGCCCGAAATGTGCGGCGTGACGGCGCTGCAACAGATCCGCCGCGAGCACGGCGGCGCCCGCATCATCATGTTGACCACCTACAAGGGCGACGCCCAGATCCTGCGCGCCGTGCAGGGTGGCGCCAGCGGTTTCCTGCTGAAAAGCACCTTGCGGCGCGAATTGCTCGACACCGTGCGCGGCGTCCACATGGGGCAGCGCCGCATTCCGCCGGAAATCGCCATGGAACTGGCCCAGCACATGGGCCAGGGACCGCTAAGCCCGCGCGAAATGGAAGTGCTCAATCACGCCGCCGGCGGCAACTCGAACCGCCGCATCGCCGAGCACCTGTCGATTTCCGAGGAAACCGTCAAGGCGCACATGAAAAACGTGCTGGCCAAACTGGCCGCGAACGACCGCACCCACGCGGTGACGATCGCCCTCAAGCGCGGCATCATCACCATCTAGCCGGACGCCTCACCGCCTTGCACCGCCAAACCGCCGGCCGGCACGGCCTGGTTGCGGCCCTGCCGCCTGGCGCGGCAAAGGACCCTTGGCCGCCTGCTTCAACGATTCCCCGGCGCCGTTGGCCAGCAAGTACTCGACGCAGGCGGCCGCCGGCAGCGCCGGACTGTATAGATAGCCCTGGAACACGTCGCAGCCCAGCGCCGCCAGCACGTCGCGCTGCGCGACCGTTTCGACGAACTCGGCGACCACCTCGACATGGCGCGCGCGCATCGCCGGGAACGGGGCGTTGGCGAACAAGGTCGCGGTCACGCCCAGGAATAACAAGGAAATAATCGGCAGAATATCGGGCAATGCTGTGCGAAGGAACGTGTCAGTCGTTGGCGGCGATGGCGAGCCACAATAACAACGCACACGGCAACAACAGGCCGTTGAAGCCGACCGCGACGAACATCAGCGCGCCGCCGGTGCAGCCGAGCGCGAACGCCAGCACCGGCCAGGCCAGCTTTTTGCAGCGGCCCATGGCGTCGGGGTCGCCGCGCACCGAGTCCACCAGGTCGATCACCAGTTGCGTGACGTTGCCGGTCATGACGGTGGTGGCGGCCGATTTGCCCAGCAGCAGCTTGCCGTAGGCGTTCTGCACCGCCATCGCGCCGGCGCACAACATGCCGGTCGCCATGCTCAGCGGGGCGTCGGCCGAGACGATGGGCGCCGCCAGCCAGGCGCAGGCCACCGTCGCCACCATCAGCAGCAGCTGCGTCAGTAAACTGTTGCGCAACTGTTTGGCGCCCGTGCGTTGCCAGCGCAGGATCAGCAAGCGCGCGATGGCCACGAACAACATGAATACCGGGAACACCAGCAGCTTGAGGAAGATCTCCGGCGCCGCCTCGACCGCCGAGCGGCCGATCAGCACGAAGTTGCCCGTCACGTGCGCCGTGAACAATCCGAACAGGCCGATAAAGCCCAGCGTGTCGACGTAGCCGGCCAAAAAGCCGAGCGTGACGCCTTGTTTGATATCACCGCGTTCCATCCTTACCTTTCTGAATATCGTACCAGGCCACCAGCACGAAGGCGCCGGTCAACCCAAGGTGTTCGAAGAAGCCGTTTTCGGCCATGAAGCGCGCCGGACCGGTCACCTCCCAAAAGCGGTTGGCCATGAAGGTGGCCATCAGGGTGAACACCGCCAGGTAGCCGGCGCCCAGCCAGCGATAGAAGCCGGCCAGTATCATCAGCGAGGCGCCCAATTCCCCGCCGATCACCGCGGCCGCCATCGGCGCGGCAGGCGACACGCCGAAGTGCTGCATCTCGGCGACGGCGCCGCCGAAGTCGGTCAGCTTGTCGATGCCGCCCTGCAGATAAGCGGAGCACAGCAGCAGCAAGCCACACCAGCGCACCCACGGGGCGCGCAAAAACGAAGGGAGCGCCATCGTCACACCGCCCAGCAGGCGCAACCCAGCGCGCCCCAGAAGCTTTTCAGGTCGGCGATCGGCAGCTTGCTGGTCCACGCGGTCGCATGCTGGTGGCCGTGTACATTGCATTGGCTGGCGCAGCCGCAGGCGGCCTGCTGCTCGCGCAACTGCGCCTGCCGGCGCTTGCGCTGCTCCAGTTCCTTGAGGGCGGCGCGGTTGTTGCCGATCTGTTCCCCCCAGCCGGCGTAGCCGCCGAAGCGGCGCACCGGCGACCAGTCGGGCATGGCCGGCGGCGGCGCCTCGTCGTAGGCCGCGAACTCCCCCGCCGCGTAGACGATCTTGCCGCCGACGATGGTCAGGCGCGAGCTCATGTCGGAGATCTCGCTTTCGGCACAGGCGTAGAAGTCCTTGTCCGGCACGATCAGGTCGGCCAGCTGGCCCACCTCGATGCGGCCCTTCTTGCCCACCTCGTTCGAGAACCAGGTGGTGTTCTCGGTCCACATGCGCAGCGCCGTTTCGCGGTCCAGGCAATTGGCGCGCGGGTACAGCTGCATGCCGCCCACGGTTTTACCGGTGATCATCCAGGCCAGCGATACCCACGGGTTGTACGAGGCGACGCGGGTGGCGTCGGTGCCGGCGGAGACCTTCACACCCGCCTCCAATATCTTCTTGACCGGCGGCGTGGCCTCGGCCGCGCCATGGCCGTAGCGCTCGACGAAGTATTCGCCCTGGTAGGCCATGCGGTGCTGCACGGCGACCCCGCCGCCCAGCGCGGCGATGCGGTCGATCGACTGGTCGGAGATGGTCTCGGCGTGGTCGAAGAACCAGTTCAGGCCCGCCAGCGGGATGTCCTGGTTGACCTTCTCGAACACGTCGAGGGCGCGGCTGATGGTCTCGTCGTAGGTGGCGTGCATGCGCCACGGCCAGCGGTTCTGCGCCAGCACCCGCACCACGCCTTCGAGGTCGTCTTCCATGTTGTCGGGCATGTCGGGACGCGGCTGGCGGAAGTCCTCGAAGTCGGCCGCCGAGAAGGTCAGCATCTCGCCGGCGCCGTTGTGGCGGAAGTAGTCGTCGCCCTGCTGGTACGTCACGCTTTGCGTCCAGTTGAGGAAGTCCTCCTTTTCCTGCGTCGGCTTTTGCGTGAACAGGTTGTAGGCCAGGCGTATCGTCAACTGCTTGGCGTCCGACAGCTGCTGGATCACCTGGTAATCCTCCGGATAGTTCTGGAAGCCGCCGCCGGCGTCGATGGCGCCGGTCACGCCGAGGCGATTGAGTTCGCGCATGAAGTGGCGGGTCGAGTTGACCTGGTATTCCAGCGGCAGCTTCGGTCCCTTGGCCAGGGTCTGGTACAGGATGGCGGCGTTGGGCTTGGCCAGCAGCAGGCCGGTCGGATTGCCGGCGGCGTCGCGCAGGATCTCGCCGCCATGCGGCGCCGGCGTGTTCTTGTCGTAGCCGACGGCGCGCAGCGCGGCGCCGTTCAGCAAGGCGCGGTCGTACAGGTGCAGGATGAACACCGGCGTGTCCGGCGCCACCGCGTTCAATTCGGCGATGGTCGGCAGGCGTTTTTCGGCGAATTGATGTTCGGTGAAGCCGCCCACCACGCGCACCCATTGCGGCGCCGGCGTGATCGCCACCTGCGCCTTGAGCATCTCCATCGCGTCGGCCAGGCTGCGCACGCCGTCCCAGCGCAGCTCCAGGTTGAAATTCAGGCCGCCACGGATGATGTGGCAGTGGTTGTCGATCAGGCCTGGCAGCACGCGCTTGCCCTGCAGGTCGATGACCCTGGTGGCCGGACCGGCCAGCGCCATGATCTCGTTGGCGCGGCCGACATGGGTGAAGCGGCCATCCTTGATGGCCACCGCCTCGGCGTGCGGGTTGGAGCGGTCAAGGGTGGTGAACAGGCCCCGGTGCAAAATCAGGTCGGGACTGGCGTGGGTGGAGGGTGAAGCGGTCATCATGCTTTCCTTTTCGTTTGATCTTCGGGCTGCGCGCCCGGCAGCTGGCCGAAGCAATGCGGCTTGACGTGGTCTTCGATCCACGACACTTGTTTTTCCTGCGCTTGCCGCGGTTGCCACAGCTGGCGCAGCAACGGCGGCACCTGCTCGCCGAGCAATATGCCCAGCAGGCCGACCAGCGCGATGACCGGCGGCGCCGGCGAGCGCACGTTCAAGAATCCGTAGATGATCCCGACCAGCAGGCCGGTGGCGATCGAGACGATGTAAATCTTCATGGCTGACTCCTTAAAGCTAAAACTGTACTCCCTGGACCGCAAGGCGCGCCCCTGCCTTTGTGCCAGGGACGCCCCCGGCGACGGTGATGTTGCCCGAACAATGTCACATGCGGTGGGGTTTGAACATACCCCGATCTGGGTAGGGGTTCCACCCCGGATCGGGTCGTGGCAAAAGCGCCGAAAAAGCTTAAGCTGGCTGCCAGAAATGCAAACCAGCGAGGGCCGACAGACATGCGTGGATTCAGTACCAGTTTTCCGCGCGGCGGCGCCGGTGTCGGCCTGCTGCTATTGCGGCTGGCCGTGGCGCTGCAACTGCTGTCGGAAACGCTGTTCACCGAAACGGCGCCGTGGTGGCGGGCGGGCTTGCCGGACGGCCTGGCGGCCTTGTTGTCGGTATTGCTGGCGGCTCTGCTGGTGCTGGGCATGCTGACACCGGTGGCGGGCGCCATCGCCTCGCTTTGCCAGTTGTTCTGTCTTGGCCATGCCGGTTGGGCGCAAGCCTCGCCGTGCATCGTCGGCGCCTTCACCGCCGCCGCGCTGGTGCTGCTGGGGCCAGGCGCGTACGCGGCGGACGCGCGGCTGTTCGGCCGGCGCCGGCTGGTGCTGCCCGCCGGTCCGGCGGACCACAACCGATTTTAGTCAGACGTTCATTTGGGAGTAACGACATGCGACTCGATAGCAAAACCTGGCCGCAGACGGCCGTGGGAGGTAGCAATGGGAACGCCGCCATCCTCCATCAGGGCGAAAAAATCAATGTGCTGGTGGCGCACGCCGACGCCATCGTCAATGCCGGCCTGGCCGCCCTGCTCGGGGCAAGCGCGGACTTCTCGATCAGGAACTCCCTGGCCGCAGATGATGCCATGCACTGCGGAGCCGACGTCGTCATCGTCGACCACAAGGGCGCGCTGGAATATATGCGCCGCCGCGCCGCTGCCCCGCACGGCCAGCTCGAACAATTGCCCAAGGTGCTGATCGTCACGCAACTGGACCGCGAGTGGGAGGTGCGCACGGCGATGATGGCCGGCGTGCACGGCTACCTGCTGCAAAACAGCCCGGCCGACCAGCTGCTGGCGGCGGTGCGTTCGCTGAGCCGGGGCATGCGCTACCTGAGCGCGGACTTGAGCCGCTGCGTGGCCGACAGTTTTACCCGCATCGGCTTGACCAGCCGCGAAACCGACGTGCTGCAGCTACTCGCCCAGGGCCGGTGCAACAAGTCGATCGCCCGCGAGCTGGGTATCGGCGTCGGCACCGTCAAGACGCACGTCAAAGGCCTGTTCGACAAGCTTGGCGCGACCGCGCGCACCCACGCGGTGGTGCTGGCAACGCGCCGGGGACTGGTCGGCGACAGCGCCCCTAGCCAGCACTGACGGCGTCCCCCTCCCTGCAAGCGGCGGACAACGCCAGCGTTAAAACGAAAACGCGTTGTCTGTTTGCGCATAAGCCCTGTAAAATCGCGCCTATGCACGCAATGACCCTTTCTCCGGCAACACAACATCGCAACACGCGCTACCAGCGCGTGGTGATGCTGTTCGTGCTGGTGTTCCTGGCGCTGCAACTGATCGGGGCGGTGTCGCACACGCACGCCTACACCGACGTTCACAGGGACGATTGCGCGGCGTGCGAGATCACCGACATGCCGTTCGGCGCGCCGCCGCCACCGGCAACGGTGGTTCCGGTGGCCTCGCTGGTCAGCTACGTCGTCACCGCGCTGCCGCGCCAGGTATGGATCGCCAGCGCCGGCTACCTCACTCCCCCTTCGCACGCCCCGCCTGTCGCTGTTCTCTCCTGACCTGACTTCACCGCACCACCCGTAACGCCCATTGCGCGATTTGCGCAGCCGCGCGCCTGCCCGACACGTTTCGACATGTTCCGACATGTTTCGACACATTGCGGCGGGCCGGCGGCCGCTCGCGCCTGAACATTGAAGGATTGAACATGCAACGCACCCCACAACTCCGCACCCTGCCACTGCTGCTGGCCGCCGCCTTTTACGCCTCCCATGCCCACGCCGGCGACGTCGATGTCGCCGCCGCCGCCGACGACGGCGGCGCCGCACCGATGCAGCAGGTCGACATCGTCGCCCACCTGAAAAGCGCGCGCATCGACCTCTCGCCCAACGTCGGCACCACCGTCTACTCGATCGACCGCCACATGATCGAGCAACTGGGCCAGGGCGACAACACGCCGTTCAACGAAGTGCTGCTGCGCCTTCCCGGCGTGGCGCAGGACTCCAAGGCGTCCGGCTCGATCCACGTGCGCGACGACCACGCCAACGTGCAGTACCGCGTCAACGGCGTCCAGCTGCCGGAGAGCATCACCGGCTTCGGCCAGTCGATCGATACCCGCTTCGTGCAGCAGACCGATTTCATCACCGGCGCGCTGCCGGCGCAATTCGGACTGCGCACCGCCGGCATCGTCGATATCCAGACCAAGGAAGGCACCGGCAAATCCGGTGGCCGCGTCGGTGTACTGGTGGGCAGCCATGACTACGTCGCGCCAAGCGCGGAATTCTTCGGCAACCAGGGCGCTTTCAATTACTACCTGTCGGGCAGCTATCTGACCAATAAAATGGGCATCGAAAACCCGCTGCCGACCCGCGACGCCATCCACAATCAAACCAAACAGGCCAAATCCTTCGGCAGCCTGTCGTGGTTCCTCGACGACCAGACCCGCTTGGGCCTGATGTTCGGCACCTATAACGGCCGCTTCCAGATCCCGAACAATCCGGACCAGGCGCCGGCGTTCTCGCTCACCGGTCAAAGCGACGCCGCCGCCGGCACCAGCAGCCTGCCGTCGTCGCAACTCGACGAGCGCCAGCGGGAGGTCAACCGCTTCCTGGTGCTGTCGCTGCAAAAGAGCGTGGGCGACCTGAATTACCAGGTCTCGGCCTTCCATCAATACTCCGAACTGCATTACACGCCGGACCCGGTGGGCGATCTGGTTTACAACGGCGTCGGCTCTGACACCCTGCGCTCGAACTCGTCCAGCGGCGCGCAGTTCGACGCCAGCTACAAGCTGAACGACAGCCACACCGTGCGCACCGGCCTGGCCTACACGCGCCAGAACACCCATAGCGACAACAGCGTCTCCGTGTTCGACATGAACGCCGACGGCACGCAGGCCAGCACCGATCCCCGCACCATCGTCGACAACAGCAGCCAGATCGGCAAGCTGTCAAGCATCTACCTGCAGGATGAATGGCATATCAGCGCGCCGCTGACCTTGAACTACGGCCTGCGCTACGACAAGGTGTCCGCCTTCATCAACGAGCACCAGTGGAGTCCGCGCGTGAACCTGGCCTACCAGGTGGCAAAGGATACTTCGCTGCACGCCGGCTATTCGCGCTACTTCACCCCGCCGCCACAGGAACTGGCCGCGCAGGAGAGCATCAATAAATACGCCGGCACGTCGAACGCACCGGAGGTTCCGGTGTCGGACAACGTCAAGGCGGAACGGACCAACTACTACGACGTGGGCTTGAGCCACAAGTTCAGCGAGCAGTTGACGGTGACGGCCGACACCTACTACAAGAAGATCCACAACATGCTCGACGAGGGCCAGTTCGGCCAGGCGCTGATCCTGTCGCCGTTTAACTATGAACACGGCTACGCCAAGGGGCTGGAGCTGTCGGCCGTCTACAGCGAGAAGGACTGGGGCGCATTCCTCAACGTGACGTCGCAAAAGGCCAAGGCGGAGAACATCACCTCGGGCCAGTCGCTGTTCGCGCCGGACGAACTGGCGTACATCTCCAACCACTACATCTTTGTCGACCATGACCAGACCTACACCGTCTCGGGCGGGGCGCACTACCACTTCGGCGATTCGCAAGTGAGCGGCGACGTCCTGTACGGCAGCGGCCTGCGTCTGACCCCGGACGGGGGCGCGCCGAATTCGGGCGCGCTGCCGGGCTATGTCACGGCCAACTTGTCGCTGACGCATAACTGGAAGAACACCCCGGTCGGCAATGTCGAGGGACGGCTGGCGGTGATCAACGTGTTCGACCGCTCGTACCTGCTGCGCGACGGCTCCGGCGTCGGCGTCGGCGCGCCGCAATACGGTGCGCGCCGCACGCTGTACGCCGGCTTGTCGACCAGTTTCTGACCTTGAGTGCCGGCGCCGCAAGCAACACCGGCGCCGGCCTCGCTTTAATCGCCGCCGCTGCCGCTTTCGCCGGCTGGCTCAAAATAATGATTAGGAGTCCTTGCTAATATCGGGCCACTGTGTATAATGCGGAGCATGGACACCAAATCAGACAACCCGTGGAAGGATACGCCGGAGATCTCGGCCCGTATCGTCACCGCCATCGGACGCATCGCCAGCGTGATGCGGTCCGGTATGTGGGGGTTTGCCACGGCCGAAAACCTGAATCCGGCGCAGGCCGAGATCCTGCAGCTGCTGCAAAGCCGCACCCAGGGCGTGCGCCTGTCCTGGCTGGCGTCGCAGTTGTCGATCAGCGCCGCCAGCGCCAGCGATTCGGTGTCGGCGCTAGTGTCCAAGGGTTTGCTGTACAAGGCCCGCGCCGAGGACGACGGCCGCGCCACCGCGCTGTTCCTGACGGAGGAAGGCGCGGCGATGGCGGCCCGCATCGGTGGCGCGCTGGGATTCGCGGAGGACGCGGCGGCCGCCCTGCCGGTGGCGCAGCAGACGGAATTATTGAGTGGCCTGTTCAAGCTGATCGCGCAATTGCAGAAGACCGACCGTTTTCCAGAGATGCGCGCCTGCCTGTCGTGCCAGTTTTTCGAACCGAACCGCCATCCGGGCAAACCCGCACCGCATCACTGCGCGCTGCTCAATGTGCCGTTATCGGTCGCGCTACTGCGGCTCGACTGCCCGGAGCAGCTGCCGGCCGATCCGGCGACGAAACAGCGCAACTGGAAGGTGTTCGCCTGATTTTTTTGACCATATTAGTTAGGACTCCTATTTTATATTTTTACCGTAGCACCCACTCGTAGTTCAACCACTGAAAGGAAGCATCATGACCCGCATCGCACTCGTCTCCCCCGCCGACACCACCGGCGAACGCCAACAACTGCTGGCACAAATCCAGGGCGCCTTCGGCACCACCCCGAACATGTTCAAGGCCGTCGCCAATTCGACCGCCGCACTGAAAAGCATGTGGGGTTCCTTCGGCGCCCTCGGCGGCGGCGTGATCGGCGCCAAACTGGGCGAACAGATCGCCGTCGCCATCGCCGACCGCAACGAGTGCGACTACTGCCTGGCCGCGCACACCGCCCTGGGACGCAAAGCCGGCGCCACCGCCGAGGAGATGAGCGCGGCGCAGGCCGGCCAGTCTGCCGATCCGAAGACCGCCGCAGCGCTGCGTTTCGCCACCGCTATCGTCAACAACCGCGCGCAGATTGGCGACGACGATGTCGCGGCGCTGCGCCAGGCCGGCTTCGACGACGAAGCCATCGTCGAAATCATGGCCCATGTGGCGCTCAACCTGTTCACCAACTACGTCAACGTGGCGTTGCAGGTGCCGGTCGACTTCCCGTCGGTCAAACTGCGCGCCAAATAGGGAGCCGCCATGAACACTATCGCCCCCGAACTCGAGGTTTCGGCCTGGCTCAACACACGCGACGCCTTGTCGCTCCAGCAGTTGCGCGGCAAGGTGGTGGCCATCTACGCCTTTCAGATGCTGTGTCCCGGCTGCGTGTCGCACGGCATTCCGCAGGCCAAGGCGATCCGCGCGGCCTTCAGCGACCAGGAAGTGGCGGTGATCGGACTGCACTCCGTGTTCGAGCACCACGACGTCATGACACGCAAGGCGCTGGAGGCGTTCATGCACGAGTACCGCATCCAGTTTCCGGTGGCGATAGACCGGCCGTCGGCGGACGGACCGATTCCGCTGACGATGGAGCGGTATGGACTGCGCGGCACGCCGACCTTGCTGCTGATCGATCGCCAGGGGCGGCTGCGGCACAGCCACTTCGGCCGCGCGGACGACATGGCCGTCGGCGCGCAGATCGGCAAGCTGCTAACGGCGGCGGAGGCCACGCCGGCCGCGCGGTGCGACGACACCGCCTGTAGCATCATGTAATACGGCGCACACGCAACCGGGCCTGCCTGCTTGCGTGTGCCCGTTGTATTACGCAATCGATGTAGGCATAATCAAAGCGAAGCCTTTCGCGGAAGATGACATGCCCTGCCCTATTTCTGATCGTTGTGATCACCACAATACTAGCCGGACCCTGACGGCAAGGGTGTAGATGGCGTCTCGCGCATTCCCCCGGCTGTTGCTCCGATTGCTGCTTGCCATCGGCGCCATCCTGATCATCCTGGTTATCGCCGCGTGGACGCTGATCGCCAATCCGCCGGAGCTGCTGCGCATCGGCGCCGCCTACGCCGCCAAAACCGTCTGTTCCAACGTCTTCGTCGCCGGCCGCGATAGCGCCGGCGTGCTGGCGCACGACGTCCAGGCGCCCGGCCATCCCATCCTCGAACACCTGGAAGTACGGATCGACCAGCAGCGCAAGGTGGTGCGCGCCGACCTGTTCGGCGTGATCGGCGGCGGTATCGCGGTCTATCGTCCCGGCACCGGCTGCGCCGTCGTGCCGGACGGCGACGTGGCCCGTGCCTCGCTCTATAATTTCGTGCCCATCAAAATCTGGTCGCCGTCGCCCAGCGTGCCGTGGCCGACCGGTTCGATGGCGGATACCTCGCCGGCGGTGCAGGCGCTGGTGAACCGGGACGCGCTCTCCGGCCCGGGCATGCGCGGCATCGCCGTGATCCATCGCGGCCGGCTGGTGGCGCAGCGCTACGGCGACGGCTTCGCGCTGCGCACGCCGCTGCCGGGATGGTCGCTGACCAAGACCGTTAATGCGGCGCTGGTGGGCATGCAGATCGCCGAAGGCAAACTGTCGCCGCAACAAAGCAGCTTCTGGCCGGCCGGCGCGGACGGCCGCTCGCAGATCGCGCTGCCGCACCTGATGGCGATGAGCAGCGGCTTGCGTTTCGACGAGACCCATGGCGGCGTCTCCGACCTCACGCGCATGCTGTATCTGGAACCGGACATGGCGGCCTACGCCGCGGCCCAGCCGCTTCTACGGCCGGCGGGCACGGTATGGAGCGATTCGAGCGGCACCGCGCTGCTGCTGTCGCGCATCTGGCAACGCGCCGCCGCCGGCGCAACCGGGAATGACGGCGCCCTCCCCGCCAAAAACGGTCCGACGTCGGTGGCCGTGCTGTCGCTGCCGCACGACCGGCTGTTCGCGCCGCTGGGGATGAGCAGCGCCTTGATCGAAGCGGACGCGCGCGGCAACCTGGTTGGTTCCAGCTATATGTTCGCCAGCACCCACGATTGGGCGCGCTTCGGCCAGTTCCTGCTGCAGGACGGCGTCTGGCAAGGCAAACGCATGCTGCCGGCCGGCTTCGTGGACGCCATGTGGCAACCGGCGCCCGCGTCGGGCGGCCAATACGGCCAGGGCCAGGTCTGGCGCCGCGGACCGCAAGGCGCGACGCCGCCGGGACAAAATCCCGACCTGCCGTTCAAGCTGCCGGCGGACACCTATTGGATGCTGGGCCACGACGGTCAGTCCGTCGCCATCGTTCCCTCCAGGGGATTGGTGCTGGTGCGGCTAGGCCTGACGCCGGAGCGGCTGCGCTATCAGCCGCAAGCCCTGCTGGCTGCCGTCATCGAGGCGCTGGAACCGGATGCCGCGAAGTAGGGATAGTCACAGGCATTTGCCGCGCAGCGCGGCGGCGATCACCCACGGGAGCGCATAAGGGCCGACCACGCCGATCATGCCTATCCTTGCCGGCTGATGCTTGAGCGCGTCGGCATGCAGGCAATCAGGCACCCTGGCCTGATCGAACGCGGCGCTCATGATGCTTTCCGTCTTGCCCGCACTCAGCGCGCCGGCATCGCGATTGATGCCCGGATTGGTGCCTGGATTGATGCCGGTTTTGGAATCCGCATCCTCGGCGACTGTCTCGCGCACGGCTTTCTGGATGACCGCATCGGTCAAGCCGGTTGGCTCCCCGGCGGGCGCGGTTTCCAGTGCGGCGGGCATGGGCGGCTCGGGCGCCGGCGCCTGCTGCGCGTGAACCGGAGCACCAACTGCCTGCACCGCCATCAGCCCCGCCATGATCATGCGCCGCATGCCGCCTCCGTTCTTAGTCCCGCTACCTTAGCGTTGTATATTCTCCGCCGGTGTCGCCGGGTTGTCCACCCGAACGGTATTGCGGCCGGCCTGCTTGGCGGCATACAGCATTTTATCGGCGCGCATCAGCCAGTCGGCCGGCTTGCCGGATTTGTCCATGCCCGCCACGCCGATCGAGACGGTGATCGGATGCCCCTCCATCAGCGGTTCGTCGGCGATCGCCGCGCGCAAGCCTTCGGCCCGCCGGCGGGCCGCGCCCAGACCCGCGCCGGTGGCGATGATGGCGAACTCCTCGCCGCCATAGCGGAAGATCTGGTCCGAGGAGCGTGTATGGCTGCGCATCAATTCGCACAGGCGTACCAGCACCTTGTCGCCGGCCGCGTGTCCGTGCCGGTCGTTGACCTGTTTGAAGTGATCAAGGTCGAGCAGCAGCAAGCACGATCCCGGATGCGGCCTGCGTTCGGCGGCATAGGCTTCCAGCTTGCCATCCAGCGCGCGACGGTTGCCCACACCGGTCAGGAAGTCGCGTTCGACCTCCGTATGCAGCTCCTGGTTTTGCAAGCCGGTGCGATACGAGAAGATATACGCGAACAGGTTGACCAGCGAAATGGTCACCACCACCGTGAACAGGTTGAGCAACTCCAGCTCGCGCGTCAGGATCGCCACCAGCACCAGCATCGACACGCTGTTGATCGCCAGCGCCACGTGCGGACGCAGCATGAAATAGGCGGCGATCATGGTCGGATAGACCCAGTACACCAGCGACAGCCCGCGCAAGTGGATGGTGGCCAGCATGCCGGCCGAATAGAACAGCGTCACGCCCAGGCTGGCGGCCTTGTAGCGGCCGGTGCGCAGGACATGGACGATCACCGCCAGCATGGCCGCCACCAGCGCCAGGTCGACGGCGGCGGAGATCCAGTTGCCCTGCAGGAGCCGATAGATACCGAACGGCAGGATGCTCGGTATGCTCAATGAGCACATCAACAACAGGATGACTTCTTCCTTGCTGCGCTTGCGGCGGGCCGACACCCAGGCCAGCCGGCCGCCAAAAATCTTCTCTAATTCAGGCATAAAGGTGGCCAGTCGTCTCTTTGGTTTTTTACTTTTTTTATGACACCGGCGCGTGCGCCGGCATCGGCGCAGCCGGACTTTCTCCGGCTGGCGCCTCGGCCTTGTGTTCCCCCGCCAGCAGCATGTACACCGCCGGCACCACGAACAGCGTAAACAGCGTTCCGATCGACAGCCCGGTGAAAATCACCAGTCCCATCGCGTGCCGTCCCGCGGCGCCGGCTCCAGAAGCGATCACCAGCGGCACCACGCCGAACACCATTGCGGCCGTGGTCATCAAAATCGGCCGCAAACGCGTGGCGGAGGCTTCCTCGATCGCCTCGCGCTTGCTCTTTCCGGCCGCCCGCAAGTGGTTCGCCACTTCGACGATCAGGATACCATGCTTGGAGATCAATCCCATCAACGTCACCAGCCCGACCTGCGTATAAATGTTGATCGACGCGAAACCGAGGAAGATGAAGGTCATCGCGCCGAACAGCGCCATCGGCACCGAGAACAGGATCACGATCGGATCGCGGAAGCTCTCGAACTGCGCCGCCAGCGCCAGGAACACGATGATCACGGCAAAGGCCATGGTCATGACGAAGCCGCCCGATTCGGTCATGAACTGGCGCGACGAGCCGGAATAGTCGATCGAGTAGCCGGACGGCGCCACCTCCCGCACCGTGTTGCGCAGGTACTCGAGGATCTCGCCCTGCGACGCCCCGCTGACACCGGAGATCGTGGCCGAATTGAGCTGCTGGAAGCGGGTGACCGATTCCGGCTGCACGCTGTACTTGATGCTGGCCACGGTGCTGGCCGGGATCATGCCGCCGCTGGGCGTTTTGATATAAAAGTTCAGCACATCGGACGGATTGAGGCGGTCGACCTGGCGCACCTGCGGGATCACCTTGTACGAGCGGCCGGAGATCGAAAAGTAGTTGACATAGCCGCCGCCCAGCGCCGCCGCCATGGCGTTGCCGAAGTCCTGCTGCGTCAAGCCCAGGGTACTGAGCTTGTCGCGGTCCACCTCCACCCTGGCCTGCGGCGAATCGATCTTCAGGTCGACGTCGGCGAAGTAGAACTTGCCGTCCTTGGTGGCCTTGGCCAGCACCGCCTGCGCCACCGTATTCAGGTTCTCGAACGGTTCGGTGGTGGTGATGACGAATTGCACCGGCAGGCCGGAGCTGCCCGGCAACGCAGGGAACTGGAAGGCCGCCACGCGGCCGCCGGCGACATTGCCCCATTTCTGCTGCAGCTCCTGCTGGATCTCGGCCGCCGAGCGGGTACGCTTGTCCCACGGCTTGAACAGCACGCCGCCGATGCCGGCATTGGTGGTCGGCACCCCGGTGATCTGGAACATCTGGTCGTATTCCGGCAGCGCCTTGGCGATATCGAAAATCTGCTTGGCGTAGGCCTGCATCTGGTCCGAGGTGGCGGTGGGCGCGCCGACCACCTGCGACAGCACGATGCCCTGGTCCTCCTCCGGCGCCAGCTCCGACTGCGACATCGTGAACATCACGCCCAGCAGCGCGCTCAGTATCACGCCCAGCACGATCAGCACCGGCCAGGTGTTGAGCAAACTATGCAACAGCCGCAGATAGCCGTTGTGGACCTTCCCGAACACGCGGTCGATGGCCTTGACGAACTTGCCCTGGTCCTGTTTGGGATCGAAGAAGTAGGCGCACATCATCGGCGACAGTGTCAGCGCGACGATGCCCGACACCGCCACCGCCCCCGCCAGGGTGAACGCGAACTCGGTGAACAGCGCGCCCGTCAGGCCGCCCTGGAAGCCGATCGGCACGTAGACGGCGATCAGCACCACCGTCATCGCCAGGATAGGGCTGCCCAACTCGCGCGCGGCCAGGATGGCGGCGTCGAACGGCTTCATGCCCGCCTTCATGTGGCGGTCGACGTTTTCCACCACGATGATGGCGTCGTCGACCACCAGGCCGATCGCCAGCACGATGGCCAGCAGGGTCAATAGATTGATCGAGTAGCCCAGCATCAGCATCATGAAGAAGGTGCCGATCAGTGACAGCGGCATGGCGATCACCGGCACGATCACCGCGCGCAGGCTGCCCAGGAACAGGTAGATCACCACCGTCACGATCACCAGCGCCTCCACCAGGGTCAGGACCACTTCATGGATGGAGGTGTTGATGAACTCCGTCGAATCGTAGACGATCTCCCCGGTCAGCCCCGTCGGCAACTGCTCCTTGATCGCCGGGAAAGCCTCGCGCACCCGGCTCGCGACATCGAGGATGTTGGCCTCCGGCGCCACCTTGATGCCGATGAAGACCGAGCGCACCCCGCTGAAGGCGACGTTGAAATCGTAGTTCTCAGACCCCAGCGTGACGTTGGCGACATCCTCCAGCCGCACGATGGCGCCGCCGCTTTGCTTGACGGCCAGCGCCTTGAACTCCTCCACCGTGTGCAGGTCGGTGCCGGCGGTCAGCGGCACGCTGACCATCTGGCCCTTGGTCGAGCCCAGGCCGGCCAGGTAGTTGTTCGACGCCAGCGCGGCGCTGACCTCCGCCGCCGTCACGCCGTGGGCCGCCATCTTGCCGGCGTCCAGCCAGGCGCGCAGCGCGAACTGGCGCGCGCCCAGCAGCTCGGCGGTCTGCACGCCCTGGATCGAATCGAGCTTGGGCTTGACGACCCGCGCCAGGAAGTCGGTGACGTTATTGGTGGGCAGCGTGTCGCTGTAGAAGCCCATGTACATGGCGTCCGTGGTCTGGCCCATCTGCACCGTCAGCACCGGTTGCTGCGCCTGTTGCGGCAGCTGGTTGCGCACCGAATTGACTTGCGTGGTGATCTCGGTCAGCGCGCGGTTGGAGTCGTAATTGAGCAGCAAGGTGGCGGTGATGGTCGACACTCCGCTGTTGCTCGACGAGGACAGGTAATCGATGCCCTGCGCCTGCGCGATCGCCGATTCCAGCGGCTGCGTGATGAAGCCGGCCACCGTGGCCGCGTCGGCGCCGTAGTAGGTGGTGGAAATCGTGACCACCGCGTTTTGCGTTTTCGGATACTGGTTGATCGGAAGGCTGAACAGCGAGCGCAGGCCCAGCACCACGATCAGCAGGCTGACCACGCTGGCCAGCACGGGACGTTTGATGAAGATGTCGGTAAAGTTCATGGCGAGTCCGTCCTCACTGTTCCTGCGGCGTCGGATTCGGACTGTTGGCCGGCTGCACCGTGTTGTTGATCACGGCCGGCGTGCCGTTCTTGAGTTTCAGCTGGCCGCTGGTGACGATGGTCTGCCCTTCCTTGATGCCGGTGAGGACGGCCACCTGGTCGCCGCGCGTGGGCCCGGTGGTGACGAACACCTCCTGCGCCACCAGCTGCGGATTGCCCTTGTCGTCTTTTGGCGGCGGCTTGCCCTGCTCCGCCTTGGCCGGCGCCAGCACGAACACGGTCGATCCGTACGGGTTGTAGGTGATGGCGGTCTGCGGCAGGGTCAGGTATTTTTTCACCTCGCCCAGATCCAGGCTGACGTTGGCGAACATGCCCGGCAACAGCTGGCGCCTGGCGTTGGGCACCGTCGCCTGCACCTGCACGTTGCGGGTCGCCGCATCGACTTTCGGACTGATGGCCGTCACCCTGGCGGGAAACGCCACGCCGGGCCAGGCGTCGCTGGTCAGGTTGAGCTTCTGGCCGATCGACAGCCCGGAGATCTGCTTTTGCGGCACGAAGAAATCGGCATACACGGTGTCGATGGTCTGCAGGGTCACCAGCACGTCGCCGGGATTCAGGTACTGGCCCGGATTGACGGCGGTGATCCCCAGCTTGCCGGCGAACGGCGCGCGTATGGTTTTCTTGTCGACCAGCGCCTGCTGCTGCGCCACCAGCGCCTTGCGGCTCTTCAGGTCCGACTCGTCGTTGTCGACCTGCGCCTGGCTGATGGCCTGCGCCGCCAGTTGCAGCTTGTCGCGCTTGAGCACCGTCGCCGCCAGGTCGGCCGCCGCCTGCAGGGAGCGCAGCTGGGCGATGTCGGATTCGGCGTTCATCTCGAACAGCACCTGGCCGGCCTTGACCTCGTCGCCCGACTTGAAATTGACCTTGCGTACCAGGCCGGCGATTTCGGTCGTCACGTCGACGCCGCGCACCGGCACCAGGGTGCCGACGGCGGTGAGCTGCGGCTGCCATTCCACCGCCGGCACCTGGATGGCGGTGACCACCTGCGCGCCCGGCTTGGGCGAGCTGGCGATGAGTTTTTGAATCTGAAGGTATTTTCCGAATGCCAGTACGGCGATCAGTAGGATGACGCACCCTACCATGATGAGCATACGCTTGGTCATGAATCAGTCTCCTGCGTTTTTGGAATGTGCGAAGAAGTACGGTGCTGCGTAAATGGATGGCCAGGAGTGGCGCTACGGACTGTTACTGATCGACGGCGCGGCCGACACAGGCGCGGCGGCCGGCACGCCGTCGGCGCGGTTCCACCAGCCGCCGCCCAGCGCCTGGAACAGCGCAGCCGTGTCGGCATAACGTGCCGCCTGCGCCTGCACCAGGTTGATGTGCGCCTGCTGATAGCTGCGCTGCGCGTCGAGCAGCGCCAGGTAGCTGATCGCGCCCAGTTTGTATTGTTCGGTGGCCAGCGCCAGCGATTCCCCCGCCAGCGCCTCCGCCTCGGCCTGCGCCTTGAGCGTCTGCGCGTCCGAGTCGAGCGCGCGCAGGCTGTCGGCGACGTTCTGGAACGCCGTCAACAACGTCGCGCGGTACTGCGCGGCCGCCGCGTCGTATGCCGCCTCGGCGGCGCGGCGCTGGGCGCCCAGGGCGCCGCCGTTGAAGATGGGCGCCGCCAGGCCGGCCGCCAGGTTCCAGACCGCGCTGTTAGCGTCGAATAAATTGCCGAAGGTGGGGCTGGAGGCGCCGTAGCTGCCGCTCAGGGTGAACTGCGGATATTGCGCCGCCGTCGCCACGCCGACCAGGGCGCTGGCCTGGTGCAGCAGTTCCTCGCTGGCGCGGATGTCGGGCCGCTGGCGCACCAGCGCCGATGGCAGGGACACCGGCAGCGTCTCCGGCAAGATCAGGGAATCGAGCGAGAATTCGGGCATGCCGGCCTCGCTGGGCAGCTTGCCCGCCAGGACCGAGAGCTGGTGGCGGCTTTGCGCCAGCGCCTTCTCCAGCGGCGGCAGGGTGGCCGAGACCTGCGCCACCTGGTTGCGCTGGCTCAGGATCGTGGTGCGCGGGATGGCGCCGTACTCGAACTGCTTCTCGATCACGCCGAGCTGTTTGTTTAACGCGTCGAGCACCTCGCGCGTGGCCTGGATCTGCGCGCGCAGCGAGGCCTCCTGGATCGCCGTCGTCACCACGTTGGCGCTCAAGGCCAGGTAGGCCGCCTCGACCTGGAAGCGCTGGTAATCGACCGTCGCCCGCGCCGCCTCCAGGGCGCGGCGCGTGGCGCCGAAGACGTCCGGCGTGTACGACACGTTGACCGAGGCGTTATACAGATTGAAGACACCGGGCGCGCCGCCGGTGCTGGCGGCACTGGCCTTCTGGCGCGACACGCCGAGCTGGCCGTTGACGGCCGGCCAGGCCAGGTTGCCCGCCTGCGTGGCATAGTTTTCCTGCGCCTGGCGCAAAGTCGCCTCGGCGGCCGCCATGTTGGGGTTCTGCGCCAGCGCGTTGCGGATCAACTGGTCCAGCGCAGGGGAGCGGAACACGGTCCACCACTGGGCCGGGATGTCCTGTCCCATCGAAAACTGCTGGGCCGCGCCGCCGGTGGGGGATGCCGGCGCGGACGCGGTGCGCGCCGCGAGCGGGGTCGGCGTGTAGCCGTCCGTGGCGGCCGCCGGCGGCGCCGGTGTCTTGAAGTCGGGACCCAGCGCACACGCGCTCAAGCCGGCCGCCAAAGCCGCCGACACAGCCAAGCTCAAGACCAGACCACTATATTGTTTTGCCATAACAAGCTCCCGTTATGTCCAATATCGCAAAATCGTCAGATAGGCATTTGACCACAGGTTCATTTTTTATGAAACCGTTGTCTATTTTGTTGTCCGTGCAGCAGCGCGTTGTGCGGCTGCGGCGTGCCTTCACGCATCGACGCGGCGGGTAAGCAGCCGGAAATGAGATAGTGAATCAAGCCAGACCCCTGTTGGCAGGGCGGGTTGGTATATGCGAAAAAAAAGGCTTTGCCACGACGGCAAAGCCTTTTTCAGGGATACTTTGGGAAATCAGGCCAGCGCGGCCGCCACCACGCCGTAGGCGCGATTGGCTTCGGTCAGCGAAAACGCCGATGGGCCGTCGACCAGCGCGTCGGTCGAGCGCTCGCTGCTGCGATAGGTGATCGGCAGCTGATAGCGGCGGCGTTCGTCTTCGC
This sequence comes from uncultured Duganella sp., assembly GCA_963511605.1. Lineage (GTDB taxonomy): Bacteria > Pseudomonadota > Gammaproteobacteria > Burkholderiales > Burkholderiaceae_D > Rugamonas. The sequence continues at coordinate 42,675 of CAUPJZ010000010.1, read as the reverse complement.
TGATCTTGCCGTCGTTGTTGATGTCGGCGGCGGCGTGTTCCTTGCTACGCACGCCCAGCACGCCGTCTTCGCTCACGCCAGGCAGCGGTTCAGGCGAGACCAGGCTTTCCTGGACGCCGTTGTCCAAGCCGTACTTGGCCTGGAATATCTGCGTTTCCGGACGCATGGCCAGGCGCTTCAGGCCGTCGTCGAATTGTTTCAAGGCTTCTTTCAAGCCGGTGTCATCCGACTCGGTCACGGCCTTGACCATCGCGCTGGCCTTCTCGGCGGCGCTGACTGCGTTGCCGGCCTCGCTGGAATCGACTTGCGTCGGCGCGTTAAACCCCGGCAGCGACAAATAAGACGCCACGGATGCGTTCAGCTCGAAACTTTGCGGGTCGTTTGATGGATCAGGCTTTTTGTTCGGGTCGAGCGCGGCCTCTGCAACAACTGCTGCAAACCGGGTGGCGCCACCTATGGCATTTATCATAATCATCATCGACTCCTGTTGGGAGATTCCTCACAGCACAATTCTATCAATAAATTTACCGGCAGGCACCATTTTTAGCGGGCTACAGCGGTAAATAGTTGATTTGTCACACGAAATAACACGGCTTTGATCGTTAAAATTTATCGCTTTTCGATTGCCATAGTTTCTATTCATAGATACAACTTGCAAGGTGCCAGTCGACGTTGTTTTATTGGCCAGTCCACCTTGCGGGATTGGTCAGGCCACCGTAGAATTGATCGCAGGAATTGGCAAACTTACATCGCCGTCCTGTGCGCAACCTTCGCACTACTCACTTTTACGACAGATTTTTTGACCAACCACGAGCTCGGCGCTTCCTGCGTCCTCCTCGCGGTGGCACGGCATACGCGAGGTGTGCCGATCGGCGACCGGCAAAGACCGGCGTTGTTGAACTCAATATCTGGAGACAAAATGCACACCTCACTACACAAAGCCGTGGCCGCCGCATGTTTCGCGCTGGCCGCCGGCGCCGCGCACGCGGCCGCCGGTCCGCTGCACAACGCCATCATCACCGCCAGCTACAACGGCCAACCCGGCGGCATGCTGGGCGCCGACCACCTGTTCGCCGATGAAGCGGGCAGCAATGTCAGCGGCCTCGATCCGATCGAGCCGGGCGCCGAATTCCTCACCAGCGATTTCCTGCTGGGCTTCGATTTCGCGCCCGACGGCCGCCTGACCATCTTCAACAACGGCGCCCTCCCCGCCGGCCCCTACAGCGCCACCTTCGATTTCGGCGCCACCCTGGCCGCGCCCATCGCCGGCTTCAGCGTACTCGATGCGGGCATCACCACCGGCACGCCGGTGCTGAACATCGTCAACGGCCACACCATCTCGATCGACCTGTCCGATGTGGCGTGGAACGGCGATTTCAGCGCGCTGGCCACCGGGATCACCTTGCAGGGACCGGTGGCGGCGGTGCCCGAACCGGCCACCGCCTGGATGATGATGGCCGGCCTGGCCGGCGTCGGCATGCTGGCCAGCCGTCGCCGCTCCGGTGGCAGCAATACCGGCACTTCGCCACGCTAACAACGCCGTTTTACAAGGAGCTTCAAATGAAACTGACTCGCTTCAGGGCCGCGTTACGCCTGTCCTGTTCACTGCCCGTGCTGCTGTCGCTGATGGCCGCCACCGCCGCCGGCGCCGCCGCCATCGATCCCGCGCTGCAAACGGCGCCGGCCGACGGCTACGCCGGCCAGGCCGGCGGCACCGTCGGCGGTTCCGCCGCGGTCCCGTCGCAGATCTACACCGCCACCAATCGCGCCGAACTGCTGGCGGCGCTGCGGCGCGGCGCCGCCAGTCCCAAGATCGTCAAGCTGCGCGGCACCATCGACATGAGCGAAGGCGTTCCATACTCGAACACCGGCGACCAGGCCAGCCGGGGGCTGATACGCCTGCCCAGCAACACCACCCTGATCGGCGAAGGCGCCGGCGCCGGCATCGTCAACGGCCATATCGTCGTCGCCGGCGTCTCCCAGGTCATCGTGCGCAACCTGAAGATCGTCAACCCCTGCGATGTCGGTCCTGTCTGGGACCCGAACGACGGCGCGCTTGGCAACTGGAATGCGGCCTTCGACGCCATCGGCGTGACCACCTCGGATCACGTCTGGATCGATCACAACACCTTCACCGACGGCGCCATGACCGACGACAAACTGCCGATCGAGAATGGCCAGATCAAGCAGTGCCACGACGGCGCGGTCGACATCACCAAGGCGTCGGACTTCGTGACGGTGTCGTACAACGTCTTCGGCCAGCACCGTAAAAACAACCTGATCGGCTCCAGCGACAACGACCCGGCCGACACCGGCAAGCTGCGCATCAGCTTTAGCAACAACGTCTTCCGCGACATCGTCAGCCGCGCGCCGCGTGTGCGCTATGGCCAGATCCATATGTTCAACAACTACTTCGTCGGCAGCAAGGCGAACCCGGTCTACCCGCACGAATACTCGATCGGCGTGGGCCACGCGTCGCAGATCCTGTCGCACAATAACGTGTTCGATATCGCCGGCGCCGCCGGCGTTCCCGTCCGCTGCGACGACGTCATCGAACCGATAGGCGGCACCGTCCCCGGTGCCTTCAAGGACACCGGGTCTGCGCTCAACGGCGCAGCACTTGCCGGATGCTCGGTGCCGAACGGCGTCGCCTTCACGACGCCGTATGCCTATGCGGCGCGTCCGCTGGCGCTGGTCAAGGCCAACGCGCTGGCGCAGGCCGGCGGCGGCAAGCTGTCGACCGCCATCGCCGGCAGCGGCGACGTCACGCCCGACACCACCGTCACCCTGAACTGTCCGCCGTCGGGCCTTTACTTCTGCGACGACTTCCAGAACGGCGGCACAGCCAACTGGAACCTGTTGCCGGTCGCGGGCGCCAACGGTAGCTTTAGCGTCAAGGCGGAAAGCGTAGGCGCGACCAACCTGGTGATGCAGTACACCGCCGCATCCGCCGGCGGCGTACTGGCACTGCTCAAGCCAACCGCGCTGGGCGCCGTGCCATCGGCGGACTACTACGTCGAGGCGCGCATCAAGCCGATGACCAACAGCACCACCGGCAACAAGCAGCTGTATCTGATTACCCGCTACAAGGACGCGGCCAACTGGTATGGCGGCGGCTTGAATGTGCAGAACAGCACCGCCACTACGCAGGTGGAAATCGCCCGCATGCTCAACGCCACCTTGTCGCGTCCCAAACAGGTGCGCAAGCCGATCGCGATGGATGCGCAGTTCTACACGGTGCGCTTCGAAATGATCGGCACCTCGCTAACGGTCTACCTGGATGGCGAAGCACTGGGCACCGTCACCGACGCCTCGTTCGCGGAGCGCGGCCTGGTCGGCCTGTACACCACCAACAAGTCGTTCCAGATCGACGACGTGCGCATCGGCGATCCATCGCTGAAGCCCGCGCAGCTGACGCTCAATCCGGCGTCGCTGACCTACAGCGCCGAAGTGGGCGACACGCCGCTGACCGTCAATGTCAACGCGGTCAAGCCGGATGGCGGGGCGGACTCCTTTACTGCGGTTTCCAGCAAACCGGGCGTGGCCGCCATCTCCACCAGCGGCGGTTCGCTGACCATCACGCCGGTCGGTGCGGGCACCGCAACCATCACCGTCACCAGCGGCTCGGACCCCACGCTGCAGCGGACCATCGCGGCCACCATCAGTCCCCGGTTCGTGCAGCCGTCGCAAGCCTACCCGTTGAACGGCGCCACGCAACCGGCCGCCGCCGCGCCATCGGTCCACGTCGATTCCGCGCTCAAACTGACCTTCGACAGCCCGCCGACGCTGGGTGCGGGCGGCAGCATCCGCATCTTCCGCAAGGCCGACGACGCGCTGGTTGATGTCATCCGCCTGTCCGGCGAGACCGATATGCTGGGCTACGCCGGCCAGGCGGCGATCCGCAAGGTCAACACCACGCCGATCACCGTCAACGGCAACACGGTGACCATCAAGCCGCACAGCAACAAGCTCGAATACGGAACGGAATACTATGTCGCCATCTCCAACGGCGTGTTCACCGGCGCCTCGCTGGGCGGCATACCGTTCGTCGGCATCGGCAAACTGGGCGACTGGTCGTTCACCACCCGCGCGGCGGGACCGGCGCCGGGCAGCGCCAGCGTGACCGTGGGCGCGGCCGACGACGCCGACTTCAGCACCGTGCAGGCGGCGCTCAATTACGCGATGAAGGACGTGGCGGCCAACGATCCGCTGACCATCACGGTGCGCAACGGCACGTACACAGAACTGCTTTACCTGCGGGGCAAGAACAACGTCGCCATCGTCGGCGAGAGCCGCGACGGCGCCGTCATCCAGTACACCAACTACGACAGCCTGAATAGCGGTACCGGCGGCAGCCAGTCGCCCGACAGCCCGGCGACATCCGGCGGCCGTTCGGTAATGCTGGTGGAAGCGGCGGACATGCTGACCCTCGACACACTCACGTTGCGCAACACGACGCTGCGTTCCAGCGCCATCTCGGCGCAGGCGGAGGCGATCTACTTCAACAACGACAGCGGCCGGCTGGTGGCGAAAAACGCCGCCTTCTTCAGCGAGCAGGATACATTGAACCTGAAGGGCTACGCCTGGTTCTACCGCAGCCTGGTGGCGGGCAACGTGGACTTCATCTGGGGCGGCAGCCGCGCGGCCCTGTTCGAGGAAAGCGAGATCCGCTCCGTCGGCGACACCACCAGCGCCACCGGCGGCGGCTACATCCTGCAGGCGCGCGTGCCCAACGCGTCGGACAAAGGCTTCGTCTTCCTCAATAGCAGCCTGACGCACGGTCCCGGTCCGGGTCCGCTGCACGGCGACGTGCCTGACGGCGCCACCTGGCTGGCGCGCAGCCCTGGCGGCACGACCACGTGGGATAACATCGCCTTCATCAACACCAGGATGGACAGCCACGTCGCCGCAGCCGGTTGGGCCGGCGCTGGCGTCAACGGCCAGCCGGCGCCCAATCCGGTCGTGCCGACAGCCGCCAGCGGCTGGCGCGAGTACGGCAGCACCACCTTGGGCGGCGATCCGATCAACCTGGCGGCGCGCGTGGGCGGCTTCCAGTTGAGCGCCTCGGATGTCGCCGCCGGTTTCGCCAACCGCGCGCTGGTGTTCTCGGCCTGGAACGGCGGCGCGGGTTGGGACCCGCAACCTTGATAGCTAACGAAGGAACGTCGCCAGCGCCCGGTTGAAGGCTTCGGGCGCTGCGATGTTGGAGATATGGGACGTGGCCAGCGTGACGGTGGCCGCGTCCTTTATCTTTTGCTGCATGAAGGCGGCATCGAGCGGCGTCGTCACCGGATCGTGCGCGCCGGCGATGATCAAGGTCGCGTTGGGTATCGTGTGGATTTTATCGCGCAGATCCGCAACGGCCAGCGCTTCGCAGCAGGCCGCGTAGCCGTCCGCGCTGCCCTGCCGCATGGTCTCGACCAGCGCCGCCACCCGCTCCGGTTCTCGGGCGACGAAATCCGGCGTGAACCAGCGGCCGGCAGCTCCATCGGCGATGCCGGCCAATCCATCTTCGCGCGCCGTCCCTGCGCGCTGTCCCCAGCCATCAGCCGTGCCCACGCGCGCGGCGGAATTGGCGATCACCAGCTTGTCCATCCTGTCATACGCGTACACCCCCAGCCACTGCGCGGTCAAACCGCCCATCGACAGCCCGCAAAAGTGCGCATGGCTGATACTCAGATAGTCCATCAGCGCCAGCACGTCGCCGCCCAGTTGCGCCAGGGTGTAAGGACCGGCGGGACTGGATGAGCGGCCATGTCCGCGCGTGTCGTAGCGGATCACGTGATAGTTTTGGGCGAATTCGCGCGCCTGTGCGTCCCACATCTCCAAAGTCGTGCCAAGGGAATTGGAGAAGATCAGCGCCGGCAGGCCTGGCGAGCCCTCGGTTTCATAATGAATTCCATTTGCGACCGGCATGGGCTACCCCTGGTCGCCGCCACCGACAGGTAATACCGTGCCGGTGATGTACGACGCTTCGTCCGACGCCAGGAACAGGATGGCGTTGACCTGCTCGGCGATGCTGCCATAGCGATGCATCCAGCTGCTGGCAATGGTCTGGTCGACGATGCCCTGGTACCAGCGCTGTTCCTGCTCGCTCAAAGGCTGCGGATTACGCGGCACCTTGCGCGGCGGCGCCTCCGTGCCGCCGGTGGCCACCGCGTTCACGCGAATGCCATCCTGCGCGTGCTCCATCGCCAGCGCGGCCGTCATCGCGTTGACGCCGCCCTTGGAGGCGGAGTATGGCACGCGATAGATGCCGGTGGTGGCGATCGACGACACGTTGACGATGGCGCCCCGCTGCCGCTCCACCATATGCGGCAGCGCGGCGCGGCACGACCACATCGTCGGAAACAGCGAGCGGCGGATCTCGGCCTCGATTTGCCCGGGCGCGTATTCCTGGAAAGGCTTGGCCCAGATGGTGCCGCCCACATTGTTAATCAACACATCGACCGCGTCGAACGCGGCCAGCGCGGCGGCCACCATGTTTTCCGCGCCCTCCCACGTTTCCAGGTCGACGTTGGCCACGACCGCTTTCGCGCCCTCCGCACGCACCTCGGCCAGCACCTCCCCGATCAGTTGCGAGCGGTCGGCCAGCACCAGTTGACCGCCCTCCTGCGCAACGGCCAGCGCCACGCCGCGCCCTATGCCCTGCGCCGCACCGGTGACGATCACCGTCCGGCCTTCGAAACGTCGCGCGCGCGTCATGCCGCCACCTCGCTGCTGGCCGAAAATTTCTCGAAGTAGAAGTTCGCCGGTGTCACGCCGCACTCGCCCAGCCAGCGCTTGACCGCGTCGACCATCGGCACGGGTCCGCACAGGTAGGCATCGACATCGCCGCCATTGAGCCAATCTTTATCCACATGCTGCGTGACGTAGCCTTTCCGCGGATGCGCGCTTTCCGGGGCCGCCACGCAGGTGCGGTAGGTGAAGTGCGGATGCGCGGCGGCGATGCGTTCGAGCGCCTCCAGCCCGACCAGGTCGACATCGTTGGTCACGCCGAACACCATGCGCACCGGTTGGGTGAAACCGGACGCCGCCAGCACCGCCAGCATCGACAGGAACGGCGCGATGCCGGTACCGCCGGCCAGCAGCAACAAGGGCCGCGCCACCTCTCTCAGATAAAAGCTGCCATAAGGCCCGGAGAAGCTGATCGCCTGCCCGGCGGTGGCCTGGCGCGACAGGAACTCGCTCATCCGGCCGTTCGGCACATTGCGGACGACGAAGTCGACCTGCCTGCCGCCCGGCGGGGAGCTGAAGGAATAGGATCGCGTCAGCGTGGTGCCCGGCACATCGACATTGACGTATTGGCCGGACAGGAAGTCCAGGCTGGCCGCCGCATCGAGTTCGATCGAGAAGCCGATGGTGGTGCTGGAAAGCTGCTTCACCTCGCCCAGATTGCCGGTGTAGCGCGACACACCCGTCTTGCAGGCGGCCGACGTGGCTGGAATCCGCACCACGCAGTCCGACGTCGGCTTCATCTGGCACGCCAGCACGTGCCCCTTGGCCGCGTCTTCCGGCTCCAGAGCGTCCTCGATGTAGCTCGATTCCGGCATGTCGTAGCGGCCCGATTCGCAGAAGCCACGGCAGGTGCCGCAGGCGCCGTCGCGGCAATCGAGTGGAATGTTGACCTTCTGCCGGTAGGCCGCATCGGCAAGCTTTTCATTCTCGTTGCATGAAATGAAGCGGGTCACCCCGTCCTCGAACTGCAGGGCGATGTTGTAGCTCATCGTCGTCTCCTGGTGTTATAAGTGGTAGATGTCGATCACCTGGTTGATGTAATCGTTTTTGAGCACCACGTACTTATCGAGTATCAGCGGGCGCTCGCCGGAAAAATCGATGACGTAGCGCGACATGCCGAAGTAGCTGAAGTCCGTCTTGTAACGATGGCTCAGCGTGTGCCAGTTAAAGCGCACCGTGTAGCGGCCACCTTCGCAGGACTCGATCTCCACGTTGGCGATATTGTGGCTGGTACGGGTGTCCGGCATCGTCGCGCTGGAGCGCTCGGTCTTGATGCGGAACACACGGTCCTCCAGTCCCTGGCGGGTCGGATAGTAGATCAACGAGATCTCGCGCTGCGGATCGCTGACCAGTTCATCGTCGTCGTCCCACGCCGGCATCCAGAACTGCGCGTCCGGGTGGTAGCACTCCAGCCACTCATCCCACTGCTTGTCGTCCAGCAGTCGGCTTTCCTTGTAGAGGAATGCGCTGATTTTTTCGATCATGCCGCCTCTCCTTCGGCCTTGATCGCCTTTTTCATCACGTCCAGCCAATAACGGTGCTGGATCGTGTACAGGCCCTCGTCCTCGGTCTTGACGCCGCTCATGACGGGCGCCAGGCCGATTTCCCTGGCCGCCGCGTCGGCGCCCTGTACCCAGTGCGTCGAGCCCCGGCACATATCGTTCCATTCCAGCGCGCGGCCGTTGTAGCCTTGCTGGCAGGCGCGGAACTCCTCCAGATCGTCCGGCGTGGCCATGCCGCTGACATTGAAGAAGTCCTCGTACTGGCGGATGCGGCGGGCGCGCGCCTCGTCCGATTCGCCCTTCGGCGCGATGCAGTAGATGGTCACCTCCGTCTTGTCGACCGAGATAGGACGCAGCAGGCGGATTTGCGAGCCGAATTGGTCCATCAGGTATACATTCGGGTACAGGCACAGGTTGCGCGAGCGCTCGATCATCCAGTCCGCCGTGGCACCGCCGAACTGTTCGGCGTATTCGGCGCGTTTCGGATAATTGGGCCGGTCCTGCGGATTGGCCCACTGGGTCCACAACAACAGGTGGCCATGGTCGAAGGCGTAGAAGCCGCCACCCTGCTTGCCCCAGTTGCCGGCGTCCATGGCGCGGATATTATCCGGGCGGACTTCGTTCAGGTCCTTGCGGCGGTTGGTGGTGGCCGCATAGTTCCAGTGCACCGCCGAGACGTGATAACCGTCGGCGCCATTCTCGGCCTGCAGCTTCCAGTTGCCCTCGAAGGTGTAGGTGGACGAACCGCGCAGCACTTCCAACCCGTCGGCCGACTGGTTGACGATCATGTCGATGATTTTGCCCGCCTCGCCCAGGAACTCGGCCAGCGGCAGCACGTCGTCATTCAGGCTACCGAACAGGAAGCCCTTGTAGCTCTCGAAACGCGCGACCTTCTTCAGGTCGTGCGAGCCTTCCTTGTTGAAGCAATCCGGATAGCCTGCGCCTTCCGGGTCCTTCACTTTCAGCAGCTTGCCGCTGTTGTTGAAGGTCCAGCCGTGGAACGGGCAGGTGTAGGTGGCTTTGTTGCCGCGTTTATGGCGGCACAGCTGCGCGCCACGATGGGTGCAGGCGTTGATGAAGGCATTGAGCTCGCCCTGGCGATTGCGCGCGATGAACACCGGCTGGCGGCCGATGTGCGTCGTATAGTAATCGTTGTTGTTCGGGATCTGGCTTTCGTGGGCCAGATAAATCCAGTTACCCTCGAAGATATGCTTCATCTCCAGTTCGAACAGCTCGGGATCGGTGAAGGCGCTGCGATGGAGGCGGTAATCGCCCTTTTCGTGGTCTTCGACCAGGTAGTTATCCAGGTTTTTCAACCCGGCCTTCTTCTCGACGTGAATCGGAATCATGATCGCATCTCCCTCAGGCGGCGACGCGCACGCGCTGCACTTCGGCCGCCGGCGCCTGCTGGCGTTCAGCGTACAGGCGGAAATCGAAGTCGATTTCGGAGTACGGCTGATCCAGCCCCTTGGCCGCGATGGCGGCCGGTTCGGTCACCTTGCGCACGGCAGGCACCAGGCCCTCGCGGCTGGCGAAGGCGAAATCGTCCCACAGGAACTCGTCGCCGTCGATGTTGATCTGGGTGGTCAGCTTGCGCTGGCCCTCCGCGCTGATGAAGAAGTGGATGTGCGCGGGGCGGTGTCCGTGACGGCCCAGTTGATCAAGCAGGCGCTGTGTGGTGCCGTCCGGGGGGCAGCTGTAGCCAACCGGCAGGATGCTGCGGAACTGGTAGCGGCCCTCGCCATCGGCGATGATGGTGCGGCGCAGGTTGAACGGCGACTGCGTCTGGTCGAAGAACGAGTAGCCGCCCATCAGGTTACAGTGCCAGACTTCGACCTTGGCGCCGGCGACCGGCGTACCCTGCTCGTCGCGCACGGTGCCCTGCATGAACAGGACTTCGGCCTTGTCGCTCTCGGTGCCGTCGTCGAGGCGCGCGTAGCCTTTGCTTTCCGGCGCGCCGGCCACGTACAGCGGGCCTTCGATGGTACGCGGCGTGCCGCCAACCAGTCCGGCCTTGGCTTCCGCCTCGTCGGCGCGGATGTCGAGGAAGCGCTCGAGGCCAAGGCCGGGCGCCAGCAGGCCAAGCTCGTTGCGCACGGCCGATTCGCGCAGATATTCCAGGCCGCTCCAGAATTCGCTGGACTGGATGTCCAGGTCTTCGATGGTTTTGCATAGCGCGCTCACCAGGCCGAACACCACCTGTTGCGCGCGTGGGTTGACCGGGCCGGTGGCGGTGTCGATGATCCAGCTCTTTACCAGGGTGTCGATTTCGTTATGGGTCATGCTAGTCTCCTTGTTGTGATGATCGTTTAGGTCAGGCGTCGGTGTCGCGAATCGAGGAGGGATGGCGGCACATGGGCATTACTTCGATTTGCATGTACGGGAACAGCGGAAGCGAGGTCAGCAGCGCGTGCAGCTCGTCGACGCTGTCGACATCGAACATGCTGACGTTGGCGTACTGCCCGGCGATGCGCCACAAGTGGCGCCATTTCCCGCTGCGCTGAAGGCTTTGCGCCAGTTCGCGTTCGGTCTTTTTCAGTTCGTCCGCCTGCGCCGCCGGCATGGCCGGCGGCAGTTGGACATCCATACGGACGTGGAACAGCATATTTGTCTCCTCTAGAATTCAAGACGTAGGCACGTAGGGCGGATTAGCGCAGCGTAATCGGCCATGCATGCTCCGTCGGCGGCTCATCAATGGCCGATTACGCCGTTCCGGCTAATCAGCCCTACGTGATCACTTGCGGCGCAAGCGTTCCAGCTTGTCGATGTCGATTTCCACACCCAACCCGGGGCCCGTCGGCACCTGCAACATGAAATCCTTGTACACCAGCGGGGTGCGCAGCAATTCCTCCGTCAAAAGCAGCGGTCCAAACAACTCGGTGCCGGCCGACAGATCGCCGAACGTCGAAAACAGGTGCGCCGAGGCGGCCGTGCCGATGGCACCTTCCAGCATCGTCCCGCCATACAGCGCGATGCCCGACAACTGCGCCACCGCCGCCACCTGCGCCGCCGGAATCAAACCGCCCGACTGCGCGATCTTGACCGCGAAGACGTCTGCGGCGCCGGCGTTGGCCAGCGCCAGCGCATCGTGCGGACCTTGCAGCGCCTCGTCGGCCATCAGCGCCACCGCGTACCGCTGCGCCAACCGCGCCATCGCCGGGACGTTTTCCGCCCTCACCGGCTGCTCGATCAGATCGACGCCGCCCGCCTCCAGCGCCGCGATCCCCTCCACCGCTTCCAACTCGCTCCAGGCCATGTTGACGTCGACCCGAACGCTGACCGCGTCGCCCAGCGCCCTCTTGATCGCCAATACGTGGGCTACGTCTTCCCGGACGGCGCGGGCGCCGATCTTCAGCTTGAAAATGCGGTGACGCCTCAACTCCAGCATCATCTGCGCCTCGGCGATATCCTTGGCGGTGTCGCCGCTTGCAAGCGTCCACGCCACCGGCAGCGCGTCGCGCACCCGGCCGCCCAGCAGCTCGCTGAGCGGGATGCCGATCCGGCGCGCCTGCGCGTCCAGCAGCGCGGTCTCGATCGCGCATTTGGCGAAGCGGTTGCCCTGAATGACCTTGCGGATCTTCGCCATCGCCTTCGCCACCTGGCTCGCCCCCATGCCGATCAGCAGCGGCGCGATGTGGGTATCGATATTGACCTTGATGCTCTCCGGGCTCTCCTCGCCGTAATTCAGGCCGCCGATGGTGGTGCCCTCGCCCCAACCCTCGACGCCATCGGCGCAACGGACCCGGACCAGCACCAGCGTTTGCGTGTTCATCGTCGCCACCGACAGCTTATGCGGGCGTATCGTCGGCACGTCGGCGAGGATGACTTCTATGCTCTGGATCATATTTAATTTGTATAATGAGTCGGAATAAGTAGACAATATGCCGTTCAAACGGAGGCGTCCAACACTGAGTTGGTATGATCTCCATACCCATCAGGTATGAAAGAGACTATTCATGGAGCTACGCCACCTGCGCTATTTCGTCGCCGTCGCCGAGGAGAAAAACTTCACGCGGGCGGCCAAGCGCCTGTTCATCGCCCAGCCGCCGCTAAGCCGGCAAATCCAGCAACTGGAGGAGGAGCTGGGTGTGGAACTGATCGAAAAGGGATCGCGTCCGCTGCGCCTGACCGAAGCCGGGACCTTCTTCCACGCCCACGCGCAGGAGCTGCTGGCCAAGGCGGCCGAGCTAAAAACCATGACGCAACGAGTGGGCAAGATCGACCGATCGCTGTCGATGGGGTTTGTCGCCTCGACCCTGTACGGTCTTCTGCCGGACATCGTGCGGCACTTCCGCGAGCAGTATCCGACGGTGGAAGTGACCTTTCACGAGATGACGACGATGCAACAGTTGAAGGCGCTGAAGGAAGGGGTCATCGACGTCGGCTTCGGCCGGGTGAAGAGCGAAGACCCGAATATCCGCCGCATCGTGCTGCGCGAGGAGCGGCTGATCGTGGCGCTTCCGGCCGGGCACCCGCTGGCGTTGTCGGACACCCCTCTCAGCCTGGTGGACCTGCTGATGGAAACGCTGATCGTTTATCCCAAGGCGCCGCGCCCCAGCTTCGCCGACCAGGTGCTGGGCGTGTTCAGCGAACGCTCCATCCTGCCGCACAAGATCATGGAGGTGCGCGAGCTGCAGATCGCCATCGGGCTGGTCGCCGCAGGAGAAGGCGTGGCCGTGGTGCCGGACAGTGTGCAGGGCATGAAGCGTAACAACGTCGCCTACCGCGCCCTGACCGACCGCCACGCGGTGTCTCCGGTGATGTTCAGCGTCCGCAAGATGGACACCTCGGAGGAGCTGCGCAATATGCTCAATACGATTTACGCGGTTTACGACCGTTGCGGCATTTCATATATACGGGAATCGCTATAGCCTGACCCGCAATCCCGTCATGTCATAGTCACAAGAATGATGTAGCATACCGGGGCGCATGATAACTATGCGGTTTTGCTAACTTCCCTCACAAGACGAATCAACATGACGAAGAACCTGTCCCTGCCCGTACTCGCGATCGCGACTACCTGTTTCGCCCTGCACGCCGGCGCCTTCGCCGCGCCGGCCCCCAAGGCCGCCAACGCCGCCCAGCCCAAGCTGGTCGTCGTGCTGGTGGTGGATGGGCTGCCGAATGAACAGGTGCAGCGCTACCGCGATCAATTCGGCGAGGGCGGTTTCCGCCGACTGCTGGACCAGGGCGCCTCGTTCAGCAACGCGCACCAGGCGCACGGCGTGACCGTCACCGCGATCGGTCATAGCGCCGTGCTGACCGGCGCCTACCCCTACGTCCACGGCATCGTCGGCAACAACTGGATCGACCCGGTGACCAAAAAATCGGTCTACTGCACCGAAGACACCAACTACACCTACATCGGCGAGCACACCGATCCAAGCGACGGCACCGCGCCGACCAAGCTGCGGGTCGACACGCTGGGCGACCAGCTGCGCTACGCAACCGGAGACCGCAGCAAGGTCATCGCCGTCTCGGGCAAGGATCGCGGCGCGATTCTGCTGGCGGGTAAAACCGGCACCGCGTACATGTACATGGAACAAACCGGCAATTTCGCCAGCAGCACCTTTTATATGAAATCGCACCCGGCCTGGGTGCAGGCGTACCAGGCGACCAAGCCGCAGGACCGCTACTACGGCAAGGCGTGGGCGCCGCTGCTGCCGGAAGCGGCTTACGCCGGCGACGCCAGCGAGGAACTGACTCCGGCCAAGCCGGGCGGCCACAACCGCCTGCCGTACACCTACTACAGCGAGAGCGGCCAAATCGACGCCGGCTATTACAACAACCTGAAAACCGGCCCGTTCCTCGACCAGCTGACACTGGACTTCGCGCAGGCCGCGATCGAAGGCGAAAACCTCGGCCGCAATCCGGCCGGCGTGCCGGACCTGCTGGGCGTCAGCTTGTCGGCACACGATTACGTGAACCACGCCTTCGGCCCGGAGAGCAAACTGTCGCACGACCATTTGCAGCGGGTCGACCGCATGCTGGCGCAGTTCTTCACCTATCTGGACAAGCGGGTGGGCATGGACAATGTGGTGGTGGTGCTGACGGCCGACCACGGATTCGCCAACACGGCCGAATTCTCGCGGTCGCGTCATCTGGATGCGCAGCGCATCAAGGGCGATCAGCTGATGAAGGACCTGGGCAAGCACCTGTCGGATAAATTCGGCGGCGTCAAGCTGCTGACCGCTTGGTCGCTGCCTAGCGTGCACCTGGACTACGCGCAGATCGACAAGAGCGGCCTGCGTCGCGAGGATGTGGAAAACGCCGCCGCGCAATTCCTGCTGCAGCAAAAAGGCATCGCCGACGTCTTTACCCGCACGCAGTTCGAGAGCGGCGCGGTGCAAGGCACGCGCATGGCGACGTTGATGCGCCGCGCGTGGAACCGCGAGGCGTCGGGTGATTTGATCGTGGTCACCAAGCCGTACTGGTATTTCGGCTACGGCGACACCGGCACCACGCACGGTTCGCCGTACGCCTACGACACCAATGTGCCGCTTCTGATCATGGGCAAACGCTGGATCAAGCCGGGTAACTACGGCCAGTACGCGGAAGTGGTAGACATCGCGCCGACCCTGGCCAACATCCTGCGGGTGCGCCCGCCGGCCGGCGCCGAGGGCCGGGTGCTGACCGAAACCCTGCGTTAAGCCGCAGGCGGCACGTGGCGGATTACGCCGTTCCGGCTAATCCACCCTACGTGTCTCTACCTTAATTTAAGCTGGCCAGGTACTGATTCAAATGCTCGAAATTGAGCGGCTTCGAAAAATGGTGGGTGAACCCGGCCGCAACAGCCTTGCGTGCCGACTCGCTATCGGCCGAACCGCTCAACGCAATAATCGGCAAGGCCTGCGTGCCGGGCATGCGGCGTATCGCCCGCACGGCGCCGTAACCATCCATCCAGGGCATCCCCAGATCCATGATGATCGCCTTCGGCATCGCGTCGCGCACCGAGTCGCACGCCTCGTAACCATTGTGCGCGGACGACGTCTGGTAGCCGTGGCACTGCAGCAGCGCCGATAACGACTCCACCACATCGATATTGTCGTCGACGACCAGTACTTGATTTGCGTTTGCCATGTTTGCCTCGTTATTGATGAGTTCGATGAGTCATCCTAACAATGCCTATACGCAATGTATGTTCGCTATCGCACCTTGGCCGAACGACCGCGAAATCGAAAATCGGTCGCCAATGGAAGGGCTTCCAGCTATAGTTGCCACTCCTTCCTTTTTGGCCAAAAAAGACATGAATAAATTCGGTTTGCTGCTGATCGCCTCCGGCGTTTTCACCTCTTCCCTCACCGCCTACGCGACAGCGGCCAGCGCGCCGCGCGCCACCACCGCCACCGGCGTGGTGCAAGGCACGCTGGAGTCCTCCGGCGTGGCATCCTATAAAGGCATCCCGTTCGCCGCGCCGCCGGTGGGCGATTTGCGCTGGAAGGCGCCGCAGCCGGCGCAAAAGTGGAAAGGCGTGCGCAAGGCCGACCACTTCGGCCCGCGCGCGATGCAGCTGCCATTATTCGGGGACATGGTGTTCCGCTCCGATGGCGTGAGCGAGGACTGCTTGTATCTTAACGTCTGGACGCCGGCCAAATCGCCAAAAGAGAAGCTGCCGGTGCTGGTGTACTTTTACGGTGGCGGCTTTGCCGCCGGCGACGGCTCCGAGCCGCGCTACGACGGCGAAGCCATGGCCACCAAAGGCATCGTCACGCTGACCGTCAACTACCGCCTCAACGTCTTCGGCTTCCTGGCCCACCCGGAACTGAGCGCCGAATCGCCCAACAAGGCATCCGGCAACTACGGCCTGATGGACCAGGCGGCGGCACTGAAATGGGTCAAGAATAATATCGCGGCGTTCGGCGGCGACCCGTCGCGCGTGACCATCGCCGGCGAATCGGCCGGCTCGTGGTCGGTCAGCGCGCAGATGATCACGCCGCTGTCGAGGGGGCTGATCGCCGGCGCCATCGGCGAAAGCGGCTCGCTGCTCGGAGTCCACCCGCCTCCTCCGCTGGCCGAAGCCGAGAAAACCGGTGCCGCCTTCGCCGAAAAAATCGGTGCGCCGACGCTAGCCGCGCTGCGCGCGCTGCCGGCGCAGCAGCTGCTCGAAACGCTGCGCCAGCCGGGCGCGCCGTGGTTCAGCGCGACACAGGACGGCTACGTCCTGCCGCGCGCGCCGGGCGCGATGTACGCCGCCGGCGAACAGGCCAAGGTGCCGCTGCTGGCCGGCTGGAACTCGCACGAAAGCGACTATAAGCGGGTGCTGGGCGACACCGAGCCAACCGAGGAAAACTTCAACGCCGCGTTGAAAAAATTCTACGGCGACCAGGCCGGCGCCGCGCGCATCGCCTATCCGGGCGACGTGAAACAGGCGGCGACGGACCTGGCCAGCGACGGCTTCATCGTCTACGGCACCTGGAAATGGATCGACACGCACGCCCGCACCAGCGGTAAGCCGGTGTATCGTTATTACTACAGCCGCCCGCGTCCCGGCGACCCGGGCGCCGCCCACTCGGCCGAAATCGAGTACGCATTGGGTAACCTGAACGGAAATAAAGTGTATTCGTGGGCCACCGAGGACCGCGCGCTGTCGACCCTGATGCAAGGCTACTTCGCCAACTTCATCAAGACCGGCAATCCGAATGGCGCCGGCCTGCCGGAATGGCCGCAGGCCAGCAGCGGCGCGGGTTCCCGCCTGATGCACCTGGACGCGACCTCGCGCGCCGTCACCGCCAGCGACGACGCCCGCTTCCAGTTCCAGGACGCCCAGATGCAAAAAAAACACTGACCAAAACAGGTGGCGGCGGGAGCGGTTACGTAAACAATATAAACCGTAGCATCGATTGTATTTTATTGTATCTGCCGGTGATACTTTGAAAACTTGCTATACACTAGTTCCTTTTCTTCTGGCAAAGATCAGGAACACAGAATATGCGCAAAACATTCGGCTTCGTCGCCATTTGCTTTACGGTGTCCGCATTCGCGGCGGAACCTTTCGATGACAAGTTCCGCCAGCTGGACGAGATTCTACCCAGCGCCAACACCTACCGCACCGCCTCCGGCGCCCCCGGCGCCGCCTACTGGCAGCAGCGCGCGGACTACACCATCCGCGCCACGCTGGACGAAGCCAAGCGTTCGCTCACCGGCAGCGAGCAAATCCGCTACCACAACAAGTCTCCCGATACGCTCAGCTACCTGTGGGTGCAGCTGGACCAGAACATCTACAAAAAAGATTCCGACGCCCGTCTGATGATGACGCAGCCGTCGCGCGAGGCGTGGGCCAAGCCGCCGACACAGGACGACGGCTACAAGTTCGAGGGTCTGCGCGGCGTGCTGGCGGGGCGTGACTTTGACGGCGGCTTCAAGATCAAGAGCGTGAGCGCCGGCGGCCAGCCGCTGAAATACGTCATCAATCGAACCATGATGCGCATCGACCTGCCGACGCCATTGAAGCCGGGCCAGAGCTACGCCTTCAATATCGACTGGTCCTACAACATCAACGAGCAGAAAGTGCTGGGTGGACGCTCCGGCTACGAGAGCTTCGAGGAAGACAAGAACGACCTGTTCGAAATCGCCCAATGGTTCCCGCGGATGGCGGCCTACTACGACGTGACGGGCTGGCAGCATAAGCAGTTCCTCGGCGCCGGCGAGTTCACGCTGGAATTCGGCGACTACGACGTCCAGTTGACCGTGCCGGCGGACCACGTGGTCGCCTCCACCGGCGACCTGCAAAATCCCGGCGAGGTACTGAGCGCGGCGCAGCGCGACCGCTTGGCCAAGGCGAGGACCGCCACCAAGCCGGTGCTCATCGTCACGCAGGAGGAAGCGGAGAAGGCCGAGAAGTCGGTCAGCACCGCCACCAAAACCTGGCACTACAAGGCCGCCAACGTGCGCGACTTCGCATGGGCGTCGAGCCGCAAATTCATCTGGGACGCGCAGGGCTACAAGAAGGACGGCACCAACGTGATGGCGATGTCCTACTATCCGAAGGAAGGCAATCCACTGTGGGGCCAGTACAGCACCCAGGCCATCATCCATACCATCGAGCAGTACAACAAGTACAGCTTCGACTATCCCTACCCTGCGGCGATCTCGGTCAACGGCCCGGTGGGCGGCATGGAATACCCCATGATCTCGTTCAACGGTCCGCGTCCGACCAAGGACAAGAAGACCGGCGCGCTGACCTGGTCGCAGCAGACCAAGTATGGCCTGATCGGCGTGATCATCCACGAGGTGGGCCACAACTACTACCCGATGATCATCAACTCCGACGAGCGCCAGTGGACCTGGATGGATGAAGGCCTGAACACCTTCGTGCAGTATCTGGCCGAGCAGGCGTGGGAACAAAACTACCCGTCGCGCCGCGGCGAGCCGCGCAACATCGTCGACTACATGCGCAGCCGGAACCAGGTACCGATCATGACCAACTCGGAGTCGCTGCTCCAGTTCGGGAACAACGCCTACGCCAAGCCGGCCACCGCGCTCAACATCCTGCGCGAGACCATCCTGGGACGTGAGCTGTTCGACTATGCCTTCAAGGAGTACGCCAACCGCTGGAAGTTCAAGCGCCCCACCCCGGCCGATTTCTTCCGCACCATGGAAGACGCCTCCGGCACCGACCTTGACTGGTTCTGGCGCGGCTGGTTCTACACCACCGACGCGGTCGACATCAGCGTCGACGGCATCAGCGAATACGGTGTGAGCACCAAGGACCCGGAAAAGGAAAAAGCCTGGAAGAAGGCGCAGAAGGAGGCGGAGCCTATTTCGGTGTCGCAGCAGTTGAACAAGGCCATGCCCAAGCGCCTGGATAGCCATCCGGAGCTGAAGGACTTCTACAACGAGCATGACGAATTCACCGTCACCAACAAGGACCGCAACAGCTACGCCGAGGAGATCGGGAAGCTGGAGCCGTGGGAGAAGAAGCTGCTGGACCAGGGCAAGCACTTGTATCTGGTGGACTTCTCGAACATCGGCGGCCTGGTGATGCCGCTGGTGCTGGAGATTGAACTCAAGAGCGGCAAGAAGTACATCGAGCGCGTTCCGGCCGAAGTATGGCGCTTCTCGCCGAAGAAGATCACCAAGTTGATAGTCACCGACGAGCCGATGGTCGGCCTGACGCAGGACCCGTACTGGGAAACCGCCGATATCGACACCAGCAACAACGCCTGGCCGCGCAAGCTGACGCAGTCGCGCGTGGAGCTGTTCAAGACCGAACGTGACCGCAACAACCTGATGCGCGACTTTAATACGCCGCTCAAGGGCAAGGGCGACAAGTCCAAAGAAGACGGCGACAAGGACGCGGCGGGCGAATGACCCTGCGCGCCCTACGCTCGTTGGCCGCCGCTGTGCTGGTGCTGGCACTCGCCAGCACGGCGGCCGGCGCCCATAATTTTCACATGGGCATAGCCGATATCAGCTACAACGACCGCACCGGCAACACGGAGATCGTCCACACTTACACATCGCACGATGTCTCCACCTTGCTCACAAATCTGTACGGCCGCAGTTTCGATCTGGGCCAGGCGGACAGCGAACAGCCGCTGCGCCGCTACGTCGAAAAGCAGTTCCAGCTCGCCGGTCCGGATAACAAGCGCCTGCCGCTGCAATGGGTCGGCGTTAAGGCGGATGCCGACAGCGTCGTCATCTTCCAGGAGATCGCCGGCACCAAACTCAAAGCCGGCACTCGCATTCATAACGCCCTGCTGATAGACTTCCTGCCTTCGCAAAAGAACACAGTAAACCTGCAAACAGATGGCGCCATCCAAACCCTCATTTTCGATCAAGACAGCATCGATCAAACCGCCCGTTAAGCGGCTCATCCCCCTGGCGCTGGCTGCGGCCACCCTCCACTCCCCCGTCCACGCCGACGACCTGCTGCAAAGAGTGACCATCGACGGCTCGCGCGCCAACCAGCTGGGCGTGGCCGATGCCGCCAGCTCGGGTAGCGTATCGCAAAAGGAGCTGGCCGCGCGCACCGTCTACCGTCCCGGCGAACTGCTGGAAGCGATGCCGGGCCTGATCGTCAGCCAGCATAGCGGCGAAGGCAAGGCCAATCAGTTCTACCTGCGCGGCTTCAATCTGGACCACGGCACCGACCTGCGCACCACGGTCGACGACATGCCGGTCAACCAGCGCAGCCACGCGCACGGCCAGGGTTGGACCGATCTCAATTTCCTGATACCGGAGCTGGCGGTGCGGCTCGATTACAAAAAGGGCCCCTACTCCGCCGAGGAAGGCGACTTCGCCTCCGCCGGCACGGCTTCCGTGGTGTACGCCAACCGGCTGACGCAAGGCCTGGCCAGCGTGTCGACCGGGCAGAACGGCTATGGCCGCGCGCTGCTCGCCGACTCCGTCGAACTGCCGCGCGGCAGCCTGCTGTACGCGCTGGAAGTGCTGCACAACGACGGCCCGTACGAAAATACGGACAACTACCAAAAGGTCAATGCGGTGCTGCGCTACAGCGAAGGCTATGCCAACAACGGCTTCAATGTCAGCCTGATGGCCTACCGCGCGGACTGGAACGCCACCGACCAGATTCCGCTGCGCGCGGTGCGGGATGGCCAAATCGGCCGCTATGGCGCCATCGATCCCACCGACGGCGGCGAGGCACACCGCTACAGCCTCTCGGGTGCGTGGCGCCGCACGACGCCGGACAGCTCCTCCAAGATCAACGCCTACGTCATCGCTAACCAGCTGGATCTGTTCTCCAACTTCACCTACTTCATGGACGATCCGATTCGCGGCGACCAGTTCGCGCAGCCGGACAAGCGCGTCACCAGCGGCCTGAATGCGAGCCACAGCTGGCACCAGCACGGCGACGGCTGGAACAGCGAGACCACCATAGGCCTGCAACTGCAAAACGATAATATCTTCAACGGTTTGTATAACACGCAGGCGCGCCAACGCGTCTCCACCACGCGCCAGGACCACATCGTCGAGTCCAGCGCCGGGCTGTTCATCGAGAACAGCACCCGCTGGAACGACGCATGGCGCACGGTGGCCGGCGCGCGTGTCGACGGCTACCGCTTCGATGTCGGCAGCGACCTGGCGGCCAACTCCGGCACCGCGAACGACCACTTGGTCAGCCCCAGCCTGAGCATTATCTACGGGCCGTGGAAAACGGCCGAACTGTACGCCAATATCGGCACCGGCTTCCACAGCAACGATGCGCGCGGCACCACGATCACCATCGATCCGAAGACCGGACTGGCGGCCGATAAAGTCTCGCCGCTGGTGCGTTCGCGCGGCATGGAGCTGGGTGCGCGCAGCGCCTGGCTGCCAGGCCTGCAATCGTCGCTGTCGTTTTATCGTCTGGATTTCGATTCCGAGCTGACCTTTGTCGGCGACGCCGGCACCACCGAGGCGGGCCCGCCGAGCCGCCGCTACGGCGTGGAATTCTCGAATTACTACAAGCCGCTGAAATGGCTGTCGGTCGATCTGGACCTGGCCTATGCGCGTGCGCGCACACGCGGCGATGCGCCGGCAGGCAACCGCATCGCCGGTGCGATCGAAGGCACGGGACAACTGGCGGTGACGGTGGACGGTGGCGGCCCGTTTTCCGGATCGCTGAAGCTGCGCTACTTCGGTCCGCGTCCTCTGATCGAGGACAACAGCGTACGCTCCAATTCCAGCATGACCCTGAACGGCCGGATAGGCTGGAAGATCGCCAGGGACCTGGCGCTGGAGCTGGAGGCGTTCAACCTGACCAATCGCCGCGATTCCGCCATCGACTACTACTACGCCTCGCAGTTGAAGGGCGAAGCGGAGCCGGTGACCGACATCCACTTCCATCCCATCGAATCGCGCTCGCTGCGGGCGACGCTGATCAAGACCTTCTAATCAGCCCGCGCGTTCGTTCAGCATCGGGAACCCGCGCTGATGCCATACCGGATATGCCGGCGACACGTCGCTGGCCGCTTCCAGCAACGCATTCTGCTGCGCGCTCAAACGCCAGCCGGTGGCGCCGATGTTATCGATCAGTTGCTGTTCGTCGCGGGCGCCGATGATGACGCTGGAAATGGTCTTCTTCCCCAGCAGCCAGTTCAGCGCCACCTGGGGCACGGTCTTGCCGGTTTGTTCGGCCACCACGTCCAGCGCGTCGACGATGCGGAACAGGCGCTCCTCCTCGAAATGCGGGCCGGTGCCGGCGATATCGTGCGCGCGGGTGCCCGGCTTGGCCGGCTGTCCGCGCCGAATCTTCCCGGTCAGCTTGCCCCAGCCCAGCGGGCTCCAGACCATCGCGCCGACGCCCTGGTCCTCGGCCAGCGGCATCAGCTCCCATTCGTAGTCGCGGTTTAGTAGCGAGTAGTAGATCTGGTGCGCGACGTGGCGCGGATAGCCGTAGCGGTCCGACACCGCCAGCGATTTCATCATGTGCCAGCCGGAGAAATTGGAGCCGCCGATGTAACGCACCTTGCCTTCGCGGACCAGCTGGTCCAGGGTGGACAGCGTCTCTTCGACCGGGGTGTTGTTGTCCTGGCCGTGCAGCTGCAGCAGGTCGATATGTTCGACGCCCAGGCGCCGCAGGCAGTTATCGACGGAATCGATCAGATGCTGGCGCGAGGAGCCGAAATCGTTGGCGCCGTCGCCGGTGGGGAATGTGACTTTGGTGGAGATGAGCAGGCGGTTGCGCTTGCCCTTGATGGCTTGCCCGAGCACTTCCTCGGCCAGGCCATCGGAATAGACGTCGGCGGTGTCGAACATCGACACGCCGTGTTCAAGGCACACATCGATCAGGCGCGTGGCGCCGCCGGCATCGGTGCTGCCCCAGGCTTTGAAGAAGTCATTGCCGCCTCCAAAAGTCGCAGTGCCAAAACTGAGTTCAGGCACGCGCAAACCTGATTTTCCCAAACGATTGTGATTCATGGCTACCCTCCAGAAGATTGGTTCTGGATTGTAGCCCGTGCAAAAAAAACACGTAGGGCGGATTAGCGCAGCGTAATCGGCCATTCATGCGCCAAGTTGACGCTTGCATGGCCGATTACGGCGTTCCGCCTAATCCGCCCTACGTGGTTATACGGTCAAGCCGCTTCTACGGTCAGAACTCTTCCCATTCCCCGCTCGACGTCGCGGCGGCGGTGGTCTTGGCCTTCGGCACCGGCGATGCCAACGGCTTGGCGGCGGCCTTCACCACTGGCTTCGGCGGCGCCTTTTTCGTCACGGGCGCGCTGCGCGCGACAGGACGCGCCGGCGGCGTGTAGCTGACCTGCTGCGCACCGATCGTGAACGCGCTGACCACGCGCTCCAGCGCATCCGCCTGATCGCGCAGGGTTTGCGCGGCGGCCGCCGTCTCTTCCACCAGGGCCGAATTCTGCTGCGTCGTCTCGTCCATCTGCGTGATCGACTGGTGCACTTGGGCGATGCCGTCGTTCTGCTCCTGCGTGGCAGCGCTGATTTCGCCGACGATGTCGGTCACCTGCTTGATGCTGGAAACGACTTCGTTCATCGTCGAACCGGCCTGCTCGACCAGCTTGGTGCCGGAGCCGACTTTCTCGACCGAGTCGTCGATCAATGCCTTGATCTCTTTTGCCGCCGCCGCCGAACGCTGCGCCAGATTGCGCACTTCGGTCGCGACGACCGCGAAACCACGGCCCTGCTCACCGGCGCGCGCCGCTTCGACCGCCGCGTTCAGCGCCAGGATATTGGTCTGGAAGGCGATGCCGTCGATGACCGAGATGATGTCGACGATCTTGCGCGACGATTCGTTGATCGAACCCATGGTCACGACGACTTGTTCGACCACGCTGCCGCCCTGCGCCGCGACGTCCGACGCCGAACGCGCCAGCTGGTTGGCCTGGCGCGCATTGTCCGCGTTCTGGCCGACGGTGGACGTCAACTGCTCCATGCTGGCGGCGGTTTCCTCGAGCGAGGCGGCCTGCGACGAGGTGCGGTTCGACAGGTCGCCGGTACCCGACGCGATCTGCTGCGAAGCCGTGCCGACCGCGCTGGTGGCGGCGCGCACGGTGTCGATCACGCCGGCGATCTGCTCCAGCAGCTTGTTGAAGGCGACGGCGGTATGGCCGATTTCGTCCATGCGCTGGACCGGAATTTTCTGGGTCAGGTCCAGCGACTGGCTGACGTTGACCAGGGTGCTGCGAATGCTTTCAAGGCTGTTCTTGATGATGCTGTAGAGCTGCCACGCCAGCGCGCCGGTCACCAGCAGGCCAAGCACGATCACCGACAGCATCAGGCGGAACGCGAAGGCGTAGGCGGCGGTGCTCTCGGTGCGGATATCGTCACTCAGCTTGTTGTTGTAGGCGATGTGATCATCGAATCCTTTTTTCAGCGCGCCGGCGGTCAGGGCCAGCGGCGTGCCGGGCATGAGGGTGGCGCGCACCGCATCCATGTCGCCGGCGTGGGCGCCGGCCAGGAACGGAATCAGCGCCTGGCGATAGGCCGCCATGTTGGCCTTGTCCGCCTCCAGCAGCTTGCGGTCGGTCTCGTCGAAGATGCGCTCTTTTTCGTAGGTCGCGATGACCGTGTCGAACTTGGCGTGGGCGTCGTTGTACGCCTTGTCCAGCGCCGATTTATCGGCCAGGTTGGAGAACACCGAGAGGCGGTAGCCGGCCAGGCGGCTGTCCGCGAGGTAGCCTTTGGCCTCGTTCAGGCCAGCGATGCTGGGGTCTAAACGGGTTTGCACCAGGTCCAGCCGCGCTTGGGCGCGCGACAGTTGATTCAGTCCGGTGAAGCCGACAAAGATCAGCGCCAGCAGCGCCAATGACAGGGTCAGAATCAAGCGCTTGGTAATAGTCATGGTGACTTTTCTCATAAAAGTGTTAAAAGATTCGATTGTTGCTCGGCTACATTTAAGTATACCGGAACCCTATTACCACACGACAACAATGAGGAAATTTACGCTGCGCCGCAACCAAAACGCAACGCATGCATCCATTAAGTGACGCATTGCGTTGCGCTTGTTACAAGGAAGATTAGTCAGAAAGCCACAAGCCCGTTCGCGACTGGCCGCGTTCCAGTTTTTGGGGCGCCAAAGTTCAGCCGATCGTACCGTTGCGCGGTGCAGCAACAGGATTGGGGAATTCCCGCGTTAATCAGCGATTGCGTGCCGATGATGCCGCAGGTCCGGCCGGCGCAGTTGACGATAATTTGTGTCTTCGGGTCAGGCGCGAGTTCGCGCAAGCAGCGTCAGCTAAGCAGCCGATACCATGAGAAAACAGCATATAGCCCCGGAGAAGACCGGGAAATCAAGGTGAATGAGCTTCTTTGGACGAGAGGTGGAAAAGAAAGTAGCTGTGCGCCAACGTGGTACACCGCACAGCCGGGCTTGCGCGACGAGGCCACAATAAGACCCATGGATACTTCAAAAGCCCCCAAACACACGCCCGCCGCGCGCGCCCTACATCGCCAGATGATGGCGGTTCAGCGGACCATGTCCGCGCCGACGGTGGAGGAATCGATGCTGGCGTCCAAATGGGCGATGGCCTGGTACTGCCTGGTGCAGCGCAAGCTGGAACAACTCCAGCATGCGCCAAGGTACCTGCACTAAGAGGTTTGAAGCGGAGACGTACTGATAGAGAAGCTATTACGCGGCGACGTAGCAACCGCCGGCACGGCGTTCCATGCCGCTGCGGTCCAGAACCGTGACGGTGCCGCGACGGTATTCGATCAAACCTTCTTCCTGCAGCTTGCCCGCCGAGCAGGTGATGCTCTCACGGCGCACGCCCAGCATATTGGCGATCATCTCCTGCGTCACTTTCAGTTCGTTGGAAGTGGAGCGGTCCAGGCGTTCCAGCAGCCAGCGGCACAGGCGCTGCTCGATGCTGCCGTGACGGACACCGGCAACCGTTTGCGCCAGTTGGGCGAAGAGCGCGCTGGTATGGCGCATCAGCTGCTGCGCAAGGGCGCCGCCGCTGAAGAAGGCTTCGCGCAGCACGGCCGATTTGATGCGATAGCCATAACCGGCGCTCTGCACCACCGCCGAGCAGTTGGCGCGTTCGGCCTCATACATCGACACGCCAACCACCCCCTCACGGCCAACGACCGCGATCTCGGTCGCGCCGCCGTCTTCGGTCACATACTGCAGCGAGACGATGGCATTGGTCGGGAAGAAGGCGTATTCCATCTTGTCGCCGAAGTCGAACAAGTGCTTGCCAGCGGCCATAGGCACCAGCTCCAGGTGGTCGAACAGGCTAACCAGCTCCTCACGCGACAGGGCCCGCAGCAGTTCGTTTTGCTGTGCGCCGATGATGCTGATGGTGGGCGACGGAGCAGCGACAGGGGTGACTGCGTGCATTGCCAGTACTGCGTTGCCGGAGACGTTGGTGTGAGTAGCTTGTTGCATGGCGAGCCTCTTATAGTGTGTTTTATTCCGGTAGATCGTTGCCGACCTGATGGATACACTATATCCCCGCTATGTGCGCTAGCTCATAGGAGCGCGTAGGAGACCAATGTAGGCTAGGAACATAACACTTTGTCATCCCAGTCCTACGCGATCTCTCTTGTATTCCTACCCTGCCGCCAGTGGGGGTTTAAAACGCTCCGACATAATTCTCCGCCAACGCCGTCGCCATCGCACGCGAAGTCACGATATTCTCCAGCTCCGCGCGCTGCATCTCGCGCTCGAACGGCGTGGACTCGGCGAAGGTGTGCAGCAGGCGCGTCATCGTCCACGAAAAATACTCCGCGCGCCAAATGCGCTTGAGCGCATCGTCGGTGTAGCCCGCAAGCCTCTCTTCGCTACCCTTCTTGTAGAACTGCTCCAGCCCGCGCGCCAACAGCTTGACGTCGGAGACCGCAAGGTTCATGCCCTTGGCGCCCGTCGGCGGCACGATGTGCGCCGAATCGCCGGCCAGGAACAAGCGGCCCGATTGCATCGGCGTCGATACGAAGCTGCGCATGCCGATGATATTTTTCTGGAAGATCTTGCCCTCGTTGAGTTTCCAGCCGTCGTGGTTTTCCAGGCGCGCGTGCAGCTCCGCCCAGATCTGATCGTCCGACCAGTTGTCGACGTGGTCCGATGGGTCGCACTGGAAGTACAGCCGCTGCACCGTCGGCGATCGGGTGCTGACCAGTGCGAAGCCGCGGTCATGCTGAGCGTAGATCAGTTCCTCGGACGACGGCGCCGATTCGACCAGGATGCCGAACCAGCCGAAGGGATAGATGCGCTGGAAGTTCTTGCGCTGCTCCTGCGCCGGCATCGCCGGGCGGCTCACGCCATGATAGCCGTCGCAGCCGATCACGAAATCCGCCTCGATGGAACGCGCCTCTCCACCGTGCATGAAGGTGGCCGACGGCGTTTGCGTGTCGACGCCGTGCAGCGCCACCTCGCTCACTTCGAACAGGATTTGGCCATCGGCGGCCAGGCGCGCCGCCACCAGGTCCTTGATCACCTCGTGCTGCGGATAGACGGTGATGGCCTTGCCGGTCAATCCCGTCAGGTCGATACGATGACGCTTGCCGCCGAAAGCCAGCTCGAAGCCGTGGTGCAGCGCGCCCTGGCCGCGCATGCGTTCACCTACGCCGGACTCGTTGAGGATATCCATCGTGCCCTGTTCCAGCACGCCGGCGCGGATGGTCGCCTCGATGTCGGCGCGGGAGCGGGTTTCGACGATGATCGATTCGATGCCGTCGAGGTGCAGCAAATGGGATAACAGCAGGCCGGCCGGGCCGGCGCCGATGATGGCTACTTGGGTACGCATGGTTGTCTCCGAATGTTTGTGTTCGACTTATTTATCAAGTCGCTGACGCCATCGTAGCGCCGCCGCGCCCTAAAAAAAATGGATGAAACGGCATAAAACTTGTACTATTTAGACAAACAACCAATTCCACACCATGCCTTCCCCAGCCAAAGAATCAATCGCCGAGATACCCAAGTTTGCCCTCTACGGCGAGCAAACCCGCACGGAAAACGCTGAATTCGTCCACATAGAGCTGATCGAAACGCGCAGCCGCATGTACGACTGGCATATCGACAACCACACCCATCCAGGGATGTTTCAGGTACTTTTTTTATTCGGCGGCGAAGTGCGCGCCAGCGTCAACGCCGCGTTGTGGGAGCGGCGCGGCCCGGCCGTGCTGACCATCCATCCGTCGGTGGTACATGGTTTCGACTTTTCGCCCGAGGCGCAGGGCTACGTGCTGACGGTGGACCAGAATGTGATTTTCTCGGCGGCCGACAACCAGGGCGATTTGTATTCCACGCTGTTCGTCGAGCCGCTGGCGATCGATCTGGCGGGCCTGCCGGAGGTGCGCGCGCGTCTGGAGGCGCTGCTCCAGCAACTGCTGGCGGAAGCGGCCTGGCCGCAATACGGCCACACACTGATGCTGGAGTGGCTGGCGCGTGCCGCCCTGCTGTTGCTGGTGCGGGTGCAGGCCGACCACCGCTTCGCCGACCAGTCGGGCCGGGGCGACTTCGAGTTGTTCAGCCGCTTCAGGGCTGAGGTGGAACGTCATTTCAAGGAGCAGTGGCAGGTTGGCCAATATGCCGATGTGCTCAAGGCGTCGCCGGTGCGGCTGAACCGCCTGTGCCTCAAGCTGTCCGGCAAATCCGCGTTCGACATCACGCAGGACAGGTTGATGCTGGAGGCGTGCCGCAAGCTGACCTACGTCCCGGCCAGCATTGCCAGCATCGCCTATGAACTGGGCTTCCAGGACCCGGCGTACTTCAGCCGCCTGTTCAAGAAACGCATGGGCCTCACGCCCAAGGAGTTCCGCAAGAACGACTAAAGCAAGGCGTTCAGCTCCACCTGCATCTTGATCAGCGCCGGCAGGCAGCGCTCCACCATCTGGTCGAGCGGCATGCGCGCCGCGTGGACGCTAATGTTCATCGCAGCCACCACCTCGCCGCGAAAATTCCTCAACGGGACGGCCATCGTGCGCAGTCCCAGCTCCAGCTCCTGGTCCACCAGCGCGTAGCC
The DNA here is from genome assembly GCA_963511605.1 of uncultured Duganella sp. Taxonomy (GTDB): domain Bacteria; phylum Pseudomonadota; class Gammaproteobacteria; order Burkholderiales; family Burkholderiaceae_D; genus Rugamonas. The sequence goes on along the minus strand of CAUPJZ010000010.1, from coordinate 13,565 downwards.
CTGCGCCCGGGCGCGCGCGATCTCCAGCGCCAGGCGCTCCTTGCCGACGATCGTATGCTCGGTGATCTGTTCCGGCCGCACGCGGGCCAGAAAATCGTCCAGCTGGTCCTGCGGAAGGCTGGCCAACAGCATGCGGCCGTTCGCGGTGCACCAAGCCGGCACCCGCGTCCCGGGCTGCAGGGTGGCGGACACCAACTGGCCTGCGCTGACCGCCGCCACGCACACCAATTGATCGTGATCGAGCACGCCGACGGACGCCGCCTCACCCACCGAGTACGCAAGCCGGTACAACAGCGGCTGCGCCAGACGCGGAAGGCGCGCCGAATGCAGATAGGACTGGCCGAGCCGCAGCACCATCGGCGTCAGCGAAAACAGCTTGTTCTCGTGCCGCATATAACCCAGATGCGTGAGCGTGATCAGGTAGCGGCGCGCCGCCGCCCGTGTCAGGCCGGTGCGCTCGGCCACCTCGGCGATGCTCAGCCGGCCGCGCTCCTGATCGAAGGCCTCGATCACCTGCAAGCCTTTTTCGAGACCGGCGATCATGTCGCGCTTGGCTGGAACGTCGTTTTCGGCACTCATGACATAGAAAAATTCGGATTTGGGCGATATACGCACAAATTGTGCGCATAGCGAATATACCACGCCAATAGCGTCTTGTGATGGCATGTACGCTTTCGTACCATCATCACCAGAACAAACCACGGCACCAACATCAGGAGACCAGCAGTGAAATTCGATGCTATCGCGCCCGGCGTCTATCCGGAGCTGATTTACCCAGAATACAAATCCACCGTCAAACGCGGCCCGGTGCAGCCGGCGCTGCGCATCGTCGCGCCCGTCCCGGTGACGCAGAATATCGCGCCGTCGCCGCGCATCCTGCTGCCGAACGATATGGACCTGACCGCGCACGGCGAAGCGGAACCGCTGGGCGAAAAAATCGTCGTCACCGGCCGCGTGCTCGATGAAGACGGCAAGCCGGTACGCAACTCGCTGCTGGAAGTCTGGCAGTGCAACGCGGCGGGCCGCTATCGCCACAAGCGCGACCAGCACAATGCGCCACTCGACCCCAACTTCAACGGCTGGGGCAAGATGATGACCGATGACGATGGCCGCTACCGCTTCGTCACCATCAAACCCGGCCCATACCCATGGGGGAACCACGACAAGGCCTGGCGTCCGGCGCACATCCACTTCTCGCTGTTCGGGAACGTATATGCGCAGCGGCTGGTCACGCAGATGTACTTCCCCAGCGATCCGCTGTTCGACTACGATCCGATCTTCCAGAGCATTCCGGACCTGGCCGCGCGCCAGCGGCTGATCTCGCGCTTCAGCCTTGAGCACACCGTCAGCGACCAGATGCTGGGCTATGAATTCGACATAGTGCTGCGCGGCCGCGACGCCACGCCAACCGGCATCTGAGGGGAACCGACATGACCAATCCAGCAAAACCGATCACCACCTCGCAGACCATCGGCCCGTTCTCGCACGAGGCATGGCAATGGGCGGTGGACCTTAGCGACGCCGCCAAGCCGGCCGACACCGTCACCATCAGCGGCACCATCTACGACGGCGACGGCGCGGCGATCAACGACGCCCAGATCGAGGCCTGGCAGCCAGCCGCCGCCGACGCGGAAGCATCGCAACCGGTGGCCGGCTTCCGCCGCGTGCCGAGCGGCGACCAGGGCGAGTTCATTTTGCGCCTGTCGGCAGTCCCGCAGGCGCCGGGCCTGCCGCTGGCCTACATCACGGTGTTCGCGCGCGGCCTGGTCAAGCACCAGTTCACCGCCGTTTTCCTCGAAGACGACGCCGGAATCGCGGAATCGGCGATACTTGAGCAAATTCCGGCGGCGCGCCGCCCCACCCTGCTCGCGGTGAAAACCGCCGATCGCCAGTACCGCTGGAACATCCACATGCAGGGTGCGCAGGAAACCGCCTTCTTCGACTATGTTTGAACCAGAACTGGAGCAGCAGTGAGTGTATCGATTTTCGACAGCTTCCTGACCACCACCGACATGATCGCCGTGTTTGACGACGCGGCCATCGTGCAGGCGATGTTCCGTTTCGAGGAAGCGTTGGCGAACGCGCAGGCGGATGAAGGAATGATGGAACCGTCGGCGGCGCGCGCCATCGCCGGCGTCTGCAACGCGCAACTCTATGACATCCCCGCCATCATCAGCGCCGGCCGCCGCGCCGGCAGCCTTGCCATCCCGCTGGTCAAGGAGCTGACGAAGACCGTGGCGCTATACGACGCGGAGGCCGCCGGCAAAGTCCACTGGGGCAGCACCAGCCAGGACGTCATCGACACCGCCATGGTGCTGGCGACGCGCGACGCGCTGCAACTGCTGGACGACGGCCTGCACGACCTGACCGGCCACCTGCTGGACCTGGCGGAGCGGCATCTGGCGACCCCGGTGCTGGCCCGCACCCTGATGCAGCCGGCCCAGGTGACCAGCTTCGGCTTCAAGCTGACCGGCTGGCTGGCGCCCCTCGTGCGCGCCCGCCTGCGCCTGCGCGAAAGCGCGTCGCGCGCGCTGCAGCTGCAATTGGGCGGCGCCGTAGGCACCCTGGCGGTGATGGGAGAACAAGGTCCGGCCGTCGCCAACCGTGTCGCCGCCGCGCTGAAACTCAAGGTGGCCGATGCTGCCTGGCACACGCAGCGCGACGAGTGGGTGCGCTTGGGCCTGGAGGTGGCGGTGTTGTCCGGCAGCCTGGGCAAGCTGGCCACGGACCTGAGCCTGATGGCGCAAGGCGAGATCGCCGAACTGGCCGAACCGTCCGGCAATGGACGCGGCGGCTCCTCGGCCATGCCGCACAAACGCAATCCGGTGTCGGCGATGATCGCGCTGGCCGCCGCCACGCGCACGCCGCAGCATGCGGCGGCGCTGTTGGCCAGCATGGGCCAGCAGCATGAGCGGGGCCTGGGCAACTGGCAGGCGGAACTCGCAGAGTGGCCCAATCTGTTCCTGAGCGCCCACGGCGCGCTGCAAGCGCTGAACGACGCCTTCGCCGGCCTTCAGATCGACGGGGCGCGCATGCTGCGCAATATCGATGCGCTGCAAGGATTGGTGTTCGCGGAGGCGGCATCCGCCTATCTGGCCGCAACCATCGGCAAGCAGGCGGCCCACACGCTGCTGGAAAAAATGACCGGCGAGGCGCTGTCCACCCACCGCCACCTCGCCGACGTACTGGAGGAAGCGGTGAAACAGGACAACAAGTTGCGCGCCCACGTCGACGCGGCGCATCTGCGCACGCTGTTCGATCCGGTCAACGCTACCGCGCCCGCACAGCGGCTTGCGCAACGACAGCTGCAAAGCCTGCGTGGCGATATCGCCTCGCTCAACCAAAAGTGAAGACACCATGAGCTACGATCCCATCGACCACGACTTCGAACGTGGCCTGAACAACCGCCGCGCCATCCTCGGCGACGCGTGGGTGGACCGGTCCCTCGGCAACGCCAACAACTTCAACGCCGATTTCCAGAACCTGATCACGCGCTTCGCCTGGAACGAGATATGGGGACGTCCGGGCCTGGAGCAGAAGACGCGCCGCGCCATCGTCCTCTCCATCACCATCGCCCTGGGGCGCTGGGAGGAGTTCGACCTGCACGTGCGCGCCGCGCTGCTGGGCGACGAAGCCAATCGCCTGACGCCGGACGAATTGAAGGAAGTTCTGATTCAATCGGCCATCTACGCCGGCGTGCCGGCCGCGAACACCGCCTTCACGCACGCGCTGGTGATCCTGCGCGAAGTCGGCCCGCAGATCGGCTACGAACTCGAACCTGCCGCGCCCACGAACGCCAGCCACCCGGGCGTCGGCCGCGAAGGCCGCACCGAAGCCAGGCCATCGCTGCACTACACCGTGCGCGAACCGCGCAACGGCAAGGCGCCGCGCCACACCGTGGTGCTGAGCCACGCCATCGGCTGCGACCTGACGATGTGGGACGGACTGGCGAACCAGCTGGCGGCCGATAGCCGCGTCATCGCTTACGACCACCGTGGCCATGGCAGTTCGGAGTCGCCGGCGGGCGCGTACACGATGGCCGACCTGGCCGACGACGCGGCCGCGCTGCTGCGCGAGCTCGATACGGGGCCGGTTGTGTGGGTAGGTTTGTCGATGGGCGGCATGGTGGGCCAGGAGCTGGCGCTGCGGCATCCGGCGCTGGTGCGCGCGCTGGTGCTGGCCAATACCACGTCGGGTTATCCGCAGGCCGCGCGCGAGGCCTGGAGGCAGCGCATCGCGACGGTGAACGAGAGCGGCATCGAAGCGATCGCCGATGCCGTCATGGGACGCTACTTCCATGATGGCTTCCGCGCCGATCATGCGGCGACCGTCGCCCGCTTCCGCCGCCGCGTGGTCTCGACCGACACGGTCGGCTACACCGGCTGCTGCAACGCGGTCGGCACGGTCGACACGACTGCGCGCCTGGCGGCGATCCAGGCTCCAACCCTGGTGATCGCGGGCGAACTGGATCAGGGAACACCGATCGAGATGTCTCAAACGCTGGTGGACGGCATCTCAGGCGCGAAGCTGGAGATACTGCGCCAAGCGTCCCACCTGAGCTACATCGAGCAACCGGCAGCCTTCAGCCAGGCGGTCCGCGCGTTCATCGCAGACCTGTAAATCGGTATGGCGGCCGCAGCAAATTAAACATGGCGTTTTAAAACCTATGGTGTATCCCAACGCCATAGAAATTAACCGACGTCGCGGCCCTGCGCTGCGACGCATCGGCATACAGGAACGTCCGCGTCGAAAGGTTGTACTCATACCCTACCCCGATCTGTTTGGTCGGCACAACGCCATCCGGCGACTTGCGGCCGTAACCGGCCAACAGCGTTCCAGGGCCGATATCCAGATTCGCTCCCACCACCCAAGCCTTCGTCACCGAATTCACAGCCACGGTGTGATCCTGGTCCTGGCTCTGATAAGAAGCCATCAGCTTCAGATCGCGCCTCGGCTGGACCGACGCCGCCACCGACCACAAACGGGTTTCAGCGGCATTGCGTTCCGAGGCCAGCATCGCGCCGAACATCCCCGCCTTGTACACCAGGGTGGCCGAATACGGATTGCTGTTCAATTTCGAATTGGCCGGATACTGCGGCGCAGCCGCCGTCCCGCGCCCGATCAGCACCGGATTGCCGAGCGCCTCCTTGCTGGCGACGGTGACATTGAGCTGCAATCCCGCGACAATCGGCGAGTTATAGAAAATCGCATTTGAAAAACGATTCGCCGACGACCCGGCCGGATCGAGAGGCTGGCTGTTGTAGCCCGCCACCATCAAGTCGGTCTCAAAACCGGCGGTGCTGGGCGTGCCGCGGAACGGCTCGAACGCCACGTTGGAGTCCTGATAAGCGGTCAAGCCGCGCCCGATCCGCACCGTACCGAAATCGCCCTGAAGACCGACGCGGCTCTGCCCCTGGAACAGCGGACGCGATACCCCTTCGACGGTCCCGATATCCGGATCGTAGCGTATCTCCAGCTGGAACAAGGCCTTCAAACCGTTGCCCAGGTCCTCGACGCCCCTGAAACCAAGCCGGTTGTTATCGCGCCGCCCCTCGGTCAACGCGCCGCCGGTCTTCTTGGATACACCCAGATCGATGTTGCCATACACGGCAACCCCGGACTGCGCCTGCGCCGCGCCGCCAGCCGCCAACATCGCCAACGCAAAGAACGATTTCCTCATGCTTTTTCCTTTCCATTTAAAACCGCGTGCGCCCGCTCGCGATCGATATCCTTCTCCCATACCGCCACCACCACCGTCGCCACGCAATTGCCGATCAAATTGCCAGCCGCGCGCGCGATGCCGATGAACCAATCGACCGACAACACCAGCACCAGGCCGACTACCGGAATGGCGGGTATCGCCGTCAGCGTGGCCGCCAGGATCACGATGGCGGAACCCGGCACGCCATGCGCGCCCTTGGAAGTGATCAACGCGATCGCCAGGATGGACACCAGGTCGCCCGTCGCCAGTGGCGTGTTGGTGGCCTGCGCGATGAATACGGCGGCGAGTGTCAGATAAATCGAGAACGCATCCAGGTTGAAGGAATAGCCGGTGGGGATCACCAGTCCCACGGTGGAATCCTTGATGCCCATGAACTTCAGCTTGCGCATCACCTGCGGCAGCACGCTGTCCGAGGACGCTGTGCCCAGCACGATCAGCAGTTCCTCGCGCAGGTAGCCGATCAGCTTGAAGATGTTGAAACCCGCCGCCCGCAGGATGGCGCCGAGGATCACGAACACGAACACGATCACCGCGCCGTAGAACAGCAGCACCAGCATGGCCAACTGCTTGAGCGAGCCGATGCCGTATTTGCCGACCGTGAAGGCAATCGCGCCGAACACGCCGATCGGCGCCAGCTTGATGATGAAGGACATGCACTTGAAGAACGCGGTGGCCAGGCCGTCGATCAAGGTGGCCACGGGCTGCGCCTTCTCTCCGATCATCGACAGGGCGCAGCCGAATATCACGGAGAACAACAACACCTGCAGCACGTCGCCGGAAGTAAAGGCGCTGACCACCGTGGTCGGGATCAGCTTGAGCATGAATTCCGCCAGGCCGGCCTTGCGCACGCCCTCGGCGTTATCGACATAGCTGGCCAGCGAGCTGGCGTCGAGCGTGGCGGCGTCGATGTTCATGCCCGCTCCGGGATGGAAGACGTAAGCCAGCACGATGCCCAGCAACAGCGCGATCGTGGTCACCACTTCAAAATAGATCAGGGCCTTCAGGCCCACCCTTCCGACCTTGCGCAATTCGCCCGCGCCGTGGATGCCCTGCACCACCACGCAAAACACGATCATCGGCACGATCATCTTGATTAATTTGATGAACCCATCGCCCAGCGGCTTTAGGCTTCGGCCGATATCCGGGTAGAACACCGCCAGCAATATGCCCGCGCACATTGCGACGATGATCTGGCCAAACAGTGATTTGAAAAACCGCATTGCAATCCCTCCCTATTCGTTCAACACGTACAAAACATACCTTTGGTTTCTTTTATCAGGCCCCGCGCATCTCTGATAATTGTTTTTCATTTCTCAATTCATTGAAAATTGTTTTTCATCCACCGTCAACATTTTCCTGTCGCTTGCATCGAAATATGCGCGGCGTAGTCGCATTCCGCCGACAACCGCAAACGCCGTGGCGGTGTATATTGGCGCTGCGGCGGGTGATCCTTGCGCGCTTATCCCTGGAATGCGAACAATGACAAAAAAAACTCCTTTCATAGACAGCCTCTCGACCACCATCAAGCAGCACCTGGACCAGCTGCCGCAGGCCGAAAAGCGCCTGGCAAATGTGATACTGGAGTCGCCCGGACAGCTGGCCAGCTATTCCGCTTCGGAGGTGACGCGTATGGCGGGGGTATCCAACGCGACGATGACCCGGCTGGTCCATCGGCTGGGTTATGAGAATTACGATCAGATGCGCCGCCTGGCGCGCGAGGGCAAGGACTGGGGCTCGCCGCTGTATCTGATGGATCGCCGCGAATCGGACGAGGGAGGAAAGGATGGCGGTCCGTTCGACCGCCATGTGTCGGCCAGCGTGCAAAACATCCAGCGCACTTTCGCGGGCATGTCGGCGGTGCAGGTGGGCGAAGTGGGCACCGCGATCGCCAAGGCGCGGCAGGTACGTGTGTTCGGCCAACGAAACAACTATTTTTTTGCCGCGTATCTGCGCTGGCAGTTCATCCAGTTTCGCAGCAACGTGTATCTACTTCCGGTATCAGGGGAAACGATGGCGGAGTATCTGGTGGGATTGCAGCCGAACGATATTTTCATCGTGTTCGGACTGCGCCGGCGCATGCCGGGGCTGGGTGCGTTGATCACCGCCGTTGGCAGGGCCGGTGTGAAGACGGTGCTGATCACCGATTCGTCGAATCACAGCGACCTTGGCGCCACCTGGGTGTTGAAGTGCGATACGGTCAGCGCCACCCCGCTGGATAATCATGCGGCGGTGATGGCGCTGTGCCACGTGCTGGCGTCGCAGTTGATCGACAAGACCGGCCAGGCCGGCCGCCAGCGCCTCATTAAGATCGAGGAGCTGCATGCGCAACTGAACGAGTTGTGATTGTCTTGGCGGCTCTTGGCGGATTACGCTGCGCTAATCCGCCCTACGGGTGTCAGCAACGAATCACACGCCCGGGTCGCGCACCTTGTCGACCTTGTCGAACTCCACGTTGAAGAAGGAGCCGCCCGTGGCCTCGGCCTTGCGGATATAAACCGTTTGCACGATATCGCGGGTGCCGGCATCGATGCTGACCGGACCGCGCACGCTGGTCCACTCCATGCCCTTCATCGCCGCCAGCAGCTTGTCGCCGTTGCTGTCGCCTGCGGTCTTCTTGAGCGCCGCATACAGCAGATGCATGCCGTCATACGCGCCGACCGAATGGAAGTTGGGCCGCATCCCCTTGTTCGCCTTGCCGAACGCCTCGACATACGCTTTGTTCTCCGCCGACGGGTGCGCGGCCGAATAGTGATGGCTGCTGACGACACCGGCGGCGGCCGGGCCGATGCTCGCCATCAGGTCGTCGTCCAACACATCGCCGGTGCAGATCAGGCGAATGCCGGCGCCGGCCAGACCGCGCTCGGTGAACTGCTTAAGCACCGCCGCGCCCTCGCCCGAAGGCACGAACACGAACAACGCGTCCGGCTTCAAGTCCTTCACCTTGGCCAGGAACGGCGCGTAGTCGGGATTGCGCAACGGCGCGCGCAGGCTCTCGACCACCTTGCCGCCACCTTCGTTGAAGTCCTTGACGAACACCTTCTCCGCATCCAGCCCGGGACCGTAGTCGCTCACCAGGGTTACCACGGTCTTCATCTTGTTCTTGGCGGCCCATTGCGCCATCGGGGCGGTCACCTGCGCCAGCGTGAAGCCGGTCCGCACGATGTACGGCGAACGTTGCGGAATGACCGACGTCGCGGCGGCCATCACGATCATCGGCACCTTGGCCTGCGTGGCCACCGGCGCGGCGGCGAAGGCCAGCGGCGTCAAGCCGAAGCCGGCCAGCACCTGCACCTTGTCGCGCGATACCAGTTCCTGCGCCAAACGCTTGGTGACATCCGGTGCGACCCCGCCGTCGTCCTTGAGGATGATTTCGATCTGGCGCCCGGCGACGGTGGCGCCGTTCTGCTGCATGAACAGCTTGACGGCGGCCTCGATCTGGCGGCCGGTGGAAGCGAACGGTCCGGACATCGGCACGATCAGGCCCACCTTCAACGGCTCGGCGGCTGCGGCGACGGCCGGCAGCACGCCGGCGGACAAGGCGGCCGCGCCCAGCAGGATGTGACGGCGATGCGTATTGATATTCTCTGACATGGTGTCTCCTTCTTGTTTTTTATAGGTCGAGCACGAGGGTCGGGCTTTTGGAACGGGAACAGCAAGGGGTGAACTGGTCGTTGGCCGCCTGTTCTTCTTCGGTCAAATACAAATCGCGGTGATCCGGCACGCCTTCGATCACGCGTGTCAGGCAAGTGCCGCACACGCCCTGCTCGCAGGAAGCCGCCACAAACACGCCGGCGTCGCGCAGCACCTGCATCACGGTCACCCCGGCGGGAACAGTGTAACTCGCGCCGGTGGAGGCCAGCTTGACTTCGAAGGCCTGGTCACCACCCGTATCGATGGCGGCCGCGCCGAAGTACTCAAGGTGCAGTTGCGCCTCCGGCCACTTCTGCGCTGCGGCCGTAGCCTTCACATGGTCGATAAAGCCGGTCGGGCCGCAAAAATAGATGTGGGTATCGCGATCCAATCCTGCCAGCAGCGCGGCCAGATCCAGCTTTTGTTCGGCCGCGCCGCTATCGTAGTGAAAGTGCACCTGCGCGGCGAATGGCGAAGCGGCGATGCGCTCGCGGAAGGCCGTGCGCTCGGGCGAACGCGCGCAGTAGTGCATCTCGAAGTCCGCGCCTTGCGCCGACAGTGCTTCCGCCATCGCCAGCACGGGTGTCACGCCGATGCCGCCAGCCAGCAGCAGGCTGCGTTTGGCGTCCACCAGCGGGAAGTGATTTTTCGGCGCGCTGATGGTCAGCTCCGCGCCGGCGTGGATCTTCTCATGCATGCCCTGCGAGCCGCCGCGCGACGCCGGGTCGCGCAACACGCCGATCAGGTAGCGATGGGTTTCGTGCGGCGGATTGCACAGCGAGTACTGACGCACCAGATTCGGTCCCACATGCACGTCGATGTGCGAACCGGCGCTGAAGGCAGGCAGCGGAGATCCATCCGCGCTAACCAGCTCATAGCTGCAAATATCCTCCGCCTCGCTGGTTCGGCGCTCGACACGAACGTTCAGCAAGTCGGCGCTCATGCCGCCTGCTCCGGCTTACGTGACGCGTTCTCCTTCTCCATCCACTGGTCCAGCAGACGGCGCGACTGCACACCGCCGGCGTCGATATTCAGCATCAGCAGCTTGCGGTCGGGATGGCGCAGGATGTTCTGCTGCTGCAGCTCGAGCATCTCCTGGTCTTCGGCGAAGATCTTGCCCTGCCCTTCGCGGATGGTCGCCGTCAATTCCTTGTCGTCGGGCTTGAAGTTACGCGCCATGCCCCAGAAGTACCAATGCGAGGTCTCCGTCTCCGGCGTGATGAAGTCGACCACGATGCTCGATGCCTTGAACTTAGGATCGGCGTCGTAGCCGCCCTTGCCCGCGTGCGCGACACCCACCTCGATCATCACATGGCTCGGTGGCGTGAAGCGGCAGATCTGCCACCGGTCCACCGGCACATCGTCGGCCAGGCCGTTGCCGCGCAACGCCGCGCGCCAGAACGGCGGCGCCATGATGTTTTCCATATAGCGGCTGGTGACGACTTCCTCGCCCTCGACGCGGGTATTGACCGGCGCCTCGTCGATCTCCTTCTGGCCGATGCTCGATGCATGGACGTAGGTCTCATGCGTCAGGTCCATCAGGTTGTCGATCATCAGGCGGTATTCGCATTGGATGTGATACAGGCCGCCGCCGTAAGCCCATTCCGGATTGTCCGCCCATTCCAGATGATGGATAAGGGCCGGATCGGCCAGTTCCTTGTCGCCGGTCCAGACCCAGATGAAGCCATAGCGCTCCTCGACCGGATAGCTGCGGATGCAGGGGAAGCCGCGCACACGCTGGCCGGGCATGCTGATGACCTTACCGTCGCAGCCCATCTCCAGGCCGTGATAGCCGCACACCAGCTGCCCCTCGCGCACAAAGCCCAACGACAGCGGCGCGCCGCGATGCGGACAAAAATCCTCCACCGCCGCCACTTTGCCCTCGGCGCCACGGTAAAAAACGATTTTCTCGCCGCAGATCTGGCGGCCCAGCGGTTTGACGTCGATCTCGTCGGGCGTGCAAGCCACGTACCAGGTGTTTTTTGGATACATCTTGTCTCCTTATTGGTTTTCAGCTTAACATTCAGTGCACTGAATATCGTAAAGTATAGACCGGAAAACGCGGAAGTAAACACCCGGACGCAACTCTTTTCATATTGCGCCGCACAAGCAGAGAATACGCCATGCCAGAAACCGAAAGCACTTTGACCAATTTATACGAGCATCCGGGGCACTTGCTGCGGCGCGCGCAGCAGATATCGGTATCGATTTTCTACGACGAGATGGGCGGCGAACTGACGCCGGTGCAGTACGCGATGCTGCGCAACCTGGCCGGCAATCCCGGCATCGATCAGGTCTCGCTGTCGTCCGGCAGCGGCATCGACACGTCCACCGGCGCCACCGTGTGTGCGCGGCTGGAGGAAAAAGGTCTGCTGGAGCGCAAGGTCATTCCGACCAACCGCCGCCAGCGCGCGCTGACCATCACCCGCGCCGGCCAGCAGCTGCTGGACGAGATGATCCCCGGCGCCCAACGACTGCGCCGACGCCTGTTGGCGCCGCTGACCAGCGAGGAGCAGCTCAAGTTCATGGAGTTGTTAACCAAGCTGGTGCAGGAAAACAATGAGCAAAGCAGAGCTCCGCTGACCGCGCCCGCCGGCGGATCGGCATCGGCCGCGACGGCGGGGTTTGCGCGCGACGCCCTCTAGTCGATGACCCTGCGCGAATGATAGAACAGTAGGAGACCGCTTCCGCCCCAATATAGTTAGTCCGTCTCGTTTTTCTCAACACTAGAAAGATCAATGGTGTTGTGATTGGAAGGCGGGACATGCACCTGCGGACCACGAATATTCCGCCCCAAACATCCGATGTTCGCCGCTTTAGCTTCGGCTCCGCAGGTGCGCTTGTGTTCGAAAACGAATACTCAGGGTTTGCCGTCCGACCGGCTCGCTATATTGCCTTCGAAGAGCACAAGCATGCATGATCCCATTGATCATCCTAGCACTTCGGAGGTGTCTGATGAACCATTTTGACGAGGCGTGTTTCACCGTCTACATAGGCATTGACTGGGCCGATGCAAAGCATGATTTCTGCTTGCAGGAAGCCGGCGGCACCCAACGAGAGTTTGGAGTCTTTTCAAGCCAGGCTGCGAATATTGACGAGTGGGTTAGCAACTTGCACCGGCGCTACGGCGGCAAGATCGCCATCGGTCTAGAGCTGACGAAAGGGCCGTTGGTCTACGCGCTGCAAAAGTACGATTTTCTCGTACTGTTTCCGATTAATCCGGCAACACTGGTCAAGTACCGTCAGGCGTTCAAGCCGAGCCGCGCAAAAGACGACCCCACGGATGCCGAACTAGCGTTAGATTTATTGTTACGTCATCCTGAGCGCTTTAAGCCTATCGAGCCGCAGAGTCCGGCAATGCGGGCACTGCTGAGTTTTGTCGAACGGCGCCGCGAACTCATTGGGGACAAGACCCGGTTTACCAATCGCCTCACCAATACGCTTAAGCAGTATTACCCTCAAGTTCTGGAATGGTTTGACCACCATGACACCATTTTATTCTGTGATTTCATCACGCGTTGGCCGACACTGGAAAAAGCTCAGGGGGCGCGCCCAGCAACTCTCGACAGGTTCTTCAAGCAGCATAACGCCAGACGTGCATCGGTAATTGACGCGAGGATGGCGGCGATCAACGCCGCGAGACCATTGACGCGGGACGTGGCGATCGTTGCTCCGCACCTGCTGGAAACACTGGTGTTGATTGAACAAATCAAAGTCGCGTTAAAGGCCATCGAACGCTTCGATGATGCCATTGCCCGTCTAGCCCCAACCCTACCGGATTTTGAATTATTCGCGGCCTTGCCAGGAGCTGGGCCCACGCTGGCGCCGCGACTCCTGGTGGCGTTTGGCGAGCAACGCGAACGATTCGTTTCCGCAAAGGAGTTGCAGCAATACTCAGGTGTGGCACCAGTGACTGAGAGAAGTGGGAAGAAAAGCTGGGTGCACTGGCGATGGCATTGCCCGACCTTTGTTCGCCAGACATTTGTCGAGTGGGCAGGCCAGACCATCAACAAGTCGGACTGGGCAGGCAGCTACTATCGACAACAGCGTGCCAAGGGAAGTTCCTACCAAGCGAGGGTGTAAATAATATTGTGTAAACGGTCATTTGGCAGGACACTGCCGCCATCAAGGAGATTTAATGACCGTTGTAAAGCGTAACAAGCGGGCCAAGCCCGATCCCGAACTGCTCAAACTGGCCGACAGCCTGCTGGCG
>CAUPJZ010000009.1:0-214981 GCA_963511605.1 uncultured Duganella sp. | reverse complement strand
TTGGCCTGGTCCGGCTTTTCGACGAAGCGGTCCACTTTATACGCCGCCCCGGCGGCCGGGCCGCGGTGGATGTAGCCGTAGCCGGTCTCCGGCGCGGTCGGCACCACGCCGAAGGTGGCCAGCGCGCCCTCGCCCGCCAACCGGGCGGCGCTGGCGATGGCGGCGTGGAAGGCGGCGCGGTCGGTGATCACGTGGTCGGCCGGCAGCACCAGCATCAACGCCTCCGGATCGATGGCGCGCAGGTACTCGGCGGCGGCGGCCACCGCCGGCGCGGTGTTGCGCCCGGCCGATTCGAGCATGATGCCCAGCGGCGTGACGCCGATCTCGCGCAGCTGCTCGGCCACTATGAAGCGGTGCTCGTTACCGCAGACGATCAGCGGCGCCTGCAACCCGGCCCCGCCCTTGAGGCGCAGCACGGTTTCCTGCAGCATCGTGCGGTCCGATACCAACGGCAACAATTGCTTTGGCAACACGGCGCGCGACAGCGGCCACAAACGGGTGCCGGCGCCGCCGGACAGGATTACTGGGTAAATTTTCATGCAACATCCTCTTGTTTTTCGGCATCGGCCGGGTTGCGCCGCTTGTTGCGGCGGTCGCGGGCGTTGGTCCACTCGCCGTCGCCGTATTCGGAGACGTGGCGCATCTCGCCGGCGCGGTCGACACTGTAATCCTTGAAGACGATCATTTCCTCAAGCTTTACGTTATGTAACACCCGGGTATATTCGAACAGCACGCTGCGCACCACGTTGGCGCCGGAGCAGATATGGCTGCCATGGCCGATCCAGGTCGGGCCGATGATGGTGCTGCCGGCTTCGATCTTGCAACCGGAGCCGATGTAGACCGGTCCCTCGATGGTGGTGCCTTCCCAGTCGATGCTGGTGTTGAGGCCGACCCAGATGCCGTCGGCCAGCTGGATGCCCGGCACGTCCATGTGGGCGACCTCGCCCATCATCACGCTTTGCGACACTTCCCAGTAATCCTTGACGCTGCCGATGTCGATCCAGCTGAAGGTGCGGTTCTGCGAGTAGAACGGCACGCCCTTCTCGATGAGCAGCGGGAACAGCTCGGAACCGATGTCGAACACCTGGTTGGCCGGGATCAGGTCGAGGATCTCCGGTTCGAAGATATAGATGCCGGTGCTGACGAAGTTCGACAGCGCCTCCTCCTGCTTCGGCTTTTCCTGGAACTGCTTGATGCGCCCGTCCTTGTCGCTGACCACCACGCCGTAGCTCTCGACCTTGTCCCACGGCACCTCGCGGCAGATCACGCTGGCCTTGGCGCCCTTGCGGCGGTGTTCGAACAGCGCCGACTTCAAATCGAGGTTGATGACGGCGTCGCCGCACAGCACGATGGTGGTGTCGTCGAAGAAGCCGCCGAACTCCTGGATCTTCTTCATGCCGCCAGCCGAGCCCAGCGCCTCCGGGACGACCTCTCCCTTGTCATTGGTGTACCCTTCGAACGAGTAGCCGATCTGCACGCCGTACTGGTCGCCTTCGCCGAAGTACTCTTCGATCTTTTCGTGCAGATAGCTGACATTGACCATGATTTCGTTGACGCCGTATTTGGCCAGGTGTTCGATCAGGTAGGCCATGACCGGTTTGCCGAGCACCGGTATCATCGGTTTCGGTAAATCGAAGGTCAGCGGGCGCACCCGGGTCCCCTTGCCTGCAGCCAAGATCATCGCCTTCATATATGGTCCTCTATAAAATAGGTAAAAAAAATGCCCGCCGGCGTGGGCCGGGGCGCCAAAAAACATGGCGCCGCGCGGCCCGCACGCGGGGTTGGCCCGGGCGGCAGGAAGGATCATGACATAGCAACAACATTTTTACCAGTAAAAAATGCTGCATGTGCACATAAACCGTCCGGACGGCCCGTCTCTTGCGTTTCGCTACCGAAATATAGCAGACCGGCGGCCGCGCGCCCGCTCCGCTGGCGGACCGTGTGCGGCACCGGGTTTGCGCTGGCGCAAACGTGCCGCGTTTAAAACCTTAAGCGTATCAAGGAGCAGTCCCGGGATATTCATTTAATTCTCTTTTAATACTAACCATATTTAATCCCTGATCAGTGACTTTTATAATCGACAACGATCCGGAATTATTATATTGATTATGTTAACTTTAAAAAATAGCCGGTGTAATTTGCGCAAGAAACACCATGGCGGCCGCACCGGCCATGCGTCGGACGCCCGGCATTGAACAGAATGAAATAAAAAATGACAATCCTTGCGCCATGCGGGTCGGAGTATTTGCGCGAATACGTCAGATTCAAACGCTAAATCCAAAAGAATTCCATACGGCAAGAAATCTGTGTATAATATTTTTCAGGGATGCGGTTAATGCCCTCCACATTCATCCAATCAGGAGTTAATCATGTTCTTCGGGAAATCAACTGGCTCGTCCGGCCAACATCTTGTCAAACTGGTCGGCTGGTCGATGCTCAGCGCTAGCGCCCTCAGCTTCAACGCCGGCGCTCAGACCACCACCACCCCGGTGGCGGGCGGTTTCGAGACCTACCAAAAACCGTTCGCGGCCACCTCGCTGTGGAACTCGCGCCCGGTCAATCCGGTGCTCGGCACCTATGTGATCCCGAAGTCGAGCTACTTCCCATCGGTACAGGGCGGCGCCTGGTCGACCGGCTTGTTCCTGGCCAAGACCACCGACGGTCCGATGACCGTGACCGGCCTGAACGGCGCTGCCGGCGTCAACGATCCAGACACCACCGTCGCCCGTCCGGTGACCCTGCCGCGCTGGCCGGCGAGCACCCTGCCGGCCACCGGCAGCGACGGCCACGCCGACATCTATGATCCGGTCACCGGCATCATCCACTCGTTCTGGCAGTTGAAGAAAGTCAACGGCAAATGGCAGGCCGCGCTGTACGCCTGGTCGCCGGCCAAAGGCACCGGCTGGGGCGACCCGGCGCACTTCTACCACGGCTCGCGCGCCACCGGCGTGCCCGCCACCGCCGGCCTGATCCGCGCGCACGAAATCGGTGACGGCAAGCCCACCTACCAGCACGCGCTGGCCATGTCGCTGACCTATAACGCGCTGTCGGCGACCACGCCGTATATCTACCCCGCCACCTCGGCCGACCGCGACGCCGCCGCTACCAACTCGGGCCAGATCCCGCAGGGCGCGCTGCTGATGCTGCCGGCCAGCTACGACACGTCGAAGATCACCAACGTCGAGCTGCGCAAAGTGGCCGAGACGCTCAAGACCTACGGCGCCTACGTGGTCGACCGCAACATTGGCACCCCGTTCGCGATCTACGTCGAAAACGGCGCGCCGTACAACCTGCACGGCACCAGCGGCTGGAACAACGCCGTCGCCGCCGAACTGGACCGCATCCGCGCCAACCTGCGCCAGGTAGTCTCGGCGCCGAACTGGCTTGACGGCAACGGCAAGGCCGTCAGCGGCACCGTGCCGGCCAGCGTCAACGCGCTGTCGATGCGCGGTCCGTGGACCCGCAGCACCGGCACCACCACGCCGAACTTCGATTCGTGGGCCCAGGCCCTGGTGTTCCCGGCCTCGACGACGGCGACGGTGGTCAGCAACGCCAACTCGTCCGGCCTGAGCAAGGTCACCTGGGGCAAGCCGGTGGTCGGCAGCACGCAGAAATTCAGCGTCATCGCCACCGGCGGCGCCCGCCTGAAGATCCAAGTCTACTCGGGTGGCACGATGAAGTTCCAGTCGGGCAATCTGGCGAACGGTGAATCGGCACGCTTCGTCTGGCCGACCGGCGCCTGGATCATCCTGACGGCCACCGGCGGTGTCGGCGGCCCCTCGACGGTCCGCGCCGAAATGGCCGCCGTCCCGGACGCCGCGGCGGTCACCGCCAAGAAATAAGGCCCTCCGCCTCCCGCCCGCGCACGCGGGCCCGGCGCATGCCCGACGCTACCCGCGTCGGCCATGCGCCTTTTCTTTTGCGGTGCACCAAAAAAACGGCCGCCCCGGCGACAATGGATTAAAATACATCTTTTTAACTGCGGCGCCCAGGCGGCGCCCG
This sequence comes from uncultured Duganella sp., assembly GCA_963511605.1. GTDB lineage: Bacteria > Pseudomonadota > Gammaproteobacteria > Burkholderiales > Burkholderiaceae_D > Rugamonas. The sequence goes on along the minus strand of CAUPJZ010000009.1, from coordinate 210,979 downwards.
CCCGGCAAGGAAAGCACCGACCCCATGAGCTATGACCCGGACTGGGCGGCAGACCTGCAACGCTACGCGATGCGGCGCCCCTTCTTAAAAGAGCAATCGATCTGGGCCGTCTGGCTGTACCGGCGCGGCCGCCGGCTCGACCGGCGCCCCGCCGGCGCGCTGCGCAAGCTGTCGCTGGCGCTGTACTGGCTGATGTTCCGCGTCATCGAGACGGCCACCGGCGTGAGCCTGCCCAAGAGCGCGCGCATCGGCCCCGGCCTGCGGATCTGGCACTTCGGCAACATCTTCCTGCACGCCGACACCGTCATCGGCGCCAACTGCACACTGCGCCAGGGTGTGACGATCGGCAACCGCCATCCGGACGGCCCGGTGCCCGTCATCGGCGACAACGTCGAGTTCGGCGCGTACGCGCAGGTGCTCGGCGGCGTGCGCATCGGCGACAACGCCCGCATCGGCGCGATGGCGGTGGTGCTGTGCGACGTGCCCGACGGCTGCACCGCCGTCGGCGCCCCGGCCCGCGTGATCGCCACCCCGCCGCCATCGTCGGCGGCGGCACCGGCCGCGCGCGACGCCGCGTGAGCGCGGCCCACCCGTTTCCCCGTTTCACTGATAAAAAGGAAGTAACGATGAAAGTTCTGGTCACCGGCGGCGCCGGCTACATAGGCTCCCACACCTGCGTCGAGTTGCTCGACGCCGGGCACGAGGTCGTCATCGTCGACGACCTGTCCAACAGCGAGGCCGGCGTGGTCGAACGCGTCGCCAAGCTGGGCGGGCGCCCTGTCGATTTCGTCGAGGCCGACATCCGCGACCGCGCCGCCATGGCGGCCGTGTTCGGCGCCCACCGTTTCGACGCCGTGATCCACTTCGCCGGCCTGAAGGCGGTCGGCGAATCGGTGGCGCAGCCGCTGCGCTACTACGACGTCAACGTCTACGGCAGCATCGTGCTGCTGCAGACGATGGCCGAGTTCGGCGTCAAGCGCATCCTGTTCAGCTCCTCGGCCACCGTCTACGGCGACCCGGACACGGTGCCGATCACCGAGGACTCGCCGCTGCGCACCACCAATCCGTACGGCGGCTCCAAGCTGATGATCGAAAACATCCTGCGCGACCACGCCCGCGCCGCGCCCGACTGGGGCATCGCGCTGCTGCGCTACTTCAATCCGGTGGGCGCCCACGAGAGCGGCCTGATCGGTGAAAACCCGCGCGGCATCCCCAACAACCTGCTGCCGTTCATCGCCCAGGTGGCCGAGGGCCGGCGCGAGCGCCTGGCCGTGTTCGGCGACGACTATCCGACCCCCGACGGCACCGGCATGCGCGACTACATCCACGTGGTCGACCTGGCGCGGGGCCACGTGCGCGCGCTCGAGAAGCTGGCCGCCGCCCCCGGCGTGCTGACCTACAACCTCGGCACCGGCGCCGCCAGCAGCGTGCTCGACATGGTGCGCGCGTTCGAGAAAGCCTGCGGCAAAACCATCCCGTACACCATCAACCCGCGCCGTCCTGGCGACATCGCGGTGTGCTACGCGGCCACCGAACTGGCCGAACGGGAACTGGGCTGGAAGGCCGAGCGCGACGTCGACCAGATGTGCGCCGACGCCTGGCGCTGGCAGCGCAGCTTCCTGCCGGCCTGACGGCGCGGGGCCGGGGCCGGTCCGGCCGCCCCGGCTCAACAACCTTCGCGGCATCCCCCGCAGTTACCCCCGCAGTTACCCCCGCCGTTACTCCCGCCGTTACCCCCGCCGTTACCCTCTTTGTTACCCGCTTCACGGCGCCCGCGCGCGGCGCCGCTCCGCGTCTTCTCGACGCCGCTTCAGGACGCCGGCGGGTCCTGCGCGACCTGGCGCGCCAGCTTGCCGACCACGGCGGCCTGCTGGTCCGAGAACTTGCGCGCGAACAGGATGTCGGTCTCGCCGAACGAGGTCGTCACGCGCTCGTGGGCGACCTTGCGCAGCACCGGCAAATGCTTCTCCGACATATATTCGGGGCTGGCCGCGCCCGGCGCCCAGTCCGTGTAGGTCAGATTGGGCACGACATGCGCGGCGGCCCCGGTGTTGCCGATGATGGTTTGGAAGAACGACTCGTCCGGGCACCAGGTGTGCTTGAAGAAGTCCACCACCGCCGGCCGCTCCGCCACGAAGCGCATCACGTGCTCGCAGGTGGCGCGCGTCAGCGCCCACCAGCTCGAGCCGCCGTACGGTTTCAGGCCGCGCAGGTGGCGGCGGTAGTCGCGCTCGCGCGGCAACAGGCCCAGGCGCATCATCACCTTTTGCAGGCCGCGCACCGCGCGCGGCGCGCTCGGGCGCGGATGGAAACGCGTCAGGCGCGTGATCGGCTTGCCCATGGCGTCGGCCGGCATCGCCACCGTGTTGATGAACTCGGCTTGCGGCCGCTCGGCGAAGTAGCGGTCGATCTCGGCCGGCGTGCGCACCGGATAGTCGGCGCCGCTGATGAACACCAGCCGCTCTATGCCGGCCGGGCTGGCCAGCGCCTCCTCGATCAGCACCAGCGTCGCCTCGACCTGGGTGAAGTCGCCCCAATACACCGCCACGCGGCGCTCGACCAAGGTGACGTTGGGCGCGGCCAGGCGGGCGAACGGGCCGATGTCGGCCTTCTTATCGATATGCAGGAAGAACGACACGCCATCGCCGTCGAGCGCCCCGATGAGCCGTTCGAGATGGTCCGCATTGTTGTGTGCCTGAATCAAATACGCAATATTCATCACCAGCCTCCATGGTTTTGACGAGCGGCGGCCAGCGGCGGCGCGCCGCGCTGGTCGGTCAATGACGCCGCGGCGGCGCGACGGCATCGTTACGCCGCGCCGCCCCGATCGGGCGGCATGGCCCCGTTGTGATTGCGTTCGCCGCCGGTTACGCTTGCGGCGCCCCCTTGATCAGCGCGGCCAGCTTGGCGGCCTCGGTGTCGATCGAGTGGCGCGCCAGCGCCCGCACGTGGGCGCGCTCGCCCATCGCGGCGATCTCCTCGAGCGGCGTGGCCAGCGCCCGTTCCAGCGCGGCGGCCAGGTGATCGACGTCGCCGGCCGGTATCAGCCAGCCGTCGACGCCGTCGCGCACCAGTTCCGGAATGCCGGCCACATAGGTCGTCAGCACAGGACGGCGCAGCGCCATCGCCTCCATCACCACCACCGGCAAGCCCTCGGCAAAGCTGGGCAGCGCCAGCGCGCGCGCGGCCAGGATCTCCTCGCGCACCTGCTCGCTGCTGATCCAGCCGGTGATGCGCACCGCCGTCTGCAATTGGTGGCGCGCGATCAGCGTTTCGATCTCGGCGCGCATCTCGCCGTCGCCGGCCAGCACCAGTTCGACCGGGATGCCGCGCGCCACCAGCTGGGCCACCGCGCGCACCAGCAGCAGCTGCCCCTTTTGCTCGCACAGGCGGCCGACGCACACCAGCCGCGGCGCGGCCGGCGGCGGCACGGCCGGGCCGGCGTGGAACACCGGCTCCAGGCCGCAATGGACGATCTCCACCTTGGGCCAGTCGGTGAACGGAATCCAGCGGAACAGCTGGCTGCGGCCGAAACTGCTGATGGCCACGACGAAGGCCGAACGGGCGATTTTTTCCTTGATGTGCAGGAACTCGGGCTTGTCGAACTCCTCCGGGCCATGCACGGTGAAACTGTAGGCCGGGCCGCCCAGCGCGCGCGCCAGCATGGCCACCTCGGCCGGATTGGTGCCGAAGTGGGCGTGCAGATGGCCGGCGCCCGAGGCGCGCAGCCAGCCGAGCATGCGGCAGGCCACGGCCAGGTAGATCAAATGCAGCGGCAACGGCCGGTCGGCGCGGCGCGCCATGCGCAGCGCCAGCCCGAGCGCGCCGAAGAAGCGGCCCGGGCTTTTAACCATCACGCCCAAGGTGGCCAGCGCCACGCCGGCGACGCCGTCGCGCAGCAGGTAGCTGGTCTTGTCGCGCTCGCGCAAGTCCTCGGCGTCGACCAGCGGATCGGCCCAGCCGCGCAGCGCGATGCGCTGCACGTCGAAGCCCTGGCGCTCCAGCGCGAGGATTTCGCGGCGGATGAAGCTGTGGCTGACCTTGGGATACTGATTGATGAGATACGCTATTTTCATGAAGTGGGCTAGTGTGGGCGCGGCGAGGCGCTTTAGGGCTGTGGAAGGGTGACGTCGTCGGGCTTGGCGGCCGCGCCGTGGACGGCGGCGGCCGGGCGCTTGCCGCCGAAGCGGTCGGCCCAGCGGCGGCCGGCGGCCATGAACCAGCTCTCGTAATAGCGGGTCGACAGCCAGGCCAGCGCGAACAGCGCCGCGAACAGCAAGGGGCGCTTGGCGTACTTGACCAGCACGTCGCCGCCGCCGTCGCCGAGCCAGGTGTGGGTGAGCAGCGGATGGATCACGTACAGTGCGTAGGAGATGCCGGCCACGAACACCAGGAAACGTCCGTGCAACGCCCGGCCCAGGGCGGCGTCCGGGCGCACCAGCGTGGCGCCGACCAGCAGCGCGGCCAGGTAGGGGCGCAGATAGTTGAGCCACTGGCCCTGCGGCATGCACGACCAGGTCAGCAGCACCAGCAGCGGCAGTTGCGGCACCCGGGCCAGCCACTGGCGGGCGTTGGCGCCGAGCTTGCCGTGGTAGGCCAGCGCCAGGGTGCAGCCGGCCAGGATCTCGTCGATGCGGTAATAGCTCACCGACGAGGCCATGACGATTTCCCACACGCGCAGCGCCGTGAAGCCGAGCGCCAGCAGCGGCAGCAGCAACAGGCCGCGCGCGCGCAGCAGCCACACCAGCAGCGCCACGCCGACGTAGAACTGCATCTCCATGCACAGGCTCCACAGGTGCTCGGTCATCGGCAGCAGCAGGTTGAAGCGGCCGTCGCCCGGCGGCATGTTGGCGTAGAACAGGAAATGGCCGAGCCAGACGGCCAGCGGCGCGCCGGTCGCCAGCAGCGCGATCAGCATGTACAGCCAGGCCAGCGGCAGCACCCGGCAAAAGCGCTTGATCAGGAAGCCGACCACGCGCTGGTCCTTGAGCAGGAAGGACGTGATCAGAAAGCCCGACAGGTTGAAGAACACCACCATCCCGAGGATGCCGACGCTGTAGTTGAACATGTAGTGGTGCGGACCGAGCGGCAGCAAGTGGGCGGCCAGCACCAGCAGGATGCTGATGCCGCGCCAGCCGTCGAGCACGGACAGGTGGGCGGGGTGCGCCGGCGGCGCGGCCGCCGGCGTGGTCGGAGAACGGGACATGGACACCACTTAGCGCAACGGACGCACCGGCGCCACGGGGCGGTGGACGGCGGACGGCTGGTAGGCGGCGCCCGGCCGGCCGGGGGCGTGGCCCGGCCCGGCGGCGGCGGCCGGCGCGAGGCGGAACAGCGCGCAGCCGGCGCCGATGGCGAACCACAGGTACCAGTTATACGACAGGTAATAGAACATATTGTCGCTGATCGAGCACACCAGCAGGTTGACCAGCATGACGCCGAGCGTGTAGCAGGCCAGCTTGTCGATCTTGTAGACCGGCGCCAGCTGGCGCAGCAGCGAGTAGCCGAGCCAGCCGAAGGCGGCCAGGCCGAGCGCGCCCATCTCGAACAGCAGCTGCACGTAGACGCTGTGCGCGCCCCAGCTGGTCTTGCCGGCGATCGGGAAGAAGATGATCGAGTACTTGACGAACGATTGCAGGCCGTTGCCGATGATAAAGCTAAGCGGCGACATCCAGGCGATGGCCGATTCCCACAGGTAGACGCGCCAGGCGAACGAGTTCAGGTTGGAATAGATCGACACCTGGTTGCCCTGCCCCAGGTCGGCCAGGCGGTCGCCGACGCCGGGGATGAACAGCGCCAGCACGCCCAGCACCGCCATGTAGATCAGGTAGCGGCGCTCGAACAGCAGCGCGTACAGGCCGAAGGCCAGGCCGGTGGCGGTCCAGGCGCTGCGCGTCTTGGTCAGCATCAGCATCACCAGCAGCACCAGCAGGTACAGCACCAGCGCCGCGCGGGCGCGGGTCGGCGTCGCCGCCGGCGTGGTCTTGAGCAGGTAGAACGCCACGCCGATGATCACCGTCATGTAGAACGCCATCACGTTCGGGTGGCCGAACGTGCCGCGCAGGCGGAACTCGCCGCCGACGGCCAGCTTGACCGAGACGATGATGTAGCAGCTGTAGAGCACCGGGATCACCGACGACCACAGCATCAGCTTCATCAGCGCGCGGAAGTCGTGCGCCGAGCGCACGCAGTAATAGCCGCCGACGAACACGGCGAAGTAGGACACCTGGGTCAGGAACAGGCGCGCGGCCTCGCCGCGCTCGGGCGAGGTGACCACGCCGAGCATGGTCACCAGCAGGAACGGCAGCCAGGCCATGTAGCCGCGGCGCGGCACCAGCGACGGTTTCTCGAACACCAGCAGCATGGCCAGCAGGATCACCATGGCGTTGATGACGCCGCCGACGCCGACCGCGTAGCCGCCGACCGAGAAGCGGGTCAACTCGAGCACGGTGTCGCCGCTGGCGCGGAACAGGATGATCATCAGCAAGGTGAGCTTGCGGTCGTAGATGATGAACAGGCCGAACAGGATGGCCGCCGGCAGCGCCATCAGCTTGCTCAGGCTGCCGCCCATGAGGTCGACCAGGATCGGGGTGGCCGCGCCCAGCACGCCGGCCACGCACAGCAGCACGAAGCCCAGCAGATAGACCGGGCGGAACCGGTGTTTGACGATGTCGGGCGCTTTGAACGAGCTCAAAGCGGGCCATTTGTGCAAGACTGCCATAGTGTGCCTATTGAAAAAAGGGGCGGCGCCCTGTCGGCGCGCCGCCGGACCGGTCAGGCCGGTTGCGCCGCCACGCGCATATTGCGTTTGCCGGGGAAGCGGCGGATCAGCCACGCGCGCACGGCGTTCCACTCGCCCGTCTCGGGCGTGTGGGCGTTGCGGAAGCGGTTGAAGCGCCACAGCAGGCGCGCCTCGCCGCGGGTCGAGATGGCCTTGCGGTACACCAGTTCACGCTCGAGCTCGGACGACTGGCCCAGGCCCTGGCGCAAGGTCGCGGCCATCGTCGCGAACTCGGCGTCGAAATTGCGGCGGCCGTCGACGTCCATCAGGATGCCGCCGTGGTTGCAGAACGGCGCCGGGTCGAAATACGGCAGCCCGTGCAGGGTGCAGAACGAGCGCGCCAGGAAGCGCGACACCTGCAGCGACACCTCCATCTGGTCCATGAAGCGGGTGGCGCTGACGTTGTTGCCATGCCAACGGTAGCGTATCAGCTTTTGCGGCACGTTGGCGCACTTGCCGAGGATGGCGAGCTGGCCGAACAGGAAATAATCCTCGGCCAGGTTGGGTACCTCGATGCGCTGGTGCTCGGGCAGCACCTTGAGCACGTCGATGCCGTAGCGCACGCCCAGGCGGCGCACCTCGGCCAGGCGCAGCATCGCCGTCGGGTGGGCGATCGGATTGCGGAACAGGCTGGCGGCGGCCACGCGGGCGGTGCCGATCGGCATGCTCATGACGCCGATGTTGGCGCCGGCCGCGTCGATGACGTCGGCCTGGCCGCCGATGGCGACGATATCGGGCTGGGCGGCGAAGGCGGCCAGCTGCACGGCGAAGCGGTCGGGGAAGCAGACGTCGTCGGCGTCGTGGCGCACGATGAAGTCGGCGTTGGCCAGGTCGAGCCCGCAGTTAAGCAGGCCGGACAGTCCCTGGGCCTCGGGCAAGGTGTGCACCTCGATGCGCGGATCGCGCCGGTGGTAGTCCTCGGCCATCTCGCGGCTGCCGTCGGTCGAGCCGTGGTCGAGCACCAGCAGGCGCCAGTCCTGGAAGGTCTGCGCGCGCACGCTGTCGAGCGACTCCGCCAGAAAGTCGACACCGTTCTTCACGGGCAACAAGACATCTATCTTTGCCAATTGCAAACTCCTGCGGTCACGTACATCAAGTGGAAAAAAAAGCGGAAACAGCGGAAAAGGCGCAAAAGCTGCGGCGCGCCGCGGCAAAATTTCCGTGTGGATATAACAACATCCCGCACCGCGCCATTCTAACATGCGAAAAAGTCAAGGCCTAGCCCATGCTGCACTGCGACACAAAATTTCTCTTAGGCATTTGGTTCGTGTTCGATTGGAAAAATAATCCGATTTCCACTTCGATAGCGTGTAAAATTCCCAACAATGCTGCACTGAAGCATATCATGAGAATACGGACCGGCGGTGCGTTCCGGCGCAACAGAACGGGGCGCGAACGGACCGTTGAACATACTGTCGAACAATAAGGAACGCGAATGAAAATTACGGTGATTGGATCGGGCTATGTGGGCCTCGTTACGGGCGCTTGCCTGGCCGAGTTGGGCAACTCGGTGTTTTGTCTGGACGTCGACGCGCGCAAGATCGACATCCTCAACAACGGCGGCGTGCCGATCTACGAGCCGGGCCTGAAAGAGATCATCGAACGCAACCGCGCCGCCGGCCGCCTGACCTTCTCCACCGACGTCGCCGCCAGCGTCGCCCACGGCGACATCCAGTTCATCGCGGTCGGCACCCCGCCCGACGAGGACGGCTCGGCCGACCTGCAATACGTCGTTGCTGCAGCGCGCAATATCGGCCGCCACATGACCGCTTTCAAGGTTGTCGTCGATAAATCGACGGTTCCTGTTGGCACCGGCGAGAAGGTGCGCGCCGCCATCGCCGAGGAACTGGCCGCCCGCGGCGCCGACGTCGGCGTGACCGTGGTGTCGAACCCCGAGTTCCTCAAGGAAGGCGCGGCCGTCGACGACTTCATGCGTCCGGACCGCATCGTCATCGGCGCCGACACCGACGCCGCCGGCCAGCAGGCGCGCGACAAGATGCGCGAACTGTACGCCCCGCTCAACCGCAACCACGAACGCATCCTGTACATGGACGTGCGCTCGGCCGAGTTCACCAAATACGCCGCCAACGCCATGCTGGCCACCCGCATCTCGTTCATGAACGAGCTGGCCAACCTGGCCGACAAGCTGGGCGTCGACATCGAGAACGTCCGCAAGGGCATCGGTTCCGATCCGCGCATCGGCTTCTCCTTCCTGTACGCCGGCACCGGCTACGGCGGTTCGTGCTTCCCGAAAGACGTGCAGGCGCTGGTGCGCAGCGCCGGCGAGTTCGGCCAGCATCTGGAAATCCTGCACGCGGTCGAGTCGGTCAACAACCAGCAAAAGCAGATCCTGCTGGGCAAGATCGTCGGACGCCTGGGCGAGGACCTGAGCGGCAAGACCTTCGCCATGTGGGGCCTGGCCTTCAAACCGAACACCGACGACATGCGCGCCGCCCCGAGCCGCGTGATGGTCAAGGAACTGCTCAAGCGTGGCGCCAAGGTGGTCGCGTTCGACCCGGTGTCGATGGAGGAGGCGCGCCACGCGTTCGAGCTCGACCTGGCGGACCTGCCGGCCGAGCAGCGCGGCCTGTCCTACAGCGACGGGCCGATGAGCGCGGTCGACGGCGCCGACGCGCTGATCATCATGACCGAATGGAAGGCGTTCAAGAGCCCGGACTTCGGCGCGCTCAAGGCCGCGCTCAAGCTGCCGCTGATCTTCGACGGCCGCAACCTGTATGAACCGGCCACGATGCAAAAGGAAGGCGTCGAGTATCACGCGATCGGCCGCGCCGGCAAGCACGCCGGCTAAGGGCGGCAGGCATGACCAATTGGTTGATGAACAAGGCGCGCCGGCTTCGCCAGCGCGCCGTGAACCTGCGCCGTTTAATCATGCTCGAACGCGACTGGCTCGCGTACGGGCGGCATTACGGTGCGAATCGCGGCTCCAACGGCGGCGCCGACGTGGTCGTCTCGCTGACGTCCTACCCGCCCCGGTTCGCCACCTTGCACCTGACGCTCAAGTCGCTGCTGTCGCAGTCACAGTCGCCGGCGCGCATCGTGCTGTGGATCGCCCACGGCGATATGGACAAGCTGCCGCCGGCGGTGACGGCGCTGCGCGCGGCGGGCCTCGAGATCGAAGCCTGCGACGACACCAAATCGTACAAGAAGATGATCCCGCTGCTGCAGCAGGGCGAGCAGCGCGCCATCGTCACCGCCGACGACGACGTCTATTACTGGCGCGACTGGCTGCGCCAGCTCACCGACATGCGCGTGCCGGGCAAGCTGGAGGTCATCTGCCACCGCATGCACCGCATGCGCCTGGACGGCGCCGGCCTGCCGGTGCCGTACAACGACTGGGAGTTCGAAAGCGGCAACAACGAGTCGAGCCGGCTCAACTTCCCCACCGGCATCGGCGGCACGCTGTATCCGGGCGGCGTGTTCGGCCCCGAAGTGCTCGACGTCGACGCCTTCACGCGGCTGTGCCCGCGCGGCGACGACATCTGGTTCTGGTGGATGGCGCGCGCCCGCGGCGCCACCTTCCGCCGCGCCGACGCCCGCCACGAGATTTATTGCTGGGACGGCTCCCAGGAGGTGGCGCTGTGGCTCGACAACGTCGGCGCCCGCTACAACGACGAACAAATCCGGGCCATGATCGCGGCCTACGGTTTCACCAATGAAAGAAGCACCGCCTGATGTCCGCCATGTCGAACGCGCGCTGGCTGACGCTGGCGCAAGCGGCACGCATCGTGCTGCAACTGGTGTCGCTGGTCATCCTGTCGCGCCTGCTCCCCCCCGCCGAATACGGCCTGCTGGCGATGGCCACCGTGGCCATGAACTTCGCCTACCTGCTGCGCGACATGGGCACCGCCGCCGCCATCGTGCAAAAGGAAGACCTCAGCGAGCACACCACCAACACCGTGTTCTGGCTCAACGTCGGCATGGGCGTGCTGCTGGCCGTGGTGCTGTGCGCGGCCTCGCCGTTCGCCGCGTCCTACTTCCGCACCGACCGCCTGGCGCCGGTGCTGTGCCTGCTGGCGGTGGCCTTCCCCGTCACCAGCGCCAGCGCGGTGCACCAGGCGCTGCTGGAGCGCCGTTCCGGCTTCCGCACGCTGGCGCGGGTCGAACTGGTGTCGGCGCTGTCGGGGCTGCTGGTGGCGGTGGTGCTGGCCTACGCCGGCTTCGGCGTCTACGCGCTGGTGTGGCAGACCGTGGCGGCCGCCGCCATCTCGTCGATCCAGCTGTGGCTGGCGAGCGACTGGCGTCCGAAAAAAATCTGGAGCATGGCCGAGTTCAAGTCGCTATGGGGTTTCAGCGGCAACCTGACCGGCTTTAGCTTCATTAACTTCTTCGCGCGCAACGCCGACAGCCTGGTCATCGGCCGCGTGCTCGGCCAGGTGCAGCTGGGCATTTACGCCCAGGCCTACAAGCTGATGATGTTCCCGCTGCAAAGCATGAGCGCGGTGGCCGGGCGGGCGCTGTTCCCCGTCATGAGCCGCCAGCAGAACGACCGCCCGCAGATGGCCACGCTGTACCTGCGCGCGCTGCGCCTGATCGCCACCATGACGGCGCCGATGATGGCCGGCCTGTGGGTGTTGCGCGAGCCGTTCGTCACCGTCGCGCTGGGCCCGAAATGGGACACGGTGCCGATCGTGCTGGCCTGGCTGGCGCCGGTCGGCTTCATCCAGTCGCTCATCACCACCACCGGCACCGTGTTCATGTCGACCGGGCGCACCGATTTGATGATGCGGCTCGGCCTGGTGGGATCGATTTTGCAGGTCGGCAGCTTCTTTATCGGCGTGCACTGGGGCATCGAAGGGGTGGCGATCTGCTACCTCGTCGCCAACGTGCTCAACGGCATACCGCACTTTTACTACGCCACCCGCCAGTTGCACAGCGACCTCGGCGCCCTGGTGCGCGCCATCTGGCAGCCGCCGCTGTTCTCGCTGGTGATGGTGGCGGCGATCTACCCGGCGCTGCAATGGCTGCTGAGCATGCAGGCGGGGCCGCAGGTGCAGTTGATCGTCGTCGCCCTGCTCGGCGCGCTCGTGTACGGCGCGCTGACCTTGCTGTTCTCGAAGGCGCTGGTGCAGGATTGTAAAAAAATGCTGGGCCTGGCGGGCTAAACGCCGCCGGCCCGGCCGCCGCCGCGCCCACCCGGACGCGGCGGCGCCGGCGCGAGCGTCTTTAGCTTCGTCTTCGCAGTCTTCGCTTTCTTCGCTTTCTTCGCTTTCTTTTCTACCGGAGTCCGTCGTCCCATGGGAAAACTCGTTTCCATCTACATCCCCACCAAGAACCGCGAGGCGCTGCTGCGGCGCGCGGTCCATTCGGTGCTCGGCCAGACCCACACCGACGTCGAGCTCATCATCGTCTCCGACGGCGCCACCGACGGCACCTGCGACTACGTGCGCAGCCTGCAGGGGCGCCACAACGTCCAGCTGATCCACAACGACACCTCGGTCGGCGCCTGCGCGGCGCGCAACCAGGCGATCGCGGTGGCGAACGGCGAGTTCATCACCGGGCTCGACGACGACGACCTGTTCCTGCCGCACCGCCTGGCCAGCTTCGTCGCCCACTGGGAGCGGCGCACGGCCGCCGGCGAACGCTTTTCATGCCTGTTCGACCGCCGCATCTTCGACCACGGCCCCAGCGTCAACCTCGGCAACACCGACCCGGTCGTCACGCTGGAGAAAATCGTGCGCGACAACGCCATCGGCAACCAGGTGTTCACCACGCCGGCGCTGCTGCGCGGGGCCGGCGGCTTCGACGCGGCCATGCCGGCCTGGCAGGATTGGGAAATGTGGGTGCGGCTGGTGGCCCATGGCGGGCCGGCCTACAACATCGGCGCCAACAGCTATGTGATGGACATCTCGCACGAGTTCGAACGCATCACGCTCAAGTCGGGGGACAAGATCGTCCAGGCGGCGCGGCTGTTCTACGCCAAGCACGGCCAGGGGCAAGGCGCCCTGCCCGGCCTGCTCGCCTCGTTGTCGGCGTATCCCCAGATCCGCCTCAGCCTGGGCGATTTGAAGATCATGGCGGGCGACCCGGCCACGCGCGGCCTGGCGTTCACGCAGCTGCGCCGGCGCAAGTTCGCGCCGACAATGGCCGGCACGCTGGCCTGACCGCTAAAGCAAGAGCCCATCTGAAACACGTGGGGCGGACTAGCGCGGCGTAATCGGCCATGGTTGCGCCGCCGGCGGCGCATGCATGGCCGATTACGGCGTTCCGCCTGATCCGCCCTTGTGTTTGCGTTGAACGCATGGGCCACCGGCGGCCGGCCGTCGAACCCATATTCCCAGGCCGCCGGCCAAAAAAAACGGCCCCGAAGGGCCGCTTTCGCAACTGCAACCGGGCACCGCCGCCTAGCGCGGCGCCACCAGCGCGTGGCCGCGCTTGTCGTTGGCCGCCACCAGCTGGCGCAGGAAGTCCTGCTGCACGGCGTACGCGGCCTTCGTCTCGCTCTGGTCGCGCACCAGGGTCGAGGCGCGCACCAGGATGCCGTCGGCGACCTTGCCGGACAGGCCGTCGCGGAAGATTTTCATGCGCATGTCGAAGCCGCCCTGCGGATAGGCGTCGCTGATGCGGGTCCAGTAGGTGACCGCCTCGAGCCGGTTCTGGCTGGAGGCGACCATGTGCTTGCCCGGCAAGGTGCCGGCCGGCGTCACCGCCAACTGGGTCTGGTCGAGCGAAAGGACCTTGTAGCCTTGTGCCGGATAGCAGATCTCCGGCAGGTGCAGCTTGACGTCCTGGCGTTGTTCCCGGGCGTAGGCCAGGGCCAGCATCACCTGCACGCCGTCGCGGTTGACATAGGTGCGCATCAGCACGTCGTCGTACGGTTGCTCCTGGTTGCGGCCGCCGTCCTCGGCGGTCGACAGCTCGGCCTGGGCGTTGGCGTTCGGCAGCTCGGTCCAGTCGCCGAAACGGGTCGGCACGCTGGTCGCCAAGGTGGTGCCGCCGGCCACCGACTCCAGGGTCGGCGTGAGCGCGTGCGCCAGGCCGACCGTGCCGACCATGGCCACCAGCATCGCCAGCGCCGGACGCAGCGCCACGTGGGTCAGCTTGCTCCAGGCACCGGGCGCCACGGCCGGCAGTTGCAGGCCGGCCTGCTCGTCGTCGTCGCGCTTGGTGCGGTTGCGCACCAGCCAGCTCAGCGCGCTGTCGACGCCGATGATCAACAGCAGCGCCGACAGGAACAGCACCAGGCCGGAGAAACCGTGCAGGAAACCCTGGCCGGCGGCGTCGCCGAGGTGGTAGGTGATCAAGGACAGGAACATGATGCGCAAGGTGTTGGCGGCGAACGAGATCGGCACGATCAGGATCGCCAGCACGACATTGCGCACCACCGACGGGTGGCGCACCAGGTTCATGTACAGCAAGCCCAGCGCCTCGAGCGTGAACAGCGAGTTCAGGCCGGCGCAGGCGTCGGCCACCAGCAGCTGGTACTGGCCGATGGTGAGGATCACGCCGCTGCGCGCGATCGGGTAGCCGAACCAGTACAGCAGGTGTTCGGTGGCGGCCGACACGCCTATCTTCATCGGCAACGTCAGCACGTCGACGATCGAGGCCGGCAGCGGGATCATGAACAGCATGAAGAAGAAGGCGAACCACATGCGCGACCAGGTGCGCACGCCGTAGAAGGCGATCAGCACGCCGCTGAGCACCGGGATCAGCGAGCCGACCTCGAGCAGCAGCACGCCCTGCGAGCGGCCCAGCACGTACGACACCAGGCCCAGCGCGAGCGCGGCGGCGCCGGCCAGCGGCGCCGGACGGCGCTCGAAGCGCTGCTGCGACAGCAGCTGGCGCATGCGGAAATACAGGAAACCGAAGGCGACCGTCATGACGATCGGGCCGTGGGCGTTGCGGTCCGAGCTCCAGGCGCCGTTGAACAGGTCGTAGAACGTCGGCAGGTAGATCACGCCCAGCCCGACCAGCAGGAGGATCGACGGCGCCAGCGCCGCGCGCGGCGAGCTGACAGGTTGGCTGAGCATGGTGTCCATCGCGGTCCAGGGGTTGCGGTTATTAAAACTTAAAAATTGTTCAACACGGTGCCGACGACGTGCACGCGGGCCTCGCCCAGCGCGCCGATCAGGTTGTGCACGTGGTTGACGTGCGAGGCGTCCTGGCGCGTCACCACCACCGCGGCGCCGGCGCGCCCGGCGACCATCTGCGCGTCCGAGCATTCGCTGCCGGCCGGGGTGTCGATCAGGATCACGTCGAACTGCGGCGCCAGCTCGCGCAGCAGCTTGCCCAGCGCCGGGCGGCCCAGCAGCTCGGACGGGTTCGGCGGCGGCGCGCCGGCCGTCAGCACCGACAGGTCCAGCAGCGCCGGCACCCGTTGCACCGCCTCGACGCCGTTGCGGTCCGACAGCACCGACGACAGGCCGACCCGGTTCTCCAGGCCGAACAGCGCGTGCTGGCTCGGGTGGCGCATGTCGGCGTCGATCAGCAAGGTGCGTTGGCCCTGCTGCGAGAACACCACGGCCAGGTTGGCGGCCAGGAAGCTGCGCCCGTCGCCGCGCTCGGCGCCGGTGACGGCCAGCGCGCGGCGCTCGTCGCCGGTCTCGAACCAGCGCCACATCAGCTGGTTGCGCAGCGCGCGCAGCGATTCGACGCGCGCGGTGAACGGCTCATAGGCGGCCACCACCGTCTCGCTGATGGCGCTCTCGCCGCGCAGCAGATAGGGGTAGTCGTACTGGCGCGACAGCGCGAACTCGATGTCGGCCGTGCTGAGCACGCCCAAGGCCAGCGCGGCGTCGCCGAAGCGCACGTTGTGCTCGACCTGGTGGCGCATCACCTTCTCGGCGTCGGCCACCGACAGGCGCCCCTGTTTGATCAGGATGGCGCCGATCGAGCGGTCCGGCACGGACGCCGTCGGCGGCTTCTCGCGCAGCTCCGGCGCCGGGTAGGATGGGACGGTATTCGAATTCATGTGGATGCTCCGTGTAAGTCGGTGTGCCCGGTGGCGGGTCGGGTCATTGCTGCAGCTGCGCCATCGGCGCGGCCGGACGGTTGCGCAGCACGCGCTTCGCCGCGCGCGGCGTGGCGATCACGCCCAGCACCGGCAGACCGAAGGCGTCGGCCATGTGGGACGCCGAGCGCACCCGCTGGTCGAGCAGCTCGAGCAGCAGCACCGCGCCGCCGCCGAGGATGGTGCCGATCACCAGCGACAGGGCGACGTTGAGCAGCAGGCGCGGCGAGGACGGCGAACCGGGCGTGTTGGCGGTCGACAGCACGGCGATGTCGGACTGCTTGGACTGGCCCTCGAGGTTGGTGGCGTTGTAGCGCTGCATGGCCGACTCGTACGAGCGGCGGGCGTTGTCGGCCTCGTTGCTGAGCACGACGAACTCGTCGCGCGCGCCGTTCATTTCCAGCACGCGCGCCTTCTGGGCCGTCAACGCGGCGCGCAGTTCGTTCTCGCGCTGCTTGTAGATGGTGCTGGTGCCGGCCACGCCGCTCGAGGCGATGCGGATCTGGTCGTTCAGGCTCGAGCGCAGTTTGTCGACCTCGGACTTGGCCGACTGGTACTGCGGGTGGTTGGGCGCGAGGCGCTGGGCGGTGTCGGCCAGCTTGGCCTCGGCCATGGCCAGGTTCGATTTCAGGCCCTGGATCAAGCCGTTGTTGAGCACGTCCGGCGAGCTCTCGGCGCCGCCGCTGGCCTGGCGCGAGCGCGATTGCGCCTCGATCGTCTGGTTCTGGGCCTGCACCAACTGGCTCGACAGTTCGTTCAGGCGCGCCATCTCGACGTCGACGCGGGTGTCGGCGTTATAGATGTTGTTGTCCTTCTGGTACTTCGACAGGCGGCTCTGGGCCACTTCGTACTGCTCGCGCAGCAGCTTGATCTGGGTATTGATGAAGCCGGAGGCCTGCTGCGCGGGATCGGTCTTCAGTTGCACGCTGAACTGCATGTAAGCTTCGGCGAAGGCGTTGGCGACGGCGGCGACGAACTTCGGATCGGCGCCCTGGAAGTTAATCGTCAACACGCTCGAATCGCGCGACGGCTCGATGTCTACCTTGGCCAGCAACAGATTGGCCAGCCAGTCCTTGATGGTGATATCGGTGTTGCCTTTGACCGAGTCGGCGAACTGCTGCTGCACGGCCGGGCTCTCGGCCAGGCGCAGGTTGTCGACCACCTTGAGCGCGACGCTTTTGCTGCGGATGATGTCGGCCTGGGTGACGACGTAGCCGGCCATCATCTGCACGGGCAGGCTCATGCCGGTGACCGGATCGACGCCCTTGGTATTGAGCACCAGCGAGGTGCTGGCCTTGTAGACCTTGGGCAGCATCAGGCTGATGACGACGGTGGCGGCGACCGTCACCGCCAGGATCATCAATACGATCTTGTAGCGGGCGCGCAGCGCCAGGAGCAAATGGGTGAAATTCATGGTTGTCTTCTCAAAATAATCGATCGATCGCTCACGCGCCGGAAGCCGGCCTGATGGCCGGCGCCATCAGAACAGGCTCTCGCGCACGTACAGCACGTCGTCGTTCTGCACCAGATCGTCGTACTTGGCTTCGAGGATCTGCAGTTTGCCTTCGGCGTCGCGGCGCTTGATGCGCAGGCCGCGCTCGGTGCCGCGCGGGGTCAGGCCGCCGCCGGCGGCGAGCGCCTGCAGCACCGTCATCGAACGTTCGATGCGGAACATGCCGGGACGCTGCACTTCGCCATAGATGTAGAAGCGCGGGGCGCGCTCGACGTAGACGACGTCGTTGCCGCTCAGGTCGAGGTCGGCCTTCATGTTGCTTGTGCGCACCAGTTCGGCCACGTCGATGACGTCCTTGGTGGTGTTGCCGTTGCGGGTGCGCAGCACGGTGACGGTGTCGCCGCCGTCGGCGCTGACGCCGCCGGCCAGCGCCAGCACGTCGAGCACGCTACGGCTGCCGTCCAGCGGATAGCGGCCCGGACGGCCCACCTGGCCCAGCACCGAGACCTGCTGGCTTTGCAGCACGGTGACGATCATGTTGACCTGCGGGTTCTTGACGAAGCCGCCCGACACCAGCAGCTGGGCCAGTTTCTTTTCGGCCGCCGCCGTCGGCAGGCCGGCCACGGCCACCTGGCCGACCAGCGGGAAGGTGATGAAGCCGGAGGCGCTCACGCGCGTCTCGGTGGCCAGGTCGGGGTTGTTGTAGACCGAGACCTTGACCACGTCGCCGGGGCCGAGCAGCAATTCGGCCGCGCCGGCCGTGCCCAGGGTCAGCGCCAGCAGCGACGCCATCATCCAAAATACGATTCGTTTCATAATATGTTCTCCGTGTGGTGCGGTGTAGTGGTGCGCGGCCCCGGGGGCCGGCGCGTTATTTCAGTCCCGCCACGCCGCGGGCGTTGGCGTCGTCGTGGCCGGGCGTACCCGGGGCGGCGGCCGGTGCCACCGGCGCGGCGCCAGGCGTGCCCGGCGCGGCCGGCTGGTCGGCCTTGTTGGTGTACTCGATCTTGGTGGCCGCGCGCAGGCGCGCCAGTTCGGCCGCGGCGGCCTCCTTGCCGCGGGTGTTCATCAGGTACTGCTCGATCTGCGGCGTCGACGCGGCCAGCTCGACCGGCGTGTCGCGCACGTCGGTGATGGTGACCACGGTGCTGCGCTCGCCCTCGCGGATGATGAACAGCTGGCCTTTCGGCAGCGACAGCAGCTTGTCGCCCAGCGCCGGCGCCAGGTCGGCGTAGCTGCGCGAGATCTGGTTGCGGGCGTACTTGACGTTGTTACGATCGAGCAAGGCGGCCACGTCCTCGAGCGACTTGGCCGCGTCGATGTCCTTCTTGAGCGCGTCGGTCAGGTCGGCCGTCGGCAGCACCAGCTGGCGCATGTCGATCGTCTTGCGCTGGGAGAACAGCGCCGGGTGCTTGTCGAAGTAATCCTTGACCTCTTCCTTGGTCGGCTTGGCCGGCGTGCCGACCTTCTTCTGCAGGTAAGCCTGGGCCAGGATCAGCGACTTGGCGCGCTCGATCGCCTGCACCACCTTGGGATCGCGGTCGGTCTTGTCCTTCATGGCCTCGTTGATGAGCAGCTGGCGGTCGACCAGCGACGCCAGGATCTGCGGACGGGCCTGCTGTTGCTGGGCGCCCGGCACGCCCGAGCGCGCCAGTTCCTCGTTCAGTTGCAGCGCGGTGATCTCCTCGCTGCCGACCTTGACCAGCGCCTGGCCGGATTTGGTGTCGCTTTTGCCGCAGGCGGCCAAGCCGGCCACCAGCAGCAGCGCCAGCGCGCCGCCGCCGACGCGGCGCAGACCGTGGCGTCGCGCGACGCCGTCAAATTGTGTATGGTTCAAGATAGTCTTCCTCAGTCACTTGTGGCGGCGGTCAACGGCTGCGACCGGCGTGGGGGCAAAGTATGCGTTCCGCTCAAACGATTGTCAATATTATAAAGGCTATGCATTAAATGCAACCTCCAACCCGGATTGTGGCACAAATATCGCAATGCAGCATTTCTATTCGGCGCGCGCGCCGCTCCGGCCTTGTCAATGCGCGTTTTCGCGCTTGGCCACCACCAGCACGGTGCGCACGATAATCCACAGATCGAGCCACAGCGACCAGTTGCGCAGGTAGTCCAGATCGTACTCGATGCGCGCCTCCATCTTGTCGAGCGTCTCGGTCTCGCCGCGCAGGCCGTTGACCTGGGCCCAGCCGGTGATGCCCGGCTTGACCTTGTGGCGCAGCATGTAACCCTTGATCAGCTTGCGGTACTGCTCGTTGTGCGCGACCGCGTGCGGGCGCGGGCCGACGATGCTCATGCGTCCCTGCAGCACGTTGAAGAACTGCGGCAGCTCGTCGAGCGAGCTGCGGCGCAGGAAGCCGCCCACCCGGGTGATGCGGCTGTCGCCCTTCTTGGCCTGCACCACCTTGTCGCCGTTCTCGGTCACCGTCATCGAGCGGAACTTGTAGACGATGATCTCCTCGCCGTTGAGGCCGTAGCGGCGCTGCGGGAAGATCACCGGTCCGGGCGAGGACAGCTTGACGGCCACGGCGATCACCAGCATCACCGGGATCAGCATGATCTGGATCGCCAGCGCCAGCACGATGTCGCTGCAGCGCTTGATGATGCTGTTGACGCCGGTGAACGGCGACTCGCGGATGCCGATCACCGGCATGCCGCCGACGCTGCCGAAGCGCGCCTGCATCAGGTCGAACACATAGATGTCGGGCAGGAAGTAGACCGAGGCGGTCGTGTCCTCGAGCTCGTCGAGCAGCTGGCGGATGCGCGGCTGCGCCGAGATCGGCTGGCTGATGAAGATCATCTTGATCTGGTGCTGGCGCACATAGGCGGCGATGTCGGACATCTTGCCCAGCATCGGGTGGGCCACGCCCTCGACCCGGCGCTCCGGGCCGCGGTCGTCGAAGTAGCCGTGCACGTTCATGAGCAGGTTGGGCAGGCGGCCGATGGTGGCGGCGAACTTGACGCTGACGTCGTTGGCGCCGACGATCACCACCGAGCTCAACTGCCCGCGGCGCGGGTCGGCGCCCAGCCGGTGCGCCGCCAGGTGGGCCAGCAGCATGGCCACCGGCGTGGCCGCCATCCACACCAGCACCACGGTGCGGTCGTAGTGCGGCACCATGCCGCTGGCGTAGCCGATCAGCATGAGCAGCACCACCGTCAGCAGCCAGCCCAGCACCAGGTCGCGCGCGGCGGCCCAGCGCCCGCCGGTGTGCCAGCTGCGGTAGGGGTCGATGTATTTATAGACCGACGAGGCGACGAAGAAGGCGATGATGGTCAGCACCAGCGAATAGCCGGTGAAGCTGGCGCCCAGCGCGACCGTGCACAGATACAACATCCCCATGATAATCAGGGGATCGACCACACGTTCGAAAAAGGTAATCAGGGGACTTTCGTTGACCGTCATGACCTTAGAACTTTACGGTGGCGTTGAAAGAGATGCCCTTGGCGCGGAAGCTAGAAGTGCGGGCCGCCTCGCTGCCGTCGCGGCGGGTGGCGAAACCGTTCAGGCTCAGCGACACCTGGCGCCAGGCCTGGTAGGTGACGCCGGCCGAGGCGGTGCGGGCGTTGTCGGTCAGCCCGGTCAAGCCGGTGACGCCGACCAGCGGCTCGAAGTCGCGCTTCTCGTACTTGAGCGAGCCGTTGTAGGTCAGCTTGGCCGTCGGCGACCAGGCCGCGCCGACGCTGGCGCCGGTGCTCAGCGCGCTGTTGATCTGGGTGCCCTCGGCGGCGCCGAACTCGCGCCAGATCATGCCGTTGAACTGGGTGTG
The DNA here is from genome assembly GCA_963511605.1 of uncultured Duganella sp. Classification (GTDB taxonomy): domain Bacteria; phylum Pseudomonadota; class Gammaproteobacteria; order Burkholderiales; family Burkholderiaceae_D; genus Rugamonas. The sequence goes on along the minus strand of CAUPJZ010000009.1, from coordinate 190,007 downwards.
GCCCAGCGGCGACCAGTTGACGATCAGGCGGCCGTTGGCGCCGCTGTCGTCGCGCTGGACCTCGGTGTTGTGGCGCCGCTTGACATAGCCGCCCAGGAAGGTGACCTGGGTCACGCCGCTGGCGTTCCAGCTGACGTTGAACTTGAGCTCGTCCTGGGTGTAGCCGTTGTCGATCACCTGGCCGGTGACCGGGTTGAAGCCCTTGGTCGGATAGTCGCCCTTGAGCTGGCGCGCCACCAGGCCGAACGTGCTGCCGCTGCTGGCGATGTAGTCGAAGCCGGCCTCGGCGGTTTTCTCGGTGCGGTTGTTATAGCTTTGCGACGGCAGGTCGAAGCCGAAGCGCTCGTTGGTGTAGCCGCCGTGCACCTGCCACGACGGGTGGAACAGCCAGTTGGCGTCGACGTAGCGCTTGTTGTCGGTGCGGATGTTGCGCTCGGTGTTCTGGAAATCGGCGAACGAGGCCAGCGACTCGCTGTAGCTGGCGCCGGCGTGGCCGCTCAGATAGTTGCCCAGCTGCCACTTCCATTCGGCGGCGGCGTCCTTGCCTGTATAGTCGAGTTCGGTGTTCTTATCGAACGCGACCTTGCTGGCGCGCGCCGACGCGGTGATCAATTGGCGGCCGATCGGACGCTCCAGGCTGACGCCGGCCACCAGCGTCGTGTAGGTGTCCGAGCTGGCCGCGCCGGAATCCCGGGTATTGTCACGCCGCAGCAAATTGTCGTCGTAGGAGTAGCCCGCCGAAACATAGGGATGGATGGTGTCGCTGATCTGGGCACGCGCCGCAGGGGCGAACAGGCCGCTGATGATCAGTGGCAACGCGATGAGTTTCCCGGCGCCGGGTGCGCGCCTTATGCCCACAGTGCCGTCCGCGTCGACAGGGAAAACAACCAGGATGTTCTTGTATGCGATCTCAACATTTTTGCTCTTAGTCCTAGAGAGTGTACGCCTGGGCGGCGCACCGTGGGTTACCCTGTAAAGCAGCCTCGTCCGGCACGCCGGAAGCCCGGCCGCGACGGCGACCCCGAATCATATCACCGTGACAACAAGACTTCCACACATTACATTTTCGACAGCGGCCGTGGGGGACCGACGCCGTAAAATTATATTTGAAGCAACCCCGGGTGTCTATACCGCACCGCAACATTTTTTCACCGCGGCGCACCTTATCGCTGGCGCGCCTCGATCTCTTCCCACTTTTCCAGCGCCGCCAGCAACTCGGCCTCGATCTGCTCGACGCGGGCGTTGACCCGCTTGGCCTCGGCCGCGTTTTTCTTGTAGAAATCGGGGTCCGACAGCTGCAGCGCCAGCGCGCTTTGCTCGTCCTCGAGCGCGGCGATCAGCTTGGGCAGCTCGTCGAGCTCGCGCTGCTCCTTGAAGCTGAGCTTTTTGGCCTTGACGGCCGGGGCGGCCATCGTCGAGACCGGCTCGGCCGCCTTGGCGGCGGCCGGCTTGGCCTTCGGCGCGGCCGCGACCGTGTCGCGCACCCGCTCCCAGTCGCTGTAGCCGCCGACGAACTCGCGCCACTGGCCCTGCCCTTCGGCGACGATGACCTGGGTGACGACGTTGTCGAGGAAGGTGCGGTCGTGGCTGACCAGGAACACGGTGCCGGTGTATTCCTCGAGCAACTCCTCGAGCAGCTCCAGGGTGTCGATGTCCAAGTCGTTGGTCGGTTCGTCGAGCACCAGGCAGTTGGCCGGCTTGGCGAACAGGCGCGCCAGCAGCAGGCGGTTGCGCTCGCCGCCGGAGAGCGACTTGACGGGCGAGCGGGAGCGCTCGGGCGAGAACAGGAAGTCGTTCAGGTAGCTCATCGAGTGCTTGCGCTGGCCGTTGACCTCGACCCAGTCGCTGCCCGGCGAGATGGTGTCGATCAGGCTGGCCTCCTCGTTGAGCTGGGTGCGCATCTGGTCGAAGTACGCCACCTGCAGCTTGGTGCCCAGGCGGGCGCTGCCGTTGTCCGGCGCCAGCTCGCCCAGGATCATCTTGAGCAGGGTGGTCTTGCCGGCGCCGTTGGCGCCGATCAGGCCGACCTTGTCGCCGCGCAGGATGGTGCCGGTGAAGTTGTCGACGATGACGCGGTCGCCGAAGCGCTTGCTGACGTTTTCGAGCTCGGCGACGATCTTGCCCGAGCGTTCGCCCGAGCCGACCTCCAGCTTGACCTGGCCCTGCTGCTCGCGGCGCGCCGAGCGCTGCAGGCGCAGCGCCTCGAGGCGGCGCACGCGGCCCTCGTCGCGCACGCGGCGCGCCTTGACGCCCTTGCGTATCCACACCTCCTCCTGCGCCAGGAACTTGTCGAACTTGGCGTTTTCCACCTCCTCGTTCTCCAGCTGCTCGGCCTTGCGGGTTTGGTAGGTGGTGAAGTTGCCCGGGTAGGACAGCAGGCGGCCACGGTCGAGTTCAATGATGCGGGTGGCGACGTTGTCGAGGAAGGAGCGGTCGTGGGTGATGAACAGCACGCTGCCCTTGAAGTCGCGCAGCAGGCCCTCGAGCCACAGGATGGAGCTGAAATCGAGGTGGTTGGTCGGTTCGTCGAGCAGCAGCACGTCCGGCGCCGACACCAGCGCGCGCGCCAGCGCCACGCGCTTCTGCATGCCGCCCGAGAGCGTCTTCATCAGCATGTCGCCGGTCAGGTTCAGTTTGTCGAGCACGGTTTCGACCTTGTTCGACAGGTTCCAGGCGTCGCCGGCGTCGAGCTTGACCTGGATGTCGTGCATGCGCTCCATGACGGCGTCGTCGTTGCCCTGGCCGAACTGGCCGGTCAGCGCGTCGTATTCCTTGAGCAGCGCCGGCAGCTCGCCCATGCCGGCGGCCACGGCGTCGTGCACCGTCATCTCCGGATCGAACGCCGGTTCCTGCTCGACGTAGGCGATCTGGATGTTTTGTTGCATCACCAGCAAGCCGTCGTCGAGCTTGAAGCGGCCCGAGATCACCTTCAGCAGCGACGACTTGCCGGTGCCGTTGCGGCCGATCAGGCCGACGCGCTCGCCGGCCTCCAAAGAAAATTCCGCGTGGTCGAGCAGCGCGACGTGTCCGAACGCGAGTTGCGCCGAAGAAAGAGAGATGACAGCCATAGTGAGTAGAGTGTGTTGGCGACGCGCCGCGTGGGCGCCGGTCGTCGTTGGGATGGAAGAAACGTGCATTGTACCGACAGTGGCGGTCCAGGTGCCAGATTCCTTTGCACGGCGGGCGGCCGCGCAGAAAAGTATTTAATTGCATTGATAACACGAAAAATGTAAGATGGCAATCTTAAAACCATCGGCGCGCGCCTCCTCGAGCGACGCCCCGCCCTCCTCCGAGGCCGCGTCGCCCAACCATTATTCCGAGCGCCATGTCAAAACAAGGTATCTCCTCGCTGCAAGCGCTACGTGGGCTGGCCGCCCTGGCCGTAGTATTCCACCACGTGCTGCGGGCGGTGACGGTCAACAGTCCCGCCGCGCTCAACCTGCCGGCGTCGCCGATCCTATCGAACGCCATCCTGATCGACCTGGGCGCGATCGGTGTCGACCTGTTCTTCGTACTGAGCGGCTTCCTGATGATTTACATCTCGCGGCCCTACCAGGAGGGCAGAAAAACCACCGGCGACTTCCTGGCCCACCGGCTGATCCGGGTGTGGCCGCTGTACGCGGTCGTCACCGCCTACCTGTACTGCCTGGCCTGGTACAACACCCACACCGGCGGCTCGGCCTTCGATCTCAGCGCGCTGCGGCTGATGTCGATGTTCTTCGTCCCCTCGTTCAACGAGAGCGGCGCCCTGCAGCCGATCCTCGGTGTCGGCTGGACGCTGAACTACGAGATCTTCTTCTACCTCGTGTTCGCCGCCGCCATCCTGATACAGAAGCGTCACCTGCTAGCGGTGTCGACCGTCCTGGTGGGCGCCAGCTACGCCATCGGCGCCCTGCTGCCTGAAGGCGCCGTGCTGCGCGCCTTCCTGTTCAACAGCGTGATCCTGGAGTTCCTGCTGGGGGCGGCGATCGCCACCGCTTATATGAAGGGCATGATTTCCACCCGCTATGCGTATGCGTGGCTGGCGGCCGGGCTCGTCATACTGGCCTTGTTTGCGGCGGTGCCCGCCGAGGAAGGCTTCCGGCTGCTCACGCGCGGCGTCCCGGCGGCGTTGCTGTTCACCTTTGTCCTGCTATCGGACAGCAAGATCCGCTGGCACCGCGCCATCATCGTGCTGGGCGACGCCTCCTACTCCATCTACTTGGCGCACGTGCCGGTGCTGTATGTCGTGGCGCCCAGGGTGATGGGCAAGGTGGCTCGACTGGGCTATCCGTCGCTCGCCGCCGAGGCGGGAGCGATCGCCGCGATCGGCGCGTGCCTGATGGTGGGCCTGCTGTGCCATGTGGCGCTGGAAAAACCGCTCACCCGCCTCGCCAAACACGTCTATCAGCTGGCGCGCGGCGGTGCGGCGACCGCCTCCGCCTAACCGCGGCGGCGGCGGTCGCGCTCTATCGCACGCGCCGCCGCTTGGGCTATAATGCGCTCGCTTATAGCGTCCTCCCCGTAGCACAATGGATAGTGCACATGCCTCCTAAGCGTGGGATACTGGTTCGATTCCAGTCGGGGGGACCAGTATTCGCGCCGACATTCTTGCGTGGCAGGCGCCAAGTGGCGCATGTCACAAGAATAAGTGCATGACCTGATGACGGTGCGAGCTGCGGCGACAGCCACCGTCCTCGCTGGTAACGGGCGCCATCCGCCTCCCGGAGTATGGGCAAGCCGCCCCCTTTCGTAGATTGGGCGCTGCTTTAAGGCGACCGTGAAGCGCGCATGGGACACCGAAAAGGTGTGGTGTCGTTCTCCCAGATCGACGGAGGCGTTCACATGATGCGGATCGAGAAAACGAGCCAGGCTCCACGCCGGCGCCGCCCGGCGCCAGCGTCCACCACTCAGGTGCGCTTCGGCAGCGCCGCGCTGAGGCGGTCGGTGACGGACCTGACCCATCGCAACGCCTCCGTCTTCCGGTTCAACACCTTCTCCTCGACAAACGTCCACGACAGATAGCCAACGCAGCACGACACCGCCAGCGAGATCAGGAAATTCTCATGCCACGCGCGGTGATCGGGCAACAGTTGGTACACCGCCTGCTGGATCGCATAGCTGTACAAATAAATACCGTAGGAGATATCGCCGGCGCGCAGCACGAAGGTCTTCTTGAAGTCGATCAGGCCGATGTACACGGTGATGTAGGCGATCGCCGCCGAGGCGAAGTACTCCCCTTCCCGCCACTGCAAGGCCACCCACGCGACGCCGATGCAGGCGACGAACACCAGCTTGCTGTGCTTGATCTGTTCGCGCATCGTGTACAGCGCCACGCCCCACAGGAACGACCACAACGCGCACCGCCCGGACGGCTTGAAATTGAATTCGCCGAGATCCTTGGTGAAGCTGCGCAGCGTCACCGCCACCGTCAGCAGCGCCAGCAGCACGACGAAGGTGCGCGGGCGCCGGTGCAGCGTCACCACATACAGGATCGAGATGGCGATATAGCATTCCAGTTCGTACGGTATGGTCCACAGCTGGCCGTTGACCATGTTCGAATTGTTATCGGCGAACACGCCCGGCAAGGTGTATTGGATGATCCCGAGGATGTTGAGGAAGTACTTGTGCAGCATCGGGCTGGAAAAGTACTCGTTGAGCGGCAAGGTGGTCAGCGCGGCGCCGATGATCAGCGCCGAGATCAACACCTCCACGCACAGCGCGGGAAAGATCCGCAGCGCGCGCAAGGTCAGGAAACTCGGCAAGTGGCTGGTGCGGAACAGGCTGCCCGCGACGAGGAAGCCGCTCAGCGCGAAAAACGCCGGGACGAACGATAGGATGAGTGGACGGATCGGCAAGAAATATTGCCTTTCCACACCAGCACCGTAGCTGATGGACACCGAATGCCACGCCACAATGAACACCGCCAGCAGGATGCGCAAGTAGTCGAAACCGGTGGGCCGGTGCCCGGACAGCGCGGATGTTTGTTGCAACGTGTACATAATTCCCCCACGAAATATAAGTGATATAGACACAGCTAAACTTTTTATTAGTGCATCTTACCCGCTTTCGAAGCGATATCTTGCAACGCAACAAAAAATAAGCGAAAACACCACAAATACCAACCGGAAGTCGCTGTTCATCAGGACACATTAGATTCCGCAACGCACCATCCCAAAAAGATAATAGTTCAAATCGCTACGCTGTATAGCCGTACGGCACTGTAAATTTTTTCCAAAAAGAAAGTTCACAAATCCAATTTAGTGCCTTATAATAAGTTTCATAAAAGCACAAATTGCTCACGGTCAGTTACAGCCTTCATATTTATCCGAGGACTGTACATGAGAATTAGCCCTACCCGACTGCGCGCCCTGCTCGCGTCAACCTGCATTATCGGCGCAGCGATGCTGTCGATCCCATTCACGGCCCAGGCCCAAAACACCTTCGATTCCCCTGCGGGATGGGGGAGTTACAACCGGATGTTCTCGGTGGATTCACCGTGGAACGCCCGCCCGATCAAGCCCAAGCTCGGCACGTTCGAGCTGCGCAAGCCCGTCTTTAATCCGGGCTGGATTCCGGCCGTCGACGACGGCGCGTACTCGCTGACGGTCTTCAAGGCCACGGCCAGCGACAAGTCGATGACGGTCCACAACGTGCCCGATCCCGACTCGGCCAAAACCCGCAACATCGTGCTGCCGCATTGGCCGGCCGGAGTGACGGCGGCCAGCGGCAGCGACGGCCACGCCGACATCGTCGACACGCAAACCGGCATCGTCCATTCGTTCTTCCAGCTCAAATATGTGGGCGGAAAATGGACCGCCAGCATGTATTCGTGGTCGCGCCTGGACGGCAGGGGCTGGGGCGACGCCGTGCACTGGAGCCAGGGCGCGCGCGCTTCCGGCGTGCCCGCCTCCGCCGGCATCATCCGCAAGCACGAGATCGACGACGGCGCCGAACTCTACCGCCACGTGCTGGCCATGGCGCTTCCGAGCCAGTCGCTGGCCAACGGCATCGGCCAGCCGACGTACGTGTATCCGGCCACCACGGCCGACAACACGGCCTACACCAACACCGGGGCGATCCCGCTGGGGACGCGGATCATGCTGCCGGCGTCGTTCAATACCAACAACATCACCAGCCCGGCGCTGCGCAAAATCGCCAATACCCTCAAGGTGTACGGCGCCTACGTGGTCGATCGCACCTACGACACGGCCTACAGCATCTATGTGGAAAACGGCGCCAACTTCACGCTGATGCCCAACGGCTGGGACACCCGGGTGGTGGCCGATCTGGAGCGCATGCGCGCGGCGATGCGTCCGGTGCTGTACGGCGAGAGCTGGGTGGACGGCGACGGCAACTCGTTCGAGAACCTCGAAAAGCCGGGCGTCCTGTCGATGCGCGGCGACTGGCAGGTGCAGGGCGGCGGCGTCGGACCGGGCGCCTTCGATACCTGGCAACAGGCGTTGAGCTTCCCCTACACCGAGAAGAAGCTGAGCCAGATCAACTACAGCACCGGCGCGAGCCACGTCAGCTGGAGCGCGCTCAAGGCCGGCGACAAGATGCGCTTCACGTCGGTGGCCAGCGGCGGCGCCACGATCCGCTTGCAGGTGAAGGTCGGAAGCTCGCTGTACTTCGACAGCAGCTACCTCGGCAACGGTTCGTCCGCGACGTTCATCTGGCCGAATCCGTCGCTGGGCAAGGTCACAGTGGTCTTGCTGGCCGACAGCGGCGTCTACACCGCCTCGAAAGTGCGCGGCGTGCTGACCGCTAACTAAGACCGTAGCAAGCAAGGCAAAAAAAGGGGCGGCGCGGATTCATCCGCGCCGCCCCTTGTCCATTCCCTCGCCCTATCCGCGCTGACCGTTGACGACGCCGGCCACCGGCGCCGGCGGCGGCGAGCCGTGCAAGCGGGCGCGCCAGCGGGCGCACGGCTGTTCGACGGCGATATACACCAGGTAGGCGAACAGGAAGCTGCAAACGAAGGATACCAGCGCGATCACCAGGCGCTGCGCGAACATCGCTTCGGCGATCTTGACGATGAAGAAGTGGCTCAGATAGAAGGTGTACGACACCTTGCCCATCAACACCACCGGCCCCCAGTTCAACGGCGCGAACACCGGCCATTTCGGATGGCGCACCGCCAGCCAGAACACCGGCAGGAAGGCCACGCCCTGCAGCGTGTAACGCAGCGTTTCGCGGAAGGCGGTGTCGCGCACCAGCAGGCATAGCGCCAGCACCAGCAGACCGGCGCCCAGCGCCGCCGCCTTGACGCTGGGGGCCACGCGCGCGCCGGCGGCGTCGAGCGCGGGATTGCACACCAAGCCCATCAAACAACCATACAGGATGCTGTCGACCCGCGTGTCGCTGCCCAGGTAGGTGCGCTCCATCGGCACGTGGAAGCCGAACACCAGCACGCAACGCCACAGCAATACGCCCAGCGCCAGCGCCAGCAGGATCTTGGCCACGTGGGCGTAAGGCCAGCGGCGCAGGCAGAACAGCAGCAGCAGCGGGAACACCAGGTAGAAATGCTCCTCAACCGCCAGCGACCAGAAGGTGCCGGTGCCGTAGACCAGCCCGTGCTCGCCCGAGCTGATCAGAAAGTAGTTAGTGACTTGCAAACTTTGCGCCAGCACGCCGGACCAGCTGGCGGTATTAGGCGCCAGGCCGAGCAGGCCCAGGCCCAGGATCAGGAACAGCACCAGATACATCGGCGGCAGGATGCGGTAGGCCCGGCGCAGGTAGAAGAACTTGAAGTTGATGGTGCCGGTGGAGGAATACTCACGCCGCAGCAAAGTGGTGATCAGGTAGCCGCTGAGGAAGAAAAACGCGGTCACGCCCAGTCCGCCAGGCACGATGTGGCCCCAACCGGCGTGACTGAAGAAGACCAGCATGGTCGCGACGGCGCGCATGCCGTCTAGTGAAGGCAGGTGAAATTTATCGGTCGGCTGCATAGGGGCTTTCGGTAGAGGGTCCCGCGCTGGCCGGCCTCGGGGGCCGGACGCACAGGGTTGCTATTTTACACAGGCCTGTGGCAATAAACCAAACTAATCGCGCACCCCTGCCGTCGGTGCCTACTTTTTATACAATAGTCGCCAACTCTGCGGTATCATCAGCCAAATAAATGCCAATTCCATAACAGGCATTAAAAAACAATAAACTATTTACAGGTCCAAAACCATGAGCAACTCCAGCATCCAGACCGATATCGGTGGGCTGCGGGCGCTCAGTGTCGTCATGGTGGTTCTCTACCATTTCAACCTGCGCATCCTCAGCGGCGGCTTTATCGGCGTCGATATCTTCTTTGTCATCTCCGGCTACCTGATGACCAAAATCATCCATGCGGCCATGCTGGATGGCGATTTCCAATACGGGCGCTTCCTGCTCAAGCGGGCGCTGCGGATCTTCCCCGCGCTGTTCGTCATGGTGCTGGCGTTGCTGCTGGCCGGCGCCGTGCTGCTGCCGCCGCCGGACCTGGCCAGCCTCGCCCGGCAGTGCCTGCGCGCCATTCCGTTCATCTCCAACACCTACTACGCCGGCCAGCAAGGGTATTTCTCCGACGGCCTCGACGACCGTTGGCTGCTGCACACCTGGTCGCTGTCGGTGGAATGGCAGTTCTACATGCTGTACCCGGCGATCGTCTGGGCGGGCCTGAAATTGAGCAAGCTGGCCGGCGCCGCGCGCGCCACCGGCGCGTTCCAGGCCTTCCTGCTGGCCGTGTTCGCCGGCTCGCTGGCGCTGTGCGTGACGGTCGACAGCCAGGACGCGTTCTTCTCGGTCGCCACCCGCTCCTGGCAGATGATCGCCGGCGGCCTGGTGTTCCTGGGCCGCGACCTGCGCTGGCTGCGCCCGCTGCAAGGCGCCGCGCTCAGCTATGCCGGCCTGGCCGTGATCGGCATCGCCGCGTGGGTGGTGCACGTGTTGCACCTGGAAATGCGCTGGCCCGGCTACTACGCCATCATGCCGGTGGTCGGCGCCTGCATGCTGCTGGCCGCCCGCTACGAAGGCAACCTGCTGCTCAACAACCCGTTGATGCAACGGCTGGGCGCGTGGTCGTACTCCATCTACCTGTGGCACTGGCCGGTGGTGATCGCCATGACGATCACCGGCATGCTGCACGAGACCCCCAAGATGGCCAAGCTGATCGGCATCCCGCTGTCGGTCGCGCTGGGCTACCTGTCGTTCCGCTACATCGAACCGGCGCGCCGGCTGCGCGCCAGCGTGCCGGCGCGCGGCGCGCTCACCTTGGGCGCGGCCGGCGGCGCGCTGTGCGCCATGGCGGCGGCCGTGCTGTTCACCGGCGGCCTGGCCATGCGCACCAGCGAACCCGCGCTGTTCGCGGCGATCGCCGCCACCAGCGACGCCAGCAGCTACGATCCGAACTGCGAGAACATCGGCCTCGTCAAAAGCCGCTTCTGCCGCCTGCACGCGGACCGTCCCGGCGACAAGATCCTGGTGATGGGCGATTCCCACGCCGGCCACCTGTATCCGTGGTTCAAGCGGCACAGCGAGCGAGACACGACCTTCTACGTCAAATCGGGCTGCCCGATGATCCCCGGCTTCGAACGTCTGGGCCGGGACAACCATTGCCGCGCGTTCACCGAGGAAGCCTTCCGCCTGGCCGCCTCCGGCGCCTACCAGACCGTCATCCTGTCGCAGAACTGGACTTATTTCTCGCCCGCCGCCACCGGCATCTGCAGCGACCAGGACGGCCGTTGCGTGACGCCCAAGGACTCGGCCAATCCGGCGCTGCCGGTGCAGCGCATGCGCGCCACCTTGCAGGCGCTGCTCGACCGCGGCGTCAACGTGGTGGTGGTCGACGCCACGCCGCACTTCGGCTTCAACGTCCCCAAGAGGATCTCGCGCACCAAGTACTGGACCGACGAGATCACCGAACGGGCGCACTCGGACGGCTTCCTGTCCAACAACGCCGACTACGACCGCCTGTTCGCCGACCTCGGCGCCCGGCCCAATTTCAAGCTGGTGTCGCTGCGCCGCGAACTGTGCGAGAGTGAACGCTGCATGATCTTCGACAAGCGCAACCAGGTGCCGGTCTTCATGGACATGGGCCACCTGAACCCGGCGTGGATCGCGGCCAACGGCCAGCAGTTCGCCGCCTATGCCGGCGCGCCGCAGCCGTTGACCACCGCCATCGCCGGCGCGGCGGTGGCGCCCTGACGCGGGACGCGCGCCGTCAGGGCACGATGGCCGTGACCTCGATCTCGACCCGGGCGCGCTCCTCGACCAGTCCCGCCACCTGTACCGCCGTCATCGCCGGATAGTGCGCGCCGATGACGGCGCGGTACGCCACCCCCACCTCCTTGTAGGCGGCCACGTACTCCTTGCGGTCGATCACGTACCAGGTCATGCGCACGATGTGCTCGGGGCGCGCGTCCGCCTCGGCCAGCACGGCGACGATGTTTTCCAGCGCCTGGCGCACCTGTCCGGCGAAATCGTCGGTATGGAACACGCCCTGCCCGTCCCAGCCGATCATGCCGCTGACGCACACCATGCGGCCGCTGGCGGCCACGCCGTTCGAATAGCCGCGCGGTTTGGCCCAGTGCGGCGGTTGAAGTATCTCCATCATGCGTCCTTGTCGGCCTGTTCGCGCAGCAGCTCGCGCGCGATGATCAATTGCTGCACCTCGGTGGCGCCCTCGTAGATGCGCAGCGCGCGGATCTCCCGGTACAGGCGCTCGACCGGCTGCCCGCTGACCACGCCCAGGCCGCCGAACATCTGCAGCGCGGCGTCGATCACCTGCTGCGCCGTCTCGGTCGCCGTCATCTTGGCCATCGCCGCCTCCTTGGTCACTTTCCTGCCCTGGTCGCGCCGCCACGCGGCGCGGTAGGTCAGCAAGGCGGCGGCGTCGATGCCTGTCGCCATCTGCGCCAGCTTGGCCTGCGTCAGCTGGAAGTCCGACAGCATCTGGCCGAACATCGGCCGCCGCGTGGCGTGGGCCAGCGCCTCGTCCAGCGCGCGCCGCGCGAAGCCCAGCGCGGCGGCGGCGACCGAGGTGCGGAACACGTCGAGCGTGGCCATTGCCACCTTGAAGCCCTGCCCCGGTTCGCCGATCCGGTTGGCGACCGGAATGCGGCAGCCGTCGAACACCAGGCGCGCCAGCGGATGCGGCGCGATCACCTGGATACGCTCGGCGATGTCGAAGCCCGGCGTGCCGGCATCGACGATGAAGGCGCTGATGCCGCGCGCGCCGGGCTGCTCGCCGGTGCGGGCGAACACCACGTAGAAGTCGGCGATGCCGCCGTTGGAGATCCAGGTTTTTTCGCCGTCGAGCACATAGTCGCCGCCGTCTCGCACGGCCGCGCACTGCATGGCGGCGACGTCGGAGCCGGCCTGCGGCTCGGACAGCGCGAAGGCGGCGATGGCTTGGCCGCGCGCGACGCGCGGCAGGTAGGCCGCGCGCTGCGCGGCGTCGCCGTGCAGGCTGATGGCGCCGGCGCCCAGCCCCTGCATGGCGAAGGCGAAATCGGCCAGGCCGTCGTGGCGCGCCAGCGTCTCGCGGATCAGGCAGATGGCGCGGGTGTCGATGACGTCGGCCGCGCCGCCGTGGGCCGTGCCGGCGACCGCGTGCCGCAGCCAGCCGCCCTCGCCCAGCTGGCGCACCAGCAGGCGGCAGGCGCCGTCCACGTCGGCCTCGTGGTGCCGGGCGACGTGGCGCGCGGCCCACTCGTCCAGCCGCTGCTCCAGCGCCGCGTGGCGCGCCTCGAAAAACGGCCACTCCAGATAGGTTTTGTCGGTCATGCTGTCAATCGCCTTCGAATTCGGGTTTTTGCTTCGCCACGAAGGCGTGGTAGGCGCGGTGGAAGTCGTTGGTCGCCATGCAGATGGCCTGCGCCTGCGCCTCCGCCTCGATGGCCTGGTCGACGCCCATGTTCCACTCCTGCTGCAGCATGGTCTTGGTCATGCCGTGCGCGAAGGTCGGGCCGTCGGCCAGCCCCTGCGCGAAGGCGCGGGCGGCGGCAGCCAATTCCTCCGGCGCCCGCAGGCTGTTGAAAAAACCCCAGCGCTCCGCCTCCGCGCCGGACATCGAACGGCCGGTGTACAGCAGTTCGGCGGCGCGGCCCTGGCCGATCACGCGCGGCAGCAGCGCGCAAGCGCCCATGTCGCAGCCGGCCAGTCCCACACGGGTGAACAGGAAGGCGGTCTTGCTGCGCTCCGTGCCGATGCGGATATCGGACGCCAGCGCCATCATCGCGCCTGCGCCGGCGCAGATGCCGTCGATCGCCGCCACGATGGGCTGCGGGCACGCCAGCATCGCTTTCACCAGGTCGCCGGTCATGCGGGTGAACGCCAGCAGGCCCGGCATATCGAGTTTGGTCAGCGGGCCGATGATGTCGTGCACGTCGCCGCCGGAGCAGAAGTTGCCGCCGGCGCCGGTGATCACCACGGCCTTGATATCGCCGGCACGCGCCAGCGCGCGGAACAGGTCGCGCAGTTCGGCGTAGGAGTCGAAGGTCAGCGGGTTTTTGCGGTCCGGCCGGTTCAGGGTCAGCGTGGCCACGCCGCCGTCGGCCCCGAAAAGAAAATGGCTGGCTTGGTAGCCGGCCAACGTGGCGCGGTTGCCCGGCAGCTGGTGGGCTTCGCCCTGAAGATATCGCATGGTTGGTTCCTATTTTTCGTCGGCGTTACGGTCGGCGTTACGGTCGGCGGAATACAGATGCTGCTTCATCTGCGACAGCAGGCCGATCAGCTGGCCCTTGTCGGCGCCGGACATGTCCTGCAGCAGTTCGGCGATCCAGCCCTCGTGCACCACGGCCATCTCGGTGAAGGCGCGGCGCCCGGCCACCGTCAGCTTGACGCTGTAGGCGCGGCCGTCCTTGGGATCGGGCACGCGCACCACCAGTTTTTCCTGCTCCAGCTGGTCGGTGATGCCGGTGATGTTACCGCCGGTGACCATCATCCGCTTCGACAGCTCGCCCATGCGCAGGCCCTGCGGATAGCGCTCCAGCTGCGCCATCAGGTCGAAGCGCGGCAGCGTGATGCCGAAGGTCGCGCGCAGCCGGGTGCGGATTTCGTTTTCGATCTTGACGGTGCACGACAGCATCCGCAGCCACAGTTTGAGCGACTGGTGGTGGTCCTGCGTCAGGCGGCTGGCCAGGTCCAGTACGGGTTCCCCATCCGCCGTCTGGTCGTCGTCCGGTTTTTCTTGATCGTTGTCTGATAGGGGCATAGCGTCCTTGTACGTCACATGACTTCCCCGCCGGCGACGGCGATGGACTGTCCATTCATGGCGGCCGATTCGGCCAGGCATAGCCAGGCCACGGCGTTGGCCACTTCCTCGCTTTGCACCAGCCGCTTTTGCGGATTGCCGGCGGCCAGTTCGGCGCGTGCCTCGTCTTCGCTCCGCCCGGTCTTGGCGACGATGTTGGCGACGGCGTCGCGCACGATGTCGGTCTCAGTATAGCCGGGACAGACGGCGTTGACGGTCACGCCCTTGGCCGCCACCTCCAGCGCCAGCGCGCGGGTCAGGCCGACCACACCGTGTTTCGCGGCGGTGTAGGCGGCGGTGTAGCGGTAGCCGGTCAGGCCGGCGGTCGACGCCACATTGACGATGCGGCCCCACTTCGCCTCCAGCATCGCGGGCAACGCCGCCTGGGTACAGTGAAAGGTGCCGGTCAGGTTCACGTCCAGCATGCGTTGCCACAGCGCCGCGTCGGTTTTGCCGAACGGCGCGGCGGCGGCCTGGCCGGCGTTGTTGACCAGGATATCGATGCGGCCGAAGCGTTCGGCGGCGGCGGCGAAGCCGGCGCGCACCGAGTCCTCGTCGGCGACGTCGAGCACCTGCGTGGCGATGTCGGCGCCCGGCGGCGACACGGCGCGCATAGCCGCCTGCGCGGCGGCCAGCGCCCCGGCGTCGCGGCCGGCCAGGGTCACGCGCGCGCCGCGCGACAGCAAGGCCTGCGCGCAGGCGGCGCCGATGCCGCGCGAGCCGCCGGTGACCAGCGCGTGCTTACCCGCCAAAGGCGGCGCGGCCTGCGATGTCAATGCTGTATTCATTCATCCGTCCCGCGTGGGTCAACCTTGTTCGCCGAGGCCAACTGGCGCTCGCGCTCCATATTGCGCTCCATCTGCTGCTTGGCCGGCACATACTGCTTGGGCCAACCGACCGCCGTATAACCCAGCTTCGCCGCCTCGCACAGCGTCCACGCCGGATTGGCCAGGTGCGGCCGCCCCACCGCGCACAAATCGGCGCGTCCCGCCGCGATGATGCCGTTGGCGTGATCCGCCTCGAAGATCGACCCCACCGCGATCGCGCCGATGCCCGCCTCGTTGCGTATCCGGTCCGCGAACGGCGTCTGGAACATCCGCCCGTACACCGGTTTTTCCAGCTTGCTCACCTGCCCCGACGAACAATCGATCATATCGGCGCCGGCCGCCTTGAACAGGCGCGCGATGCGTACCGCGTCGCCCGGCGTGATGCCGCCTTCGACCCAGTCGTGGGCCGATATGCGCACGCTCATCGGCTTGTGGCGCGGCCACGCGGCGCGCATGGCGGCGAACACGCGCAGCGGATAGCGGCAGCGGTTTTCCAGGCTGCCGCCATACTCGTCGCCACGCTCGTTGGTCAGCGGCGAAATGAAGGACGACAGCAGATAGCCGTGCGCGCAGTGCAGTTCCAGCCAGTCGAAGCCCGCTTCGTCCGCCGCCCGCGTGGCGCGCACGAAATCGCCCTCGATGCGGTCCATGTCGGCCAGGGTCATCGCCCGCGCGGTCTGCGAGACGCCGCCCAGGTACTGCTGCGGCGAGGCGGAGACCAGCGGCCAGTTGCCCGTCTCCAGCGGCCGGTCGATGCCGTCCCACATGGCGCGGGTCGAACCCTTGGCGCCCGCGTGGCCCAGCTGCACGGCGATGTGCGCGTCGCTGTGTTGATGGACGAAATCGACGATGCGCCGCCAGGCTTGCGTATGCTCCAGCGCGTACAGGCCCGGACAGGCCGGCGTGATGCGCGCGTCGGCCGATACGCAGGTCATCTCGGCGAACACCATCGCCGCCCCGCCCATCGCCCGCGCGCCGAGGTGCGCCAGGTGATAGTCGCCGACGACGCCGTCGACCGCGCTGTACTGCGCCATCGGCGACACCACGATGCGGTTTTTCAGCACCAGGTTTCGCACCTTGAAGGGTGTGAACATCGGCGGCACGTGGATCGCGGCGGCGCCGGCCGGCGCCGGCAAACCCGCCTGTTCGAAGGAGCGGGCCGCGAACCAGTCCTCGTAACCGGCCACATAGGCCGCGTCGCGCAGGCGCAGGTTTTCATGCGACAGCCGCTGGCTGCGCGTCAGCATCGAGTAGGCGAATTGCGGCGCCTCCATCGCCGAGTAGCGCTCGACGTTCTCGAACCATTCCATCGAATTGCGCGCCGCGCTTTGCAGCTTGGTCACCTCGACCGCGCGCGCCTCCTGGTAGGCCGCCAGCGCGCTCTCCAACTGCGCCGCATCTTCTCCCCGGCCGAAGCAGCGCGCCAGCTCGATCGCGTCCTCCAGCGCCAGCTTGGTGCCGGAACCGATCGAATAATGCGCCGAGTGGGCGGCGTCGCCCATCAGCACCACCGGCACCCTTTTGCCTCCGGCGTCGTTCCAGTGCACCCACTGGTCGCAGACAATGCGCGGGAACTTGATCCACATGTTCGCCCCTTGCAGGTGGGGCGAATTCGACATCAGGCCATGGCCGTCCAGCTGCTCGGCGAACAGATGCTCGCAATAGGCGATGGCCCGGGCCTGGCTCATGTCCTCCAGCCCCGCCGCGCGCCACACCGACTCCGGCGTCTCGACGATGAAGGTGGAGGTCTCGCCGTCGTACTGGTAGATGTGCGCCTGGAACCAGCCATGCGCCGTCTGCTTGAAGGCGAAGGTGAAGGCGTCGAATTTCTTGCGTGTGCCCAACCAGACAAAGCGGCACTGGCGCGCCTCGATCCTGGGCTGGTAACTGTCCGCGTAGCGCGTGCGTATGCGGCTGTTCAGGCCATCGGAGGCGATCACCAGATCGGCGTCGTGGCGCGCGGCGAGTTCCTGGTCGTCGCGCACATCGGTCTCGAACACCAGCGACACGCCCAGCTCCTCGCAGCGCTTCTGCAGGATGTTCAGCAGGTGCTTGCGGCCGATGCCGCAAAAACCGTGGCCGCCCGACGTCACCTTGCTCCCCTTGAAGAACACGTCGATATCGTTCCAGTGGTTGAACGACCGCAGGATGTCGCGCGCGGTCGGCTCGTCGGCGTTCATCAGGTTGCCCAAGGTCTGGTCGGAAAACACCACGCCCCAGCCGAAGGTGTCGTAGGGCCGGTTGCGCTCCACCACGGTGATCCGGTGGGAGGGATTGAGCTTCTTCATCAGCAGGCTGAAATACAGGCCGGCGGGGCCGCCGCCTATGCAAAGGATGTTCATGGGTTTTCCGTATGCAGTTTAAAGCGCTGCAGCTTGCCCGTCTCGGTGCGCGGCAGCGCCTTGAGGAAACGGATCGAACGTGGATATTTGTAAGGGGCGATCTGCTGCTTGACGAATTCCTGCAGCTGCGCCGCCAGTTCCGGCGACGGCGCGGCGTCCGGCTTGAGCACCACGTGCGCTTCGACGATCTGTCCGCGCTCCTCGTCGGCCCTGCCGATCACGCCGCATTCGGCGACGGCGGGATGGCGCAGCAAGGCGTCCTCCACTTCCGGGCCGGCGATGTTGTAGCCGGCCGAGATGATCATGTCGTCGGTGCGCGAGCGGTAGTAGAAATAGCCGTCGGCGTCCATCTCGTAGGCGTCGCCGGTCAGGTTCCAGCCATTGAGCACGTACTCGCGCTGGCGTGCGTCGGCCAGGTAGCGGCAGCCGGTCGGGCCCTTCACCGCCAGCCGTCCGATCACGCCCGGGCCGACCGGCTTGCCGTCATGATCGAGGATACAGGCCTGGTAGCCGGGCACCGGCTTGCCGGTGGCGCCGGCGCGCACCTGGTCGCCCGCGGCCGAAATGAAGATGTGCAGCAGTTCGGTCGCGCCTATGCCGTCTATCATTTCCAGCCCGGTGGCGCGGCGCCAGGCGTCGCGCGTCGCCGCCGGCAGCGCCTCGCCGGCCGACACGGTCGCGCGCAGGCTGGCCAGATCGTGGGCGCCTGCCAGCTGCGCCATCTGCGCCATCTGCCGGTAGAACGTCGGCGCCGTGAAGCACACCGTGGCATGGTATTTTTCGATCGCCTTGAGCAGCGTTTCCGGCGTCAGTTTCTCCAGCAGCACCGCCGCCGCGCCCGCCCGCAGCGGAAACAGCAGCAGACCGCCAAGGCCGAAGGTGAAGGCCAGCGGCGGCGTGCCGATGAACACATCGTCGGGCCGCGAACGCAGCACCGAACGCGGGAAGCAGTCGCAGATCGCCATCACGTCGCGGTGGAAATGCATGGTGCCCTTGGGGATGCCGGTGGTGCCGGACGTGAAGCTGATCAGGCACACATCGTCGGCCGCCGTGTCGACCGCCTCGAAGCTGGCCGGCTGCGCGGCCATCAGCGCCTCCAGCGGGCTGTCTTCGCCGCCGAACCACAAGGTCCGGTCGCGCACCGATTGCGGCAATGGCGGATCGACCGCCTCCAGCTCGGCGCGCAGCGCCTCGGCGCACAGCACCGCGTTGATCTCCGACTTGCCGGCGATGGCGGCCAGCTCGCGCGCGCGCAGCAGGGGCATGGTCGGCACGGCGATGCAGCCGCACTTGATCACCGCCAGTATGCAGGCGGCCATCATGGGATTGTTGGCGCCGCGCAGCAGCACGCGGTTGCCGGCTTCGAGTCCCATCGGGCCGCGCAGCACGTGGGCGATGCGGTCGACCCGCTCGCGCAAGCCGGCATAGGTCCAGCTGCCGTGCTCGCAGAGGATCGCGGTCCGGTCATCCGCATCGGCGCCGCCGTTCAGCAGCTCCCGCACGCAATTGAGGCGCGGCGGGTATTGCAACTCGGGCAGGTCGAAGCGCAGCTCGGGCCACAGCTCCGGCGGCGGCAAATGGTCGCGCGCGAAACGATCCGTGTGCGCGCTGGCTGACGCGCCGGCCGGCGCGGCGCCGGCGGAACTGTCGGTAGGTTGGTTCATGGTCGCCCTGAAGTGGCAATGTCAGAGATACTTTAAACCTAAACTATCCCGGCATCAAGCCAAATATGCGCGACAAACCAGAGCGAAATCAACACGCGGCTCACGCGGAGGTGACCTTGCGAACCAATTCGGCCTGTTGATCGACCGTGCGTATGACGTCCGTCAGCACCGCCTGTATCGCCTCGTTGGACAAGTGGCCGGGAGCGAAGCCCTTCAGCGCGGCGGCGGCGCCGTCCAGGCCCAGGGTCACGCAGCCGGCGTGCAGCCGGTCGATGCGCGCTTGCGCCTCTTGCTGCCCGCCCCTGGCCAGCAGCGCGTCGAGATCGCCGCCGGCGGCGCTAAGCTGGTTGTGGAAGCCGTTCAGATAGACCAGCAGGCGTTCGGCGTTGATGCCGAGCCGGCGCAGTGTCGCCGCCGGGTCCTCGGCGTGGTGTCCGGAACCGCAGGCCGCCTGGTCGAGGAAGCCGGCCAGGTGAACGCGCACCTGCTCCGCCTGGAACGGCTTGACGATGTAGCCGGCGGCGCCGGCCTGGGTGGCTTCCTGCAAGGTGTCCTTGTCGGAGGCCGACGTCACCAGCACGAACGGCATGCCTGCCAGCCCGGCGTGGCCTTTGACGTGCCGCAGCAGCTCCATGCCCGACATATTCGGCATGCGCAGGTCGCAAAAACAGATAGCAGGCCGCAAACCGTCCTGCAACTTCCGCCAGGCGTCGGCGCCATCCTCCGCTTCGACGATGTCGAACTTGCCGCAGCTGTCGATCAAATGCATCAACACCATGCGCGAGACGACATCGTCGTCAACTACCAGAACTTTCATGTAACTCCCTGTGCCTTGATCCGCGACCTCGCGGCGACCTCGTGTAACTTATGACTTCATTGGGCACTTGTGATGATCCTACATTATAAACAGCGCGCAAATACCGGTGTCGCAGCCGACGAAAGCGCCGCAGGCGGGGCGGCGGCCCCGACGCCGCGCCTTACAGCGTGCTAGTCGCCCCGGCCTGTTCCAGCAGTCCGCGCAGCTTGGGCATGGCCTCGACGATCCGCGGCCACTCGCCATGGTCGGCGCACAGTTCCAGTTCGCCGCACAGCGCCTGCAGCTCCTGCTCCTCCAGATAGCCCGCGCTGCCCTTCATGCCGTGCAGCAGGCGGCTGGCGGTCTCGCCATCGCCGCCCGCCAAGGCCTGCTCCAGTTCCGCCAGGCGCAGCGGCGCGTCCTGGTTGAAGGCGTTGCGCAGGCGCGCTTTCAGATCGCCGCCGGCGCCGCTGTGCTGCGCCAGCCTGGCCGGCTCCGAGGCGGCCGGCTCGACGCCGAACATCGCGTCCAGTTCCGACATGCCGATGGCGGGATGGCGGCGCGGCTCCATGCGCGGCAGCCCCACGCCGCGCTGCAGCTGGCGCTCGATCGCGCGGCTCAACTGGAAGTGCAGCTTGTCCTCGTCGATGGGCTTGGTGAGGAAATCGTCCATGCCGGCGGCGAGGTAGCGGCTGCGGTCCTCCTCGCTGGCATTGGCGGTCAGCGCGATGATCATCAACTCCTGGTCGCGCACCGGCGCCGCCTCGGTGCCGCCGGAGCGGATCAGGCGCGTGGCGCTGGCGCCGTCCATCTCCGGCATGCGGCCGTCCATCAGGATCAAATCGTAGCGCGTCAGCGCGCAGGCCTTGACGGCCAGCGCGCCGTTGGCGGCGATATCCACCTTGTGGCCCAGGTCCTCGAGCATCATGCGGATGATGATCTGGTTGGTGGGGAAATCCTCGGCGCACAGCACCTTGAGCTGGTGGCTGTGCGGCTCGCGCGGCATATGCGGCACCAGCGGCGGGGCCACGCCGTTCGCCAGCGGCAGCTCGAACGAGAACACGCTGCCCCGCCCCGGCGTGCTGACGGCGCTGATGCTGCCGCCCATCAGCTCCACCAGCTGGCGGCAGATCGCCAGACCCAGGCCGGTGCCGCCGTAGCGGCGGGTGGTGGAGGCGTCGGCCTGCTCGAACTGCTGGAACAGGCGCGGAATGGCGTCGGCCTCGATGCCGATGCCGGTGTCGGCGACGGTGAAGCGGATGCGGTTGACCGCCCTCTCGTACCCTGCCGGCGCGTGCCCGTCGCCGTGCGCGCGCTCGACGCGCATCGTGACCGATCCGTGCTGGGTGAACTTGAAAGCGTTGCCGACCAGGTTGACCAGCACCTGGCGCAGCCGCGTCGGGTCGCCGACGACGAATTGCGGCAGGCCGTCGCCGAACTCCAGGCTGAAGCCGACGCTGTGCGCGGCGGCCTGCTCCTCGAACAGGCCCACCACGTTCTGCACCGCCGCCGACAGCGAGAAGTCGATGTTCTCGATGGTCAGCTTGCCCGCCTCGATCTTGGAGAAGTCCAGCAGGTCGTTGATGATCGACAGCAGCGACTGCGCGTTGGCCTGCCCGCGCAGGATCTGCTCGCGCGTGCCGTCCTGCAGCCGGCCGTCGCGCAGCGCGAAGTTCAGCATGCCGATCACGCCGGCCAGCGGGGTGCGCATCTCGTGGCTCATATTGGCCAGGAACTCGGACTTCTGCCGGGTCGCGTCCTCCGCCTTCTGCTTGGCCAGGCGCAGGCGTTCGTCGTTGTCCTGCAAGGCGCGGTTGGCCAGCGCCAGCTCCTCGGTATGCAGGCGCACCTGCTTCTCCTGCAGCAGCAGTTGATCCTGCGTCTGGCGCAGCGTCTGCAGCGCCTCCTCCAGCTGCTGGTAGGCGCGCGCGTTTTCCAGCCCGGCCACCGCGTGCGAGGCCAAGGTCTGCAGCATGTCCATGTGCACCCGCTGATAGCTGTTCCTCTCCGTGCTCTGCACGCAAATCAGGCCGACCACCTTGTCGCCGGCGATCAGCGGCGCGTACAAGGTCGACTGCGCGGGGGCCAGCTGCACGCCATCCTCGCGCACGCACAGCATCACCGACTCCAGGCCGGAATCGTCCATGTAATCGCGGTACTCGGCCCGCATGTCGTTGATGAAGATCGGCTTGCCGTGGGTGACGCACCACACCGCCAGCTGGTTGGGTTCATCGAGCCGCCGCTGGTAAGGCAAGGTGCGCACGCCCCCCTCGATCGCGAACGGAAAATCGATCACGCCGCCGTCCTCGCGCACGAAGCCGATGCCGAAGATCTGGGCGCTCATCAGATGATGCACGTGGCGGTACAAGGTCAGCATCGACGTTTCCACGTCCAGGGTGGCGCTCAACTCCCGTCCCAGCTCGCTCAGCACCGAGATGTTGCGGTGCGCCTGCTCGACGTTTTCCTTCTGCCGCTCGACTTCCCTTTTCTGCCGCTCGGTGTCGACGCGGCGCTGCTCGGCCTCGGCGCGCTGCGCCTCGGCCTCCAGCCGGCGCAGTTCCAGCTCCTGCTTCTGCTGCTGCAGCAGCAGGTTCTTATGCTCGACTTCCGCCGTGCGCGAGCCGACCAGCTGCTCGAGCCGCTGCTGCTGGCGGCGCAGGCTGCGCACGCGCGCGTGGTAGGCCGCGTAGGCGGCGCTCAGCAACAGCACCGCGATCACGCTGCGGAACCACCAGGTCTTCCAGAACGGCGGCAGGATGGTGATCTGCAGGGTGGCCGCGTTGTCGTTCCAGATGCCGTCCTTGTTGGCGGCCTTGACGCGGAACGTGTAGGTGCCCGGGTCCAGGTTGGTGTAGGTGGCGAAGCGCTTGGTGGCGTCGGTGACCACCCAGTCCTCGTCGAAGCCCTGCAACTGGTAGGCGAAGCGGTTGCGCTGGGGCGCGGCGTAGTGCAGCGCCGCGAACTCCAGCGAGAAGACGGAATCGTTCTCGCTCAGGGTCAGCGCGCTGGTGTGCTCGATGGCCGTCCTCAGCACCTTCGGATGCTCGCCCTGCCCGGCCCTGACCGACTTGTTAAAGATCTGGAAGTCGGTGATCGCCACCGTCGGCGCCACGCTGTTTTCGCGCACGTCCCCGGGCGAAAAAGCGGTGATGCCGTTAAAGCCGCCGAAGTACAGCGTGCCGTCCGGGGTGCGCAGCGCGGAGCCGTCGAAGTAGGCGCCCTCGATGGTGCCGTCGGCGCCGCTGTAATTGCGCACCAGGCCCGAATCGATGTTCAACCGGGACAAGCCGCTGTTGGTGCTCAGCCAAAGGTTGCCGGCATTGTCGGGCAGGATGGAGGCGATGGCGTCGTCGGCGATGCCGTCCTTGCGCAGGTAGCGCCGGAAACGGATGCCGCCATCGGGGGCCACGTCCATCCGGTTCAGGCCCGCCGCCGTGCCGACCCAGATCGTGCCGCGCGCGTCCTCGTACAGGCAGTGCACCTCGTCGTGACTGAGGCTGAACGGATCGGCGGGATCGCGGCGGAAGTGGCGAAAGCGCCCCGTCTTGCGGTCCAGCAGATCGAGGCCGTTGAAGGTGCCCACCCACAGCTGGCCGCGTCGGTCCTCCAGGATCGGCCGCACCACGTTGTCGGCCAGGCTGGTGCCGTCGGCCGGGTTGTGGCGGTAGGTGCGCACGTCCATGGTGCGCGGATCGAGCCTGTGCAGGCCGCCCCGGCTCGCGACCCACAGCATGCCGCCGCGGTCGGCGACGATGTTGCGCACGGTGTCGCTGCCGACGTCGGCGCTCATGAACGACACCGCCCGCATCGCGCCGGTGGTGGGATTGAGGTGGTTGACGCCGGCCCGTCCGCCGATCCACATGTTGCCGTTTTTTTCGCGCAGCAGCGCGGTGACCTGGTCGTCGCTCAGGCTATTGGGATCCCTCGGATCGTGGCGCCACACCCGGCTCTCGCCGGTGACCGGATCGTACAGGTTCAAGCCGCCGCCGCTGCCCAGCCACAGCTTCGAGCCGCCCTCGGCGACGATGGCGCGCACCTTGTTGTCGGACACGGAGTTGAGCATGTCGGACTGGCGCACGATGCGCGCGAAACCGCCGCTGCCCATGTCGACCCGGCTGACGCCATCGTTCCAGGTGCCGACCCAGAAAGTGCCGACGCGGTCGCGGAACAGGGCCGATATCTGGTTGTCGGCCACGCTGTGGCCATCGCTGAACTGGTGGCGGTACTGCGTCAGCCGGTTCTCGGCCGGCAGCCAGCGGAACAGGCCGTCGGCCTGGGTGCCGACCCAGATCTGGTTTTCGACGTCCTCGTACAAGGTGGTCACGCTGACCCCGGGGTTGATGCCCTCGCGCGCGCCCAGGCGGCGGCGCTGCGGCTCGACGCCCAGCAGGCGCCATTGTTCCAGTCCGCCCATGGTGCCGATCCACAGCGTCTGCGCGCTGTCGACCTGCAGCGACAGCACGGCGTTGAAGCGGCTGTCGCCGCCGGCGTCCATCGTGTAGTGGCGAAAGTGCGCCGCGCCCGGCGCCAGCATATCGAGGCCGGTGGCGGTGGCCACCCACAGGCGCCCGGCGGCGTCGCGCGCGAGCGCGTTGACCTGGTCGTTGGCCAGGCTGCCCGCATCGGCCGCGTCGTGGTGCCAGCTGGTGAAGCGCTTGGTCGAGGGGTTGAAGTGGTGCAGGCCGTCGGCGCTGCCCACCCACAGGCCGCCCAGGCCATCGTCGACGATGGCGCGCACGTGGCGGTTGCCGTTGCCGCGCTGCCCCGGCTCCTGGGGCGCGAAGTGGGTGAAATGGCGCGTGGCCGGATCGTACAGATCCAGGCCGCCGTCGGTGCCGATCCACATCCGGCCGGTGCCGTCGACGTGCAGCACCCGCACCCAGTTGTCGACCAGGCTATTGGGGTCGGAGACGGCGCTCTTGTAGGTGACGGTGCGGTAGCCGTCGAAACGCGTCAGGCCGGCCTGGGTGCCGAGCCAGATGAAGCCCTGCGTGTCCTGGGCGATGGCCAGCACCGATTCCTGCGCCAGCCCGTTCTCGACGCCGAGCTGCTCGAAGCGCAGGGTGCGCGGCGGCGCGGCGGCCCATGCGGCGGCCATGCCGAGTCCCCACAGCAGCAGCGGCAGCAGCAAGTGTCCAAACAAGCGTCGAAATTGGCGTCTAAAACACGGCAAAACGGTCCCGCAGTCGGTAGTCAGGATTTAAATTCAGGATCAGCGTCAGGATTCAAAGAAGGCCAGCACGTCCTCTTTACGCGCCTGGGTGTCGCGCTGACCGAGGCGGATCAACTCGCAAGTATAAGTCGATTCGAACAATAAATACGAGGCCAATGCGGCGCCGCGCGTTTCGGTCGCGCCGATGCCGGACAACATGGTGCGTATCGGCGCCGGCAAGCTGGCGATGTGGCGGCTGGCGATGTCGTCGAGCCGTTCGGAAGGCGCGATCACCAGCAGCTTGACCGGCTTGAGGGGGGTTTGCGCGAGCAGCTCGGGCGGCAGCATCGACAAGGTCTTGTTGATGCGCTCGAGGCGCTCGATGTCGACCGCCAGCGAATCGAGGAAGATCGACGACATCGCGTGGCCGGCGATCTGCGCCAGGCTGGGATAGCGCGCCGAGCTTTTTTCGGCGGCGCTGCGGGCCGGCTCGGTCAGGCGCCCCGCCCCCACCACCAGCACCTTGCTGGCGCCGAGGTGGATCGCCGGCGAGATCGGCGCCAGCTGGCGCATCGAGCCGTCGCCGCAGTATTCGCGGTGGCCGCCCATGTACAGCGGCGTGGCGGGGAAGATGAACGGGATCGCCGACGACGCCAGCAGGTGCTCGACGCCGATCTGGTCCTGCAACGCCACGCGCTGCATGCGTATCCACGGCGCGATGTCGGCGGCGGTCTGGTAAAAGGTGAGGTGGTTGCCGGCGGTGTAGGACGAGGCGGTGACGGCCAGCGCGTGCAGCAGGCCCTCGGACAGCGCCGCGTCGAGGCGCGGCAGGTCCAGCATGCGGTGCAGCAGGCCGACCAGCGGCGTGTTGTCGAGCAGCGACGCCGGCGGCGCGGCGCGCCATTTGCGCAGCAGCCAGCCGAACGACAGCAGCGACAGCCAACGCGCACCGGAGCGAATCACGCCCAGCGAATCGGCCCGGTAGACCTGTTCGACCGCGATGTGCTGCCAGACGTCGAGCAGCTTTTGCACGCCCTCGCCGAAGTTGTCGGCGCGGCAGGCCAGCGCCGTGGCGTTGATGGCGCCGGCCGAGGTGCCGCAAATGATGTCGAAAGGATTACGCGCCGGAGGCCAGCCCGCTTCCCATAGTATCTCCGAGATCGCCTGGAGAACGCCGACCTGGTAGGCCGCGCGGGCGCCGCCCCCCGTCAGGATCAAGCCTGTTTTCTTTTGTATTCCCATACGCCAAGGTTATCAGGGTATCCGCCGTTTGGGGAAGGCGGCTCGCGCTTTTCCGCGACTTTGCCACACACCCGGGTGGCGGCTGCCGATCAATCCCCCAACACGATGCCCTCGCGGCGCGGATCGGCGCCGCCGAACCATTGCGCCTTGCCGTCGACGACGCGGCGCTGGATGCCCTGCAGGCCGGAGTTCTGGTCCGCCTCGCGCACCTGGTGGCCGCGTGCCTTGAGCTCCTCGATTACCGCCGGCGCCACGCGTCCGGCCTCGATCTCGGTCGGGCCGTTGCGGCTGCCCATGTTCGGCAGGCTGATGGCCTGCTGCACGTCGAGCTGCCAGTCCAGGGTCCCGACCAGCACCTTGGCCACGTAGTTGATGATGGCCGAACCGCCCGGCGAACCGGTGGCCAGCACCAGCCGGTGCGTGCCCTTGTCGAACACCAGCGTCGGCGACATCGCGCTGCGCGGGCGTTTGCCGGCCTGCACCCGGTTGGCGATCGGACCGTCGGCGTCCTGCGAATCGAACGAAAAGTCGGTCAACTGGTTGTTCAGCATGAAGCCGTCGACCATCTGGCGCGCGCCGAAGGCGTCTTCCACCGAGGTGGTCATCGACAGCCCGCCGCCGAAGGCGTCGACCGCCACGAAATGCGACGTCGAGGGCTTGTCGATGGCGGTGTCGGCACCCCACGCCACCTGCATGGTGGCCGGCGTGCCGTAGCTGGCGCGCCCCATCGAGCGCTCGCCGATCAACGCGGCGCGCCGCGCCAGATAGGCCTTGTCCAGCATGGCGCTCACGCCCTTGCCCGGCAGCGGCACGAAATCGGTGTCGGCAACGTAGCGGTTGCGGTCCGCGTAGGCCAGCCGGCCCGCCTCCGAGAACAGGTGGATGCCTTCGGCGGTGGGCATGCCGTTGACCGGTTTGTACGGGCTGATGTCCTTGACCTCCAGGATGCCCAGCATCTGGGCGATGGCGATGCCGCCGGACGACGGCGGCGGCGCGCCGCACACGGTCCACGCCTTGTAGTCGCTGCAGATCGGCGCGCGCTCCCTGGCCTGGTAGCCGGCGATGTCGGCGGCGGTCAGTTTGCCCGGATTGGTCGGATGCGAGGCCACCTTGGCGGCGATGTCGCGCGCGATGCGGCCCTTGTAGAAGGCGTCGGCGCCGCCGGCGGCGATCTCGCGCAAGGTGCGCGCCAGTTCCGGGTTTTTCAGGATGTAGCCGACGGGGCGCGGCTTGCCGTCGTCGTCGAAGAAGTATTTTTTGGCGACGGGATCGCGCGCCAGGTAACGGTCGTACGAAATGAGCGCGTTCAGGCGCGGACTGACGGCGAAGCCCTCCTCGGCCAGTTTGATGGCCGGCGCGAACAAGGTTTTCCACGGCAGCTTGCCATGCTGCTTGTGCGCCAGCTCCAGCATGCGCAGCACGCCGGGCGCGCCCACCGAACGGCCGCCGATCACGCCGACCTCGCGCGAGACGGCCTTGCCGTCGGCATCCTGGAACAGGTGTTCGTCGGCCGACGCGGGCGCCGTTTCGCGGCCGTCGTACGACTGCACGCGCTTGCCGTCCGAGTAGAGCATGAAGGAGCCGCCGCCGATGCCCGACGACTGCGGCTCGACCAGGGTCAGTACCAGCTGGGTGGCGACGGCGGCGTCGATCGCCGCGCCGCCCTGCTTCAGCATCTGGTAGCCGGCCTGCGTGGCCAACGGATTGGCCGCGGCGACCATGAATTTTTGCGAGGATTTGCCGGCCTTCTCGGCGTAGCCGGTGGCGATTTCCGGTGCGGCGTCCGGCGTGGCGCGTTGCGCGTGGACCGGCGCGTGCAGAACGACCAACAGCGGTACGGCCAGTGCGGCGCTGCGCGCCAGTGTCTTTAAACGAATCATGGGCTCTCCAAATAGAGGGCGCGCCGGCCGGGAAAGCCCCCCCTGGGCGCGCCCGATCACTCTGGCATCCTACACGAAATCGTTTAAACCGTTTTACTTGGCTTGCATCCGGATAGCGCCGTCCAGGCGGATGGTCTCGCCATTGAGCATCGTGTTCTCGATGATCGCCTTGGCCAGATGGGCGTATTCATGCGGCTTGCCCAGGCGCGGCGGGAACGGCACCATGGCGCCGAGCGCGTCGCGCACCTCGACGGGCATGCCCATCAACATCGGCGTCTCGAAGATGCCGGGCGCGATGGCCATCACGCGGATGCCACTGCGGGCCAGGTCGCGCGCCATCGGCAAGGTCAGGCCGGCGACGGCGGCCTTGGACGACGCGTAGGCGGCCTGCCCCATCTGGCCGTCGAACGCCGCCACCGAGGCGGTATTGATGATGACGCCGCGCTCGCCGGTATCGATGGCGGCGTTCTTGCCCATCGCCTCGGCCGCCAGGCGCGCCATGTTGAAGGTGCCGACCAGGTTGATATTGATGGTGCGCTGGAACAGTTCGAGCGGATGGGCGCCGTCCTTGCCGACCGTCTTGGCGGCCGGCGCGATGCCGGCGCAGTTGACCAGGCCGCGCAGCGAGCCCAGCGCCACGGCCGCCGCGACCGCGCGCATGGCGTCGGCCTCGGCGGTCACGTCGGTCTGGACGAAGACGCCGTCCAACTCGGCGGCCAGCGCCTGGCCGGCCTCGGCCTGCACATCGGCCAGCACGACCTTACCGCCGGCCTCGGCGATCATACGCGCCGTCGCCGCGCCCAGCCCGGACGCGCCGCCGGTGATGAGGAATACATTGTCCTGAATCTGCATAAATCTCCCCTGTTCTCCATGACGTTTACGTAAACGTCAACCACCACAATTGTAGCGGAAAACCAGGATGTAGCGGCATGAATGACCACGGAAACACGTAGGGCGGATTAGCGCAGCGTAATCGGCCAAGCGCCGTCGGCGGCTCATGGCGGATTACGGCGTTCCGGCTGATCCGCCGAGCATCACTAACGCTCAGCCCGTGTAGAAATGGTGGACCTGACCCCGGAGTATCAACATTGCAACCAGGCGCCGTTTCGTTGGCACATCTTGCCGGCCGGTGTGATCGTGGTGTTGCCCGGGCCGGCGTTGTGGCGCACGCCGCTGGCGTCGTAGCAGCCGCCGGCCGTGCAGCCGATCGCCGGTATCGGCGTTCCGGGCGGCTGCATCAGCGTTTCGATCGGGGTGGAGGGCTGCGGCCTGGGCATGGCGACTTGCGGCGCGACCTTGTTGCGGGGCATCGGCTGTGGCGTCAGCGGCACCGGCCGGCGCGGCATCGGCTCGGCTGCGGGCGCGGTCCGGCACGGCTCCACCGCGAGGCGCTTGCCGTCCGCGCTGAGCTTGCATACGGGTAGCTTGGCGTAAGCGTCACCGCTGGCCTGAGCGGGCGCGGGGTCGCCCCAGGCATTGGCGCAAAGCAACGATCCAAGCAGAAACGCCGCCGTCAACGCGGCTGGTTTCAGCGCTTTCATTTCATCCCCCTCCAAAGTGCGACGCCTGTTCATATTATTAGCAGGCATCGCGCCGCACGGAAGGCCTTGAAACAATTCGTAACCTCCGGCGCCCTGCTACCTCGCCGGCGCCGGCTCGGACGCCGGCGGCGGTGGCGGCGGCAGGCCCGGCGCCAGCGGGGCGCCCTCCGTCAACGGCGAGGCCGGCCGGGGCGGAGGCGGCGCGTCGGCCGGCATCATCCGCGCCGGCGCGTGCGCGGCCATCACCGGCACGCTGACCGCCAGCCAGCCCGTGGCCGGCAGCAACGGCACCAGCAGCAAGGCGACGATGTTGATGATCTTGATCAGCGGATTGACGGCCGGGCCTGCCGTGTCCTTGTACGGGTCGCCGACCGTGTCGCCGGTGACCGCCGCCTTGTGCGCCTCCGAGCCCTTGCCGCCGAAGTGGCCGTCCTCGATGTATTTCTTGGCGTTGTCCCAGGCGCCGCCGCCGGTCGTCATCGAGATGGCGACGAACAGGCCGGTGACGATGGTGCCCATCAGCATGCCGCCCAGCGCGGCCGATCCCAGCAACATGCCGACCACCACCGGCACCACCACCGGCAGCAGCGACGGCACGATCATTTCCTTGATGGCCGAGGCGGTCAGCATGTCGACCGCCTTGTCGTACTCCGGCTTGCCGGTGCCGTCCATGATGCCCTTGATGTCGCGGAACTGGCGGCGCACCTCCACCACCACCGCGCCGGCCGCGCGCCCCACCGCCTCCATCGCCATCGCGGCGAACAGGTAGGGGATCAGGCCGCCGATGATCAGGCCGACGATGACCATCGGATTGGACAGGTCGAAGGTGATGCTCTTGCCCGCCGATTCGAGCGCGTGCGTGTAGTCGGCGAACAGCACCAGCGCGGCCAGCCCGGCCGAGCCGATGGCGTAGCCCTTGGTGACGGCCTTGGTGGTGTTGCCCACCGCGTCGAGCGGGTCGGTGATGGCGCGCACCGATTCCGGCATGCCGGCCATTTCGGCGATGCCGCCGGCGTTGTCGGTGATCGGGCCGTAGGCGTCGAGCGCGACGACGATGCCGGCCATCGACAGCATCGAGGTGGCGGCGATGGCGACGCCGTACAGCTGCCCCAGCTGATACGACACCAGGATCGCCGCGCACACGGCCAGCACCGGCCAAGCGGTCGACTTCATCGACACGCCCAGCCCGGCGATGATGTTGGTGCCGTGGCCGGTGGTGGAGGCCTCGGCGATGTGTTTGACGGGATAGAAATCGGTGCCGGTGTAGTACTCGGTGATGTAGACCATCAGCCCGGTGAGCACGATGCCGACCACGGTGCAGCCGAGCATGCGCATGCGCATCGCCTCGTCAGGCCAGACCTGCCAGGTGACGACCGCGAAGCCGATCAGCGACAGCCCGGCGGCCCACCACAGGCCGGTGTACAGCGCCGACATGATTTTCTTGCCCGGCTTGGCCTTGACCATCGAGCAGCCGATGATGGAGGCGATGATGGAGACCGCCCCCAGCAGCAGCGGATAGACGACGGCCGTGCTCGACGTGGTCATCAACAGCGCCCCCAGCAGCATGGTGGCGATCAGCGTGACGACGTAGGTTTCAAACAGATCGGCGGCCATGCCGGCGCAATCGCCGACGTTGTCGCCGACGTTGTCCGCGATCACGGCCGGGTTGCGCGGGTCGTCCTCGGGGATGCCCGCCTCGACCTTGCCGACCCGGTCGGCGCCGACGTCGGCGCCCTTGGTGAAGATGCCGCCGCCGAGCCGCGCGAAGATCGAGATCAGCGAGGCGCCGAACGCCAGCCCGATCAACGGCTCGATGACCTTGTGCAAATTGGGGCCGAGATCCGGCGGCAGGCCGGCGATCAGGTACATATAGAACAGCACCACGCCCAGCAGGCCGAGCCCGACCACCAGCATGCCGGTGATGGCGCCGCCCTTGAAGGCGACGTCGAGCGCTTCGTTCATGCCCTTGGTGGCGGCCTGCGCTGTGCGCACGTTGGCGCGCACCGAGACGTTCATGCCGATGAAGCCGCACGCGCCCGACAGCACCGCGCCGATCAGGAAGCCGATGGCGGTGTTGATATCAAGTAGTACGCCGATGAGGATGAGGAGCACCACGCCGACGATGCCGATGGTGCGGTACTGGCGCGCCAGGTAGGCGGCGGCGCCTTGCTGAATCGCCAGTGCAATTTCCTGCATGCGCGGGTTGCCCGCGTCCTGGCGCAAAATCCAACTACGTGACCATAAACCGTAAACCACGGCGATAACGCCGCAACCGACTGCTAACCAAAGACTGGCTGCCATAGATGTCCCCTTATTTTTATTGAACGAGCCTACAAACCACACTTCAGTAGCTGTCCGGTGGAGACAGCCGACTAACCTGCGAACTGCAAAACGTCAAATCGGGAGGGCATCCAGCTTGGGCCGGCTCGGTGAAAGCAAGGGCGTAAAAAAAGCGGACACTCGGTCCGCTCTACTTTACCGCTTATTCGGCGAGCGCGGCAAACGCGCTGTCACGAATTTGTTCCACCGGACCGACCCCGGCGATGCGGCGGTATTTCGGCGCGCCCGGCTCGCCCGACTGTGCCCAGGTATTGTAGTAACCCAGCAGCACTTCGGTTTGATTGTGATAAACGTCCAGACGTTTCTTGACGGTTTCAGCCTTGTCGTCGTCGCGCTGCACCAGGTCTTCGCCGGTGACGTCGTCC
This sequence comes from uncultured Duganella sp., assembly GCA_963511605.1. GTDB lineage: Bacteria > Pseudomonadota > Gammaproteobacteria > Burkholderiales > Burkholderiaceae_D > Rugamonas. The sequence continues at coordinate 157,655 of CAUPJZ010000009.1, read as the reverse complement.
TTGCCGTCCACCTTGGGCGGATTGAACTTGACGTGGTAGACGCGGCCCGAACCCGGATGCACGCGGCGGCCGTCCATGCGCTCGATGATCGATTCATCCGGCACATCGATTTCCAGCACGTAGTCGACGACGACGCCGTTGTCCTTCATCGAGTCGGCTTGCGCGACGGTGCGCGGGAAGCCGTCGAACAGGTAGCCGTTGGCGCAGTCGGGCTGCTGCAAACGCTCTTGCACCAGGCCGATGATGATGTCGTCGGAGACCAGACCACCCGCATCCATCACCTTTTTGGCGGCCACGCCCAACTCCGACCCGGCCTTGATCGCGGCGCGCAGCATGTCGCCGGTCGAGATCTGGGGGATGTTGTATTTTTCTTTGATGAAATTAGCCTGGGTGCCCTTGCCTGCACCTGGTGCTCCTAAAAGAATAAGACGCATGAAAAATTCCTAAAACAGATTTTGGATGTGGTTAGTGTGTGTGTGTGTGGAAACAGTAGAAATACTGCAAGTCCCACTATGTTGGTACGAAACTTACCACAAAACTTGGTCTAAACGCCAATTTGTGACGGCTTCCACCGTCCTTCACTGGCAAAACAGGAGCATACAGAGATATTCCGTATGAATATCGCACTTGCTCCCTGTTTATGATTGATTTATGCCGGTAAGCTGATCTATATCAATACAACAGCCGAACCCTTGCCAGATCTTCCGGCGTATCGACGCCGGCGGCCGGCGCCGAGTCGGTGACATGGACGGCGATCGGATGGCCGTGCCACAGCACGCGCAGCTGCTCCAGCGCTTCGATCGATTCCAGCGGCGAGACGTCCAGCGCCGGATAGGCTTGCAGGAAATCGTTGCGGTAGGCGTACAGTCCGATGTGACGGAGCGGTACGTAGCCGGCTGGCAGTGCTTCTTTGGACTGCGCAAAGGCGTCGCGGTTCCACGGTATGGTCGCGCGGGAGAAATAAAGGGCCCGGCCGGCCTTGTCCAGCACCACCTTGACCACGTTCGGGTTGAACGCGTCGGCGGCGTCGTGCAGCGGATGGGCGCAGGTCGACATCGGCACGTCGGCGCCGATGCGGGCCGCCGCCGCTCGCAGCAGCGCCGGGTCGATCAGCGGCTCGTCGCCCTGCAGGTTGACGACGACGGCGTCGGCCGGCAGGTTCAGCGTGCGCGCCACTTCGGCGATGCGGTCGGTGCCGGACGGATGGTCGGCGCGGGTCATGCACACTTCCACGCCATGCAGTTCGCAGGCGGCGCGGATGTCTTCGTGGTCGGTCGCGACGATGGTGCGCGCGGCGCCCGCAAGGGCGGCGCGCTCGGCCACGCGGACCACCATCGGCTTGCCGCCGAGGTCGGCCAGCGGCTTGTTCGGCAAGCGGGTCGACGCCAGCCGCGCCGGGATGATGACGATGAAGGGGGAGACCGGGCGGGACATAGTCTGCACCGCTCAATCCACCTTGTCTTGCAAAGTCCGGGCCTCATCGGCCCACATGATCGGGATGCCGTCGCGGATCGGAAACGCCAGGCGGTCGCCCTTGCAGATCATTTCCTGGGCTTTCTTATCGTACTCAAGGGGGCCTTTGCAGACCGGGCATACCAGGATATCAAGCAATCTAGCGTCCACGACATTTCTCCACGATTTGGTCGGCCAGCGCCGCATCGATGCGCGCCGTTACCGGGACGACCCATAGTCGCGGGTCGTCTCTGAGTTCTTCAATTTGCGCACATTTTACTGCATCCTTCTCGGTCATCAAGATGATATCGGCCTCCAGCCGCGCGAACGGGCGGTCGGCGTAGTCGTGATGATCGGGCAAAGGCAGCTCGGCGATGGACAGGCCGGCGGCCTTGAGCATGCCGAAGAAGCGCGCCGGATTGCCGATGCCGGCCGCCGCGGCCAGCCGCAGGCCGGGCTGGTCCAGCGCGGCCAACGGGCGGCGCTGGCGACGGTCGCGCAATTGCTCCGCGTACTCTCCCACCAAGGTCATCTGGATCGGCGCCAACATGTCGGGGTCAGGCCCCGACATTGTTGCCGAGGCGGACCGAATGTCGGGGTCTGACCCCGACATGGGCTGTCGGGGTTGGCAGCCTACCGCTCGCACCAGCTCGTCCGTCAGCAGCGGCGCGTTGATGACGGTGAAATCGCGCCGGCGCGAGACCGGCTCGCGCAGCGGCCCGGCCGGCAGCAGCCAGCCATTGCCGGCGCCACGGCCGTCGAACAGGATGATCTCGATATCGCGTTGCAGCGCGTAATGCTGCAAGCCGTCGTCGGTCAGCACGATATCGACGTCGGGATGGGCCGCCAGCAGCGCGCGGCCGGTGGCGGCGCGGTCGCGCCCCACCATGACCGGACAGCCGGTGCGCTGCTTGATCAGCAGCGGCTCGTCGCCGACCTCGGCCGGCGTCGACAAGGCGCCGACCTCGCGCGCGCCGTCGGCGTCGCTGCCGTGGCCGCGCGATATCACGCCCGGCCGCATGCCGGCCGCCTGCAGCGCTTGCACCAGCCAAATCGTCAGCGGCGTCTTGCCGGTGCCGCCGATATAGATATTGCCGACCACCACCACCGGCACCGGCAGGCGCGACGACTTGAGCAGACCGGCGCGGTACAGCCCCGCGCGCAGGCCGCCCACCGCGCGGAACAGCAGGGACAGCGGCCACAGCGCGCAGGCGAGCGGGCCGCGCCGCAGCCAGTTGCTCGTCAGCGTGGTTTCAAGCGCGGACGACTTGGCAGGGGAAGATGCGGAAGGCGCGGACACTTATTTGGCGGCACTGGTCTGCGCGGCGAAGGTCAGCTTGTCGTAGCCGGCGATGCGGGCCGCCTCCATCACGTTGATCACCATCTGGTGCATCGCGAACTGGTCGGCGTTGACGATCACCACCGGCGACCTGCCAGGCTGGCCGCTCTTGTCGGCCACCGTCTTCATCGACTGCGCCAGCCCGGCCACGTCGCGGAACGACACCGGCTCGTCGTTGATCGTGTAGTTGCCCTTGGCGTCGACGGTCACGTTCAGCTCGAACGGCTTTTCTTCCTGCTTCTGCGCGTCGGCGGTCGGCAACGTGATCTGCAGCTCGGTGAACTTACTGTAGGTGGTCGAGACCATCAGGAAAATCAAAATCACCAGCAACACGTCGATGAACGGGATCAGGTTGATCTCGGGGTCCTCGCGGTGCCGGCCTTTGCGGAAATTCATGCGGACGTCCTTACTTGCGCTTGCTGTGCACGATATCGACGAACTTCACCGCCTGCTGCTCCATGTCGATGACGAAGCTGTCCACCAGCGCACGGAAGTGGCGGTAGAACACCAGGGTCGGCATGGCGATCGCGAGGCCGAAGCCGGTGTTATACAGCGCCACGGAAATGCCGTGCGCCAGTTGCGCCGGGTTCGAGCCGGTGGCGTTTTGCGAACCAAAAATCTCGATCATGCCGACCACCGTGCCGAACAGCCCCATCAGCGGCGCCAGCGTCGCGATGGTACCCAAGGTGGTGAGGAAGCGTTCCAGCGTGTGGGCCACGCCGCTGCCGGCCTCTTCGATGGATTCCTTCATCACGTCGCGCGGCGCGTCGACGTTGCGCAGCGCGGCCGACAGCACCACGCCCAACGGGGAACTTTTTTCCAGCTTGTCGATGACGCCGGTGTTGACGTTGCCGCCGCGATAAACCTGAACCACCTCGTCCAACAGCTTCTTCGGCAGGATTTTGCTACGGCGCAGGTACAGCAAGCGTTCGATGATCAAGGCCGTCGCGACGATCGATGCAATCAACAACAACCAGATAGGCCAACCTGCGGCTTGGAAAATAGCGAGCAAAACGAACTCCTGTATAGATATAAACCCGAAGGCGCAATGTATCTTGTTGGACGGCACTCGGCAAGTAGCATGCGTTTGTGGAGTTCTGCACATTTTCTGTGGACAACAATGTGCGCAAGGCCCTGGGACACCATTCAAGTCATTGATTTAAAAAGAAAAAATATCGAAGCTCAAAATAAGCGCAGGCGGAGATGTGATGGCCCGGTTTATGCATTGCAAAAGTTGTGCCAACTTATGCCCACATTCTGTTGATAAGATTGTGCGCAAGCCGCGCCGCGGCCACGCATGCCGTTGATTTCAATGATCTTTATTGTCCTGCGCAAAAAACTGGCAAGGATGCCACAAGCGCCGGTTAATCCCCAAAGTACTTATCCACAATACAACTTTTAACACGCTAGCCGCCGGGTTGTGCACTTCTGCACAAAATTTGTGGATAAGATTGTTAGCAAGGCTACTCCACAAACCCCAGTCCATTGATTTATAAGACTATTTTGCCCATGCGTAAAATAGACGCAGCCCCTGCGCGCCGCCGCCGGGGATAACTGCGCCGCGCCCGCCCGCGACTTCTGCACACTTGATGTGGATAAGATTGTGCGCAACCGCTCCCACATCGTGAAAGACCGTTGATTCATAAGGGAATTTTTGCCTTGAGTAAAAAAACAGCAATGTGGCCATTCCGCTGATTTTGGCGGCAAGCGCGCGCTTTGCACACAGAAGCTTTCACTTCTGCACATTTTATGTGGATAAGATTGTGAGCAAGGCACACCGCTCCATCCTAAGCAATTGATTTTAATAGCGATTATTTTCTTGCGCAAAAAATATGCAGGGTGAGGCAGACTCGTCAATATGAAATGGCCGGCATTGAAAAGATACAACGCTACCAACTTGGAAGTATTGCTTTTATTTCTATTCAAATCAAAACGTCTTTAAGATGGGCTCCACGCTGGCCATCGATGCCGGCGGGCGCCCCGGGAGCGAATCGCTTCCCGCCCCTTAAACAAGCCGGCCCCGGCCGGTAAAAGGAGATGTGCAATGGAAGCATTCCTTGGAACCATCCTGCCCTGGCCAGGCACCTACGCGCCCAGAGACTGGGCCTTCTGCGATGGCAGCATTTTGCAGATCAACACTTATCAAGCCTTGTACGCGGTCATCGGCGCCCAATACGGCGGCGACGGCAGGACCACCTTCGCGCTGCCCGACCTGCGCGGCCGCACCGTGCTGGGGCCGAATGGCCCGGCGCCGCTGACCGCCCGCCCGGTGGCCCAGAAAGGCGGCGCGGAGACCGTGGCCGCCGTCGGCACCGGCACCGGCGCGCTGACGCTGACCACGGCCAACCTGCCGGCGCACACCCATGCCGCGACGCTGTCCTTGAGCGGCCTGGGCGCGACCACCGATATCAGCGTCAGCACCGGCACCGGCGGCCAGCTGGCCGCGACCCAGGGCGCCACGCTCGCCAGCACGGCGGCCGGCGCGTCCGGGGCGGCGATTTACCAGTTGTCGAGCGTGGCGCCGGTCGCGCCGGTCACGCTGGGCGGCGTCAAGACCACGGTCACCGGCACGGGCGCGGTGACGGTCGCCCCCACCGGCGGCGGCGCGGCGGCGCCGGTCAGCGTGAGCGTCAACACGCAGGTGCCGACGATGACGCCTTTCCTCGTCCTCAACTACATCATCTGCCTGAATGGAATCTACCCCAGCCGCAATTGAGACGGCCGGTGCCGGGCCCGCGCCCGGGCTGGACCTGCGCCCGGCCACCGACGCCGACCAGCCGCTGCTGGCGGCGCTGTACCGCGCCACCCGCGACGACCTCACGCGGCTGGGCGACGGCCCGGCGATCGACTCGCTGATCGCCATGCAGCAGCGCGTGCACGCCGAGGGCCAGCGGCGCCAGTACCCGTGCGCGCGCCAGTGGCTGCTGCACCGCGACGGGCGCTGCGTGGCGCAACTGGTGCTGGACTGGCGCCCGCACCGTCTGCACCTGATCGACATCGCCGTGCTGCCCGAGGCGCGCGGACAGGGCGTGGCGCGCGCGCTGCTGCGCTGGGTCCAGCAACAGGCGCAAATCGCCGGCGTGCCGCTCGATCTGCAGGTGCGGCGCGACAACCATCCGGCCCGCCACCTGTACCTGGACCTGGGTTTCCGCGCCGGCGCCGGCGACGAACTGTTCGAGCCGATGCGGTGGGACCCCGCCGCCACGCCGGCGCCCCCATGACGCCGGCGTCGGCCCGCTACCTGAAGCTGCCGCTCAGCTTTGACGCCGCGCGGCTGCGGGCCGAACTCGACGCGCTGCTGGCGCCGCAGTGGGTCGAGCACTTCAACACGCGCGACTACGACGGCGGCTGGCGCTGCCTGGCGTTGCGCTCGGCGGACGGCCAGCCGCGCCACATCGGCGCACTGTCCGAGGCCAATTTCCTCGACACGCCGGCGCTGGCGCAATGCCCCTACTTGCGCGCCGTGCTCGACACCTTCGAGTGCGACAAGGACGCCGTGCGGCTGATGGCGCTGGAAGCGGGCGCCGTCATCAAGCCGCACCGCGACGCCGGCACCGCCTTCGAGGACGGCCTGGCGCGGCTGCATGTGCCCTTGCAGACCGATCCGGCGGTGACGTTTCGCATCGACGGCGAGGACATCCACTTCAGCCAGGGCGACACCTGGTACCTGAACGCCGGCCGCACCCACGCGGTCCACAACCGCAGCGCGCGCAGCCGCATCCATCTGGTGCTCGACTGCCGCGTCAATCCCTGGCTGCGCCGGCTGTTCGCGCGGGCCGGCCTGGCGCCATCGGCCACGCCGCGCTTTGGCCAGGTGGCCGTGGGCGACGAGCATCCGCTGGCGCTCCAGCGCCGCGCCTTGCTGCGCGCGCCCGAGATCACCGTGGCGCAAGCGGGGTCGCTGCAAGGCTGGTATCCGGTGGCCGTCAGCGAGCTGCCCGACGGTTTATGGTGGCGCCGCCTGGGCGGGCGGCCGTTCAGCGAGCCGTTTTTCACAGACACCTTCCGGCACCAGCCGCCGGCCGAACGGCAGCTGTGCCTCAGCGACTGGGGGGCGCCGGCGGCGCTGGCCGACACGCTGGCGCCGACCGCCTTCATCTTCCATGTCTCGCGCTGCGGCTCGACGCTGCTGACCCAGATGCTGGCCACCCTGCCCTCGTGCGTGGCGCTGTCGGAGCCGCCGGTCGTGGACGACTTTCTGCGGCTGCGGCGCGAACGCGGCGAAACCGCCGGAGCGGCCGCGAGTCCCGGCGACGAGACCGACATCGTCCGGCTGCGCGCGCTGGTGCGCGCGCTCGGCCAGCGCCGCGATCCGCGCCAGCGGCATCTGGTGATCAAACTCGACAGCTGGCATCTGCGCGACCTGGCGCTGTTCCGCGCCGCCTTCCCGGCCACGGCCATGGTGTTCCTGTACCGCGAGCCGCTGCAGGTGCTGGCCTCGCACCAGCGCCAGCGCGGCCCGCAAATGCTGCCGGGGCTGATCGATCCGGACTGGCTGGGCATCGCCTTCCGCCAGCCAGGGGAGCACGCGGAAACGGACGGCGAAACGGACGGCGAAACGGCCGGGGCAGCGGACGGCGGCAACGGTGGCCATGAGCGCCTGGCGCCGTCCGACCTCGACCGCTATTGCCTGCACGTGCTGCGCGCCCTGATGGAGACGGCGCTGGCGGCGCAGGGCGGCGGCCGGCCGTTGCTACTGCTGAACTACACCGAACTGCCCCGCCTGCCCGACCTGCCGCTGCTGGCCCGGCTGGGCATCCGCCCCGGCCGCACCGAGCGGGTCAACATGCTGCGCCGCGCCGACTTTCACGCCAAGCACGGCGCGCCGTTCAGCGGCGACGCCGCCGCCGCCGAGCGCTGGGGCGCGGCGCCGCAACCAGCGCTGCTCGACCGGTTGGCGTGGTCGTATGCGTGGCTGGAACAATCCCGACGGAACAACGAAATTGTCTTGTATCAACAACACAGCGACCGATTGTGACAATTGGGGAGAAACTTCGGCTGATAATATGCCACAGTTAAACAAAGTTTGTTCCTGTCGAAACCTTTACCCGCCGTCCATCGTCGGCATCCGCGCCCACCATGCCCGTCCAAGACCGTACCTATCATTTCATTTCCGGCCTGCCCCGTTCCGGTTCCACCTTGTTGTCCGCCATCCTGCGCCAGAATCCCCGCTTCCACGCCGGCATCAGCAGTCCCGTCGCCGGCCTGGCCACCGGCCTGCTCGGCCAGGTCAGCGCCGGCAGCGAATTCGCCACCCTGGTCGACGCGCAGCAGCGCCGCGCCCTGTTGCGCGGCCTGTTCGACGCCTACTACAGCACCAATCGCAGCGAAGTCGTGTTCGACACCAACCGCCTGTGGTGCGGCAGGCTGCCGCTGCTGCGGGACCTGTTCCCGGGCGCCAAGGTGATCGCCTGCGTGCGCAACGTCGCCTGGGTCATGGACAGCATCGAACGCCTGTACCGCGCCAATCCGTATGAGAATACGCGCCTGTTCAACCAGGCGGGCGGGCGCGGCTCGGTCTACACCCGGCTCGAAGGCTTGATCCAGCACGACCAGATGGTCGGCTCGGCCTGGGCCGCGCTGCGCGAGGCCTATTACGGAGAACAGGCCGAGTCGCTGCTGGTGGTCGACTATGACCTGCTGTCGCGCGCGCCGCAACAGGTGATCCCGCTGATCTACGACTTCATCGGCGAGCCGGCGTTCGAGCACGACTTCGCGCACATCGAGTACGACGCCGTCGACTTCGACCTGCAATTGGGCGTGCCCGGCCTGCACCGCGTGCGCGCCAAGGTCGAGTTCCAGGCGCGGCGCACCATCCTGCCGCCCGATTTGTACGAAAAATATTCCAAACTGTCTTTCTGGGGCGACCGCAACGGCAGTCGCGCCAATGTGATCAGCAACCAACCGGCCCTGCCAGGAACCCCATCATGATCAGCCAACACACCAACGGCATCCCTTCCCACCTCGACGACGAGGCCGCGCCGTGGCGCCTGCAAATCCTGGCCGGCGCGCCCGACGCCATCGCGGCGCCGACGGCCGCGCCGGCGCCGCCCGAACCGCTGGCCATCGCCCGGCGCACCGAGATCACCTTCATCGAATCGAACGTGGCCGACCTGCCGACCCTGCTCGAGGGCCTGGCCGGCAGCGAAGTGCACGTGCTCGACGCAGGGGCCGACGGGCTGGCGCAGATCGCCGCCATCCTGGCCGGACGCGGCGACGTCAACGCGCTGCACATCATCTCGCACGGCGCCGGGGCGGCCGTCAACTTCGGCGCGCTCAAGCTCGATGGCGACAACCTCGGCGCCCACCGCGCCGACCTGCTGACGATCGGCCGCGCCATGGCCGAAGGCGGCGACATCCTGCTGTACGGTTGCGACGTCGGCGCCGGCAGCGCCGGCGCCGCCTTCATCGAGCGCCTGGCCGAGGCCACCGGCGCCGACGTCGCCGCCTCGACCAACCTGACCGGCGCCGCCGCGCAGGGCGGCGACTGGCGGCTCGAAGTGGCCAGCGGCCGGATCGAGACCGCCGCCGTGGTCGACCCGGCGCTGGCCGCGCTGTACCAGCAGACCCTTGCCATCGCCAGCGCCACCGTCAACTTCGACACGCCGGTGAATTTCGCCAACGATGGCAATCCAGGGTCGGCGGCGGGCGACGTGCTCTACATGGTCAACGGCTCGTCAGCGTATCAATTGAAGATCGACGGCGCCACCAAGGGCGTGGCGAACTACAACGCCGGCTACATCGCCAGCGACTCCATGACCGGCTCCGGTGAAACCATGCTGACGATGTCCTTCACCACCGGCCAGGTCTTCACGCCGACCTCGATCAAGGTGACCGGCTTCCAGGGCCCGGCGCAGGACCTGATCTTCAAAGGCTACGACGCGGCCGGCAACCTGGTCGGCACGGCGCAGACGGTGACCACCTCTTCCTCCGTAGGCGTCTACGTGACCGCGACATTCTCCGGGCTGATCAACATCGCCCAATTGCGCGTCACCGCCGACCCCGGCTCTCAGGGCGGCAAGCTGGTCTACCTGGTGTTCGACGACTTCGCGATGACCAATATCCAGCCGCCCGCCCCGGCCGTGACGTCGATCACCTCGAGCACCGCCAACGGCAGCTACAAGGTCGGCGACACGATCAGCATCCAGGTCGCCTTCGACGCCGCCGTCACGGTGTCCGGCACGCCGCAGCTGACGCTGGCCACCGGCGGCGCCGGCCGCGCCATCGACTACGCCAGCGGCAGCGGCAGCACCACGCTGACGTTCGGCTACACCGTGCAGGCCGGCGACAGCAGCAGCGACCTCGACGTCTTCAGTACCGGCGCGCTCAGCCTCAACGGCGGCAGCATCACGCAGACCAGCGGGGCCGCCGCCGCCACCCTGACCCTGCCAACGCCCGGCACGGCCGGCTCGCTGGGCGCCAACAAGGCGCTGGTGGTCGACGGCGTCGCCCCGAGCGTGGCCATCACCAGCAACGTGCCCACGCTCAAGGCCGGCGAGACCGCCACCATCACCTTCACCTTCAGCGAGAACCCGGGCGCCACGTTCACGTGGGACGGCAGCAGCGGCGACGTGGTCGTCACCGGCGGCACGCTGGGCGCCATCTCCGGCGCCGGCCTGACGCGCACGGCCACCTTCACGCCGACCGCGTCCACCAACGGCGGCACCGCCAGCATCACCGTGGCTTCCGGCAGCTACGCCGACACGGTCGGCAACTTCGGCGGCGCCGGCACCACGCCGTCGCTGACCTTCGACACGCTGGCGCCGTCGGCGCCGTCGACGCCGGTGCTGGACAGCGGCAGCGACAGCGGCAGCAACAACGCCGACCGCATCACCAACGACACCACGCCGACCTTCACCGGCACCGCCGAAGCCGGCGCCACCGTCACGCTGTACGACACCGACGGCACCACCGTGCTCGGCACCGGCACCGCCACCGGCGGCAACTGGAGCATCACCAGCGGCGCGCTGTCCGCCGGCGCGCACAGCGTCAGCGTCAAGGCCACCGACGCCGCCGGCAACGTCAGCGCCGCCTCGGCCACGCAGAGCGTGACGATCGTGACGGCCGCGCCGACGGTGGCCATCACCAGCGACGTCCCCAGCCTCAAGGCCGGCGAGACGGCCACCATCACCTTCACCTTCAGCAGCGACCCCGGCGCCACGTTCACGTGGAACGGCAGCAGCGGCGACGTGGCCGTCAGCGGCGGCACGCTGGGCGCCATCTCCGGCACCGGCCTGACGCGCACCGCCACCTTCACGCCGGCGGCGGCAACCGACAACGTCGCCGCCAGCATCAGCGTCACCGCCGCCAGCTACACGGACGTGGCCGGCAACAGCGGCGGCGCCGGCCTCACGCCGACGCTCACCATCGACACCATCGCGCTGGCGCCGGCCATCGCCGGCGCCAGCGCCGGCAGCGACAGCGGCGGCTCCAGCACCGACGGCATCAGCAACGACGCCACGCCGACCATCACCGGCACCGCCGAGAACGGCGCCGCCGTGCGCCTGTACGACAGCGACGGCACCACCCAGGTGGGCAGCGCCACCGCCGACGGCGCCGGCAACTGGAGCATCACCGCCAGCGCGCTGACCGAGGGCGCGCATACCTTGACGGCCAAGCAAACCGACGTCGCCGGCAATGTCTCGGCGGCCTCCGGCGCCTACACCTACCGGGTCGACACGATCGGGCCGACCGCCATGGCGCTCAGCGCCACCACCGTCGCGCTGAGCGCCGCCACCAACGGTTCCACCGTGGCCACCGCCTCGTCCACCGACGCCAGCGCCGTCGCCTACGACTTCGCCGTCGGCAACGGCACCATCGACGCCGACAACGCCAAATTCAGCTTCGCCGGCACCAGCCTGGTGGCGGCGCAGACGCTGGGCGCCGGCAGCTACCATATCTACGTGCGCGCCACCGATGCCGCCGGCAACGACGCCTTCCAGATCTTCGTCATCGACGTCGTCGACGCCCCCGCCGTCAGCTCCATCGTGCGCGCCGCCGCAGCGCCGGGCACGGTGGCCGCCAGCGCCACGTCGGTCAGCTACACGGTCACCTTCAGCCAGAGCGTCACCGGCGTCGGCGCGAGCGACTTCGCGCTGACCGCCAGCGGCACCGCCGCCGGCACCATCCAGTCGGTCACCGGCAGCGGCGACACCTACACCGTCACCGTCAACGGCATCAGCGGCGACGGCACCTTGCGGCTGGACCTCAACGCCAGCGGCACCGGCATCCAGAACGGCTCGTCCGTGGCCATCGTCGGCGGCCACACGGCCGGCCAGACCTACACGCTGGACCACACGGCGCCCGCCGCGCCGAGCGCGCCGGCGATGAGCCCCGGCAGCGACAGCGGATCCTCCCCCAGCGACGCCGTCACCAGCGACACCACGCCGACCATCACCGGCACGGCGGAGGCCAACGCCACCGTCGCACTGTTCGACGGCGCCACCCAGGTCGGCACCACCACCGCCGATGGCAGCGGCAACTGGAGCATCACCAGCAGCGCGCTGGGCGACGGCAGCCACACGCTAACGGCGCGCACGACCGACGCCGCCGGCAACGTCTCGGCGGCCGGCAGCGCGCTGGCGGTGGTGATCGACACCAGCGCCGCCGCCCCGGCGACGCCGTCGCTGGCCAGCGCCAGCGATGGCGGCACCCAGGGCGACGGCATCACCAACACCGCCACGCCGACCATCACCGGCACCGCCGAAGCCAACGCCGCCATCACGCTGTACGACACCGACGGCGTGACGGTGGTGGGCACGGCGACGGCCAACGGCAGCGGCGCCTGGAGCATCGCCACCGGCACCCTGGCCGACGGCGCCCACACGCTGACGGCCGTGCAGACCGACCGCGCCGGCAACGTCTCGGCCGCCAGCGCCGGCCTGTCGCTGACCATCGACACCCTGGCGCCGGTGGCGCCGGGCGCGCCGGTGCTGGCCCTCGCCAGCGACAGCGGCACCGCCGGCGACGACATCACCAACATCGCCCGCCCGGTGCTGACCGGCACCGCGCTGGCCGGCGCCGTGGTGCGCCTGTACGATACCGACGGCACCACGGTGCTGGGCACGGCCACCGCCGACGGCGCCGGCAACTGGAGCATCACCAGCGGCGCGCTGACGGTCGGCGCGCACACGCTCACCGCCAAGCAGTTCGACGCGGCCGGCAACGCCTCGCCCGCCGGCGCGGCGCTGGCGCTGACGATCGAGGCGGCGCCGCCACCCGTCACGCCGCCCGCCACCACCATCGACGGCGTCACCGTGGAGCAGACGCCGGTCGCGCTGCCCGGCGGCGGCCTTGGCACCCGCACCGTGATCGGCATCGTCGGCAACGACCGCGCCGAATCGAGCGGCAACGCCGCCGTCGCCGACATTCCACTGGCGACCGCTGGCGGCGCCAACCTGCTGCTGGCCCAGATCGCGCCCGGCTACGGCTTGAGCGCCACGGGCGGCGCCAGCCAGCCGGCCGGCAGCTCGACAGAACAACTGATCCAGGCGATCCTGGGCGCGACGCCGGGCCACCCGTCGTCCGATCAAAGCCACCTGACCGGCAACGGCGTGGCCTTCCTCGGGCAACTCGCGGCCAGCACGCCGCTGCTGGTCAGCACCATCGTCCCGGTCAGCGGCGCGACCGCGCCCACCGGCGCGCTGACCTTGACCGGCACCAGCACCGCGACGCAGCATACCGCGCTGGTCATCGACACCACCCAACTGGCCGCCGGCAGCAAGCTGGCATTGAACGCGGTCGACTTCGCCGCCATCGTCGGCGCCGCCAACGTCACCGGCAACACGGCCGGCCAGATCCTCACCGGCGACGCCGCCAGCCAGCAGTTCACCGTCTCCGCCGCCAGCGGCGGCGCGGTGTTCGCCGGCGGCGGCGGCGATACGCTGGTGTTCAATTCAGCGCCAACGGCCAGCGCGGCGGCCCCCGGCGCCGCGCGCGCGATGCTGGCGGCGGTCGCCGACACCACCACCATCCTGCATGGAGGGTTGGGCAACGACAGCGTCGCCTTCAACGGCAACCGGGCCGACTACACCATCGACGATCACCTGAGCTATGTGATCGTCACCGCCAAGGCGCAGCCGGCCCGGCACGCGCTGGTGGTCAACGCCGAAAGCCTGACCTTCGCCGACGACACGGTCGCCGTCACCGCCCCGGCCTCGCTCAACGTGATCGCCGGCCTGTACCAAAGCGTGCTCGGCCGCCAAGCCGACCATCACGGCATCGAGTTTTGGACCAGCGCGGCAGAGAACGGCGTCAGCCTGGGCCACATCGCCATGAGCATCATGCAATCGGTCGAATCGCAGACACGACACCCGATGCTATTCAACGGCGACAACGCGCACGACCTGGAATTGTTGTATCAAGGCATCTTCGGGCGGCACAGCGACGCGGAAGGATTTGCGTTTTGGTCGAACGCAATGACAGCGGGGCTGTCGCTGGAGGCGGTCGCCAGCTCCTTCATGGTGTCCGAGGAAATAGATATCCACAAGATCGGCGCGCCGAACCTGGACTTCCTGCTGCTGTCATGAACAGTTTGTGTGGATAACTTTGTGTGTAACTGCCATCGCGGAAGCTAAAGTGCTTGATCCATAAGGCTTTTTATTCATTGCCTCTAAATAAGGCAGAAATATTAGCCTTTAAAATCAGGACCCTATCTATAATACCTACCGCTTCACGTGCAGTGTGACCACTGTGTGACAGATCTCACATAGTGTGGATAGTTTATTTTTTTGAAACCGATGATGTTCGACGACCGCTCCGATTCCGTCCCCGCCGCCGCCCCCGTGATGACAGTGACCGCGCTCAACCAGGCGGTCGCGCGGCTGCTCGAGCGCTCCTTCCCGCTGGCCTGGATCGGCGGCGAGGTGTCCAACTTCACCCGCGCCAGTTCCGGCCACTGGTACTTCACGCTCAAGGACAACGCCGCCCAGGTGCGGGCGGTGATGTTCCGCGGCCGCGCGCAGTATGCCGACTTCATTCCGCGCGAAGGCGACAAGGTCGAGGTGCGGGCGCTGGTCACCCTGTACGGCGCGCGCGGCGACTACCAGATCAACGTCGAGGCGATACGCCGCGCCGGCGTCGGCTCGCTGTTCGAAGCGTTCCAGCGGCTGAAGGAAAAGCTGGACGCGGCGGGCCTGTTCCACGCCGACCGCAAACGCGCCCTGCCGATATTCCCGCGCGCGATCGGCATCGTCACCAGCCCGCAGGCGGCGGCGCTGCGCGACGTGCTGACGGCGCTCAAGCGGCGCGCGCCGCACGTGCGCATCGTGCTGTATCCGACCCCGGTGCAGGGACAGCTGGCGGCCGGGAAGATCGCCAACGCCATCGACACGGCCTCGCTGCGCAACGAGTGCGATGTGCTGATCGTCTGCCGGGGCGGCGGCAGCATCGAGGACCTGTGGTCGTTCAACGACGAGGATGTGGCGTACGCGGTCGCCAATTGCCGCATGCCGGTGATCTCCGGCGTCGGCCACGAGACGGATTTCACGATCTGCGATTTCGCCGCCGACCTGCGCGCGGCCACGCCGACGGCGGCGGCCGAACTGGCGGCCACGCCGCGCGCCGACTGGCTGGCATCGCTGCGCGCCGACGCCACCGACCTGCGACGCGCCATGCGCCGCGGCGTGAACGAGGCCACGCAGACGCTGGACAGCCACACACGCCGCCTGCTCAATCCCGGCGCGCAGATCAAGCAGCAGCGTTTGAAGCTGCTGGCGTTGTCGACGGCGATGATGCACGCCAACCGCATGCCCCTTTCGCAGTCGCGTTATCAGCTCGATCGCTTGAGCGGCCGGATGGCCGCGCACAAGCCGGACGTGCGGGCGGCGCGTTCGTCGCTGGCGGGCTTGCGCCACCGCGCCGGGATCAGCGTGGCCACGCAGCTGGGCCGGCGCCGCCACGCGCTGGCGGCGCTGTCGTCGCAGCTGGAGTTATTGAATCCCCAGCGCACCCTGGAGCGCGGCTACGCCATCGTCACCGACGACCAGGGCGCCATCGTGCGCGCACCGGCGCAACTGCGGCCGCGCAGCAACCTGACGTTGCGGCTGGCCGAGGGCAGCGCGCAGGTTGGCGTTGAATCGGTGCAGCCCTCGCTGGACTAGATCAGCCAGCCGACAACATCGCCGACATGCCGATCAACGTCGGATACTGCTCGGTGATGACAAAGGTCGGGATGTGCGACAGATAATCCGAAAACCGCCCCTTCTGCTCGAAGCGCGCGCGGAATCCGGAATGCTCGAAAAACTCGCTCATCCGGGGCACGATGCGCCCGCCGATATAAATGCCGCCCTTGGCGCCCAGGGTCAGCGCCACGTTGCCCGCCACCGTCCCGAGCATCTCGCAGAACGCCTCCAGCGTCTCCTCGCACACCGGGCATAAGCGGTGCAAGCCCTGCTCCATGATCTCGGTCGTGCCCAGGTTGCGCGGCTCCACGCGCGCGCGCTCGCACAGCGCGCGGTACACCAGCCCCAGGCCGATGCCCGACACCAGCCGCTCGCTCGACACATGCTCGTGATAGCGGCGCGCATAGCGCAGGATATCGATCTCGCGCTCGTTCATCGGCGCGAAGGTGCTGTGCCCTCCCTCGCTGTCGATGGCGATCCAGCGGCCGTCGGCGCCGGACGGCACCAGTCCGGACACGCCCAGTCCCGCGTCCGCCCCCACCAGGCCGATGGTCGCGCCGGCGCGCGCCACGCCGCCGCCGATCTGGCGCTTGTGGTCCGCCGCCAGGTATGGCAGGGCGCTGGCCAGCGCGGTGAAGTCGTTCACCACCACCAGCGATTTCAGGCTGAATTGCGAGCACACCGCCTCGATCGAGAACGACCAGTGGTGGTTGGTCATCGTGACCCAGTCGCCGTCGATCGGGTTGGCGATGGCGATGCCGGCGAAGCGGGCCTGGTAGCCGCCCGCCGCCACCGTGGCCGGCTGCGACAGGTAGGCCACCAGCGCCGCGCCCAGCGTGGGATACGTGGCGCAGTCGGTGACCCAGATGGCGTCGATTTGGTTGGGCGCCGTCTCCAGGCCGAAGCTGGCGCTGGTGCCGCCGATGTCGGCCAGCAGGCGCGGGCCGTTCGCCGGATGCGAAAAGGATGCGCGATCCATGTCTCTTCCTTTGTTATTGTTGGTGCGGTTCGTTATGCGGATTATACGGCAGCACCTCTATGAAATCGTTTTCAACACTGTTTTCATTAGATACCCGGCATCGCCGAAAGTCAATGCGCGGCCGGCACTGGCCGAAGGGATAGCGAATATGGTAACCTTGGGTGAAAAGCTTTTCATAACAATTAAATAACAGGACTTCCCCTTGGCAGCTACCCCCTCCCCCTCCGGCCCGTCGACGCTGATGGATGTTGCACGCCAGGCGGGAGTATCGCCCAGTACGGTTTCCCGCATCCTCAACGGCACCGCCAAAGTGTCCGACGACAAGCGCGAGGCGGTGCTGGCCGCCATCGCGAAGATGAACTTCGCCCCCAACCAGATGGCGCAGGGCCTGAAAAAAGGCCGCTCGCTGACCATCGGCATCGTGGTGCAGGATATCTCCTCCCCTTTCTTCGATGAAACGCTGCGCGGCGTCGACGACGGTCTCAAGGGCACCGGCTACGCCTCGGTCATCGTCAGCGGCCACTGGAACGCCGACGAGGAGGCCGAGCGCATCCGCCTGCTACTGGCGCGCAAGGTCGACGGCATCATCCTGCTGTCGGGCCGCATCTCGGACGAGACGGTGCTCGGCTTCTCCACCCAGCGGCCGATCGTCTCGACCGGGCGCGAACTGAAGACCCGCACCGCGCTGGGCTTCAAGATCAACAACGAATATGGCGCCTATCTTGCCGTGCGCCATCTGATCGAATTGGGCCACCGCCGCATCGCCTTCATCTCCGGCCCCGCCAACAACATGGATGCCGACGAGCGCCTGGCCGGCTACAAGCGCGCGCTGGAGGAGTCCGGTATCGAGGCCGACCCGCACCTGATCGTCGAGGGCAATTACCACGAAGCGAGCGGCATGATGGCGATGAACCGGCTGTTCGATACCCACCAGCAATTCACGGCCGTGTTCGCGGCCAACGACCTGAGCGCCTATGGCGCGCGGCTGGCCCTGTACCGCAA
Organism: uncultured Duganella sp.; assembly: GCA_963511605.1. GTDB lineage: Bacteria > Pseudomonadota > Gammaproteobacteria > Burkholderiales > Burkholderiaceae_D > Rugamonas. The sequence goes on along the minus strand of CAUPJZ010000009.1, from coordinate 139,762 downwards.
GGGCATCCGCGTGCCGGACGACATCTCGCTGGTCGGTTTCGACGATTTGCCGGGCTCGTCCTATACCACGCCGCCACTGACGACCATCCGCCAGCCGCTGTACGACATCGGCCGCATCGCCACCCACGCGCTGCTGCGCGTGATCAACGGCGAGGACGCGCAGGGCGAGATTCCGCCGCTGGAACTGATCGTGCGCGAGACCACCCGCCGGGTGCGCTGAGTATCCACACGGAAAGCGGGCCTTTTGAGCATGGAAGGCGCATCCGCTTTACAATGATGAACGTTTCGCCATAATTCACCCTCGGTTTTAACACCCCAAACAAAGGAATAACAATGGAACATACCCTGCCACCACTGCCATATGCCATCGACGCCCTGGCGCCGCACATCTCGCAAGAAACCCTGGAATACCACTACGGTAAGCACCACCAGACGTATGTCACCAACCTGAACAACCTGATCAAAGGCACCGAGTTCGAGAACCTGTCGCTCGAAGAGATCATCAAGAAATCGTCCGGCGGCGTGTTCAACAACTCCGCCCAGGTGTGGAACCACACCTTCTACTGGAACAGCCTGACGCCAAACGGCAAAGGCGCACCGGACGGCGCGCTGGCCGACGCGATCAACGCCAAGTGGGGTTCGTTCGACAAGTTCAAGGAAGAGTTCACCAAGTCGGCCGTCGGCAACTTCGGTTCGAGCTGGACCTGGCTGGTGAAAAAGGCCGACGGTTCGCTGGACATCGTCAACACCTCGAACGCCGCCACCCCGCTGACCACCGACGCCAAAGCGCTGATCACCTGCGATCTGTGGGAGCACGCGTACTACATCGACTACCGCAACGTGCGTCCTAAGTATCTGGAGACCTTCTTCAAGCTGGCCAACTGGGACTTCGCGGCGGCCAACTTCGCCTGAGTGCCGTCGTAGTCGGTCCATGCATGCGCCAACTTGACGCATGCATGGCGGATTACGCTGCGCTAATCCGCCCTACGTGTCTCCCCTGTGTATTCGCGGTGCGTAAAACCATGCGTGCCCTCCACGCGTTTGCGGCGCGGGGCATACATTCGTTGGCGTATGAATTCCCGACAAACACGTAGGGCGGATTAGGCGGAACGCCGTAATCCGCCAATGCGTGCGTCGCGGCGACGCATCTATCGTGCGCGGCCTATAATCTCCGGAGACCATTTTGGAGATTGCCTACATGACCTACCTCGCCTCACCCCACCGCTACGAAGAAATGCAGTACCGCACCTGCGGCCGCAGCGGCTTGAAGCTGCCGGCGATGTCGCTCGGCCTATGGCACAACTTCGGCGACACCAACAACCTCGCCTCGCAGCGCGACATGCTGCGCACCGCCTTCGACCTGGGCATCACCCACTTCGACCTGGCCAACAACTACGGCCCGCCGTACGGCTCCGCCGAATCCAATTTCGGCCACCTGTTCAAGTCCGACTTCCAGCCCTACCGCGATGAATTGATCATCTCCACCAAGGCCGGCTGGGACATGTGGCCCGGCCCCTACGGCCAGGGCGGCGGCTCGCGCAAATATGTGCTGGCCAGCCTCGATCAGAGCCTGAAGCGCATGGGCCTCGACTACGTCGACATCTTCTACTCGCACCGCTTCGACCCCGCCACGCCGCTGGAGGAAACCATGGGCGCGCTGGCGCACGCGGTCCAGCAGGGCAAGGCGCTATATGTGGGCGTGTCGTCCTACTCGGCCGAGAAAACCGCCGAAGCCGCGCGGCTGCTGCACGAGTGGAAGGTGCCGTGCCTGATCCACCAGCCGTCCTACAATATGCTGAACCGCTGGATCGAGGAAGACCTGCTCGACACCCTGGGCAAGCAGGGCATCGGCTGCATCACCTTCACCGCGCTGGCGCAGGGCATCCTGAGCGACAAATATTTGAACGGGATTCCGGCCGACGCGCGCATCAACCGTCCGGGCGGCGGCTCGCTGATGGCGTCGCACCTGAGCGAGGAGAACCTGGCCCGCGTGCGCGCCCTCAACGAGATCGCCAAGGCGCGCGGACAAACGCTGGCGCAGATGGCGCTGGCCTGGGTGCTGCGCGACGCGCGCATCACGTCGACCTTGATCGGCGCCAGCAGCAGCGCGCAGATCCGCGAGAACGTCGCCGCGCTGAAGAACCTGAGCTTCAGCGCCGACGAACTGGCCGCGATCGACCAGCAAGCCAAGGAAGGCGACATCAATCTGTGGGCGGTTTCGTCCGTCCACAAATAAGTACTTATTGGCGGGACGCCGGCTGCCCGTTCAAGCGCGACTTCTCGCCACGCTCCAACGTTTGATCCGGCGGCACGTCGTCATCCGGCACGCTGCCGTCGTCCTCCAACGGCACCACGTCGTGGAAATCGCCGTCCACCATCGCATCGGCGCCAGGGATGGTTTCGATATGATCGAAACCGATGTCGGCGCCTGCCTCCACCATGTCGATCGCGACATCGCCACGCTCGCCGGTGCCTTCGGCATCGGTGTCGCTGTCGAGCGCGAGGTCCGGATTGCCTGCCACGTCGCTGCCGCTGTCGGAATTGTCGCTTGGGCCGAGCGAACGCGTGCCGTGGCCGCGCCCCAGCACGCGATCGTTACCTGCCGGGATGTTATCGGGGTCGAGTGTACTGTCAGACATGATCTGCTCCTTCCAATGAAAACCCGATTGGACCACTGCGGCGGCGGCCGGTCCGTGCGCCCACTCGCATATAGGGGAGACGCATCGGGGACAGCCCTATCGCCCCGATAGGAATCTTTTACTTTACAAATGTACTATTCAGAGATATAGTTACTCCATACACACACGAAGGAGTCCATCATGAGCACCGTCACCAACAACCTGCTGCGCACCGCCGCCCTTGTCTTCGCCATCGCTGGCAGCGCCGCCGCCATGGCCCAGACCACGTCGCCAGCCGCTAACAACACCAGCACTGGCGCGGCCACCACTTCCGCTACTAGCGCCACCAAAACGGCAACCGGCACGGCCGCCGCGCAAACCGCCGTCGCCGCCACCACCGTCGCCGCGAGCAAAGCCCAACAGCCGACCGGGCTGACCCGCGCCCAGGTTCAAGCCGAATTCCTCGAAGCGCGCAAGAACGGCACGCTGCTGCAAACGGAAGCCGACTTCGACGTCGCGCAAACCCGCAAACACGTCGCCAACTAAACGCGCGTCGAGATCACCATGACCACGAATCCATCGCCACGTCCCCTCGCAGCCGCCATGCTGGCGTGCGCGATGGCGGTGTTGGGCGGATGCGCGGACATGGGCCACATCCAGCCGCGGGCGGTCGCGTTCAAGCCCGAGCAACTAAATTCCGGCAAAGCCATCGCCGCAGCCAGCGCGGACGTGGCATGGCCCGCGCAGCATTGGTGGGAGGCGCTGCACGACGAACAGTTGAACAAGCTTGTGAGCGCTGCGCTGGCCGGCAATCCGGGCCTGCGCGCGGCACAAGCGCGCGTGCGCCAGGCCGAGTCGCTGGCCGGCGTCGCCATAGCCGGCACCTTGCCGCGCGTGGACGCCTCGGCAAGCATCGACCGCGAACTATATTCCGCGCACAGCACCGTGCCCGCTCCGCTGGCCGGCAACTACGCGTGGAAGAACACCGCCACCCTGTCCGGCTCCTACGACCTCGATCTGTGGGGCCGCAACCGCGACGCGCTGGCCGCCGCGCTCGACGAGGTACGCCTGGCGTCGGCCGAAGCGCAGATGGCGCGGCTGACCTTGGAGACGGCCATCGTGCGCAGCTACATCCAGCTGTCGCTCGACTACGCGCTGCGCGACAGCGTGGCCGACAACCTGGCGCAGCGCCAGCGCATCCTCGAGATCACACGCAAGCGCCACGCGGCGGGACTGGTGAGCGACATCGACGTCGCCAACATCGAAACGACACTGCCGGCGGGACGGCGCGACCATGAGCAGATCGACGAGTCGATCGCCCTGTTGCGCAACCAGCTGGCGGCACTGATCGGCAAAGGACCGGGCGACGGTGAAACCATCGCCCGGCCCAAGCTGGCCCTTGAAGCGGGCCACGGCGAAGCGGTGCCCGACACCTTGCCGGCGGAACTGGTCGGCCGCCGTCCAGACATCGTCGCCCAGCGCTGGCGCGTGGAAGCGGCCGGCGCGCGCATCGCCGGCGCCAAGGCCGACTTCTACCCGAACATCAACCTGGCGGCCTTCGTCGGGGTGCAGTCGCTGGGCTTCTCGCGCTTCCTCGACAGCCGCTCGCAGATGCGCGGCATCACGCCGGCCGTCAGCCTGCCGATCTTCGACGGCGGCCGGCTGCGCGCCCAACTGGGCAACCAGACCGCGCTCTACGACGGTGCGGTCGAACAGTACAACGCCACCGTGGTGCAGGCGATGGCCGATGTGGCCAACGCGGTGGTGCGCATCGCGTCCGTCAAGCAGCAGGACCTGCTGGCGCAACGCGCGCTGGCATCGGCGCGCCGCCAGCAGCAGCTGGCCGAACGGGCCTACAACGCCGGCATGACCGACTCGCTCAACGTCATCAACGCGCAGCTCACTTTATTAAACGAGCAGCAGCAAATGGCACAAGTGGCGAGCAAACAACTGGATAACTACGCTTTGTTGATGTCGGCGCTCGGCGGGGGTATAAAAGTGGATTAAGCGGGGAGCTTCCAAGTACAATCAATCCTTCAAAATTATAAGAGGAGCAAGGCAATGAGCAGTTTTGAAGCGACTAAAAAACGCCTGAAAAACATCCATGCCCGCATGCCGGACTTCCCCGAAGATCTGATGCGCCTGATGCGCATGACCTACCACATCCAGAAACGGATGAAAGATTTGAGCAACGCCGCGCTGCGCAAGTATGACCTGGTGGACGCCAGCTACATGGTGCTGGCGGTGTTGTATGGCTCGGACGACGAGACCTCCACCGCCTCCACCCTGGGCGAGGCTTGCATGGAGAAGCCGGCCAACCTGACGCGCGTGTGCAACGACCTGGAAGCCCAGGGACTGATCTCGCGCGGCAACCGCCCGGGCGACCGCCGCTGCGTGATGATCTCGCTGACCGACAGCGGCCGCGCGCTGATCGCCAAGGTGTTGCCGGAGGTATGGGCCGCGACCACCCACGCCTACGACGGCTACAACGCGGAAGAAGTCAAACAGCTGGAAGCCCTGCTGAAACGGCAGTTGAACAACCTGGAAGCACTTACATAGACGAACCCACACGATGAACCCTCCCTCCGCCGCCACGCCAACACAAGAACACAAAGCGGCGCGGGGAGCGGTGAACAAGGGAGCGGCCTGGCTGCGCTCCGAAACCGCCGGCTGGTTCAACACCGAAGGCCAGCGCTGGGTCTTCGTCGCCAAGGCCATGCTGGCCGCCTTCTCCGCCTTGTGGCTGGCCTTCCGCCTCGGCCTCGACTCTCCCTCCACGGCGCTTGCCACCACCGTTATCCTCGCGCTGCCCAGCAGCGGCATGGTGCTGGAAAAAGCCTTCTACCGTTTTCTCGGCACGCTGGTCGGCTGCGCGGCCTCGCTGCTGCTGGTGGCGCTGTTCCCGCAATCGCCGCCGGTGCTGTTCATCGGCGTGGCGCTGTGGGTCGCGCTGTGCACCGGCGGCGCCGCCATGCACCGCAACCAGCAATCCTATAGCTTCGTGCTGGCCGGCTACACCGCCTGCATGATCGTCGTTCCCGCCATCGACGGGCCGGCCCACGTGTTCACGCTGGCCGTCACCCGCGTGACCGAGGTCGGACTGGGCATCATCTGCGCCGCCGTGGTGCATGACGTGATTTTCCCGCGCCGCCATTCGCATGCCGTCATGCGCACCGTGCAGACGCGCTACGCCGGCTTCATCGCCTTCTGCCAGCAGGTGCTGGAGCGGCGCCTGTCGCCGGCGGAAGCGGAATTGAACCACTTGCGGTTCGCCGCCGATATCGCCGCGCTGGAATCGGGCCGCGCCGCCGCCTTCTTCGAGGCCGACCACGCGCGTTCCCACACGCGCCAGCTGCACGGCTTCAACGCGGCTTTCATGACGGTGCTGACCACTTTCTATACGCTGCACCGCCTGATCCACCGCCTGCGCGTCAACGCCACCGGCCACGTGCTGGACCTGGTGGAACCGATGCACGCGCATCTGGCACGGGCAATGAAGCCCGACCTGACCGCCGGCCAACTGGCACGGATGCGCGTGGAACTGGCGGAAGACATCGCGACGGCGCGTGCGCGGCTGGCGGCCGAGCCGCTGGACGGGCGCCCGCAGCAGATCGACTTCGACACGGCGGTAGAACTGCTGGATCGCTTCGTGCGCGATTTGGAGGAGTTCGCGGCGCTGTATCACGGCCTGACGCACGAAAAGCGCCGGCAGGTCAGCGATCCGGGCGCCTACACGCCGAAGACGCCACCCGCCATCGTCGTCGCCAGCGGCTTGCGGGCCGGTGCCACCCTGCTTATCGCAGCCGCCGCATGGTACTGGCTGGCCTGGCCCTACGCCGCCAACGCCATCCTGATGGCGACCATCTTCTGCGCGCTGGCGTCGTCGTCGCCGCGACCGACGGCGCTGGTGCAGCAGGTGCTGACCGGCTTCCTGATCGCCGCGCCCTTGGCCTTCCTCACCGAGTTCGTGCTGATGACCCGGGCCGACGACTTCGGCCCGATGGTGCTGGCGGCCCTGCCGCTGCTGGCGCTGGGCTCATATTTAAGCACCGGTCCGAAATGGGCCGGCGTGGGTATCGGCATCGGCATGTTCTCCGCCACGTTGCTGGTTCCGGCCAACCAGATGCGCTACGACGTCGAAGCCTTCATCAGCAGCGAGCTGTCGCTGACGATGGGCGTGGTGGTCGCCTATGTGATGTTCAAGGTGGTGCTGCCCGAGCACACGATGGGCCACAAGGGCCATGTCGCCGCCGCGCTGTGGCGCGAGGCGCTGAACGCCTGCACGGCGCCGCTGCACCGGCTCAAGCGCCGTTTCGACAATCGCGTGCGCGATCTTCTGAGCCAGTTGAACGCGGCCTCGGGACCGGCGCCGGGCGTAGCGGCGCGCTCCGTGGTGCGCCAGGGCCTGACCTTGCTGGAACTGGGCCACGCCGTGATCGAGTTGCGGCAATTGATCGCCGCGTCGCCACCCGGACCCGCGCGCCACGGACTGCAGCAAGTGGTGCGGCACCTGGCCGACTACCTGCGCGCGCCGACACCGGCACACGGCGCGACCGCGCTGGAATCGCTGCTGCACGCCGGCACGGCGGTGCGCGCGGTGCTGGCCGACACCACACCCGAACGCCGCCTGCCACTACACACAGCGCTGACCGACCTGCATTCCATCTACACGTCCTTGCTGGACCAGCTATCTACAGGAGAACCCCATCATGCCGCGTGAAATCGATTTTTTCGGCGTACTGCTGCCCGGCGTGCTGCCGCTGTTCCTCGCCAGCCTGCTGCTGCAAGTCGCGCTGGATAGTGTGTTGAGCCACATCGGCGCGTACCGCCAAAGCTGGCATCCGGCGCTGGTGCGCCTTTGCCTGTTCGTCTGCATCTTCGGCGCCCTGCTGCTGACGCTATACAAATAATCCAACCCATTTTCGAGAGCTAACGTGAGCGCATCCAAAATCTTCCGCTTTTTCCTGACCATGCTGTTGCTGGCGGCGGCCCTGTGGATCGGGCGCACCGCCTGGGACCACTACATGGAATCGGCATGGACCCGGGACGGCCGCATCAAGGCCGACGTGGTCACCATCAGCGCCGACGTCGCCGGCACCGTAACCGATGTGATGGTGCGCGATAACCAGATGGTCAAGCAAGGCGACGTGCTGTTCGTCGTCGACAAGGCGCGTTACCAGAACGCGCTGGCGCAGGCCAACGCCATGCTGGCGTCGCAGCAGGTCGAAAAAGGCCGCCGCAGCAAGGAGGCCAGCCGCCGCGCGGCGCTGGACAGCTCCATCATCTCCGCCGAGAGCATGGAGACGGCCCAATTCGCGGTCGGCACCGCGTCGGCGCAATACCAGGCGGCGCTGGCCGCGCGCAACCTGGCGCAGCTCAACCTGGAGCGCACGGTGGTACGGGCGCCGGTGGCAGGCTATGTCACCAACCTGAATGTGCACGCGGGCGATTTCGCCGCCGTCGGCGCGGCCAAGCTGGCCGTCATCGGCAGCGAGTCGTTCTACGTGGTCGGCTATTTCGAGGAGACCAAACTGCCGCTATTGAAGGTGAACGACCCGGTGCAAGTGCGGCTGATGAGCGGCGCGGCGCAGCTGAGCGGCCATATCGAAAGCATCGCCCACGGCATCACCGACCGCGACGCCAGCGTGGGACGCGAGCTGCTGGCCGACGTCAACCCCACCTTCAACTGGGTGCGGCTGGCGCAGCGGGTGCCGGTGCGCATCCATATCGACCAGAAGCCCAAGGACCTGGCGCTGGTGGCCGGCACCACCTGCACGGTGGTGATCCACGGCTAACGGAGGCTAGCGCGAACCGGCGACATCCAGGATCGCTCCGCTGACGTAGGACGACTGCGGCGACAGCAACCACAAAATGGACTCGGCGACCTCCTCCGACCGGGCCGCGCGCCCCAGCGGCAAGCTCGAAGCCGTCCGCGCCACGCGATCGGGCATGCCGCCGCTGGCATGGATCTCGGTGTCGGTGACACCAGGCCGCACGCAATTGACGCGGATACCCTCCTCCGCCACTTCCTTCGACAAGCCCAGGGTCATCACATCGATGGCGCCTTTGGAGGACGCGTAGTCGATATAGGTGTTGGCGCCGCCATGCCGGGCCGCGCCGGAAGATAAGTTGACGATGCCGCCACCCTGCCCGCCACTACGCGTCGACATGCGCTTGACCGCCTCCCTGGCGCACAGGAAGGTGCTCATGATGTTGGTGGTGAAAACGCGCTGCATCCGCTCGGCCGACATCTCGGTCAGCTTGCACTGTTGTTCCAGCACGCCGACGTTGTTGACCAGCGCCGTCATCGGCCCCAGTTGCGCGTCGACCGCCGCGAACAGGCGTAGCACGTCGGCCTCCACGCTCATATCGCCCCGCACCACGATCGCCTCGCCGCCCTCGCCGCTGATTTGCGCGCGCAGCTGTTCGGCCGCATCGCCGTTGCTGACGTAGTTGATGCAGACGGCGTAGCCACGACGGCTCGCCATCAGGGCCGTCGCAGCGCCTATGCCCCGGCTGCTGCCGGTCACCACCATCACTTGTTTCATCGCTCGCCTTGTAAAAAAGCCCGCTGGCGCGGGCTTGTGGTTTGGACTATTTCTCCGGACTGGTGTTTTTCAGCGCGTAGGTCACATGCTGCCACCAGTGGTCGCGCGAATCGACGGTCCGCAGACATTTTTTGTCGATCTCGCCCTTGAACATAGGGTCTTCGCACTTTTTGGTCATCAACGCATAGCGCTGATTTTCCGCGTTGGCCAAGGCGACCACCAGCCAGAAGACGAGGCCCGCCAATACCACCACCAGGCTCCATGCGACATGGTTGATATACGCCCACTCGAACAGCGTCTCGATGGCCGGTGACGATTCCTTGTAGAGATGCATCACCTTGCCTTCGGCGGCCTTTCGTTCGTCGCTAACTTCTTTCATTTTCGTACCCGTTCCAAATTAAAGCGCATCTTCGCGCGGCGGGTGACAAATCAAGCCACGCCACGAGCGGAGATTACCACTTTTCAGGCGCGACGTGGCCGTTCGCGCCCGGGAGTGGGTTAAAACCGGCTTAAAACTCGTAGCGCGCCGACAGTTTCAACTGGCGGCCGTCGGCGGCATAGATACCGCCCTTGCAAGAAAACGCTTGCGAATAGTACTGCTTGTCCGTCAGGTTCATGCCGGCCAGCGCGAACTCCCACTGGCCGAACTTGCGGGCATAGCGGGCGTCGACGGTAGCGAAGCCGGGAATTTTTCCGGCGCAGCTGTTATCGAAGTCCGAGCCGTAATGCTGGCTGGCGACCCACTGCGTGCCGATATCGGCGGATTGGCCATCTGCCGGCGTCCAGCTCAGACGCGCGCTCAGCGTGTTTTTCGGCACCAGCACCATCTGCTTGCCGCTGTTGACGCCTTCGCGGAACTTGGCGTCGACGTATTGGTAGTGCGCGCTGACGGTCCAGTCGGTGGCGACGCGCTGCTCCGCATCCAGCTCGAAGCCCCGGCGTTTGGTCGGATCGAGATTGACGTTGGCGAACATCGTCGGATCATAGAAGATCTCGTTGCTCAGGTTATGGCGGAACACACGCGCCGTCATCTTGCGCGACACGTCGGCATAGCTGGCGCCCAGCTCCAGATCGCGCGACTTTTGCGGGAGCAGCGCGGCATTGATCACTCGTGTGAACGCGTTTTCGTCGGCGTTGGCGACCCGGTAGCTTTGCCCCGCTTTTGCGAAGACCGTCACGCCGGTGAGCGGCATATAGCTCGCTTGCAGCTCCCAGGCGTTCAGTCCCTGCGCGACGTCGTAGCCGGTGGTGCCGAAACCTTCCGGATTGCTGAAATCCTTGTCGAAGATCTCGCGCCGTACCCCGGCCGAGATCCGGCCCTGATGCGCGGCGTCGAAGCGCAGCTCGTCGCGAAGATAAAACGCCTTCGATTTCTGCTCCGCGTCGGCGCTGGCGGCGGTGCGCTCCCACTTGCTCAGGTCCACGCCGGCCACCACTTCATTGAGCATGCCTGCGATCTCACTCAGGCGGCGCACGCGTGGCGAGAACTGAATCTGTTTGCTGTCGCTGGTGCCGACCGACGAACCGCCAGTGTAGAAGTACGCCGAATCGACGGTCTTCTTGCGGTAGGACAGGTCGGCCGCCAGATCGTAGCCGGCCAGGCGGTACTGGCTGAAGATAGTGAAGCGGTCGCTGTCGAGCGAGCCATGGTCGTCGGGCGTGGTCGCCTGGCGCGGATTGGCGTTGAATTGTGCCTCGGTCAGCGATCCCGGCAAGCGCATGTCCTGGCGCGCGCCCTCGTAACGGAAGCCCACGCGACCGGCCTCGTTGAACCACTGCGCGCCGCCGCTGAACTGCGTTTGCTTGAATTCGTTGTTGTCGCGGTAGTTGTCGGTGCGCTGGTGACCCAGGGTCGCGTCGGCCGCGAAGCCCTCCCAAGCCTGCGCGGCCGACACGTGCGCCTCGCCGGCGTTGAACCGGCCGCCCTCGACGAAAACGCTGCCACGGCGCGTGTTCTTACCGGGATTTTTGGTGACGATGTTGATCACGCCACCGGTGGCGCCGTCGCCGTACAACACGCTGGCGCCGCCGCGCGTGATTTCGATGCGGTCCACGGTGTCGACCGGAATGGTCGACAGGATGGCGGTGCTCAGTTCATTTTCCGACAGGCGCACGCCATCGAGAACGATCACCAGATTCTGGCTGCTGTTGGTGCCGAAGCCGCGCAGATCGAGATCGAAATCCGGGCTGCCGTTCAGGCTTTGACGGCCGTAGACACCGCCGATCTTGCGGATCGCCGAATTGACGTCGCTGGCGCCGGAGCGGCGGATATCCTCGGCCGAGATCACCGTGGCGCCGATCGGCGCCAGGGCCGGATCGGCGTCGAAGCGGGAGCCGGTGATGACGACCGGCGCCAGCACCTGGGCGACCTGCGCGCCGACGGCTTCCTGCGCGATGGCGGCGGCCGGGGCGATGGCGGCGGCGGTGAAGCAAAGGGAAACGGCGGCGACCAGCAAACGTGGCGCCGAAGGCGGAACAAACGCGAAGGAATTCATGGTAAATCGTTTCAAAAGAGACATCCGCGCCTGCGTCCCCGCAAGTCGGAAGTGTACGGAAGCCGCGCGCCGGTCGACGGCGCGCGCTTCCCCCTGTCTGGCCGATATCCGGGCTGGCCGGCGCGGTCGTCGGAACATATCTCGACAAGGCGCGGGCGTTACCGTTGCGGGGGCAGCACACCTTGGCCGGTTCGCGGAATGCGGAAGCGGCCCTGTGTTTCCCGTTTAACCGCGCACGTGAACACATGCGCAGGCACCAGAACCCCGGCATTATACGCCTGCCAACATCGACCAAGGCCTGGGACCCAAGAACACCGTGGAGACACGTCGGGGCTGCGTGACGGATTCGCCTCCATCATTCAGCATTTAGATATGACCTATCTACATTTCGCGTATTGATTGCCCGCTCCCGCATCCCTATAGTATGGGTATCAACACCATACCCGGAGCACCACCATGAGCACCACCCCAACCCTCCCGACCTACTTCCTGTCCCACGGCGGTGGCCCGTGGCCCTTCATGATGGACCAGGTAGGCCATCTCTACGCAAAACTGGACGCCTCGCTGCGCGACATCCCGCGCCAACTGGGCGTGACACCGAAAGCGGTGCTGGTCGTCACCTCGCACTGGGAAGGCCCGGACTTCATGCTGTCGTCGTCGGCCAGGCCGCCGATGCTGTACGACTACGGCGGCTTCCCTCCGCACACCTACGAGGTGCAATACAGCGCCCCGGGCGCGCCGGAGCTGGCGGCACACATCAAACAGCTGCTCGACGCCGGCGGACACCCCGCGCAACTGGACGGGCAGCGCGGATTCGACCACGGCACCTTCAGCGCCATGTACCCGGTGTATCCGAACGCCGATGTGCCGATCGTGCAGCTGTCGCTCAAGCAGGGACTCGATCCGAAGACGCATCTGGAGGTGGGCCGTCTACTCGCGCCGTTGCGCAAGGAGGGTGTGCTGATCATCGGCAGCGGCCTGAGTTACCACAATCTGCGGGCGTTCAACGCGCAGGGCGCTGCGGCGTCGCATCAATTCGACAATTGGCTGCGGGCAGCCATGGCGCTGCCGCCGGCCGAGCGCTCGGCGGCGTTGATCGAGTGGGAGAAGGCGCCGGCGGCGCGCATGGCGCATCCGCGCGAGGAGCATTTGCTGCCGTTGATGGTGGCGTTGGGGGCGGCCGAGGACGAGCCGGCGTCCGTGCCGTATCACGAGGATGCGTTTATGGGGGCGCTGGCGGTGTCGAGTTTCCGGTTCGGCGGCGCGTAACCAACGCGGTCGGTGTTGGCGGCTCGTCGATGGCCGATTACGGCGTTGCGCCTAATCCGCCCTACGTGTCTCCTTGGCGGAGCGATATGCGGTGGTTTTACGTTCCGCGTTTGCCCTTGGCGTATTCGGCTGCCTTGGCTTCGGCGATCGCGGCTTTTTCGGCCGCCTTGGCCGCCGCCTCCACCGCGTACGTATCCAACCGCTCCTTGCGCGACGCCGGCGTCTCCAGCGAAATGCGGCCCAATGTGCCGCTGCGGTAGTCGCCCAGGAAGGTGTGCGACGCTTTCTCGAAATCCAGGTCGCCGCCCTTCTGGCGGAAGCCGCGCTTGGCCGCCACGCCCTCCACCACCGCGATGCCGTCGAACGTTTCGATATCCTTGAAGCCGTAGCGCGCCACCAGCAGCTGAGGGTAGTACTTCAGCATCTCGTCGGCCAGGAACACCGCCACCTCCTCCTCGATCAGCGCGTTCGAGCCGATGGCGTGGCTGGCGGCCAGCATCAAGCCGTCGCTAGGCAGCGCGATCTTCGGCCACAGCATGCCGGGCGTGTCGACCAGAATGGTGTTCTTGTCCAGATAGAGCTTCTGCTGCTGCTTGGTCACCGCCGGCTCGTCGCCGACCTTGGCCACTTTGCGCTTGAGCAGCGCGTTCATCAACGTCGACTTGCCGACGTTGGGGATCCCCATGATCATGATGCGCAGCGGCTTGGTCGGCACGCCCCGGTGCGGCGCCAGCTGCTTGGCCAGTTCCGGCACGCGCGTGACGTCGGCCGGCTTCTTGGTCGTCATCGCGAAGGCCGTCACGCCGTCCTGCGCATTGTAATAGGCTACCCAGGCCGCCGTGGCGGCGGGATCGGCCAGATCGATCTTGTTGAGGATCTTCAGGCATGGACGCTGGCGGAACTTGCGCAGCTCCTCCACCATCGGATTGGTGCTGGCCTCCGGCAGGCGCGCGTCGACCACCTCGATCACCAGATCGGTGTTCTCCATCTGCTCCGCCGCCTTCTTCTTGGCGGCGTTCATGTGCCCCGGGTACCATTGTATCGACATGCTCTGACCTTCAAAATCGTTCTGACAATCCGCTATTTTACCTGCTGACCCGGACGGGATTCGGATATCATGGGGCGCTTTTCCTTTTTTCTGACCATATAAACAATATTATTTTCACCGGAGTGCTGAAGATGAGCATAGCTGCACCGTCCAACCCGAGGGAGATCACCCTCCGCGGCATTATCCTGGGCATCCTGATTACGCTGGTATTCACGGCGGCACAGGTCTACCTGGGCCTGAAAGTGGGCCTGACCTTCGCCACGTCGATCCCGGCGGCCGTCATCTCGATGGCGCTTTTGAGCGCCTTCAAGAACGCAACGATCCAGGAAAACAACATCGTCCAAACGATCGCCTCGGCCGCCGGTACCCTGGCGTCGGTGATTTTCGTGCTGCCAGGCCTGCTGATGATCGGCTGGTGGGCGCACGTGCCGTTCTGGCCGACCTTCGGCGCCTGCGCCATCGGCGGCGTGTTGGGCGTGATGTACACCGTGCCGCTGCGCCGCGCGCTGGTGTCGCAATCGAACCTGCCGTATCCGGAGGGCGTCGCCGCCGCCGAGGTGCTCAAGGTCGGCACGGCCTCGCGCGCCGGCGCTGCCGAAGGCAAGGCCGGTCTGCGCGCGGTGGTGCTGGGCGCGGTCAGCTCGGCGTTGTTCGCCGCCGGTGCCGCCGTCAAGGTGATGGCCGGTGAATTGTCGTTCTACTTCCGCACGGGCGCGGGCGCCACCGGCATCGGCGCCTCCGGTTCGCTGGCGCTGATCGGCGCCGGCCACCTGATGGGCATCACGGTCGGCCTGGCGATGCTGGCCGGCCTGGTCATCGCCTGGGGCATCATGGTGCCGCTGATGACGTCCCTGACCCCGGCCGCCGCCGGCGTCGACGCCGCCGGCCACGCGCTGGGCATCTGGAAAACCGAAGTGCGCATGATGGGCGCGGGCGTGATCGGCATCGCCGCGATCATCACGCTGGCCGGCCTGGCCAAGCCGATCTTCGGCGGCCTGAAATCGGCCATGGACACGGCGCGCCGCGCCAAGCTCGATGGCGCCGTACTGGAACGCACCGAAATGGATATGCCGATCTTCATCGTCGGCCTGGTCACCCTGGTGGCGATGGTGCCGGCCGGCTGGCTGCTCACCAGCTTCCTGCAGGGCGGACCGCTGTCGTCGATCGCCTTCCCGCTGGTGGCCGTCGGCATCGGCTACATCCTGGTCGCGGGCATTCTCGCCGCGGCGGTATGCGGCTACATGGCGGGCCTGATCGGTTCCTCCAACTCGCCGGTGTCGGGCATCGCCATTTTGACGATCCTGGGCGCGGCGCTGAGCGTGGGCATGGTCGGCCGCAGCATCATGGGTCCGGAAGTGGCGCAGGCGCTGATCGCCTTCGCGCTGTTCGTCACCACCGTGGTGCTGGCGGTGGCCGTGATCGGCAACGACAACCTGCAGGATTTGAAAACCGGCCAACTGGTCGACGCCACGCCGTGGAAGCAGCAGGTCGCGCTGCTGATCGGCGTGTTCGCCGGTTCGTGCGTTGTGCCGCCGGTGCTCGAACTGCTCAACCACGCCAACGGCTTCGTCGGCGCGCCGAATCTCGATTCGATCTCCGACCAGCCGCTGGCCGCGCCGCAGGCGTTGCTGATCTCGACCCTGGCCAAGGGCGTCATCGGCGGCAACCTGCAATGGAACCTGCTCGGCTACGGCGTGATGGTGGGATTGGTGCTGGTGGCGATCAACTTCGTGCTGAAAAAAGCCAGCAACGACAAATACAGCCTGCCGCCGCTGGGCGTGGGTCTGGCGATCTACCTGCCTAGTTCGGTGATCACGCCGGTGGTGGTGGGCGCGGTGGCCGGCTACTTCTTCGAGCGCGCCTGCGGCAAATCGGCCGGCGGCGAAACGGCCAAGCGCCTCGCGGTGCTGGTCATGTCCGGCTTCATCGTCGGCGAGAGCCTGTTCAACGTCGCGCTGGCCGGGCTGATCGTGCTGTCGGGCGAAGGCGAGCCGCTGGCCATCCATACCTCGCTGAGCGAATCGCACTCGATGATCATCTCGCTGGTCGTCGCCGCGTTCGTGGTCGTGGGCCTATACCGCTGGTCGTCCCAGAACGGCAAGGCCGTCAACGCCTGATAAAAAGTAGCAACCCGCAACTCCGGGGTCAGGTCCACCATTTCTACACAAGCTGTGCCGTAGGCGGGCGATTGGAACCCCTACGGCACAGGACGTGTAGCATTGGTGGACCTGACCCCGGAGTTGTATTTGGCAGGACAGTTGCAACCAAGTCATCTCGTGCCGCATAGACAAAAGGCACCGCACGACTTATCATTAGCAAATCCTTAACTACCTGGTCCTCGCATGCGACGCTCCCGGCTTCACTTATTGGCCGCCGCACTGTGCGCGGCCACGCTGCACCACGCCGCCGCCGCCAACGATTTGCCCGCCGTCGCCAGCTTTTTCCAGACCGCGCGAGTGGGCCTGGTGACGCTCTCGCCCAAGGGCGGTTATGTGGCGCAGGCCAATATCCTGCCCGACGGCAGCCAAGCCCTAGTGGTCCGCGAGACCGCCGACCTGTCCAAGTACACGGTCGTCAGCCGGGTCGATCCAACGATGGTGGGCATTTCCGCCATCCACTGGATCAGCGAGAACCGGGTCGGCTACACGCTCAAGAATATGCACCTGGGCGCCAGGACCAATCTGGACGAGTTCGCGATCGACCGGGACGGCAAGAACCAGCGGCACCTGATCAACGGCAACTGGGCGCACAATCGCGAGCCGGGTATCGGCAGCATGATCGGCAGCCGCACACTGACCGCCGACTACGGCTTCCACAGCGCGCCGCAGGACGGTTCCGACGACATCCTGGTGGAGAAATACACATGGAATAACGTCGACATAGCGCCGGTGTCGTCGCGCCTGTTCCGCCTGAACACGCGCACCTCGCAAATCAGCTCGACCTTCGAGGGCGCGCAGCCGCAGGCCACCGGCCGCTGGATCACCGACGCCAACGGCGTACCCCGCGTCACGCAGTCGCGCGTCAAGGGCCATTGCATCGTTTCCTACCGCAAGCCCGACGCCACCAGTTGGACCGAGATCGACAACGGAACCTGTTACGAGCACCAGCGCTTCACGCCGCTGTTCATGGACGGCCTCAACACGCTGTATGTGCGCGCCAACTACAAGGGCTACAGCGCGCCGTTCCGCTACAACCTGACGACCATGAAGATCGACCCTGAACCGATCATCGAAACGCCCGGCTTCGATTTCCTTGGCTCGCCCGAGATGGACCACACCAGCAAACGCATGATGGGCATCCATCTCGAAACCGACGCCGAGACCACCGTCTGGTTCAATCCCGTCATGAAGGCCGAACAGGCCAAGATCGACGCCGCCCTGCCCGGCAACATCAACACCGTCGAATGCGCCAGCGACTGCCTCGGCTCGCCGGTGTTGTTGATCAAGTCCGAGACCGACCGCCGGCCCGCCGACTACGTGCTCTACACCCGCGCCACCGGCCAGTTGGTCGGCCTGGGCAACATCCATCCGGACATCGTGCCGGCGCAGATGGGCGCACGCAGCTTCCATCACTACACGGCGCGCGACGGCCGTTCCATCCCGGCCTATGTGACGCTGCCGGCCGGCAAGGCCGATGGCCCGCGTCCGGCCATCGTGCTGGTGCACGGCGGACCGCACGTGCGCGGCGCCTCGTGGGCATGGGAGCCGGAGGCGGCCTTCCTGGCCTCGCGCGGCTACGTGGTGATCCAGCCGGAATTCCGTGGCAGCACCGGCTTCGGCTTCGCGCACTTCAAGGCCGGCTGGAAGCAATGGGGCGGCACGATGCAGGACGACTTGGCCGACGCCGCCCAATGGGCCGTCAAGCAGGGCTGGGCCGATCCCAAGCGGGTTGGCATCATGGGCGCGAGCTACGGCGGCTACGCCACCTTGATGGGTTTGATCAAACACCCTCAGGTGTTCCGCGCCGGCGTCGAGTGGGCGGGCGTGACCGATATCGAGCTGATGTTCACGTCGATCGAATCGGACGCGTCCGAGGAGAACCTGGGCTATTCGATGCGCACCTTGATTGGCGATCCGGACAGCGCGGCCGACGCCGAGATGTTCCGCAAGAATTCGCCGCTGCTGCGTGCCGCCGAATTGAAGCAGCCGCTGCTGATGGCGCACGGCGTCGACGACCGGCGCGTGCCGCTGGAGCATGGCAGGCGCTTCGGCAACGCAGTCAAAGCCAACAACAACAACAACGTCACGGCCATCTACTACGACAACGAAAGCCACGGCTGGCGCAACGAGAAAAACCGCGTCGACTTCTGGAAACAGGTCGAGGCCTTCCTCGACAAAAACCTCAAGAACGCCCAGTAACGGCCAAGGGTGAAGGCAAAGCACTGGCGCGATTTGAGCTCAAATCTCAGATCTCGGCCAGCGCCTTCAAATGCGCGACCACGCTGCGGCCCAGGGCCGACAGGTTGTAGCCGCCCTCCAGGCAGCTGACGATGCGGCCCTTGCCGTACAGGCGCGCCACCTCCATCAGCTGTTCGGTCATCCAGGCGTAGTCCGCCTCCACCAGGCCCATGCCGCCGATATCGTCCTCGCGGTGGGCGTCGAAACCGGCCGAGATGAAGATCATCTCCGGCTTGAACGCGTGCAGCGCCGGCAGCCACTGGTCGGTGACGATCTTGCGCACGGCGTCGCCCTTGGTGGCCAGCGGCACAGGCACGTTGACCAGGTTGGCGGTGATCGGCTCGGGCTCGGTGTATGGATAGAACGGGTGCTGGAAGAAGCTCACCATCAGCGCGCGCGGCTCGTTGAGGAAAGCTTCCTCGGTGCCGTTGCCGTGGTGGACGTCGAAGTCGACGATGGCCACCCGCGCCAGGCCGCGCGCGTCGAGCGCGTGCTTGGCCGCCACGGCGACGTTGTTGAACAGGCAGAAGCCCATCGGCTCGATCGGCCGCGCGTGGTGGCCGGGCGGACGCACCGAGCAGAAGGCGTTGTCGATCTCGCCATCGATGACCGCGTCGGTCGCGGCCACGGCGGCGCCGGCGGCGCGCTGCGCGGCCAGCCAGCTCCAGGCGTTGAGCGAGGTGTCGCCGTCGATCGGATAGGTGCCGCCCGGCGCCGGCACGTTGTCGCGCACGATGGCGATGGCGTTGCGGCTGTGGTTGCGCTCGAGGTCGGCCAGCGCCACCAGCGGCGCCTCGCGGTGCTCCAGCAGGTCGCTGATGTGCGATCCGATCAGCTGGTCCGCAATGGCTTGCAGGCGCGCCGGGGATTCGGGGTGCCAGTCGCCCATGTCGTGGCGCTGGCAATCGGGATGGCTGTAAATGGCTGTGGTCATGTCTATGGTTTTTACAGGGCGGTGAATGCTCTCCCACTACGCTATATCCGCTGCGCGGTTTCTCGCATAGAATCGTTCAAACGCCGCCCCTGATTCTGCTGATCCCAGGCGCTAATCTACCATACATATCATGTACACAAAATTGCACGCGGTGGCACGCCAGGTCGGAGACATCATTGTCGGCAAGGACTTGCAGATACGTCAAGCACTCACTTGCCTGCTGGCCGGCGGCCACCTGCTGGTCGAGGACGTGCCGGGTGTGGGCAAGACCACGCTGGCGCACGCGCTGGCGATCTCGCTGGGGCTGCGCTTCAACCGCATCCAGTTCACCAGCGACCTGCTGCCGGCCGACGTCAACGGCATTTCGATCTACGAACGCGAGAAGAACGGCTTCGTGTTCCATCCCGGCCCGATCTTCACCCAGGTGCTGCTGGCCGACGAGATCAACCGCGCCACGCCGAAGACCCAATCGGGCCTGCTCGAGGCGATGGAGGAGCGCCAGGTCAGCGCCGACGGCGTCACGCGGCCGCTGCCGCTGCCGTTCTTCGTCATCGCCACGCAAAATCCGACCCACCAGATCGGCACCTTCCCGCTGCCGGAATCGCAGCTCGACCGTTTCCTCATGTGCCTGTCGCTGGGCTATCCGGACGCCGCCGCCGAACGCGCGCTGCTGATGGGCGAGGACCGCCGCGTGCTGCTCAAGACGCTGCCGGCGGCGATGACGCCGCCCGAGCTGGCCGCCGCCCAGCTATCGCTCAAGCAGATCCACGTGTCGCCGTCGCTGGTCGACTATGTGCAGGCGCTGGCGGCCGCCTCGCGCCAGAACGGCATGTTCGCCGAAGGCATGAGCCCGCGCGCGGCCATCGCGCTGCTGCAGGCGGCGCGCGCCTGGGCCGCGCTGGAGGGACGCAACCACGTGCTGCCCGAGGACGTGCAGGCGGTGCTGGTGCCGGTCTGCGCGCACCGCCTGCGCCCGCTCAAGGCGGCGCACGGCGTGGCGCTGGCCAGCCGCGACCTGGTGCTGCAGCTGCAGAAATCGGTGCCGCTGTAGTGAGTTCCGGCCTGCAAGCGCTATACCGCAAAGGCAGGGACAAATGGCTGTTCCAGCTGCGCGACAGCGAGCCGGGCGAGGTCACCCTGACGTCGCGCCGCGTCTTCATCGTGCCCACGCGCGCCGGCCTGTCCTTCACCCTGCTGCTGCTGATCATGCTGATCGGCGCCCTCAATTACAACCTCGGCCTGGGCTTCGCGCTGACCTTCTTCACCGGCGCCTGCGCGGTGGCCGACATGTTCCTGACGGCGCGCAACCTTGCATTGCTGAAGCTGGCGCCGGGCCGCGCCCAGCCGGTGTTCGCCGGCGAGGAGGCGCAGTTCGAGCTGCATTTGGCCAACCCCACCAGGCTCGAGCGCTACGCCATCTGGCTCGGGTTCCAGACGCAGGGCGAGCCACGCCAGGTGACCGACGTGGCGGCCGGCGGCGCCAGCGCGGTGGTGCTGTCGCTGCCGACGCGCGGGCGCGGCTGGCTGGCCGCGCCGCGCATCCAGCTGACGACACGTTTTCCGCTCGGCCTGTTCAAGGCGTGGAGCTACTGGCAGCCGGAACTGCGGGTGCTGGTGTATCCGGCGCCGGAAACGCCGGCGCAGCCGCTGCCGTCGCGCGGCGCCGCCAGCGAGGATGGCCACGGCACCGTGGGGCTGGATAATTTCGCCGGCATCCGCAGCTACCAGCAAGGCGACCCGATGCGGCACCTGGCGTGGCGCCAGATCGCCCGCCACGATCCGGCGCTGGGCGGGCAGCTGGTGACCAAGCATTTCGAGGGCGGCGCGGTGGCCGAACTGGCGCTGGACTTCGCCGACCTGCCGCTGCAACTGGACCTGGAACTGAAACTGTCGCGCATGACGCAATGGGTGCTGGAGGCGGAGCAGCGCGCCCTGCCCTACACGTTCCGCCTGGCGCAGCACGCCTACGGTCCGGCGCTGGGCGACGCCCACCGCGCCGCCTGCCTGCGCGCGCTGGCATTGTTCGGCCGGGAGGGCGGCGCATGAGCGAGGCTCAGCGACGCGGCCCCAAAGTGGGACTCGGGGCTCGCCTGGCGGCCCTGCCGCGCGACAAGGCCGACACCCTGCTGCTGCTCGTCGCCGCGCTGATGGTGCTGGCGCCGCACTTCGCCCACCTGCCGCCATGGGTCAGCCTGGCCGTCTGCGCCACCCTGCTGTGGCGCGCGGCCATCACCTGGCGCGGCAAGCGCATGCCGCCGATGTGGCTGCTGGTGCCGGTGGCGGTGGCGGCGATGGCCGGCGTCTACCTCACCTACCGCACCCTGCTGGGCCGCGACGCCGGCGTCGCCATGCTGACCCTGCTGCTGGCGTTCAAGCTGCTGGAGATGCGCGCCAAGCGCGACCTGTTCGTCGTGATCTTCCTCAGCTTCTTCGTGCTGCTGACCAGCTTTTTCTATTCGCAGACGATGCCGGCCGCGCTGTTCATGGCCGCCACCTTGATCGTGCTGCTGACGGCGCAGCAATCGTTCCAGTACACCGGCACGGTGCCGCCGCTGGCGCGGCGCCTGCGCACCTCGGCCAAGCTGTTCCTGCTGGCCGCGCCGCTGGCGCTGCTGATGTTCATCGGTTTTCCGCGCGTCCAGGGGCCGCTGTGGGGCATGCCGGGCGACGCCCACAGCGGCCGCAGCGGCATCTCCGACAGCATGGCGCCGGGCACGCTGTCGTCGCTGGCGCAGTCGGACGAGGTCGCCTTCCGCGTGCGCTTCCTCGACCAGGTGCCGCCGCAGAACCAGCTGTACTGGCGCAGCATCGTGCTGGGCGATTACGACGGCCGCACCTGGACCCGCGTGCCGCGCCGGCGCGGCGCGCAAAGAACCGACATCGCCATCAGCGTGCGCGGCCAGCCGATCCGCCACGAGGTGACGATGGAGCCGACCGGCAAGCGCTGGCTGGCGCTGCTGGAGCTGAGCGGTCCGCGATTCAGCGTGCCGGGCTTCAACGTGCGCGAGTCGGATGAACTGGAACTGTTCACGATGGAGCCGGTGGCCCGGCGCGTGCGCTACGCCGCCAGCGCCTATGTCGATTTTCAATTGCAAGCCAATGAACAGCCGGAGAACCTCATGCGCTGGCTGGAACTGCCGCATGGCTTCAATCCGCGCACCCTGGCGCTGGCGCAACAGCTCAAGCAAGCCGTGCCGCCAACGGCGAACGGCCAGCCCGACGCCGGCCAACTGTCGCGGCAAGTGCTATCGATGTTCCGCCGCGACACCTTCAGCTACACCTTGCAGCCGCCGCTGGCCGGGCGCGACATGGTCGACGACTTCCTGTTCACCAGCAAGGCCGGCTTCTGCGAGCACTATTCCGGCGCCTACGTGGTGCTGATGCGCGCCATGGGCGTACCGGCGCGCGTGGTCACCGGCTACCAGGGCGGCGAGATGAACCCGCTCGACGGCTACCTGACGGTGCGCCAGTCCGACGCCCACGCCTGGGCCGAGATCTGGCTGCCGGCCCAGGGCTGGCGCCGGGTCGATCCCACCGGCGCGGTCGCGCCGGAGCGCATCGCCCGTAACCTGGCGCGGGCGCTGCCGGCGCCGTCCGCCTTCGGCTTCGGCCAGTTCATCGCACTGCAAAACGACCCCGATTCGTGGCTGGCGCAACTCAGATTCCGCTTTGCCGCGTTGAATAATTCTTGGAATCAATGGGTCCTGGATTACAATCCAGACAGGCAGCGAAGTTTCCTTGCAGAACTAGGTTCCGTGTTCGGCAACTGGCGCAGCGCACTCGGTGCGGCATTGGTCTGCGCGCTGGCCTGGCTGCTGCACTGGCGGCGGCAACGCCGGCCGGCCGCGCCGCTCGACGGACTGTACCAGGCCTTTTGTCGGCTGCAGGCGCGTCACGGTTATGCGCGGCGCCCCGATGAAGGCCCGCTCAGCTATGCTGCCCGTCTGCGGGACATGCCCGCCAGCGCGGACAAACACGCGGCGATGGAAACTTTTTTATCCCTGTACGGCGCGCTGAAATACGGCGGCGCCGGGGCCGAACAACGAACGGCGTCGCTCAAGACGCTGAAAACACTGTTACCTTTATGCCGATGAAGACTCTGATCACTCCCCTGCTGGCCGCCGCGCTGCTGACCGCCGCCGGCGCCGGCCACGCGCAAGTCGACCGCTACGGCTACAAACTGCCGCCCAGCATGCAGCAAAAAGCCAAGAAGAAAAAAGCCCCGCCCGTCAAAAAGAAAACCGTGCCCGCCATCGACTACGTCGGCGAATACGTCAATTTCGGCGAATGGAAGGAAGTGCGCACCTTTCTCGACGACGTCGCCAACCGCAACGGCTTCGACCGCAAGGAACTGGACACGCTGATGGCCCAGGTCCGCTATGTGGACGCCACGGTACAACTGGTCAAGCCGGCGCCGCCGGGCAAGCCGAAAAACTGGAAGGCCTACAGCGCGCTGACGATCGAACCGGTGCGGGTCGACGGCGGCGTCAAGTTCTGGAACGACAACGCCGACGCGCTCAACCGCGCCGAGGCGCTGTACGGCATTCCGGCCGAGATCATTGTCGGCATCATCGGCGTCGAGACCGTGTACGGCCGCGTCACCGGCCGTTTCCGCGTGGTCGACGCGCTGACCACGCTCGCCTTCTCCTATCCCGAGGCGCCGCAGCGCGCCGCCCGCATGGAATTCTTCCGTGGCGAGCTGGAGGCCACGCTGGTGTTCGCGCGCCGCGACGGCATCGACCCGCTGTCGCTGCGCGGCTCGTTCGCCGGCGCCATGGGCATGCCGCAGTTCATGCCGAGCAGCCTGATAAAGTACGCGGTCGACTTCGACGGCAGCGGTCACATCGACCTGCTCGGCTCGAGCACCGACGCCATCGGCAGCGTGGCCGCCTTCCTGGCCGCGCATGGCTGGCAACGCGAAAACGCCGGGCCGCTGGTGTACGCGGCAACCGTGTCGCCCAACAAGGCGTGGGAACCGATGCTGCACCAGGGCCTGACGGCAAAATATCCGCCGCAGGACTTGATAGCCGCGGGGGTCACCACCACTGTACCTGTGCCGGAGCAGCAAACCTATGGTCTGGTGGATCTGCAAAACGGTGCCGACCCAACCGAATACTGGTTGGCCAACAGTAATTTCTTTGCAATTACCCAATACAACCGCAGCTATTTCTATGCGATGTCGGTGATCGAGCTGGGCCGCGCGGTGCGGCTGGCGCGCGGAGGACTATAGGAATATTGCGTGGCCACGTGTAAGGATGGCAGTGAGGGATGTAAGCAACAGTAACGAATATTGTTCACCCAACTTGCACGCGGTATTGTTTAGTTGACACTTGGAAATTATTCATCCAAACTGGCTTCTAAAGCGCCAAATCATAAGCATCTATACAACGGAATTGCCTTATAATTAACTTTAGTTGCTAAATAATAGCGTGCACCATAGCGTAGCACAGGAGTCGGTGTATAATTCTCACACAATGTTGCATCGGGACAACAATACTCGACTTTGCAGTTTTTTTCTATTGCTGTCGGGTATTACAATGCGAGATGTTGTATAATTGTGTATATATTATGAAACTTGTTATCCCGGAATCGGTCCGTGTGTAAATTCGTTCCTTGGTAAGGATGAACATTAACGCAGCAAAGCGAGCTCCGAGTGTTTTACTTTGCAGGACAACTTTACAGAAGGAAAAGACGAAATCATGACAAACCAAGTCGGCATAGATATGAACAACGATGCGGATGGCGATGACCTGCTGCAATACAATCCCAACCGCCTGCTCGATACCCTGATCGAAAACCTGCGTTTGAAAAACGACGCGGCGCTGTCGCGCGCGTTGGAAGTCGCACCGCCTGTGATCAGCAAAATTCGCCACCACCGCCTGCCGGTGGGCGCTTCGCTGCTGATCCGCATGCACGAAGTGAGCGATCTGAGCATTCGTGACCTGCGTTACTTGATGGGCGACCGCCGCAACAAGTTCCGCATCAGCGACAAGCAGTTCAAACCAAAGGAAGGCGAGCCAGGCCAGGGCCAGGGTTAAGTTTTAGCCCTGCACTGACCTGCACCGTTTTACCCTTGTGTCCCTCCCCCCTCTTGTAGGGGCGAGGGATGCATCTTTTTGCGCGTCCGTTTTAGGCCGGCGAATTTACGCGGGAAACACGCCGGTCGACAGATAGCGATCGCCGCGGTCGCACACGATGAACACGATGGTCGCGTTCTCGACCGTCTGCGAAATGCGCAACGCGATCTCGCAGGCGCCCGCCGCCGAAATACCACAAAAGATACCTTCCTCCGCCGCCAGCCGGCGCGCCATGCGTTCGGCCGACGCCTGCGACACCGCCTCGACCTTGTCCACGCGCGTGCGGTCATAGATTTTCGGCAGGTAGGCTTCCGGCCATTTGCGGATGCCCGGAATCGACGAGCCCTCTTCCGGCTCGGCGCCGATGACCTGCACCTCCGGATTCTGCTCCTTCAGATAACGCGACACGCCCATGATGGTGCCGGTGGTGCCCATGGCGCTGACGAAATGGGTGACGCGGCCGTCGGTGTCGCGCCAGATTTCCGGGCCGGTGCCCTCGTAGTGCGCGCGCGCGTTGTCCTGGTTGCCGAACTGGTCGAGGATGATGCCCTTGCCATCCTTTTGCAGCTGCTCGGCCATGTCGCGCGCGTACTCCATGCCGCCGGTCTTGGGCGTGAGCATGATCTGCGCGCCGTAGGCGGCCATGCTCTGGCGCCGCTCGATGCTCAGGTTCTCCGGCATCAACAGCAACATTTTGTAGCCGCGCAACGCCGCCGCCATCGCCAAGGCGATGCCGGTGTTGCCGCTGGTCGCTTCGATCAGCGTGTCGCCCGGCTTGATGTCGCCACGCTCCTCGGCGCGCTTGAGCATCGACATGGCGGCGCGGTCCTTGACCGAACCGGCCGGGTTGTTGCCTTCGAGCTTGCCAAGGATAATATTGTTGCGGGCGACCGCGTCCGCGCCGGGCAGGCGGGTCAGCTGCACCAGCGGTGTATTGCCGATCGTATCTTCCAGAGTCTTGTAAGCCATCGTGTTCAATCTTCAGTGGTTTCGCCAAAACATGCATTTTAATCCGAGTTGCCGTTGCGCGTATTGCAAGAGACGGCGAGGCCCCTGCCTGAGGAGGTAAAGTGCCGGAAGTCTTTGGACTGGAACGGCGGCATGCGCTAGACTTGCGTCATCGCTGCAACGCACCACGCCCGCGCCGACCACTCTTACGCCATCGACCGCCATGTCCACCTCCCCGCTTGAAATGCTGCCCGACGCCACCCCAGACACGCAGGCCGCGCTGCCCGCCGACCTCGAAAGCCGCCGCCACCAGATGTTCCCGACCTTGTCCGATGGCGACATCAAGCACATGCTGCGCTTCGGCCACGTGCGCCACTTCAGCGACGGCGAGAAAATCGCCGAGGCGGGCAAGAGCAGCTACGGCATGCTGCTGGTGCTCAAGGGCGGCGTCGCCATCACCCGCTTCGACGGCCTGGGCAACACCTCGTATATCACCACGCACACGCCGGGCCAGTTCTCCGGCGAGGTGGCGCAACTGTCGGGGCGCCCGGCGCTGGGCAACGCCGACGCCGTCGGCGAGGTCGAAGTGCTGGTGATACCGCCCGAATCGCTGCGCGCGCTGCTGGTCGCGCACGCCGACCTGGGCGAACGCATCGTGCGCGCGCTGATCCTGCGCCGCGTCGGGCTGATCGAGCAAAACTCGGGCGGCCCGGTCATCGTCGGCCCGCGCGGCCACGGCCGCATCCACACGCTGCAAAGCTTCCTGGCCGCCAACGGCCATCCGTACAGCGTGCTCGATCCGGAGGTGGACCTGCAGGCGACGGAACTGATGGCCCACTACCAGCCGACGCCGGACGAACTGCCGCTGGTGGTCTGTCCGGACGGCGTGGTCAAGAAAAATCCGACCACGGTCGATATCGGCCGCTGCCTCGGCATGCTGCCGGAGCTGCCGGCCGACAAGGTATGGGACGTGATCGTCGTCGGCGCCGGTCCCTCGGGACTGGCGACGGCGGTGTACGCAGCGTCCGAGGGTTTGTCGGTGCTGGCGCTGGAAACCCGCGCCTTCGGCGGCCAGGCAGCGGCCAGCGCCCGCATCGAAAACTACCTCGGCTTCCCGACCGGCGTCTCCGGCCGCGCGCTGGCCGGCCGCGCGTATGTGCAGGCGCAGAAGTTCGGCGTCGAGATCGCCATCCCCGCCCCCGCCGGACGGCTGATCTGCGACACCTATCCGCTGCAGGTGGAAATGTGCGGCAGCCTGCAACGCCTGCAGGCCAAGACCGTGGTGCTGTCGTGCGGCGCGCGCTACCGCCGGCCGTCGCTGGCCAACCTCAAGCAGTTCGAGGGCAAGGGGATTTACTACTGGGCGTCGCCGATCGAGGCCAAGCTGTGCAAGACCGAGGAGATCGTGCTGGTCGGCGGCGGCAACTCGGCCGGCCAGGCGGCGGTGTTCCTGTCGGGGCATGCGTCCAAGGTGCATATGCTGATCCGCAAGGATAGCCTGTCGTCGACGATGTCGAGCTATCTGATCGAACGCATCCAGGCCACGCCGAACATCGAACTGCACACGCATTCGGAGATCGTCGCGCTGGAGGGGGACGAGGATGGACTGAAGCAGGTGCGCATCCGCAATTCGAAAAGCGAGGAGGAATGCGATTACGACGTCTGCCGCGTGTTCCTGTTCATCGGCGCCGATCCCAATACCGGTTGGCTGCAGGACTGCGGTGTCGATGTCGACGGCCACGGTTTTATCCGCACCGGTTTCGACGTCACCAAGGCGCAGTGCAAGGCCAACTTCGACAAGGGTGTGTATCCGCGCGAGATGCCGGCGCGCGCCGCGCTCGAGACCAGCGTGCCGGGCGTGTTCGCCATCGGCGACGTGCGCGCCAGCTCGACCAAGCGGGTCGCCGCGGCGGTGGGCGAAGGCGCGGCGGTCGTGTCGCAGATCCACGCCTTCCTGGCGAATCTGCCGGCCGACAAACAATCCCTTTGACGACCCGGGGCGCCTGAACTCACGCGGAGACACGTAGGGCGGATTAGGCGGAACGCCGTAATCGGCCATCCATGCGTCGCCGCGGAGCACGCATTGGCCGATTACGCTTCGCTAATCCGCCCTACGTGTCACCGAGGTATATCACTCCGAGGTGTCCTCATTTAATACCGGCCTTCTCCAACTGCCCGATCTCGAAATCGCCGTCGTCGACCATCCGCTCCCACCCGTCGAACTTGCCCATGCCGCGCGTGCGGGCGATCGACAGCAGCAGGCTTTGTCCCGGCGCTTGCCGCTCCGGCTGCAACTGATACACCGGATCGGCGAACGCCTGCGCCGGCGTGACGATCGTCCAACCCATATCGACGAACTGCTGGATCACATCCTTCAACCACAACGCGTTAACCAGGTTGTGATGCTGTAGCAGCACCTGCGGAATATCCCGTCCCTCCAGCTTGCGCGACAAATCGCGATAGGCGATCGCACGCTGCTTGACGTGCGCCAGGTACGCCAGCCTGATCGGCTCGATATCCGCCTTCGGATTGGCCCGCAATACCTCGTTCAGCTTCGCGTCCAGACGCCAGTCGCTGGTGTCCAGGCTCACGTACCCATTGCGATAGCCCTGCTCCTTGAGGAAGCTTCGCATGCCGTCGCGCTTCTCCTGCGTATTCCCCTCGCGCAGGAAGGTAAACCGGAACCACTTTTGATACCCCGGCAAGGTGGACGTGATGCGGTCGCAATCGAGGATCTCCCGCTGGTACTGCGCCAACGTCACCTTCGCGGAATTCAAATCCGGGTGCGTCATCGTGTGGTTGCCCAGCGCATGGCCGGCATCGCCCCAGGCCTTGGCCAGCGCATAGCCGGCCGGCTTGGTGGCGCCGAAGTCGCAGGTGACAAACAACGCCGCCGACACCTTGTGCGCGGCCAGCGCGTCGAGCATCGCCTGGTTGCGCTGCTGCGGCGACATCAACGGCGTCTGCTCCAGCCGCGGCCCGTCGTCGAAGGTGAACGCCACCGATTGCGCGTGCGCCACGCCGCTGCCCATCCCCGCGAGTGCCATCATCGCGGCCACGGCGGTTAAGCGGATACGACGACCAAGTGTTACCAACATACTCTCTCCTTAAGGGCGATTTAATCGAACGCCGAACTCATCCATGCCAGAATGAAAGCCGAGGTAACACGCAAGACCTCAGCGTCCCATTTGTTTCCTCGACATCATACGTCAACCATCCGAGGAAAAAATGCGACTTCCACTCATCCCCCCAAACGAACTGAGCCCCGAACAAAAACACCTGTACGACAGCATGCGCAAAGGCATCGCCAGCAACTTCAACGCCTTCAAGGTCGAACGCGAAGACGGCGCCCTGATGGGTCCCTGGAATCCCTGGCTGCACGAGCCGGCGATCGGCAAGGCGATCTGGGACCTGACCCTGGCCATGACAGCCAACGCCGTCCTGCCGGACAACGTGCGCCAGATCGCGATTCTCGTCGTCGGCGCCCGCTATAACGCGGCCTATGAACTGTATGCCCACGTCGCCGTGGCTGAAAAGGAAGGCATGTCGGCCGAGCGGCTGGCCGCGCTGGTGGCGGACCTGAAGCCGGTCGACCTGTCGAAAGAGGAGAATGTCGCCTTCGATTTTTCGTACGCGCTCAGTCGCGGCGGCACGCTGCCCGAGCCGCTGTACCGGCTGGCCATCGACACCTTCGGCCAGCATGGCACCAACGAGTTGATCTACCTGGTGGGTTTGTACGCGCTGGTGTCGACCACGCTGAATGGCTTCAACGTGCCGGTGCCAGAGCGTGAATAAGCGCGACACCGGCACCTCCCCCGCCGGCCGGCTCAAGCCCGCCGGCGCGGGTCCATCGGAGTTCGGCAGCGTCGCCCTGGTGCTGCAAGGGGGCGGCGCGCTGGGCGCCTACCAGGCCGGCGTCTACGAACGCCTGCTGGAAAGCCACATCGAACCGAATTGGTTGTCGGGCATTTCGATCGGCGCCATCAACAGCGCCATCATCGCCGGCAATGCGCGGCAGGACCGGGTCGCGCGGCTGCGCGAATTCTGGGAGCTGGTCAGCGATGGCGGCGCCTGCGCGCCAGGCGCCAACTGGAGCGCCCTGACGCTTGCCGACACGGCGCGGGCCTGGGTCAACCAGCTGGCGGCGGGCAGCGCGTTCGTGCGCGGCGTGCCGGGCTTTTTCGAGCCGCGCATGCCGTCCTTCCCGTTCGGCGGCAGCCAGGCCACCAGCTTCTACGACACCTCGCCGTTGCGCGCCACGCTCGAACGCCTGGTGGACTTCGATCGCATCAACACGCGCGAGACGCGTCTTAGCGTCGGCGCGGTCAACGTCCGCACCGGGAACTTCACCTACTTCGATAACGCCACCGAGCGCATACGGGTCGAACACATCATGGCCAGCGGCGCGCTGCCGCCCGCCTTCGACGCGGTGGAGATCGATGGCGAAAAATACTGGGACGGCGGCATGGTGTCGAACACGCCGCTGGAGTGGGTGCTGTCCAACAGCTCGGGCCTCGACACGCTGGTCTGGCAAGTCGATTTGTGGAGCGCCCACGGCGAACTGCCGCGCGATATGGCCAGCGTCGCCACGCGGATGAAGGAGATCCAGTATTCGAGCCGAACGCGCATGGCGACCGACTCCCTGCGCAGGGTGAAGAAGCTGCACACCGCGCTGAGCGAACTCCTGGCGATCATCCCGGCGGACATGGCGGCCAGTCCGCAAGCGCGGCTGCTGGCAGCGGCGGGCGATCCCGCGCTCTACAACATCATTGAACTGGTCTACCGTTCGGCGACCTACGAGGGCCAGTACAAGGATGTGGAGTTTTCCCGCAGGACGATGAACGAGCATTGGCAGGCCGGTTACACGGATGCCGGCAGCACGCTCACGCACAAGGAAATCCTCGAGCTGCCCACCATCGATGCCAATCCGGCCGTCTTCGACTTCCTCACGAAGCCGGCCTAGCTTGTGCTTTCTTTGAGGCGCCGCAGTTGCGCTGCCTGGTAGGCGCCGAAGGCGTCGTTGAACAGGCAGCGTATCAGCGGATCGTCGACGATGTCGGCGTCGGCCGGCGCGCCGCTGATCCGCATGTACATCGACGTCAGCGACTCCCCCAACGCCAGGCCCGCGTAAAGCTTGGCGATGGGGATTTCGGTTAGCCACGACGGCGCTTCCCCGTCGCCCGCCGCAGCGATGCTGTCGCCATGAATGCGGTAGCGGTACCGCCGCACGCCACCGGCGTGGTCGTAGACCGACAACTGCCAGACGCACGCCGTCTCGAAGTAGCTGTCCGGCGGCAGCTCCATCTCCCGGTATTTATCGAGCAAGCCCGCACCGCAGTAGTCCAGCACCAGCGCGGTTTGTGCATCCGTCAGCGGCGCGAAATGGCCGGCAATGTCGGAAGTCGGCGGCGGCGTGATGCCGGCGTCATACTCATAATCGACGTCCTGCTCGCCGACAGGCAGCACCCATGACAGCGGCGCCGCAGGCGTCAGCGATTGCGCCGTCAATTCCATGGCGACGGAGGGATCGAAGCGGACGATGCGCGCATCCGGCAGCCAGGCGCCGACCTCGCGCCCGAACTGCCGGTAAGTGATCGGGAACAGCGCGTGGTTGTACCAGGACCATGGCTCCTGCACGAACTGGCAGGAGCTGGGGACGACATAACGCGGCTTGAGCGCGCGCAGTTGCTCCGGCCATTCCTCCGGCAGCTCCGGCCGGCCGCCCTCGGCGCGCGATGGCGCGATCACGTCGATCTCGCGCATGGTCTGGAAAGGCCAAAGCACCATGTCCCAGGGCGCATAAGCCGTGAGCTGTTCCAGCGTCTCCGGGTCCATCCACGAATCGACGACGTTCAGCACATTCAATCCGCCGGCGCGGATATGGAACATCGAGTCGACATCGGCGTCGAGCGCCCTGCGCGGAACGACCTCGATCGCGCCGACCAGCACCGGCGCATCGACCGCCAGCGCGCGCACGTCGGAGAAGCCCAGCTCACGGATCATGGCGAACAGTTCGTCGAACAGACAGTAAAGATAGATCGGCGTGGCGCGCGGCAGCAGGTCCAGGCTCTCCATCGAACAATGGTCGTCGTGGAAATGGGAGATGAACACCGCGTCCGGCGTGAGCTTCCTGATCTGTTCCAGGTCGAAGCGCGCGGAGGGAAAGGCATGGCAATTGCGGCTGAACGGGTTTTCGAAAATCGGATCGAACAGTATCTGCGTGCCTTCGTACTCGAAGACATAACCCGCGTGGAGTATCCTGGCAATCTTCAGGGGCGACATGTGCGGACTCCAATCAAAATGTCGCGCTATCTTACCAGACATAAAAACGCAAAAGCCCGCAGCGCGGGGCTGCGGGCTTTTGCTGGTATGACAGATTATTTGCCGGCTGCGGCGACCGGGGTCGAGGTCGCTTTGGGAGCGGCTTTGTCGGCCTTGGGTTTGGCGGCGGCGGCCGTCGCGCCCTCTTTCGACTTGCCGTTCACTTGCAGGCCGGCCTCGGACAGCTTGGCGGCGTTCTTGCCGCCGACGCCTTTGACGCGCTGTTCAAAGTCGGCCCAGTCCTTGAACTCGCCTTTTTTTCGTTCTTCCAGGATGGCGGTGGATTTGGCGGGGCCGATGCCCTTGATCGAATCGAGCGCGGCTGCGTCTGCTTTGTTGACATCGACTTGTGCGAACGCGAAGCTCATCGTGGCGGCCAGCGTGGCAATACCCAGTATTAGTTTTTTGAACATGTCTGTCTCCGTGGTTGATGTCGAGCAAGGGCGAAAATCGCACCTTGAATAACCATAACGGGTGGAGGCCCCCACGTGGTTGACGCTGTTCTTATGAGGTACATCAAACGCGCACGGGAGACACGTAGGGCGGATTAGCGAAGCGTAATCGGCCATGCATGCGTTGCGGTGGCGCATGCATGGCCGATTACGGCGTTCCGCCTAATCCGCCCTACGTGCCTCCGTGGTTTAGGAAGCCGCGTCGAACAGCTCTTCGCGCGTGACGGTCGCCGTGCCGAGCTTGCCCACGACGATGCCGCCGGCGCGGTTGGCCGTTTGCACCGCTTCGTTCCATCCCGCGCCCGCGCCCAGCATGCACGCCATCGTGGCGATGACGGTGTCGCCCGCGCCCGAGACGTCGAACACTTCGCGCGCCTGCGCCGGCATGTGGAACTGGTCGTTCTCGGTGTACAGGGTCATGCCCTCTTCCGAACGTGTGAGCAGCAAGGCATCGAGCATCAACTCCGCGCGCAGTTGCTGCGCCTTGGCCGTCAGCTGTTCTTCGCTGTTCCAGCTGCCGACGATGCGCTTCATCTCCGACTTGTTCGGCGTGAGCACGGTGGCGCCGCTGTAGCGCGAGAAATCGTCGCCCTTCGGATCGACCATCACCACCTTGCCTGCCGCGCGCGCGGAGGCGATCATGTCGGCCACGTTCACCAGGCTGCCCTTGGCGTAGTCCGACAGGACGATGACGTCGTAGTCGGCCAGCAGCGCCTTGAACTGCACCAGTTTGTCGCGCAGGACGGTGTCGGTTGGCGCTTCCTCGAAGTCGATGCGCACCATTTGCTGCTGGCGGCCGATGACGCGCAGCTTGATGATGGTGGAGATGGCGTCGTCGCGTTTCAGGTAGCTGTGGATGCCGCCGCCTTGCAGCAGCTGTTCCACTTCGGTGCCGGCTTCGTCGGCGCCGACCACGCCCAGCAAGCCGGCGTGCGCGCCCAACGCGGCGGCGTTGCGCGCCACGTTGGCGGCGCCGCCGAGGCGCGCTTCGCGCTTTTCGATGCGCACGATGGGGACCGGCGCCTCCGGCGAGATGCGGCTGACGTCACCGAACCAGTAGCGGTCCAGCATGACGTCGCCGACGACCAGGATGCGCACCTTGTCCAGTGCGGGGGATTGAAAAGCGGTGACGGAAGTACTCACATGGTCCTCGTTCGTTAATTTAAGCTCGTCTTTATGCGCTATTCACGCGCCATTGCATGCGCTATCTAAATGCGCTATCTGACTGCGCTATCTGCATGCACTATCTAAATCACGTAGGGCGGATTAGCGTAGCGTAATCGGCCATGCACGCTCCGTCGGCGGCTCATAGATGGCCGATTACGGCGTTCCGCCTAATCCGCCCTACGTGGATCCGTGGATCGTGCACCCATGGATCCGTGGATCGTGCCCCCACGCACCCGTTGATACGTAAACCAGCAGCTTTAGTTCATCACATTGAGTTCTTCGGTGCGGCGCGGCGGGTAGGTCTCCCACCGGCTGCAACCGGGACACTGCCAGTAGAACTGGCGCGCCTTGAAGCCGCAATGGCTGCACTGGTAACGCGCCAGCTTTTGCGTGTAGCCGTGCACCAGGTTCTTCACCATCGACAGTTCCGACACCACGCTCGCTGGCGCATCGACCAGACGCGCCTCCAGCAGCTTGTCCAGTCCCAGCAAGGTCGGCGTGCGGCGCAGTTCATTGACCACCAGGTCCTTGGCGGCATCCAGGCCGTCCAGCTCCAGCACCGCCTTGTACACCACCTCCAGCAGGTCGATCGACGAGGCCTGCTCCAGGTAGGACTTGATCAAATTGACGCCTTCGAGCGGGCGGCCCACCTTGCGGTAGCCGTCCATCATGCGCTGCGCCACCAGCGCGGTGTGCGGCACGCTGATTTGCTCGACGCGGCGCCACGTCATCAACGCGCCCTCGATATCGTCCTTGGCCAGCTGTGCGTCGCCGATCAACAAGGTGGCGCGCACGTTGACGCGGTCGGCCTGCAGCGATTTCTCCAGCAGCGGCAGCGCATCCTCCGGATGCAGGTGCACCAGCGCGTCCTGCGCCAGCTCGCAGTAGAACTGCGCGATTTCCTTCTGGCGCGATCCGGCGCCCGATTCCTGCAGGCCGATGGCCGCTTCGATGGCGCGCGGCCATTCCTTCTCGCGCTGGAAAATCTCCAGCAGCGCGCGCCGCGCCGGCACGGCGTACTGGCTGTGGATCAGGCGATTGAAGGTTTCCTCGGCGCGGTCCAGCAGGCCGGCCTTCAGGTAGTCCATGCCCAGTTCATACTCGGCGTGCTCCTTCTGCTCCTGCGGCAGGTCGGGACGCGACAGCAAATTCTGGTGGACGCGGATGGCGCGTTCGGTCTCGCCACGGCGGCGGAACAGGTTACCGAGGGCGAAGTGCATGTCGGCCGTCTCCGGGTCCATGCGCACGATCTCGATGAAGGCATCGACCGCCTTGTCCGGCTGGTCGTTGAGCAGGAAGTTCAGGCCCTTGAAATAACCGCGCGGCAGCGTGCGCGATTCGGACACCAGTTGGCGGATGTCGACGCGCGCGGCGATCCATCCCATGCCGAAGAAGAGCGGGATGCCCAATAACATCCAGAGTTCAAATTCCATGCTTGTTCTTGTAGTTGGTGGTGCTTATTGTGTGGTGACGCCATCGGGCTGCGGCTGCGCGTTGACCTGCTGCGCCGACGATTGCAGCGTCGTGATGGTGGTTTTGTGTTTGTTCGTTTCGCGGCGGTGGCGGAACACGGTCGGCGTGAGCGCCAGCACGCCCAGGACGGCGCCTGCGACGAAAAAGCCGAGCAGCATCAGCACCAGGGGTCCGCGCAGATCATAGTGGAGGAAAAAGTGCAGATCGACTTCCTGCGTATTTTTCAGGGCAAAGCCAAAAAACAAGACGAATAGGACGATTCCAATGAGGGTGGATACGAATTTCATCAGCCTGGTTCCTGTTCTGGATTTCTAAGAGCGCCAGTATGGCACTAGTCACCAAATACTACAAAAAAAGCGCAAAAAAATGCATAAAAAAAAGCGGCATCCGAGGACGCCGCTTTCTTGTCAAACCATCAGACGCTTCAGTCCTCGATGATCGGTTGCCCGACCATCGCGTCGACCCGCTCGCGCAATTGCTTGCCCGGCTTGAAGTGCGGCACCCGTTTTTCGGGCACCATCACTTTGTCGCCCGACTTCGGATTACGTCCGATACGCGGTGGCCGGCTATTCAGAGCGAAGCTGCCAAAACCGCGGATCTCGATGCGTTGACCGGTCGCCAGGGCGTTGGTCATCGCATCCAGAATGGTCTTGACGGCGTACTCCGCATCTTTGGCCACCAGCTGAGAATAACGCTCAGCCAGGCGGTTGATCAACTCGGACTTAGTCATCGACTAGTTCTTAGTTCTTGTTATCGAACTTGGCTTTCAACAGCGCGCCCAGGCTGGTGGTGCCCGAAGCTGCGTTGTTGTCGGTAGCGGCCATTTTCTGCATCGCTTCCTGGGTCTCGACGTTGTCTTTGGCTTTGATCGACAGCTGGATCGAACGCGCTTTGCGGTCGATGTTGATGACCAGGGCTTCGACGGAGTCGCCAACCTTCAGGTGCGTACCGGCATCTTCCACGCGGTCGCGGGAGATTTCGGAAGCGCGCAGGTAGCCTTCGACTTCTTCGGACAGTTGGATCACGGCGCCTTTAGGCTCGACCGATTTCACGGTGCCGGTGACCAGCGCGCCCTTGTCGTTCATGGCTGCGAAGTTGTTGAACGGGTCGCCTTCCAGTTGCTTGACGCCCAGGGAAACGCGCTCGCGCTCGACGTCGATGGCCAGAACGATGGCTTCCAGTTCGTCGCCTTTCTTGAAGCGGCGAACAGCTTCTTCGCCGGTTTCGGTCCAGGACAGGTCCGACAGGTGTACCAGGCCGTCGATGTTGCCGGCCAGGCCGATGAACACGCCGAAGTCGGTGATCGATTTGATCGCGCCACGGACTTTATCGCCCTTCTTGTGGGTCACGCCGAAGTCATCCCATGGGTTCGCTTTGCACTGCTTCATGCCCAGCGAAATACGGCGACGCTCTTCGTCGATTTCCAGAACCATGACTTCAACTTCGTCGCCCAGCTGGACAACTTTGTTTGGAGCGACGTTCTTGTTGGTCCAGTCCATTTCCGACACGTGGACCAGGCCTTCGATACCCTGCTCGACTTCAACGAACGCGCCGTAGTCGGTCAGGTTCGTGACTTTACCGAACAGACGGGTGCTTTGTGGGTAACGACGGGACAGACCGGTCCATGGGTCGTCGCCCAGCTGCTTCACGCCCAGCGAAACGCGGTTCTTTTCCTGATCGTACTTCAGGACTTTGGCGGTGATTTCCTGGCCAACGGTCAGCACTTCCGATGGGTGACGCACACGACGCCATGCCAGGTCGGTGATGTGCAGCAGGCCGTCGATACCGCCCAGATCCACGAACGCGCCGTAGTCGGTGATGTTTTTGACGACGCCGGTCACGACCGTGCCTTCTTTCAGCGTTTCCATCAGTTTCTGACGCTCTTCGCCCATCGAAGCTTCGATGACGGCGCGGCGGGACAGAACCACGTTGTTACGCTTGCGGTCCAGTTTGATGACCTTGAATTCGAGGGTCTTGCCTTCGAACGGGGTGGTGTCCTTGACTGGACGGGTGTCGACCAGCGAACCCGGCAGGAACGCGCGGATGCCGTTGGTCAGAACGGTCAGGCCGCCCTTGACTTTGCCGTTGACGGTACCGACGACGATCTCGCCCGATTCCATCGCTTTTTCCAGTGCCAGCCACGAAGCCAGACGCTTGGCTTTGTCGCGCGACAGGATGGTGTCGCCGAAACCGTTTTCGAGCGATTCGATCGCCACGGAAACGAAGTCGCCTACTTTGACTTCCAGCTCGCCGTGGTCGTTCTTGAATTCTTCAACTGGGATGAATGCTTCCGATTTCAGGCCGGCGTTGACGATCACGAAGTTGTGATCCAGACGAACGACTTCAGCCGAGATCACTTCGCCCGAACGCATGTCTTGACGCGACAGGGATTCTTCGAAGAGGGCTGCAAAACTTTCCATATTAGACATTGTGACTTCCAGGTTGCCAACAAGGCTCGCGATATGCGACTTCAGTTGGGTTAAGGTTGATCAAAGTCCCGCAAATGCTTAGTGAGTAACTATTTACTCGGCCTGCAGGACCCGCCTTTACTACAATTTCAGTGGGGCTTGCCCACCGCCGCATACCACTGCAACACCTGTTCGACCGCTTGATCAGCGGTCATATTGGATGTATCCAGCACATGCGCCCCTTCCGCTGGCACCAGCGGCGCGATGGCCCGGTGGGTATCCCGGTCGTCCCGCGCCTGCAAATCCATCAGTAGGTCTTCCATATTAGCAGAAATTCCCTTGCCAATCAATTGCTTATAACGGCGATCGGCCCGTGCCGCGACAGACGCCGTCAAAAACACCTTCAACACCGCGTGCGGGAAGATCACCGAGCCCATGTCGCGCCCGTCCGCCACCACGCCCGGCGCCTTGCGGAACCCCAGTTGCAGCCCCACCAGCGCGTGGCGCACGGTCGGGAATGTTGCAATTTTTGAAGCGGTGTTGCCCACCTCTTCCGCGCGGATGGCGTCGGTGACGTTTTCCTGCGACAAAATGATGTCGCCGCCCTGGAAACTGCATTGCAGGTGCTCGGCCAGCTTGGCCAGCGCGTGTTCGTCGTTCAGGTCGGTGCCACGGCGCAGGGCCGACAGCGCCGTCAAGCGGTACAGGGCGCCCGAATCCAGGTAATGGAAGCCGAGCTTATCGGCAACGCGGTGCGCGACGGTGCCCTTGCCGGATGCGGTCGGGCCGTCGATGGTGATGACTGGGATTTGGGATGTGACCATTGTTTTTCAATCTACTTATTTTGCAATCGCGGCGAACGCCGCGAAGTATTCGGGGAAGGTCTTGCCGACGCACTTGGGATCGTTGATGCGCATGACGTTGCCCTTGCGCGCGGCCCCGTCCAGCGACACCAGCGAGAAACACATCGCCATGCGGTGGTCGTCGTAGGTGTCGATGGTGGCGGCGGTGATCGCGGACGGCGGCGTCACCTTGATGTAATCCGGGCCCTCCTCGACGATGGCGCCGACCTTGCGCAATTCGGTCGCCATGGCCGCGATGCGGTCGGTCTCCTTCACGCGCCAGCTGGCGATGTTGCGCAAGGTACTGGTGCCGTCGGCGTACAGCGCCGCCACCGCGATCGTCATGGCGGCGTCGGGAATGTGGTTGAAGTCGGCGTCGATGGCCTTGAGCACGCCATTCGACCTGGCCTCGATCCAGTTGTCGCCCATGGTGATCTGCGCGCCCATCTGCTCCAGCGCCGCGACGAAACGCACGTCACCCTGGATACTATCGCGGCCCACGCCTTCGACGCGCACGGGACCGCCGGCGATGGCGCCGGCCGCCAGGAAGTACGACGCCGACGAGGCGTCGCCCTCGACGTGGATGGTGCCGGGCGACTGGTAGACCTGCCCCGGCTGCACCGTGAACGAGCTCCAGCCGTCCTGTTCGACCTTGACGCCGAAGCGGCGCACCAGGTTCAGGGTGATCTCGATGTACGGCTTGGAGATCAGTTCACCTTCGACATCGATGCTGATGGCGTGTTCGGTGGCCATCAGCGGCGCCACCATCAGCAGCGCGGTCAGGAACTGGCTCGACACGTTGCCGCGCACCGACAGGCGCTGCGCGTGTATCTTGCCCTGTTTGATGTGCAGCGGCGGGAAGCCGGGGTTGCCGGTATATTCGACGTCGGTGCCGGCGGCGTTGAGCGCGTCGACCAGGTCGCCGATCGGGCGCTCGTGCATGCGCGGCACGCCGTGCAGCTTATAGTCGCCGCCGATGACGGCCAGCGCGGCGGTCAGCGGACGGATCGCGGTGCCGGCGTTGCCCATGAACAGATCGGCCGACTTATTCGGCAGCACGCCCGCCACGCCCTTGACGTGGTGGATGGTGCCGGTGGCTGTCTTTTCCTCGGTCCACTGCACGCCCAGCGAGCGCAGGGCCGCCAGCATGACGGCCGTGTCGTCGGAGGCCAGCAGGTCGACGATGGCGACGTCGCCTTGCGACAGCGCCGCCAGCAGCAGGATGCGGTTGGAGATCGACTTCGAGCCTGGCAGGCGCACCGCGCCCTCCACATGCGCGACCGTCGCCAGGTCGATATATTCGTGGGTCATACTGTTCCTTGTTCTGCTGTCTATTCAGCTTTATCTTTTGAAGGCGGCGCTTCGGCCGCCTCGATCGCGGTAATCCACTGGTGGCGGGCACGCTGGGCGTTGCCGTACACGTTCTCCAGCGCGGCGCCGTCACCGGCGGCCAGACGGGCGCGCAGTCCCGTCAATTGTGCCAGATAGGCGTCCAGCTCCGTCAGCAGCGCCGACTGGTTGGCCAGGCTGATGTCACGCCACATTTCCGGCGACGATCCGGCGATCCTTGTGAAATCGCGAAAACCGCTGGCCGCATACTGGAACAGTAAATCCGCATGCGGCTTGTTGGCGATGTCGTCCACCAGGGCGTATGCCAGCAAATGCGGCAAATGGCTCACGGCGGCGAACACCTTGTCATGTTCTTCAGGCGACAGTCGATGGATGACGGCATGGCAGGCGCGCCAGGCGGCGGCCACGCGTTCGACATCTTCCGCCGCGTTTTCGTCCAGCGCCGTCAACACCACCTTCTTGCCGACATACAGATCGTCGATGGCAGCCTCGGGACCGTTGGTTTCCCGGCCGGCGATGGGATGACCCGGCACGAACTGCGCCACCTTTCCGCCCAGCGCGCGGCGCGCGGCAGCCACCACGTCGGACTTGGTGCTGCCGGCGTCGGTGACGACGGTGCCCGCTTGCAGGTGCGGCGCGATGGCCGACAGGATCGCCTCGGTCTGCGCCACCGGCGCGGCCAGCAGCACCAGATCGGCGCCATGCAATGCCTCGGCCATGCCCTCGTCGCCGGCCGCGCCGATGACGTCGATGATGCCCAGCTCTTTGGCGCGCGCCAGCGAGGCCGCCGAGCGGCCCATGCCGACCACGCTGCCGACGGCGCCGGCCTTTTTCAGCGAACGCGCGAACGATCCGCCGATCAGGCCTACGCCGAAAATGACGACCTTGTTCAACACGAAGTTATCCTCCCCTGTCACTCCGCCAGCGCCTTGGTCAGCGCGGCGATCAACACCGCGTTCTCCTGCGGCAGGCCGATGGAAACGCGCAGCCACTCCGGCAGCCCGTAGTTGCCGACCGGGCGCACGATGACGCCCTGCTTCAGCAACGACAGGTTGACGCGCGCGCCGGCCGCCGGATCGTTGCCGACCTTGACCAGCACGAAGTTGCCATACGACGGCACGAACTCCAGTCCCAGCTGATTGAACGCCTCGGTGAACTGCTGATAGCCGGCGGCGTTGTTGGCCGCGCTGCGCTTGAGGAAGTCCTTGTCGTTCAGCGCCGCGATGGCGGCCGCTTGCGCCATCGAGTTGACGTTAAACGGCTGTCGGATGCGGTTCATCAGGTCCGTCAACGCCGGCTGGGCGATGCCGAAGCCGACGCGCAGGCCCGCCAGGCCGTAGGCCTTCGAGAACGTGCGCGACACCAGCAGGTTCGGGTACTTCTTGACCCATTCGGCCGATTCGAACTGGTTTTCCTCGGCCAGGAATTCGTTGTATGCCTCGTCCAGCACCACGACCACATTGGACGGCACCTTGTCCAGGAAGGCCTGGATGTCGGCGGCCGGGATGAAGGTGCCGGTCGGGTTGTTCGGGTTGGCGATGAAGACCAGGCGCGTGTCGGCGTCGATGGCCGCCAGCATGGCCGGCAGATCGTGGCCGTAGGCCTTGGCAGGCACCACGATATGGCGCGCGCCAACGCCCTGCGTCGCCAGCGCGTACACGGCGAACGAGTACTGCGAGTAGACGATGGCCTGGCCGCGCTCGACGAAGGCGTGGGCGGCGATCTCCAGGATATCGTTGGAGCCGTTGCCCAAGGTGATCCAGTCGGCCGGCACGTCGTAGCGCTTGGACAGCGCCGCTTTCAGCTCGAAGCCGTTGGCGTCCGGGTAGCGCCCCAGATCGGTGGCGGCGGCGGTCATCGCCTGGACCGCCGATTCCGGCACGCCGAACGGATTTTCGTTCGACGCCAGTTTGACGATCGAGGCTTCATCGAGGCCGAATTCGCGCGCGACTTCGGCGATCGGTTTGCCGGCCTGGTAAGGAGCGATGGCGCGGACGTATTCAGGTCCGTAGTTCTTGGTCATGTTCTGTCTCTATTCTGTTTTAGTTAGGTCAGGCTGACGGGATACGATCCCAGCACCTTGAAGAAAGCGGCGTTGCTCTGCAACTCGTCCAGCGCCTTGGCCACGGATTCGTTCTGGATGTGGCCTTCGACGTCGACGTAGAAATAGTATTCCCAGTTGCCGTTGCGGGCCGGGCGCGATTCGAAGCGGGTCATCGACACGTTGTTCTGCGCCAGCGATCCAAGCAGGCGATACACCGAACCGGCGCGGTGCGGCGCGGCCAAGGCCATCGAGGTGCGGTCCTTGCCCGACGGGCCGGTTTGCAGGTGGCCGATGACGGCGAAGCGCGTGCGGTTGTGCGGATCGTCCTGGATATTCGCCTTGACGGTGCCGAGGCTGTAGCGCACGCCGGCGCGCTCGCCGGCGATGGCGGCGATCGAGTGGTCGTCGCGCGCCATTCGGGCCGCTTCGGCGTTGGACGAGACGGCGCGGCGTTCGACGTCCGGATAGTTATTGTTCAACCAGATCTGGCACTGCGCCAGCGCCTGCGCGTGGGCGCAGATGGCGGTGACGCCGTCCATGTTGCCGCTGCCGGTCAGCAGGCTGTGACGCACGGCGATGGCCACTTCGCCGCTGATCGTCAGCGGTGTTTGCAGCAGCAGGTCGAGCGTGCGGCCGATCGCGCCCTCGGTCGAGTTCTCGACCGGGACCACGCCGAATTCGGCGGTGCCTGCCTCGGTGGCGCGGAACACCTCGTCGATCGAGGAGCAGGCCAGCACGTCGACGGCGGTGCCGAACTGCTGGTAGACCGCTTGTTCGCTGTAGGTGCCGGCCGGGCCGAGGAAGGCGACGGTGACGCGCTTTTCCAGCGAACGGCAGGCCGACATGATCTCGCGGAAGATGGTTTGCACCTCCGTGTTGCCCATCGGGCCGGGATTGCGGTCGGCCACGCCGCGCAGCACCTGCGCTTCGCGCTCGGGGCGGAACACCGGGGCGTTGGTTTCGGCCTTGACGTGGCCGACTTCCTGCGCCACCTTGGCGCGGCGGTTCAGCAGGTCGAGGATTTGCGCGTCGATGGCGTCTATCTGCTCGCGTAAAGGTGTAAGTTTATCTGTCATGGTATCGTCAATATTCAGCTATCGTCTTCGGAATCGTAGGGCGGATTAGGCGGAACGCCGTAATCGGCCATGTGTGAGCCGCCGGCGGCGCATGCATGGCCGATTACGCTTCGCTAATCCGCCCTACGTGATCCCCGGCCCGCGAATTCGTCCAAATAATCCACGAGCGCCTGTACGCCCTCGATCGGCATCGCGTTGTAGATCGATGCGCGCATGCCGCCGACGGACTTGTGGCCCTTGAGCTGCAGCAGGCCGCGCGCCTTGGCGCCGGCCAGGAAGGCTTCGTTCCGGCTTTCGTCCTTCAGGTAGAACGGGATGTTCATGCGCGAGCGGCTTTCCTTGGCAACCCTGGTCTGGTAAAAATCGTCGACGTCGAGCGCCTTGTACAGCAGCTCCGCCTTGGCGATATTGACCTTTTCCATGGCGGCGACACCGCCGTTCTTCTTCAGCCACTGGAACACCAGGCCGGCGATGTAGATGCCGTAGGTGGGCGGCGTGTTGTACATCGAGTCGTTGTCGGCGACCAGCTTGAAGTCGAACGCCGACGGGCACAC
This sequence comes from uncultured Duganella sp., assembly GCA_963511605.1. Taxonomy (GTDB): domain Bacteria; phylum Pseudomonadota; class Gammaproteobacteria; order Burkholderiales; family Burkholderiaceae_D; genus Rugamonas. The sequence continues at coordinate 95,741 of CAUPJZ010000009.1, read as the reverse complement.
CGGCAGCGCCTTGCCCAGCAAATCCTCGCGCACGATGACGATGGTGACGCCGGCCGGGCCGATGTTCTTTTGCGCGCCGGCGAAAATGAGGCCGTACTTTGAGACGTCGATCCGGCGCGACAGGATATGCGACGACATGTCGGCCACCATCAGCACGTCGGGCTGCGCCGCCGGCAGGCCGGTGTCGAAGTCGAACTCGATGCCGTCGATGGTCTCGTTGGTGCACATGTGGACGTAGGCCGCGCCGGGGGTGAGCTTCCACTCCGACTGCGGCGGCACGCCGGTGGCCGACGACGCGGCGATATTGACGTTGGCGTATTTGGCCGCTTCCTTGATGGATTTGCCCGACCACGAACCGGTATGGATGAAATCGATGGTTGCTGGTTGAGGCTTGTGGCCGACCAGATTCAACGGAATGATGGCGTTCTGGGACAAGCCCCCGCCCTGCATGAACAAGATCTTGTAATTGTCCGGTACTGCCAGCAGCTCGCGCAGGTCGCGCTCGGCCGCCTTGTAAATCGAGATAAACTCCGGTCCGCGGTGGCTCATCTCCATCACCGACATGCCGCTGCCATGCCAGTCCAGCATTTCGGCGGCGGCTTGCGCCAGCACTTCCTTCGGCAGCACGGCCGGGCCGGCGGAGAAGTTGTAGATGTGAGTCACTGTGGATCCTTTGTTGGTTACTGTTTGCTTTCTTGCTGCATTTTCTGCATCAGCGGTCCGATACGGCGCGCGACCACCTGCTGCCCGACCTGCATCCCCTGCGCCATCAACTGCGGCGTCGAAGCGAGCATTTTGGCGCCCACCGGCGTGCGGTAGAAAGCGGTCATCTGTTTCAGCTCATCGGCGCTGAAGGTGCGCGCATAGATCGGCACCGTCTCGGCCAGGATTTCGTCGATCATGGCCGGGTCGTTCATCACGCCCTGCATCGCGGTGATAAACGCAGGCAGCTCCGCTTCCATCTTCGCCAGCGCCTGTTTTTTCTGCTCCGCGTTCAGCTTCGGGTTGTTGTTGATGCCCGCCTCGGCGCCGGTGCGTATCGACTGTGCGATTCCTTGCGACATCTGCTGCATCATCCCGGTCATCATGGCGCGGTGGTTCATCGCCTCGAACAGCTCTTGCGAGGCGGCCAGGGTGGCCGGATCGATGGCGGCGGCTGGCGCCGGCGCGGCGGTTTGCGCATACGAAGGGGCGGCGCCGGCCAGGGCGAAGGCGGTAACGGCGGCTGCTACGATTTTTTTCATGAATTCTCTCTTGAAATGACAACGGGGCCAGTCTTATTGTCGCATTAATCCGCGAAATAAACCCTGGCCCCGCCGGCCCCGATCAAAAACTGCGACCGGGGCTTTGTTTGCTGCGCTTATTCCGCCGGATTGTCGTCCGCCGGAGCGTCCGTCACGGGAGCGTCGACAGGCTTGCCGTCCGGACCAGGTTCCAGCTCGACTTCGTCGATGTCGGTTTCGACCACGCGCTGCAGGCCGGACAGCTTGGTGCCATCCTCCACCGCGATCAGAGTCACGCCCTGCGTGGCGCGGCCCATCTCGCGGATCTCCGCCACGCGGGTGCGGATCAGCACACCGCCGGTGGTGATCAGCATGATCTCGTCGGTCGGCGTGACCAGGGTCGCCGCCACCACCTTGCCGTTACGCTCGGAGGTCTGGATCGCGATCATGCCCTTGGTGCCGCGGCCGTGACGGGTGTACTCGATGATCGGAGTACGCTTGCCGAAGCCGTTCTCGGTCGCCGTCAGCACCGACTGCTGCTCGTTTTCCGCCACCAGCAGCGCGATCACGCGCTGGCCTTCGTCCAGGTTCATACCGCGCACGCCACGGGCGTTGCGGCCCATCGGACGCACGTCGTTCTCGTCGAAGCGCACCGCCTTGCCGGAGTCCGAGAACAGCATGACATCGTGCTCGCCGTCGGTCAGCGCGGCGCCGATCAGGAAGTCGCCCTCGTCCAGGTCGACCGCGATGATGCCGGCCTTGCGTGGATTGCTGAAGTCCTTCAGCGGCGTCTTCTTCACGGTACCGAGGCTGGTCGACATGAAGACGTAGTGGTCTTCCGGGAAGGTCCGGTTCTCGCCAGACAGCGGCAGGATGACGGTGATCTTCTCGTTGTCGGCCAACGGGAACATGTTGACGATCGGCTTGCCGCGCGAGTTGCGCGAGCCTTGCGGCACTTCCCACACCTTGAGCCAGTACATGCGGCCACGGTTGGAGAAGCACAGGATGTAATCGTGCGTGTTGGCGATGAACAGCTGGTCGATCCAGTCTTCCTCTTTGGTCGCCATGGCCTGCTTGCCGCGCCCACCGCGCTTCTGCGCGCGGTATTCGGTGATCGGCTGCGCCTTCATGTAACCGGTATGCGACAAGGTCACCACCATGTCCTGCGGCGTGATCAGGTCTTCGGTGCCCAGGTCGGTGGCGTTATGCTCGATGTTCGAACGGCGCGGATCCTTGGCGCGGTCGCCGAATTCGTTGACCACGTGGGTCATCTCGTCGGTGATGATGGTGGTCACGCGTTCCGGCTTGGCCAGGATGTCCAGCAAGTCGGCGATTTCGGCCATCACGTCTTTGTATTCGTTGACGATCTTGTCCTGTTCCAGGCCGGTCAGGCGCTGCAGGCGCATTTGCAGAATCTCTTGCGCCTGGTCGTCGGACAGCTTGTACATGCCGTCGGCCTGCATGCCGTAGTGCTTCGGCAGGTGCTCCGGACGGAAGGCTTCGATACCGCCGATCGTGTCGCCTTCGCCGGTACGGGCCAGCATCTCGCGCACCAGCGACGAATCCCACGAACGGTCCATCAGGCCCGTTTTCGCGACCGGCGGCGTTGGCGCGGCCTTGATGATGGCGATGAAATCGTCGATGTTGGCCAGCGCGACCGCCAGGCCTTCCAGCACGTGGCCGCGTTCGCGCGCCTTGCGCAGTTCGAACACGGTGCGGCGCGTGACCACTTCGCGGCGGTGCGACAGGAAGCACTGCAGCATCTCTTTCAGGTTCAGCAGGCGCGGCTGGCCGTCGACCAGCGCCACCATGTTCATGCCGAAGGTGTCCTGCAACTGGGTCTGCTTGTACAGGTTGTTGAGCACCACTTCCGGCACTTCGCCGCGTTTCAGCTCGATGACCACGCGCATGCCCGACTTGTCGGACTCGTCGCGGATGTCGGAAATGCCTTCGAGCTTCTTGTCGCGCACGTTCTCGGCGATACGCTCGAGCAGCGACTTCTTGTTCACCTGGTACGGCAGCTCGTCGACGATGATGGCCGTGCGGCCGCCGTCCTTGCCGTACTCTTCATAGTGGGTCTTGGCGCGCATGACCACGCGGCCGCGGCCGGTGCGGTAACCATCGCGCACGCCCGAGACGCCGTAGATGGTGCCGCCGGTCGGGAAGTCCGGCGCCGGGATCAGCTCGATCAGCTCGTCGATGGTGCAGGTCGGATTGCGCAGCACGTGCAGCGCGCCGGCGATCACCTCGTGCAGGTTGTGCGGCGGGATGTTGGTCGCCATGCCGACCGCGATACCGGACGAGCCGTTGATCAGCAGGTTGGGGATGCGGGTCGGCAGGACGGTCGGTTCTTTTTCCTTGCCGTCGTAGTTGGGCTGGAAGTCGACGGTGTCCTTGTCTATGTCGGCCAGCAACTCGGCGGAAATCTTGTCGAGACGGCACTCGGTGTATCGCATCGCCGCCGCGCCGTCGCCGTCGACGGAGCCGAAGTTACCCTGGCCGTCGACCAGCATGTAGCGCAGCGAGAAATCCTGCGCCATGCGGACCAGCGTGTCGTAAATCGAGGCGTCGCCGTGCGGGTGGTACTTACCCATCGTCTCGCCGACCACGCGGGCGCACTTGACGTAAGGACGGTTCCACACGTTGTTCATTTCATGCATCGCGAACAGAACCCGGCGGTGCACCGGCTTCAAGCCGTCGCGCACGTCAGGCAAGGCGCGGCCCACGATCACGCTCATCGCGTAATCGAGGTAGCTCTTGCGCATCTCTTCTTCGAGGGAAATAGGGATTGTTTCTTTTGCGAATTGATCCATTGGCGGGTCGACTGATCTTTGACTGTGGGTTATCTTTTAAGCAATGTATGCCGCACTTACTGCACTCTTGCCTTCCTATCCTAATTGGAAGGGCAAGCGTGCGATTTTAGCATGCGGGCCGCGCAACCAACACAAATTGGCCGCCAGCCCAGCACCCATGCCTTGTGTGCGTTGCCTCACGCGTTGTAACACCATGTAATATTGATGACACATTACTCAATTATTATCGACAATCACGTTGCAACAAAACAACATTTTGGTCGGACGCGAATCGGCGCCATGTTGGCGCCTTTTCACGCCGCCGGATCGCTTGTGGCAAAATGGTTCAGAAGTTAATTGCTCGTTTCGCAATCGGGAGACAGGCGTGACGCCCCTGCGTGGTAGAATTCGGCCCACGTAACATACGTCGCGCAGTTTTTCTGCGGATATCACCCCCGAAAGGAAGAAAAATATGAAAAAACTTATTTCGATGTTGGCCGTGTCGGCAGCTTTCGCCGGCTCGGCAATCGCCCAGACCCCAACCCCTACCGCCCCACCGTACGCTCCAGTCACCCAAGACATCAAGGCCGCTACTCCTAAGAGCGCCTACGTTCAGGATTCGCGCGGCGTGATCGCCCGCGACCCGTTCGGCCTGTGCTGGCGCACCGGCTACTGGACCCCGGCCGATGCCGTTCCAGGTTGCGACCTGCCGCTGTGCGTTGAGCCAGAAAAACTGGAAAACGGCAAATGCGTAGCACCGCCGCCACCACCGCCGCCAGCCACCCCAGCGCCTAGCACCCCGACCCCGGCCCCGGTGCCAGTGCCAGTGCCGACCGCGCAAAAAGTGAGCTTCGCCGCTGACGCGTTCTTCGATTTCGACAAAGCCGTGCTGAAGCCAGAAGGCAAAGCCAAGCTGGACGACGTCACCTCGAAACTGAGCTCGATCAACCTGGAAGTCATCATCGCCGTCGGTCACACCGACTCGGTCGGTTCGGATGAGTACAACCAGAAGCTGTCGATCCGTCGCGCTGAAGCCGTCAAAGCCTACATCATCTCCAAAGGCGTCGACGCCAACCGCGTCTACACCGAAGGCAAAGGCGAGAAACAGCCAGTTGCAGACAACAAAACTGCAGAAGGCCGCGCTAAAAACCGTCGCGTAGAGATCGAAGTCGTCGGCACCAGCAAGTAATAACGCCGCCGAGCCGGCACCCGTGCGTTAAGGAATTAACGCTACGGTGCCCTCGCCGCACAGAAACCCCGCCCCGGCGGGGTTTTTTTATGCCCGCTGCTTTAGAATAGCGAATACTTTTCCCACGGAACACCGAGCCCATGAACGCCGATCCATTAGAACTACAGAAATTCTCCGACCTGGCCCATCGCTGGTGGGACCCGACCTCGGAGTTCCGCCCGCTGCACGAAATCAATCCGCTGCGCCTGGAATGGATCAACGCGCGCGTGCCGCTGGCCGGCAAGAACGTCATCGACATCGGCTGCGGCGGCGGCATCCTGAGCGAATCGATGGCGCGCAAGGGCGCCACCGTCACCGGCATCGACCTGTCGGAAAAAGCGCTCAAGGTGGCCGACCTGCACAGCCTGGAGTCCGGCGTGCAGGTGCGCTACAAGCTGGTCGCCGCCGAGGAGATGGCGGCCCAGGAGCCGGGCCAATTCGACGTCGTCACCTGCATGGAGATGCTCGAGCACGTGCCGGACCCGGCGGCCATCGTGCGCGCCGCCGCCACCCTGGTCAAACCGGGCGGCCACGTGTTCTTCTCGACCCTGAACCGCAATCCGAAGTCGTATCTGTTTGCCATCATCGGCGCCGAATACGTGCTGCGCATGCTGCCGCGCGGCACCCACGACTACGATAAATTCATCACGCCGTCCGAACTGTCCCAATTCGTCCGCAGCGCCGGCCTCGATCTCAAGGGTTTCAAGGGCATGGGCTACAATCCCCTGACCAAGATTTATTCCCTAAACGAAGACACCAGCGTCAACTATCTGGTCGCCACCACCCGTCCGCTCTGATCGAACCGCCCATGACTACCGCACTTTCGGCGCCGCGCGCCATCCTGTTCGACCTCGACGGCACCCTGGCCGACACCGCGCCCGACCTGGCCGCCGCCGTCAACCTGCTGCGCACGGCGCGCGGGCTGGAACCGACCGACTATGAACTGTTGCGCCCGACCGCGTCGGCCGGCGCGCGCGGCATGATCGGCGCCGCCTTCGGCCTGAAGCCGGGCGACGACGGCTTTGTCGAACTGCGCGAAGGCTTCTTCGACAACTACGAGGCGGCGATGGCGGTGCACAGCACGCTGTTCCCCGGCATCGTCGAACTGCTGGCAGGCATCGAGGAGGCGGGGCTGCAGTGGGGCATCGTCACCAACAAGCCGGCGCGTTTCACCGATCCGCTGCTGCCGCAGATCGGGCTCGGGCACGCGGCCTGCATCATCTCCGGCGACACCACGGCGCACGCCAAGCCGCATCCGGCGCCGTTGCTGGAAGCGGCCACGCGCCTGGGTCTGCCGCCGCAGCAGTGCTGGTATGTGGGCGACGACCTGCGCGACATCCAGGCCGGCCAGGCCGCCGGCATGCCGAGCATAGGTTGCGGCTGGGGGTATTGCGGTCAGGTCGAGCCGCTCGGCTGGCAGGCCGACCTGGTGCTCGATACGCCGGAGCAGTTGCTGGCGTTGATGCGCTCGGCCGTGGCCGACAAGGCGCAGTTGGCGGCTTGACGGTGAGCGGCCAATGATTGCACGGCCCGGATAACGCTGATCAAATCTAAAACACGTAGGGCGGATTAGCGCAGCGTAATCGGCCATGCATGCGTCCCGGCGGCGCATGCATGGCCGATTACGGCGTTCCGCCTAATCCGCCCTACGTGTTTCCGAGATAATTCGTATGCTTCGATCTTGGCCCGTGAATCCATCCAAATAAACTTGTTGCTCAAAACGCCTGACAGGTATAGTCTCCGAATTACTGCGTAGAAATACTTATTTCCATTAAACCAATCAACGCTTGATGGAAACAGGGGCAGCGGACACTTCTCCACTCTTCGTCAGGCCATCATGATCAACCCTGAACAGGCTGCCCGGTACCCGCAGCCCTACCCCGAACAGTTCGCCGATTTCGACGCCCATCAGCTGCCGGAGCACACCCACGCCCCGCAAAGCTGGATGGTCACCGTGGCCGACGCCCGCTACCACTGGTACGACCTGATCGCTGGCTTCCCCGAGCGCCCGGACATCCACGACCCGGTCGGCCGCTACCAGCGCCGCATGCAGTTCGAGCTGGAGGCGGTGGCCGAAAAGCACCATCTGTTCTTCGCCGTCACCCGCCCGCGCGTGCGCTTCGACACCGCCGTCGCGGTGCAATGGGGATTCTTCTCGCTCAAACTGACCTTGCCGCTGCTGGTGGGCGGCGAACAGGCCAAGGACAGCCTGACCATCGAGCTGACAGTGCCGTTCGGGGCCACGCTGAAAAAGCCGACCGTCGCGTTGACGCCGACCTTCGTCACCCTCAACTGGGGCGGCCTGATCGAGGCGTTCTCGATCCACGACATCCTGCAGACCTACCCCAACCACCTGGCCGCGCCCTGCCGCGTGATCCACGTCGGCCAGACCCGCGACCCCGATGCCCGCCTGTCCAGGGCCAGGCTGCCGTCGCTGCAAAAACTGCACGCCCAGCTCGGCGACGATGTCGACACCCTGCTGCTGGTGCAGAGCATGAACGTGCACGTCATCTGCGACGAGGGCGACGCCGCCGACCTGCCGCGCAACGCCGATCCCCGCGCGGCCGAGGCGCTGCGGGCCGAACGCATGGACATCGTCGAGGCGGCGCTGATCCGCCATTTCGAGGACGGCGGCGCGCGCGGACTGACGCTGGAGCAGCGCAAGCTGGGCCGCGAACGGGTGGCCGAGGTGCGGGAGGCGAACAATCTTGTGCAATTCACCATCGACCTCGAACTGCCCGAGGCCGGCAACTACGACACGCTGTGCTCGGACCAGGTGGCGCCGGCGCCTTCGCATCTGCTGAGCTGCTTCATCGCCGACGGCGAGGCCAGGGTGGCCGCGCTGCCGGTGCCCCCGGCGAACGGCAAACGCTAGGACGCCGAAACACCCGCGCTCCGCCCGGAGTGTGAGAATGTGTGACTAATTAGCCGCTTTCCAGCATTGCCGAGTGGAAATATCACACGGAAGGACTATACTGTAGTCAATAAAAGTCCCAACAAACGACCAAATCAAACGAGACCCTGGAGTGCGCATCATGACGAGCGATTACCCGCCCCTAATCGCCGACGACTATCCCGATCCCAGCCCCGAAGAACTGGGCATAGGCGAGCTGTTTGCCGAATCGCCGGAGCCATTCCACGATCTGCTGGCGCCACCGGCCGAACCCCTGGACGACCTGCTGCCGCTGCTGCCCCAGCGCGGCGCGGCGCCGCAAACCTGGGTGGTCACCGTCGCCGACGCGAAATATCACTGGTACGACCTGGTGGCCGGCTTCCCCGAGCGGCCCGATATCCGCGATCCGGTCGGACGACAGCTGCGCCGCATCCAGTTCGACCTGGAAGCGACGATGGAAAAGCGGCTGATCTATTTCGCCGTCAACCGGCCGCGCGTGCGCTTCGATGTCAACGGCAAGACCAGCTGGGGTTTCTTCTCCCTCAAGCTGACGGTGCCGATCGTCATCGGCGCCGAGGAAAAACGCGACAGCATCACGATCGAGCTGACGGTGCCGTTCGCGGCCACGCTCAAGAAGCCGTCCGTGGTCATGACCGACCGCTTCATCACGCTCAACTGGGGCGGCCTGATCGAGGCGCTGTCGATCCACGACGTGCTGCAGCAATATGAGAACGACCTGCGCTTCCAGAGCAAGGTGCAATATGTCGGCCAGACCAAGGACGCGGCCGGCCGGCTGGCGCGCGGGCGCCTGGCGGCGGTGCAGAAAATCCACCAGATCCATAACGAAGACAACGACATGCTGCTGCTGATACAGCGCATGAACGTCGAAGTGTTGTCCGACGACGGCGATCCGGTCGACATGCCGGTCAACCAGAACGCGATCGCGGCCGACCTGCTGCTCAAGGACCGCATCGACATCATCGAATGCGCGCTGATCCGCTATTTCGAGGGGCCGCAGATGCACGGCCGCAGCGACAAGGAGGCCGAGGTGCGCAAGCAGCGGGTGCGCGAGGTGCACGCGGCCAATCACCTGGAGAGCTTCCGCATCGACCTGCACCTGGAGGAGACGGGGCCGTACCACGACCTGTTCTCCCAGCACGCGCCGGCTTCCCGCAGCCATGTCATCGACTGCACCATCGTCGACGGCGAGGTGATCGTCACGCGCGTGCCCGACAAGGTCAAGCCGGACAAGAAGTAAATCCGGCCCGGCTCCCTAGACGGCGGCCAGCGCCTGCTCCAGGTCGGCCAGCAGATCGTCGATATGCTCGATGCCGATCGACAATCGCACCGTGTCCACCGTCACGCCGGCCTTGGCCAGTTCCTCCTCGTTGAGCTGGCGGTGCGTGGTCGAGGCCGGATGGCAGGCCAGCGATTTGGCGTCGCCGATGTTGACCAGGCGCGTGAACAATTGCAGCGCGTCCTGGAAGCGCGCCCCGCCCTCCACCCCGCCCTCGACGCCGAAGGTCAGCACGCCGGACGGCCTGCCGCCCAGATACTTGAGCGCCAACGCGTGGTCGCGATGCTGCTCCAGCCCGGCGTAATTGACCCACTTGACCTTGGCGTGGCCGCTAAGGAATTCGGCCACCGCGCGCGCATTGTCGACGATGCGCTCCATGCGCAGCGCCAGGGTTTCCATCCCCTGCAGTATCAAGAACGCGTTGAACGGCGAAATGGCCGCGCCGGTGTTGCGCAGCGGGACCACGCGCGCGCGGCCGATATAGGCGGCCGGCCCCAGCGCTTCGGTGTAGACGACGCCGTGGTAGGACACGTCCGGCTCGTTGAGCCGCCGGAAGCGCTGCTTGTGCTCGGCCCACGGAAACTTGCCGGAATCGACGATGGCGCCGCCGATCGAGTTGCCGTGTCCGCCAAGATACTTGGTCAATGAGTGGATCACGATGTCGGCGCCGTGTTCGAACGGGCGCAGCAGATACGGCGTGGCCACCGTATTGTCGACGATCAGCGGCACGCCGTGCTTGTGGGCGATCGCGGCGATCTGTTCGATATCGGTGATGTTGCCCAGCGGGTTGCCGATCGACTCGATGAACACGGCCTTGGTGCGCTCATCGATCAAGCCCTCGAACGAGGCCGGGTCGCGCGCGTCGGCGAAGCGGGTGCTGATGCCGAACTGCGGCAAGGTGTGCGCGAACAGATTATAGGTGCCGCCGTACAAGGTGGCGGCCGAGACGATGTTGTCGCCCGCCTCGGCGATGGTCTGGATCGCGTAGGTGACGGCGGCCTGCCCGGAGGCCAGCGCCAGCGCCGCCACGCCGCCCTCGAGCGCGGCGATGCGCTGCTCGAGCACGTCCTGGGTCGGATTCATGATGCGCGTGTAGATATTGCCGGGCACCTTCAGGTCGAACAGGTCGGCGCCGTGCTGGGTGTCGTCGAACGCGTAGGCGACGGTTTGATAGATGGGCACCGCCACCGCGCGCGTGGTGGGGTCCGGTTTGTAGCCGCCGTGGACGGCCAGGGTTTCCAGTTTCATCGCTCCTCCGTGTTAGTGATCGTGCAAGCCTAAGTTGAATAGAGTGCCGCGCCCACGAATCATTCCGCATTTGGAAATGCATATTTCGCATTGCCGTGGCCGACGGGCGCAACCAAGGGTTCATTTTTCGCCACATTTTTTGTCATGTGGAAATTAAAGTATCTTTAAAGCAGTTAATCATGATATGCTTTAGAGCATCGCACGACCCTTGCTCAAAGAAACCCAACCAATTGTTTCCGGCGCGCAATCCACACCGTAATCATTTATTTTTTTGGGATAATTTGACATGAAATTGACGACTTTTTCTACCGCCGCAGCGTTGGCCCTCTTGATGTCCGGAGGCGCCGCCATGGCAGCCGCCGGCGGCAACGGCAAGGGCAATAACGGCAACGGCAAAGGTAACGGCGGCAGCACCACGCCTGTGGCCACCACGCCAGCGACCACCACCCCGGTGATCACCCTTCCGGCGCCATCCACCTCGTGCGCCGGCGCCAGCATTTCCGTGACCGGCGCCAGCTGCATCGGCTTCATCAGCGGCAACCTGAACGGCAACAAGCCGAGCCTGACCCAGATCAACGACAACCTGGGCGTGTGGGGCGTGCATCTGACGGCACCGGTGGCATCGACGTCGATGCTCTCCGGCCTGACCGGCAACACCATCAACTTCGCCCAACAGCTGTACGGCGACACCATCGTCGGCATCCACTACGGCAATGTGATCGATGCGCAGGGTAATAAACTGAACAACGTCACCGCCTTCTATCGCTTCGACGCCGGCCAGGGCGCCGGCGTGGACAGCTTCACCACCGCCTTCACCTCGCTGTCGAACGCCACGCTGTACTCGACCGGCGCGGCAGTGACACCGGTTCCGGAAGCGGAAACCTACGCGATGATGATCGCCGGCCTGGGTCTGATGGGCCTGGTCGCCCGCCGCCGCAAGCAAAAGTAATTCGGTGCTTCCGCCCAGGAAGCCAAAGGCCCGGTGCTGGCGCACCGGGCCTTTTTCATTTGTTATTCGGGTCGTTGCGCTTGTTGGGACCGTCCCAACCCAATACCGTGATAATCGCGCCTTGGCTGCCGGTTTTAAAACTGTGGTCGTAATTGGCCGACTCGTAATAGTAGTCGTTCGGCTTATCCATGACGTGCGCCTCGGCCGCGCCGTTGGGACCGTCGTAGGTGGTCGATGTCCATTTGCCGCTTTGGAGTATCACCACCCGGTCGATCGGATGGTTATGGCGGTCGCCAACATAATTCGGCGGGAACTTCAGCATCTGAACGAAGGGTTTTCCCGGGGTCTTGGCATCGCCGCAGACCATGTTTTCCTCGGCTTTCAGTGCCGGATTCCACACCCATTTGATGTCTTTCGCCTTCTGGAAGAATGGCGCCTTGACGCCGACGCAATCCGGCGCGGCGTGGGCGGTCAATGCGAACAGGCTTGCCGTCAATGCGGACAATACTATTAGTTTATTTTTCATTGTGATCACCCGGTTAGGTTTGGACGCACGTTTTCGCCGAAACGTCCAATCGATCATACACACGGGTATATGGCAAGGCAATGCTGGCGGTTTTACAACCATCGGCGCGGCCGGCTAGATCCACACGTCGTTGACGGCGGTGAGCTCGCTGGCTTCTTCTTCGAATTCCACTCTGTCCGGATGTCGTGACAACGATGCTCGGGATACAATCGGCATATCCACTTCAACCCACAGGGCGATACGCTTCACACCCATCTGGAGCAACACCATGCAAGTAAGTACGGCGGCACTGATCATCATCGATATGCAAAAAGGCATGGCCGATCCGGCGGCCGGCACGCGCAACAATCCCGAGGCGGAACAAAACATCGCGGCCCTGCTGCGCGCGTGGCGCGCCGCCGGCTCCACGGTTGTCCATGTCCGACACATATCGAGAACGGTAGGCTCGCTGTTCTGGCCAGGTCAAATCGGGGTGGAGTTTCAGGAGCGGTTCGCGCCGTCGCCAGACGCCTGTGTCATCGAGAAAAATGTCCCCGATGCCTTCATCAACACGGGGCTGGAACGGTGGCTGCGCGTGCGCGGCATCGGTGAACTGGTCATCGTCGGCGTGAGCACCAACAACTCGGTGGAGGCCAGCGCGCGGACGGCGGGCAACCTCGGCTTCGCCACGCATGTCGTCGCCGATGCGTGTTTCGCATTCGCCAAAGTCGACTACGCGGGCGTGCCGAGGAGCGCCGAGGACGTGCACGCCATGGCCCTGTCCAATCTGGACGGCGAATACGCGGCCATCGTCCATACCAGCGAAGTGCTCGATACGTTTGCAAAGGCCGCATGATGCGCATTGCCCTCGTCTCCGACATCCACGGCAATTTGCCGGCGCTTGAAGCCGTCGTCGCGGACATCAAGCGGCATGGGGCGGATCTGGTCGTCAACATCGGCGACAGCCTGTCCGGGCCGCTGCTGCCGTTGGAGACGGCGCGGTTTTTGATGGCGCAGGATTGGATACATCTGGCGGGTAATCACGAGCGCCAGATTTTGACGCTGCATGCGGGTTCGGGCGCCAGCGATACGTACGCCCACTCGCAGTTGACCTCGAAAGAGCTGGAGTGGATCGCGGGCTTGCTGCCGGTAAGACAAATCACACCGGATGTGCTGGCATGTCATGGCACGCCAACCAGCGATGTGACCGGCCTGCTGCAAACCGTCGACGCGGCGGCCACTGCGGCCGAGATCGAGGCGCGCCTGGGCGGGGTCGATGCAGGTCTTGTGGTTTGCGGCCACACCCATGTGCCGCGCAGCGTCCGTAGCGCACGCGGGCAGTTGATCGTCAACCCGGGCAGCGTGGGCCAGCCGGCATATGCCGACGATCAGCCGTATCCCCATGTGATCGAGTCCGGGTCGCCGGATGCCCGGTATGGCATCGTGGAACATATCGATGGACAGTGGCGTTCGAGCCTTTTCGCCGTCCCCTACAGGCATGAGGAGATGGCGGCGCTGGCAAAGTCGCGCGGACGACTCGACTGGGAGTGTGCGCTGTTGACTGGCTATATGCCACGCTCCTCGCAGTAATCATCGGCTGCAAAGCCAAAGGTCTTTCCGACATTGAGTTCCTGGCGGATTATGCCTCCGGATCGCTCGCTTTGCCGGTATCGGCAAGCGCCGAGTCCCCGATCGCGTAGAACTGTCCACCGGCAATGTAATGCAGGCTGCGCAGGCTCGGATCGGCCTTGTCGAATTCCCAGTGGCCGTTGCGGAACACGCGGTCGTCGGCCCAGGCCGCCACCACTTCGCCGATGAACAAGTCGTAGGTCTGCTCGATGTGCGGCTCGGGGATCACCTTGCAGATGAGCCAGGCCGAGCAGCCGGAAACCAGCGGCGTGTCCCGCTCGCCGGCGCGAAACAACTCGACCCCGAATTTTTTCAGCTTGTCCGGCGCATCGGCCAAGCTGAGATTGCCAACGTCGTAGGTCAGCTGGAGCTGGCCCAAATTGGGCACCTGCAGCGCGAAGTAGCCGCTACCCTCCACCAGACCGCGCGTGCTGGTCGCCTTGTCCAACACCAGCGTCACTTTGGGCGGAGAGAAATCCAAAGCGCAGGACCAGGCCGCCGCCATGACGTTGTCGACACCGTCGTGCGTAGCGGACACCAACACCGTCGGACCGTGATTAAGCAAGCGGTACGCCTTCTCCAGCTCCACTGCCACCATATGTTCGTTCATTTTTACTCCCGATAATACTCAACGGGAGATTATGCATCGGATCGGCTTTCCGCACCCGACCGCTCGGCGCGCCTCGGCTCCTTACAGGTCGAGTTCGAGCGTGTCGCCGCTGGCGCGCGAGACGCAAATGCACATGTGGTCGGCGCGCTCTTCGTCGCTGAGCGCGTTGTCGCGGTGTTCCGGCGTGCCGGCCAGCACCTTGACGCGGCATGTGCCGCAGTTGCCGATCCGGCAGGAGGAAGGCGCATCGACGCCTGCCGCTTCCACCGCTTCGAGAATGCTGGCGCTGGCCGGCACTTCGATCACCTTGCGGCTGCGCTTCAAGGTCACGATGACGGGCCGGTTGACGGCGCCCGCGTCGGCGGCGAAGCGTTCGATCAGCACGCGCACGCCCAGGCGCTTGCCGGTTTCGGTCACCGCATCGAGCATGCGGGCCGGACCACAAGCGATAGTGACACCCCCTCCGGCCATGACCGTGTCGAGCGGCAGGCGCCGGCCTTCGTCGGTGGCGTACACGACCAGGCGCTGGCCCAGTTCGCGTTCGAGCTGGTCGAGGAATGGCGCCTCCCTGCGCGACCGCACGGCATAGTGCAGCACGAAGTCGCGCTGTTCGGCGATCAGCGTGTGGGCCATCGCCTTGATCGGCGTGATGCCGATGCCGCCGGCGATCAGCACCACCGGGCCGTCGGCCGGCAAGGCGAAGTCGTTGCGCGGCAGCGAGCAGCGCAGCAGCATGCCAAGGTGGTATTCCTCGTGCACGCTGGCCGAACCGCCCTTGCCTTCCTCTTCGCGCAGCACGGCGATCTCGTAGACGCCGGGCCGGGCGGGATCGGAAGCGATCGAATAGCTGCGCGTGGCGGCGCTGCCGTCGGCAAGCAGTACCGGCACGTCGATGTGGGCGCCGGCCTGGACCGCCGGCAAGCTGCCGCCATCGGCGCTTTTCAGTTCGTAGGCGCGCACCCGTGGCGTCAGCTGGCGCACCCCGCTGATCACCAGCGCCAGCGGGCCATCGCCCAGTTCGCTCAAAGGCTGCCTGGCGGCGCTCGCGGCCAGCTGCTCCTTGAGGCGCTTGACCTGAGCCTGCAGCGGCGCCGTCATGGTGTTGATTTCGCTTTCGGTAAAGCGCGGCGTGATGTGCTGCGGGCAGTTCCAGTCGTAGCCTTCGATGGTGATCACGAAAGCGCGTTCGATGCGCGCCGCATAACCGGGCGTGCGCAGCCGTTCGATCAGTTCCGCATCGTCGGCGGCCTCCACCAGCCGCACGCGGCCGATGAGCTTCAGGCGCATCTGGTTGGCGTAATCCATCACGATGATGGAAATGCGGTCGTCCTTTTGCAGGTTGCCCACGCTGAGGTATTGCACGTTGCCGCGAAAGTCGGCGAAGGCGACGGTCTTTGGATCAAGGATTTTCAGGAAGCCGGCCGGGCCGCCGCGATGCTGCACGTATGGCCAGCCGGTCTCGCTCACCGTGGCCTGGTAAAAGTGGTCGGCCTGGGCGATGAACTCGATCTCCATGCGGCCCAGGCGGTCGGCCCGGTTGGTCATCACGTCGAAGCCCTCGTACTGCTCGCGGCTGCCCATGCGTTCCTGCATGGCGCGCACGTTCGGGGTAAAGGTGATGTCGGAAAATGCGCGGCCCATGATGGCTCCTGAAAAAAGGTGGATTAAGGTTTCACTTTACGGCCGAGGAAGTCGCGCATCAGCTTTGCGATCTTGTCGCCTTCTTCTTCGAGGGCGAAGTGGCCGGTGTCCAGCAGGTGCAGCTCGGCTTTCGGCAGGTCGCGCAGGTAGGGCGTGGCGCCCGCCGCCGGGAAGATCTTGTCGCCCTTGCCCCAGACGATCAGCATCGGCGGCTGGTGTTTGCGGAAATACGCTTGCCACTCAGGATAGCGCGGCGGATTGGTGCCGTAGCTGTAGAACATTTCTATCTGAACGTCCTTGTTACCGGGACGGTCCAGATAGGCCTGGTCCAGCATCCACGCGTCCGGGCTGACGTTGGCGTCCGGATTGCGGAAGCCTTCGGTGTATTGCCACTTGGTGCCACCGATCTCCAGCAGCGGGCGCAGCTTGGCGGCCTTGGCTTCGGTTTTGTCTTTCCAGTACTCCTTGACCGGCTGCCAGAACTCGTTGTCCAGGCCTTCGTCGTAGGCGTTACCGTTTTGCACCACAATCGCCGTGATCTTTTCCGGGTGGGCGGCGGCCAGGCGGTAGCCGATCGGGGCGCCGTAGTCCTGCACGTACAGCGCGTATTTCGTCAAGCCGAGCTGGCTGGTTAATTTGTCGATCACCTTGGCCTGGTTGTCGAAGCTGTAGGTGAACTTGTCCATCGGCGGCTGGTCGCTCTGGCCATAGCCCGGATAGTCCGGCGCGATCACATGGTAGCGGTCGGCCAGTTTCGGAATCAGGTTGCGGAACATCTGCGACGAGGTCGGGAAACCGTGCAGCAGCAACAGGGTCGGCGCGTTTTTCGGGCCGGCCTCGCGGTAAAACACTTTCACGCCGTCGATGCTGGCCGTGTGATAGCTCACGGCGGTCGAGGCGGCGGGGGCGGCAGGCGCGGCGGCGGCGCTGGCGGTGATGGCGACGAAGCCGGCGGCGACGGCCAGGCGGGCCCAGACGGAAGAGGAAGAGTTCATGTTGATGCTCCTTAAGTGGGAAGGTGGAATCAGGCGGCCAGGTTCAGCTCGACTTGCGGGAAATCGATCTCGACTTTGCTGGCTTTGCCGAGGATGTTGGTCAGGAAGTTCATGCCGACGTGGGTGATGATTTCCACGATGTCGGCATCGGTAAAGCCGGCGCTGCGCACTTGGGCGATCTCGATGGCGCTCACATCGCCCTTCTTCTCCATCAGGCTGGTGGCAAACTTGACGGCGATGGCCGCTTGCGCGTCTTCGCTGGTGCCGTGGCGGGCGGCGCTGATCTCGTCGCCGGTCAGCCCGCTTTTACGGCCGATGGCGGTGTGCGCCGAGACGCAGTACTCGCAACCGTTTTGCTGGGCCAGCGCCAGGGCGATGCGCTCGCGGGTTTGATGGTCCAGGCTGCCGTCGTTGGCCACGCCGTACAAGCCCAGGAAGGCGCGCAGGGCGGCGGGCGAGTTGGCGAATACTTTGAGGAAGTTCGGCACCATGCCGAGCTGGCCTTGAATGGCGTCGAGCAGGGCTTGTTGTTCGGCGTTGGCGTTGCTGCTGTCGATGATGGTGATGCGGCTCATGGCATTTCTCCTTGGGTGGGTAGCGAAGTGTTGTTCAGCGCTTGCAGTTTGAATCTTTTGCCGGATAATGAGAATATGGACAAATTACAATGAACCATTCCTGAAAGAGGAATAATATGGATCGGCTGTACACGATGTCGATTTTCCTGGCCGTGGTCGACGAAGGCGGCTTCGCGCCCGCCGCGCGCAAGCTGCGGATCTCGCCGCCGGTGGTGACGCGGGCGGTGACGGAGCTGGAGGAAACGATGGGCGTGCGCCTGTTGACGAGGACCACGCGGATCGTGCGCGTCACCGATGTGGGCGCGCGCTACGCGGCCGACTGCCGGCGCATCCTGGCCGACGTCGCCGATTCCGAGCAGGCGGCGGCCGGCACGCATGGAGCGCCACGCGGCAAGCTGGTGATCACCTCGTCGGTGCTGTTCGGGGATATGTATGTGACGCCGGTGGTGACCGAGTATCTGCGCCGCTATCCGGATACCGAGGTGGAATGCCGCTTCGTCGACCGCGTGGTCAACATGATGGAAGAAGGGGTCGACGTGGCGATTCGTATTGGCCAGCTACCCGATTCGAGCTATCAAGCGGTGCGGGTGGGCCAGGTGCGGCAGGTCGTGTGTGCGTCGCCGGCGTACCTTGAGACGCGCGGCATACCGCTCACGCCGGAGGAGCTTGGCGAGCACGACATCGTCCTGGCCAGCGCCCTGACCGCCTCGCCCGAGTGGCGCTTCGAATCCGAGCGTCAGCCGCTGGTCGTGCGGGTGCGTCCGCGCCTGGTCAGTACCAGCAATGACGCGGCCATCGCGGCCGTGGTGCGGGGCTTCGGGATGACGCGGGTGATTTCCTATATGGTGGCGCCTCACTTGGCGGCCGGGCGGCTCAAGACGGTGCTGACGCAGTACGAGTCGGCGCCGGTGCCGGTCAATGTCGTCCACCACGAGGGACGCCGGTCAACGCCCAAGGTGCGGGCTTTTATAGACCTCGCGGTGGCGATGTTGCGGGCCGAGGGTGCCTTCAACTAAGGTTGGCGTGTCGCGCATCCGCTGCACTCGCCAAACCCCAGAAATCCTAACGTTAGGATTGCCTTGTCAGAAAAACGTGCTATATTTTCTGACATGCGTACCAATGCCCCCTCCTCCGGCCAAAGCCGAACCGCTCAGCAAACGCCGCCTTCTCAAGGCAGCGTGGACGCGGCTATCCGCGCCGAGTTAGCGGCGAGCGAAGCGGGAAAAGTCTTTAGCCCGGTTGATTTTCTCCACTTGGGTAGCCGTGCGGCCGTCGATAAGGTGCTCTCGCGTTTAACAGCCACTGGGACACTTCGAAGAGTGGCCAGAGGACTGTACGACGTCCCACGCACGCACGCGATTCTGGGACCGCTATTACCGTCGGCCGACGATATCGCGAAGGCGATTGCCGGCAAAGGGAGTTTACGCCTGCAACCGTCTGGCGCCTACGCCGCAAATCTATTAGGACTCACGGAGCAAGTGCCGATGAAGCTGGCCTTCCTGACCGATGGCGTCTCGCGCACCGTGCATATCGGCAATCAGAGCATTCTGCTGAAGCACACGACACCTCGCAATATGGCAACGGCCGGTCGCATCAGCGGTCTGGTGATTCAGGCATTGCGACATTTCAAGCAGGCGCATATCGATGACCAGGTAGTCGCTAAGCTCAGAGCCAGATTGACCGCCGAGGACAAGGCCGTGCTGCTGGCCGATGCATCGCTGGCCCCCGTATGGATTGCAGATGTCATGCGACGGATAGCGCAGGACAAGGATTGAGCCATGCAAGAGTTTTTGAAATTGCCAAAGGAAGACCAGAAGCTGGCGATTGAGCAGACCGCAGCCCGCAATGGCTGGGTGGCCTCCAGTGCGGAAAAGGACTTCTGGGTGTGCTGGACTTTGGAACAGCTGTTTGCGCTGCCGGAGCTCAAGGGCCATGTGACGTTCAAGGGCGGAACATCGCTGTCAAAGGCATGGGGTCTGATTGACAGATTTTCCGAGGATATCGATCTAACCATCGGCCGCGATGCCCTCGGTTTTGGTGGCGAGAATAGCCCTGAGCGAGCACCAAGCGCAAAACAGCAAGCGAAACGGCTCAAGGCCCTGCGTGACGCATGCGGGACGTTCGTAAGGAACACATTGCAGCCTAGGTTGAGCGATTACGTGATTGCTCAACTTGGCGCAGATGGTTGGCAACTTACCTTGGACGGCGATGACCCTGACGGCCAGACGCTGCTCTTCTTGTACCCTACTCACTTCGGCGGAGAACAAGCGCGTTACATGCGTCCCATCGTCAAGATTGAGTTCGGCGCGCGATCGGATCCCTGGCCTGCACATGAGCGTCCAGTACATCCTGTCATCGCCGAGGTATACCCGCAGTTGTTCACCCAGCCAGAAACGATCGTCCACGCCTTGGCTCCAGAGAGGACGTTCTGGGAAAAAGCAATGCTGCTGCACGAGGAAACGTATAGACCAGCGGACAAGCCAAGACGGCCGAGGATGGCGAGGCATTACTATGACCTATACCGCTTGATACAAAGCGGTATCGCGGCCAAGGCCGTCGAGGACAGCGATCTGTTCAAAAATGTATTGACCCATCGAAGTATCTTTTTCGCACAGAGCTGGATCGACTACCAGGAAATGGCGCCGGCAACTTTACGTCTGTTACCATTGCCAAATCAAGAACAAAGCTGGCGGCAGGACTACGAAGCGATGCAAGCGGAAATGTTTACTGAGGCGCCGCCGAATTTTGATGCGGTGCTTGATCTCATCCGTCAATTCGAAGATGCAATACGTGGATCGTAGAACAAAGAGTAGTGGTCTAACGGCCATGTTCGGCCACTACCGGACGTTCGGTACATACAAACAAGTAAGCTTAGGCTTTATGCAAATTCGACCGTTCCCTTGGAAATCGCTTTTCTTGGCTCCTTTCGCTAGCGTTCCTGCCTTGACGCTGACTGGCTTGGGAAATTCGACGCGGGCGCAGTATCCGACTTTGGTTGGGGAATTTTCTTTGGGCTCCTGCTGGCGGTTCCAGCTTCCTTTGTGGGTATGCTACTTATCGGCATCCCGATTTTCTTGATTTTGCGGCCTCACAAGTACGCGCTGATGCTGGCCACTTGTGCAGCTGGCTTTGCTATACCGTTTCTCATGTTTTTTGGAGATGCTCCGTCAAGCACAACTTTGGGAGCAGTTGCTTCAGGCGTCGCAGTGGCTGCAACAGCATATTTTTTACGGCCACGTAATGCCTAGCCGCCGCCCACCCTAGGACGAAGTCACTATGCAAGATCTAGTAATTACGTAGTTCGATTACGACGCCGAAACCGAACTACCAGAAGAAGGCGTGGCCATCTAAAATTGCAAACCTCACTACTTTTGGCTACGTACACCACTCCCCGAGCCGAGAACGGGCTCGACTTGGCAAGACTGGGTTAGAGACCAAATGCTTGGATATGCAAAAGAAAACGCCGTCACTTGGACGGCGTTAGATGGTACTAGAGCATTTGATGGTGGAGACGGCGGGAATCGAACCCGCGTCCGCAAGCACTCCACAGACAGTTCTACATACTTAGCACTATCATTTAATTTAACCAGTACAACACGGACGTGCACGTTTTGGACTAGCGATTCACCTTAGATTTAGCGCTGATCGAAGTGACCCCTCACAGCGCGAGTCCCTGTAAATGACTCCACAGCTTTTAACGGCCCACCCCAGGGACGAGGTGTTGTGGAGCTAACAGCAATTAAGCTGCCAGTGCGTACGAGTTATCGTTTGCAGTTAAGTTTTTCTGGGTGTATTTACGAGGTAACCAGCCCTCGGTATGCCCTGCTCTGCTTTGCAACCCACGTCGAAACCAGGTCGTCCCCACAGACCTCCATTCTAGCGCACTTTGCCTCTCGACGCATGCCCATTCGGAACCGAGGTCAAACGCCTGTCACAATCGCCCGATATGATGGCTCCAGTTCTCACACAGAACGACCAATTAGCGCCTCCCGGAGGCGGCTACTACCGGCGCCGGCGGTCGGGAAATATACCGGCACCAATTTCCTCAAGTTACAGCATGTGTGCGGCGCGGGCGAACAGCCCCGCCGTCGCCAGCAGACTGGTAATCATCAGACCTACCAGCCAGCGAAACTGCATATCGCTGCGATCCATCCTCTTGCGACTTTCGGCGATCATTGTGTCGATACGCGCTGTTGTTTCCCGATGAAAATCGAACATGCGAGCATTTAGTGCTGCGGAATTATCGGACGCTTCTTTACGCGATTGATCGATCCGTTCGAGCGTCTCTTTGTGCAATGCGTCTATTCTGGCGTTGGCGTCTCTACGTTCCTCCAAAATCCGATCCGTTGTCTCCTGACGCAACCGATCAATACGCTCAGTCGTTTCCCGGCGTAACTCGTCGATCCGCGCGTTCACCCCGGCGAAACCTTCGCCGACCTCCCGCCTCAGTATTTGCATCTCGGTTTCCATCCCAAGATCCTCGTCGGCGCGATTGCCGTTGTCAAGCACAGCCATTGCAGCAGCCTTGGTCATCGCTCGCTCCCGTGTCTACCCACCAGCCTATGCCCCCTTCACGTTAATCCTTTGACCACGCTCAATCGCCCGCCAAACCAAAGTGTTGCATTGCAGCACAAAAGTCGCTTGCTTCCATCAGGAAAGTAACAATTTCAAACACTTTTTCAATGGGGCGCGAGATCGCTGCATTAAAATGGGATGTACCAAAACTACTGTTCAGACACCTTTTCATGCCTAACGCCGCCACAATTGACTCCCCCAGCCCCAAGCGACGCGGGCGCCCCCTGAAAGGGGAAAGCGGTGGACTGCGTGCGGAATTGATCGAGAAATCGGCCGAGTTGTTTCGCACCAAAGGTTACGAGAACACCACCGTGCGCGATATCGCCGCCGCCGCCGGCATCCAGGCCGGCAGCTGGTTCTATCATTTCAAGACCAAGCAGGACATCCTGGCCGCCATCATGGAGCAAGGCCTGGAGCGCTCGCTGGCCGAGATCGAGGCCATCGGCAGCCAGCAGCTGCCGCCCTGCGAGATCCTGCGCCAGCTAGTCGAGGCCCATCTGCATACCTTGCTGGCGCCCGACCACCATTACATCGCCGTGCTGCTGTACGAATGGCGCTCGCTCGACGAGCCGTCGCGCTCGCGCGTGGTGGCGTTGAAGGACCGCTACGAGGCCGTGTGGGACCGCGCCATCGCCGAGCTGCACCTGTCCGGCGACTGGGCGATGCCGTCGTCGTTCGACCGCCTGCTGATCTTCGGCGCGCTCAATTGGACCGTGCAATGGTACAAGCCCGGCAGCGGTGCCGACGTCAAGGAGCTGGCCCGCCAGGCGATGCGCTTCATCCTGCGCACACCCGCCGCAGTTGAGGCACAATAGGGGCATACTTTCAAAAGGATGCCCATGATTTACGAGATCGCCGAGATATATATCAAGCCGGATGACCACGACGCCTTCCAGGCCGGCGTGGCCGAAGCGGTGCCCTTGTTCAAAGCGGCCACCGGTTGCCTGTCGATGCGCCTCGACCGCGACATCGAAACGCCCGACACCTACCATCTGGTGATCGGCTGGCAGACCCTTGAAAACCATACCGTCGATTTCCGCGGCAGTCCGGCGTTCCAGTCCTGGCGTGGACTGGTCGGCAGCTATTTCGCTACACCGCCCAAGGTGGAGCATTTCGAAACCGTGGTGGCCGGCTTCTAAGCCGCGCCCGCCCCGGTCAACCAAGGAGGTCGTCATGACACGCACAATACACCGCAATTTCGAACAGGTGACCGACGCCGAAAGCGCCCGCAGCGCCTTGCTGGCCAAGGGTTTTCCTCCGTCCACCGTGAAGCTGACCAAGCACACGCCGCTGCCGCCGAGCGTGGCCTCCAGCACCGTCGGCAACATCCTCGACGCGCTGACGCCGGGCGGTCCTGCCGCCGCCGCGCACGCGCGCGAACGCAGCGGCGCCATGCTGTCGGTTGATATCTATGACGAAGATGAAAGCAGCAACGCCGACGCCATCATGAGCGGCTTCGGCGCCCGACCGGCCTGAACCGGCCCTCGCGGCCTCAGCCTCCTTGCCCCGCCCTTCCCTCAGGCGCTAAGTTAAGCGATGTTCGTAGGGCGGATCAGGCGGAACGCCGTAATCGGCCAGTGCATGAGCCGTCTAGACGCATGCATTGGCCGATTACGCTGCGCTAATCCGCCCTACCTGGTTTAGATAACGCTTGGCTTAGCGGCCTTGGGCCGCCGGGTGGTGGAACACCTGGCGCAGGTAGGCCAGGAAGGTCTCGTCCTTGCACAGCGTTTTGCCGGGCGAGTCCGACAGCTTGGCCACCGATTGGCCGTTGCAGTTGACCAGCTTCATGACGATGTTGAGCGGCTTGAGGCCGACGTCGTTGGTCAGGTGCGTGCCGATGCCGAAGCCGGTCATGATGCGATCGGCGAAGTGGCGGTACAACTCGAACGCCTTTTCCAGATTCAGTCCGTCCGAGAACACCAGCCGCTTGGTCTTGGCGTCGATGCGCAGCGCGGCGTAGTGGGCCAGCGCCTTTTCTCCCCACACCACCGGGTCGCCCGAATCGTGGCGCAGCCCGTCGAACAGCTTGGCGAAGTACAGGTCGAAATCGTCGAGGAAGGCGTCCATGCCCACCACGTCGGTCAGCGCGACACCAAGGTCGCCCCGGTATTCCTGCACCCACGCCTCCAGCGAGGCTTTCTGGAAGTCGCGCAACCGCACGCCGAAGGCCTGGAACGATTGCATGTACTCGTGCGCCATCGTGCCGATCGGCACCAGGCCGAACTTCATCGCCTGGTAGACGTTGGACGTGCCCTTGAAGTACTCCGGCACCTCGCGCGACAGGCGCTGCACCACTTCGTCGTGCCAGGCGCCGGAAAAGCGCCGGCGCGTGCCGAAGTCGGAAAACTCGAACGGGTTGCGGTGCGCCGGCTCGGCGCCGAAGGCCTTGAGCGCGGCGATCTTGGCGCTGAGGCGCTCGCGCCCCTCGGCCAGCGCGGCGGCCTGGTCGAAGCGGCGGAAATACAGTTCGTTGACGATGTAGAGCACGTAAATCTCGAAGCCCATCACGTGCACCTGCGGCCCGGTGGCGCGAATCGCCAGCGTGTCGCCGTCGATGCGCACGTCGATGAATTTGCGCTGGAAGCGGAACACCGTCAGGAAGTCGACGAAGTCGCTTTTGATGTAGCGCAGCGAGCGCAGGAAGTTCAGTTCCTCGTCCGAAAACCCCATCGAGCACAGATGGTCGAGTTCACGCTCGACCGCCTCGTGCAGCTCGGCCAGCGGATAGTCCGGCGTGTTGCGGCAGACGAATTCGTATTCGGTGTGCGAGTTCGGATGGCCGTGCAGCAGCGCTTGCCACATGGTGAATTTGTATAGATCCGTCTCCAGCAGACTGCGGACGATAGGCTGACTCATGGACTCTCCAGATTGCATATTGCCATGATCTTACGCCATGCCGGACGGATGCGCGAATCGGGGCCGCGCCGGCCCCGCCTTTTCGCCGCCCCGTTCCAGGCGCAGCTTGTACGCGGACAGGCTTTCCAGCAGGTAGCGCTTGACCGTGCCCTGGCGCTTCAGCCGGGCCAGCCCGGCCGCCAGCTGCGGCGCCAGCGACGCGTGCGCGCCGCGCAGGTAGGCGTGGCCGGTGGTGCTGCGCACCACGCCGGCCTGGTGCAGAAGGGCCAGGCCGCTGCGACGGCGCTCGGCGTCGCCGAGGAAAAACAGGAAATCGCTGACCGCCTCCTCGACGTCGAAGTACAGATCCGTGCGCCCCATCCGCAGCTTCTGCAAGCCCTGGTCGATCGTTTGCACATACGAGTATTCGCTGGCGGCCTGCTCGCGCGACAGCATCTCGCGCAACTCGCTGATGCCGTGCCGGTACTCGCAGCGCAGGCCGCGCGCGCGCACCGCCGGCCAGCTGTCGAACATCAGTCCCGGACGCGTCGCATAGGCGGCGAACCGCACGATATTGTTCGGCTCGGGCACGCGCACCAGCGCCGGAAACAGGTTTTGGTAGTCGAAGGTGCGTCCCAGTTCGCCGTCGGCCTCGCCCGCCAGCACCATCGACGTGGCGCGCAGCGGCGGCACGTCGATGTAGACAAAGCGCTTGCCCAGGTCTTCGAGCAGGTGGGTGTAAATCCGGATCAGCCATTGCGTGCGCGGGTTGTCCAGCCGGCGCGAAAACACGAAGCGCAGCGTGTGCGCCCCGTCGGCCGGGCCGGAGGCGGGGCCGGACTGCCCGGCGACGGCCGGGGCGCACACCAACGGCGACGCGGCGGCCGCCGCCAGCAGTTGACGTCGGGTGAGTGTCACAGTCTCTTCCGCCCGGATCAGCGGGCGGCGTTATCCAGCAGTTCGGGCAGCACGTCGCCCGCCTGCATCAGCTGCACGCCGCGCGCCCGCATGGCCGCGAGAAAGCCCTGGTACTGCGCCTCGAAGCCCGTGACCGGGCTCATGCAGTCGGTGATCAGCACCAGCTTGGACGCGGCCCGCTCGCCGAAATGGTCGGCGATATGCTCGACGGTCGCCTTGACGCAGTGGCTGCCGGCCTCCCCCGCCACGTAGATCCGGTCGGCCTCGGCCAGCGTGTTGACGAACTTGGTGTTGAACTGGGTGTCCGGGTCGTCGGCGTAGGGCACCTCGGCCATGACGGCCGAATAGTGCTCGGTCCACGGGTTGGAGCCCTTGGCCAGCTTGGCGACGATGCCGAGCGAGGCTTCCTCCCAGGCGCCGTAGGCGGCGCGCACGTCGTCATGAACGTTGTTGCCCCAGCTGCCGATTTCGCAGTGCACCGGCCACACCATCAGTTGATAGCGGCCGGCCGCCTCCAGCTTGTCGAGATAGTTCAGCGCCAGCGGCAAGGCGGCCGGATGGCGCGGCAGGTATTTTTCGGCGCGCACGTCGGCGGCGGTGATTTGCGTGAACGGCGCCACCGGCGCGCCGTCGCGGGCGATCCAGAACGTCGGGTGGGCGATGTCGAAGCGGTGGTGCGAATCCAGCGTGATGCTGATGGCCGTCAGGCCGGAGCGGCCACGGTTGATCAGGCCGGCCAGACGCTGCATGTCCTCGTGCGCGCCGGGCACCGGCAGCGCCGGCGCGCGCGGCTGGCGCGTGGCCGGATCCAGCGGCAGATAGCCGGACGGCAGATCGCAAAAGTCGTTTTGCGGATCGATGATCAGCAAATGCAGGTGTCGTTTCATGTGGGGCTCCGTGACGGATATGCCTTCCATGATACGCAGCAAAGAACAAGCCCCGCAAGCGGGGCTTCGTTCGGTGGCGATAGTGTTGCGTATTGATGCCAACCCGCCCACGCGGCCGTTCCCCCTGGGGTACGTCCCTTATGCGGCGACTCGCGTGTATCGCTAAAAGCGCGCGGGTTTTGATCAGACCAGGATGGCGTTGATGTCGGCGCGGCTTTTGGCGATCGCGGCGGCCGTAGCATCCTCACCCATCGACACGCCTTCGGCGACGACGAAGGTGATGTCGGTCATGCCCAGGAAGCCCAGCGCGGCGCGCAGGTAAGTGGTCAGGTGGTCGTAGCCGGCCGCCGGGCCCTGGCTGTAGACGCCACCGCTGGCGATGAACACATAGACCTTCTTGCCGGTGACCAGGCCCGTGGGACCGTTGGCGCCGTAGCTGAACGTGCGGCCGACGCGGGCGATGTGGTCGATCCACGCCTTCAGGCCGGAGGTGACGGAGAAGTTGTACATCGGCGCGCCGATGACGATGGTGTCGGCGGCCAGCAGCTCGTCGACCAGCGTGTCGGACAGTTTGAGCGTGTGGGCCTGGTCGGCGTTGCGCTGGTCGGGCGGCGTGAAGTACGCGCCGATCAGTTGTTCGGTCAGGTGCGGCAACGGCGCGGCGGCCAGGTCGCGGGTGACGATGGTGTCGGAAGGATGGGCTGCTTTCCATTTCGCGACGAATTCGCCGCCGAGCTGGCGCGACAACGAACCGGTGTGACGGACACTGCTATCGATGTGGAGTACGGTTGCCATGATGTGCTTCCTTTAGGAGATGGGGTTGCATGCATCATAGATCGGGATTACCATCGATGAAATACCGTAAATTTAAATTTTACTGATCGATTTTATCGATATTAAATCATCAACCATAGGCGATCATCATGCGAGACCCCGGCCTCCCCTCCCTCGACCAGCTGCGCGTGTTCATCGCCGTCATCGACCATGGCGGCTTCGCGCACGCGGCGCGGGCGTTGCACCGCACGCAGTCCGTCATCAGCTACACCATCGCCAACCTGGAGGAGCAGCTCAACGTCGAGCTGCTCGACCGCAGCAAGCGCAAACCGGTGCTGACCGAGGCCGGCAAGGCGCTGCTGGCCGACGCCCGCGCCGTCTCGCTCAAGGTCGACGGCATGCGCGCGCGCGCCAAGGCGCTGTCGGCCGGGCTGGAGGCGGAGGTGTCGCTGGTGGTCGACGTGATGTATTCGACCTGCAAGCTGGTGCGCATTCTGCATGGGTTCCAAAAGGAGTTCCCGACCGTATCGATGCGGCTGCGCACCGAGGCGCTGGGCGCGGTCACGCAACTGGTCATGGACCGCACCTGCCACATCGGCGTGAGCGCCTGGATGCCGGGCGCGCCGGACACCATCGAGCGCCAGAGCTGCGGGTTCGTCACGATGGTGCCGGTGGTCTCGCCCGGCCATCCGCTGGCCCAGATCAAAGGCAAGATCCCCAACGAGATCCTGCGCGAACACACGCAGCTGGTGCTGACCGACCGCAGCACCTTGACCAAGGGCCAGGATTTCGGCGTGGTGGCGCTGCGCGACTGGCGCCTGGGCGACCTCAGCTCCAAGCACGCGCTGCTGCGCAGCGGCATCGGCTGGGGCAATATGCCGGTGGAGTTCATCCAGTGGGATCTGGAGGCGGGGCGCCTGGTGCAACTGGAAGTCACCGAGGGGCCGTCGTTCAGCGCGCCGTTGTACGTGATCCGGCGCGGCGACGAGGAACCGGGGCCGGCCACGCGCTGGGTCATGCAGCAGTTTCTCGAGATGGACCAGAACATCGCGCGGGAGTATGGCGACGAGATCTGCCCGGTGCCGAAGGCGACGGACCACACGCCGATCCCCATGCAGTTCCACCAGCGCTCGGCCGAGCAGCCGGCGGCCGGACCGCTGCCGGTCATCACGCCGACGCCGCGCATACGCAAAGCGCCGGAGGTGGCTACTTCACGCCAGCGGCGCTGAGCTTGCGCCGCAGGCGGCTGATTTCCTCCGACAGGTCGACCACCAGCGCGGCGACATCGTCGTTGGCCTCGAAGTCGCGCTCGATCTGGCACAGGCGGCGCGCCCGCACCAGGTCGGCGCTGGTGAAGCGCCAGCTGACGCAATCCTCCGAGTCGCACTCCATCAGGATGCCGGTGCGCACCCGCTGCACCACCCAGTCGCGCTCGACCGCGCAGGCGCGCGCCAGCTCCTCGAGCGTCAGCGCGGTCTCATCGATCAACACGGCGGTGATGGGGGACTGCCCCACCGCCGCTTCCATAGCCTGTCCCATCGCTCATCCTCCCGCGCGCGGATTGAACGCCATCTCGCGCGCCATCGTTCGATACAGTTCGCGTGCCTTGTCGGTGTTCGCCGGCGGCAGCACCACTTCCAACAGCAGGTATAAGTCGCCGGCCTCCTTGCCGGGAATGCCGCGTCCGCGCAGGCGCAGTTTGCGGCCGCTTTGCGAGCCGGCCGGCACCGACACGGTGACCTTGCCCGACGGCGTGGCCACGTCGATGTCGGCGCCCAGCGCCAGCTCCCACGGCGCCACCGGCACCGTCTCGAAGACGTCGCGGCCGTCGACGCGGTAGCGCGCATCGGGCCGGAACTGGATTTCCAGATACAAGTCCCCCGGCCCCGCCTCGCCGCGCTGGCCCTGGCCGGACAGGCGCAACTGCTGGCCGGCCGTCACGCCTTTCGGAATATTGACGCTGAGCGTGCGCTCGCGCGTGACGATGCGGTCGGCGGCGTCGCGCTCGGCCACCATCATGCTGACGTTGCGCGTGGCGCCCTGGTAGGTGTCGACCAGGTCGATGGTGATCGTGGCGTGGCTGTCGTCGCCGCGCTGCGGCTCGTACTGCGTGTACTGCTGGCGCCGGCGTCCGCCCAGGTTGGCGAACAGGTCGGCGAAGAAATCGCTCGAATCGGTGTCGCCGAAGCCGCCGCCCGGGGCGGCGCCGCCCGGAGTGCCGGTGCCGCCGCCGAAGCCGCGCCCCCAGTCCGGCGGCGGGCGGAACTCCTGGCCGGCGCGGAACTGGCGACCGCGCCCGAGGTCGTCGTAGGCGGCGCGCTTTTCGGCGTCGCCCAGCACGCCGTAGGCCTCGTTGAGTTCCTGGGTTTTCTTTTGCGCGTCGGCTTCCTTGCTGACGTCCGGATGGTATTTGCGTACCAGCTTGCGGTAAGCCTTCTTGATCTCGTCTTCCGAGGCGGTTTTAGCCACGCCCAGGGTCTGGTAGTAGTCCTTGTATTCCACGTTGCGCACTCCGTCCGGTTGCTTGTTGCGTTACCCATAGTCTACCCGCAAACCGGGTCGGAGTGCGCCTCCCAGAAGAGCCGTTAGCGCACCCGGCGCACCGACGAGATGCGGTCGCCCATGTCGCGCAGGTTGTCGTAGCGGCCCGGCGACAGCACCACGCATTTGCCGCGGAAATCGGCGTCGTCGCACAACTGCCAGTCGCCCTCGCGGATGATCACGGAGCCGGCCTGGTCGTTGAAGTCGAGACGATCGAGCTTGCGGATGTCGTCCCGCAGCTCGACCTCGCTGCCGTTGAAGCGCGACTGCGAATACAGCACGATGGGCGCGCCGCCACGGCGGCCGCCGCCATAGCCATTGTCACCGCGCCGGTCATGGCCGCGGTCGCCGCGATCGCCACGACCGCCACGATCGTCGTTGCCGCCCACTTCGCGCAGCGACGACAGCACATCGTTAAACCCTTCCAGCTTGCGGTACTCCCCCGGTCCCAGCACGATGCAACGGCCGTCGAAATTGGCGTGCTCGCACAGTTGCCAGCGGCCCGAACGCACCCGTACGCTCGAGGCGCGGTCGTTGAAGCCATCGGCCGACAGATCCGGGACCTGGTCGCGCACCGAGATCGCCGGCCCGCCGAAATTGTCGTGGGTGTAAAGCGTGATTTCGCCGGCATGCGCCGCGGCGGCGAAGACGACGGGAGCGGCCAGCGCCAGGGCGGCGTTCAGCAAGCGGGGCAGGAATTTTTTCATGTTTTTGACCTGAATAACGATTGAACAACATCCGGGGTGGATGCCTTTTGCCTATAACGCGCATGTTATAAGTTTCGCATACGCAGCAGCCGAACTAAATTGCAACCAAATGCAATCGTGCGCCGCAGCCGTTAAAATGGCGGGCTCCGTCACATCAGCTTGCCGCCCCGCTCATCTATGCCCCACTCTTTCACCCTGTCGTCGATCCGCCTCGAAGCCGCCGCGCTGTGGCGCCTGTCCTGGCCCATGCTGATCGGCCAGCTGGCCACCGTCGGCATGGGCGTGGCCGACGTCGCCATGACCGGCCACACCAGCGCCGACGAGCTGGCGGCGGTGTCGCTGGGCGCGTCGATCTGGTCGATCATCCTGGTCACCGTCAGCGGCGTCATGATGGCGATCAACAGCATCGTCGCGCACGACGTCGGCGCCGGCGACCTGCGCAAGATCCCGCACACCGTGCGGCAATCGTTGTGGAAAGCGCTGGGCGTCGGCCTGGTCGCGGCCGCGCTGGCCAACGTCGCCACCTTGCTGTTCGCCCACCTGTACCTGACGCCGCACGTGCAGCGCCAGGCCGAGCTGTTCGTGCACATCATCAGCGTCGGCCTGCTGCCGTTCGCGGCCTACCGCGCGCTGTACGGCTACAGCACCAGCATCAACCAGACCTTGCCGGTGATGCTGATCGCCATCATGGGCCTGTGCATCAACATCTTCGTCAACTGGCTGCTCGTCTTCGGCAACTGGGGCTTCCCGGCCCTGGGCGGGGTCGGCTGCGCCGTCTCGACCGCGCTGTGCATGTGGATGATGCTGTTCGCCATGCTGGCGTGGATACGCTACGCGCCGGCCTACCGCGCCACCTACCCGTTCACCCACTGGGAATGGCCGCACTGGCCGGAGATCGGCACGATGCTGCGGCTCGGCGTGCCCATCGGCATCAGCTACTTCGCCGAGGTAAGCGCGTTCGGCGCGGTCAGCCTGCTGGTGGCGCGCTACGGCGTGGTGCAGATTTCGGCGCACCAGATCGCGCTCAACTTCACGTCGCTGGTGTTCATGGTGCCGCTCAGCTTTGGCATCGCGCTGATCACCCGCGTCGGCCAGTCGCTGGGCGAAGGCAATCCGCTCAAGGCGCGGTTCGTGGCCTGGGTCGGCGTGTGGATGTCGCTGGCGTTCGCCGTGTTGTCGGCCGCGTTCATCGTCGTGTTCCGCCACCAGATCGCGCAAGCCTACACATCCGACCCGGCGGTGCAGCAACTGTGCGCGCACCTGCTATTGTTCGCCGCGCTGTTCCAGCTATCCGACTCGACCCAGGTGGCGGCCGCCTGCGCGCTGCGCGGCTACAAGATCTCGCGCCAGCCGATGCAGATCCAGTTGCTGGCGTTCTGGGGCTTCGCGCTGCCGCTCGGTTGCTGGCTGGGCCTGGCGCCGCAATGGATGCCGTGGTCGCCGGCCGCGCCGATGGCCGCCTCGGGCTTCTGGATCGGGCTGGTGGTGGGCCTGACGGTGGCCGCCGTGCTGCTGAGCTGGTCGCTGCGCAAGCTGTCGCTGGCGCGCGTGCGCGGCGCCTGAAATAAAGCACTATGAAACACAGCGATACATAAGGCCGAAGGAAAGACGGTTTTGCGGGATGGATTCAGAACATTGCCATCTCGCCACATAAACACGACTCTGGTATCGTCTTGGATTGCCCACCAAGAGACCTTCCATGCGCTTTATCCTCTGCTTTCTCGCTCTGCTGGCCGGCGGCAACGCCGCCGCCGAAAAACTGACCCTGGACCGCATCCATGCCGACCCGTCGCTAAGCGGCCCCGGCGTGCGCAGCCTGAAAGTGTCGCCCGACGGTGCCCGCGTGACCTTCCTGCGCGGGCGCGACGACAACCAGTTCCAGCTCGACCTGTGGGAATACAACCTCAAGGACAAGTCGACGCACCGCCTGGTCGACTCCAAGATCCTGGTGCCGGAAGAGAACCTGTCGGACGCCGAAAAGGCCCGCCGCGAGCGCGCCCGCACCGCCAGCCTCAAGGGCATCCTCAGCTATAGCTGGTCGCCGGACGGCAAGCAGCTGCTGGTGCCGATCGCCGGCAACCTGTACCTGATCGACGTCAGCAAGCCCGACGCCGCGCGCATGGTCGCCAGCGGCAACGTGCTCGATCCGAAGATCTCGCCCAAGGGGCGTTATGTCTCCTTCGTGCGCGACCAGAATCTGTTCGTCATCGACCTGGGCACCAACAAGGAACGCCAGCTGACCACCGACGGCAAGGGCACCATCCACAACGGCGAAGCCGAATTCGTGGCGCAGGAAGAAATGGGCCAGACCAGCGGCTACTACTGGGCGCCGGACGACTCCGCCATCGCCTACAAGCGCTACGACGAGGCCCCGGTGCCTGTCGTCAAGCGCTTTGAAATCTACGCCGACCGCACCGACGTGATCGAGCAGCGCTACCCGGCCGCCGGCGATCCGAACGTGCTGGTGCAGCTGAAGATCGTCTCGCCGACCAGCGGCGAGATCCGCGACGTCGGCCTCGGCGCGGAACAGGATATCTACCTGGTGCGCGCCGACTGGAGCGCCAACAGCAAGGCCTTGCTGTTCCAGCGCCAGAGCCGCGACCAGAAGAAGCTGGAGCTGGTGTCGGTCGACGCCGCCACGCTGGCGCAGCGCGTGCTGATCACCGAGACATCGCCGACCTGGGTCAGCATCTTCGACGACCTGCGTTTCCTGGGCAACGACAAATTCATCTGGCCGTCGGAGCGCAGCGGCCGCAAGCACCTCTACCTGTACGACCTGAACGGCAAACTGCTGCACCCGATTTCCAGCGGCGAATGGGGCATCGACAAGCTGCTCGCCGTCGACGAGAAAAATGGCCGCGTGTTCGTGCAATCGAACCGCGACGCCGTCATCGACAGCCAGACCTACGCGCTCAAGCTCGACGGCAGCAGCGCCGACAAGCCGACCCGCATCACCGAAGGCGACGGCTGGCACGACTCCTCGTTCTCGCGCAACGGCGAAGTGTTCGTCGACACCTTCTCCGATCCGGACACCCCGCCGCAGGTGAGCATCCGCCGTCCGGACGGCAAGATGATCAGCTGGCTCGAGCACAACGAACTGAACGCCGGCCACCCGTACGGCAAGTACAAGGACGCGCACCTGCGCACCGAGTACGGCACCTTGAAGGCCAACGACGGCCAGACCCTGTACTACTCGATGATCAAGCCGAGCGGCTTTAGCCCGGTGAAAAAGTATCCGGTCTACCTGTCGACCTACGGCGGCCCGCATGCGCAGCACGTCGCGCGCAAGTGGGGCAACTTCTTCGACCAGTACATGGCGCAGCAAGGCTTCGTGGTCTGGCGACTGGACAACCGCGGCTCGTTCCGCCGCGAGCGCGCCTTCACCGACGCCAACTACCTGAACTTGGGCAAGGTCGAAGTCGAAGACCAGCTGACCGGCATCGAATGGCTGGGCAAACAGAGCTACGTCGACGCCAAGCGCATCGGCGTGTTCGGCTGGAGCTACGGCGGCTTCATGACGTTGCGCCTGTTGGCGCAAGCGTCGGACAAGATCGCCATGGGCGTCTCGGTCGCCCCGGTGACGGACTGGGCGTTGTACGACACCCACTACACCGAACAGTTCATGAGCACGCCGAAAGCCAACGCCGCCGGTTACGTGTCGGCTGGTGTCTACTCGCACCTGGACGGCCTCAAATCGCCGCTGTTGCTAATGCACGGCATGGCCGACGACAACGTTCTGTTCACCAACACCACGCGCATGATCGACGCGCTGGTCAGCCGCAACGTCCGCTTCGAACTGATGACCTACCCTGGTGGCAAGCACGGCATCGCCGGCCGCGCGCCGCAGCGCCACGTCTACGGCAACATCGAAGCCTTCTTCAAGAAGAACCTGATGCCCGACGCCAAGTAAAAAACACGGGGGTCAGGTCCGACATTCGGACACGAACTGGTCGTTAGGAAGAAAGTTGGCGCCTAACACAACAGCCCGTGTCCGAATGTCGGACCTGACCCCGCTGTGTGACCCCGCTGTGTTTTTGTGGGGTGGTTGAGCGGCCACAAGAGGAGGTTTGTTGATTATTCGATAATGCCCGCTGCGGTGCGCTTCGCATCGTTTCACTTATATTCCAGGAGGAATTATGGCTATCGATGTCTATCTGCAAATCGACGGAATTCGGGGCGAGTCGGCCGACGAGAAGCACAAGGATTGGATTGAATGCAAGTCGGTGAGCTGGGCGGTGAGCCAGCCGAAATCGGCTACCGCCTCGACCAGCGGCGGCCATACCGCCGAGCGTTGCGAACATCAGGACATCACCCTGCTGAAAATGGCCGACCTGGCGTCGCCGGTGCTGCTGCAAACGTGCTCATCCGGCAAAACCATTCCCAAGGCGAAGTTCGAATTCATGCGTGCCGATGGCCAGGGCGAGCGTATCAAGTACTTCGAAATCGAACTGGAAAATGTGTTGGTCGGCACCGTGTCGCCCAGCGTGCAGGAGGGCGATGTGTTGTCGGAGCAGGTGTCGCTGAAGTTTTCGAAAGTGAAGTGGCGCTACACGCAACAAAAAATTTCCGGTGGCGCGGGCGGCAATACCGCCGGCGGCTGGGATTTGTCGACCAACCGCATCGCCGCTTGATCCGTCTGCAGGTAAACGAAAACAGCCGCTAACGCGGCTGTTTTTCTATGCGGCGAATGATCGCCTGCGATGCGCGTCGAGCGCGGCGTGCTGCGATTAGTTGCGGTTGCCTTTGACGACGTCGTCGATCGCTTCCTTGGCATCGCCGATGCCCTTTTGCACTTTGCCTTCGGCTTGCTTGTTCAGGCCCTTGGCCTGCTGTTCCGAGCTGCCGATCAGTTCGCCGGTTTTTTCCTGGATTTTGCCGCCGATGTCTTTCGCCGTACCCTTAACTTGATCCTTGTTCATGATGAACTCCTTTATCGTTGTTGAAGCTACAGGACACACGACGTGGCGCCGTGTGCATGGAGTCACTATAGGCTTCGGCCGCCGGGTTCTCTGTGCGTTCCCGAACGCTGCCAACAATCAAATTTTTCGCCAGACACTGGCCAGCCACGGCTGCTGATCGCGCGGCAGTCCGCTGGGCCGGTAGTAGTGTTGAACGGCGCTAAAGCCTGCTGCGACAAGGTAACGTTCCCAGGTATCGTAATCGTAGTAGCTGCCGTAGCGCGGGCCGTTCCAGCCCTCGCGGTTGTCGCCGCGCGGATTCGAGCTGAACAGAACGCCGCCGGGTTTCAGCGCCGCGTGCAGGCGCCGCAACACGTCCGGCAACGCCGCGCTCGGCACGTGGAACAGCGAGGCGTTGGCGTACACGCCGTCGAAATATTCGGCCGGCAAATCGAGCTGGACGAAGTCCTGGTGCCAGGCCTCGCAGCCGCTGTAGGCGCGCGCCATCTCCACAAAGCGAGCCGAGCCGTCGACGCCGATCGCCTCGTGCCCCATCTCGCGGAAGGTCTTCAAATCGCGGCCGGGACCGCACCCCAGGTCGAGCAGGCGGTGCGGCGCCGCCGCCTCGATCGCGTCGAGCAGCGCGGCGATGTTTTGGCTGACATCATGATCGATGGTGCCGGCGAAAAATTGCTGCGCCGTCAGCTCGTAATGGCGCAGCGTTTTCTGCGTAATTTCTTCAATGTGATCGGGTTCCATGGCGCCAGTGTAGCGTATCGAGACGGCAGAAAAGATACGCTCAGGTATCAAATCGCTTCTTTCCTTCGGTGAATCGCTATATAGTTAGCCCATGGCAACGCCCCTATTACGAGTATCGAGGAGATAAAAATGAAACTTGACGCCTTGTTCCAGAATCCGACCGCGCTGCCCACCGCGCCCAAGGTCGTCGAGGAATTGATCAGCAGTTTCGACAAGGCCAGCGTCTCGACCGAGGAGATCGCGAAAAAACTGGCGACCGATCCGGTGCTCAGCGCTAAACTGCTGCGCCTGGCCAACTCGGCCTACTATCACGTCTCGCGCAGCATCGGCACGGTCGAGGACGCGGTGCTGATGCTGGGCTTCGTCACCGTGCGCACCCTGGTCATCAGCTCGGGCCTGGTCAGCGGTTTCAAGACCGTTCCCGGCCTCGACCTCAAACAATTCTGGCGCTACAGCCTGCACACCGCCGTGTCGGCGAAGTGGATCGCCAAGAAGACCAAGGAAAACACCGACCTCGCCTTCACCATCGGCATGATGCACGCGATCGGGCAACTGGTGATGCACTCGGCCATGTCCGAAAAAGCGATCGCGCTCGACAAGGTCGCCGGTCCGATGGACGCGCGCCGCCTGGACGCCGAGATGGGCTCGTTCGGCTACACCTTCGCCGATGTCGGCGCGGAGCTGGCCAAGCGCTGGAAGTTCCCGCAAACCTTCTCTGAGACCATCGAGGCCTTCCCGGAACCGCATCACAACGGCGAGCTCAATCGCCTGGCCGCCGTGATCTCCTTGGCCGCGTGGCGCGCCCGCGTCGAGCAGGCCGAACTGAACGACGAGGAAATCGCCGCCTGCTACCCGACCGAACTGGCCGAGGAACTGGGCCTGGAGGACAACGCGCTGATCGACGATATGCCATCACCGGACGAGCTGAGCGCTGGTCTGGAGGAGCTGGTGAAGTAACCGATCAACTTGCCTTAGAGGCAACGAAAGCCGCCTGCTTTTGAGCTCGGCGGCTTTTTTTTCGACTTTTTCAAATATTTTTCCAAAACACCCTAAAGTTCCCGTTTAAGGCGACGTTAATCAGGACATGCGGTAATCCGTTTTGCGAAGATAACTAGCCTGGGTGGGTATATGATTGCTACCGAAGTCCTCTCGATGTACGAAAACATTGCCGGTTTGAGCAAGCAGATGGCCGCCGCCGCGCGCATGGGCGACTGGGATGGTCTGAGCAAGCTGGAAGCCCAGTGCGCCACCGAAGCCCGCGCCGCCGCCACCGGCGTGCCCGCCCTGAGCGGCGCCCCGCGCCTGCGCAAGATCGACCTGCTCAAGCAGATCCTGGCGAACGACCGCGAAATCCGCGACATCGCCGATCCATGGATGAACCAGGTACCAGGCATGGCGCGTCAATAAAACCGCCCGCCCCAATGAAAAAAGCGCCTGGCCACAGGCGCTTTTTTTATTCTGAAACACGTAGGGCGGATTAGGCGGAACGCCGTAATCGGCCATCGAAGCGCCGTCGGCGGCTCATCGATGGCCGATTACGCGCTGCGCGCTAATCCGCCCTACGTGTTTTAGAAGACTTTTAAGTTATCCAGCCAAGGCCACGCGCAGCGACAACGCGATCCCTTGCGCCGCCTTGGTGATCTCGTCCAGCGACGGGAAGCTCGGGGCGATGCGGATGTGGCTGTCCTTCGGGTCGTTCCCGTACGGGAAGGCCGCGCCGGCAGGCGTCAGGGTGATGCCGGCTTCTTTCGCCAACGCCACCGTGCGCTTGGCCGAACCTTCCGGTGTCACCAGGTCGATGAAGTAACCACCCAGCGGACGCGTCCACGACACGCCGGGCACGTCGCCCAGGTGGGCTTCGAACTGCGCCAGCACGGCTTCGAATTTCGGCTGCAACAGCGCGCGATGCTGTTCCATCAACGCTTCGACGGTGGCCACATCCTTTAGCAGGCGCACGTGGCGCAGCTGGTTGATCTTGTCCGGGCCGATGCTGCGGATGCCGGCGTGCTTGGTCCACCAGGCGATGTTGGCCGGCGATGCCGCCAGCGCGGCGATTCCCGAACCCGCCCACGTCACCTTCGACGACGAGGCGAACACGATCGCGCGGTCCGGATTGCCGGCCTTGGCGCAGGCGTCAAGGATGTTGGCGACTTCCAGCTTTTTCTCGCTCAGGTGGTGGAAGCGATAGGCGTCGTCCCACATCAGGCGGAAGTCCGGCGCGGCGGTTTTCATCGCGGCCAGGCGGCTAACGACTTCGTCCGAATAGACCACGCCACCCGGATTGCTGTACTTCGGCACGCACCACATGCCCTTGATGCTGGCGTCCCCGGCCACCAGTTTCTCGACCAGGTCCATGTCCGGACCGCCTTCGGTCATCGGAATGTTGATCATCTTGATGCCGCGCGCTTCGCAAATGGCGAAGTGGCGGTCGTAGCCCGGCACCGGGCACAGGAAGGTCACCGGCTCGCGCACCCACGGCGCGTTGCCCGGCGTGCCGTTGAGCAGGCTGTAGATGATAACGTCATGCATCAGCGACAGGCTGGCGCTGCTGTCGACGACGACTTGCGCGGCCGGCACGTCCAGCAGTTTGCCGAACAGCTCGCGCGCTTCCGGCAGGCCGACGGTGCCGCCGTAGTTGCGGCCGTCGGTGCCGTCGGCGGCCTTGAAGCCACCCAGCGATTCGGTCAGCGCGTTGGACAAGTCGAGTTGCTCGGGCGCTGGCTTGCCACGCGACATATCCAGTTTAAGGCCGAGTTGTTTGAAGGCTTGGTACTGCTCCTGATATTGCGACGTTGCGGTCATATGCTCTTTCAAAATGGGGTATGGCGTGCAAAAAGCGTCGAATACTATAACCCAGATCGAGGCACCGCAGGCAAAGCTGAGGTTATAAGCTTATTACTATTGCATTATTGATTCGGGCGTGACTTCATGCAGCGGCTGCGCCTCCTGGGGCTTGCCCGCCGCCTCGGCCGGCTTTTTCTTGCGGAAGCCCTGCCAGATTTTCAGCGGCGCGGCGCCGGATTTCTTGCGGCGCCAGTAGATCAGACCAGCGCCGGCGAGCAGCAGCGCGCCGACGGCGCCGGCACCCCAGGCGACATAGTTGGTCGGACGTTCGACCGGCTTTTCCTTCTTATATTTCAGTTTGGGCAGCACGCGCTTGAGCGGAACCGGCGCGGACGCCGAGGCGGAGGCACCGGCCGCCGAGGCCGACGCGTTGGCGCCATGCCCGCCGGCGGACGCCGAGGCGGAAGCGGAGGCCGCCCCCGCCGACGCCGACGCCGAGACGCCATCCATCGTCGCCGCTTGCGCTTCGCCGGCCTTGCCCGGTTTGCTGGATTTGCCTGGCTTGTCCTCGGCCGCCCTGGTCGATGCCGCTTCGGGACCCGGCGCCGCCGAGGCCACCGAAGCGGACTTTGGCGCCTCCGTTGCCGACGCCGGCGCCGCCACAGCGGCCGCCACGCTGCTGCCGGCCGCCGCCAACACGGCCGTGGCCGCCTGCCCGACTTTTGGCGCGGCGGCAGGAGCGGCCGTTGCGGGAGCCGCCGCCGGTGCCGCCGCCGAACCCTTGATCGCGCCCTGCAGCGCCTTCATTTTCCCCTCCAGCTCCACCAGCTTGCTGGAAAGGGCCAGGCTATGCGCATCGAGCGCCTTGCATTCCTTGGCGCTGATGCCGGACGGCGCGCATGCGGCAGGCGCGGCCGGGCGTTTGACGCCTGCGGGCAGCGGCAATGGCCCCAGCGGCAGCAAAGCCTGCGCCACGGGCAACGGCACCGCGCTGTCGGCGGCGGTGGCGTCGCGCTTGGCCGACGGCTTGACCGGAACAGACGCGGACGTGGCTGCGGGCGCGGGGGCGGCCGCCGGCGCACTGCGCGGCGTCCCCATCGCTTCCGCGATGCGCGATGGCAAATCCCGCACCGCCACCGTCGGCGTCTGCCGGGGCGTCGCTGCGGCTGCGGCGGCCTTGAGCGCCCCCGGAACACCCGCCTCGGACTCATGCAACGAAGGCAACGGCGCCGGACGCGTCCGGTCCCGCACCGGCGCAGCGGCAGGCACGGCCGGCGGCGCGGCGGCCCGCTCCGCCCTCGCCTGCGCCGCGATCCGCTCGGCGTCGGCCGACGTCATCGCGCTGGGCATCGGAACGGACGCCGTCACCGGCGCCGGCGGCGGCGGCGGGTTGGGGTCCGCCTGCAACCAGACCGTTGCCAAACGCACATCCTGCCGCCCCGCCGCGCTCAGTTCCACATACATATGGACGTAATCGGCGTCGATCGGGCGCGTGGTTGTCACGTGCAAAAACTGCCTCTGGTCGCGCTTGACGACCGACATGCGCACCGACGACAGCGCCGGATTCATCGTGATGTTCGCGCCGCGGAACACGTCCGGCCGCGCCAGCCTGACCTGCAAGGCGTTCACTTCGTCCGGCGCCAGCGCCACCAGTTCGATGTCCGCCGACAACGGCTGGCCGATGAACGAGCGCGCGGACACGTCGCCCAGCTCGGCCGCGTTGGCGACGATGCCAACCGGCCCCAGCAAGACGGCGCAGGCCAGGACGCGGAGCAAATGTGTAAGTGTGAAACGCTGCATAAAAGTCAGTGGTGATGCGCGCTGGTGACGCGTAATCTTGAGGTATATGGCTATAACGGCTGATTTTCCCAATTTTGTAGCCCCAGGATAATTTTTCCAAACTGCGCTACACTGAAAAGCCCACAAATGATGACTTCCGCACAAGGATGAATTATGAGCAACAGAAGCGAACGTGACAGTTTTGGCCCGATCGACGTCCCCGACGACAAGCTGTGGGGCGCGCAAACCCAGCGCTCGCTGGAACACTTCCACATCTCCACCGAGCGCATGCCGCCGGAATTGATCCACGCGCTGGCCAGCGTCAAGCGCGCCGCCGCCCGTGTCAACCTGGATCTGGGCCTGCTCGACGGGCCAAAAGCCATCGCCATCACCCAGGCCGCCGACGAGGTGCTGGCCGACAAGCACACCGGCGAATTCCCGTTGGCGGTGTGGCAGACCGGCTCGGGCACCCAGTCCAACAT
The DNA here is from genome assembly GCA_963511605.1 of uncultured Duganella sp. Lineage (GTDB taxonomy): Bacteria > Pseudomonadota > Gammaproteobacteria > Burkholderiales > Burkholderiaceae_D > Rugamonas. Next base: position 54,214 of record CAUPJZ010000009.1, on the reverse strand, counting down.
GAACATGAACGAGGTGCTGGCCAATCGCGGCTCCGAGCTGATGGGCGGCGTGCGCGGCGAGAACCGCAAGCTGCACCCTAACGACGACGTCAACAAGGGCCAGTCGTCGAACGACATCTTCCCGACCGCGATCCACGTGGCCGCCGCGCAGGCGCTGGCCAACACCGTGCTGCCGTCGCTGCGCCAGCTGCGCGCCAGCCTGCACGCCAAGGCCGAGGCCTTCGCCGACATCGTCAAGATCGGCCGCACCCACCTGCAGGACGCCACGCCGCTGACCCTGGGGCAGGAATTCTCCGGCTATGTCGCCCACCTGGACTTCGCCGAGCACGCGATCGACGCCGCCCTGCCCGGCGTGCTGCGGCTGGCCGCCGGCGGCACGGCCGTCGGCACCGGCCTCAACGCCCATCCGGAATACGCGGTGCGCATCGCCGCCGAGCTGGAACATACCTTGTCGCTGCCGTTCCGCACCGCCGACAACAAATTCGCCGCCCTGGCCGGCCATGACGCGCTGCTGTCGGCGCACGGCGCGCTCAAAACCCTGGCCGCCGCGCTGATGAAAATCGCCAACGACGTGCGCTGGATGGCGTCGGGTCCGCGCTCGGGCCTGGGCGAGATCACCATCCCCGAGAACGAGCCGGGCAGCTCCATCATGCCGGGCAAGGTCAACCCGACCCAGTGCGAAGCGGTCACGATGCTGTGCTGCCAGGTGTTCGGCAACGATGTCGCCATCACGATGGGCGGGGCCTCGGGCAATTTCGAGCTGAACGTCTACAAGCCGCTGATCGCGCACAACTTCCTGCAAAGCGCGCGTCTGCTGGCCGACGGCATGCGCAGCTTCGAGGAGCATTGCGTCCATGGCATAGAACCGAATCGCGGCCGCATCGCGGAACTGATGGAACGCTCGCTGATGCTGGTGACGGCGCTGGCGCCGCACATCGGTTACGACAAGGCGGCGTCGATCGCCAAGAAGGCGCAGCATGAAGGGACGACCTTGAAGGAAGCGTCGCTCGCGCTGGGTTATGTGACGGCCGAGCAATTCGACGAATGGATCGTACCGCTGGACATGACGCGCCCGAACGCCAAGGGCTAGCCGAACATCAACGGATACACGTAGGGCGGATTAGCGAAGCGTCATCCGCCAGGCTCCGCCAGCGGCAGTATCAGAACCCGTACGAGTAGCGCACCCCGGTCAGCACATCCGGCCGGGCGTTCGCATCATGCCCGGGATTGACGCGCAACATCACCGCCCCGGTCAGCTTGCCCATCTTGCCGGCCTTGCCCACCATGGTGGTGTAGCCGAACTCCAGGTCCCGCTCGGTGGCGGTCGGCCGCAGATTCAAGGTCGGCGCGCCGAACTCCTGCCCGTTGGCATAGCTGACACGCGTATCGAGGTCACCGTTTTGCAGCGAACCGGTGCGCACCTTGGCCGGCACCGACAAGGTCACCGCCAAGCGGTCGTGGGATGTGAAAATCTGGCGCGTCGACAAACCGACGCTGTACGCCATCGTCCGCACCGACGAGATCTGCGCCATCAAGCTGTCCGGCGCGCCGAAACCTTCGGTCTTGCCATACGACGCCATCGCCATGACCGAGCTGCGCGGCGTCAGCGCGTACCCCAGCGACAACGACGTGAATCTGGTGGTTGGGCGGCTATTCATGCCCCAGGACGTGCCGGGCTGGCCGCCGCCCAGCGTGGAGCCGGTCTCGCGCAGCAAGCCGATGGTCAGGATGCCGACCGCGCGCCCGGTCTTCTTTTCGAACTCCGCGCTGCTCAGATATCGCCGGCTGCGCTCGTTCAGCAGGGGGCCGAGCGGATCGAGCAAGGACAGATTGTCCGGCAAGGCGCCGAAATGCAGGCGCGGAGCGCCGGCGAAAGCGGCATAGCGGCGCGCGCCATCGGTCTGCAATTGGTCGACCAGCGCCGACTGCCGGTCGGCGGCGTCGAACAGCAGCGCGGAATTGGCGCGTTTTTCGTAGACCGGGGTGGTTTGCTGCGGGAACAACGGATCGGATGTGGCCGCCCCAGCCGCTGCCGACAGCGGAGAAACGATTACCAGCATGGTCAGGGATAGCTTATTCATGATGCTGCTCGGTAAGACCTCGGTAACATCCCTAGCACTGCTTAAATATTTGGCAGTGACTTCAGCATAGCAATTTTTTTTCCGAGTGACAACCCGATTCGTTCGGGTAAACTGCGCGGCTGTCGGAATGCCGCTACACTATCTGAAGTGACGTCGGCGCCGGCTTCACATCACGGCAACAAAGGACAACAATGCAAAAAGTAAGCTTCGAATTAAACGGTGAATTTGTGGAACTGAACCAGCTCCTGAAGCTGGTCGGATTGTGCGACAGCGGCGGCGCCGGCAAGATGATGGTGGCCAGCGGCGCCGTGAAAGTCGACGGCAAGCAGGAACTGCGCAAGACCGCGAAGATCCGCGCCGGCCAGCGGGTCAGCGTCGGCGACGTCAACATCAGCATTGACGCAGTGTAATTTCTTCTTGCTTTTAAGCAATAACGTACTAATCTGTAAGCGCAGCCGAAAAAACGCTGCAGACGGGGGGAGCGTTTTTGATTATGCGCAAACCGACTGGCGATATCGTAGTTATATTGGAATTGCTTGCCACCCGGCTTTTTCAACCAGTTTCTTTACGACCAGGGGGACGTCATGGACGGTCCTGAACCACATAGCCCAACCCAGGAAAAACTGCTCGACGATCTGCGCCAGGTGATAGAAAACGCCGAGGAGCTGCTCAAGAACACCAATCAGTACCACGGCTCGCTGTACCAGGGGGCGCGCGCCAAGCTGGCGCAGGCGCTGCTGACCGCGACCGAGGAACTGGCCCGGTTTGAAGACGTGCAGATCGGCCGCATGATCGAGCTGACGGCCGCCGCCAATAAACTGCACCGGGATTTGACGGGCGAAGCCAAGGTCCTGCGCGCGTTCAAGCCCGACAACTGATACCGGTCACCCATACCGGTCACCCCGTTTCATCCATCCCGTCTATTTTGACGATCAGCGCGTGGGCCAGCCAGAGTTGTAAATTGCCGGCCACGTCAAAGGCTTCGTCGATGTCGAACGCGGCGTCGAGCGCGGCGCCGAAATCCCCGCCCTCCCCCAGTACCCGCAGCGCCGCGTGACCGGCGCCACTGAGCGCAACCACCTGCGTTTTCCATGCCGGACGCGCGACCACGCCGTAACTGGGCGCCGCCATCTGTTCGGGGAAGCCGATCCCGCTGTCCGGCCGATGCGCCTGCCACAGCGGAATCGTCGCCCACTCCGACGACACCAGCCGGCAGGCCGGATGCAGTGTCATCCGCGCCGTCTCCATCTGTTCCGGCGACAACGCGGCGAGCCGCTGCGCGGTGACGCCCCGGGCCGCCGGCGCGTAGTGCGCGCGGTGCAGCGCCCACTCCAGCGCCGCCATGTCCGGCAGATAGGGATAATCGGCCACGTGCGGGAAGTGGCGCAGGAAGGTGTCGAAGTCGGCGCCGAAACGGTTCAGATCGCCGCTTGTGGACGGATGGGCGCGGCCGTAGGCTCTGCCCAGGCCGCTGAAGAACTCCTCGCCGACCAGCATCCGCACCACCGGATACGCGGCCGACAGGGTTTTGTCCCAAGTCGCGCCCAGGTTGCCGCGATAGAGTCCGAACCGGTGTTCGTTGTCGCTGCCCTTGAATTCCGATAACACCTGCGCCGTCTGGCCGGGGTCGAGCAAGGCCCCGGCGAACCGCTGCTGGCCGGCCGCGAGGTCGGGGGCGTCCACTTCCGCCACGGCCGAAGGCGCCGCGCGCAGCGGCGCCGCGGCCCGAACTGCATAGCGGCTGTGCAGCACTTCGGCCTTGGCGGCCTCCTCCAGCAGCACCTCGACAGCCGGGATGTCGGTATCCCACTCGATCAGGGTCGGCACCGCGCCGTAGCGCTCCAGCGCCGCCTCGTACAGCCGCCAAACGGGATCGGCCACCGCCGCGCCGTGGTGGTCGATGACGGCGCCGGGCGTCACCAGATGACCGGCCAGATGCATTTCGCCGACCGTACCGGGCGCGATGGCGGCGATGGCGGCCAGCGCGTCCTCGCCGTGGTTGCACTGGTTGACGTAAAGGTTGTTGATATCGAGCAGCAGGCCGCAACCGGTGCGCGCCGCCAGCGCCGCCATGAACTCCGCCTCGCTCATCGCATCGCGGTGAAACCGTACATAGGTAGAAACGTTTTCCAGCAACAGCTGGCGTTTGAGCGTGTCCTGCACGCGGCTGACGCGCGCGCTCAGCATATCGAGCGCGGCAAGGTCCAACGTCAGCGGCAAGAGATCGTTCAGATGGCGGTCGCCGACGGCGCCCCAGCACAGGTGTTCGGACACCAGCACCGGTTCGATCCGTTGCACCAGGCTACGCACGCTGTCCAGGTGGCGCTCGGAAAAGCCGCGCGCCGAGCCCAGTCCCAGGCCGACGCCATGCAGGCTGATCGGATAGTCGCGGCGCAGTTGCCCGAGCACGTGGCTATCCCAGCCGGCTTGATCGAGGTAATTTTCAGTGTGAACTTCGAGCCAGGCGGCGCGCGGCCGCTGCTCAAGGAACTGACGATAATGCGGAGCCCGCAATCCAACGCCGACACCCGGCCTCGGCTCCGACTGGCGTGGCGGCGGCATGGCTCCGCTGATTGTGGCGATTGCTATCTACGTATCGCCGCGATTACTTGGCCGGTGGCGTGGTCTTGCCGCCGGCTTTTTCGCAGGTGCCTTTTGCCACGTACTTCCACTCGGTCGGCGCGTTGTCGACCTTGGCCTGGCCGGCGCACGAGTGCGTGCCGTTGGCGGCGGCGCAATCATTCTGGCCGGCCTTGGCGATGCCGTAGCACTTTTCCTTCGGCGTATCTTGATCGACGGCGGCGGCGGTGACGCAGACGGTGGCCAGGGCGGCGGCGATCAGGGCTTGACGTTTATTCATGGTAAGTCTCCTCGAGTGGGTGATTGAATTCAGAAACCGCAGCGTATCAGCAATAACGTAGATACGCATGTTTCTGTTGAACGGATTCAAATCGAAGAGAGGCGCGGATCGCACGACCGCGCAGAAACGCCGCGCACCCGACGGCGCACGGTGCTTGCATGCGGCGCCGGGAGAAGCCGGGAGGCGCCACGCAGCCGCCGTTCAGGCGGTGGTGTTGATGGTGTTACCCAGGTTCGAAGGCAATCTCTGCGCCGACTGCGCGGGAGGAATGGCTTCAATCAAGGCCTGCGCGCTGGAAGCCTGGACATCCTGGGCTTTTTTCAGCACAGCCAGGCCGACGGCTTGCTTGGTGCCGGTTTCCGCGATCGAGGTTGCGGCTTGAGCAATACTTGAAACGTCCATATCATCCTCCTTTAAGGGGTATCCCTTCTTTTACGGATGATTCGAACAGAACTTTAGGCTTGCGGCGATTTATTTTGACGTTTTTTCTCGACGTGGGCCACCAACCAGGCCAGTACGTCGGTGGGCGCGTTCAGGTCCAGCCATACCGTGCCGGGCGACAAATCGGCGGGCCGGGGCAGGTCGGAGGCGACCGCGACGACGTGCGGATCGAGCGGATACAGCGGCGCACGCCCCTGCTCGGCGCGGTAGACTTCCAGCTTGTCGATCGGATACGTCTTGAACCCTTCGAGCAGGGTCAGGTCGGCCGGCGACAGGCGGTCCAGCTGTTCCTGTAAAGCAGGTTCGGGCGCGCCGCGCAGTTCGCGGATGATCGCGACACGGAACGGCGACGCCACCATGACTTCGGCGGCGCCGGCCATGCGCAAGCGGGCGCTGTCCTTCCGCGGCGGCTCCAGTTCCAGGTCGTGGTGGCTGTGCTTGATGACATTGACCTTCAGCCCCTGCGCCGCCAGCCGGGCGATCAGGAATTCCAGCAACGTGGTCTTACCGCTGCCGGACGTCCCGATGACGCCCAGAACATTGCGCATGTGCGCGGAACTCTCTTGCTGCATTGATCAACCCCTCCACCCCAAACTGTTACCGCCATTATACGCAGCAACATTTAACGACGTGGCGAGGCTTCCTGCCAGATATTTACGCGTCGTTCTTTTGGTTGAAAGCATCGTTGCGCGCACGGCCATTGGCCAGCAGGACCAGGCCCAGGCACAGCAGCCCGGCGCCGTAGCCGATCGGTTCCTGCTGGGTATCGACTTCCGCCGCCTGCGCGCGTGGCATGGCGAAGGCGGCGGCTATCAGGAATGGCAGGATTTTCAAATGTTTCATGATATTTCCCCATGCATTGTTTTCAATGATAAGAAAATATCACTACGGGGTGACAAGTTGATGACACTCAATACGGAACGCGGTAACGATAGCCCTTGAAATTGAAGACGGCTTCCCTGGGGTTCAGTTTCTCCAGTTTCAGGCCGGGGGCGACCTCCTCCCCCTCGCGGCGCAGGACTTTGTCGATCAACAACAGCCGGTCGGACGGATTCTTGGAGTAAATGTAACCGCCGACGGCGACCTGCGGAATCGAGCGCTGGATGGGCTCGGGCAGATCGCGCAGATTCTGGACCGGCTCCTCGAACGCGGCGGGCGCCTTGGCCTGTGCGCCCGGGGCCGCCGTGGGGCTTGCATTGGCGCCAGCCTGAGGAGCGGCCTGAACCGTTTGCGGCTCGGCGTGCTTGCGCGGCGCCGGGGCGAGCCTGGCCACCGGTGGCGGCAGCGCGGCGACGGGCGCCGGCAACGGCGCGGCATTATCGGCGACTACCTGGACCGGCGTCTGCGTGGCGAGGACCGGTGCCGCCGGAACCGGCGGCGCGGCGGGCGCCGGTGCGCCAGGCCCGCCCTGGACAACCGGAGCGTCGGCGGGCGCCGCCGCCGGCTTCAACAGCATGACCAGCAGCGCGGCGATGACGACGCCCATTCCCACGATCAACAACAGCAACGGCTTTTTAAGGCGTCCGCCGGCCGCAGACCGGTCCACCGATTGCAACGTGGGCGCGTGCAGGGTCGGCGAGTTGCCGAGTTGACGTTCCGCCTGCGCTTTTTTCAGCGCTTCCAAAATATAGGACATATTATTTCCCTGCCACGGCGTCGGCCTTGCCGGCACGGGCCAGCAAACGTGGCTCCTGTACGCCGCCCAACTGATACAGTCGGATGAAAGTTTTCGGACCGGCCACGCCGTCCGCCTTGAGGTGCTGCCCGGTCTGGAACTCGGTCAGCCGGCTGCGCAACGCCGCGTCCAGCGGTTGGTTTTCCTGCGGCTTTTTCAGCTCGTACAGTTGCGACAGGCGCTTCGCGAGCCAGTCCACATCCGGCCCGTGGTCGCCCACGGTTACTTCGTCGCGCCAGCTGCGCGGCGCGCGCCAGAACGTGGTGAACTCGCCGCCGAAGCGCGCGGCCAGCGCATCCAGGCTGATGGTCTGCGGCGCGCCGCCGGGTGTCGTGATGGTGGCGTTGCGTCTGTCCAGCGCGGTCAGCAGCACGTAGTTGGGTGCGACGGGATCGTCGCGCAGGGTCAGCACCGCCGGACGGTCCAGCAGGCGCAGATCGTCGATGCCGCCTTTGGTTTGCAGGCAACGCAGATTCAGGCGCGCCGCCGTCGGGCAGGGATCGCCGTCGACCAGCGCCAGCCCCCACATGCCGGCGAGCTGGCGCAACGCCGCCGCCTTGCCTGCGCCTTCGGCCGCCGCTGCCGCCGCTGCCGCCGGCACTGTGTTGACCGCAGGGGGCAAGGACGCCGCCGGAGCAAGCACGGGCGCCTGCGCGCCCGCCTTCGGCACGGCGACGGCGGCGCCACCGGCTGCCACAGGCGCCGCCGAAGCGGCCTGGGCACTCTGCATGCCCGGCTTGGCGTCGTGCGCCGCCAGCTGCCACAACACCGCGCTGATGATCACACCACCCAGCGCGCCGGCGGCCACCAGCGGCCAGCGCCGCCCGGACGACGCGGCAATCAACGCGCCCGGCACCACTTCCTGCCCGGAAAACACCTCCGACGCCGCGCGGCGCAAAATAACCCGCGTCACCTGCGGCTGGTTCTCGACATACGCGCCCAGCAGCGCGCGGTCGCACAGCAAATTGATACGGCGCGGCACACCCTTGGCCAGGCTGTGGACCAACCCCATCAGTCGACGCGGAAACGGCGCGATCGCCGACGCGCCGGCCACCGCCAGACGGTGCTCGATATAGGCGCCCGTTTCGGCCTCGGTCAGCGAGCCCAGGTGATAGCGGGCGATGACACGCTGCGCCAACTGTTCCAGCTCCGGCCGCGCCAGCATCGTGCGCAGTTCGGGCTGGCCGATCAGGATGATCTGCAGCAGCTTGCGCTCGCTCGTTTCCAGATTCGTCAGCAGGCGCAACTGCTCCAGCACCTCGGCCGACAGGTTCTGCGCCTCGTCGATGATGAGCACATTGTTCTTGGCCTGCGCGTGGCTGGCCAGCAGATAGGCGTTGATCGCGTCGACATAGCCCTTGACGCTGACGGCGCCGGCGCCCTGCGGCGGCAGCTCGATGCCGAACTCGTCGCAGATCGACAGCAGCAACTCCTCCACCGACAGCTTGGGATTGAAGATATAGCCCAACTTGCAGTTCTCGGGGATCTGCTCCATGAAGCAGCGGCACACGGTGGTCTTGCCGGCGCCGATCTCCCCCGTCAGCAGCACGAAACCGCCGCCGCTGCCGATGCCGTACAGCAGATGCGCCAGCGCCTCGCGGTGGCGTTCGCTCATGAACAGGTAGCGCGGATCGGGCGCGATGGAAAACGGCGATTGCTTCAGATTGAAAAAGTGGGTGTACATGAAGACCTTGGGAGTGCGCGTGCCCTATTTTAGCCGCTGGCGCACGGCGGGCGGCTGCACCGGCGGCAATGGCTTGTACTTCGCGCAGTAAATCTTGGATTTGGTATCGAAATAAACGATGCGGCTGGCCGGCTTGGCCTCGCGCACCGGGAAGGCCGACGTGTCGATTCTCGCATAATGGACGCCGACCTGGGCGATGATCGCCTTTTCCAGCTCCTCCGGCGTGGCCTCGGCCACGGCGCCGACGAAGATATAGGTGCTGGTGTCGTCGCTGACCATCACCTCGGAGACCGGCGTGCCCCACAGGTTGGCGCCCTCGGTCTTGAACCAGAAGGCGCCGCCGTCGTGCTTGTAGGCCGGGCCGAAGGCCTTGAGCAGGTAATCGTAGTAATAGAAATTGGCGGTCTGGTCGCGGCACAGCAGACCGTTGCCGATGACGGTGCCGAAGGTGGTGGGCACCGCTTGCGCCAGGGCGGCGCCGGAAAGCAGCGTGGCGGACGCCGCCAGCGCATAACAACCGGCGCGGCGTCGCAATAAGGAAAACGTCATCATTAAAGTTTCGATAACCACGAGCGGTTGGCGCTGATACGTGCCTTGGCGGTCGCCGGCAACGCCTCATAGCAGCCCGGGTACTGCTTCAAGGCCGTTTCCCGGATTTCCTTCTGTAAGCCGTTTATCAGGAACACATATAGCACCGAACCGTCGTTCGTGTTTTTTGTCCCCATATATTTAATCATGTCCGCCCCCCGCTTGCGTTTCCCCGCTCGAGCATCAGTACCCCGATTATGACATTATCGGCGCCCGCCACGACAAGTTGAATCGCGGTTCAGCGCCGCTTTTTTGCCGTTGATCCCACTATTCCGCGCATCCGTCCCATTCCGCGCGCCGCTTGCTTGCTTTTGTCATATCGTTCATTCCTCGCCACTTCCACAATCGAGATAAAAAATGAAGCAGACGATCAAACACCAGGCGCTGGCCTGCACCCTGCTGGCGGCGGCCGTCGCCGGCGGCTACGCCCAGGCCGACACCAAGGCAGACACCAAGTCCGACAGCGCCATCGGCACCGAGACCCGCACCGTCGCGCCGTTCACCAGCATCAACCTGAACGGCCCGTTCCGCGTGATCGTCACCAGCCAGGCCGGCAACGGCATCGAACTGTCCGGTCCGCGTAAAAAAATCGCCGACATCGAAACCTCGGTCAGCGGCGACACGCTCACCGTGCGCCAGCCGCGCAAAAAGAGCAACGGCTGGGTGTTCAACTTTAACTGGAACAACGACCACAAGTCGCAGGTGACGGTGCGAATCAACGCCGCGAGCTTGAAAAGCCTGCGCGCCAGCGGCAGCGGCGACGTCGATCTGCAACAATTCCAGGGCCAGGCGCTCAGTTTGACGTCGGAGGGCGCCGGCGACATCCACGCCAACGGCACGGTGCAGGAGTTGACGGTCACCTCTTCCGGCAGCGGCGACCTCGAGTTGCGCAACCTGAAAGCGGCCAGCCTGAACGTGGTATCGAACGGTCCCGGCGACATCAACGCGGCCGGCGTCACGCAGGATCTGAACATCTCGGTCAACGGGCCGGGCGACCTCGACATTACCGACATCAACGCCGGCAAGATCAACACCGCGATGCACGGGCCGGGATCGGTCACGTTGCGCGGCAACGCCAGGGAGATCCGCGCCGAAGTGGCGGGCCCGGGCGATTTGGACGCCTGCGGACTGAGCACCGAAGCGGCCGGCGCCATGCTGCACGGTCCGGGCGACGCCTGCATCGCCGGCAACATCAAGAAACTCGACGCCGAAGTCCACGGCTCTGGTGACCTGACGGTGCGCGGCCTGCAGGCGCAAACGGTGCGCGCCATCCTTAGCGGCCCGGGCAGCATGACCTTGTCGGGGGCGACGGCAATGCTGAGCGCGGAGGTGAGCGGTTCCGGCGACCTGGACGCGAAGACCTTGCAGGTCGGGCGCGCGGTGGCGCGCAGCCGTGGACCGGGCAATGTTCATTTGAACAGGGTCAGCGACACGCTGGAGGCGGAAGTGGGCGGCTCCGGCGACCTGACGGCGACGGCCGACTGCAAAAGCGTGCGCCTGAACATGCACGGTCCGGGCGAGGTCAAGCTTGAAGGCAAGACCGCCACCCTGACCGCGCAGCTGAGCGGCTCGGGCAACCTCAACGCGAAGCAGTTGTGGACCGGCCAGGCCGACGTCATTGTGCGCGGGCCGGGCAACGCGGTGGTCAATGTCAACGGCAAGGCGGCCGAGCAATCGCGCCTGGTGACGTACGAGCGCACCGGCACCCGCGACAAGGCCAACAACTAATAAAAGGCAACTCCGGGGTCAGGTCCACCATTTCTACACGGGCTGGACCTTATTTGGGCCGTCGACGGCTCATGGCTGGGCCCGGGTCGGCGGCGCCCCACGGAGACACGTAGGGCGGATTAGCGTAGCGTAATCGGCCATGCATGCGCCGCCTGGGACGCATGCATGGCCGATTACGGCGTGCCGCCTAATCCGCCCTACGTGGATCCGGGGTCTGTCCTGCGCCACAGGCCTGTGGCGCGAGGCCAGCGAAAACATCAATCGAAGCAGAGACGCTTCTTGGTGGCGGCAATCAGCTTGTCGTCATACGGATGCAGGTTCTCGACGAACAGCAATTCCGTCTCGTCCGGCTCTTCCAGGCACATTTCGATCATCATCGGCCCGTCTTCCATGCGGCCCAAAAAGTGCGATGGCCAGCGGTTCTTGCGGTGCGTCTTCAGCACTTCCATCCCCAGCTTGGCCAACGGCGCCTTCACGCCCGCAGCCAACGCTTCGCGCTGCCAGTCGTCCCAATAGTCAGTCATTTGTCTTACCTTTAAATATCTAGCAAAGCGGAATTGTACTCCTTCCGCCCCCCTCCCTACCAAAACCAGACCAAAGTGGCATGCATCGCCGGATCACCCACGAGCCAGCCCAGCCTCGTCAATTTCCAATAAAAACAGTTAGTTACCAAAAAATACCAACTCGACAACGCAAGTCCACTTCAATATTTCTTAATACCAGTTAAATACCTGTTGACAAGCTGGTTGGGCAACCATATAGTGCCCTCAACCACCCCGGCCCGGCCGGATTCCCAGCGACAGCGTTTTCGGATACCCATGATCGAATTTTTAATCGGCGTTGACGGCGGAGGCAGTGGCACCAGGGTTCGCCTGGCGCGCGCCGACGGCGTCGAACTGGCCAACGGCGCCAGCGGCCCCTCGGCCCTGTCGCACGGCATCGCCGGCGCCTGGGCCGCCGTCGAGGACGCCGCCGCGAAGGCCTTCGCCGCCGCCGGACTGCGTTTCCCCGCCAGATCGTCCATCGCCATCGGCCTCGGCCTGGCCGGCGTCCACAACCGGGCCTGGGCCGCCGAGTTCGTCGCCGCCAATCCGGGCTACGCGCACCTGGCGCTGGAGTCGGACGGCTACACCACCGTGCTGGGCGCCCACGCCGGCCAGCCGGGCGCCATCATCGCGCTGGGCACCGGCAGCGTCGGCGAGGTCAAAACGGCGGATGGCCGCCATATCGAAATGGGCGGCTGGGGCTTCCCCGCCGGCGACGAGGCCAGCGGCGCCTGGATGGGCCTGCGCGCGGCCAACCACCTGCAGCAGGTGCTCGACGGCCGCATGCCGGACAACGCCTTCGCCGCCGATGTGGCGCAGGCCTGCGGCGCGGCGCAAGACATGGACGCCGCGCAAGCGCGCGACACGGTGCAAAACTGGCTGGCCCAAGCCACGCAGACCCGATACGCGCAACTGGCGCCCGTGGTACTGCGCCATGGCGAATCGGATCCGACCGCGCAGGCGATCCTGCTCGAAGCGGGACGCGAAGTGGAACGCCTTGCCAACGCGCTCGATCCGAGCGGCGCGCTGCCGATCGCGCTATGCGGCGGCCTGGGTGCGCCGCTGCGCCCCTACCTGCCGGCGGCGGTGCTGGCGCGCAGCGTGACGGCGCAAGGCGATTCGTCGGCCGGCGCGCTGCGGCTGATCCAACAACGATTGAAGGAGTAGCCCGTGCTAGCCCAGTCGAGCGAACAGTTGAAGGACTTCGAACCGGACGCCGGCAGCGACACGCCGCTGTACATGCAGCTGGCGAACAAGCTGTCCGACGGCATCGTCAACGGCGAGTGGCGCGCCAACGAGGCCTTGCCGTCCGAGCGCGTGCTGTCGGAGATGCTGAACATCTCGCGCGTCACCGCCCGCAAGGCGATCGACATGCTGTGCGAGCGCGGCATGCTGACCCGCAAGCGCGGCTCGGGCACCTACATCACGCCGAAACTGGAACAGCCCTTGTCGCGCCTGACCAGCTTTTCCGAGGAACTGCGGGAGCGCGGCTTCAACGCCGGCTCGCGCTGGCTGCAACGCGACATCGGCGTGGCTTCGCCGGTGGAGGTGCTGTCGCTCGGCCTGTCGCCCAATATGCCGGTGGCCCGCCTGAAGCGCCTGCGCACCGCCGACGACGTGGTGATGGCGATCGAAACGACCACCATCCCCGCCCAGTACATGCCCAACCCGCACAGCGTGACCGATTCGCTGTACGGCTACCTGGAATCGAAGGGCACGATCCCGATGCGCGCGCTGCAGCATATCCGCGCCGTCAACGCCAGCGTGGAGCAGGCGCGCCTGGCCAACATACCTGCGGGTGCCGCCATGCTGCACATCACCCGCGTCAGTTATCTCGACAACGGCGCAGCGGTGGAACTGACCCACTCGTATTGCCGAAGTGATTATTATGAATTCGTAGCGGAGTCGCGCAGATGAGCAGTGCAATCAAAGGCAATATCCTTACGTCGGCGGGCTGGATCCGCGGCGAGGTCACATTCGACGAACGCGTGATCGCCATCACCGGCGGCGGCATCGATCCGGCCCTCAACGCCGACGACTACATCATCCCCGGCTTCATCGACCTGCACGTGCACGGCGGCGGCGGCAAGGACGTGATGGAAGGCGGCGACGCGGTCCACACCATCGCCGCCATCCACGCGCGGCACGGCACCACCAGCATGCTGGCGACCACCATGACCGCGCCGCCCGAGGATATCGACCTCGCCCTCGCGGGCATCGGCAGGGCCGCCGCCCAGCGTGGCAAAGGCGAGGCGCGCGTGCTCGGCGCGCACCTGGAAGGCCCGTACATCAACTCCGGCAAGCTTGGCGCGCAGCCCAACTACGCGCGCTCGGCCAAGCTGGCCGACGTCGAACGCCTCGAAACGCTGGCGCCCCTGAAACTGATCACCGTGGCGCCGGAAATCGACGGCCACCTGGAACTGGTCAAGGAGTTGTCGGACGCCGGCATGCGGGTGCAGATCGGCCACACCCTGGGCTCCTACGAGGACGGCAAGGCCGCGCTGGAAAACGGCGCCCACGGCTTCACCCACCTGTTCAACGCCATGACCGGCCTGCACCACCGCGAGCCGGGCATGGTGGGCGCCGCGCTGGCGCACGCGCAGTACGCCGAACTGATACCGGACCTGCTGCACGTGCACCCGGGCGCCATCAAAACCGCGCTGCGCTGCATTCCGCGCCTGTACTGCGTGACCGATTCCACCTCCGCCACCGGCATGCCGGACGGCGAATATATGCTGGGCCGCCAGGTCGTCATGAAGTGCATGGGCGGCGTGCGCCTGCCCGACGGCACGCTGGCCGGCAGCACCCTCACCATGGACCAGGCGCTGCGCAACCTGGTCGGACTCGGCCTCGATCTGGCGGATGCCTCGGCACGGGTCTCAACGTATGCGGCCGACTATCTCGGCCTGCAAGAACGGGGCCGCGTGGCCCCCGGCGCCTACGCCGACTTCGTGGTGCTCGACCGTGACCTGAACCTCAAAGCCGTCTATATCGAAGGAGAATTGTTGTGACCTCAATGATGTTGAAAGAAGCCCTGTCCGCCGCTGATTGCGTGGCCCTGCAACTGGCCCACGATGGCGAGCGCTACGCGGAGCTGGGCCGCAAATTGAGGAGCACCTCGTTCTCGACCGCGCTGACCATCGCGCGCGGTTCGTCGGACCACGCCTGCGCCTACGCCGCCTACCTGATCATGGCCCGCCTGGGCCGCGTGGTGGCGTCGCTGCCGATGTCGCTGGTGACCCTGAACAAGTCGCCGCTGATCACCCGCGACACCCTGGCGATCTCGATCTCGCAATCGGGCCAAAGCCCGGACGTGGTAGAGCCGATCAAGTACTTCCGCGACGGCGGCGCCACCACCATCGCGCTGGTCAACGACATCGATTCGCCGCTGGCGCACGCCGCCGAATGGGCGATGCCGCTGCGCGCCGGTAAGGAGCAAAGCGTGGCCGCGACCAAGAGCTTCATCACCAGCCTGGTGGCCGGCGCGCGCCTGGTGGCCGCGTGGCAGAACGATCCCGAGCTGCTGGAAGGCCTGCAGGCGCTGCCCGACTCGCTGCGCGCCGCCACCACCGAGGACTGGTCCCCGGCGCTGGAGGTGCTGGCGCCGGCCCGCAACATCATGGTGGTCGGTCGCGGCATCAGCTTCCCGGTCGCGCTGGAAGCCTCGTTGAAGTTCAAGGAAACCTCGGCGCTGCAGGCGGAAGCCTTCAGCGGCGCGGAGATCAAGCACGGCCCGATGGCGCTGATCGAGGAAGGCTACCCGCTGGTGATCTTCGCCACGCGTGGCCCGACGCAGGCCGGCCTGCTGCAACTGGCCAGCGAGATGCGCGGCCGTGGCGCGCGCGTGCTGCTGGCCGCGCCGGCCGACGTGGCCGAGCGCGACCTGACCTTGCCGGTGGCGGCGACGCCGGATCTCGATCCGATCGTGGCGATCCAGACCTTCTACGTGATGGCGGCGAAACTGTCGGCCGCGCGCGGCATGGACCCGGACGCGCCGCGCCACCTGAGCAAAGTCACCAAAACAAACTAAGCACGCCGGAGCACCCCAATGACCGACCAAACAAGCAAGACTCACGACGAGTTACGGAAAATCGCGGGCCAACTGATCATGATCCGCTTCCCCGGCACGGTGCTGGACGCGGCCACCGCCGACTTCCTGAAGGCGAACAGCATCCGCGCCGTCTGTCTTTTCCGGGGCAACATGACCGACTCCGAACAACTGGGCAAGCTGACCGCCGACCTGCGCGCGGTCATGGGTCCGGAGTCGCTGATCGCCATCGACCAGGAAGGCGGCGCCGTGGTCCGCTCGACCTGGGTGCCGGCGCCGCCGGCGGCCATGGGCCTGGGCGCGGCCGACGACACCGACCTGGCCTACCGCACCGGCGCCGCCGTCGCACGCGCCGTCAAGTCGCTGGGCTTCAACTGGAACTTCGCCCCCGTGCTGGACCTGAACAACAACCCGCACAACCCGGTCATCGCCGAGCGCTCCTTCGGCGCCGAACCAAAGCGCGCCGCCGAACTGGCGATGTCGTGGATGGCCGGCAGCCACGCGGAGGGCGTGGCCTGCTGCGTCAAGCACTTCCCCGGCCACGGCGACACCAACGTCGATTCGCACCGCGACCTGCCGACCGTGAACAAGCCGGTGGAGGAGCTGGACCGCCTGGAACTGGCGCCGTTCCGCATCGCGTCGGCGGCCGCGCCGGCGATGATGACCGCGCACATCGTCTATCCGACCCTGGACCCGGACAACCCGGCCACGATGTCGCGCCGCATCCTCACCGGCCTGCTGCGCGACGAATGGAAGTACAAAGGCATCGTCATCACCGACGGCATGGACATGCACGCCATCGCCGGCCGCTATGGCGTGGGCAACGCGGCGGTGCGCGCGCTGACCGCCGGCGCCGACATGGTGATGGCGCTCGGCACCCCGGAAACGCAGGACGAAACGCTGAACTCCATCGCGGCGGCGCTGGCCTCCGGCGAGCTGACGTCGCAGGACGTCCAGCAACGCCTGGACCGCCTGTCGGCGCTGGCGCTGGCCTATCCGTGCAAGCCGCGCTCGTACAAGGAGGATGCGGCCGACCGCGACGTGATGGCCGAGGGCTGGTTCCGCGCGCTGACGGCCTACGGCCAGCCGCGCCGCCCGGAGAAGGGCGCGCGGGTGCGCCTGGTGGTGCGCCAGGACGTCGTCAGCGACGGCGTATCGGAAGCCGGCGTGCCGGCCGAAACGGTGGCCGCGTCGCTGCGCCGCCTGTACGACGTCGAACTGGTGACCTTCGCCGACGCCGAGGCCTTCGACTGGAGCGCCCTGCCCCGCGACGGCCGCTTCACGATGCTGGCCTCGACCTCGCGCCTGCGCTACGGCGCGCGCGCGCGCGCCACCTGGCGCCCGGACCTGCATCTGGCGCTGTGGAACCCGTACCAGGCGCTCGACATCCAGGCGCCCGCGCTGCTGACCTACGGCTTCGCCAAACCGGCGCTGGACGCGGTCAACTTGTGGCTGGCCGACGAACTGCCAGCCACCGGCCGCGCGCCGGTGCCGGGCTTCGAATAAAAATCATCCGGGGACGACGTGGACAACAACAAACAAGACACGCACCAGCAAACCATCCGCAACCCGAAGTTCTGGGTGCCCAGCCTCTATCTGGCCCAAGGCCTGCCGTTCTTCGCGGTGGCCATCGTCGCCAACCAGATGTTAAAGAGCATGGGCATGCCCAATAGCGACATCAATCGCTGGACCGCCTTGATCGGCTTCGCGTGGGTCTTTAAACCGTTGTGGAGTCCCTTCCTCGAACTGGCCAGCAGCAAAAAACTGATCGTGGTCACCTTCCAGATCTTCGGCGGCGTATGTCTCGGCGGCGTCGCGCTGGCGCTGCACGCGCCATTCTGGTTCGCCGCTTGCATGGCGATGCTTGCGCTGGTGGCCATCTCGGCGGCCACGCACGATATCGCCTGCGATGGCCTGTACATCACCAGCCTCGATGAAAAAGGCCAGGCGCAATACGCCGGCTGGACCGGCACCTTCTTCAACGCCGGGAAATTCCTCACCACCGGCGGGCTGCTGGTGCTGGCCGGGCACTTCGAGCAAACCATCGGCGTGGTGCCCGCGTGGACCATCTGCTTCCTCATCCTGGCCGCGGTCATGGTCGGCCTCGGGCTTTACAACAGTTGGGCGCTGCCCCAGTCGAAGAACGCGGTGGGCGCCGGCACCGACGCCGCCGCCATCGCCCGCACGCTGTGGGAGGTGATCGTCGAGTTCTTCAAAAAGCCCGGCATCTGGGTCTCGATCCTGTTCATCATCCTGTTCCGCGCGGGCGAGGCACAGGTGCAATCGATCGGCCCCCTGTTCCTGCGCGAGGCGCGCCACCTCGGCGGCCTTGGCCTCAGCACCGCCGAAGTGGGCGCCGTCTACGGCACGGTGGGAACGGTGGCCTTCCTGGTGGGTAGCATCGCCGGCGGCTACTTCACCTCGTGGCTGAGCCTCAAGCGCGCCATCCTGTGGCTGATCCTGGCGGTCAACCTGCCCAACGCCGCCTTCTATCTGCTGTCTTACTTTCAGCCGACCGACCTGGCGGTGATCGGCGCGGCGCTCAGCATCGAGATGTTCGGCTACGGCTTCGGCTTCGTCGGCCTGATCCTGTACATGATGCAGGTGGTCGCGCCGGGCAAATACCAGACCGCGCACTACGCCTTCGCGACCGGCATCATGCAGCTCGGCTTTGTACTGTTCAAACTATTCAGCGGCGACATCCAGATCGCGCTCGGCTACCAGCACTTCTTCATCTGGGTGATGCTGTGCGCGATCCCGGTGGCCGTCCTGTCGCAGCTCATTCCGATGACAGCGCGTCCGCAGCGCGGGCCGGAGCCGGTGGTTGCGCGACCAGCGCACGGTTGACGCACCCTTGAATAATGCGCATCAACCATGATTTATGTAACAATACGTTGGTTTGGCCGGCAGGCTCTTTTACTTCCCGGAAAGGGATCGTAGAATGTGCGGTTTGCCGGATCGCGCGCAGCGCGGCCTTGAACACTCACTCCAATAGCGACGGCATGGCGCCTCGGCGCCGGCCATCCCATGTCTTTTGAAGGATTAAACATGTCCCATATTCGTCTCGCTCGTATTAGTCTGATCCTGGCCGCCATCGGCCTGAACGCGGTACCGGCCATGCTGGGCGTGACCGCCGCCCACGCGCAGGACAAGGAAAAAGCAAAAGCCGCCGCCGAAGCGCCGAAGGACACCGTACGTCCGGAGATCTACAAGTTGATCGATCCGGCGCAAACCAAGCCGCTGCTCGATGCCAAGAACTACCAGGAATACCAGACCCGCATCGACACCGCCGCCGCCGCGCCGAACCTGACCCCGTACGAAGCGTTTGTGCTGAACCAGATGCGCGTGCAACTGGGCCAGGCCTCCGGCAACAATGAGCTGACCCTGAAGGCGCTGGAAGCGATGATCGAGTCGGGCCGTCTGAAGCAGGAAGACAAACTGCGCTTCATCGACGCCGTCGCCGGCATCTACTACAGCTCCATCAAGGACTACGACAAGGCCATCACCTGGTTCAACCGCTACGGCACCGAATCGGGCGACAACGCCAAGCAGCGCCAGTACATCGTGCGTTCGTACTTCCTGAAGAACGACTTCGCCACCGCCAAGACCGAAGTGCTGAAGGATATCGAAGCGGCCAAGAAAGCCGGCACCGCGCCGACCAAGGACGAACTCAATTTGCTGGGCAACGTCGGCATCAAACTGAAGGACACCGACCTGTATCTGACGGCGATCGAAGAGCTGGTGCGCTACTACCCGTCGGAAGACTACTGGTTCGACCTGCTGAACCGCACGCGCGGCAAGAAGACCTATGCAGCGCGCCTGGACCTGGACATGGCGCGTCTGAAAGGCGTCGCCGCGCCGTCGAAGATGGAGCCTGAGGATTACCTGGAACAGGCCGAACTGGCCGTGCTGGGCGGCTTCTTCACCGAAGGTAAGATCGCGATGGACAAGGCCTACCCTGGCGCCATCCCGGCCGGCAAAGACAAAGCCGCGATCCAGAAGATCCGCGACAGCGCCAACAAGGGCGCCGCCGACGATGCGAAAAACATCGACGCTGGTGTCGCTTCCGCCCAGAAGTCGAAGGATGGTGTCGGCCTGGTCAACCTGGGCTACAACTTCATCACCCTGGGCCAGTTCGACAAGGGTATCGACTTGATGAAGCAAGGTATCGCCAAGGGCGTGTCGAAGAATCCGGAAGACGCGAAACTGCGTCTGGGCTACGCGCTGGCGATGGCCGGCAAGAAGGATGAATCGATCAAGGTGCTGGAAACCGTCACCGGCAACGATGGCCGTGGCGACCTGGCGCGCTACTGGATCATGTACCAGAACAAACCAGCGGCAGCCGCAGCCAAGTAACCCACACAATCACGTAGGGCGGATTAGCGGGCGAGGCCCGCCAATCCGCCCCGGGGGCCCATCGAAGAGGCGGCCTACCTAGCCGGTAGGCCTTAAGAGGCGGAACGCCGTAATCGGCCATGCATGCGTCAACGAGACGCCAGCATGGCCGATTACGCTTCGCTAATCCGCCCTACGTGTTTCAGAATAAATCACACCATCCAGGCCATCATCGCATCGCCGACCACAACGTCTCGATCAGCTGGTGCTCGCCATCGGCGCTCAACTCCCAGAACATCGCCCCGCGCAGCTTCCTGGACTTGATGTAGCGCGCCTTCCCCTTCAGCGATTCCTGGTCCTCGTAGGTGATCCAGATCTTCTCCTTGGCGTTATACAGATACGGCACCTTGGCCGAGGCGTTCCAATAGCGCTTGTAGCCGCTGCCGCCCTCGAATGAAGGCGTCAATATCCCCTGCTTCAGCAAGTGACTGAAGCCATATGAGTTGCCGCCGCCGGCGCCGCCGGTCGCGCCGCCTTCGCACAACTGATACTGCCCATCGCCCGCCGGACCCGGCGCGCACCCCTTCCAGCCATACCCGTAAAACGGCACGCCCATCACCAGCTTGTCCGCCGGGATGCCGGCGTCCAGATAGCGCTGCACCGACGCCTGCGCGTACAACCCTTTGTCGACCACCGGATCTTTCGGGTCGCCGCTCAACGCCGCCAGGTGGCCCGTGGTTTTCTCCCACGGCGCGTGATAGTCGTAGGTCATGATGTTGATCCAGTCGAGGCTTTGCGCCAGCTCCTTGATCCACGCGCTACCGGCCGCGCCGTCGTTGACGAAATTGGCGTTGGCGCCCGACGCGATGGTGACGCTGTAATGCTTGCCGTCCTTTTTGCCGGCCGCGTCGAAGGCGGTGCGCAGCTCGCGCACCAGCTTGATGTAGTTCGGCTTGTCCTGCGGCCGCGCGCACACCCTGCCCGCCACGCATGGTATGCCAACCTCGGTCGGGTACTCCCAGTCGATGTCGATGCCGTCCAAACCGAAGCGGCGCATCAGCTTCACCGACGAGGCGACGAAATTGGCGCGCGCGGCGGCCGAATCGGCGACGTCGGAAAACCGGTTCGACCAATTCCAGCCCCCGACCGACACCACCACCTTGAACTTCGGATGCTGCTTCTTCAACGCCACCAGCGCGCGCAGATTGTCGCCGTCCGCGACGGCGTTGCCGAACACCAGCGCGCCGTTGGCCGACACCGGATCGCCGGCGGCATCCTGGCACGGCGCCTCGTCATTGACGGAAGGCTCGGGGTTGCCATGCTTGCCGTCCCAGCACATGTCGATGAACGCGTACAGCGCCATCGTCAACTTGTCGGCGCCGACGTTGACCGCCGTGACCGGATACGCCGCCGACTTCCAGCCGGGGTAATAGCCGATCACTTCATCGGCCATGGCGGACGATGGCGACAACGCTGCGACAACGGATGCGGCCAGCACAGCGCCTGCGTGTAATTTCATGGTGTCTCCAGTATGGTTATTTTTGCAGCTGCGCGATCAACACGTCCTTGAAGCGGCGCGCCTCTTCGGGCGACATCGCGCCCAGCGCCCCGCGCCGCCGCTCGGGAATATGCTCCAACCGCTGCGGGTCGGAATTGAAAACAAAATGCTCGAAGACCGCACGCCAGGCCTGCAGCACCTGCGGCTCCAGATCCTTCATGTTCAACAGGCAGTGCATCAACGCGTTCGACGGCGACATGCCGCGGTCGTTGGCGGTGTGCGAGCCGCCCCACCAGTAGTTGACCAGGATGTTCAACTGGCCGATCGATTCGACCTGGTGCCACCAGATGGCGGGAATGTAGATCGCGTCGCCCGGTTCCAGCTCGGCCACCTGCGCGGCCGCCAGCGCGTCGCGAAAGCGCGGGAACTTGTCGAAGTCCGGTTGCGCGCGCGAGGCCATGCTGATCGGCGCGCCGGCCGGCGTGAAATCGAGCGGCCCGACATACAGGTTGCCGACCTGCTCGGGCGGGAACAAGGTGAAGCGCCGCCGGCCGCTGACGCAGGCCGCGATATTCTGCGCCTCGTCGAAGTGGGCCGGCACCGTGATGTGATTGCCCAGCCAGATGCGCGGCTGCACCTCGGGTCCCAGCAAAGGCAGCCGGTTCTCCGCCAAAAAGCCCGGCAGGCATTCGGCGATGACCGCGCTTTGCGCCGCCAGCGCGGGAGCGCGGGCGCCGGCAGGCAGATAGCGCATCAACTGGTCGATGATGTCCGACATCGGCAGTCGGTTGCGCACGAAACTGAACGCGCTGACGTCGTCGCTATAGGTCACCAGCCCCTGCGCGGCGGGCGGCGTCATGATGGCGTTGACATCGACGCCGCTGTCGATGGACTTGAGGTAGCCGCCGACCACCGCCGGCGACGTCAACGCGTGCGCGACGACGGGCCAATCCCGCACCACGCCGCGCATCACTGCGGGACGGTGCAGCGGCAGGATCTGCTCATGGAAGACGCGGGCGTCGACATCGCGCCACTCGGGTATCGGTTGCGGAGTTGGGTGCATCGGCAAAGTATAGCGTTATCCAGGCCGCGCCCGCCCCTTCATGGCGGCGGACGCGGTTGGACTGGTTAGTACTTGACGCGCATCGTCAGGAAGAACTGGCGACCGTTTTTGTAGACCGAACGTGGCTGGTCTTCGTTCAAGGCGTAGTACTTCAGCTTTGGATCGTTCAGGTTACGCATGTCCAGCGAGAAGCCGATCTTCTCGTTGTATTTATAACCCAGCGACGCGTTCATGTAACCCATGCCGACCTGGTTGAACTCCGTGCCGCGATCCAGGCCCACATACGAATCCGAACGGTAGCTGTACGTCAGGCGGGCGTTGAAACGCTCGTCCTCGTAGAACGCGCTGGCGTTGTAGGTGCGCTTCGACGAACCGAGCACCTTTGCGCCGCTGCTGTCGCTGGCGTTGGTGAAGGTGGCGTTGCCGTCGATGCCGAAGTAGCCGAACAGCGGCTGCTGGTACGACAGCTCAATGCCCTTGACCTTGCCCTTGCTGTTGATCGGCGAGGAGATCAGGTACTGCGCGTCGAAACCATCCGGATCGGTGATCTTGGTCGCCTCGGTGTAGGTGCGGTAGGTGCCCACACGCGTGCCCTGGCCGATGTAATTGGTCAGGTTCATGTAGTAGACACTTGCCGACACCAGCGAGCGCGGAGCGAAGTAGTATTCCAGCGAAGCGTCGAAGTTGTTCGAAGTGATCGGCTTCAGATCCGGGTTACCGCCCGAACCGGAACCGACGCCGCCCTTGGCCGCCGGCGGCGTCAAGGTGAAGGTGCCGACCAGCGACGAGAAGTCCGGACGCGTCATGGTGCGCGACAGCGCGAAGCGGGCCACCAGATCCTTGCTCAACTCAAGACGCAGGTTGGCGCTCGGCAGATAGTCGTTGTAGGTGTGTTCGACGGCGGTCGGCTTGAAGATGCCGAACGCCGACGTGTAGATCACGCCCGGCTGGCCAAGCGGCGTATCGCCCGGCATGCCCACATTGCTGACCGCGCGCTCCTTGGTCTGCACATAGCGCACGCCGATGTTACCGCTCCAGCCTTCGCCTTCGAAGTTACCCTGCACGTAGGCGGCGCGGTTCTTTTCGTTCAGGTTGAACTCATTGCCGAAGTCCTCACGCGTGCCGTCGGTGGCGCGGTTGGCGAACAGCTTCGAGAACGCCGCCAGCTGCTCGGCGGTGTAGCGGAATATCTGGCGCGGGAAATTGCCGCCCAGGCCGCTGGCGTAGTTGGACGGATACGATCCGGCGGCGGCCGGCCAGTTGGCCGGGTTGTATGGCGAGTTGGCGCCGTTGATGCAGCTGTACTGACTAGGCAGCGGCGCCGCCCAGAAGAAGCCCGGGCCGCCGTTGGCGTCGGTGCGGGTCGAGCAGGTCGGACCCTGGCCGACGACGTTATCCGAATAGCGATCGTGGTCGGCGCCGCGCACGCCGAATTTCAGCAGCTTGAGCGGGCCGGCTTCGAGCTGGAAGTCGCTGTCCAGTTGCAGCCATTTTTCCTTGTCGGTGACGGTGACGTTCTGGTCGCCGAACATCCAGCTGAAGCCACTGGTGGCGTCGGTGCCCGGGGTCGCGGCCGGGTTGTTATTGAAGGAGAAGTCGGCCGCCGTGCCGGTGCCGTTCAACTTGTACGACGCGCCGGTGCCGGTGGCGCCGTTCCACGCGATGACGTCCTGGGTCGGGGTCTTGCCCTCGCCCTTCGAGCTGCCGACCTTGCCGTAGAAGGTCAGATTCTCGGCGGCGCGCCATTTGCCGTCCAGCGCGACGAACTTGGCGGTCGCCTCCGCGCCGGGACGCGAGATCTGGTCGTACTCGTTGTAGTTGGTGCCGGCCACCGGCGCGAAGTTCGCGCTGACCAGGGTCTTGACGCCGTTCTGGGTCTTGACCACGTAGCCCGGCAGCGGCGCCTGGCCGTTGCCCTGGTTGATGATGGCGCCGCCGTTGAGCAGGTAGTTGTCGTTGGTGTTCGACGCCTTCAGGGTCGAGCTGAAACCGGTCAGGTCGAAGTTCAGGTCGCGGCTCGGCTTGAATTGCAGGTCGATCAAACCGCCCTGGCGCTTGCGTTCCTGCTGGAACAGCGAGGCGCCCAGGAAGCCGGGATAGTAAGCGTTGGCCAGGTCCGGATTGGCGATGGCCATCGGGCTGTTGGCCAGGATCTTGTCGTAGGACAGCGCTTCCTGGCCGTCGCGGCGCAGATGGCGTTCTTCCGAGAACACTTGCAGCAAGGCGCCGAAGGTTTTCTGCTCGTTCTTCCAGTTCAGCAAGGCGCTGAATTGCGGATCGGTCTTCTTCGGCAGATCGGCGTACACCGCGCCCAGCGACACTTCGCCGGTGAAGTTCTCTTTGAATTCCAGCGGCTTGCGGCTGATGATGTTGACCGAGCCGGCCACGCCGCCCTCGACCAGACTCGCTTCCGAGCTCTTGTGCACAACCACCGAACCGACCAGCTCCGACGGCACCAGCGTGTAGCTGACGCTGCGGCCGACCTGGGTGGTCTGGTTCAGAATGAACCAGTCGCCGGAGGCCACGTTGTGGCCGTTGAACAGCGTCTGGGTCAGGTTGGGATTGGTGCCGCGCATCGACACGCGGTCATTCTCGTCGAAGCCGCCTTCGCTGGCGCCGGCATTGCTGACGTTCACGCCAGGCACGCGCTGCAGCGAGTCGGCGACGTTTTTATCGGGCATCTTGCCGATGTCTTCGGCCGTGATCACCTCCAGGTGCGACTCGGCGTTTTTCTTTTGGTTCAGCGACTGTTGCAGAGCCGCACGAATGCCCTGCACCTGGACGGTTTGCATTTCCTCGCCGTCCTTCTTGCCGGCGCCGGCCGCTTGTTGCGCCTGGGCTTGCGCCTGCGCCGACCACGACATGCCCAGCACCATCAGGCCCACGGCTGCGGCGATCGGCGTCAACTGCTCGACCGCGCTACGTGGCATGTTCGTCTTACCTGGCAGATTCTCTTTCATTTACTCCCCCTTGATTGCGGCCTGTTTGTTTTGGAAAGGCCCGTGCTGTTTTAACGTCGATCGATTCTCGCTTCATCGCCGCCGCGATGTCGTGCTGATCCCTTTTTACAACCTCGTACAAAACCAATTCAACGCCAATATACCGCAGTACCAATACCAGAATACTACCAATTGACATATTTTTTTCATATGTTGTGCGAAGTACACATACCAATTCCCGCTTCGTTGCAGAGGAGCATCTATGGGCGATGCGGTCCACAGTAAAACCAGTGTGATACCAGCACGGTGGTTCTTTTTGGTATTATCGAAACAGGTATGCAAAGACCGGGTAAAGACCAGTTCATGGCGGACCGGCCCGAGACGACGGAGACGAAACGGATGACATCGCTTGCAGAGATCATGCACACCCTGGGGCAAGGCAGCAGCCAGCCGCTCTACCATCGCCTTCAGCGGGCGCTGCGCACGGCCATCGACCAGCGGGTGTTCGGGCCGGACGAGGCCTTGCCGGCCGAGCGGCAACTGGCGGCCGACCTGTCGATCTCGCGCATCACGGTCAGGAAGGCGATCGACGGGCTGGTCGACGAGGGATTGCTGGTGCGGCGGCCCGGGTCGGGCAACTTCATCAATACGCGGATCGAAAAGAATTTCGCCAAGCTGACGTCGTTTTCGGAAGACATGCGGGCGCGCGGGCGGACGCCGCGCAGCGTGTGGCTCAAGCGGTCGGAGGGGACGGTGACGCCGGAGGAGGCGCTGCGGTTAAGGCTTAGTCCGGGGGCGGCGGTGTACCGGTTTCACCGCATCCGCTACGCCGATGACATACCGATGTGCATCGAATACGCCACCATCGTCGCGACGTGTCTGCCGTCGCTGGAGTCGGTGCAGGTGTCGATGTACGAGGCGCTGGAGCACGCGCACAAACGGCCGGTGCGCGCGCTGCAGCGATTGAGCGCGCTGCTGCTCGATGCGGAGCAGGCGGCGCTACTCCAGGCAAAACCGGGCGACGCGGGATTGGCGGTGGAGCGGCTGGGATTTTTGCGGGATGGCCGGGCGGTGGAGTTCTGCCGGTCGTATTTTCGCGGGGATTTGTATGATTTCGTGGCGGAGCTGAATGCGGTGTAGGTTGGGAGTATGACCGCTGGCGGAGCGTGGCGGATTACGCTGCGCTAATCCGCCATCCGCGAGCCGCCACAAAATCAAGCCGCCGCCGCGGTGGCGCCAAAGATCAACGAATGATGCGCCGACACCCCGGCCAACGTCCCATCCGCCGCCGCCAGCGCCACATTACCCGCCATGCGCGCCGCGTCGCCGCACGCGTACACGCCGGCCACGCTGGTGGCCTTCATGGCGTCGGTGCGCACGTACATGCCCATCGGGCCCTGCTCCAGCTCACACCCCAGCTGCTCGGCCATCGGACTGCCGCTATGCGTGCGGCTGACGACGAACAAGCCCGCCATCTCCAATGACCGCCCATCCTGCAATTCAACCGTCGCCCGACCGGTGATCGCCTTGACCAGCGTGCGCTCGATCGCCACGCCGCGCTTTTCCAACGACGCCAACTGCTCCGCGTCCGGCTCGAAGGCGCCATTGAGTATCAACGTGACCCGCCCCCAATCAGGCAGCATCATCGCGTGATGCATCGACAGCGGCCGGTGGCCAGCACGCCGATACGCCCCTCCATCAGCTCATAGCCGTGACAGTAAGGACAGTGGAACACCGTGCCGCCCCAGCGCTCGGCCAGACCCTGCACCGGTGGCAGTTCGTCCACCACGCCGGTGGCCAGCACCAGCCGCTGCGCGTTGTAGGCGCCCCCGTCCTGCAAGGTCACGCGGAAGCCCTGCTCCACTTTCTCCGCGCGCTGCGCCGAGCCTTCGATCCAGCGCACGGTCGGATACTTCATCAATTGCTGGCGGCCGTCGGTGGCGATGGCCGCCGCCTCGCGTCCGTCGTGACCGAGAAAGCCGTGCGAATGCGTGGCATAGCGGTTGCGGCGCTGGCCGGCGTCGATCACCAGCACGCGGCGACGGGCGCGCGCCAGCTGCATCGCGGCGGACAGGCCGGCGTAGCTGCCGCCGATGACGATGACGTCGAATTCAGTGCTCGGATGTGGGATGTTCACGGGAGGCTCCTTTGTGCTTGGCGTATTCGTCGTTGAAGCGGGCCGACAAATCGGCCAGCGTGACGTCCTTGAAACGCTCGATCAGCAAAGCCTCGGCCTCGTCGAAGGCGCTGGAAAGCGCGTCGTTGACGGCGCGCTCGACCAGGCACTCGGGCTGCTCGCTGCGGTTCCCCATCGCGAACACCGTGGGCGAACCGACCGCCTCGTAGATGTCGCTCAGGGTCACCCGGCGCAGGTCGCAGGTGATGGTCCAGCCGCCGCCGTGGCCCTTGTCGGAACCGACATAGCCGCGCTCGCGCAGGCCGGCCAGCACGCGGCGCACCAGCACCGGGTTGGTGCCGAGGAAGCCGGCCAGCTCGTCCGAGGTGAACGGCCGGTCGGCATGCGCCATGTGCAGCAGCACGTGCAGGATGGAGGATAGTTTGCTGTCTCGTCTCATGTAACTAATGATAGTACATAATTGGAGATGATGCAGAACATTCCTTATTTTTTGGCTTTGGACTCGTCGCCGGCCACCACCACCGTCAGCTTGGCCGGGTCGACGGCTTTGCGGAAGGCGGCGTTGACTTGCGCCAAGGTCGCGGCCTTCAGCTTGTCCTCGTATTCCTTGCTCCAGCTGTAGGTGCGGTTCAGGTACAGGTTGCGCGCCCAGCCGGCGGCCAGTACTTCGTCCTTCGAGCGGTTCTGGATGCGCTGCTGCAGCAGGCCCGATTTGGCGCCCGCCAGTTCCGCCGCCGTGAAGCCTTCTTTCACAGCCCGGTCCAGCTCCTCCCTGATCGCCGCCTGCAGCTTTTTCAGGTTTTGCGGCGCGGCGATGGCGTTGACGTCGAAGCTGCCGGCGCGGTCGATCTCGCCCGCCTGCAAGCCCGTGCCGCCACCATACGATAAACCGTCCTTCTGGCGGATGCGGTCCATCAGCCGCGATTTCAAGCCGCCGTCGCCGAAGATGTAATTGGCCAGGTCCAGCAGCGGATAGTCTGGGTCGTTGACATTCAAATCGAGGTTCAGGCGCGCGGCGTAGAAGCCATTTTCCTTTTCCGGCGCGTTGATCATTTTGACGATCGGCGCCTTGTCGACGTTGACACTGGTGACCGGGGCGTACGAGACTTTGCTGTCCCAGCCCGAGAAACTGTCCTCGATCGTCTTGCTGATCAGGGCCTTGTCGAAATCGCCGACGACGGCGATCTCGCCATGACTGGCGCCGTAGTATTTACGGTGGAAGGCCACCACGTCCTCCAGCTTCAGCGCCTTGACCGCAGCCAGTTGCTCGTCCACCGACATCGGCGCGCGCACGTCGCCTTTCGGGTAGTGGTTGAAGTACAGGTCCATTTCCGTGCGGGCCAGGGATTGCGGTTCGTTGCGCGATGCTTCGATCCCCACCAGCCATTGCTGGCGCAGTTGCTCGAATTCCGCCGCCGGGAAGCTGGCGTCCTTCAGCACGTGCGCGACCAGCCGCAGCGCCGCGTCCAGATTCGGGCCGGTGGTATCGAAGTGATACAGGTCGCCGGAGATTTTCAGTTTGGCGAAGGCGTCGGACAATTGCTCGCGCGTGAACTTGTCGGTCCCGCGCATGAGCATCGCGCTGGCGGCGCCGGAGACGATGGAGGTGTTGAACAGATTCTTCTCGTCGCCCCAGTGCAGCGACATGTTGACCGACACCGCCTCGCCGCGATTCTTCTTCGGCAGCAGCGCCACCCGCAGGCCGCCGATGGTCTTGATCTCGGTGCGGGCGTTGATGTTGTCCTGGCTCGGATCGAACACCTCCGACGTCAGCACGCTGTCCTTGCCCTTGAAGTCTTTCATCACCTCGGCGACGGTCGGCGCGGCGGGGATCTCGGCGCGCTGCGGATTGTCCTCGGGAATGAAGGTGCCGACGGTGCGGTTGTCACGCTTCAGGTAACGCGCGGCGGCCGCGCTGACCTGCTCCGGCGTGATCGTCGGCAGCTTGTCGCGGTCCAGGAACAGCAGGCGCCAGTCGCCCAGCGCGATCTCCTCGGACAAGGTCACGCCGACCTTTTGCGGATCGTTGAGCGACTTCTCGATGCCGTTGGCGACGTTGCGGCGCACCCGCTCCATTTCCTCGGCCGTCGGCGGCGTCTTGGCGAAGCCCTCGACCGTCGCGATCAGCGCGTCGCGCACCGGCTCCAGAGGCTCGCCGGCCTTGACCACGGCGCCGATCAACTGCAGGCCGGGCGCGTAGCCGCTCTGGGCGAAGCTGAACACCTGCGCGGCCTTGCCGGTTTCCACCAGCGCCTTGTGCAGGCGGCCGGTCGGCGTGTCGCCGAGGATCTCGGACATGAAACTGAGCGCGTCGCTGTCCTCCTGCAGCGCCGACGGGATCTTGTAGCCGAGGACCACCAGCTGCATGTCGCCCTTGCGGCGCACGACGAAACTGCGCTCGCCGTCCTGGGTCGGTTCGACCGTCCAGAATGGCGGCAGCACGCGCTTGGGTTTGGGGATCGCGCCGAACGATTTGCTGATCCACGCCAGCGTTTGCGCCGGGTCGAATTTACCGGCCACCAGCAGCACCGCGTTGTCCGGCTGGTAGTAGGTGCGGTAGAACTTCTGCAGGTTGTCGATCTTGACGTTTTCGATGTCGCTGCGGTTGCCGATGGTGTCGCGGCCGTAGCTGTGCCAGTCGTAGGCGACGCTCTCCATCCGCTTGAGCAGCACGGCGAACGGGCTGTTCTCGCCGCTCTCGTACTCGTTGCGCACGACCGTCATTTCCGAGTCCAGGTCCTTGCGCGCGACGAAGGAGTTCACCATGCGGTCGGCCTCCATGTCGAGCGCCCATTTCAGGTTTTCCGGACTGGCCTGGAACACTTCGTAGTAGTTGGTGCGGTCGAAGGAGGTGGTGCCGTTGAAGTCCATGCCGCGATTGGCGAATTCCTGCGGGATGCTGCGGTTCTTCGGCGAGCCTTTGAAGAGCATGTGTTCGAGCAGGTGGGCCATGCCGGTCTCGCCATAGTTCTCGTGGCGCGAGCCGACCAGGTAGGTGACGTTGACGGTGACCGTCGGCTTGGAGGCGTCGGGGAACAGCAGCACTTTCAAGCCGTTGGGCAGCCGGTATTCGGTGATGCCTTCCACCGACGGCCCCTTGACGACACCGGCCGGCAGCTTGACGGCGGCGGTGGCGGGCGTCTTGGCGGCGGTGGCGGCGACGGGCGCGGCCCAGGCGGTGCCGGTGGCGGCGAAGGACAGGCCGCACAGCAGCATGCTGGCGACGACGGCTTGTTTCAAACGGCTGTTGTTCATGGTGTCTCGCAAAAAACGGATGAACAGGCAGCATAGCCCCACCCCGCCGACGTGGGTAGTGGCAAAAACGAAATTTTTCTGAGGGGAGACTTAAGCGGAAGCGGCGGCAAACACTGTGCGAATACGTCTACACCACGTAGGGCGGATTAGCGGAGCGTAATCGGCCATGCATGATCCGTCGGCGGCGCATGCATAGCCGATTACGGCGTTCCGCCTCTTAGCGCCTACCGGCAGGTAGGCGGTCCCTTCGATGGGACCCCGGGGCGGTTAGCGGGCCTCGCCCGCTAACCGCCCTACGTGTCTTCCTAGTTACTTCTCGGGCACCAGGCAGGCGTCGACCATCTGCAGGTCGTTATCCTTGGCGAACGAGATCACGAAGTGATACGCCAGCGGCTCCAGGGCGCGCAGCTTGCCGTTGACCACGACCGACTTGACGCCGTTGACCACCGTCGGCGTGACATACGGCGAAAACTGCAAGTGGGAGTCGCGTCCGCCGCCGTAGCCTTCCGGCTTGAAGCAGGACATCACACCGCACAGGCGCTCGGCCCAGTCGCTTGGACGAAACTGCCTGCCATTGCTGGTGAGGCCAAGGATGAAGAACGATTCCTGCTGTTCTGCCGGTTTTTGAACTGACTCTGCCATGGGCGGGGGCTTGTGCGTAGATACTTGTTGGTAACAAGAATGCGTCGAAAGTCCCGGCGAGGTGCGCCGGGCGGATATCATTCCAGAAGAATCTTACGTATTATATCTTATAGAAGACCTAAATACGTAAGTCGTTGATTTCAATCGACCTTTCCTCGCGTATAACCAAATTGGTGCAGAAAACTCATCATTCCGCACCAAGGCAATACCGCTATTGTACCCTGCTCCCGGCCGTTTTAAGGCGTCCCGCCGAGCCAGGCGGCGCCGGAGCACAGCAATAACAACATCATCCACAGCAACAATGCGCGCCACACCAGGCCCACCGTGCTTTGCAGCGCGCGGATGCCCGGCTCCTCGCCCGGCAGCATGTCCGGCTCCATGTCGCTGACGTCGACCGTCGAGGCGTCGACCAGCACCACCTTGGCCGCGTTCTCTGCCGGCGTGCCCAGGCGCACGCCCATGGCGCCGCCACCGGCCGACAGGATGATGCCGATCGCCTTGTCATTCCAGCGGTGGGCGAAATTGCGCCAAGCGTAGATCGCGTCCTCGAAGTTGCCGACCACGGCGAAGGCCACGGCCGTCAGGCGCACCGGTATCCAGTCGATCCAGTAGAACGCGCGGGCGGCGAACTGGCCGAACGCCTCGTTGCGCATATGTTCGGGTTCATTCCAGGCGCGCGCCAGGTATTCGGACACGCGGTACATGACGGCGGCGGCCGGGCCGAGCGGCATCAGGAACCAGAAGAACACGCCGAACACGCTGCGGTGCGTGGTGATCAGCGCCTTTTCGACGGCGACGCGGGAGATCTCGCTGACATCCATGCCGACGGTGTCCTGCTTGGTCCACTCGGCCAGCAGGGCGCGCGCGGCGGCGTCGTCGCCGGCGCTCAGATGCAGCTGGATCGAGGTGAAATAGTGGCTGTAATGGCGAAAGCCGAGGGTCAGGTAGACCACCAGCACGTTCCAGGCGAAGGCGGCCAGGAACCAGTCGTAATACTTCAGCACCCAGTAAATCAGCGCGGTCGGCACCATCAGGATGGCCATCATCAGGAACCAGCCGAGGCGGCCGTGGCTCGAATGGCCGGCGTTGAACCAAGTCTCCATCCGCAACGCCAGGCTCTTGATCTCGGCGTAAATCGGGTTGTCCGCGCGCAGCGGCTTCATTTGCTCGAGCAGCAGCGCGCATAAAATGGAAAGAAATGTCATTAATGGTCCTTTTTAGGTCGGCGACGCCTTGATGCCCGCTACGATAACCCACCGTGGTGGGAGAATCAAACTTATTAGTTCGGACATCAAGCGCGCAGGAAGTGGAACAGGTTGCGCAGCATGCCGGCGGTGGCGCCCCAGATATAGTATTCGCCATAGGGCATGGCGTAGAAACTGCGCACGCCGCCGGCAATTTCGGCCGACAGGCGCTGGTGGTTCAGGCCGTCCATCAGGAAGGCCAGCGGCACTTCGAAGATCTCGGCCACCTCGGACGGGTCGGCCCGCAGCTCGAACGGCGGCGCGATCAGGCCGACGACTGGGGTGACGCGGTAGCCGGTGCCGGTGTAATAGTCGGGCATGGTGCCGATGACGTCGACGTGGACGCGGTCCAGGCCGATCTCCTCCTCGGATTCGCGCAGCGCGGTGTCGACCGGGCCGCTGTCGTAGGCTTCGGCGCGGCCGCCGGGAAAGCTGACCTGGCCGGGATGGTCGGTCAGGTCGGGATTGCGCTGGGTCAGCAGGATGGTCAGGCCGGTCTCGCGCAGCACCAGCGGGATCAGCACGGAGGCGGCCGTGGCCGGCGTGCCGTCGGGGCGCCGCAGGTGCCGTTCGTCGATGCTCTCCGGCGTCCAGACCGGCTGCTCGGCGAAGCGGCTGCGCAGCCATTGCGGCACCAGGCGCTCGCGGGCGATGGCCGGCTCGCCGGCGATGGCGTCGATCGGCAGCAGTTTCGGATCAAAGAGCGGTTTGGCCAAACGGACCTCCAGATAAAAAAAGGGCACCCCTTGATGTGGTGCCCTTTCTTCCAAACACAAGCGCGGCTATTAAGCTGCGGTTGCTTTCGCCGCTGGGCGACGGTTTGGCAGTTTTTCCTTGATACGTGCCGATTTACCGGAACGATCACGCAGGTAGTACAGTTTAGCGCGACGTACGTCACCGCGGCGTTTCACTTCGATCGAAGCGATCAGCGGGGAGTACAGCTGGAACGTACGCTCGACGCCTTCGCCGGACGAGATCTTACGAACGATGAAGTTCGAGTTCAGGCCACGGTTACGACGGGAGATGACGACGCCTTCGTATGCCTGGGCGCGCTTGCGGGTGCCTTCGACCACGTTGACGTTGACGATCACGGTATCGCCAGGGGCGAAATCAGGGATCTTCTTGCCCAGACGAGCGATTTCTTCTTGCTCGAGTTGTTGAATCAGATTCATTTTAAGACTCCAAAAACCATCGTGCTGGCGCGCAATGAGTGCTGTTCAAACACTCGCCCAGTAGAGGATGGGGTTAAACAGGCGGACAACATATCCGCAAGCTTCTACAACAACAGGTTTTTATAAACCTGCCAAAAATTTCTCGTCATGCTTGGTCAGCAAGCCGCTCGCGCGCGCCTTCACCAGCAGATCGGGGCGCTTGCGCGCGGTCGCTTCCAGCATGCGCTGGCGGCGCCATTTTTCGATCTCGGCGTGGTTGCCGCCCATCAGCACCGGCGGCACGCCCACCCCTTCATACGTTTCCGGCCGCGTGTAGTGCGGCGAATCGAGCAGGCCGTTGACGAAGCTGTCTTCGATCGCCGACGCATCCGTGTTCAGCACGCCGGGAATCTGGCGGATCACGGCATCCATCAAGGCCATCGCCGGCAGCTCGCCGCCGGACAGCACGAAGTCGCCGAGGCTGATTTCCTCGTCGATGCAGCGGTCCAGCAAACGCTGGTCCACCGCCTCGTAGCGGCCGCACAGGATCACCAGGCCGGGTTCCTGCTTGAGCTGCATGACACGTTCATGCGTCAACTGCTTTCCCTGGGGCGACATGAACAGCACACGGGGCGCGGGCAGACCGGCATCGGTCTGGCGCTGCTTCGCCGCGTTGAGCGTCGCTTCCAGGGGCTTGGCCAGCATCACCATGCCGGGGCCGCCGCCATAGGGGCGGTCATCCACGGTGCGGTGATTGTCGGTGGTGAAATCGCGCGGATTCCACAACGACAAGCCACATTTATTCTGTTCGAACGCGCGCCGGGTGACCCCCGACTGCGTCAGTGCGGCGAACATTTCGGGGAACAGGGTCACGACATCGAATTGCATGGCGGGCCGCCCTTATGTTCTTTAGTAATCAAGGCCCCAGTCGACGGTGATCTTCCTGGCCGCCTTGTCCACCTTGATGATGAACGCTTCGACAAACGGGATCAGGCGCTCTTGCGCCGCAACTTCGGGATTCGCATCTTCAGCGACGGCCGCCGTGATGCGCAAGATCGACTGCGGACCGTTGCTCATCATGTCAGTCACCGTACCGAGGTGCTCACCTTGCAAATTCTCTACATCCAGACCAATCAACTCGGTCCAGTAAAACTCATCTTCGGACAAGGCCGGGAAACGACTGCGCGGAACCGAAACAGCGGCGCCCTTGAGCGCTTCTGCGACGTCCCGATCGGTCACTCCCACCAGCTGCGCGACCACGTCGCCGCCATGCAGTTTGGACTGCTTGACATCGACCTCGTGCAAGCTTGGCTTGTCGATCCACCAGGTTTTCACCGACAGGAGCGCATCCGCATCTTCCGAGAAAGGACGTATCCTCACCCAGCCAGCGACGCCGTAAGCACCGAAGACAAAGCCTACCTGTGCCAGATCGTCGGGGACTTGCACCCCGGATGCATTCTTATCGGTCAAACCAGCAGCCAGACTTAAGCAGCTTTGTTCGACGCTACCAGGCGAGCGACGGTAGGCGACAGTTGTGCGCCAACCGATTGCCAGTGAGCCAGACGGTCAGCGGTGATGCGCAGTGGCACTTCGCCACCCTGCGCCATCGGGTTGTAGAAACCGATGCGTTCGATGAAACGGCCATCGCGGCGATTGCGCGAGTCGGTTGCAACGATGTTGAAGAACGGACGCTTCTTGGCGCCTCCACGAGCTAAACGAATAACGACCATAATATTTCCAAAAAGTGTGCTAGGACGGAAAAAGCCGCAAATTATAGCGCGCTTTGCCGCGAAGCAGCAAGCGTTAATGAAATAATCGGGCGAATTGGGGTAATCGAAGATTATCCCCCGTTCCGGCGCACGGGGCAATAGCCACAGCGATAAAAAGGTGGGCCGGGCCGGTATTATGACCGATACTGCATGCTTTCCGGCTATTTAATCGATAACCATGACGAATCCGCACCACACCGCGCCGCTGTCCACCGCTTCCGCACGCCACAAGAACAAGACCGTCGCCGCCCTGCTGGCCTTTCTGTTCGGCGGGCTCGGCCTGCACCGTTTGTACCTGCGCGGGCCGCGCGATCCATGGCTGTGGGCGCATTTGGCGTCCCTGCCGCTGGCCTGGGTGATCGCCAAGGGAGCGCCGGACGTGGACGGCTTCTATAAAGTACTGCCGATCATGATCTCCGGACTGGTCGGCTTCCTCGAAGCGCTGGTGCTGGGCTTGATGGCCGACGAGAAGTGGGATGCCCGCTTCAATCCGGCATCGGGCAAGCAATCGGCGTCGCGCTGGCCGCTGGCCATCATCCTGGTCGCCTCCATGATGCTTGGGGCCGCCGGCTTGATTGCCACAATCTCACGATTATTTGACTTACTGTACACTGGGGGCGCTTATGGCTAAGCCAACAATAGGAGACTTACTGATGAATAAACGTTCAATTGTGCTGGCGATCACGCTGGCCGCCCTGACCTCCGCCGCGCAAGCCCAGACTCCAAAACAGCACTACAACGCCGAAACCAAACGCATCGCCACCCGCTATGCGGAAGACAAGAAGCTGTGCGCCGAAGAAACCGAATCGAGCGCCCGCATGCAATGCCTGCGCGATGCCAAGTCTGAATTCAACAAATCGAACACGCGGGCGAAGGCCGACTACAAGAGTGCCGGTTCGGCCAAGCCGGCCGCCAACTGCGTCGACTGCGGCCGGGTCACCTCGGTCGTGCTGGGCGAAAAGAAGGGTGAAGGCGGCGCCGTCGGCCTGATCGCCGGTGGCGTCGCGGGCGCCCTGCTGGGCAACCAGGTCGGCAGCGGCAGCGGCCGCAAGCTCGCCACCGTGGCGGGCGCCGCCGGTGGCGCCTACGCCGGCAAAAAGGTCGAGGAGCATGCGCGGTCGAGCAAGCAATGGACCGTCAACGTCGAATACGAAGATGGCAAACACGACAGCTACGTCTTCGAAGAAGACCCGGGCATGATGAAGGGCGACCAGGTCAAGCGCTCGAACGGCAGCATCGTCCGCCGCTAAATAGTGCCCCCCCCAGCGGGGTCAGGTCCGACATTCGGACACGAACACAACCATCGTGTAGTTCAGTCCGTGTCCGAATGTCGGACCTGACCCCGGGGGTTTTAGTTATGACCCCGGGGGTTTTAGTTAGTTGGCTTGGCGTGCGACCAGATGAATCGCACGCCATCGCTGCCGTCGGGCAGCGGTCCAGGGCTGTTTGCCACCACCTCCCCTGTCTTGGGATCGATGCGCAGGTAGCGATTGTTAGCGAGCGACATCAGCACCAACTCCCCCGTCGGCGTTTCCATCCACTGGAAACTTTGCGCCGCACCGGGTTCGCCGGACTGCAGGCTGACCCCACCCTCCTTGTCCACCGCCAGATAACGCACGCCCGATGCCAGCGCCACGCGGCCCAGCCCCATATCCTTTACCTTGAACGCTGTCGGCGCGGAAGCGGACAACTTTGCTCCCGCGACGGCAAGGCCGGTTTCGGTTTTGTAAGAGGCCAAGCTAATGGATTTGCCGAAAGGAATCGCACGCATCAAACCGCGCGGCATCGGCTCCGCGATGTCGACGCTGTCGAAATCGGCGTAACCACCTTCCGCTCCGGTGACGTTGTAGTTAAATAGCGCATAGCGCACGCCTTGGAACGTCTTGAGCTGGAATACCATCGTCCAGGCGCCGCCGATGCCGATGAAGCGCTTGCCGTCCACCGAATAGCTGAATCTCGCCTGCTCGGTCAGAAAATCACAGTCGGCACGCAGCCAGATTCGTTTGGCATCCAGCGCAATCCGTGTGGTCTGCCCGCTAATCTGGTCGAATAGCGCGATGCTCAAACCTTCGGCGGTCTTTTCGACGCCGAGCGTGGCGTGGGGCAAATTGAGCAGACCAAGGCCGGCGATGTCGCCCTCTTTCAGCCCCGCCAGGTCCAGCGCGACCGTCGGTGACGATACCGGCCCGATGGCGCGCTGGGTCAGGCTATTGCGCGCGTCCCAAAACGATGTCGCGGGCAGGGAGTGCAGGCGCAGGAAACCCGGCCGCTGCGTCAGCGACCATTTGCTCTCGACCGGCACGTGGTTCCATTGCCAGATGGGCTTCAACTTATCGCCGGAGAAGTCGTCGCTGCGCTCGTACGGCACGTGGATCGGCTGGGGAGCGGCGGTCTTCGGCTTGACCCAGGTGCGCGGATTGCGCCCCGGATTGCCCGGCAAGCCGAAGTATGGCCAGCCATCCTTCCACGTCACCGGCGACAACGCGGTCAGGCGACCGACCGAGTTGTAGTCCATCATCGAAAAGCCCCACCACTCGCCCGCCGGCGTGAGCACGATGCCGCCCTGGTGCAAGGTCGTGGCGTCGCCGGACCCAGGCCTGGGCCGGTCGATGACGAACGGCGGCTTGGCTTCCTTCATACGGTTGCCGCGCGCCAGGCCGAAGCCCTCGTCCACGCTGATCGCCCGGTTCACCTCGTAGGGGCCGTAGACGTTGTCGGCGCGCGCGGCCGGCATGCGGAATCCGCCAGCGTAGTTGGCGCTGAGGATGAAGTACTTGCCGTCGATTTTATAGAAGTGCGCGCCCTCCCCCATGCCGTCGTCCTTGTCGAACAAGGTCTTTTCGGAGCCGGCCACGATGTCGGTCAGATCGTCGTTGAGGCGGGCAACTTGCATGGTCTGGTGCCCCCAGACGGCGTAAGCTTTGCCATCGTCATCGAACAGCACCGACAAGTCGTGCAGGCTGCGCCGCATTTCGTGATGCTTCCACGGTCCGCGCGGATCGGTCGCGGAGTAGACCTGCGTCGCCCGGCGGTTGATATTGGTAAAGATATAGAAAGTGCCGTTATGGAAACGCAGGCTGGGCGCCCAGATCCCCTGCCCATATATTTCCTTGCCGTCCTCCAGCCGGAACTGCGGGCCGAAATCCAGCTTGGTCGCCGCGTAGCTGAGGAATTCCCAATTGACAAGGTCCTTCGACCGCATCACCGGCAGGCCGGGCATCGCGTGCATGGTAGTGCCGGTCATATAGAACCAGTCGCCGACGCGGATCAGATCGGGATCGGAGAACTCGTCATAGAACAATGGATTGGTGAAGGTGCCATTGCCGTTGTCGGCGGTCCAGGTCCAGGTCCTGGCTTGGGGATGGGCTTGGACCGGCGCCTTGGCCTGCTTTCCGGCTTGCGCCGAAGGCAGGCCCGGCGCGGCCGCCAGCAACGCCGCGCAAACGATACGCGCGGCGAGCCTATGGTGCGTGAGCCGGGCCGCCATCAGAACGTCGTCCGCAACGACAAGGTGTAGGCCGCGCCGGGCTTGTACTCATCGGCCACCGCGTTGCTGAACTGCGTGTAGGTGCGGCTGATCGCCTTGTTCGCGTTCCACACGCTCAACGTCAGATCGGTGTTGTAGCGGAAGTTGAACAGCTGCTTCAGATTCGCGCCGACCGACAGATCGACCTGCGAACGCTCGGTGGTGTACGCGTACGCGCCGCCGGGAACGTTCAGGCCGGTACCGGTGTTGACCACGTGCGAGGCGGTGTACTGCCGCGCGACGCGCACGTTCAGGCCGTTGCGCTCGTAGTACAAGGTCAGGTTGTTGGTGCGCGGCGGCACGCCGGCCACCGGCGGCGCGTTCCTCGCCTCGTCCTTCTGCTTGGCGTAGGTGAAGTTCGCGGCGAGACCGAAGCCCTTGACCGGCAACATGTCCAGCGGTTGCTGCCAGGTCAATTCCACCCCGCGCACCTTGAGCTTGGTGTCGATGTTGTAGGGTTCGGAAATCTCGATCAGATGCTTGTCGCGTCCGCCGCTGGCGTTGACCGACTGCTGTTGCGCGTCGGTCAGGCCGACGGTGCCGAAACGCGCGTCGAGTTGCGCCAGCGAGTACGTGGTGACGCGCTGTCCCGGCCGGCTGATGATGTCCTTGGCAAAGCCGCTGACGGACACGTAAGCCTCGCGCGTGATGTAATACTCCAGCCCGACGTCGAGGTTGTTGGCCTCGAACGGCTTGAGATTGGGATTGGTGAGGTTACCCTGGCGCAACCCCTGGTCGCCGAGCGTCAACTGGGTCTGGCGCAGGTCGGCCGGGTTGGCGCGCGTCAGCGACTTCGAGCCCGACAGGCGCGCGATGACCGACGGCGTGAGGTTATAGGCCATGGTCGCCGATGGCAGCGTATTGCTGTAAGTGGTGGATTCGTACGCCCATACGCTAAGGTTATCGTACAAACCGCCGTTGCGGAGATTCGCGTTGCGCGGATCGGCGCCGACGGTCAGCGCGCCGATGGTTTGCTTGGTGCGCGCGTAGCGCACGCCGGCGTTGTAGCGCAGCGTGCGGCCGAAGACCTGGCTGCGGCCGTTGACTTCGGTGTAGAACGCGCTCACCGCCTCGCGGATGTAACCGCCGCTACCGTTGCCGAAGCCCCGGTAGATATTGTCGCGGAAGTATTGGTAGTCGGTGTCCTGCGCGAACTTCGGCCAGTCGACCGTGATGAAGCCGTTGCCCGAAGCCTGGGCGTAGTTGGTCACGGCGGCGTTCGGCACCACCGAACCCAGATAGCTCAGCGGCGCGGTCATGCCGCTGGTCGAGCCGGTGCCGTAGCCGGGATAGGCGGTTGCGGCGTCGGTGACCGGGCCGGGCGCGCTGCGGCCATCGCAACCCTGCGGCGAGCGCAGCTGGGTGTTGGGCGCGAAGTAGCGCACGCTGACGTTGTTACCGCATGCCACGTTCATCCAGGCGTCGGCCACCGAAAAGCTGCGGTAGCGGCGCTTGATGTCGTCGTAGGCGCCGCCGACTTTGATGTTGAAGTCGTTGTCGCCCCAGCTCACATTCAGGCGCGTGCCACGGGTGGTGTTGGTGCGCTCGTACAGATCCATGCGCAGGCCGGACAAGCCCTGCCCGCCCTGGTACCAGCCGAAGTTGGCCGGATCGTTGATGTCCAGGTTGCTGGTGTAGACGGGCGGCAGGCCGGGACGGGTGTTGTCGTAGTTGATCACCGAGTTGGGCGAGCGCGTGGCGAACAGCACCGTCGGCATGTCGCGGTAGAAGGTGCTGTTGGTGGCGTTGAAGTGGGCGTCGATGGTCAGCTTGTCGGTCGGCCGGAACTCGAAGCCGGGATTGACGCTGTGGAACTTGGTCTTCTCCTCCATCGGCCGGTATTCCAGCGACCAGAAGGTGTTGGCGAAGATCGCCTTGTTAAGCACGCAACCGACGGTGCAATCGCTGCGGTCGAATTCCATGCCGATCGGAATCACCGTGTTGGCGCGGGTGCCGGCGTTCATCGCCTGGTAGGTCATCTTGTTGCGCTTTTGGGCGGCGACCAGGTCCAGGTAGACGTCCCACTTGTCGTTCGGCTGCCACTGCATGCTCAGCACTTCGCCAATGCGCTTGCGCTCGCCCTCGTACACCAGATGGCGTCCCAGGCGGGCCATCAGCGCGTTGTCGATCTGCTGAATGGTGGCGCCGGGATTGAGCGCGAGCAGCATCGCGCGGTCGATCTGCTTGCCCGGCACCAGGATGGAACGGGCGTACTCGGGCAAGTCGTTCAGCGCCAGGCCGGACGGCACCGTGTCCGGCGTCGACTGCGACCCGCCGCCGGTGCTGTTGGGATTGTCGGCGGCATTGGCCTGGAACGACTTGAGCTGGAAGTTGCGCATGTCGACGGACTGGAAGCCGTCGGTCTTGTACTTGGTGTCGCCGAAGGCCACGCCGCCCAGCAGGCCGAACTTGCCCCAGGCGTTGCTGGTCCAGGTGTTGCTGATCAGGCCGGAGCCGGTGGCACCCATTTTGCCGTTCTGCTCGCGATAGTTGCCGCTGAGCGTGAACGCCGAGCGGAAGCCGCTCTTGTCGAACGGCCGCACGCTGCGCATGTTGACGGTGCCGGCGATGCCGCCCTCGATCAGGCTGGCCTGCTGGCTTTTGTAGACGCTGGCGCTGCGGAACAGCTCGGACGGCAGGAAATCCATGTCGACTTCGCGGTTGGCGCTGATCGAGCCGCCCCAGCTGCCGGCCGACGCCGACGCCATCGGCGCCCCGTTGAGCAGCACGCGGGTGAAGGCCGAGCCCATGCCGCGTATGGAGATGTTCAAGCCCTCGCCGTCGATCTCGGCGCGGCGCACGGTGACGCCGGGCACGCGGGCCAGCGCGTCGGCGATGTTGGGGTCGGGGAATTTGCCGATATCCTCGGAGAATACGGTATCGCTCAGGCCGACGTTCTCGCGTTTTTCGTTGGCGGACAGCGCCAGCGAGCTCCGATAGCCGTTGACGACCACGGTCGGCCGGACCGGTTGCTGCGGATCTTTCTCATCTGCCGCATCGGCGGCGGGGGCCGGAGTCGCAGTCGATGACGAGGCCGGCGCGGTGGCCGGTGCCGGGGTGGTTTGCGCATGCGCGCTGGAAATGAGGCCTGCAACGACGGTGGCGGCGATGCGTCCGCCCAAACCGGGTCCGCGCCGTGGCGCGCCGATCAACTTACTATCCATACTGTCTCCTCTACTCGGCATTGCTGCCTGTGGGGTCAGCGCCTTGGGCGCATTATTTTTTGTTTTCCTCTACCAATCTCTATTACTTTAATAGCCTCTCCACCTCCTAACACGAAAAATGTTATGCGCAATCATTTTTGGATGTTCTGCTTTTATGACAACGTAGTCAACCGTTTAATTTGAGTTAAGTTGCCAAAAAAATACAGTAATCCGGATGTTTTTCAGCGTATATTCGCGCGCCTGCGATTGCGCAATCATGGCCCTCGGGCGAAGCGGGAACTACGCCGGCGTTTGGACGAGCCGGCGTCGCTGTGACACAATGTGTTGTTTATTCAATCACTCAGGAGACGCCGTGTCCGCACCAACCTTCCCCGCCCAATGGCAAGCCCTCGTCGATCAAGCCGCGACGGCGCTGCGCGCGTTGGCGCTCGACGAGTCGGCCAAGGAAAAATTCTGCAACGACCCGCTGCTGCGCGCCTACATGCACAAGGTGTCGCAGCGCTACGTGGCGGGCCAGACGGTCGCCGAAGCGCTGGCGCGCGTCGAGAGCATCATCGCGCAAGGCCATGCGGCCTCGGTCGAATACATGGGCGAGAGCGTGCGCGACGAAGCCTTCGCGATGGCGGAGACGGAGGTGTTCATGGAACTCACGCACGCGGTCGGCCAGCGCAACCTGAACTGCTCGATCTCGCTGGACCTGTCGCACGTCGGTTCGATGGTCGACCTTGAGCTGGGCTACCGGAACCTGCGCCGCGTGGCGTTGGCGGCGGCGGAAATCAACCGCGAAGTGATGATCTCGATGGAAGGCGCGGACCGCGCCGACGACATCTACGCCATCTACGCGCGCCTGCACAAGGAGGACGGCTTGCACAACGTCGGCATCACCGTGCCGGCCAAGCGCCACCGCACCGCGCGCGACTTGCCGGAGTTGATGAAGATCCCCGGCCGCATCCGGCTGGTCAAAGGCGCGTTTCTGGAATCGGCGAAGATTTCCTACGACCGCAACAGCCCGGAGCTGGCGGCGGCCTATCGCCGGTATGCGGGAGAGTTGCTGCTAAGCGGCCACAAGTGCTCGATCGCCACGCACGACCGCTCGATCCAGGCCGACCTCGGCGAACTGATTCTCAAAGAGCGGATCGATCCGCGCTGGTATGAATTTGAATCCTTGATCGGCCTGGGCGCCGACAACATCGCCGGGCTCAAGGCGCGCGGTTTCCCCACCCGCGAATACGTGGTCTTCGGCGAGGAGCATTTTCTCTACGTGCTCAACCGTATCGCCGAGGAACCGGTGCGGGTGTATCAGGCGATTGTGGATGTGATGGGCACGCCGGCCTGAACCGCCGACGTTAGCGACAATTGGATCAGGAGGACACATGTCAGATTTCACCCACGTCAGATACACGCTGGCGGTACTTGACCTCGCCAAATCGACGAACTATTACACGTCGATTCTCGGCCTGGGGATAGACTTCACGGCGCCCGGCTGGACGTTTCTGTCGCGTGGCAGCTTTCGGGTAATGCTCGGCGAGTGCACGGACGCCACCCCGCCGGCGGAGTTGGGCGACCATTCGTGGTACGGGTATGTGACGGTGTCGGACGCCGCCGCCCTGTTTGCGGAGTACCGGGCCGCCGGCGCCGAGTTCACGCAGACGCTGGCGGACAAGCCATGGGGCATGCGCGAGTTTGGTGTTCGCACCATCGACGGCCATCGCATCATGTTCGGGCAGGAACTCTAGTCCATCAATGAAGGCGGAATTCGACCAGTGTTGAAATGGCCGCTTCCGCCTCGCGTACCGAGCGGGCTGACGGGCGCGCTCCGGCGGCGACGGCCCAGGCCAGAACCCAGTGGCCGGCCGTGATTTCCTCGGCAGCAGTTTTTGCTTGCAGCATGCGGCGGGCAGCCTCGTTCATGCGTTGCACGGCATAGGCTTTGCGGGTATTTTTGATGGGGGCGATAACGATGGATGTCATGGCAGACCTCACTGTGAACATCCCCCTTTTACGCAGCGCGCACGAAAATGGATTCAACTCCAGTGACGAAACCATAGCCGCGGTTCCACGTAGGGCGGATTAGGCGGAACGCCGTAATCGGCCATCGATGAGCCGTCGGCGGCGCATCCAT
Organism: uncultured Duganella sp.; assembly: GCA_963511605.1. GTDB lineage: Bacteria > Pseudomonadota > Gammaproteobacteria > Burkholderiales > Burkholderiaceae_D > Rugamonas. The sequence continues at coordinate 9,719 of CAUPJZ010000009.1, read as the reverse complement.
GGCCGATTACGCTGCGCTAATCCGCCCTACGTGTCTCAACGTCAGATTTGACGTCAACGAATGATGCCAGCTTAGAACTGGTCTTCGCTCAACGCCAGCACACCCGCGCTGCCGTCGATGATGGCTGTGCGCAGGCCCGACGATTGCGACAGGATGTGGTCGGCGAAGAAGCGCGCGGTGGCGATCTTGGCTTTGTAAAAAGCTGCGTCGCCTTCGTTGGCGTCGAGCTTGCGCTGCGCGACCACCGCCGCGCGCGCCATCTGCCAACCACCCAGCACGATGCCAGCCAGCTTCAAATACAGCACGCTGCCCGAGAACACGCCCTTGATGTCGCTCTTCATGTTGGCGACGACGTACTCCACCACCGCCTCCAGATCCTTGCTGCCGGCCGACAGCTGCGCCAGGATCGCCTTGAAGTCGGCCGAGCCGCCGGCGGCCAGCTCCGCTTCCGTCGCGCGCACTTGCGCGATGATGCCCTTGGCGACGGCGCCGCCGTCGCGCACGGTCTTGCGGCCGACCAGATCGTTGGCCTGGATCGCCGTCGTGCCTTCGTAGATCGTCAAAATCTTCGCATCGCGATAGTGCTGCGCCGCGCCGGTCTCTTCGATGAAGCCCATGCCGCCATGCACCTGCACGCCATCGCGCGCGACGTCCTGCGACATCTCGGTCGACCAGCCCTTGATGATCGGCACCAGGTATTCGTACACCGCCAGACTGGCCTTGCGCGTTTCCGCGTCGGCGTGGCTGTGGGCGACATCGCTGATGCCGGCGCCGACGTAGGCCAGTGCGCGCGCCGCCTCGGTCTGCGAACGCATGTTCATCAGCATGCGGCGCACGTCCGGATGATGGATGATCGCCACCGGACCGGCCGAGCCGGCCAGATCGCGCGACTGCACGCGGTCCTTGGCGAACGCCACCGCCTTTTGATACGCGCGCTCGGCCAGGCCGATGCCCTGCAGGCCGACGCCGAAACGCGCCGCGTTCATCATGATGAACATGTATTCCAGACCGCGATTTTCCTCGCCGACCAGGGTGCCGATGGCGCCGCCATGGTCGCCGAATTGCAGCACGGCGGTCGGGCTGGCCTTGATGCCCAGCTTGTGTTCGAGCGAGACGCAATGCGCGTCGTTGCGCTCACCGATCGAGCCGTCCGCGTTGACCAGGAACTTCGGTACGATGAACAGCGAAATGCCCTTGACGCCGGCCGGCGCATCCGGCGTGCGCGCCAGCACCAGGTGGACGATGTTTTCGGAGAAGTCGTGCTCGCCGTAGGTGATGAAGATCTTGGTGCCGAACACCTTGTAGGTGCCGTCGCCCTGCGGCACGGCGCGGGTGCGCACGGCCGCCAGGTCGGAGCCGGCTTGCGGCTCGGTCAGGTTCATGGTGCCGGTCCATTTGCCCGACACCAGGTTTTCCAGATAGATGGCTTTCTGCTCGTCGCTGCCGGCCGTCAGCAGCGCTTCGATCGCGCCATCCGACAGCAACGGGCACAGCGCGAACGAGATGCTGCCCGCGTTGAGCATTTCGATGCACGGCGTCGCCAGCAGCTTGGGCAAGCCCTGGCCGCCGAACTCCACCGGATGCTGCACACCCTGCCAGCCGGCCTCGCCGAACGCCTTGAAGGCCTCCTTGAAGCCCTTGGACGTGGTCACCTGGCCGTCGTGCCAATGGCTCGGCTCCTTGTCGCTCGGATGGTTCAACGGCGCGATGACGTTGCTGACGAATTTCGCGTTTTCCTCCAGGATGGCTTCGGCCGTGTCCGGGGTCGCGTCTTCATTGCCCGGCAGCGCGTTGACGCCGGCCAGGTCCGCCAGTTCGTTCATCACGAACAGCATGTCTTTCAGGGGTGCTTGATAGGGCATCTTATGTCTCCAAGAAAAAAGCCACGGCAATCCGGCGGTGCCGGATCAGCGTGGCTCGGGTGAGCTAAGGCTGTATCAGCCCAGTTCTGCGACCAGTTGCGGCACGATGTCGAACAGATCGCCAACGATGCCGTAGTCGGCAACGGAGAAAATCGGGGCTTCCGGATCTTTGTTGATCGCGACGATGGTCTTCGAATCCTTCATACCGGCCAAGTGCTGGATCGCGCCGGAAATACCGACGGCGATGTACAAGGTCGGCGCGACGATCTTCCCGGTCTGGCCCACTTGCCAGTCGTTCGGCACGTAGCCGGCGTCGACCGCTGCGCGCGAGGCGCCCATGGCGGCGTTCAGCTTGTCGGCCAGCGGCTCCAGCACCTTGAAGGCGTCGGCAGAACCCATGCCGCGGCCACCGGAGACGATGATTTTGGCGGCGGTCAGCTCGGGACGGTCCGACTTGGCCAGCTCGCGGCCGACGAAGCTCGATTTGCCCGAGTCGCCGACGGCGGTGACGGTCTCGGTCGCGGCCGAACCACCTGTGGCGGCGGCGGCGTCGAAGCCGGTCGAGCGCACGGTGATGACCTTGATCTTGTCCGACGATTGCACGTAGGCGATGGCGTTACCGGCGTAGATCGGACGCTCGAAGGTGTCCGGCGAATCGACCTTGGTGATTTCCGAAATCTGCGCCACGTCCAGCTTGGCGGCCACGCGCGGCAGGATGTTCTTGCCGTAGGCGGTGGCCGGGGCCAGGATGTGGCTGTACGAGCCTGCCAGCGCCAGCACTTGCTCGGCGACGTTCTCGGCCAGGCCGTCGGCGAAGTGCGCGGCGTCGGCCACGATGACTTTCGATACGCCGGCGATCTGCGCTGCGGCGGCTGCGGCGGCGCCGGCGTTGGAGCCTGCGACCAGCACGTGCACGTCGCCGCCGCACTGGGCGGCCGCGGTCACGGTGTGGAGGGTGCTGCCCTTCAGGCTGGCGTTGTCGTGTTCTGCGATGACTAATGCGACCATGATTGTTCCTTTAGATGACTTTGGCTTCGGTGCGCAGCTTTGCGACCAGGGTGGCGACGTCCGGGACCTTGATGCCGGCCGAGCGCTTGGCAGGCTCGACGACTTTCAGGGTTTTCAGGCGCGGGGTCACATCGACGCCCAGGTCTTCCGGCTTGGTCACGTCCAGCGGCTTTTTCTTCGCCTTCATGATGTTCGGCAGGGTCACATAGCGCGGCTCGTTCAGGCGCAGGTCGGTGGTGACGATGGCCGGCAGGGTCAGCGCCAGGGTTTCCAGGCCGCCGTCCACTTCGCGGGTGACGGTCACTTTGCCGTCTTCCAGCACCACTTTCGACGCGAACGTCGCTTGCGGCCAACCCAGCAGCGCCGCCAGCATCTGGCCGGTCTGGTTGGAGTCGTCGTCGATCGCCTGCTTGCCCAGGATGATCAGCTGCGGCTGTTCCTTGTCGGCCAACGCCTTGAGCAGCTTGGCGACGGCCAGCGGCTCGAGCTCGACCGAGGTCTCGACCAGGATGCCGCGATCGGCACCGATCGCCATGCCGGTACGCAGGGTTTCCTGGCACTGGGTCACGCCGCACGACACCGCCACCACTTCGGTGACCTTGCCGGCTTCCTTCAGGCGCATCGCCTCTTCCAGCGCGATCTCATCGAAAGGGTTCATCGACATTTTGACGTTGGCGATATCGACGCCAGTGCCGTCGGACTTGACGCGAACCTTGACGTTGTAGTCGACCACGCGTTTGACGGGTACCAAGACTTTCATAGCTGTGCCTTTGGGAAAATGTATAAATGTTCGGGACTAAATGTGGGCTAGATTATATGAGAAATCCACCGCGCACAAGAAATTAAAGCACGATCGTGCGATTTTTTGCTAGTAGAAACCGTCTAAAAATCACTTTTCCTAGACGGTGGTTCTACAGGGGGGATGACGCGGGGATGGCAGTCGCTTATTTGCGCTGCATCAAAAAGACGAATTCGCGTCCGGTTTGCACGTGGGACAGCAGCGCATTGCCGGTTTGTTTGGCGAACGCCTGGAAGTCGCGCACGGAACCGGGGTCGGTTGCCATGATACGCAGCACTTCGCCGCTTTGCAGCTCGGACAAGGCTTTTTTAGCCTTAAGAATCGGCAGCGGGCAATTCAAGCCGCGCGCGTCGAGTTCTTTATGGAATTCCATGATTTCGTTTTCAAGTATCGTGTCGGTCATCAAGAACCCGCTGGTTTGTTAAGCACTTTCGCAATACTACTCCAATTTGTGGAGCTTGACGCGCTGCACCAAAATAGTTCATTGCGCGTTGCAAGTTCGCAACGGGAACTTGCGATTTCACAATAAGTCTGCTTAAACAACAGCGGCCCGCGCTTGACACGCGGGCCGCTTAGGTGCTGATTAGTGCTGCATTACAGCCGTGGTTGCAGGCTGCAAGCCGCTTTAGTTACTTTGACGCACGTTCGCCTACCCATGCGGCCACACCAGCCAACGCGGCTGGCAAACCGCTGGGATCGGTGCCGCCGGCCTGCGCCATATCGGGGCGGCCGCCGCCTTTTCCGCCCACTTGTTGTGCAACGAAGTTCACCAGTTCGCCGGCCTTGACCTTGGACGTAGCGTCCGCCGTCACGCCGGCGATCAGGCTGACCTTGCCGTCGGCGACGCTCGCCAGCACGATGGCGGCGGTCTTCAGCTTGTCCTTCAGCTTGTCCATGGTCTCGCGCAGGCGGGCCACGTCGGCGCCGTCCAGCGTTGCCGCCAGCACCTTGATGCCGTTGACGTCCACCGCTTGCGTGACCAGCTCGTCGCCCTGCCCCGAAGCCAGTTTCGACTTCAGCGCGGCCAGTTCCTTCTCCAGCGCCTTGACGTGGTCCTGCACCTGGCCGATACGCGCGGTCAGTTCCTCGGGATTCGATTTCAGCGCGGCCGCCGCTTCCAGCAGGCGGCGGTTCATCGACTGCACCAGCGCCAGCGCGCCCTCGCCGGTCACCGCTTCGACGCGGCGGATACCGGCGGCGACGCCGCTTTCCGAGATGATCTTGAACAGGCCGATGTCGCCGGTGCGCTGCACGTGGACACCGCCGCACAGCTCTTTCGAGGTGCCGATGTCGAGCACGCGCACTTCGTCGCCGTACTTCTCGCCGAACAGCGCCATCGCGCCATGCTTGACGGCGTCGTCGAACGACATGTGCTGCGCCTTGGTCGCGTGGTTTTCCAGGATCTCTTTATTGACCTTGGCTTCCACTTCGGCGATCTGCTCGGCCGTCAGCGGCGCGTTGTGGCTGAAGTCGAAACGGGTTTTGTCCGCGTCGACCAGCGAGCCTTTTTGCGCCACGTGGCCGCCCAGCACTTCGCGCAGGGCTTTGTGCATCAGGTGGGTCGCCGAGTGGTTGCGGATGGTGCGCGCGCGCTTGCCCTGGTCGACGTCGGCGCTGACCGCGTCGCCCACTTTGAGCGAACCGGAGGCCAAGGTGCCGTGGTGGCCGAACACGTCGGCCTGGATTTTCAGCGTGTCGTCGACGTTGAACGCGGCTGCGCCGGCAGTGATCGTGCCCTGGTCACCGACCTGGCCGCCCGACTCGGCGTAGAACGGCGTGGTGTCCAGCACCACGATGCCCGACTGGCCGGCCGTCAGTTCCTGCACCGAGGTGCCGCCCGTGTACAGCGCGACGATCTTGCTGGTGGCGTGGCTCAGGTTGTCGTAACCGACGAACTTGTTCTTCTCGCCCGAGTATTCGACCTTGCTGTCCTTGATGGATTTGCCGCCTTTGCGCGACAGCTCCTGGCTTTCCTTCAGGGCGGCGTCATAGCCTTCCTGGTCGAAGCTGATGTTGCGCTCGCGGCAGATGTCGGCCGTCAGGTCCGGCGGGAAGCCGTAGGTTTCGTACAGGGTGAAGGCGGTGGCGCCGTCGATGCCGGTGCTGTCCTTGGCCAGCTGCGCTTCCAGCACTTTCATGCCGGTTTCCAGGGTCTCGCCGAAGCGTTCTTCCTCGGCCTTCAGCATTTGCGCGACGCGGTCCTTGGCTTCCTCCAGCTCGGGATAGGCGCCGCCCATCTCGATCGCCAGGTCGGCCACCAGCTTGTAGAAGAACGGCTTGGTCTGGCCCAGCTTGTGGCCGTGGCGCAGCGCGCGGCGGATGATGCGGCGCAGGACATAGGCGCGGCCTTCGCTGCCCGGAATGACGCCGTCGACGATCATGAACGCGGAGGCGCGGATATGGTCGGCGATCACGCGCAGCGACTTGTTTTCCAGGTCGGTGGCGCCGGTTTCGCGCGCGGCGGCCTTGATCAGGGCCTGGAACAGGTCGATCTCGTAGTTCGAATGCACGTGCTGCAGCACGGCGGCCAGGCGCTCCATGCCCATGCCGGTGTCGACGCACGGCTTCGGCAGCTTGTGCATCACGCCCGCTTCGTCGCGGTTGAACTGCATGAACACCAGGTTCCAGATTTCGATGAAGCGGTCGCCGTCCTCGTCCGGCGAGCCCGGCGGGCCGCCCGGGATATCGGCGCCGTGGTCGTAGAAGATCTCGGTGCACGGGCCGCACGGGCCGGTGTCGGCCATCTGCCAGAAGTTATCCGAAGCGTAACGCGAACCCTTGTTGTCGCCGATGCGGATGATGCGCTCTTTCGGCACGCCCACTTCGTTGGCCCAGATGTCGTAGGCCTCGTCGTCTTCCATGTAGACGGTCACGGTCAGCTTCTCGGCCGGCAGGCCGTAGACCTTGGTCAGCAGTTCCCAGGCGAAGTTGATGGCGTCGCGCTTGAAGTAGTCGCCGAAGCTGAAGTTGCCCAGCATTTCGAAGAAGGTGTGGTGGCGCGCCGTATAGCCGACGTTTTCCAGATCGTTGTGCTTGCCGCCGGCGCGCACGCAGCGCTGCACGGAGGTGGCGCGGGTGTACGGGCGGCTGTCGGTGCCGGTGAACACGTCCTTGAATTGCACCATGCCGCTGTTGGTCAGCAGCAAGGTCGGGTCGTTGCCAGGTACCAGGGAGCTGGAGCGGACAATCGAATGACCCTTGGATTCAAAAAACTTGAGGAATTTCTCGCGGATTTCAGTTGATTTCATGTCGTGAGCAGGGTAGCTGGCAAATGCAAAGGGTTGATTATATATGACCCCGCCAGCGGAAGGGTTGCCAGGGGGGTGTCAGGAAAACGTCGGGCCGATCAAATCGATGCGGTCGGTGCAAAAGCCGTCCACGCCCCAGGACAGGATCTCCCTGCCCCGCACGGGGTCGTTGACGGTGTAGCAAAACAGGCCATAACCGGCGGCCTTGATCGCCCGCGCCAGTTCCGGGGTCAGGTGCTTGTGGTTGGTGTGGATGGCGACCGCGCCCAATTCCCGCGCCTGCGCCTGCCAATCGTCGGGAATCCGGTCCAGCAGGTAGCCGCGCGGCAGGTCCGGGGCGGCATCGCGGGCGGCGGCCAAGGCCTCGAAGCTGAACGACGACAGCAAGGGGACGGCGGCCGGGTCGCCGGCGGCGATCTCGTCGGCGTAGCTGTCGCGCGTCACCCTGGCCACCCAGCGCCCCGTTTCGACCTCAAAACCGTCGGCCGGCTTGATTTCCACGTTCATCCAGATGCGCTGCTCCTTGCAGTAGTCGATGAACTGCGTGTAGTACGGCACCGGTTCGTCCTTGAACTGCTGGCCGGACCAGACGCCCGCGTCCATCGACGCCAGGTCGATGGCGTCGGTCTCCGGCACGCTGCCCCGCCCCGCCACCGTGCGGCCGAAATCGGCGTCGTGCATCACCATGCCGATGCCGTCGCGCGACAGCATCACGTCGAACTCGACGGCATGGAAGCCGTAGGCCAGGCCGGCGCGCAGGCCGGCGACCGTGTTTTCCGGCGCCAGCGTCCCGCCGCCGCGATGTGCAACAATTTTAGGATACGGCCACATAGCTCTGCCTCCAGCGGATAAATATTTGTTATAAAACCAACTCCCACCCTATCACGAATGCCGCGCAGACACTACACTGGCGGCCTGATAGGATTACTCAAAAGGTTAGACATATCATGACAGCTCAAAAAGCGTTAAGCCATATCCGCGTGCTCGACCTGAGCCGCGTGTTGGCCGGACCGTGGTGCTCGCAGAACCTGGCCGACCTGGGCGCCGACGTCATCAAGATCGAACGCCCCGGCGCCGGCGACGACACGCGCGCCTGGGGTCCGCCCTACGCCAGGGACGCCGACGGCAACGACACCACCGAGGCCGCCTACTACCTGGCCGCCAACCGCGGCAAGCGCTCGGTCACGGTGGACATCGCCAGCGCCGAGGGCCAGGCGCTGCTGCGCGAGCTGGTCGAGCATTGCGACGTGGTGCTGGAAAACTACAAGGTCGGCCAGCTCAAACGCTACGGCCTCGACTACGACTCGCTCAAGGCCATCAAGCCGGACCTGGTCTATTGCTCGGTGACCGGCTTCGGCCAGGACGGCCCCTACGCGCACCGCGCCGGCTACGATTTCCTGATCCAGGGCATGGGCGGGCTGATGTCGGTGACCGGCGAGCGCGACGACCTGCCCGGCGGCGGCCCGCAAAAAGCCGGCGTCGCGCTGACCGACCTGATGACCGGCATGTACGCCACCATCGCCATCCTCGCGGCGCTGACGCAGCGCGACCGCGACGGCACCGGCCAGTATATCGACATGGCGCTGCTCGACGTGCAGGTGGCGATGCTGGCCAACATGGGCAGCAACTACCTGAACAGCGGCAAGCCGCCCAAGCGCTGGGGCAACGCGCATCCGAACATCGTGCCGTATCAAACCTTCGCCTGCTCGGACGGCTACATCATCGTCGCCACCGGCAACGACGGCCAGTATCAAAAGTTTGTCGAAGTGGGCGGACGCGGCGACCTGGCCTTCCACGAGCGCTACGCCACCAATCCGCTGCGCGTGAAAAACCGCGACGAGCTGGTGCCGCTGCTGGCCGCCATGGTGCTGGCGCACAGCCGCGATTTCTGGATCGACCGGCTGGAAGCGGTCGGCGTGCCGTGCGGCCCGATCAACAACCTCGACGAGGTCTATAAAAATCCGCAGGTGCTGGCGCGCGAACTGGTGATGGAAGTGCCGCACCCGACCGCCGGCAAGGTCAAGCTGGTGCGCAGCCCGATGCGCATGTCCGGCGCGCCGGCCGACGACGCGTCGACCTTGCCGCCGCCGCTGCTGGGCCAGCACACCAACGAGGTGCTGCGCGATTTACTCGGCCACAGCGACGCCGATATCACCACCCTGCGCAACAAAGGAGTTCTTTAAGCATGAGTAGCAACGTAACATTGGAAGAAATTACCGGACACAACTTCGAAGCCTTCATGGAGATGGAGCTGCCCGACCACCAGCGCGATTTCATCGCCAGCAATGCCTTCTCGATCGCGCAGGCCAGGTTCTACGCCGATTACATCCCGCGCGGCATCTATTGCGACGGTGAGCCGGCCGGCTTCCTGCTGTACGACCGCCAGTCGAACGACAATCCCGGCGAATACGGCATCTACCGCTTCATGGTGGATTTCCCCCGGCAGGGCAAAGGCATAGGCCGGCGCGCGATGGCACTGCTGCTCGACGAGCTCAAGGCCAAGCCGGACGTCAAGCTGATCACGATCTGCTACAAGCCGGGCAACGTCGCCGCGCGCACGTTCTACCAAAGCTTCGGTTTCGAGGAAACCGGCCTGGACGAGATTGGCGAGATGATCGCGGTGATACGGGTACCGGACTGACGACGCGGCTGACAAACCGTGGAGACACGTAGATACCGTCTTGATCGTCAAGCCTGAATGGCAAAATTTTCATCGTAAGCCCGTCCAGTCTTGACGACACCGAAGCACAAATGTGCGAGTTTGCGCATGGCGGCCCCAATGGCCGACATTTTGGATTTGCC
>CAUPJZ010000008.1:0-255833 GCA_963511605.1 uncultured Duganella sp. | reverse complement strand
CGACCTCGGGCCGTGGCTTCGTCGCCACGCCGCTGGGTAACGCCACGGTGCCGGCCAATGGCAGCGTCGAGTTCGGCATGCAGTTGGGCTACAGCGGCGCCAAACCGGTGCCGGTGGGCCTGACCTGGGCCGGCCGCAGCTTCTAAATACAGAGGAGACACCATGACAATACAACGGAGAACCGTGGCCATGGCCACCTTGCTCGGCCTGCTCGTGCTGGGGGCGGTCGGGGCCGGACGGCATCACCTGGCGCGCGCCGAGGCCAGGCAGGCCAGCGCGGCCGCCTGGCTGGCGTTGGCGCAGATCCATGCCGCCCGCGCGCAGGCGGCGAGCACGGCGCTGGCCGCCGTCGCCACCGCCGGGGGCCTCGACCCGGCCGTCACCGCCCGCGCGCGCGATGCGCTGGCGCGCGCCTCCAGGATGCCGGCGCACGAACAACTGCTGGGCGACGCGCGCGCCATCGAACGCTACAAGCAATACCAGGGCGAGTTGACCGGCGCGCTGTTCATGCTGGTCGCCAACGCCCAGCGCGTGCCGGCGGTGGCGACCAGCGGCGCGGTGCAGGGCTTGCGCAGCGAACTGCTGCGCGACGAGGCGGCCCTGGCGGCCACGCGGGAGCGCTACCGCCACGCGGCGGCCGGCTACAACGACCTGAGCGCGGCCTTTCCCGGCGCGGGCGCGCTGGCGGCGCTGGCCTATCCGGATTTGCCCGCCGGACTATGACTCCAACCACCTAGATATAGAAAGAACATCATGAAAACACTGAACATATCCACCAGCGCGACGACGCTGGCGGCGGCGCTGGCCTTTGCATTCGGCGTGGCGGCGACCGCGCCGGCGCAGGCCTACACCGTGTCCGGCACGCAGATCCTCGACGACGCCGGCAAGCCCGTCCCGCTGCGGGGCGTGAACTGGTTCGGCTTCGAGACGCCGGACGGCACGGTGCACGGCCTGTGGGCGCGCAACTGGAAACAGATGATCGACCAAATCCAGGCCAGCGGGTTCAATGCGGTGCGCGTGCCGGTATGCCCCGCCACCTTCCGTGGCGAGGGCTCGCCTCCCGGCGGCGTCATCAACGCCAACCTGAATCCCGACCTGGTGGGGCTGAAATCGCGCCAGTGGCTGGACGTCTTCCTGACCGAACTGGACCGGCGCGGCATCTACATCCTGCTCGACCACCACCGGCCCGACTGCCAGGCCATCTCGGCGCTGTGGTACACGCCGGCGTACAGCGAGGCGCAGTGGCTGGACGATCTGGAGTATCTGGCGCAGAAGTATTCCGGCCTGCGCAACCTGGTCGGGCTCGATCTCAAGAACGAGCCGCACGGCGCCGCCACCTGGGGCACGGGCAACGTATCGACCGACTGGAACCTGGCCGCCGAGCGCGCCGCCCGGCGCATCCTGGCGGTCAATGCGAAGCTGCTGATCTTCGTCGAAGGCATCGCCACCAATCCGGTGTGCTCGGGCAACCAGGGCATATTCTGGGGCGGCAATCTGGAGCCTTTAAAATGCAAGGCGCTCGACATCCCGCGCAACAAGCTGGTGCTGTCGCCGCACGTGTACGGCCCCGACGTGTTCAACCAGTCGTACTTCGACGCGCCCAACTTCCCGGCCAATATGCCGGCCATCTGGGACACCCATTTCGGCCAGTTCGCCAACGACTATCCGGTGGTGCTGGGCGAAGCGGGCGGCAAGTACGGCCACGGCGGCAGTCCCAAGGACAAGATCTGGCAGGACGCGCTGGTCGACTACCTGAAGCCGCGCGGCATGACGGGCCTGTTCTACTGGTCGTGGAATCCCAACAGCGGCGACACCGGCGGCATCCTGCAGGACGACTGGAAGACCGTCTGGCCGGACAAGCTGGCGTTGTTGCAGCGGCTGTGGGACGGCAGCACCACCACGCCGCCGACCAATCCCCCGACCAATCCACCCACCACGCCGCCGGGCGCCGTGAGCGCGGCCTTGAAGACCAACTCGGACTGGGGCGCCGGTTACTGCGCGGACGTCACGGTGAGCAATGCCGGCGCCCAGTCAGTTCAGTGGAACGTCCAGCTGACGGTGGCGGGCACGATCAACAACCTGTGGGGCGCCGTGTGGAACCAGGCCGGCACGACGCTGACGGCGACGGGGCAAAGCCACAACGCCATCGTGCAGCCGGGCGGCACGCAGTCCTTCGGGTTCTGCGCGACGCGCTAGTGTCGCCGCGGGCGGCGGCGCGGCCGGGGGTTAGATTGGCGAGGCCACTTTGGCCAGCCTCCGGGCGCGCATTATTCGCGTCACCTTCCTTGCCAGACGCGACGCCACGGCCGAAAACGCATAGGCGTAAAGACAGATCGCCACGACCGTCGCGCCGAACAGCGCAAACGCGAACGCGCCGGGCTGGCCGCCTATCGGCACGTGAAACTCCGCCGAGGCGACCGCGACGACGAACATCATGAACGGAAAATGCGTCGTGAACAGCACGAAACTGGCGCCGCTGAACCAGCGGTTGAGCCGCCACGCGGTCCAGCGCAGCCACAGGATCGGCGCCTGCCTGGCGCCCGCCGTCAACCAGGAGACGGTCAGCAACGCAAAGCTGGCGCCGAACAGCAAGTCCAGCGCCATCCGGGCGGCCGGAATCAGCGCGTCCGGCACTTGCTCGACGTGCGCGCCACCCCAGCGCGACACCAGCAGGCCGATGACGAAGACCGGCAGGCCGTAGCGGCGCTGGACGCGCACCCTGGTGTTGCGGCCGAGCCAGCCGACCCCGGTCCCCATGATCCACAACAGCAGGTAACCGAGGAACTCGGGCGCCAGCACGCTGCCGGCGCAGGCGACCGCGATGGCGCCGCACCAGCCCAGCGCCCGGCTGCGCTTGCCGAGCACGAACAGCGCGGCCAGCGCGAGGTAGGCCCAGCATTCATACGCCAGCAAATAGAGCATCGTGTTGCTGCCCAGTCCGGGAACCACGAAGCGCTGGAGCATCAGCATGTTGCCGGCGAAGGCCTGCAGGTCCAGGCTGGGCGAGAACATCGTGAAGTGGGCGTACACCTCGGGACGGGCCAGCGCGCGGGTGCCGATGAAGTCCAACGCGCCGCCCAGCAAGAGCGCCGGTGTCAGCAGACAATAAAACCACGTCGAACGGCGCAGCAGATCGGCCTCGGGGTCGACGCCGTGGCGCCAGCGGTGGATCGACAATCCGCCAAGGGCAAGCCCGCTGATGACCATGTACATGACGAACGCCTCGTGGCCCAGGCTGGTGACGAAATAGAACAATGTCAGCGGCAAACTTTTTTCCGAGACCTCCGGATAGCCGGCGAACAGCAGGAAGCGCACGTGATAGATGACGGCCATCCCCGCCGCCAGCAGCCGCATCAGATTGACCCGGGCCTGGAAGCCGCTGTTGAGTTGCGCGTCCATAATGTTACTCCCTTTATGATAGCCACAAGGTTCGACACTAGCGCAAACGGCGGCCGCGTCTTTGATCCAGGTCGTGCCGCCACCGGCCGGCCCATAAAATCCCGTTGACTGGATTTAGTTCTCAATGGCAATATGAGCATGCCTCCTTCATCTGCGAGGCATCGGCGTGAATGTGCACCGGATATTCCACCGTTTCAATTGATTGAAATTAAGTCAGCAGCGCCGGAACGGGCGTAACATTCGGTGCCCTCCCCCGGCTATTTTCAGCAGCACCCACCGCACCACAACCGCGATACCACTTACGGAGCCGCCATTATGTCCCGCATCGATTCCACGCATTCGTTTCGAGTTCAAGGCGAGGTTGTTTCCATTGCCGAGCTAGCGAAGACCAAGCCGGGTCTTATCGTTGGCGCCGACGACCCGAGGATTGCGCCATTCAAGGCGCGCATGGCGGAGATACAGGCCGTATTGAAACGGGAGCATCCCGAAGCGTTCGCCCCGGACAGGGCCGTAACCAATCCCGGCCAGACCTACGAACCGACAACGGCCGCGGCGCAACCGGAAGTCACTGCGGCCAGCCAGAAACAGACCTTCAGCAGCCTGGACTGGGAACTGGCGCGCTCGCGCATGGCGTTCGACGCCCTGCTCAAGAAATGAGCCCCCGGCGGTGGCGTCAGGCGACACCGCTTGTTGCTTGCCGGCTTAGACGACATTTTGGTGACCCGTCTTGACACGCGGGTCAACACAAGATATCTTCGGCAACGTTGCTCAATAGAAATTTTTTTGTAACTAAGAAGTTCTGCCGTGCCGTCATCCGGCGCGCCGGAACGGGGCCCGCATCCCTACCCCGAACGGGCCTTTAGCCATCGCCTGTGGAAACCTTTCCACTCAATCAAACGCCTCCATGGCCAACCATACAAAAGGGAATGGAATGAACCGCTCGCCGCGTCGCCACCAACTCAACCTGCGACGTTTGCGCAGGCTCCCCATCCAGGGCTTGCCCCTGGCCTTGATCGCCTTGCTGGCAGCTTGCGGAGGCGGCGGCGAAGAAACCGCTCAGTCCGCCCCGCGCACCGCGAGCGCCATGAGAATACAGGGCGCGGCGGTCTCGGCGGAAGTGGCGCTGACGCCCGTCGGCGCCACCGCCAGCTCCGCCGAACGCGGCGACCTGTCCGCCGCCGCCGCCATCGATCGCAACGGCGGCACCCGCTGGGGCAGCGGCTTCGCCGACGACCAGCATCTGACCCTGGACTTCGGCAAGGCCGAGCTCATCACCCGCGTGCGCATCGAATGGGAGAACGCCCACGCGACCGATTATCTGCTGCAAGTGTCCGACGACAACGCGACTTGGACCACCATCAAGAGCGTCGACAACAGCGCGGGCGGCACCGAGGATTTGACGGGACTGAACGGCCAGGGCCGCTATCTGCGCATCAAGGGCATTAAACGCTCCACGCAATACGGCTATTCGATTATCGAGGTGCAGGCTTTCTCGGGCACGCCGGTAACGGCGCCGACGGATCCGGCGCCGGCGCCGCCGCCGGCCGATCCCACCCAGCCCGGCGTGGCGATCAAGCCCGCCGCCGTCAGTTCCTCCCGGCTGGAGAATTCCGGCCTGTCGGCCGCCATGGCGATCGACGGCAAGACCAGCACACGCTGGGCCAGCGCGTTCGAGGATGGCGCCTGGCTACAGTTCGACTTCGGCGCCAGGACGCCGATCGGCTACATGAAGCTGCTTTGGGAGAACTCCTACGGCAAGCAATACAACCTGCTGGTCTCGGACGACGGCCAGAACTGGAGCTTGCGGCGCGCCGTCGCCAACGGCCAGGGCGGCACCGAGGAGTTCTTCAATCTCGGCATCGACGCGCGCTACGTGCGCCTGCAGGGCGTGGCCCGCGCCAGCCAGTACGGCTACTCGCTGTACGAGGTGGAATTCAAGACGCCGGGCAGCGACAACACGCTGGCCGGCGTGGCGACGTCGGCGCTGAACTTCCCCGCCAGCGGCGCCGGCTGGGCTCCCCTGCCCGCGGCCGACCAGCCGCTCGAGACGCTGCAATTCACCCTGGCCGACGGCACCCTGGTCACCCGCTTCGGCGCGCGCGGCCTGGCCCGCCACGGCCGCGAACGCGGCGAGGACTGGAACGAGATCGGCTACGGCCCCAACGAAACGGTCGACGCCGCCACCGGCCTGCCGCGCGACAAGGGGCCCGGCAACTACCTGACCTTCGTGCCGCAATACTTCAAGAACCGCACCTGGGGCGTGGAGATCATCGACAACAGCCGCGTGGCCGGCGTCACCAAGCCTACCCTGACCGTGAACCAATACACCACGGTCGACTTCCTGAAAGGCGGCGTGGCCTTCTTCCGCGGCTTCGACCGTCCCGGCGTGACCGGCTACGGCTGGATGGCGCCGGGCCAGTTGGTGGACGACAATGTCGCCATCTGCAAGCCGGTGGCCTATCCGCTCAACGGCAAGCTGACGAACGCCAACGGCATCAACAACGGCTGCACGATCCGGGTCGACAACTATCCGGGACACGCCGGACTCGGCGCCGACGGCTTCCCCAACGGCACCACCGTGCGGGGCCGGCCGCTGGCGGTGGGCGATGTCATCGAAGTATCGCCGTCGATGTTCACCACCGTCGACGCGCTGGCCGCCAAGGGCGACAACGGCGGCGTGCGCTACTACTCGTACGAGTGGGCGTATGTCGTCGGCGCCGGGCTCAAGCCCTGGTACGGCGTGCAGCCGCGCCTGAACACGATCCCGTTGCCGGAGGAGACGCTGTCGGGCGGCGCCGGTTCGGTCTCGTACAATTACTCGGACAACGGCTTGTTCATGTTCCAGCAGCCGCACAACCATATCGGCATGCAGAACATGCAGCGCTTCGTCGAGGGCCGGCGCCTGGTGCACACCAACTTCACCACCGGCGACCACAACGAGCCGGGCAACGACCGCTACGCGCAGGCGGTGGGGCTGCAGGGTTCGCGGTTCAACCAGTCGGCCTGTATCGCCTGCCACGTCAACAACGGCCGCAGTCCGGCGCCGGCGGCGCTCAACCAGCGGCTCGACAACATGTCGATCCGGGTTGCCACCGCCAACGCCAGCGGCCAGCAACTGCCGCATCCCCAATACGGCACGGCCGTGCAGATGAACGCGATGTCGCCGGCGGGCAAGCCGCAGAACTGGGGCAACGGCGTGCGGGTGGCGGGCTTCGAAACGCGGTCGGTCAAGTTGGCCGACGGCACGGCGGTCGAACTGCGCAAGCCGACCCTGGCGTTCGAGGGTACGACGCCGGATATCTTCTCGCTGCGCGCGGCCCAGCCCATGATAGGCGCCGGCTTGCTGGAGGCGATACCGGAGGCGAGCATCCTGGCGCTGGCCCGCACGGCGCCGGACGCCGACGGCGTCAAGGGCGTGGCCAACTACGTCTACGATCCCGAAAGCGGCGCGGTGCGGGTGGGCCGCTTCGGCTGGAAGGCGGCGAAGGCGACCTTGCGCCAGCAGTCGGCCGAAGCGCTGCTGCTCGACATGGCGGTGACCTCGCCGGTCTACCGCAGCCGCGACTGCGTCAACGGTCCGCTCGCCTGCCGCGCCGGCGCGTCCCAGGCGGGCATTTCGGAGGCCGACCTGCAATCGATCTCCAACTATCTGGCGCTGGTGGCGGTGCCGGCGCAGCGCAGCGTGGCCAGCGGCTTCCCGAAAGGCGTGGCGCCGCTCGACGAGCACCGCGTCGACCCGCAGCAGGTCGCGGCCGGCGCCAAGCTGTTCCAGGGCATGCGCTGCGTCGCCTGCCATACGGCCGAGATCAAGACCGGTCCAGGCCACCTGTTCGCCGAGCTGCGCAACCAGACCATCCGTCCCTACACCGACCTGCTGCTGCACGACATGGGCGCGGGCCTGGCCGACAAGTTCGTCGAGGGCCAGGCCAAGGGCGCGATGTGGCGCACCGCCCCGCTGTGGGGCATCGGCTACACGGACAAGGTGATGGGCGGCGGCGCCAGGGCCGGCTACCTGCACGACGGCCGCGCCCGCACGCTGACCGAGGCCATCCTGTGGCACGGCGGCGAAGCGGACCGCTCGCGCCAGCGCTTCGAGGGCTTGTCGAAGGCGGACCGCGAGGCGGTGCTGGCGTTCCTGAAGTCGCTTTGACCGCACAAGCGGCGCCAGCGCGGGGATTTGCGGCTAAAAATTGACATAGCTCAAAGTTTTCGCGCCACAAGGTACTATAGGATGGCTTGCGACGAATGAATGATCAGCAACATTCGTCGCCCCGCCGAAACCCCTTTTGGAGCAAACGATGACAATGCCGTCGATATCGCGGGGTCGTCCCGATAGTGGCGTGCATGGCGCATCGCCGTCCGCCGCTTTGGGCGACACCCATTGGCACGCCCTTGCCGCCGACGACGCAATCGCGCGCCTGGCTTCGGGCCATGATGGCCTGCCGCCGGACGAGGCCGGGCGCCGCCTGTCGGAATTCGGACCCAACACCCTGCCGGCGGCGCCCCGGCAAAGCGCCATCAAGCGCTTGCTGCTGCAATTTCACAACTTGCTCATCTATGTCTTGATCGCTTCCGCGTTGCTGTCCGTCTCGCTGGGCCACGTGGTCGACGCGGCGGTGATCCTGGCGGTGGTCGGGCTCAACGCCGCCATCGGCTTCTTCCAGGAGGGCCGCGCCGAGGCGGCGCTTGAGGCCATCCGCGGCATGAGCGCGACGCGCGCGTCGGTGCGGCGCGCGGGACGCCGCGAAACGATAGCCGCCGATCAACTGGTGCCCGGCGACGTGGTGTTGCTGGAGGCGGGAGACCGCGTCCCGGCCGACCTGCGCCTGATCCGCGCCAGCAACCTCAAGATCGATGAGGCGATCCTGACCGGCGAGTCGGCCGCCGTCGAGAAGGACACGCCGGCCGTCGCGGACGACGCCGCGCTGGCCGAGCGCGCATCGATGGCGCTGTCGGGCACCCTGGTCGCCGCCGGCCAGGGCGTTGGCGTTGTCACGGCCACCGGCGCGCGCACCGCGCTGGGTGGGATCAGTGCGCTGGTCGGCCAGATCGACACGCTGCAAACGCCGCTGGTACGCCAGATGGCCGGCTTCGCCAGACAGTTGACGCTGGTGATACTGGCGGTGTCGGCGCTGACCTTTTTGTTCGCGCGCTACGTGCGCGCCTACCCCGCCGCCGACGCGCTGATGGCGGTCGTCGGGCTGGCGGTGGCGGCGATTCCCGAGGGCTTGCCGGCCATTATGAGTATTTCGCTGGCGATCGGCGTCCAGCGCATGGCGGCGCGCAACGCCATCATTCGCCGCCTGCCGGCGGTGGAGACCTTGGGCGCCGTATCCGTCATTTGCACCGACAAGACCGGCACGCTGACCCGCAATGAAATGACGGTGCGCGCCGTGGAGACCGGGATCGACACCTACGAGGCCACCGGCGCCGGGTACGATCCGGCGGGCGACTGGTGCGCCGGCGGCCGGGCGGTCGATCCGGCGGCGCGGCCGGATGTGATGGAGTTGGCGCGCGCGGCCCTGCTCTGCAACGACGCCGCCTTGCAGCCGGGCGGGCAAGGATGGCGGGTCGACGGCGATCCGATGGAGGGCGCGCTGGTGGCGCTGGCGATGAAGGCCGGCTTCGACCCGGCGCTGGCGCGCAAACAATTTCCGCGCACCGACGAGATCCCGTTCGACGCCGCGCACCGCTTCATGGCCACTTTGCACCACAGCCACGAGGACGGGAGCGCGCTCTTCGTCAAGGGCGCGCCGGAGCACATCCTCGCCCTGTGCTCGCGCGAGCGCTGCGCCGATGGCGAGCGCGCGCTGCGGGCCGCGCATTGGCAGGCGCGGGTGGACGGCCTGGCCGCGCAGGGCCAGCGCGTTCTGGCCTTCGCCGTCAAGCCGGGCCGGCCGGAGCAGCACGACCTGAGCTTCGACGACATCGACCAGCTGACATTCATCGGACTGGCCGGACTGATCGATCCGCCGCGCGAGGAGGCGACCGCCGCCGTGGCGAGCTGCCGCGCCGCCGGCATCCGTATCGTCATGATCACCGGCGACCACGCCGTGACCGCCACGGAGATCGCGCGCCAGCTCGGCATCGCGGATGCACCGAAGACCCTGGCCGGCGCCGCGCTGGACGCCCTCGACGACGAACGCTTGGGTGTGGTGGCGCGCGAAGCCGATGTCTTCGCCCGCACCACCCCGCTCCACAAGCTGCGTCTGGTCCAGGCGCTGCAGGCCGGCGGCGCCGTGGTGGCGATGACCGGCGACGGCGTCAACGACGCGCCGGCGCTCAAACGCGCCGACATCGGCGTGGCAATGGGCAACAAAGGCACCGAGGCGGCCAAGGAGGCGGCCGGAATGGTGCTGCTGGACGACAACTTCGCCTCCATCGTCGCCGCCGTGCGCGAGGGCCGCACCGTCTACGACAACCTGATGAAGGTGATCGCCTGGACGCTGCCTACCCATAGCGGCGAGGCGCTGACCATCATCGCCGCGATCGCGCTCGGGCTGGCGTTGCCGATCACGCCGATACAGATCCTCTGGATCAACATGGTCACGGCGGTGGCCCTGGGGCTGTCGCTGGCCTTCGAGCCGACCGAGCCGGACACGATGCGCCGCCCGCCACGCGCCGCGCGCCAGGCCATACTGACGCTCGACCTGCTCTGGCGCATCCTGTTCGTGTCGGCCCTGTTTGTCGCCGCCGCCTTCGGCATGTACTCCTGGGTGGAGAGCCGCGGCCTGGGCACGGAGATGGCGCGCACCGTCGTCGTCAACACGCTGGTCGTGCTCGAAGTGTTTTATCTGTTCAGCGTGCGCTATGTGCACAGCACCTCGCTGACCTGGCGGGGCGTGCTCGGCACGCCGGCCGTGATCGGCGGCGTGGCGCTCACCGTGCTGGCGCAGTGCGCCTTTACCTACCTGCCGTTCATGCAGGCGATTTTCGACACGCGTCCGGTGGCCTGGCTGGACGGTGTGGCCATCGTGGGCGTTGGCGTGGCGATGCTGATCGTGGTCGAGGCGGAAAAAGCGCTGCGGCGCCGTATGAATCGCTCAACTTGTTGATTGATGGGCACGTTGCTACGCCTGCATAAGGACTTATGATGTGTGGTTCTTACCTCACTGAAATAGGTCCATGCTGAACTTCACACGCATCGCTCACAAGACCATCGCCGGCATCGGCGGCGCGACCCTGGCGCTGGGTTGCGCCGCCCAGGAACTGGGCATTCCGCAGGCCTCCGACGCGGACCGGCAAACCAGCCAGGCGCGCGGCGGTGCGGCGGACGCCTCGGCGTTCTTGATGGCCAGTATCAATAGCTCGTCGGACAATTGGCTCAGCCTGTTCTCGTCCACCGACGGCGTCACCTTCACGTCGCTCGCTTCCGATGCGTACCGGCCTCCGAACAAGCTCGTGCGCGACCCGGCGATTGCGCGCCACAGTGACGGTTATTATTACGTGCTATACGCCACCGGCGCGGACAGCGCCGAACTCGGGCTCACCCGCTCCAAGGACTTGAAGAACTGGCAGTTCGTCCGCAACGTGCCGCTGGCACTGCCGGGCAACGCCTCGGCAGTCGCGCCGGAATGGCTGCGCGACAAGGACGGATCGTTGAAGGCCATCGTCTCGCGCGGCGCCGGCGGCAGCCATGTGTTGACGCCGAACGCTGATTTCAGCACGTGGTCGGCGCCACAGCCTTTACAAGGTTTGCCGGACAACTACGTCGACACCATCGTCGCCGTCACCGACGGCGGCTACACCGCCCTCGCCCGTAATGGCGCCACCGGCCTGATCGAGATGGCCGGCGCCAAGTCGCTGCAAGGTCCGTGGACCGTCGAGAAGCAAGGCGACTGGGCCAAATGGGGCGCCACCACCGGCGCCCATTCGCTGGTCAAGCTGCCTGGCGGGCAATGGCGCCTTTACTTCGGCGACGCCGCTACCGGCCGCCGCTGGTACTCCGACAGCCAGGACGGCTTGCGCACCTGGAGCGCGGCCAAGCAATTAGGCGGCGTGTCCGGCGTCATCGGCCAGGCCTCCGTGCTGGTCGAGGACCGCAAGGCGCTGGCGCTGGCCACCAAGCCGAAAGGCCAGCCCAAAAAGGTCAGCTGGGACGAACACTCGATGCTGATCGACGGCAAACGCGTGGTCGTATGGTCCGGCGAAATCCATCCGTTCCGCCTGCCGAATCCCTCGCTGTGGCGCGACGTCATACAGAAGATGAAGGCGCTCGGCTTCAACGGCGTGGCCTTCTATTTCGACTGGGGCTATCACTCCACGGCGCCCGGCGTCTACGATTTCTCCCATGTGCGCAACGTCGAGCGCGCGCTGGAGATCGCCGAGCAGGAAGGAATGTACGTGATCGCCCGCACCGGCCCGTACGTGAATGCGGAGCTGACCGGCGGCGGCTATCCCGGCTGGATGTTCCGCAACCGCGCCGAGGCGCGCACCGACGATCCTGTCTACCTGACCGCCGTCGACGAGTGGATGACGCAGATTAACGCCATCATCGCGCGCCACCAGATCACCACCGGCGGCGGCAACGTCATCGCCTACCAGCTCGAGAACGAGCTGGGCAAGGTGGAGCCGAAACACGTGCGCCATATGGACCACCTGGCGAAGAAGGCGCGCGCGGACGGCATCAGCGTGCCGTTCTTCCACAACGCCGCCGGACGGCTGCCGGACTGGACGCCCAAGGATTCGAGCGCGCCATGGGCCAATCCCGGCCCGACCGACATGTACGCGTTCGACGGCTATCCCGGCGGCACCTGCAATGTGCACGCCGATCCCGCCGGCCCGAACAAGGCGCCGGACTGGGGCATCTACGGCAAGAATTCGCCGAAGATCGGCGCGCTGTCGTCGCCCAGGACGCCGGGCTTCGCCGCCGAACTGGGTGGCGGCTGGTTCGACTACTGGGGCTCGAACGGCACCTACAATTGCACCGGCGAGCGCCAGGGCACGGGGTATCAACGCGTGTTCTACGGCACCAACCTGATCAACCGCATCACGATTCATAACATCTATATGACGTTCGGCGGCACCTCGTGGGGCTGGTTGGCCGGGCCGGTGGTGTACACCTCCTACGACTACGGCGCACCGATCTCGGAGGATCGTGGCTTGCGCGCCAAGGCTTACGGCCTGAAGCAGCAAGGCATGCTGGTCCAGGCGGCCGAGCAGGCGCTGGCGAAGATGGACAAGGGACCGGAGATCAAGACCTCGTCCGACAAGGTCAAGGTCTACCACAACATCAACCCCGATCTCAACACGCATATCCTGTTCGCGGTCCACAGCCCGTCCGACCTGCTGACCAACGACAGCTTCACCTTCGACCTGACCACCAGCGATGGCAGCTACAAGGTGCCGCTGCGCCTGAACGGCCAGGACGCCAAGATGCTGCTGGCCGACTACAAGCTCGAGCGCCATCACCTGGTCTACTCGACATCGGAGATCCAGACGCACTTCGCCAACGGCGACCGCGATATCGCGCTGCTGCACGGCCGCGCCGGCGAGCCGGGCGAGACGCTGCTGCGCTACGCCAGCGCGCCGAAGGTGGAAGTAGTCGAAGGCAAGGTGGCATCGCGCTACGAGAACGGCGTCCTGAAGCTGGAATATGTGCACGACGGCCTGGCGCGCGTGCGCATCTCGGGTGGCGGCCGCACGCCGCTGCTTTTGTTGCTGGCCGACGAGAAGAACAGCATCGCCTTCTGGACGCAGAAAACGCCGGCCGGCCAGGTGCTTCAGCTTAGCCCGGCGATGGTGCGCTCGGCCAGCCTGGCGGGGGGCAAGCTGGCGTTGACGGGCGATACGACAGCTGCCAGCGATATGCAGATCTGGGGGCCGTCCGTTTCGGCCGTCACCTTCAATGGCGACAACCTTTCGCTCACCTCCCAGCCGGACGGCAGCCTGCGCACCAGCGCGCTCAAGGGCCCGGATGCGGTGAAGCTGCCCGACCTGGCCGCGTTGGGCTGGACGCGGCGCATGGACAGCCCCGAGGCGCAGCCGAAGTTCGACGATTCGGCCTGGCTCAAGGCCGACAACCGCGCCTCGGCGGCGCAGACCTGGACCATGCCCGAGCGCGGCCAGCCGACCTTGTCGATGAGCGACTATGGCTTCCACCACGGCGACGTCTGGTATCGCGGCCGCGTCGAACTTGCCGACGCCAGGAGCAATCAGCTGGAGCTGTTCTACGGCGCCGGTGGCGCGGGCATGATACAGGTGTGGGTCGACGGTAAATTCATCGGCCAGCACGAGCTGGACGTGGGCCGCTCCTTCCCCGAGACCACGGACAGCGTCAAGTTCCCGCTCGGCGACAAGCTGGCCAAGGGGCCGCACGTGATCGCCGTCATGGTGCGCAACAACTCGCACAACTGGAACCTGATGGCCGACGACTATCACCGCGAGGCGCGCGGCTTGATCTCCGCCTCGCTGACATCGCGCGGCGGTCAGCGCTACGCCGTGCCGATCGAATGGCGCATCCAGGGGACCCGGGGCGGAGAGAACATCGTCGATGTCGTGCGCGGTCCGATGAACAATGGCGGGCTTTTCGGCGAACGCCAGGGCTGGTACTTGCCGCCGACGGAGGGCAAGACCTCCGGCGCCGGCTGGACCAAAGCCAAAACCGGCGACGCGCCGCCGGCGCCGGGAACCTACTGGCTGCGGACGTCGTTCGACCTGGACCTGCCCAGGGGCCACGACATCCAGCTTGGCCTGGCGTTCGGCGATACCACCAAGCCACGCTCGGAGCGCGAGAACCGCGCGCTGATCTTCGTCAACGGCTGGAACATGGGGCAGTTCATCGCCCACATCGGTCCGCAGCGCACGTTCGTGATCCCGCCTGGCATCCTCAACCCGAACGGCGCCAACACCGTCGCGCTGGCCGTCACGACCGACGGCAAACCCGGCAACGCGCTCGAGCCCGTCAAGCTGGTCAACCTGCGCACCGTGCGCGGCGGCGTGCCGCTGGAGATCATGCCGGGTTCGGTGGATGTCTCGGCCCCGGCCGGCGCGACGCGATGAAGCGCGCCGGACCGCTGGCGTGCCTGGCGTGGCTCGCCGGCGCCGGGCATGCCGGCGCCGGCGAGCTGGCGTTGTACGAACAAGGCGGTCCGGTTGCCGCCATCGTGCATGAAGATCAAAAGACCTATGCGCTGGCGGCGCAACTGCTCGGCCGCGACCTGCGGGCGCTGAGTGGTCAGACGCCACGCATCTCGCCGCGCTTGCAGGATTGCGGGAAGACCTGCGTGATCATCGGCGCCTACGATACGCCGCTGCTGCGCCAGGTCGCCAAGCGCGACGGCCTGGATCTGGCGGCGTTGCGCGGCGAGTGGGAACGGCACAAACGGTTGGTCGTCCGCTCCAAAAAGCAGAGCTATGTATTGATTGCCGGTTCCGATGTCCGGGGCACGGTCTACGGCGTGGTGGACCTGACGCGCGAGCTGGGCGTATCGGCCTGGGAATGGTGGGCGGACGTGACGCCGCGCCGTCAGGCCCGCGTGGCCGTCGGCGACGCCACCGTGTTCGCGCGCGCGCCGTCGGTCCAGTACCGCGGCATGTTCCTGAATGACGAGGACTGGGGCTTGCAGCCCTGGGCGGCCAAGACCCACGACCCGAAAACCGGCGATATCGGCCCCGCCACCTATGCGCGAATCTACGAGCTGATGTGGCGCTTGAAGGCCAATACGCTGTGGCCGGCGATGCACGACTCGACCAGGCCCTTCTATCAGATCGATGGCAACCCGGAGATGGCGCGCGACTACGCCATCGTGGTCGGCACCTCCCACGCCGAGCCGATGATGCGCAACAACGTGCGCGAGTGGAACCTGAAGACGAACGGACCGTTCAACTTCTTCACCAACCGCGACCGCATGATCGCCTATTGGGACGAGCGGGTTCAGCAAGTAAAAGGCTTCGAGACCCTGGTGTCGGTCGGCTTGCGCGGCGTGCACGACAGCGCGATGGAGGGCGCGAAGACTATCCAGGAGGCACGCGACGGCGTCGAACAGGTCATCGATGTCCAGCGGGGCTTGCTGTCCACGGCGCAGGGGCGTCCACCGGAGCGGATTCCGCAGGTGCTCACCTTGTACAAGGAGGTGCTCGACATCTACAAGGCCGGGTTGAAGGTGCCGGACGACATCAGCCTGATCTGGCCGGACGATAATTACGGCTATATCAGCCAGCTCGGTACCGAAGCCGAGGCGCGGCGCGCCGGCGGCGCCGGTCTCTATTACCACTTGTCGTACTGGGGCCGGCCACACGACTACTTGTGGCTGGGCACGACCCATCCCGCGCTGCTGCGCGAGCAACTGGAGCGTGCCAGGCATACCGGCGCGCGCAAGCTGTGGGTGGCGAATGTCGGCGATATCAAGCCGCTGGAGTACCTGAGCCAGTACTTCCTCGATCTGGCTTTCGACCACGGTTTGCTGGAGCAGGCACCCAGCGAGCATTTGCGCGCCTGGATGACACGCCAGTTCGGTGCGGAACAGGCGGGGCAGATCACCGGCATCATGATGGAGTACTACGCGCTGGCATGGGAGCGCCGTCCGGAATTCATGGGCTTTGGCCAGACCGAGCCGACCACGCCGAACCGGCCGACCGCGTATCTGCAATCGGGCGGCGACGAGGCGCGGCGGCGTCTGGACCAGTACGCGGCTATTACCGCACGGGCCGAGGCGCTGGCGCAAGCGATGCCCGCCGACCGCCGCGACGCCTTCTACCAACTGGTGCTGTATCCGGTACGCGCAAGCGCCAACTTGAACGCGCGCATTCTGAAACTGGAACTGGCGGGTTTGCCGGACAACGCCGGCGCCCGCGCCGGACAGTATGTGACGGAGGCAAAGGCGGCGCACCTGTCCATCGTCGCCGACACCGTCGAATACAACGGCCTGGCCAACGGTAAGTGGCGCCACATGATGGACATGGCGCCGCGCCGCCTGCCGGTGTTCGCGGAACCGGCCTGGCCCGCATCTGTCGGCGGCGCTGCGGCTGCGACGACCACGCCGCCGACTTCGGCGCCAACAGCGCG
The DNA here is from genome assembly GCA_963511605.1 of uncultured Duganella sp. GTDB lineage: Bacteria > Pseudomonadota > Gammaproteobacteria > Burkholderiales > Burkholderiaceae_D > Rugamonas. The sequence continues at coordinate 239,428 of CAUPJZ010000008.1, read as the reverse complement.
CCCGCGCGCGGTATCTATCGCCGCGTCCAGCGCGACGCCGCATCCGCAATGGCAAAAGATCGATGAACTGGGCAGCATGGGCGCGGTGCTGCGCTCGTCGCTAGCCTTGCCCTCGATCGACGGGCGCCGGGCGGTGGACGTTGCGCCGCTGGTGATCGAGTTCCACACGGATTGCGCCGATCCGGTTGGCGTGGACATCGTCGCCCTCCCCACCCACCCGCTGACATCGGAAAACCAGCTCAGGCTGGGTTACCGCATCGATGAGGGACCGCTGGCAATACTCGACTACCGCACCCACGGCCGCAGCAACGAGTGGAAGCTCAACGTGCTCAGCAACACGGCGGTCCGGTCGCTGCCGCCGCAGCAGTTTACGCCGGGCAAGCATCTTCTGCGCTTGTACGCGATGGACCCGGGCTTCATCCTGGACCGCGTCGATATCGTCCCCGAAGGCGCGGCGCGTTACTACGGCGCGACACCCCCGCAACACGATTGAGCCAGGTCATCGTTGTGCAATATGTCAATGCTAGTCTTGATCGGCAAGTTTCCGCAACCGACTAGCCGGACATCAGCCTATGACTACCGCTGCACGACTCAGAATCTCTCCGCTGCGCGCGCAGGGCGGCGACGAAATCGATCTGCCCTATGCGCCATGGCCTTGGCGGCTTAAGCAATGCAAGCAGACCGGCATTGTTTTCCTGGCCAATCCTCCCGCTTACGAAGAGCTGTCGCGGGATTTCGCCTATGAGGTGACGTTCGAGAAGGAAACGCAGGCACGCAAGCAAGCCGAGCCCGTGCGCTATGCGATCAGCACCGCGCTAAAACGCTTTCGCGGCCGCATCCTCAAGCGCAACAAGAGCCTGACGCTGGTGCAGCGGCTGATACGCGACGCGCGCGGCGCCCGCATCAACGTGCTCGACGTTGGCTGTGGCTGGGGCTCGCTGCTGGATGACTTGTTCAAGTCGCTGCCGGCGGCGCTGCGCGGCAAAAGCGTTCCGCACGGGATAGAGATATCGCAAGAGCTGTCGAGGATATCGGATGGCAAGCTGCGCAAGGCGGGCGGACGGTGTGTGCACGCGTCGGCGATGGATGGGCTGGAGCATTTCGAGGATGGCTATTTCGACGTGATCATCATGGCGTCTTTCCTCGAGCACGACATCAATCCGCTGACAGTGCTCGAGCGCTCGGCCAAGCGGCTCAAGCCCGGCGGCTCGATCCTGGTCAAGGTACCCAACTATAATTGTTTGAACCGCTACCTGCGCGGCCCGCGCTGGTGCGGTTTCCGGTGGCCGGATCATGTGAATTATTTCACGCCGGAGACGCTGAAAGCGACGGCGGAGCTGGCCGGCTTGCATGTGGTACGGATGTCGATGCTGGATCGCAGTCCGTTGAGTGACAATATGTATGCGATTTTGCGACGCGCGGCGTGATCGACGTATCTCCGTGGCGGCGGACACTGCGTTTGAATAAATCAGGGCACACGTAGGGCGGATTAGGCGGAACGCCGTAATCGGCCATGTATCCGCCGCCGACGGCCCAACAAACTATTCGTCGGCCGACGCCGCCTGCTCCACGCGCGTCACCATGACGGCCGCGATGCGCCGCTCCACCACTTCTATGATCTCGAACCGCAAACCATCGACCTCGACCGCCTCGCCCACCGTGGGCAGGTTGCCGAGGCGTTCCAGCATGAAGCCCGCCAGCGACGTGTAGTCATCGTTCTCGCTGATCAGTTCGTCCGTCTCCAGCACCTGTTCCAGATAGTGCAGGTCGGCCGTGCCGGCGACGCGCCAGCAGCCCGTCCCCTGCTCCTGCACATCCGGTTGTTCGTCCTCGTCGGGGAACTCGCCGGCGATCGCTTCCAGAATATCGATCGGCGTCACCACGCCCTGGATGGTGCCATACTCATCGGCGATCAGCACAAGCTGGCCGCGCGAACGCTTCAACGTTTCCATCACCTTCAGCACGCCGCTGGCCTCGGGCATGATGATGGGCTCGCGGATATGCTCGGGCGGAATCTCGACCCCGCGCGCCAGGTTGGCCATCAGTTCCTTGGCGCGGACGACACCGATGATGTTGTCCAAGTGCCCCCGGCTGACCGGGAAGAAGCTGTGCGGCGTTTTGAGGATCTGGCCCTGGATCGTGGCCGTGTCGGCGTCCAGGTCGATCCACGAGATGTTCGAACGCACCGTCATGATCGAGCGCACCGAGCGCTGGGATAAGCTGAGCACGCCGCTGACCATGTTGCGCTCCTCTTGTTCGAACGCTTCCGGCGCCACGGTGGTCGTGGTGTCCTCTTCCTCGCCGCCTGCGGCGACGCGCTTCTTGCTGCCCAGCAGGCGCAACACGGCGTCGGCGGTACGGTCGCGCAATGGCACGCGCGACTCGCGGCTGACGAAATTACGGCGCGCCAACTGGTTCAGCGCCTCGATCACCACCGAGAAGCCGATGGCGGCGTACAGGTAGCCCTTGGGAATGTGGAAGCCGAAGCCCTCGGCGATCAGGCTCAGGCCGATCATCAGCAGGAAACTCAGGCACAGGACCACGACGGTCGGATGGGCGTTGACGAAGCGGGTCAACGGCTTGGATGCAAGCAACATCACGCCCATGGAAATGATAACGGCGGCCATCATCACGCCAAGCTCGTCGACCATGCCGACGGCCGTGATGACGGCGTCGAGCGAAAACACGGCGTCCAGCACGATGATCTGGGCGACGACTGCGCCGAAACCGGCGTAGACCCTGGACCCGCCCTGCGTCTCGTGGACTTTGCCTTCGACCCGCTCATGCAGCTCGATGGTGGCTTTGAACAGCAGGAAGAAACCGCCCAGCAGCAGGATCAAGTCCCGTCCGGAGAAGCTTAGCGCGGCAATCGAAAACAGCGGTTCGGTCAGGGTGACCAGCCAGGACATTACGCTCAACAAACCCAGGCGCATCAGCATCGCCAGGCTCAGGCCGACGAGCCTCGCCCTGTCGCGCTGCTCCGGCGCCAGTTTATCCGCGAGGATCGCGATAAAGATGAGATTATCGACGCCAAGGACGATTTCGAGAACGATTAATGCAAACAGACCGACCCAAATGTTTGGGTCGAATAGCCATTCCATGCGCTGCTTTCAGTGTTGAGAAGCATGCATTGTAATCCATGCCGGAGCCCCGTTCGATAGCGGGGGCTACGGCACCATTGCTTTATGGAACTATTTACGCGGTCAGCGGCATCTTATCGATCAGCTTGTCGAGCGTGATCGGGTAGTCGCGCACGCGCACGCCGGTGGCGTTGTAGACCGCGTTGGCGATGGCCGCGCCCACGCCGCAAATGCCCAACTCGCCCACGCCCTTGGCCTTCATCGGCGAGGAGATCGGATCGGTCTCGTCCAGGAAAATCACCTCCTGATGCGGAATGTCGGCGTGCACCGGCACTTCATACCCCGCCAGATCGTGGTTGACGAAGAAGCCGCCACGCTTGTCGACCACCAGGTGCTCCATCAACGCGGCGCCGGCGCCCATGGTCATCGCGCCGATCACCTGGCTGCGCGCCGATTTGGGATTGAGGATGCGCCCGGCAGCGCACACGGCCAGCATGCGGCGGATGCGCGTTTCGCCGGTATAGGCGTCCACGGCCACCTCGACGAAGTGCGCGCCGAACGTCGATTGCTGGTATTTCTTGTCCAGGTCGCCGTACTCCATGGTGTCTTCGGCAACGATCTCGCCATCCTGCGCGGCCTGCTGCAACGTGACAGACTTGCCACCGGCGCGCACCGAGCCGCCGGTGAATTCGGCTTCGGCGGCGTTCAGGCCGGCTTTCTGCGCGATCGCCTCGCGCAACTTGACGCAGGCGGCATACACGCCAGCCGTCGAACTGTTGGCGCCCCACTGCCCGCCAGAACCGGCCGAGACCGGGAAGTCGGAATCGCCCAGCTTGACCACCACCTTGTCGATGGGCAGACCCATCATTTCGGCGGCGGTCTGGGCGATGATGGTGTAGGTGCCGGTGCCGATATCGGTCATGTCGGTCTCGACCGTGACGACGCCCTTGGCGTCCAGGCGCACGCGCGCGGCCGATTTCATCACCATGTTGTTGCGGAATGCCGCTGCCACGCCCATGCCGACCAGCCAGCGGCCGTCGCGCACCTTGCCGGGCTCCACGCTGCGCGCGCTCCAGCCGAAGCGCTCAGCGCCGCTGCGCAGGCATTCGACCAGCCGCCGCTGCGAGAACTTGCGCTCGCGCTGGGCCGGATCGTGCGTGACGTCGTTGATGATGCGGAACGTCACCGGGTCCATTTTGAGCTTTTCCGCCAGCTCGTCGACGGCGATTTCCAGTGCCATCAAGCCCGGCGCCTCGCCCGGCGCGCGCATGGCGTTGCCTTCGGGCAGGTCGAGCACGGACAGGCGCATCTTGGTCATGCGGTTGGCGCCGGCGTACAGCAGCTTGGTCTGGTTGACCGCCGTTTCCGGTTGGCCTTCCGGCAGGTCGCCCGACCAGCTCTCGTGCCCGATCGCGGTGATCTTGCCTTCCCTGCTGGCGCCGATGCGGATGCGCTGGATCGTCGCCGGCCGGTGCGTGGTGTTGTTGAATATCAGCGGCCGCTGCAACGTGACCTTGACCGCCCGGCTGGCCGCCTTGGCGCCCAGCGCGGCCAGCACGGCTTCGCAGCGCACGAACAGCTTGCCGCCGAAGCCGCCGCCGATGTACGGCGACACCAGCCGCACTTTTTCCTTGGGAATGCCGAGCGTCCTGGCGACGTCGCCCTGGCCCCAGGCGATCATCTGGTTCGAGGTCCACACGGTGACCTTGTCGCCGTCCCACCTGGCGATGGACGCGTGCGGCTCCATCATCGCATGCGACTGGTCGGGCGTGGTGTAGGTGGCGTCGATGCGCACCGGCGCCGAGGCGAAGGCGCTGGCGAAGTCGCCGACCCTGGAATCGGCCGAGTCCTTGTCCTTGGGCTGCACGCCCTTGTCCTTTTCCTTGGCCAGGTCGTAGGCGCCCTTGGCGGCGGCGTACTTGACCTGCACCAGTTGCGCGGCCGCGCGAGCCTGTTCGAACGTCTCGGCGACCACCAGCGCGACGGCCTGGTGGTAATGCTGGATTTCCGGTCCGCCGAGCAGCTTAGCGGTGTTCATCTTGCCCTTGCCCAGCTTGCCTGCGTTGTCGGCGTTGACGATGGCGATGACGCCGGGCGCGCGCTTGGCGGCGGCCAGGTCCATCGAGACGATGCGTCCCTTGGCGATGGCGGCGCCAACCACGTAGCCGTATGCCGCGTTGGGTACGGCCTCGTGCTGTTCATAGGCGTACGGCGCGGTGCCGGTGGTCTTCATTGGGCCGTCGATGCGGTCCAGGGGCTTGCCGACGAGCTTGAGCTGGTCGATCGGATTGGTGGTGGCTGGAGTGGTGAATTTCATGGCGTCAGGCTTTCTTCGCTTCCGCCAGCACAGATTCTATCGTGCGCTGAACCAGGGTGATCTTGAAGGCGTTCTCGTGGGTGGTCTTGGCGCCGGCCAGCAATTGGGCGGCCACGGCCTTGCCGCCGCGCGGCAGGCTGTCGTCGGCGCCCGGCATGCGCCAGGGCTTGTGGGCGACGCCGCCCAACGCGACCCGGCCGGTGCCGTCCGGCAGGACGACGGCGGCCACCGATATCAGCGCGAAGGCGTAGGACGAGCGGTCGCGCACCTTGCGGTAAAAATGCTTGCCGCCCAGCGGCTTGGGCAAGGTCACGGCGGTGATCATCTCGCCCGGCGTCAGCGTGGTGTCGATATGCGGCGTCTTGCCCGGCAGGCGGTGGAACTCCGCCATCGGAATGCTGCGGGTCGAGCCGTCGGGACGGACGGTCTCGACGACCGCGTCCAGCAATTGCATGGCGACGGCCATGTCGCTCGGATGCGTGGCGATGCACTCGTCGCTAACGCCGACGATGGCGTGGTTGCGGCTGTGTCCGGCGATGGCCGAGCAACCGCTGCCCGGCGTGCGTTTGTTGCACGCCTGGTTGGTGTCGTAAAAGTACGGGCAACGGGTACGCTGCAGCAAGTTGCCGGAAGTCGTGGCCTTGTTGCGCAGCTGCGCGGAGGCGCCGGCCAGCAAGGCGCGCGACAGCACGCCGTAATCGCGGCGGATGCGTTCGTCGGCGGCCAGGTCGGTGTTTCGCACCATGGCGCCGATGCGCAGCCCGCCCTGCGGCGTCCCTTCGATCTTGTCGAGGCCGACGCCGTTGACGTCGATCAGGTGGGCCGGTGTTTCGATCTCCAGCTTCATCAAGTCCAGCAAATTGGTGCCGCCGGCGATGAACTTGGCGTTGGGCGTGCGCGCGGCGAGCGCCGCCGCTTCGGCCGCCGATTGCGCGCGCTGATAGGTAAAGGCTCTCATGCGGCGCTCCCGGCGACTTCGCTGATCGCATCGATAATGTTGGAATAGGCGCCGCAGCGGCAGATATTGCCGCTCATGCGTTCGCGCAATTCGGTGGCGTTGAGCAACGGACGCGCGGTCAAATCGGGGCTGACGTGGCTTGGGATGCCCTGCTTGATCTCGTCGATCGCGGACACTGCCGAACAGATTTGCCCCGGCGTACAGTAGCCGCACTGGTAGCCGTCGTGCTTGACGAAGGCGGCCTGCATCGGATGCAGCTTGCCGGGCGTGCCCAGCCCCTCGATGGTGGTGACCTTGGCGCCCTCATGCATAACGGCAAGTGTCAGACAGGAATTGATGCGGCGGCCGTCGACGATCACCGTGCAGGCGCCGCATTGGCCGTGGTCGCAACCTTTTTTGGTCCCGGTCAGGTGCAGATTCTCGCGCAGGGCGTCGAGCAAGGTGGTGCGGGTGTCGAGCTCGAGCTTGCGGACCTCGCCGTTGACCTGGAGCGTTACCCTGGCCAGCACCGGCGGCGCGCCGGCGGCGCCGGTGGCCGCGCCCGCCGAGCCCTGGGCGTTTGAAACGGACGGCACGGCCGCCGCCGTCGCCGACAAGGCGCCCGCGATCAGCACGTCGCGCCGGGAAATTTTTACTTGGCTTAGGTCGTCCATTATGTTCACGTCCTGTTGGCTAATGTTGTAAAGGCCTCTTTTGATGAGGCGGTCTTATTAATATTAAGCGCATTCGGAGCGGTTGATTCGCACTGTTGGATCAAGCAATGGAACCGTCGGTTTAGGCAATCGGACCGGGTTCAACCTCCCATCGCGCGGATCTCGTCCATCGTGAAACCGGCCTGCACGCGCGCTTCGACATTGAATGGGCCGCGCAATGCCGGGGCGCGGTAGCGCAGGGCCAGCTCGGCATAGGCGGCGCCCGGATCCAGGCCATTCCGGTCGCATAAATACCTGTACCAGCGGTTGCCGATTTCCACGTGGCCGATCTCGTCGCGCAGGATGATGTCGAGGATGTGCGCGGCCGGCATGTCGCCGGCTTGGGCCAGCTTGGCGCGCAGCGGCGGATTGGCGTCCAGGCCGCGCGCCTCCAGGGTGCGCGGCACCAGCGCCATGCGGGCCAGCACGTCGCCGGTGGTTCGCTCGACCATCTCCCATAAACTGTCGTGGGCGGTGAAATCCCCGTATGTGTGACCTAGCGCACCCAAATGCGCAACCAGCAGCGAAAAATGCAACGCTTCCTCGTCGGCGACGCGCAACCAGTCGGTGTAATAGCTCGGCGGCAAGTTTGGGAAACGCCACAGCGCGTCCAGTGCCAGGTTGATGGCATTGAATTCGATGTGGGACAGCGCGTGGATCAGCATGGCGCGGCCTTCGAGCGTGTTCATCGCGCGGCGCCCCACTTCGCGCGGAGGCACCAGGTCGGGCTTTTGCGGGCGGCCGGGAATGGCGGCGGTGGCTTGCAGGATGGCGGCCGGGTCCGGCGGGCACAGGCCGGCGGCGGACGCGGCCGCCATGGCGGCGACTGCGGCGACCTTTTTGCTCGGATCGGCTTCCTGCAGGCAATGCAGCGCGTAGGCGCGCAGCTCGGTCGGGGCGGATTCGGGGGTTGGGGATGGGTGCATCGGGTTTCGTGGGACTTGCGGGAAAGGCGGCAGTGTACCATTGGGTTGGTGCCGGCATACGTCGCTGGCGGCTCGTGGCCGATTACGGCGTTCCGCCTAATCCGCCATCGACGAGCCGCCCGCAGCGCCTGACCGCAGGACGTTACAGGCTCCCCCCCCTAAACCACCCCCGGCTCCAGCAACGTCAACGTCTGCTGCCCCGTATCCAGCCGCGCGCGTACGCCAACCGGCATCGTGAACTGATGCCGGATGTGCCCGAAAGAATACCCCGCAACCGCCGGACGCGTCAGCGGCAACAGGTGCTGGTCGACCGTCTCGTCCAGCGACAGCGCGCTTTCGCCCTCGATCCCTTCACAATTTTCAAAAATCCCCAGCATCACAGCGGCGGCGTTCCTATACCCTTGACTGAGCTGCAACTGCGTCATCATGCGGTCGACACGGTAAGGCTCTTCGTTGACCTCTTCCAGATACAGGATGGCGTCCGTGAAGTCGGCCGCATACGGCGTGCCGGTCAACGCGCTGAACAGCGACAGATTGCCGCCGATCAACCGTCCGGTCGCAATACCAGCGTGGATGGTGCGGATCTTGTAGTTGGAATGTTCCTCCCCCGCCAGCGCGTTTTCCGGCGACATCGTGATCGTGTAATTGTCGTGCGGCGTCATCAGCACGTTGCGCAGATGGGCGACGGCGTACTCCGAAAAGGTGGACGACGCCACCGGTCCATGAAAAGTCACCAACCCCGCATGCCTGAGCAACGCCAGATGTAAACAGGTGATATCCGAATAGCCGATCAGCACCTTCGGATGGGCGCGTATCAGCCGGTAGTCGATGTGTTCGAGCAGCGAAATACAGCCGGAACCGCCCCTTATCGCCCACACCGCCTTGATCTGCGGATCGAGGAACATGCCGTGCAAATCGTCCAGCCGCTGCTGGACGGTCCCCGCATAGTTGCCATAGACATAGTGGATGTTGTTACCGACGCGCGCGCGCAAGCCCAGCGACTCGATATTGCCGACCGCCTTCGCCAGCGCCTCCTCGCTGGTATGCCCGCCCGGCGCGATGATGCCGACCAGATCGCCCGGCTGCAGCCGGGCGGGTTTGATCAGACGCATGGTTTTCCTCCGCCTGGACGACGGCGCGGCGGCGACCGCCGTCGCGCCCGTTGCCAGCGCGGCGGCGGCCAGCAGGTTGCCCAACCGCCGCCGGCTGTATCCCCCGGACATTACAGGAACTTATACTTCAGCAAGACGCTGAGCGAGCGGCCGCGCGGGTCGGCGACACGCGGGTCCCAGCCGGCGCCCACCACTTCGTCGACATTGTGCGCCGTGAACGGCGGATCGGTGTCGAGGATGTTCTGGATGCCCACGGTGATCGTGGTGTTGCGGATGCCGCTGTAAGTGGCCGACAAGTCGTACTTGGTATAGGCCTTGACGTTGGGATTGAATCCCGGCGGCGGCGCCGACTTGCCCGCGTTCGGCAACTGGTCCTTGTAGCCGGTGCTGTAGTTCTGGATCAGCATGGCGCTCCAGTCGCCCTTGGCCAGGCTGATGCTGGCGTTGTGCTTCCAGCGCAGATACAGGTCGCGGGTGTAGAAGTTGCCCACGTACTCCTTGTACTCCTGGCCTTCGAACTCGGCGAACTTGAAGCTGTTGGTATAAGTGCCGTCGAGGCTGAAGTTCCAGTTGTAGCCGCCGACTTTGCCTTCGCCGCGCAGGCTCAGGTCGGCGCCGCGCGTCTTGGCGCCGGCGGCGTTGATCCAGCCCGCTTGCACGTAGGCGATGGTGCCGTCCGGATTGCGGAAGATGTTCTCGGACAGCGCCGCCGCGTTGGCCAGCACCACTTGCGGCGTGCGGTTCAGGATGCGGTTGAGCGTGTTGATGGCCCAATAGTCCACCGACGCCGAATAGCCCTTGACCGGCTCGAAGACGACACCAAGGCTGCCCTGCTTCGAGGTCTCCGGCTTCAGCTTGGTGTTGCCGCCGGTCAAATACTCCAGGCGCGGAATGGCGCAGAAAGCCGGATTGCCGGGATTGGCCGGGCAGCCGATCGGGTCGATGATGCCGTTCGGCAGTTCCTGCAGCAGGCTACCGGAATACAGCTGCGTGAAGCTCGGCGCCAGGAAACCCTTGTTGGCCGAGCCGCGGAACAACAGCGAACTGTTGGGCTGGTAGCGGAACGAGACCTTGGGATTGGTGGTGTCGCCGAACACGCTGTAGTGGTCGCGCCGCAAGGCCAGTTGCACCTCCAGCTCCTTGGTGACGGGCACCAGCAGCTCGGTGTAGAAGGCTTTGATGTCGCGCGTGGCTTCGTTCAAGGCCGCGTTGCCGGGCGCCAGCAGTATCTGCGTGGCATCGACATCCTGGGCGAAGCTATAGCCTTCGCGGCGCAGGTCGAAGCCGACCGCCATCGACAGCGCGCCCGCCGGTAGTTGCATCACTTCGCCGGAGAGGTTGCCGTCGATCTGGGTCAGTTTGGTCTTGCCGTGCTGCAGCGGGCCGCGATAGCGGGTGGAGTCGATCAGGGCGATCGCCTCGGGCGTCTGCGTTTGCCCCGGCGTCAGCCACGGATTGATGAGGCCGGTGGCCAGCGCCGCGTAGATCTTGCTGGTGTAGCCGTAGCCGTCCAGCAGGCGGGTCTTGGTCTTGCTCTCGCCGTGCGACACGCCGGCACGGTAGTCCCACTTGCCCAGCAGGACGCCTTCGGCGCCGAGCAGCAGGCGCGCGTTGTCGGTGACGTTCTCCTGCTTGCGGTAGCCCCAGTCGTTGGCGCGCCATTTGTACGAGATCGGCTTGGTCTTGTCGAAGGTTGAAATGTACGGAGACAGGTCCTGGTAATAGGCGCCGCCAACCGGATAGACGCCGCCGTTGGCGACGGTGGCGGAGATCTGCACCGGCGTCAACTCCGAGGTGGCCTTGGTGTGGCCGTACAAGGCCTCGACGAACACCTTGTGGTCCGGACTGATCTGCACGGTGCCGCGCGAGACGGCGTTCAGGCGCTCGACCGGGAAGCTGATGATGTAGTCGGCGCCGTAATCGTAGGCGCACGAGTAGGTGCTGCGGGTGGCGGCGGTGACGTCCTTCCACAGCGCCGTCTGGTATTGCGACATGCCGGGAATCGAGTCGCACTTGCCCTGGAAGCTGAGCGGGTTCGCCTGCAGATAGGTGGTGCTGTCGCCGGGCATCTTGAAGCCGGCGCCGAGCGCGGTGCCGGGGCCGTTCAGTTGATTGGCGTACGGCGTGCCGGTGGTGTCCGGCGACAAGCCGCGCGCGGGCTGGAAGCCGTTGGCGAACGAGCGCTCGCGCGAGCTCAGCTTTTCGTCGTTGTCGTAGGTGACGCTGCCCATCAGGTTATAACCGTCGGTCTGCAGCGAGCCGGTGCCGCCGAGCAGCGACAGGCGGCGCTTGGCGCCGCCGCCCTCTTCGGTGAAGTTGCCGGTGTAGGACGCCTCCAGGCCGCGATAATCGGTGTGCAGGATGAAGTTGATGACGCCGCCGATGGCGTCGGTGCCGTAGATGGCCGAGGCGCCGTCCTTGAGGATCTCGACGCGGGCGATGGCGCCCAGCGGGATCGCGTTCAGGTCGACCGACTTGCCGCTGGCGCCATAGGTGGCGATGCGGCGGCCGTTGAGCAGCACCAGGGTGCTGTTGGGGCCGAGTCCGCGCAGCGACGCGTACGAGGCGCCGCCGCTGACGCGGTCGGCGTCGGCGCCGAAGACGTTATTACCGGAAGTCATATTGTCGGCGCCGGTGCCGTTGGCCGACAGGGTGCGGATCAACTGTTCGGTGCTGGTGATGCCCTGCTTTTCGATGGTGTCGTAGTTGATCACCTGCACTGGCAACGCGCCCTCCTTGGCCACCCGCTTGATGCTGCTGCCGGTAATTTCGACCCGCTGCATGCTGGGCTCGCCGCTTTGCGCCAGCACCGGTCCCGATGCCGGGGCCACAACACCTATCAGCGCAATCATGTGCGCCAGTTTCTTAACCTTCACGGCCTCTCCCTTTGATGTGCCTGCGATCTATCGAGTCTGGCGGTCGGCGGCGTCGTTGCGCCGCGCTGTCCCGCCAACCCAGATTAGCCGCTCGACTTTGTCGCCATCCAATGAAAATAGCTTTTGAGGTTATAACTTTTAGTCATAAAGTGAGCGGCGCAGGAGGAGGATGCCAGCCGGGCACGATTTCCGGAATGGCATTTGTATCATTTTTGCCACGGAGTAAATAATAAAGTCTATTCGAGCAGCGCCCTCGCAGCGGTCGCGATGCTGTCGGCCAGGCGGCGGGCGCCGTGCGATACCGGCGCGTGGGCCGGCGTCAACAGATAGAGCGGGATGGGAATGGCCGGCGACCAGGGGCGGCTTTGCAGGCGCCCGCGCCCCGAGGCGGCGGTGAACGGATCGACCACGGCCATGCCGCCGCCCGCCTCCACCAGCGAGCGGGCGATCTGGTAGGTTTGCACCACCGTGTGAATGGATGGCGCGATGCCTTGCGCTTCGCAGGCGGCCTCCACCTGCGCGCCCAGCGGATCGTTGTCGGTGTAGCCGATCAGCTCGCCCTTCAGGCCGGAAGCCGACAGCGGTTCGCCCTCTTCCGCCGCCGGCCAGCTGCCCGGCGGCGCGATCACCGTCATCACCCCTTGCGCGATCGGCTCGGCGATGATGCCCGGATGGCGCGGGTCCTGCAGCGATAGGCCGAGATCGGCCTCGCCGAGCCGCAGCGCATTGACGATCTCGCTGGTGTGGTGGGTGGCCAGCTCGCAGCGGGTGTCGGCGAAGGCGCGGCGCCATTCGCTCATCGCTTGCGGCAGGACGCTGACGGCGATCGTCGGCGTCGCCACCAGGCGGATGGTTTCCACCGTGCGGCTTTTGAGGCTGGCGGCGAGGCGGCGGATGCCTTGCAGTTCGTGATGCAGCTTTTCCGTTTCCGCGAACAGGCGGTGCGCCTCCGGCTTGGGATACAGCTTGCCGCGCACCCGTTCGAACAAGGGCATGCCCAGTTGCAGCTCGCAATGCTGCAGCACCTTGGTGACGGCCGGCTGGGAAATGTGCAGCACCTGCGCCGCGCCGCTGATGGTGCCGACTTGCATGATCGCGTGGAATACTTCTATGTGCCGTAACCGCATGGTCCCTCTTTCAATAACGCATCCTCGCGCTACTGTAGCAGGAGTGCGGCGCGCACACTGCCGGCGCTGCGGTCGAGCAAGGCTTGCGCCTGCGGTATCGATAGTTGCTTGAGCAACGCGACGATGGCGACTTTCACGTGGAAGCCGCATTGCTCCAGCGCCGCCCGGGCGGCGGCCTCGTCGGCGCCGGTGGCGTGCATGGTCAGCGCGACGGCGCGCTGGACCAGCTTGGAATTGCTCGGCTTCATGTCGACCATCAGGTTGCCGTAGACCTTGTGCAGCCGGACCATGATGGCGCTGGAGATGGTGTTGAGCACGATTTTCTGCGAAGTGCCAGCCTTCAGGCGGGTGCTGCCGGAAATGATCTCCGGCCCGGTATCCAGGATGATGCCAAACCCCGCCCGCAGCACCAGCGGCGCGCCGGGATTGTTGGCGATGCCGACGGTGAGCGCCTCGCTGGCGCGGGCGGCGTCCAGCGCGCCCAGCACGTACGGCGTCGCGCCCGAGGCGGCCAGCAGCAGGACCACGTCGCTCGGCCCGGGCCGCAGCGCCGCGAGGTCGGCGGCGCCCTGGCCGGCGTCGTCCTCGGCGCCCTCGACCGCCTGGAACATGGCGCCCTTGCCGCCGGCCAGCAGCGACAACGCCCGTTCGTGCGGCCATGAAAAGGTGGGGTGCAGCTCGACGCCGTCCAGCACGCCGAGCCGGCCCGAGGTGCCCGCGCCCACGTAAATCAGGCGTCCGCCCGCCGCGATGCGCGGCACGGCCGCCTCGACGACGGCGCAGATCTGCGCGCTCGCGCGGCGGACCGCCGCGACGGCGTTGAACTGGTCGGCGATCAGCGTCTCGACCAGGTCGGGCACCGGATATTGGTCCAGGCCGGCATGTTCCTGGCTGGGAATTTCGGTTCTGAGCATCGTCATGCCTCGATGGGTTTGATGCTGCCAGTGTAATCGCCAAACGCGTGCTTGAGGCATGAAACGTTGCCGGACGCGCATTCCTAAAAGTTATGGTGGCAGCGCCGGTTTTCATTGGCAAGCGCGCGCGGGCCACGTTATTGTGTGCCGCATCCGGTGCGACATACCGCCGGCCATTCGAACAATGTTGTTGTCAGCGGGAGACAGGGAACCATGAGCGAGATCGTCGTCATCGGCGGCGGCGTGGTCGGCCTGGCGTCGGCCTGGTGGCTGGCCGAGGCCGGCTTTCAGGTGCGCCTGGTCGAGCGCGAGGCGCAGGTCGGCAGCATGGCCAGCTACCGCAATGGCGGCCAGCTCAGCTATCGCTACGTCGCGCCGCTTGCCGACGCCGGCGTGCCGCTGAAGGCGCTGCGGTGGCTGTTCCAGCGCGACGGGCCGCTGCGTTTCCGCCCCGAGGCCGACCCGCGCCAATGGCGCTGGTTGCTGCAATTTCTGCGCAACTGCAATGCCGACACCAACCGCCGCACCACCGCCGCCTTGCTGCAACTGGGCGAACTGAGCCGCAATGCGATGGCCGAATTGTCGCCGCCGCTGCCGCCGTCGGAGTTCGCCTGGCGCGACGCCGGCAAGCTGATCGTGTATCGCAGCCGGGAGCCGTTCGAGCGCGCCGCCGGGCTGGCCGCCGCCGATGCCGAGATCTTGTCGCCTGCCGCCACGGTGGCGCGCGAACCGGCGCTGGCGGCGCTGCACGACGCGCTGGCGGGCGGCATCTTCAACCCCGGCGAGGCGGTGGCCGACTGCCACGCGTTTTGCCTGGCGCTGGAATTGCGCCTGCGCGCGCATCCGAATTTTCTCGGCGCCACCCACGCCGATGTGCACGCCTTGATGGTCGAAGGCGGCCGGGTGGCCGGGCTCGACACTTCCGCCGGCCGGATCGGCGGCGACCATTATGTGCTGGCGGCCGGCATCGACAGCCGCGACCTGGCGGGCCGCGCCGGCATCCACCTGCCCTTGTATCCGCTGAAGGGCTACAGCCTGACGGCGCCGATACGCGCGCTCGACCGCGCGCCGGAAATCAGCGTGACCGACTTCGAGCGCAAGGTGCTGTACGCGCGCATCGGCGGGCGCCTGCGGGTGGCGGCGATGGTCGACCTGGTCGGCGCCGGGCTGGCCATCGAACGCCGCCGCGTGCAGGGCCTGATGCGGCTGGCGAAGGAAGCCATGCCGGACGCGGCCGACTACGACAATGCCGAGGCGTGGGCCGGCCTGCGTCCGGCCACGCCGGGCGGCGCGCCCATCGTCGGCGCCACCCGCTACGACAATCTGTGGCTCAACGTCGGCCACGGCGCGCTCGGCTTCACCTTCGCCTGCGGCACCGCCAAACTGCTGGCGGGCGCGCTGCGCGGCGAAACCCCGCCGTTCGCGCTGAACGGCCTCGGTTCCGCGTAGGGCGGATTAGCGCAGCGTAATCGGCCATGTATGCGTTTCGGCGGCTCACGCATTGGCCGATTACGGCGTTCCGCCTTAAGGCCGACCGGCAGGTAGGCCGCCTCCTTCGGAGGGCCCCCGGGGCGGATTGGCGGGCCTCGCCCGCCAATCCGCCCTACATATTTCCCTTGCGGTTCAACGCGATTTCCTGGCACGCGAGTTTCGTTTAGCTATGTTCCCCAGTAACTCATCCCCGTCCTACATCGACACCGCACGCGCACCTATACCTCTACCGTCGTACTGGACGCATGATGAGTCTCGTTCCCGCGGCATATATGACGGGACTTGTTCAACCAATTGGAGACCATCATGAGCTACCTAGACCGCGACACCTATGGCATTTACACCGACCTCGATAACGACCTCGACGTCAACAGCGGCCCCGGCCCCCGCCTGATGGGCGCAGACACGCTGATCGGCGAGGATGTCTACAACCGCCAGGAAGAAGACCTGGGCGATATCAAGGAAATCATGCTCGACATGCGCCAAGGCAAGGTGGCCTACGCGGTGCTGTCCTTCGGCGGCTGGCTGGGCATGGGCGACAAGCTGTTCGCCGTGCCTTGGGAGGCGCTGCAGCTGGACACCGTCAACAAGCGCTTCCTGCTGGACGTGTCGAAAGACCACCTGAAGAACGCGCCCGGCTTCGACAAGGATAACTGGCCCGACATGGCCAGCGCCGAGTTCAGCACCCAGCTGCACAATTTCTACGGCACCCAGCAAGGCGCCCTCGGCAGCCGCACCGCCAGCGGCAGCGTGATGGGCGCCGGCAGCTCCAGCCTGCAGAGCGACCCTGGCTACGGCAGCCAGACCGGCTCGGGCTACGGCAGCACCGGCTCGGGCAGCGGCAATCTGTAATTGTTGAGGGGACAGCACGATTGCATTCTGTCCAACACAATTCCCAGCGCCAAGGTATGCTTCGTAGCGTGCCTTGGCGTTTTGCATCCTTATCGTCGACAGTATAGTTATCCCAATAGTGTAAACGCACCAATATCGGGCATTTCCTCTGGCACACTTCTTGATAGAAGGTAAAGGCACCCCACAGAGGAACGTTCGACATGGCAAAATTTTTCAACGAAATGACCGCTGACGGCCTGGCACACCATGCCAGCGCCGAGGTACGGGAACACTATCGCGAGTTTTGCGGCTGGCTCCAGCGCCAGTCGGCCGAAACCATCGAGCGCAAGCGGGCCGAGGCCGACTTGACCTTCCGCCGCGTCGGCATCACCTTCGCAGTCTACGGCGACGACGCCGGCACCGAGCGGCTGATCCCCTTCGATACGATCCCCCGCATCATCCCCGCCGCCGAGTGGAAAAAGATGGAAGCCGGCCTGGTTCAACGGGTCAAGGCGCTGAACATGTTCATCCATGACATCTACCACGACCAGAACATCATCAAGGCCGGCATCATTCCCGCCGAGCAGATCTACAAGAACGCCCAGTACCGGCCCGAGATGCAAGGCATCAACGTTGCCTCGGACATCTACGCCCACATCGCCGGGGTCGATATCGTGCGCGCCGGCGAAGGCGAGTTTTACGTGTTGGAGGACAATTTGCGCGTGCCTTCCGGCGTCTCTTATATGCTGGAAGACCGCAAAATGATGATGCGGCTGTTCCCGGAATTGTTCGCGCGCAACAAAATCGCCCCGGTCGACCACTACCCGGACATGCTGCTCGACAACCTGCGTTCGGTCGCGCCGATGGGCATCAATGATCCGACGGTGGTGGTGATGACGCCGGGCATGTACAACTCGGCCTATTTCGAACACGCCTTCCTGGCCCAGCAAATGGGCGTGGAGCTGGTCGAGGGCAAGGATTTGTTTGTCAGCGATAACACCGTGTTCATGCGCACCACGCGCGGGCCGAAGCGCGTCGACGTGATTTACCGCCGCCTGGACGACGATTTCCTCGATCCGCTGGCGTTCCGTCCGGATTCGTCGCTCGGCGTGCCGGGCCTGCTGTCGGTGTACCGCGCCGGCCGCGTGACCCTGGCCAACGCCATCGGCACCGGCGTGGCGGACGACAAGTCCATTTATCCCTTCGTGCCGGACATGATCAAGTTCTACCTGTCCGAGGAACCGGTGCTCAACAACGTGCCGACCTACCAGTGCCGTAAAAAAGAGGATCTGGACTATACGCTGGCCAATCTGGGCCAACTGGTGGTCAAGGAGGTGCACGGCGCCGGCGGCTACGGCATGCTGGTCGGGCCGGCGTCGACCAAGGCGCAGATCGAGGACTTCCGCCAGCGCCTGCTGGCCAAGCCGGACGGCTACATCGCCCAACCGACGCTGGCCTTGTCGGCCTGCCCTACCTATGTCGAGGACGGCATCGCGCCGCGCCACATCGACCTGCGTCCGTTCGTGCTGTCGGGCAAGACCATTTCGATGGTGCCGGGCGGCCTGACCCGGGTGGCATTGCAAGAAGGTTCGTTGGTGGTGAACTCGTCGCAAGGCGGCGGCACCAAGGACACCTGGATACTGGAACGCTAAGGAGACACCATGTTAAGCCGTACCGCAGATCACCTGTTCTGGATGGCCCGCTACACCGAGCGCGCCGAAAACACCGCCCGCATGCTCGACGTCAACGTGCAGACGTCGATGCTGCCGCAGTCCGACGAGAACAACGCCCATGGCTGGCGGGCGATGCTCGGCATTTCCGAGTTGCAAGCCGCCTACGACGCCAAGCACAAGACCCTGGAGGCGCGCGAGGTCATCGATTTCATGGTGCGTGATCCGGACAACTCGTCGTCGATCGTCGCCTGCCTGACCGAGGCGCGCGAGAACGCCCGCGCCGTGCGCGGCACCTTGACCACCGAGGTGTGGGAAATCCAGAACCAGACCTGGCTCGACATGCAGAAGCGCCTCGACAGCGATTTGCTGGAGGACGATCCGAGCAAGTTCTTCGAATGGGTCAAGTTCCGCTCGCATCTGTCGCGCGGGGTGACCGTGGGCACCATGCTGCGCGACGAGGCCGTGCATTTCATCCGTCTCGGCACCTTCCTCGAGCGGGCCGACAACACGGCGCGCATCCTGGACGTCAAGTTCCACGGCGGCGGCGCCGAGGCCACCCGCAGCGAGGCGATGAGCCAGCACGATTTCTACTACTGGGGCGCGCTGCTGCGCTCGGTGTCGGGCTTCGAGATCTATCGCAAGGTGTACCGCGACGTCATCACGCCGGCCCGCATCGCCGAGCTGCTGATGCTGCGCGGGGACATGCCGCGCTCGTTGCTGGCGTGTATGGACGAGGTGGTGCAGAACCTGGCCGAGGTGCGCAACGACGTCTCGGCCGATACCGAGCGCCTGGCCGGCCGGCTGCGCGCGGCGCTGCAATTCAGCAATATCGACGACATCCTGGAGGCCGGCCTGCACGAGACGCTGACCCGTTTCCTGGCCGACATCAACCAACTGGGCGACCGCGTCAGCCGCGATTTCCTGGTGCCGCTGGCGGCTTGAGCGAGAGGCTGGCAAATGCTCCTGAATATCCGGCATGAAACGCGCTACACCTACACCACGCCGCTGGCCTACACCATCCAGCAGTTGCACCTGACGCCGCGCAAGGAGCCGCAACAGCATGTGGCGTCGTGGCATATCGGCATGCCCGGACATGTCCACGCCTACACCGACGCGTACGGCAACCTGTCGCACATGATGACGATGGACACGCCGCACCAGGGCTTGGCCATCGTCGCCTCGGGGGTGATCGAGACCGTCGCGCCGCTCAAGGGCCGGGTGCCGAACGGCGACACGCTGCCGCCGCTGATCTTCACGGTGCCGACGCGCCTGACCGAGGCCACACCCGGCATCCTGGAGCTGGCCGCGTCCTGCCTGCCGGACGGCCGGGCGCAGAGCAAGGACCTGCTCTCGCTTGCCGAGCACATCTTTGGTGCGGTCCGGTATCAAAGCGGTGCGACGGTCGTCACCAGCACCGCCAGCGACGCGCTGGCGCTGGGCCAGGGGGTGTGCCAGGACCATGCCCACCTGTTCCTGGCCTGCTGCCACGCGCACGGCATCCCGGCGCGCTATGTGTCGGGCTACATCGATCCCGGGGACACCGGGCACGCGGCCAGCCACGCCTGGGTCGACGCCTGGGCCGAGGACAGGGACTACGTGGGCTGGATCAGCATCGACGTCACGCACGCGCGCCTGATGACCGACGCTTATTGCCGTCTGGCCATCGGACGCGACTACGATGCGGCCGCGCCCGTGCGGGGCGTGCGGCGCGGCGGCGGCCATGAATCGATGGCGGTCGATGTAAAAATCGAGGCCAAGTAATTCCCACGTGTAAAATAGTCGTACTTATATTCAATACTTTACGACGATGACTTATTGTGTGGGCATGCGCCTCGATGCCGGGCTGGTGTTTTTATCGGATTCGCGCACCAACGCCGGCGTGGACCAGGTCGGCACGTTCCGCAAAATGAGCGTGTTCGAGGTGCCCGGCGACCGCGTGATGGTCATGATGACCGCCGGGAACTTGTCGATTTCGCAATCGATCCGCCAACTGGTGTCCGAACAGACGGCTGACGGCAGCAGCTTGTGGGACGCGCCGGACATGTACGAGGCCGCGCGCATCCTCGGCGACGCCGTGCGCCGGGTGCACGAGCGCGACGCCAGGTCGTTGGCCGAGTTCGGCATCGACTTCAACGTCAGCATAATTTTCGGCGGACAGATCAAGGGCGAGCGCTGCCGCCTGTTCCAGATCTACTCGGCCGGCAATTTCATCGAATCGCACGACGAGAACACCTATTTCCAGATCGGCGAGGCCAAGTACGGCAAGCCGATCATCGACCGCGTGGTGACGCCGGCCACCAGCCTGGACGATGCCGCCAAGTGCGCGCTCATTTCGATGGATTCGACGCTGCGCTCCAACGTCTCCGTCGGCCTGCCGCTCGATTTGCTGGTCTATGAGACCGATGCGCTGGCGGTCACGCATTTCGTCACCATCGACGAGCGCAACCAGTATTTCCAAATGATCCGCAACACCTGGGGCGACCAGCTCAAGCGCGTGTTCGAGGGCCTCGACAAGCCGTTGTGGAACGCGGCGCCCGAAGCCACCGGCAACGTGCTGCACGCGGCGAAGACGGGCGGCAAGCCGGTTCGTGTCGCCCCGCCGGCCGGCATCGCGCCGGTCGCGCCCACGGTGCCGCTGCAGACCCTGGCGCAGCAATTCAACAACGGTCAACAATAGTGTATTGATCTCGGTTAAGTTTGAGCGCAGTAAGTTCAAGTAAGTTCGAACAATCTTTACGGCAACATCGCGCGTCAGTGTATTATTAGCAATCAACGTCGTTTTGGAGCGCCGCATGTCTGAAACCAGTCCGTCGGGACCCGAAGAGAATGTCTTCTCCGTCGCCACCCTGCTCAAATACATGGGCAACGACGACAAGGCGCTGGCGATCGTCTCCAAAATCGTCCGCGATGCCTGCGCGCCCGGCATGGCCCCTTTCCAGCAGGCCGGCGCGGCGATCCGGGAGGAGCGTCTGGTCGATGCCGGCAAGATTTTCCATGGTCTGCGCGGTTCCATAGGCACGCTGGGTGCGAAGCGTCTGGTGGCGTCCTCGCTCAAGCTGGAGCAGGCGCTGGCCGAGCGCCAGACCGAGCACATCCCTCATCTGTTCGCCGAACTGGAATCCGAATACCAGCTGGTCCTGCGCCAGGCTGCGGATTGGCTGCTGCACAACGCTCCGCTGGACGGCAAAACCACCCGCGCATAAGCCCGGGTTGCTTCTCCGCGATGACGTTCCGTCATCGCGCGATACCGCACTTGATCTTCCAATCCCGCTTCCAATCCCGCTTCCAATCCTGGTCAAAATCGTAACGAACGGTCATGTTGCAGCGCACACTGGTATGCTTGATTCGGGCGTTTTTTTCCCGGGTTAACGAATGGTTACAATTGTTACCCTGATTCGCCACTTGCAATCCGAAGCGCCAAAGTGTTCATGTTAATATCGCCACCATCCAAAAGGAACGCGAACCACAGCGTTGCTGCGCGGGACGTGCGACATGGATTTTGACGATGTCGTAAGCTCTCGCACACGAAATTCGCCTCTGCGTATTATTGCGTAATAGGCAATTTGCCGAAATGCAAGTATAATGGTGCATTGCGTCTTAAACGGCGATTACCAAGGGTAACTAAAATATGGATTTATTCAACAAGTCGGGTGTGTTGGTATCGTCGGTTCTGGTTCTGGTCGGGGCGCTGATCGCCTGCCAGGCGCAGGAAGGTACCGTACCCGCCTCGACCGTGATTGAAGCCGCCGCGATGCAAATCGGTCCGCAGGGCCAACCGGCGGCGGAACGACGCTTACAGGAATGGGCTGACCAGGGCTCCGCGGTGGCCCAGCGCGAGCTGGCGTTGCGGTATTTGTCCAACCCGGCCAAGCGCGGCGAGGCGATCGCCTTGTTCGAACGCGCGGCCAGCGCGGGCGATGCCCAGGCGGCGGTCGGCCTGGTCGGCATGGCGCACGAAGCCGGCGACGGCATGGGTGGCGCCGGCGCCGCCAACGCGGCGCGCACCGCAGGCCGCGTGATCAAGGAAGCGACCAGCGTCAACTACGCGCCGCGCTAAGCTCTCCGCATCTAGGTTCCCTCATCCGGACATCAAACCGCCTCACCTCCGGGTGCGGCGGTTTTTTTTGCCCGCACGTTTCGCCAGCGATGCGCTTGGGGCATCGACGACCGGCCTGCAGCCGTAACAATCCGTTTTTCCGTTTGATGCCGTCGGTGGCGCGTGCATGGCCGATTACGGCGTCCCGCCTAATCCGCCCTACCTGTTTCCAGTTGCGCGATGTACCAGCGCAGCGCCTGGTCGAGGCCGCGCCGCAGGTCGTGCGTGGGCACGTAACCCAGCAGGTTGGCCGCCTTCGATATATCCGCCTGCGAATGGCGCACGTCGCCGGCGCGAAATTCGCCGTATGTCGGCTGGTAGTCGCGCAGGTGCGGGTAGCGCTCCACCAGCAAGCCGTGCAGTATCAGATACAGCTCGTTCAGACTGGTACGCGCGTTGAGCGCGACGTTGTAGACTTGATCGACGGCCGCCGGCTTGTCGGTCAATGCCGCCAGCAGGTTCGCCTGCACCGCGTTGGCGACATAGCAAAAGTCGCGGCTGCTTTCGCCATCGCCGTTGATGACCAACGGCCGTTGCTCTATCATCGCCGCGATCCACAGAGGAATGACGGCGGCGTAGGCGCCGCAGGGGTCCTGGCGTGGCCCGAACACATTAAAATAGCGCAGGCCTATCGTCCGCACGCCGTAGCAGCGCGCATAGACGGAGGCATACAGTTCATTGACGTGCTTGGTCACCGCGTACGGCGACAAGGCGTTGCCGATCTGGTCTTCCCGCTTCGGCAGCGCCGGATGATCGCCGTAGGTGGCGCTCGACGCCGCGTACACCACGCGCTTGACGCGGGCCAGCCGCGCCGCGTCCAGCACGTTGAGAAAACCGCCGACGTTGACGTCGTTGCTGAGCACAGGATCGTTGATCGAGCGCGCGACCGAGCCCAGCGCGGCCTGGTGCAGGACGAAGTCGGCGCGTTCGCAGGCTTGCCGGCAAGCGGCCTGGTCGCGGATGTCGCCTTCGATCAGCTCGAAGCGCCGCCAGGCGGCCGGTCCGACCTGGTCGCGCACCTGTTCCAGATTATGGCGGTAGCCGGTCAGGAAGTTGTCCAGGCCGACCACGCGCTGGCCCAGTTCGAGCAGCGCCTGCAGCAGGTTGGAGCCTATGAAGCCGGCGGCACCGGTGATGACCCAACGGTATTGTTCCTGCTCCAGGTGCTCGCGGGCGGATTGGTATACCGAGGTGGCCGGCGTGCCGTTTTCATAGTCACCCATCACAGCCTCCAGACGCTCAAGCCGGCCTGGCGCAGGGCCGCCTCGTCGAACTGCGATTTGAGATCGATGAAGCAGCCGGCCGCCGCGATCTTCCCGCGCACCTGCTCCAGCGGCCGGGCCGACAGCTCGCGGTGGGCGACGGCCGAGATCAGCGCCTCGGCGCACGGCAGTTCGTCCCAGCTCTCCAGCTTGACGCCGTATTCGTGCATGGCTTCGTCGGCGTCGGCGACCGGATCGTGCACGTGCACCTGCAAGCCGTACGATTCGAGCTCGCGTATCATGTCGGCGACCTTGGAGTTGCGCAGGTCCGGGCAGTTTTCCTTGAACGTCAGGCCGAGCACGTTGACCTTGCAGCCCTTCAGCTTGAACCCCGCGCGCACCATTTCCTTGACCGTCTTTTCGGCCACGAACTTGGCCATGCCATCGTTGATGCGGCGCCCGGCCAGGATCACGTGCGGATGGTAGCCCAGCATTTCGGCCTTGTGCGTCAGGTAGTAGGGATCGACGCCGATGCAGTGGCCGCCGACCAGGCCCGGTCGGAACGGCAGGAAGTTCCATTTGGTGCCGGCCGCCTGCAACACTTCCAGCGTGTCGATCTCCAGCCGGTCGAAGATGATCGCCAGCTCGTTCATCAGCGCGATGTTCAGGTCGCGCTGCGTGTTTTCGATGACTTTGGCGGCCTCGGCCACCTTGATGCTGGAGGCGCGGTGCACGCCCGCCTCGACAACTTCCTCGTACAGCGCGGCGACGCGGTCGAGCGTGAGCGCGTCGTCACCGGACACGACCTTGCGGATCGACGTCAGCGTGTGTTCCTTGTCGCCCGGATTGATGCGCTCGGGCGAGAAGCCGACATGGAAGTCGCGCTGCCACGTCAGGCCCGAGCACTGTTCCAGGATCGGGATGCAGATTTCCTCGGTGGCGCCGGGGTAGACGGTGGACTCGTAGACCACCACCGCGCCCGGCTTCATGTGGCGGCCGACCGACTGGCTGGCGCCGACCAGCGCCGAGAAGTCCGGATTGTGCGCGCTGTCGACCGGTGTCGGCACGGCGACGATGATGTAGTCTGCCTCGGCCAGCGCGGCCGGGTCGCATCCCATCTCCAGCCAGCGCGACGCGGCGAACTGCTGTTCCGACACCTCGCCGCCGGGATCTATGCCGCGGCGATAGCTGGCGACTTTGCGCGCCGACAAATCCAGTCCGATGGTGCGACGGCGCGCGCCGAACGACACCGCCAGCGATAAACCGACATACCCTAGACCGACCACGGCGACCACTTCCATTTGAGCACCTCGTTTGCGAGCGTTAAAAGACGTCCCGCCGATTCTACGGATGGCGTCGTGGCCACGCTTGAGATGGCACAAACGACGGCCCTTTGCGCTGGACGGCCCCCGTTCGGCGCCCTGCTTTGCGTCCGATCAACGGCCGCCGCCGCCATCGTTCCTACTCTAGGGAGATCGATAATCAGGAGAATCCGATGTACCCTTCCCCCGCCCCTTACCCGTTGTTGCGCGCTCTGTTGGCGTCCTTGATCCTGTCGCTGGCGGCCGGCTGCGGCCGCACGCAAAGCGACGAGCAGTTGCTGTCGGCGGCGCGCCAGCACGTGGCCAAGGGCGAACCCAAGTCTGCCGTCATCCAGCTCAAGAACCTGCTGCAGCAGACGCCGGCCAACGGCCCCGCGCGGCTGATGCTGGGCCAGCTCTACCTCGACACCGGCGACACCCTGTCGGCCGAAAAGGAATTGCGGCGCGCGCTGGAACTGGGCACCAACCCCGGCGACGTCGCGCCTTTGCTGGGCAGAACCCTGCTGCTGCAGGGGCAGTACGACAAGATTCTCGACGAGATCAAGGCCGATGAACAACAGCCCAAGCTGATGGCGCTGCGCGGCCATGCGCTCGTGGGACTGAACCGCATCGACGAAGCGACCGCGCTGTTCGAACAGACACTGGTGCGGCATCCCGACAACCCGGCCGCGCTGCTCGGCCTGGTACGGCTGGCGCTGCAAGCCGACAAGCACGACGCGGCCATGGCGCTGGTCGAACGCGCGCTGGCGCATACGCCGAACGATGTCGACGCCTGGCGCCAGAAAGGCGACCTTCTTCGTCTTCAAGGGAAAAATCCCGAGGCGCTGCTGGCCTATCAAAAAGTGCTGAAGCTGCATCCGGTGCAAGTACAGGCGCATGTGGACATCGCCAGCCTGCATATCCAGTCCGGCAAGCTCAAAGAGGCAAACGCCGAGCTGGGCATCGCCCGCCGCGTCTCCCAGAACAATCTGATGCTGATCTACACGCAGGCGCTGCTGGACTTCCGCGAAGGCAAACTGGCGGCCGCCCAAGAGCATTTGCAGCGCGTGTTGCGCGCCGCGCCGGAGCACCTGCCCAGCAATCTGCTGATGGGCGCCGTGCTGCGCGGGCTGGGCTTGTTTACGCAAGCCGAACAGTACCTGCGCAAATTCCTGGAGACCAACCCGGGCCATCCCTACGCCAGCAAGTTGCTGGCCGCGGTGTTGATGAACACCGGCATGCCGGCGCAGGCGCTGGCGCTGATCGACCCGTTGCTGCCCTCCCACCAGCAGGATCTGGAAATGCTGACCCTGGCCGGCGAGCTGCACATGCGGCTGCGCCAGTTCACCAAGGCGGCGGGCTACCTGGAACGTGCCGCCAGGCTGGCGCCGCAGGAGACCATGCTGCACGCCGCGCTGGCGATGAGCCATATGGGCATGGGCGACAACAACCGCGCCATCGCCGAGTTGGAGCGGGCCACGAAAATGGACGCCAAATCGTCGCGCGCCGGCGTGCTGCTTGTGTTGAGCCAGCTTCGCAACAAAGAGTATGGCAAGGCGCTGGAGGCCGTCAAGCGGCTGGAGGCGCAACAGGAAGGCAATCCCATGGTGCAGAATCTGAAGGGCGGCGTGCTGCTGATGAATCGCGACAACGCCGGCGCCCGCGCGAGCTTCGAGCAGGCGTTGAAGTTCGAACCGCTCTACATGCCGGCGTTAAACAATCTGACGCAGATGGATCTGAAGGAGAAGAAACCCGAGCAGGCGCGCCAGCGCCTGCAGGCGGCGCTGGCCAAGGACAAGAAAAGCGCCGACGTGATGGGCGCGCTGGCCGAGCTGGCCTTGACACAGTCCAGGCAGCCGGAGGCGCGGACCTGGCTTGAGCAGGTGGTGCGCGATCATCCGGACGATGTCGAGGCGTCGCTGCGGCTGGTGGCCTTCTACGCCCGCGCCAACGAATTGTCCAAGGCGCTGGTGCTGGCGCAAAAACTGCAAGCGACCAATCCGTCGAATTCGAACGTGCTGGCGATGCTGGCCGAGCTGCAAACCCGTGGCGGCGACAAGGATGGCTCGCTGGAAAACTGGACCAAGCTGGCCGTGCTACAGCCGACCTCGGCCGAACTGCAGTTGCGCATCGCCGACGCCCACGCCGCCGTCAACGACATCGATGGCGCCGCCAAGGCGCTGAACAAGGCGCTGTCGCTGCGGCCCGACTATCCGCAAGCCCAGGTCGCCCTGACCAGGCTGCTGATCGGCCAGCGCGACTGGGCGCAGGCGCTGCAAACGGTCCGGGGCTTCCAGAAGGCGCGCAGCGACGGCCCGCTGGGCTACAAGCTCGAGGGGGATGTGCTGCTGGCGCAAAAGCAGATGCAGCCCGCGCTGGCGCTGTATCAAAAAGCCTACGACCTGCAGCCGTCGGGCCCCACCGTGATCCCGTTGTACAGCGCGCTCGTACAGTCCGGCAAGACACCGGAGGCGCGCACGCGCATGCGGCAATGGCTGGACAACCATGCGGACGACCGCACCACCCGCCTGTACTTCGCCAACAGCCTGCTGGCCGAAAAGGATTTCCCGGCCAGTATCGCGCAGTTCGAGCACTTGCTGAAGTTGACACCCAACCATCCGGTCGTGATGAACAATCTGGCATGGTTGTACCAGCAGCAAAAAGACCCGCGCGCCCTGGGCATGGCCGAACAAGCGCACAAGGCGGCGCCGGCCGATCCCATCATCCTCGATACCCTGGGATGGATACTGGTCGGGCAAGGCAAGCTGGAGCGGGCGGTGCCGTTGCTGAAGCAGGCCGCCGCGCTCGCCCCGGCGAACACCGACATCCGCAACCACCTGGACATTGCGCTGGGCAAGTCGGGCAGGCCGGACCAGTCTGACGAGAAGCAGGCGGCGCGCTGAACGGGACGCAAGCGCTCGCGGCGGGGACCGCGGCCCGCCGCGCCATCCTCAAGTATGGCCGTTGATCAAACGCCCGGTGATACCGGGCTCGTCCCACTTGGGGAAGAAATACGGATAGAACGAGCGCTCGTTGCCGTGCGTTTCCATCAGTCCGCCGAATTTCCTGATCTGCTCGCCCATGTATTCCAACTCCAGCCGCAACAACACGGCCGGCGCGCCCACCCGCGTGCATTGCCGTTCGCCGCCGAAGTCACGGAAGCCCAGCATGCGCTTGTAAAACATCACGTGGCGCGGATTGACCTCGATGATGTAGTCGGAGTAATTGTGGATATTGCGCGCGTAGATATACGAAATGTGGATCAGCGCGGCGAACACCCGCTTGGACACGCCCTTGTCGATCGCCAGCCGCGACGGCTCGCACAGGCGGCGCTGCTGGCCGCGCAGTTCGTCCAGCTTGTCGCGGAAGTTCTCGTCGGCCGGCAAGCCGATGTCCGGCGAGTCCAGGCACAGCGACATCGTGCCGACGGTCTGGCCGCCGGTTTCCGCGAACAGCGTGATCTTGTTGGGGGAGTGGATGGCGTTGGGGTCCACCGAGTAGCCGCGCCAGCCGTACATTTTCTTCAGCAGCAGACTGGCCGCCTCGCGCCGGCCTTGCGAATTGGCCATGCGTATATGAAATGTCTGCTGGTCGAGGGGATGATCCAGTACATATTCTTCTTTACCCTCGCCGACCACAAGGTCGCGCAGGCCTGCACTGGCTTCAAAGGAAACTATCGCATCGTCATGTTGCACGGTTGGCATCCTGTCAGGTCTGTCGGCCAGCCGCCGGCAAAGGGGCGACTGGGCATGCAGGTCAGACCTCGACATTAAGCAAAAAGTTCCCTGATTTGAGAAATATTTCCTCGGCAACCGGAACGGAATCAGAACCAGCCCTCCGGGATCACCAGCACATCGCCGGGCAGCACGGCAACATTGGCGGAAATATCTCCTTTTCGCAGCAGGTCGTGCAGGCGCACCGGGACCGCGCGCCGGGTGCCATCGACGGTGCGGATGATACTGGCCTTGTTGCCGGCGGCGAAGTCGGTGATGCCGCCGACGGCGATCAGCACGTCCATCAGCGACATGCCCTGGCGGTAGGCCAGCGCCTGCGGTCGCGCCGCCTGCCCGATCACACGGATCTGCTGCGAGTACGGCCCGACGAAGCTGGTCACGATCACCGTCACCATCGGTTGCTGGATGTATTTCTCCAGGGCCTTTTCGATGTCGCGCGCCAGCTCGGTCGAGGTCTTGCCGGCCGCCTGCAGATCCTCGACCAGCGGCGTGGTGATCTTGCCGTCCGGCCGCACCGGCACGCTGACCGACACTTCCGGGTTGCGCCAGACATTGATGTTGATGTTGTCGCCGGCGCCGATCAGATAGGCCAGTTGCGCCGGCGGCTCGTCCGGCGGCTCCAGCGAGATCCGGCTTGCGCACGCGCTCAGCAACAGGGCCGCCGCCACGAGCGCGCCGGCTGATAACCGCAGGTAGATAGGCATGGCCGCTTCCGTTGAATAGTCTGGAGTCCATCATTCAGAAAACACGGCCCACTCCGCTTGATCTGTCTCAAGCAGCTTGGAGTTAAGGGAAATTTGTATTATCCCAGCCATATAATTTAAGTTCGCGCATGCGCTGTCAGTGGAGACAATTGAATATGGAGGAGTTAATCAACCAGCTCATATCCAGTCTGAAAGGGATATGGAAATACCGTTGGTACGCCATCTCCGTCATGTGGCTGGTGGCGACATTGGGCTGGGCCAAAGTGGCGATGCTGCCGGACGATTATCAAACCACGGCACGCGTCTTCGTCGACACCCAGAGCATCCTCAAGCCGCTGCTGGCGGGCATGACCAGCGTGCCCAATGTCGAGCAGCAAGTGTCCATCATGAGTCGCACCTTGTTGAGCCGTCCCAATGTCGAGCGCGTCATGCGCATGGTGGACATGGACATCAACGCGAAGACCCCGCGCGACCAGCAACGGCAGCTCGATGAATTAATGAGCAAGATAAAAATCGGTGGCACGGGCAATTACGATATTTATACGATTACCTACAGCAACCGCAATCCCCGCCTGGTGCGCGACGTCGTCCAATCGCTGCTGACCATCTTCCTCGAAGGCAGTTTTAAGGGCAAGAACGGTGAAACCCGTAAAGCCGTGCAATTTATCGACGACCAGATCAAGGCCTATGAGTTCAAGCTGGTCGCGGCGGAGAATTCACTCAAGGAATTCAAACGCAAGAACACCGGCCTGCTGCCGCGCCAGGGCACCGACTATTCGACACAGCTCGAGCAATCGTCCGACGCCCTGAACACGGCCAAGCTGGAACTGGTGGAGGCGCAACAGGCGCGCAACGCCATCACCAGCCAGATCAGCGGTGACGAACCCATCCTCGACACGCTGGCCACGCCGGCCAGCATCGACAATCCCGAGCTCGACGGGCGCATCTCGGCCATCAACAAGAACCTCGACGCGCTGCGCCTGCAATACACCGAGCTGCACCCCGACATCGTCGCCGCCAAGCGCCTGCTGGCGCAGCTGGAGGCGCGCAAGGTCGAGGAAGGCAAGCTCAAGCCCTCTGGCGACCCGGGCAAGAACTTCAGCCCGATGCTGCAACAGCTGAAGGTGGCGCAGGCGGCGGCCGACGCCAAGGTGGCCTCGATCGCGGCCCGGGTGCAGGAATACGGCGCGCGCCACGAGCGGCTGCTGGCGCAGGCCAACGCGGTGCCGGAGGTCGAATCGGCGCTGGCCCAGCTCAACCGCGACTACATGATCAACAAGGACAATTACGAGAAGCTGGTCGGGCGGCGCGAGGCGGCCAAACTGTCCGGCGACCTGAGTTCGACCACCGATATGATGACCTTCAAGATTATCGACCCGCCGACCGTGCCGCTGACGCCGATCGGTCCGAACCGCCTGCTGCTGTTCAGCGTGGTGCTGGTGGGCGCGCTGCTGACCGGCATCGCCACCGCCCTGCTGATCAGCCAGGTACGGCCGACCTTCCTGCGTCCGGGGGAACTGCGCGAACGCACCGGCCTCCCGGTTCTCGGCACGGTGTCGATGAACTGGACCGAAGGCGAGAAGATCAAGCGCAAACGCGGCAAGTACGCGTTCGGCGCCGCCCTGTCGAGCCTGTTCATGGTCTACGGCGGCGTGCTGGCGAGCACCATCCTGCGATAGCGACCAACGGAACCGATCATGGACAAATCCACAGAGCTGCCTATCCTGCCACCCGGGCCGGTGCCACCCGGCCAGACGGCCGCGCTGGCCCCGCCCCGTTGTGTCGAGCTCAATCTGGCGCGGCTCAGCCAGCTGGGCATGGTCACGCACGACGGCGGCCGCACCCCGGTCGCCGAGGATTTCCGCATCATCAAGCGCCCGCTGCTGCGCAACGCGCGCGGCGACAACGATACGCCGCCTATCCGCCACGGCAACCTGATCGTCGTCACCAGCGCGCTGCCCGGCGAAGGCAAGACCTACTGCGCGGTCAACCTGGCGATGAGCATCGCCATGGAAATGGACATCACGGTGCTGCTGGTGGACGCCGACGTCGCCCGGCCGTCGGTGCTCAAGGTGCTGGGCCTGCCCCCCGAGCCCGGCTTGATGGACATCCTGCTGCGCGACAAGACCGAGCTGTCGGACGTGATCCTGCGCACCAACGTCCGCACGCTGAGCATCCTGCCGGCCGGGCGCGCCAACAAGCACGCCACCGAGCTGCTGGCCAGCCGCAGCATGAGCAGCCTGCTCAAAGAGATCGCCGAGCGCTACGCCGACCGTATCGTGATCTTCGATTCGCCACCGCTGCTGCTGACGACGGAGGCGAGCGTGCTGGCAGCGCAGATGGGACAGATAGTGATGGTGGTCGAATCGGAGCGCACCACGCAACACGACGTCACCGAGGCGCTGCGGCGCATCGAGCGCTGCCCCAACGTCAGCCTCATCTACAACAAGAGCAAAGGCTTCCCTGGCGGCGAATACTATGGTTATTATGATTAGGTGCGCGCCGCGCGCCGAGCGCGCGTGCCACTTTCCGATTCCGGTGTTGATTCTGCTATGCCTGCCCGCAACGACGCAAGCGGCCGACTGGAACGTGGTGCCGATATTGAGCGTGCGCGAAAGCTATACCGACAACGTCAACCTGGCGCCCTCCGAACGCGCGCGCGGCGAGCTGACGACGGAGGTTTCGCCCGGCGTCGACATCACCGCCAGCGACGGCCCGCGCCTGAACCTGGCGCTGTCGTACTCGCTGCAAAAAGTACTGACCACGCGCCAGGCCGACCGCACCAACCAGCACCTCGACGCCGCCGGCCACGCCGAAGTATTGCCGGATTGGCTGTACCTGGACGCGCGCTCCAGCATCGGCCTGCAGAACGTCTCCGCCTTCGGCCCGCAGCGGGTCGATGCGGCGCAAGTGACCGACAACAGCAGCCAGGTCCGCTCGCACAGCTTCAGCCCCTATCTGAAGCATTACTTTCGCGGGCTGGCGACGGCGGTGCTGCGCTACGACCATCAACGGGTCGACAGCGGCGACCTGCTTGGCGTGCGAAACAATAGCGCCCACCTGCGGCTGACCGGCGACAAGGGTGCACGCGGCTGTAACTGGGACCTCGATCTGGACCGCAGGCACATCGACGACGCCGCGACAGCCCCGGTGACGATGACCGACGGCGCGCTGACCTTGAGCGCTCCGCTCAATTACAGCGTCTCGCTGTTCGGCACCGGCGGTTACGAGAAGAAAGACTACGAATCGACCCGTGGCGCGCCGGCGGGACGCTACTGGTCGGCCGGCGCCACCTGGTCGCCATCGCCGCGCACCATGGTGTCGGGCAGCTTCGGCCGCCGGTACTTCGGCAAGACCTATACGCTCGACGCCTCCTACCGCATGCGCAGCATGTTGTGGACCCTCAACTACAGCGAAGACATCACCAGCACCCACGGCCAGTACCTGAGCATTGCGCCGGCCGGCCTGAGCGACTTTCTTTTCCAGCTGTGGGAAACCCGCGTGCCCGATCCGCAAAAGCGGCTGCAAACGATCAAGGTGTTCCTGATGATCTCGCAGATGCTGGGCAAGGACGGCAACGTCAACTTCTTCAGCCACCGCTACTACCTGCAGAAGGCGATGCGCCTGGCCACGGTCTACAGCGGCACGCGCGGCGCGCTGGCGCTGCACCTGTCGACCACGCGGCGCCTGGCGCAGACCAGCAGCGTGATCGACAGCGTGCTGCTGGGACCGGACGAACTGGCCCTCGAGGACCACACGCGCCAGAGCGCCGCCCAGATCGGCTGGAACTGGCGCATGTCGGCGCGCGGCGGCCTGTCCGTCGGCGCCGGCCACAACCGCGTCCAATCGCTGAGCACGGGGCGCGAGGACCGCAACAGCATGTTGCGGGTGTCGCTGTCGCATCAACTGCAAGCCAATATCGGCGCCGACATCAGCCTGCGCCACAGTCGCCACACCAGCAATACCGGAGGCAACTACCGGGAAAATGGTGTCAGTGCCGCCCTGACGGTGGCGTTCTAAACGGAGAGCCGCCGTGCCAATTTCCTCGATTCCCCGTATTCCCCGCATCGCCTGCGTCGTCGCGGCGCGCCCCAACCTGATGAAGGTGGCACCGGTGCTGCGCGCCATCAAGCAGGCCGATTACCAGGCCGAAACGATACTGGTCCACACCGGCCAGCACTACGACCAGGACATGGATGGCCAGTTCTTCAAGACCCTGGAATTGGGCGAGCCGGATTTCCGCCTGGAGGTCGGTTCCGGCAGCCATGCCGTGCAGACGGCCGAGGTGATGCGGCGCTTCGAACCGGTGCTGGAGCAAACCGCGCCGACGGCGGTCGTGGTGGTGGGCGACGTCAACTCCACCCTGGCCTGCGCGCTGACGGCGGCCAAGAAGAACATTCCCGTCTTCCACGTCGAGGCCGGCCTGCGCAGCTACGACCGTTCGATGCCGGAGGAAATCAACCGCCTCGTCACCGACCAATTGTCCGAGCTGCTGTTCACCAGCGAAGCGAGCGGCATGAGCAACCTGCTGCGCGAAGGCGTGCCGGCCAACCGCATCCACTTTGTCGGCAACGTCATGATCGACACGCTGCTGCGCCAGTTGCCGCACGCGCCGCCGGTGGCCAAGGTCCTGAATGACGCCAATCTGTCCGGGTTCGTGCCGGACGGCAAACCGTACGCGCTGCTGACCATGCACCGGCCATCCAACGTCGACGATCCGCAGCGCCTGCGCGCGCTGATGGAGACCATCATCAAGCTCAGCGAGGATTTGCCGGTCCTGTTCCCGCTGCATCCGCGCACGCGCGCCATGCTCAGGCAACACGAGCTGACCGCCCTGCTCGACGCGCCGGGGCTGGCCTGCATGCCGCCGCTGCCCTATCTTGACATGCTGAGCCTGATGAAGAACGCCAAGGTCGTGCTGACCGATTCGGGCGGCGTGCAGGAGGAAACCACGGCGCTGGGCGTGCCCTGCCTTACCCTGCGGGAAAACACCGAACGTCCAGTCACCGTCACCGAGGGCAGCAACGCCATCGCCGGACGCGACCCGGCCGTGATCCTGGCGCTGTGCCGCGACATCCTGCGCTACGGCGGCAAGGCCGGACGCATCCCTCAGCACTGGGATGGACGGGCGGCCGAACGCGTCGCCGCCGCCATCGGCCTGTGGCTGTCCGGCCACCGCGACGGGCGTCCATGAGTGTCATGAGCCCAGCCGCCATCGATCCCATGCGCAACGCGCTGACCATCGATGTCGAAGACTATTTCCAGGTCTCCGCCTTCGATGGCCACATCGCCCGCGAGCAATGGGCGGCGCAGCCGTGCCGGGTCGAGCGCAACGTCGACCTGATCCTGGCGCTGCTGGAGACGCATCAGGCCCGGGCCACCTTCTTCACCCTGGGCTGGATCGCCGAGCGCTACCCGGCACTGGTGCGGCGCATCGTCGACGGCGGCCACGAGCTGGCCAGCCACGGCTACGCCCACCGGCGCGCCAGCGACCAGACCAGGGCCGACTTCAGCCGCGACATCACGCTGAGCAAGAACTTGCTCGAACAACTGGCGGGCCAGGCCGTCAAAGGTTACCGCGCGCCAAGCTTTTCCATCGCCGCCGGCAATCTGTGGGCGCTCGACAGCCTGCAGGCGGCGGGCTACCGCTACAGTTCCAGCATTTATCCGATACGCCACGACCACTACGGCATGCCCGACGCGCCCCGTTTCGCGTCCCGCCCCACGGGCGAAGGGGGGCTGCTGGAACTGCCGATCAGCACGGTACGCGTTCTGGGACGCAATATGCCGGCCGGCGGCGGCGGCTACTTCCGGCTGTTGCCCTATGCCACCTCGCGCTGGGCCTTGCGACGCATCAACTCGCATGACGGGCAAGCTGGCATATTCTACTTTCACCCCTGGGAGTTGGACCCGGGACAGCCCAGGCCCTCCGGCATCGGTATCAAAACCCGCTTCCGCCACTACCTGAACCTGCACCGCATGGAACACCGCATCGTCAGGCTGCTGGGTGACTTCCGCTGGGGCCGCATCGACGATATTTTTCCGGGAGCCGCATAATGCCGCACAGCCAGCAGAGCCCGCCGCCATTGACCGTCGGTGTGATGGGCCAGCATGACCGCGCCCGCTGGGACGATTTCGTGCAGCGCTGCCCGGAAGCGACTTTTTTCCACCGCGCCGGCTGGCAACGGGTGATCGAAACCGCCTTCGGCCATCCGACCTGGTTCCTGTACGCCGAATCCGAGGGCGAAATCCGCGCCATCCTGCCGCTGGCGCAGGTCAAGAGCTTGCTGTTCGGGAACACGCTGAGCTCGCTGCCGTTCTGCGTCTACGGCGGCATCGCCGCCACCGACCCGGCCGCCGCCGACGCCGTCGACCGCGCGGCCCAGGCGCTGGCCAAGCGCCTGGGGGTCGACCATCTGGAATACCGCCAGCTGCGCTCGCGCCATCCGGAATGGCTGGCCCGCGACGTCTACGCCACCTTCCGCAAACCGCTGCTGGCCGACCCCGAGCACAACCTGCTGGCCATCCCCCGCAAACACCGCGCGATGGTGCGCAAAGGCATGGCGTCCGGCCTCGGCAGCCACATCGACGCCGACACCGCGCGCTTCTTCGACTGCTACGCGGCCAGCGTCCACCGCCTCGGTACGCCGGTCTTCAGCCGGCGCTACTTCAGCGCGCTGCAACGGGAGTTCGGCGACGACTGCGAGGTGCTCAGCATCGAGCACGCCGGCAAGGCCGTCAGCTCGGTGCTCAGCTTCCACTTCCGCGGCGAGATCCTGCCCTACTACGGCGGTGGCGGCGCCGCCGCGCGCGCGCTGGCGGCCAACGACTTCATGTACTGGGAAGTCATGCGCCGCGCCTGCGGGGACGGCTGCCGCCTGTTCGATTTCGGCCGCAGCAAATACGGCACCGGCTCCTTCGCGTTCAAGAAGAACTGGGGCTTCGAGCCGCAGCCGCTGCACTATGAATGCCAGTTGCATCGCGGCACCAGACTGAGCGACGTGCAGCCGCTCAATCCGCGCTTCCAGCTGATGATCAAGGCATGGCGCCTGCTGCCGTTGCCCGTGGCTAACGCGATCGGACCGCACATCGTCCGCCAGCTGGGATAGCATCATGCGGGACCTGTTGTTTCTGCCTCATCGGATTCCATATCCACCCAACAAGGGCGACAAGATACGCGCCTACCACGTGTTGCGCTACCTGCAGCGCCATTTCCGCGTTCACCTCGGCACCTTCATCGACTGCGCCGAGGACCTGCGCTACGCCGAACACCTGGCCGCCGGTTGCGCCAGCGCGTGCTTCATCCGCACCCATGCGCGCTGGGCACGCCTGTCCAGCCTGCGCGGGCTGGTCACCGACGAGCCGCTCAGCCTGCCCTATTTCCGCAGCGCCCGGCTACAACGCTGGGTCAACCGCACGCTCGACGCGCACGCCATCGGCACCGCGCTGGCGTTCTCCGGTCCGATGGCGCAGTACCTGCCGTCCGAGAGCGAGCACGGCCCGTTGACGCGGGTCATGGACCTGGTCGATGTCGACTCGGAAAAGTGGCACGGTTACGCCGATGGCGAAGCCTGGCCGCTGTCGATGCTATACCGCCGCGAAGGCACGCAGTTGCTCGAATACGAGCGCTTGGTCGCCCAGGGCTTCGATCAGGTAATGCTGGTGTCGCGCGCGGAGGCGTCGCTGTTCCGGCTGCGCGCGCCCGGGTCCGGCCACAAGATCGACTACTTCAACAACGGCGTCGACAGCGAGTACTTTTCTTCGCAGCACAAACTTGCCAATCCCTATACGACCGCGCGCGTGGTGGCGTTGACCGGCGCCATGGACTACGCGCCCAATCTCGAGGCGGCGATCTGGTTCGCCGAGCGCGTGATGCCGTCGCTGCGGCTGCAGTTCCCGGACCTCCAGTTCCACATCGTCGGCTCGCGTCCCGCGTACAGCGTGCTGTCCCTCAAGCGCTTGCCGGGCGTGTTTGTCAGCGGCACCGTGGCCGACATCCGCCCGTATCTGCGCCATGCCGCCGTGGTCGTCGCGCCGCTGCACCTCGGCCGTGGCGTGCAAAACAAGGTGCTGGAGGCGATGGCGATGCAAAAGACCGTCATCGCCACGCCGCAGGCGCTGGAGGGCATCAGCGCCGCCGTCGGCACCGAGGTGCTGCGCGCCGCCGACGCCGGCGAATTTATTCATCATGTCGGGCGCGAGCTGGCCACGCCGTCCGACATCGGTGTGGCCGCGCGCCGCAGGATACTGCGCGACTACCGCTGGGACGCCAATCTGCAACGACTGGGCGCGGCGCTGGGTGTGGAGGACGCCGGCCGGGCGGCGCTTGCGGACCAAACGCTCCGGCCGGAAAGCAGGGACGGCCGCGTCGCGCGGGACGCGGGCGGCGTGGCGGAGAAAACACTATGAGCGCCGATCCCGCTACCCTGTTGCCGCCCGTGCGTAGGCCGCGGGCCAAGCCGGCGGTGGTGGCCGCCCGCGCGGTCGCCCACGTTTGCGTGGCGTTCGCGCTGTGCGCCGTGCTGCTGATGCATCTCGCCACACTCGACGCCATCGTCAGCGTCTGGCTGGTGTCGGAGACTTTCGCCCACGGCTTCGTGATCCCGCCCATCGTCGGATGGATGATCTGGCGCCGGCGCCGCCATCTGTCGACCCTGCCCGCCAAGCCGGCGCCGCCGGCCCTGTTCGCGCTGGCCGCGCTCGGCGCGCTGTGGCTGCTGTCGGCGGTCGCCAACGTCCACGTGCTGCAACAGTATTGTCTGGCCCTCATGCTGGGCGCGGCCGTGCTGGCCCTGCTCGGCACGCGCTACACCCGCGCCATCGCGTTTCCGCTTTGCTATTTGTTGCTCGCGGTGCCGTTCGGCGAGATCTTCATCCCGCCGCTGATCGAGTTCACCGCCCGCTGCACCGTGTTCCTGCTGCAGCTATTAGGCATTCCGGTGTTCCGCGAAAACAACTTCCTGTCCCTGCCAAGCGGGAACTGGTCGGTGGTCGAGGCGTGCAGCGGCCTGCGCTACCTGATCGCCTCCCTGGCGCTGGGTGCCATGTACGCCTACACGACCTACCGCAGCCTGCGGCGGCGCCTGCTGTTCATCGCCGTCTCGGCGCTCGTGCCGGTGCTCGCCAACGCCGTGCGCGCCTTTTTGATCGTCTTGATCGGCCACTGGAGCGATATGACGCTGGCGATCGGCATCGACCACCTGATTTACGGTTGGGTCTTCTTCGGCCTGGTGTCGGCCGTGCTGTTCTGGGTCGGCGCGCGCTGGCGCGAGACTGACGAAAGCGACGAAAGCAATCAAAGCAATCAGAGCGATAGCGGCGGCAACGGCGGCCGCAAGCCGGCCACGCGGCAACGCGCCATGCCGGGTGTTTCGGCCAGCCTGGCCGCGCCGAGCACCGCCAGCTTCGTGCGAATGGCCATCGCCGTGGTCGGGATCGCCGCCATCTGGCCGGTGCTGGCGCACGTCGCGCTGCGGCCCGCCGCGCCGGACAAGCTCCCCGCGCCGCCGCTGACGGTGTCGCCGCCGCCGGCGCCATGGCACGCCAGTCCGATGCAAGCTACCGACTGGCACGTGCTGCACATGGGCCGGCCGCAACGCTGGTCGTCCAACTACAGCGACGGCAGCCGCACGGTATCGCTGCAGCTGACCTGGTACCGCCACCAGGTCCGGCATTCGG
This sequence comes from uncultured Duganella sp., assembly GCA_963511605.1. GTDB lineage: Bacteria > Pseudomonadota > Gammaproteobacteria > Burkholderiales > Burkholderiaceae_D > Rugamonas. The sequence continues at coordinate 200,716 of CAUPJZ010000008.1, read as the reverse complement.
AGCTGCTGGCGGCGGTGCGCCGCAAAGTGGTCGACGGCATGCCGCGCTGGAATGAAATCAGCACCATGCGGCGCGACATCAGCGTCGGCGGCCGCCGCCTGGCCGTGCAGCAAAGCGTGGAGCAGGCCGCCGGCGTCAAAATGCTGGTGTGGCGCTGGTACCGGCAGGACGGCGTCGACACCGCCAGTCCACAACTGATGAAGCTGATGCTGGCCAAAAGCAAACTGCTGGGCGGCGACGACAGCGGCGCCGAGATCGTGCTGGCGTCCGCGTATGACGAGGACGCCGGCGCCGCCGAGCGCGCCATGCACGATCTGCTGCTGGCGATGCGGCCGGCCATCGACCAGGGACTGCGCCATGCCGCCGCACGCTGATGCCGCCTGCGCGCCGCTGATCGTCCATCTGATCCACCAGTTGGAAGTGGGCGGACTGGAAAACGGCCTGGTGAACCTGATCAACAACCTGCCGCCGGACCGCTATCGCCACGCCATCGTTTGCATGAAGGACCATAGCGACTTTTCGCGGCGCATCCGCCGCCCCGGCGTCGAGATCATCAGCATCAACAAACGCGAGGGAAAAGACTGGGCGCACTATTTCCGTCTGTTCCACACGCTCAGACGCTTGCAGCCGTTGCTGATCCACACCCGCAACCTGTCCAGCCTCGAGGGACAACTGCTGGCGGCCGCGGCCGGCGTGCGGCTGCGCGTGCACGGCGAACACGGCCGCGACATGAAGGACCTGTACGGCCGCAAGCTGCGCTACCGCCTGCTGCGCAAGCTGCTGCGGCCGCTGATCGGCCACTTCATCGCCGTCAGCAAGGACCTCGAGGCGTGGCTGGTGGGAACCGTCGGCGCCCGTCCGCAAAGCGTCACCCACATCCGCAACGGCGTCGACAGCGTCCACTTCCACCCGAGGCTGGGGCCGCCGGCCGCCGTCGGCCCGGACGGCTTCCTCGGCGAGGATTCCTTCGTCATCGGCAGCGTCGGGCGCATGGTCGAGGTCAAGGATTACATGTCGCTGGTGCACGCCTTCCTGCTGCTGCTGGCGGAGGACGAGATGGCGCAGGAACAGATGCGCCTGATGATCATCGGCGACGGCCCCTGCCGCCAGGCCTGCCTCGACCTGCTGTTCCAGGCGGGCGTGTCGCACCTGGCGTGGCTGCCGGGCACCCGCGACGACATCTCGCAACTGATGCGCACGATGGACGTGTTCGCGCTGCCGTCGCTGGCCGAGGGCACCTCCAACACCATCCTCGAAGCGATGGCCACCGGGCTGCCGGTGGTGGCGACGGCCGTCGGCGGCAACGCCGATGTGGTCCAAAGCGGCTGGACCGGCACGCTGGTGCCGCCGCGCAACCCGGAACTGCTGGCCGACGCCATCGGCGCCTACTACCGCATTCCCGGGCTGGGCGCCCACCACGGCATCCATGGACGGCGCCGCGTGCTCGCCGAATTCAGCCTCATGGCGATGGCCGACGCCTACCTGGCCGTCTACGACAGGCTCACCCAATTGCCACCGATGAAAGGATAGCCATGTGTGCGATCGCCGGCATATTTGATCTGTACCGACAGCCCGACATCGACGCCGGGCTCCTCCAGCGCATGACCGACGTCCAGGCCCATCGCGGCCCCGATGAAAGCGGCATGCATCGCGAACCCGGCGTCGGCCTCGGCCATCGCCGGCTCGCCATCATCGACCTCAAGAGCGGCCAGCAACCGCTGTTCAACGAAGACCGCACGGTGGTGGTCGTCTATAACGGCGAAATCTACAACTTTCCGGCGCTCAAGCGCGAGCTGGAACAGTTCGGCCACATCTTCCGCACCCATTGCGACACCGAGGTCATCGTGCACGCCTGGGAACAATGGGGCGAGCGTTGCGTGCATCACTTCCGGGGCATGTTCGCCTTCGCGCTGTGGGACCGCAAGCAGCAGGCGCTATTCCTGGCGCGCGACCGCCTCGGCGTCAAGCCGCTGCACTACGCGCTGCTCGACGACGGCCAGCTGGCGTTCGCCTCGGAGATGAAGGCGCTGCTGGCGCACAGTCGCGTGCGCCGGGAGCTCGACCCGCTGGCCGTCGAGGACTATTTCGCCTACGGCTACATCCCCGAGCCGCGCACGATCTTCCGGCAAATCCGCAAGCTGGAACCGGGCCACACCTTGCTGGTGCGCAAGGGCAGCTCGCCCGGCCTGCCCAAGCGCTACTGGGACGTACCGTTCAAGCCGCACCGCCTGGTCAGCCCCGAGCAAGCAGCCGACGAGCTGGTCGCGCGGCTGCGCGAGGCCGTCGGCATCCGCCTGGTGGCCGAGGTGCCGCTGGGCGCCTTCCTGTCGGGCGGCGTCGATTCGAGCGCCGTGGTCGCCATGATGGCGCAGGAATCCCCGCGCCCGGTCAACACGTGCTCTATCTCCTTCGGCGACGCGCGGTTCGACGAGTCGCCGTACGCGCGGATGGTGGCCGAGCGCTACCAGACCAACCACCACAGCCAGCGGGTCGAACAGCACGACGCCGACCTGATCGACCAACTGGCCTGCCTGTACGACGAACCGTTCGCCGACAGTTCGGCCCTGCCCACCTACCGCGTCTGCGAACTGGCGCGCCAGCGCGTGACGGTGGCGCTGTCCGGCGACGGCGGCGACGAAAACCTGGCCGGCTACCGCCGCTACCGCTGGCACCTGCACGAGGAGCGGTTCCGCTCGATGCTGCCGCTGTCGGTGCGCAAGCCGGTGTTCGGCGCGCTGGGGCGCATGTACCCGAAGGCCGACTGGGCGCCGCGTCCGCTGCGCGCCAAGACCACCTTCGAGGGCCTGGCGCGCGATTCGGTGGCGGCGTATTTTCACGGCGTCTCCATCATGGGCGACCAGATGCGCACCAAACTGTTCAGCCCCTCCCTGCGCCGCAACATCGGCCAGTACCGCGCGGTGGAGGTGCTGCGCAAGCACGCGGCGGCCTGCCCGTCCGACGACGCGCTGTCGCTGATCCAGTACCTGGACCTGAAAACCTATCTGCCGGGCGACATCCTGACCAAGGTCGACCGGGCCAGCATGGTGCACGGCCTGGAAGTGCGCGTGCCCTTGCTCGACCACCAACTGGTCGAATGGATCTCCGGGCTGCCGCCGTCGCTCAAACTGCAGCGCGGCGTCGGCAAATACCTGTTCAAGAAAGGGCTGGAACCCTATCTCCCACAGGAAATACTCTACCGCGACAAGATGGGCTTCTCGGTGCCGCTGGCCGACTGGTTCCGCGGCCCGCTGGGCCCGCGCCTGCAGCGCTGCCTGAACAGTCCGGTGCTGGCCGACTGCGGCCTGTTCAACCTGGCCTACGTGCGCGAACTGGTGTCGCAGCACCTGTCCGGGCGGCGCGACCACAGCGCGCCGTTGTGGTCGCTCATGATGTTCGAATCCTTCCTGCGCCAGATGCTGGACACCCCGCACCAATCGACCGAAAGGCAAGCGGCATGAGCATGCGCATCCTGCACGTACTCGACCATTCGGCGCCGCTGCACAGCGGCTACACCTTCCGCACCTTGGCCATATTGAACCAGCAGCGCAAGCTGGGCTGGCAAACGTTCCACGTGACCGGCGCCAAGCAAAGCCTGTATTCGGCCGACTCTTCAAGCGCCCCGGCGGCCGAGCAGCAGATCGACGGCTGGCACTTTTTCCGCACCGCGCCGTTGCGGCAATGGTGGGCGCGGCTGCCGGTGCTGCGCCAGGTCGGCGTGATCGCCGGCCTGCGCCACCGCCTGCTTGAAGTCGCCGGGAAAGCCAGGCCGCACATCCTGCACGCCCATTCGCCGGCGCTGAACGCGGTCGCGGCCTTGCGCGTCGGCCGCGCGCTCGGCATTCCGGTCGTCTACGAGATCCGCGCGTTCTGGGAGGACGCCGCCGCCGACCACGGCACCAGCCGCGCGGGCGGCCTGCGCTACCGGCTGACGCGGGCGCTGGAGTACCACGTGTTGAAGCGCGCCGACGCCGTCACGACCATTTGCGAAGGCTTGCGCGCCGACATCGTGGCGCGCGGCATCCCGGCCGCCAAGGTGACGGTGATACCGAACGCCGTCGATAGCGGCCGCTTCAGCGGCAACGCCCCACCGGACGCGCTGCTGGCGCACTCGCTGGGCCTGACCGGCCACCTGGTGCTCGGCTTCATCGGCTCGTTCTACGCCTATGAAGGACTGGCGCTACTGATCCGGGCGCTGCCGCGCATGCTGGCGGCGGTGCCGTCGCTGCAACTGCTGCTGGTCGGCGGCGGACCGCAGGAGGAAGAACTGAAGGCGCTGGCCGTGGAACTGCGGGTCGAACGGCGCGTCAAGTTCGCCGGCCGGGTACCGCACGACAAGGTGGACGATTACTACCGGATCGTCGACATCCTGGTCTATCCGCGCCTGCCGATGCGCCTGACCGAACTGGTCACGCCGCTCAAGCCGCTGGAGGCGATGGCGCAGGGACGGCTGATCGTCGCCTCGGACGTCGGCGGCCACCGGGAGATGATCGAGCACGGCAAGACCGGCATGCTGTTCCGGGCCGGCGACGCCAACGCGCTGGCCGACGGGGTGATCGGCCTGGTACGCCAGGTGCAAGCGTGGCCGACGCTGCGCGCCCAGGCGCGCGCCTACGTCGAAAAAGAGCGCAACTGGCCCGGCAGCGTGGCCCGCTACGGCGCTATCTATCGGCGCCTGGCAGCCCCGCGCACATGAACGAACCCGACAAGAACAAGCCGTGCGACGGCATGCATGGTGCTCCCGGCCGGCAAACGGTGCGTGACCTGCGCCGGCTGCGCATCGCGTTGGTCGGACCGCTGCCGCCACCGGCCGGCGGCATCGCCAACCAGACCGTGCAGCTGGCGGCGCTGCTGCGCGCCGCCGGCGCCGAGGTCGAAGTGCTCCAGGTCAACCCGCCGTGGCCATCATCGATCGCGCACCTGCGCGGCGTGCGCGCCGCCGTGCGCCTGTTGCCGTATCTATGGCGGTTGTGGAAGGCGGCCGGCCGCGTCCAGTTGCTGCATGTGATGGCGAACTCCGGCTGGTCCTGGCACCTGTTCGCCGCGCCGGCGATCTGGATCGGACGCCTGCGCGGCAAAGGCGTGGTCGTCAACTATCGCGGCGGCGAGGCGCAGCCCTTCCTGGCCCGCAGCGCCGGCCTGGTGCGCTTCAGCCTGCGCCGGGCCGACGCCGTCATCGTGCCATCGGGTTTCCTGGCCGAGGTCTTCGATCGTCATGGCATCGTCGTGCAAATCGTCCCCAACATCGTCGACCTGGCGCGCTTCCAGCCCTCCCCCGAGCGCACGCCCAAGCCCGCCGGTGGCGCCGCGATCCTGGTGGCGCGCCACCTCGAGCCACTGTACGACAACGCCAGCGCGCTGCGCGCCTTCGCGATGGTCCGCCGGACGTTGCCGCACGCCCGCCTGACCCTCTGCGGCGAAGGGCCGGACCTGCAGCGCCTGCAAGCGCTCACCGATGAGCTGGATCTGCGGGACGCCGTCTGTTTCGCCGGCAGGACCGAGCACGCCGTCATGGCCGGCTTGTACCGCGAATCCGATCTGGTCCTGAACCCCAGCCTCGCCGACAACATGCCGAACTCGGTGCTGGAGGCCTGGTCGAGCGGCGTGCCGGTGGTCAGCACCGATGTCGGCGGCATCCCTTATTTGATGACGCACGACGTCAACGGCCTGCTGGTGCCGCCGGGCGACGTTTGCGCGATGGCGCGCGCGATGCTGTCGCTGCTGCGCGACGAGCGCAAGGCCGAACGGCTCGTCATCGAGGGATTGTTGCAAGCGCAGCGCTACAGCTGGGACCGGGTCGCGCCGCTGCTGATGGCGCAGTACCGGCGCGTGCTCAAGCGGCCGCCCGTGTCGGGCTACACGGCGTGGGCGTCCGGGCTGCTGTTTCCGCTGCACGAACTGCTCAAGCGGCACCACAGCCGCGCCTTGCGCCGGCGGATGGAGCAAAGCCAATGGCTGTCCGCGCGTGACATCGAAGCCTTGCAATTGCGACGGCTCAAGGCGCTGCTATCGCACGCTTCCCAGCACGTGCCGTATTACCGCAAGCAATACACGGAACTGGGTTTCGACGCCCAAAAGGTGCACGACCTGCGCGATTTGCGCGCCCTGCCGGTGTTGCGAAAATGCGATATCAACGACCACCGCGAACAGTTCATCGCATCGACCGCCGGCCCGCTGCAACGCTGCACGACGGGCGGCTCCAGCGGCGAGCCTCTGATTTTCTATCTCGGCAAGGAGCGCGTCAGCCATGACGTCGCGGCCAAATGGCGCGCCACGCGCTGGTGGGGCGTCGACATCGGCGACCGCGAAGCGGTGCTGTGGGGCTCGCCGATCGAACTGAAGGCGCAGGACCACTGGCGCGCCCGCCGCGACCGCCTGCTGCGCAGCACCTTGCTGCCGGCCTTCGATCTGTCGCCCGCCCGCCTGGACAAATATCTGGCGCTGCTGAAACGGCGGCGCCCGGCGATGCTGTTCGGCTATCCGTCGGCCATGAGCCTGCTGGTGCGGCACGCCCAGGCGCGCGGCATCGCGCTCGACGGCATCGGCGTCAAGGTCGTGTTCGCCACGGCGGAACGGCTGTACGAGGAACAGCGCGCGCTGCTCTGCGCCGCGTTCGGCGCGCCGGTCGCCAACGGCTATGGCGGCCGCGATTCCGGCTTCCTCGCCCACGAATGTCCCGAAGGCGGCATGCATATCACGGCCGAGGACGTCATTGTCGAAATCCTTGACCAGCGCGGCCGGCCGGTCAAGCCCGGCGACAGCGGCGCCATCGTCGTCACCCACCTCGCCAGCGGCGAGTTTCCGTTGATCCGTTATGAAACGGGCGACATCGGCGCGCTCGACACGCAGCCCTGCCGCTGCGGGCGCGGCCTGCCCCTGCTCAAGCGCATCGAAGGCCGGGTCACCGACTTCGTCGTCGCCCGCGACGGCACCGTCATGCACGGGCTGGCGTTGATCTATATCCTGCGCGACCTGCCGCAGGTGCGCGCCTTCAAGATCATCCAGGAAAGCCTGGATTGCACCCGCATCCTGCTGGTGAGCGTGGGCGGCCTGCCGGCGTCGCTGCGCCTGAGCATAGTCAGCCAGTTCCGCGCGCGGCTGGGAGCGGCGGTCGAGATCGTGATCGAAGAGGTGGCCGCCATACCGTCCGAAGCATCCGGCAAACACCGCTACGTCATCAGCAAAGTGGCCAGCCATTGACACCCCGAGAAAGGAACGCCCATGCCCACCCTCGCCTACTCCGCCGGAACCCTGACCTTGCTGGTGCTCGCGCTGTACATGCTGCACAAGCTGCGGCTGGTCCACATCCTGCTGCACGATGTCAGGGACCAGTCGCACCACGACAGCGCCGGCCTGTTCCGCCAGATGGAGGCGCTGCAGGGCCTGTATGTGGAACTCGACCTGAAGCACAGCCTGCCGCCGACGCGCGGCTGGGCGGCGTCGCCCGATATCCTGCTGGAGCTGGCGCGGCACGCCCGCTCGGCCAGGCCGGCGACGGTGGTCGAATGCAGCAGTGGCACGTCGACCCTGGTGCTGGCGCGCTGCATGCAGATGAATGGCGCCGGCATGGTGTTCAGCCTCGAACACGACCCCGAGTATGCGCGGCTGACGCGCGCCCAGCTGCGGCGCCACGGGCTGGAGGACTGGGCGCGAGTGCTGGACGCGCCATTGCGCCCGCACCTGCTGAACGACGAGAAATGGCCCTGGTACGACATCGGCTCCCTGCCCGCCGGGCTGGAGATCGACCTGCTGGTCATCGACGGGCCGCCGCAAGCGACGCGCTCGCTGGCGCGCTATCCCGCCGGCCCGCTCCTGTTCAAGTCGCTGGCCCCGGGCGCCAGCGTCTTCGTCGACGACGCCGCCCGTCCCGACGAACGCACGGTCCTGCAGCGCTGGCAGAAGGAATTCCCGGCGCTCGATCAATCGAGCCGGCCCTGCGAAAAGGGGTGCGCCGTTCTCAGCGTGCCGTAGGCGGCCGGGGCGCCGCCTCGGCCACGACGTCCAGCACCATCCGGCTTTCTTGCGGATGCTCGACATGATAGCGGTCCCTGGCGGCGCGCTGGGCGGCCAGGTGCCCGGGTATCGCATCCGGTGTCAGTTCGACGCCGAAATCGGCCGGCACCCCATCGTCGCGGCCGAACATGCGGTCGAGGATCATCGCGCCGACGTTGACGCGGTAATGCGACGTTTCCCAGAAGTACAGCATGTCGGCGCTGCCGCTCGCCTGCGGGATCGCCTCGGTCGTGATGCTGTTAAAGCCGGAGAAATCGAAGATGCGCGCATCGCAACCGGCGGCGCGGTGGCGCCGGCCCAGTCCGGCCAATCGCCCCTGCCAGGCCTCCATCGCCGCCCACTTGCCGGCCCGGTAAAGCGCGTCGGACGTCATCGCATGGGTCGGATTGATGTACAGCCGCACTTTGGCGCCCGCCTTGCACAGTTCGGCCAGGCTTTTATCCAGCGCGGACAACGCCTCGGCGGTCGGCCCGGTGCCACGGATATACTCGCGCAGCCGCGGCACGACCGCGTTGCCCGTGCCGCCCCAGCCGTCGATACGGTCGCGCACGCAGACGTCGTCGCGCTGGCCGTAAAACGCAAGGCTCGAATGGCAGGATCGCCCGAACGTGCCCCGCAGCAGGCGGATGGAATCGATGGTCATGTCCGTCGTCAAGGCCCGTTTGACATTGATCAGGGCGCGTCGCAGCAGATAAAAACGGTCGCTGGCGACCAGTTCGCGGTCGAAATCGGTATTGCCGGTCTCCATGGAAAACGAGGGCGCGTCGATGCCCCAGACGACCGCCTCCAGCCGGCTGACCGTGTTCGCATGGCGCACCATGGCAATGGCGTCGCCCAGCGAGGCGCCGGACAGGCCGCCGTTGAAGACAGCCTTTCCGGCGAAGAGCCTGGTACGCGTCGGCAGGCCGAGCTCGGTGCGGGAATTTCCGGCATACACGATGGCGGGCCGGAACTTGGCCAACGCATAGGTCTTGCCCCAGGCGCTGAGCTTTTCGCGTCCGGGCCGCAGCTCCCGTACCCGCGGCGTGTCCCACTGGTGGGTCAGATAGGGGTCGACTTGATAGTTCAGCAAGCCGACCGCGCAGGTCACCAGCGCGCTGGCGCCGGCAAAGATCGTCACATAGCTGCGCCATTGGGCCGGTGGATGCGTCGACATGATCAGAATTGAAAGTAGAGAAATTCACTCACCCTGTTCATGCTGAACAGGCACCCCAGAAACATCAGCGAGAACGCCAGGCTCCAGGCGCGGTTGGGCCTCCAGGTCCACTGCGGCTTGCCGGCGCGGGCGATGATGTTCTCGATGCCGGGAGCGTAATGGCGAAAGATTTGCTGGGTATTCGGCGCCCGCAAAGCCAGCGCCAGGGCCAGCAGCAAGGTCGGCACGCCGGGTCCGCCAAAGTCGATCCAGCGGATTCCCGTAAACGCCGGTTCCAGGCCCAACGCCAGCCAAGGCTGCGCGTAGGCGGCCATGCCACGTGGCAGCGCGACGCCGTTGCCGCCGGCCATGGCCAGCAGGATGTCGCCCGCCGTCGCCAGGTCCGGCGCGCGGAATACCACCCAGGCCAGCATCACGGCGATGAACGTCAGGCCGCGCCCCCACCACCGCGCGGGCCGTTGTCCGCCCAGCGCCAGCCAGGCGTGGTGCGCCACCAGATACAAACCGTGCAAGGCGCCCCAGACGACGAAGGTCCAGCCGGCACCGTGCCACAGACCGCCCAGCACCATGGTCAGCATCAGATTGCGGTAGCGCGCCACCCGCCCGTAACGGTTGCCGCCCAACGGCACATACAGGTAGTCGCGCAGGAAGCGGGACAGCGTCATATGCCAGCGGCGCCAGAACTCGCTGATATTGGCCGCCCGGTACGGCGAGTCGAAGTTGAGCGGCAGCTTCACGCCAAAGAGACGCGACAGCCCGATCGCCATGTCCGAATAGCCCGAGAAATCGAAATAGAGCTGCATCGTGTAGGCGAGCGCGCCTATCCAGGCCTCGATCAGCTGAGGCTGCGCGCCGGGGGCGAACACCGGTCCGACCAGCACCGACAAGGGATCGGCGAGCAAGACCTTTTTAGCCAGACCCATGACGAAAATCGAGATGCCGACGGCAAAGTCGGCGGCGTTGGGCACCGGACGCGCATCGAACTGCGGCATCATTTCCTTGTGATGCAGCACCGGGCCGGCGATCAGATGTGGAAAGTAGCTGACGAACAAGGTGTAGCGGGTGAAGCCATACTCGCCATCGCCGTCGCCGGCCAGCCCGCGATGGCAATCGACCAGGAAGGCGATCTGCGTGAACGTGAAAAAGGAGATGCCGATCGGCAGGATGATTTCCCATCCCTGCAGCTGCGCCCCGGCCATCTGGTTGAGGCTGTCGAGGAAAAAGTTCGCGTACTTGTAATAGGCCAGCAAGGACAGATTGGCCGCCAGCCCGAACACCAGCCAGCGCTTGCGCCGCGCGCCGGCGGCGCCGATGCGCAAGCCGCACCAATAATTGAACAGGATGGAGGCCAGCAGCAGCGGCAGGTGGCGCCCATCCCAATAGCCGTAGAAGAACAGGGACGCCAGCGCCAGCCAGGCTATGGTCCAGCGCGGCCGCCAGCGCGCCAACATGCAATATCCCGCAAACACCACCGGCAAGTACAAAAACAAGAAACTGAACGAATTAAACAACACGGCGCGCTTCCTGGTGCGCGCAGCCGCGCCGGTGCAGCTCTTGATAGCATTCGGCGATTTGCATGGCGACGCGCTGCCAGGTGAATTTCTCCACCAGCGCCCGTACCTCCGCCCGCCGTGGCGGCCGCGCGACGAAATCGACGATGGCCGTGCACAGGGCGTCGGTGTCGTTCCAGCGCAACTGCCGCAGCGCAAAGCCGCTGGCCGGCAGGCTCAACGCACTTTCATTGGTCATCACGACCGGCGTGCCGGCTGCCAGCGCCTCCAGCACCACCAGCGGATAGACTTCGCCCTGGCTGGGCAGCGCCAGCACCGAGGCGGCCGCGTAGGCGCTGGCCAGCAGCGCATCGTTGTGGTCGAGCTGACCGAGCCAGTGCACCTTCGGCGAGGCCAGCAACTCCTGCAGGTAATCTTCGTGCTGGCGCTGCGCGCTACCGATCAGCACGATCGGCAAATCGTGCTTTTCCAGCGCCTTGACCAGCGCCAGCTGATTCTTATAGGGCGAGATCGCGCCGACCATCAACACAAACGGGCCGTTCATGCCCGTATGGCGGACGAAGGCTTGGCGGTCCGAACTGAAGAAGCGCGGACTGATGCCGTTCGGCAGCATCCGTATTTTTCCGCCGTCGGTACGGAAACCATCGACGATGGCGGTCCGCTCGGCCGGCCCGAGCGCGATGACCATCTGCGCCAGCTGCAGCGCGCGCTTGGTCTGCGCATAGCTGGTCTGCACGTTCCAGCCCGTCAAATGACCGGTCAGCCCGTCGGCCAGCCTGGCGCGCAGGCCCGCCGCCTTGGTCCAGCTGGGCGACAACAACGCCGACAGCGCCACCGGCACGCCCATCTCGGTCGCCAGTTCCACCAGCCGGTAGTTGCCGTTGATCGCGGAAAACACATGGATGACGTCGAAACTGTCGAGCCGTTGGTGGTTGGGATCGACCAGCTCGACCTGGAGGGCCGGGACCTTGAGCTGGCGCAGCGCGTCCATCGTCGAGCGCACTTGCACCTGCAGGCCGCCCGCGCGCTGGAACAGCATGGGATATGACAGGATTCCGACGCGCATACGCTATCCTTTTGCGGGTTGTTTGGTCAGCAGGGTCGGCGCTTGTGGCCGGCGAGCCTGGCCTGCCGCTTCACCTTTTGTGCGCGACAAACAAATAGCGGGCCATGCTGAACATGCTATACAAGGCGGACGAGAGTCGGATGAGGCGGATCAACAGAACGGTCGCGTCCCACAATGTCAGACCAGGCCGTCATAAAAGGCGCGCACCAGCTTGCCGACGACTTCCTCGCTGTAGCGTTGCTCGACCTCGGCGCGGCCCTTGCTGCCCATGACGGCGCGCCGCTCCGGATCGATCAGCAGCGCGGCGACCATGGGCGCGCCATTCTTCATGTCGCCATGGGGGATCAGGATCCCGCCCTCGCTGCCGCGCAGGATGTCCGAGCTGCCCGGCACGTCCGTCGCCACCGCCGGCACGCCACAGGCCATGGCCTCGATCGTGGAGATGCCAAAGCCCTCGTTGCGGCTCAGCAGCAGGTGCACGTCCAGCGCCGGCAGCAGCTCCTCGACGGCCGCCACAAAGCCGGTGAAAATCACGTAGGCGGCCAGGCCCATGCGGTCGGCCTGCCGTTTGACTTCCGCTTCGAGCGGGCCGGTTCCGGCCAGCACCAGATATAGATTGGGGAAGGCCTTGCGCAACATGGCGAGCATCACCAGCGCGGCGCCCGGCTGTTTTTGCTCCGACAGGCGCCCTATCGAGCCGATCACCAACGCATCTTCCGGCAAGCCGAGCCGCCGACGGGCCGCCAGCCGCAAAGCCGCCGATGGCCGGAAGCGCCGAATATCGACCGAGTTGGGGATCACCGCCAGCCGGGTCGATGGCGCAATGTAGGGTTGATACAGCGCCATGAAGTGCGTCATGGCCGACTGCGACACGGCATAGATGCCGCGCACGCCGCCAAACGCCTGCTTCAGCAACGGCTGATGCCAGGCGTTGAAGCTGGTCGGCTGGAAGGCGTTATGGACGCTGATCACTGCCGGCACGCGGCAATGCCGCGCCAGCCACAGCACCGAGGCGCCGTAATGGGTCCAGCAAAAGGCGACATGCACCAGGTCGGCCCGGAACGCCCGCAGCCTGCGTCCCGCCAGCAGCCGCGCCCGCCACAGGTTCAGCCGGCGCCACTCCCACTGCTCGAAGAACAGCGGCGGATCGAACTGCGCCAGGCTGATTTGCTCGCCCGCCAGGCGCCGCGCCCACGCTTCCACGCCGCCGAAGCGGTGCATCGCCAGCCCGCTGTCGTAGCCGGCCGCCTGCAGATAGCGCACTTCCTGGGCCATGCGCAGTTCCATGCCGCCCAGTTCGCCGGAGTAGCTGGTGACCAGGACGTTTTTTCGGCTCTTGTTGTTGCGCTGTCCCTTCCGGGCCTCGTGAAAATAGCCCTGAAGATAAGCCATCTCCCAGCGGCGCAGGAACACGCCGTCGCGATCGCGCCGCGCCGCGTCCAGCACCAGCCGCGCGCACTCCAGCAGATACCGGCTCAACATCCAGCGCGGCAAGCCCAGCAGCTCGGGAAACATGCCGGGCCGGTCCTGCCGGTATTTGCCCCGTCCAAAGCGCCAGGCCTTCTTCAACACATAGGAGGTTTTCATTTGATCGGCGCGGATGTGATGGGCCACCCGCGCCGCCCCGCAATGCCAGGCCCGGTAACCGGCCAGCGCCAGCCGGCGGGTCAGCTCGGTCTCGCTGCCCATCGCGTAGGCCTGCCCGTTCGGCCCCACCGACGTATCGAAGCGGTGGCCGGCGTCGAAGGCCGCGCGCCGCACCGCCATGTTCGCACCCCACACCAGGCCGGGAAACAGCGGACCGTCGGGCAGCGACGGCGCGGTCAGCCCGTACGTCAGTCCCACCGGCGCCAGCCGCTCCAGCCACTCCGGCGGCTGCCGGGCCCAATCCGGCACGATCGCGCCGCCGAACACGGCATAGTCGGGGTGGTCGCGCGCGCAGGCTTCCCACTGGCGCAGCCAGTCGTGGTCGGGCGTGGCGTCGTCGTCGGTGAAGACCAGCAGGTCGCCGTCGCCGCCCGGCTCGCGCAACACGGTCTCCAGCGCCAGGTTCAAGGCCACGTTCTTCCCCCGGCACGGTTCGCTCAGGCAGCGCAACGGCAGCCGGTCGGCGTAGCGTGCGATCAGTTCGCCCGTGCCGTCCGTGCTGCCGTTGTCGACGATGAGCATTTTCCAGGGCTGGTCCGGTGGATCGAGGCGGCAACACGCGTCCAGCACGGCGGGCAAAGTCGCTGCACCATCGTAAGTAGCCATGAGCACAGTCAACAAGCGGGCCTCTCCTCTGTCCTAAGATAGCTAAGGTTAAAAAACCAGTGTACTGACAGGCTCAGGCGCAATCCTTGCGCCGCATCAACGACTGCCACCCGCATGCGCGACATCCTCGTCACTCTGATCGTTTTCGGTAGCTTGCCGCTGATCATCAAGAACCCCGTCAATGGCGTGTTGATGTGGATCTGGATCAGCGTCATGAATCCCCACACCCAGGGTTGGGGATTCGCGACGACGTTCCCGTTCGCCTTCATCATCGCCGTCGCCACCTTGTTCAGCGTCGCCATCTCGCGCCAGCCGAAGACGCTGCCCGCCGCCGGCATCACCTACACCTTGATCGCCTTCATCGTGTGGATGAACGTCACGACCCTGTTTGCGATCTTTCCGGTCTCGGCCGCCCAGCAGTGGAACAAGGTGATGAAGATCATGCTGATGAGCTTGGTGACCATGGCGGTCATCCGCAAGCGCGAGGACATACAAAAGATGATCTGGGTGCTGACCCTGTCGCTGGGCTATTACGGCGTCAAGGGCGGCGTGTTCACCATCCGCAGCGGCGGCGCCGACCGTGTATGGGGTCCGAACGGCACTTTTATCGGCGATAACAATTCAATCGCCCTGGCGCTGATCATGACCATCCCGCTGATGCGCTACCTGCAGCAGAGCAGCGAGAAGCGCTGGGTTTGGCATGCGATGAACGCCATGATGCTGCTGTCCGCCCTGGCCGCGCTCGGTTCCTACTCGCGCGGCGGCCTGCTGGCCATCGCCGGCATGCTCGGTTTCATGTGGCTCAAGAGCAAAAGCAAGCTGCTGGGGGGCATCCTGATCGTCCTGCTGGCGCCGCTGGCCCTGCTGTTCATGCCGGAGCGCTGGACCGCGCGCATGGACACCATCGACGAATACCAGACCGACGAATCCGCCATGGGCCGCATCAATGCCTGGTACATGGCCTACAACATGGCCAAGGACCGCTTCTTCGGCGGCGGCTTCGAGCCGGCCGAGGCGTCGACCTTCTTCCTGTACGCGCCCGATCCGACCGACGTCCACGCAGCCCACAGCATCTATTTCCAGGCCTTGGGCGAGCATGGCTTCGTCGGGCTGGCCCTCTATCTGCTGCTGGGCTGGCTCACCTGGCGCTCGGCCGACTGGATCGTCCGCAACAGCCGCGACATCCCCGACCTGGCCTGGGCCAGAAGCCTGGCGAAAACCATACAGGCCAGCCTGATCGGCTTCGCCGTCGGCGGCGCCTTCCTCAGCCTGTTGTACTTCGACGTCCCCTATTACCTGATGGGCGCGGTGGTCGCGATCCGCATCCTGGTCGAGCGGCGCAAGGCCGAACTGGCCAGGCTAGCCGCCGTCAAGCCGCTCCGCCCCGCCCGGGCCGCCGCGCAGGCGCCGAGATGACATCGCCGAGGGCAAGGCCGCGCTGGAAGCCTTGGCCGGCAGGCAAGTGACCATGTTCGCCTATCCCAACGGCAAACCGGGCGCCGATTACCACCGGCGCCACGTCGACATGGTGCGCCCGCCGGGCTTCGAGGCGGCGCCGAGCACCGTCGCCGGCACCGCCGGCCCCGCGGCGACCCGTGGCAGCTGTCGCGCTCCACGCCATGGGAGCGGGACAGCGCGCGCTTCCTGATGCGCTTGCTGCAAAACCGCTGCCGCGAAAACCTCAGGCGCCGCGTACCGCTTCCGCCGGCTTTTTGCGGCTGAGATCGGCATTGCGGCGGCTGGCCTGCTGGCGCAGCCATTGCTCGAGCATCATCAACACCCACACCATGGTGCCGTGGTAGGCCGGATGCTCGTGGACCAGATTGCCCGTCAGCGTGTCGATGAAGTCGGCGCGCACGATGCGGCGCGACTGCAGGTCGCTCAGGCTGTCGAAGGCCAGCGCGCGCAAACCCGCGTGCGTCTGCAGCCAGTGGCCGAACGGCAGGCCGAAACCGTGTTTTTTCTTGCGCAAGATGGCCGATGGCAGATACCCGCGCAGCGCCCGCTTGAAGAAATACCGCAGCCGCGTGCCTTTCAACTTGTCCTCCGGGCTCAGCCGGGCGGAAAAAGCCAGCATCTCGTCGCCCAGGAACGGGAACGCCACCTCCAGGCCGGCTAGCTCGCAGGCCTTGCGCACCTTGGGCAGGTCGTTGTCGGCCAGGGTGTAGCGCAGGTCGAGCGCCTGCATGCGGTTGATCTGGCTCAGTCCCTGGGTGTCCCAGTAGCAGGCGCTCAACTGGGCCGCCGGCGCGCCCGGGTCTATGCTGGCGAAGAACTCCGCGTGCAGCACCTCGGCGGCGCCATAGCGCTGCAGCAAGTTATACGTCTCCAGCCGCGCCGGCATCGGCACCAGCGCCTGTTCGACATAGCTGCGCGCCTTGCGCAGCGGCGGCAGGTCCAGGCCGCCCGCGACGCCGAACAGCAAGGGCTCCAGCACCACCTGGCGCAACGGCGACGGCAGCTGTTCATAGCGTTCGAACACCGCCTGGCGGGCATAGCGCTCATTTCCGCCGAACAACTCATCGCCGCCGTCGCCGCCCAGCAGGCGCCCCAGGCCGTCGGCTTGCGCCATCTTCGCGCAGTAGTACGCCGGCACCGCCGACGCGTTGCCGAACGGCTGGTCGCTGATGGCGGCGATGCGCGGGACCGCCGCCACGACGTCGTCGGCCGTCACATGCAGTTCGTGGTGGTCGGTGCCGAAATGCCTGGCGGCGATGCGCGCGTACGCCATCTCGTCGTAGCCGGGGACGTCGAAACCGATCGAGTACGTGCCCGGCGCCGTCCCCTGCACCTTGGCCAGCATGCCCGCCAGGGTCGAACTGTCGGTGCCGCCGCTCAGAAACGCGCCGGTCCTGGCGCCGCCGGCCGCCCGCCGCACCGACTCCTCCAGGGTCGACTGGAATTGTTCCCTGAGTTGCTCGAACGACTGCGTGCGCTGTTCCTCGAATTGCATCTTCCAGTAGCTGCCGCGCTCCAGCCTGCCGCGCCGGTAGTGCAGGAACTCGCCCGGCAGCAAACGGTATTGATGGCGGTAGACCGTGCGCGGCGCCGGTATCATGTGGAAATACAGGTAGTTATAGATGGACTGCGTGTCCAGCTCGGCCTTGGAGAACGGGTGCAGTTGCATGGCCGAGGTGGACGAGCCGAACAGCAAACCGTGCGGCGCGCTCTGATAGTGCATCGGATAGGTGGCGCTGCGGTCGACCGCCAGCAGCACCTGGCCGGACAGGCAATCGACGAGGCAGACGGCGAACGCGCCCGACAGCGCGGCGCACGCCCGCGGACCGCGCACGCTCCACAAGCCGGCCAGCCGCGGCGCCACTTGTTCGGCGCTGCCGTCGAGCAGCGGCTGGCCCCAGACGGCGGCCAGCACGCCATCCTTCTTGTGCAGGCTGACGCTGCCCGCCCGGGCCGCCACCGCCAGGCCGCAGGCGCCGGACTGCAGGGTTTGCACCGGCGTGGCGTCGAACTCGGCCATGCGCTCGCCCATGCGCCGCAGCAGCGCGGCGTTGTTGCCGCCCATCTCATCCTGGAGCCTGCCGAGATAACCGCAGACGCCGCTCATACCGGCATCTCTGGCGGCGCGGCCACCGCGCCGCGCATCTCGCCGCCAGGTTGCAAACCATCGTGCTGCGCCGGAAACTGTTTCAGCGCCGCATGTCGCGGCAGATCGTCGGTCGAGGCTTTCATCGGAGTTCTTTCTGATTGTTATAGTGTTTTGGCGAGGCAAGACGGAAAACCATCCTCTATGATCGAGACAATCAGCCCCGGGGTTATTGATGCTCGTCAAGCCTGCGGCGCGCTTGTGCTGGCGCAAACACGCTTGCCACCCGCCATTGTCTAATCTGGTGTCCGGCTTAGGCTCCACCTCGCCCCATAACTTCCATGACCACTGGCCTGCGTCACACACTCGCGCAACTGGGCTGGCTTAACGCCGTCCTGTACTGGCTCGGGCGCACGCTCGACAAGGCCAGCGCCGGCGGCTGCACGCTGCACCGCTACCGCTTCGTCGCCCAATATGTGGGCGACGAACCGATTTGCGCCGGCCGCGGCGCCGATATCCGGATCGACGCCCACGCGCAGGACGCGGCGCTGCCGGACGGCTATCCGCGTCCGCACGCGGTGGTGCGCGAGCGCTTCGCCCAGGGCGCGTACAGCCTTGCCGCATGGCGCCACGGCCGCCTCGCCGGCTTCCTGTGGCTGGTGCTGGACGCGTACCAGGAGGACGAGGTGCGGGCGCGCTATCGCCTGGCCTCCCGCCACGCCAGCTGGGACTTCGATGTCTGGATCCATCCGGACGAGCGGCTGGGCTGGGTCTTTCCCCGCCTGTGGGACGCGGCGCGCCAGCAACTGCGCGAGCGCGACATCCGCTGGACCTGCAGCCGCATCTCCGCCTTCAACTCCGCCTCGCTGCGCGCGCACGCCCGCATCGGCAACGTGCGCCTCGGCGACGCGCTGTTTGTCCGCTGCGGCGCGTGGCAGTGGATGTTCGCCACCATCGCGCCCTATTTCCATCTGTCGCGCGGCGCCGCATCCTTTCCACAACTGACCTTCGACACCAGCGCGCTGGCCGATGTCACACCACGGGAGCATCCATGTCCACCACCGAAAGACTCTGCGACGTCCTCAGAACCACGCTAGGCCTGGGCCGCGCACCGCTGGACGCGGACACCGCGCTGCTGGGCAGCCTGCCGGAACTCGATTCGATGGCGGTGGTGAGCCTGCTGCTGGCGCTCGAAGAGCGCTTCGGCATCACCGTCGACGACGACGAAATCGGCGCGCGCCATTTCTCCACCGTCGGCACGCTGTCAGCTTTCGTGCAGGCCAAGCTGGCAGGCGCCTCCGAGCTCCCCGCCGAAAAGGAACAACCATGAAACCAACCGCGGTATTTCTGCTCTCGATCGCTCTCGCCGCGCCGGCGACGGCCGCCACCGCGGCGGCCGGCCAGGACTGTCCGGCCTACGTCCCGCACAAGCCGGGGGGCGATTACACCAACGCCGACGACCGCGCAGGACTGGGCGTGGTCGAGCAATTCCACTTCACACCCGACGTCGAAAAGCTCATCAAGGGCGCCTCCGGCCCCCTCGGCGGCGATATCGGCTATACGCTGGACCACTTCCCCAACCATCACCGCGCGCTCGGGGCGATGACGCGCCTGGCGCTGCGCGACAAGAACCGCAAGCCGCACGGCGCCCGCTACACGATCGATTGCTACTTCCAGCGCGCGGTGGGCTTCCGCCCGAAGGACGCGAAAGTACGCTCGCTGTTCGGCAGCTACCTGCTGGCGCTGGGCCAGGCCGACGCCGCGCTGGATCAGCTCGAACAAGCCGCCCTGCTGGAGCCGGACAATCCGACCTCCCACTACAATCTCGGCCTGCTCTATCTGAAGAAGAAGGACTACGACAAGGCCCGCGCCAGCGCCGGCAAGGCCTATGGCATGGGCTTCCCGCTGCCCGGCCTGAAAAACAAACTGGTCGACGCCGGCCAGTGGCGCGGCGACAACTAAGTCGAGAGCTACTTCAGGCCGTGGTGGTTCATCAAATCGTACAAGGTCGGGCGGCTGACGCCCAATAGCTCGGCCGCCTTGACGATGTTGCCGTCCACCCGCGCCAGCGCCTTGACCATCACCTTGTATTCCGCCGCGTCGCGCGCCTGGCGCAGGTTGACGTTTTCCTCCTCGGCCGCGCTGTCCGGCAAGCCCAGGTCGGCCGCCGTGATCTGCGGGCCGTCGGCCATGATCACGGCGCGGCGTATGCAGTTCTCCATCTCGCGCACATTGCCCGGCCAGCCGTAGGATTCGATCACGGCCAGCGCCTCCGGACTGAAATTGAGCACCGGGCGCGATTCGCGGGCGCAGAACTTGTTCTTGAAGTGGTGCGCCAGCAGCGCGCTGTCGCCAACCCGGTCGCGCAGCGGCGGTATCATCAACACGATCTCGCTGAGGCGGTAGTACAGGTCTTCGCGGAAGCGGCCCGATTCGGCCAGCGACTTGAGGTTTTGATGGGTGGCGCAAACGATGCGCACGTCGATGCTGATTTCGCTCCTGCCGCCGACCCGCTCGATCACGCGCTCCTGCAGGAAACGCAGCAGCTTGGCCTGCAGGCCCATTGCCATGTCGCCGATTTCGTCGAGGAAGAAGGTGCCGCCGTGCGCCAGTTCCAGCTTGCCCAGGGTTTGCCGCTGGGCGCCGGTAAACGCGCCTTTTTCGTAGCCGAACAACTCGCTCTCCAGCAAATGTTCCGGTATCGCCGCGCAGTTGATGGCGACAAAGCGCTTGTCCGCCCGCGCGCTGAGGTTGTGCAGGCCGCGCGCGATCAACTCCTTGCCGCTGCCCGAGTCCCCCAGCAGCATCACGGTCGCCGACGACGGCGCCACCTTCTCGACGCTGCGGCACACCTTCAGCATGCCCGGATCGCGGCTGATGATGCCAGACAGCGGCGAATCGGACTGGATCTGCAACATGCGGCGGTTCTCCTGCTGGATCGCATGCAGATAGAAGGCGCGCGCGATCACCAGCGACAGCGTGTCGGCGTCGAGCGGCTTTTGATGGAAATCGTAGGCGCCCATGGCGATCGCCTTGAGTGCGTGCGCGCGTTCCTGGTTGCCCGACAGGATAATGACCTTGGTATCGGGCGACGCCGCCAGGATCTGCTGCAACAGCGCCAGCCCCTCGCTGGCGCCGTCCGGATCCGGCGGCAGCCCCAGGTCCATCGTCGCCACCGCCGGCTGATGGCGGCGCAGCTGCGCCATCGCGGACTCGCGGTCGTTGGCCACCACGACCTCGTAGGCGTCCAGGCTCCAGCGCAGCTGCTTTTGCAGCCCCGCGTCGTCCTCCACCACCAGCAGCTTATTTTTCGCCATGCTTCTCTCCGGTCAGAATGTCTTTTTGCAACGGCAGCGTGACGCGGAAGGTGGTTCCCTTGCCCGGCACGCTGCTCACCTCCAGCTGCCCGCCGACCTCGCGCATATACTCGCGGCTCTCGAACACGCCGATGCCCATGCCGGCCGCCTTGGTCGATTCGAAGGGCTTGAACAAGCGGTCGCGGATGAACTCCTCGGTCATTCCGTGGCCGGTGTCACTGAGTTCGATGACGGCGGTGTCACCGGCCCGCAGCAGCTTGACCGCGACCTTGCCGCCGCGCGGCGTCGCCTCCACCGCGTTTTGAATCAGGTGCCCGATCACGCGCTCGAGCCGCTGCCAGTTGGCCAGCACGGTCAGGCCGGCGCCGCGCAGCTCCAGCGTGGGCTTGGGCCGCAGCGCCGCGCAGCCGTCGACTGCGCGCGCCAGCAACTGGTCCAGCGCCAGCGGCGCCGCCACGTCCGGCGTCTCGTCGCGGCGCAGTTTGAGCAGCAGCTGCTTCATCTTGTCCAATGAATGCGACAACGTCTCCAGCATATCCTCCTGGAACTCCGGATTGGCCTTATGACGCTCCGCGTTGACCAGCAACAAAGACAGCTGCGACACCAGGTTTTTCAGGTCATGCACGATGAAGGTCGACATGCGGTTGAACGACTCGAACTGGCGCGCCACCGCCAGATTGTCGGCCGATTCGCGATGGGCCAGATAGCTGGCGGCCTGGCTGCCGGCGATTTTCAGCACGTCGCGCACCTCCCAGTTCAGCTGCAGCGCGGTGCGCGGACGCGCCAGGCAGATAAAGCCGAACAGCCTGCGCTCCAATGTCAACGGCACCACCAGCCACAGGCTCGGGGTTTCGGTCAGCCAGGCCGGCAAGGACAGATCGCCATAGCGCCGGGGATGGCGGCGCCACTCCGGCATCTCGATCACCCACCGCCGCTGCTCCAGGAAGCGGCAAATAGCGCTGTCGCCGGCCGTCTCCTGCTTCGTCGGCGGCATGTTCCAGCTGGCGGCCGGCCGGAAGCGGTCGTCGTCGCGGCGCAGCCACAACACGCCGGCCGGGCTTTCGACCAGCCCGGCCAACGCCTGGATGGCCCGTTCCGCCAGCGGCCCGCCCTCTTCGGCCAGGCCATGCGTACAGCGCTGCCACTCGTGCCGGTAGTCGTAGCGCCCCTGATAGAAGTGTTTGTTGATGAAGATCTTGAGCCGCGCCCGCATGGTCCCCGAGAACAGCACCACCGTCAGCAGCAGCGCCGCCCCGGCCAGGCAAACCAGCTGCATGACCGCGCCCCAGGCGCCGCCGACGTAGCGCAGATACCAGGCGCTGCCCGCCATCGCCAGCAGATACAGCGCGGACCCCAGCAAGGCGGCCGAACGGAACATGATTTGCCGCGACAGCAGCAAGCCGGGCGTCCACACCGGATTGCGCATCGTCGCCACCGCCAGCAGCGGCGCGCTGAGCGCGTTGACCACGCCGCGGGCGGCCCAAATATCTTGATGTATCCGGCGGAACAACAAGGCGTCGCTGTACAAATAGAAGTCGTAGGCGAACAAGGCGCCGATGCCCAGGCAGGCGAACTTGATGCCCCAGCGCGCGTTCTGCTGGGCGCCGCGATACACATGCTCGACCAGTAGCATGCCCAGCACCGCCAGCACCAGCCGGACGACCGCCAGCAGCGCCGGCCAGGCTGCCGCGCCCACCTGCACCGCCTCCGGCATCAGCGCGCCACCCAATTGCACCAGCACCACCAGCGCGATGGCGGCCAACCAGACGCGCAAGCGCCAGCCGCAGGTGCTCAACGCCAGCAGCAAAACCAGCCAGGCCGCCGTGCGCAGCACCTCCGGCCCGTCGCGCAACCACAATGGCAGCCGGTCGATCGCGCCCGAGGCCGCCGCGCCGCCGGCCCAGGCGGCCGTCAGCAAAGCGGCCACGCCGAACGCGCGGGCGTGCGGACGCGCGTGCCAGCGTCCCAGCAGCAACAGCGCCAGCAGCAGGAAAGCCGCCGCCGCGACGCCGTAGCTGGCCACCGGCACCAGCTGCGACGGCAACCCCTGCAGCCAATCCCACCGCATCAACGCCCCTTGCCGAACAACACAACTTGCACCGTGTCGATCAGGATCAGCAAATCGAGGAACAGGCTGTTGTTCTTGACGTAATAGAGGTCGTATTGCAGCTTGCGCACGGCGTCGTCGACCGAGGCGCCGTAGCCGTGGCGCACTTGGGCCAGGCCGGTGACGCCCGGCTTGATGCCATGCCGCACGTTGTAGTAGGCGATCTCCTGGCACAGCTGCTCGACGAAGTAGGCGCGTTCCGGGCGCGGACCGACAAAGCTCATCTCGCCCTTGAACACATTGAGCATCTGCGGCAACTCGTCGATGCGCAGCTTGCGTATCCACCGCCCCACCGCCGTCACGCGGGGATCGTCCTGCGCGGCCCATTTAGGCTTGCCGTCCAGCTCCGCGTCGACCCGCATGCTGCGGAACTTCAGCACCTTGAAGGGCCGGTTGTCGCGGCCGACCCGCTCCTGCTGGTAAAACACCGGCCCGCCATCGTCGAGTTTGATCGCCAGCGCCGTCAACAGCATGGCCGGCAGCGCCGCCAGGCAGATCGCGCCGCTGGCCACCAGGTCGAAAGCGCGCTTGACCGCCGCCCGCAGCGGGCTCTGGTCGAAACCGCCACCGAAAATCAAATAGCTCGGCTGCAGCGAATCGACGCGGATCTGGCACGCCTCGCGCTCGAAGAAGCTGGCGGCGTCGGTCACGCGCACGCCGCCCAGCGCGCACTCGAGCAGCTGGCGCACGGGGAAGGCGCCGTTGCGGCGGTCGCCCACCGAGACGATGATCTCGTCGGCGGCATGGCGCCGCGCCAGCGCCAGCAACGACAGCTCGGGCGGCAACAACATCGTCGGCGGCACGCGGCGCGGCTCGCCCTCGACGGGCACGCAGCCGACCACCCGGAATTGGTGGAACCCCATGCCCGTGGTCGCCAGATCCATGCATTCGCGCGCGGTGGCGCCGTCGCCGATGATGATCAAGCGCTTCTCGAGCATGCTCGACTGCGCCGACGTGAGCACCAGCAGCCGCGCCAGCAGCACCGACGCCCCGCCGACGACGAACACAACGCTGCCGAGGCGCACGAACTGGGTGCCGGGCAGCAGCTCCGCCAACAGGCTGAACAGCACGAAACCCAGCACGAACGACGGCAGGATGCGTACCAAAGTACTTTTGATGTCCTCGCGCGACTGGTTGTGCTGGTACATGCCCAGGGCGCCCATGCTGAGCACCAGTACCAGCGCGAACGCCAGCGCCGGCGGATACAGGCTGGCCCCCGGCGACGGCGCGCCTTGCCGCCACAGCGGCGCGCTGGCGACAGCGGCCGTCAACAACACCAGCAGCTCCAGCATCAGCAGCATGAAGGCCATTTTCGACACGTAATGATGAAATATTCTGATCACGATAAGCTCCCTGCCGCTCTGACCGGCGGAACTTTCATGATGGAGACAAGCAGGTCCGTTCGCCTTGAGCGCCCACAACCGCACACCGGCGCTAGCGCAAACCGGACCCATTAAATGGCTAAAACCGGGGAAAAGACCGACGAAAAACCGGGGAATATGACGTAGGTGTGACAAATAGTCTATAGTCATGCTTCCTTACAGCACTTCACATGTGATCATGAAATTTGATGTTGCAATCGTCGGCAGCGGATTGGCCGGCCTCTCGGTCGCCCTGCACCTGGCCGAAACGCGCACAGTCGCGATTATCTCCAAACGCGCGCTCAAAGACGGCGCCAGCAACTGGGCGCAAGGGGGCATCGCCGCCGTGCTCGATTCCGGCGACAGCCATACCCAGCACATCGACGACACGCTGGTCGCCGGCGGCGGCCTGTGCGACGAGAGCGCCACGCGCTACATCGTCGAGCACGGCCGCGAGGCGATCGAATGGCTGATCGCGCAAGGCGTGCCGTTCACGCGCGACTCTTCGGCCGAACTGGGCTTCCACCTGACCCGCGAAGGCGGCCACAGCCAGCGGCGCATCATCCACGCGGCCGACGCCACCGGCCACGCGGTGCAGGTCACCCTGGAGGAAAAAGTCCGCGCCCATCCGAACATCACCTTGTTCGAGCACCACTGCGCGATCGACCTGATCACCTCCGACAAACTGCATCCGGTCAAGAAGGGCCATTCCCAGCCGAAATGCTACGGCTTGTACGTCCAGGACGAGAAATCCGGCCAGGTGCTGACCTTCGCCGCCGAGCACACCGTCATGGCCACCGGCGGCGCCGGCAAGGTCTACCTGTACACCACCAATCCGGACACCGCCAGCGGCGACGGCATCGCCATGGCCTGGCGCGCCGGCTGCCGCATCTCGAACATGGAGTTCATCCAGTTCCACCCGACCTGCCTGTACCACCCGTACGCCAAATCGTTCCTGATCACCGAGGCGATCCGTGGCGAGGGCGGCCTGCTCAAGCTACCGCCGGAAGCGGGCGCCGCCGCCGGCACGCGCTTCATGCTGGCCCACGACGAGCGCGCCGAGTTGGCGCCGCGCGACGTGGTGGCCCGGGCGATCGACTTCGAAATCAAGAAACGCGGCCTCGACTACGTGCACCTGGACATCAGCCACAAGCCGGCCGAATTCCTGATCGAACACTTCCCGACGATCTACGCGCGCTGCCTGGAGCTGGGCATCGACATCACCAGGCAGCCGATCCCGATCGTGCCGGCCGCGCACTACACCTGCGGCGGCGTGGTCACCGACCTGTTCGGCCGCACCGACCTGCCCGGCCTGTACGCCGTGGGCGAAACCGCCTGCACCGGCCTGCACGGCGCCAACCGCCTGGCCAGCAACTCGCTGCTCGAATGCGTGGTCATCGGCAGCGCCTGCGCGCGCGACATCGCCGCCAAGGAAAAAGGCGAAGTGCCCTACCTGCCCGATTGGGACGAAAGCCGCGTCACCGACGCCGACGAGGAAGTGGTCATTTCCCACAATTGGGACGAGCTGCGCCGCTTCATGTGGAACTACGTCGGCATCGTGCGCACCACCAAGCGCCTGGAGCGCGCGCAGCACCGCATCGCGCTGCTGAAGGAGGAAATCGACGAGTACTACCGCAACTTCCGCATCACGCACGACCTGCTGGAACTGCGCAACCTGGTCGATGTGGCCAGCCTGATCGTCAACAGCGCGCTGCAGCGGCGCGAAAGCCGGGGCCTGCACTTCAGCCGCGACTATCCGGAAACGTTGCCGAAGGCCTTGCCGAGCATCCTGATGCCGCCGCGGCGCGGTTAAGGACCGGCAGCATGACGGTCACCGTACGCGCCGCCGCGCCCGCCGACATTCCCGCCATGGAAGCGCTGATCAAGCGCTCCGGCATCGAACTGAGCGAAGGTTTCTACACCGCCGAACAGGCGCGGGCGGTGACGCAACACGTGTTCGGCGTCGACACCCAGCTCGTCGCCGACCAGACCTATTTCCTTATCGAGCAGCAAGGCGAGCTGGTGGCCTGTGGCGGCTGGAGCAAGCGCAGCACCTTGTTCGGCGCCGACCGGACCAAAAAAGGCGTCGACGCGCTGCTCGACCCGGCCACCGAACCGGCCCGCATCCGCGCCTTCTTCGTCGAGCCGTCCGCCGCCCGCCGGGGATTGGGCCGGCTGCTGCTGCAACACTGCACCGACGCCGCCGCCGACGCCGGCTTTCACACGCTGGAACTGGCGGCCACCATGCCCGGCGTGCCGCTGTACCTGGCGTGCGGCTTCAGCGAGGTCGACACCTTCGAGATCACCCTGCCCGGTCCGGTGCAAGTGCCGCTGACCCGCATGCGCAAGGCCATCACCGTCAGGGCACGCTGACCAGGTGGCGCCGGGCCATGCGGCGCAATTCGCCGCTGCTCTTCAATTCCGACAGCAGCTGATCGAAGGCGCCGGCCAGTTCCGCGCCGACCGGCAGTTTGGGAAAGGCGAAATAGGCGTTCTGCGTATCGATCAGCGGCGCCACCGGCAGCAGCTTGTCGGTCAAGCCCATGCGCTGTATCACCGGATCGGTGTCGCGCCGGTTGCTGGCGAACATGTCCACATGGCCGTAGACCAGCATCATCAACCCGTTCTCGACGTTGTTGGCGACGCTGATATTCAAGCCCGCCGCCGCCGAGGTGAAGGCTTCGCCGTAACTCCAGCCGTTGAGTGTGACGATGCGCTTGCCCTTGAGCGCTGCATAGTCGCCACCCCAGAACACCATGCCCTTGGCGCGCGAATAAAACGCCACCTGGTCCTGGAAAAACGGCTGTTCCGTGAAGCGCATGGTTTGCTCGCGCTCGGCGGATTTGTAGGGACCGACCAGCACGTCGGCCAGGCCCATGGCCACGCGCTGCTGCGCGCGCCGCCAGGGATAGACTTCAAACTGCGCGGCGCAGTCCCGGCGCTTGGCGAGCAAGCGCACCACCTCGACACCCAGGCCGGAAAATCCGCCGTCGGACTGGCGCTCGTACACGCCCTCGAAACGCGTGCCGACCACCCGCAGCGGCGCTTTGCCAACGCCCAAAGCAAAATGCGGCAAAGCGCCGAGCGCAATGCCGCACGTGCCGAACAGCAGACGCCGTCGAACGAAAAAAGCCAATTGGTCTTCCTGAAACGCTGCGGTCACGCGCAAGCAGCCTCCTTGCCGGGCATCCGGCGCAACATACCGTGCAACAAGGAGGATTCTAGCAGCTCATCGCGGCGATGCCGCAATTGTCGCTCGGCGCCAGCGGCCCGTCGTCGCCGTCGTAGCCGCCCTTACTCAGGCCTTGGCGGCTTTCTTACGGCGTGCCATCCAGCCCATCATGCCCAGTCCGGCCAGCATCATGGCGTAGGTTTCAGGCTCGGGTACCGGCGGAACATAGGAACCGAAGCCGTCGATATAAGCGTAGCCGGTATGGCCGGTAGGCTCGCAGTCGGCGGCCAGCAGCGACAACGTGAAGTCGTGACCCGACAGGGACTGGTCGATGCTCAGGTGCTCAAGCTGCCATGCCGCCGTGTAGAAGAAATCGCCCGAGGAATGGAAGCGCGAATCGACACCGCCGCCGCCGTTGCCGGCGTTGTAGGTGCGGCTCAGGACCAGTTGGCCGGTGGTGTTGTCGGTCAAGGTCAGGATCATCGCAGCTGATTCGTCCTCGACGTGGCCGCCGTTTTCCAGCACGGCCTTCCAGCCGAAGTAGATGTCGGTATCGGTGTAGTTCTTGACTTGCTGGCTGATCACGGTGCCGTAGCCGCCGTAGGTGGTGTCTTCCACGCGGTACGAATAGTTACCATCGAGTACGGTCGCGCCGATCAACGCGCCCACGTTGGGATCGACATAATTCTTGTCGATGATCACACCGCGCCCGCCGTCATCCGAGTTCAGCGCGCCACCGGCGAGGAAATCGGCCGGCGTAATGGACGCGTTCGGGCTGCCGCCGCGATAGCCGCCACCGGTGGTCCAACCACTGGTGCTGCCGGACTCGAAGCCGCCGTTGATGAAGTTGTCGGCCTGCGCCAGACCGCTCAAACCCACCAACGCCATCATCCCCACTGCATGTTTCAATTTCATCTAACTATCTCCCTGGTTAATAGTGGTAAAAAAAACAAGGGAGATTATATTGGCTTTAAGTCATCTTTAACAATTGTATTATTTACATATTTTTTAAATAATTTAGTTGACAATTCGCAAAGAGTAGTCTGTGGCCCGCACATCTTTTGTCAAGCTTCCGATCGAAATGCGGTTCACGCCCGTTTCGGCGATGGCCCGCACGGTATCGAAGTTGATGCCGCCCGACGCCTCCAGCAGCGCCCTGCCCGCATTGATCCTGACCGCCTCGCGCATCATGTCGTTGCTGAAGTTGTCCAGCAGGACGGACACCGCGCCCGCCGCCAGCGCCTCGCCCAGCTCGTCGAGGTTCTCGACCTCGACCTGGATCGACACGCCCTTGTCGAGACGCTTGGCCGCCAGTACCGCGTTGGTGATGCCGCCGGCCGCCGCGATATGGTTCTCCTTGATCAGGATGCCGTCGTACAGCGCCAGGCGCTGGTTCCGGCCGCCCCCCACGCGCACCGCGTACTTCTGCGCCAGACGCAGGCCGGGCAAGGTCTTGCGGGTATCGAGGATGGCCGCGTTGGTGCCGGCGATGACGTCGACGTACTTGCGGGTGGCCGTCGCCACGCCGGACAGCAATTGCAGGAAGTTCAACGCCGCCCGTTCCGCCGTCAGCAGCGCGCGCGCCGGGCCCTGGATGACGCAGACCACGCTGTCGGCCTTCATCATGTCGCCCTCGGCGTATTGCCAGTCGATCTCGATGCCGGCCTGCATGCAGTTCATCACGCCCTCGAACCATGGCGCGCCGCACAGCACCGCGTCCTCGCGTACGATCACGCGCGCGGTCGAGCGGCCGCCCTCCGGCACCAGCAGGCCCGTCAAATCGCCCGTGCCGACGTCCTCCAGCAAGGCCGACAGCAAATTGGCCTCGAAGGCCGTCCTCAGCGCCTCATCGAAGGGCGCGAATTTATTCAACAAGGTACTCATCATGCGGGACCAATCCCTGAAAACAGTTGTGCTTCCTTGGCCAGGTCGGCGCCGGGCTGCACCCGGGCCTTCTTGGCCGCCGCGAAATCGAGCATGCGGTTGATCGACACCACCGCTTGGCGGCCGATCTCCGGATCGACGTGGATCTCGTTGGTCGTGCTCGTCTCCATGTTCTCCAGCACGTCGGCCAGGTTCTGCAAGCCGTTCATCGCCATCCACGGGCAATGCGCGCAGCTCTTGCAGGTGGCGCTGTTGCCGGCGGTCGGCGCCTCGATGAAACGTTTGCCGGGCGCGGCCGCGCGCATCTTGTGCAGGATGCCGTTGTCGGTGGCGACGATGAAGGTGTCGGCGTCCGATTCGACGGCGGCGTTGATGATCTGCGTGGTCGAGCCGACCACGTCGGCCAGCGCCACCACGTTGGCCGGCGACTCCGGATGCACCAGTATCTTGGCGTCCGGATATTGCGCCTTCAGCAGCTCGAGCTCGACGCCCTTGAACTCGTCGTGCACCAGGCACGAGCCCTGCCACAGCAGCATGTCGGCGCCGGTCTGCTTCTGGATGTAGGAACCCAGGTGCCGGTCCGGCGCCCACAGGATTTTCTTGCCCTGCGCGTGCAGGTGGGCCACGATATCGAGGCCGATCGACGACGTCACCATCCAGTCGGCGCGCGCCTTGACGGCCGCGCTGGTGTTGGCGTACACCACCACCGTGCGGTCCGGATGGGCGTCGCAGAAGGCGGTGAACTCGTCGACCGGGCAGCCCAGGTCCAGCGAACAGGTCGCGTCCAGGTCGGGCATCAGGATGCGTTTTTCAGGGCTGAGGATCTTGGCGGTCTCGCCCATGAAGCGCACGCCGGCCACCACCAGGGTCTTGGCCGGATGGTCGCGCCCGAAGCGCGCCATCTCGAGCGAATCGGAGACGCAGCCGCCGGTTTCCTCGGCCAGGTCCTGCAGATCGCCGTCGACGTAGTAGTGCGAGACGAGCACCGCCTCCTTCTCGACCAGCAGCTGCTTGATGCGGGCCTTGAGCGCGGTGCGCTGTTCGGCCGTCGGTGTCGCTGGCGTGCGCGCCCAGGCGTGGGCGGTGCAGCTGGCTCCGTCTTGAGGATGATCGTACTCGACGGATTTGATCTCTATGGTTTGCATGATTGCGTGACGAACGTGAAGAAGAAGCAAAAAGTTAATCGATGCCCTGGCTGGACAGGTAGTCCTCGTAATTGCCGCGGAAATCGATGATTTCATTTTCCTTGATCTCGATGATGCGGTTGGCCAGCGACGACACGAACTCGCGGTCGTGCGACACGAAGATCAGCGTGCCGGCGTATTTTTCCAGCGCGATGTTGAGCGACTCGATCGATTCCATGTCCATGTGGTTGGTGGGCTCGTCGAGCAGCAGCACGTTGTGGCGGCCCAGCATCAGCTTGCCGTACATCATGCGGCCCTTCTCGCCGCCGGACAGCACCTTGACCGACTTCTTGACCTCGTCGCCGCCGAACAGCAGGCGGCCCAGGATCGAGCGCACGGCCTGGTCGTCGTCGCCTTCCTGGGTCCAGTCGCCCATCCAGTCGGTCAACGTCGTGTCCTTGGCGAATTCCTCGGTCGGATCCTGCGGCATGTAGCCGACGTTGGCGTTCTCGGCCCACTTGACGGTGCCGTGGTCGGCGTGCAGGCCGGCGATGTCGTCGCCGCCTATGCAACGCAGCAAGGTGGTCTTGCCGGCGCCGTTGGCGCCGATGATGGCGATGCGCTCGCCCGCCTCGACCATGATGCTGAAGTTATTGAACAGCTGGCGGTCGTATTTCTTCGCGATGCTGTCGACCTCGACGGCAAGGCGGTGCAATTTCTTCTCGCCGTCGAAGCGCACGAACGGATAGGCGCGCGACGACGGCTTGATGTCGTCGACCTTGATCTTCTCGATCTGCTTGGCGCGCGAGGTCGCCTGGCGGGCCTTGGACTTGTTGGCGGCGAAGCGGCGCACGAAGTCCTGCAGTTCGGCGACCTTGTCCTTGGCCTTGGCGTTGTTGGCCAGTTGCTGGTTGCGCGCCTGGGTCGAGGCGAACATGTACTCGTCGTAATTGCCCGGATAGATCTTCAACGTGCCGTAATCCATGTCGGCCACGTGGGTGCAGACCTGGTTGAGGAAGTGGCGATCGTGGGAAATGATGATCATGGTGGAGTTGCGGTCGTTCAGCACGTCCTCCAGCCAGCGGATGGTGTTGATGTCCAGATTGTTGGTCGGCTCGTCGAGCAGCAGGATGTCCGGATTCGAGAACAGCGCCTGGGCCAGCAGCACGCGCAGCTTCCAGCCCGGCGACACGTTGCTCATCGGTCCCTTGTGCAGCTCGATGTCCACACCGGCGCCCAGCAGCAGCTCGCCGGCGCGCGACTCGGCCGTGTAGCCGTCGTACTCGGACACCTTGCCTTCGAGCTCGGCCGCCTTCATGTAGTCGTCGTCGGTCGCCTCCGGATTGGCGTAGATGGCGTCGCGTTCCTGCATCGCGGCCCACATCTCGGTATGGCCCATCATGACCACGTCGAGCACGCGCATGTCCTCGTAGGCGAACTGGTCCTGGCGCAGCTTGCCGAGGCGCTCGTTGGTGTCCAGCATCACGTTGCCGCCCGACGGCTCCAGATCGCCGCCCAGGATCTTCATGAACGTGGATTTGCCGCAGCCGTTGGCGCCGATCAGGCCGTAGCGGTTGCCATCGCCGAACTTGACGGAGATGTTTTCAAACAGCGGCTTGGCGCCGAATTGCATGGTGATGTTAGCGGTCGATAGCATTCTGAATTGGGCTTTTCTTAATTAAATCATGCCGTTAGGCGGAAATGCAGGATTATACAGCACCCACCGCGCGGGACCGGGCGCCAGGCTGCAAAACATGGCGTACAATTTTGTTAAGTTCATGGCTTTCGGCCCCGGAAAGGAACGACATGGAAGCGCGCATCGCCAAACTTGAAGAGTTCGCAACTGACGCCAGGGAGCGGCTGGCGCGGATCGAGGCGCGCCAGACGGAGTTGGCCGATAAAGCCGGCACCCTGCAGGTGGAGATGCACCAAGGCTTCGCCGACATGATCAAATGGGTGGTCGGCACCGCGATTGTGCTGGGCGGCACCGCGCTGACGGTGATCACCTTCGTCCTCAATAACGCAACACCCAAGGCCGCGCCGCCAACGCCGCCGTCGGTCGTGGTCTACACCCTGCAGCCCCCGGTCCTGCCGGCAAAATAGTTCCCACGTGCGCCGGCGGCGCGGCAACGACGGCGACCGGCCGTCGCAGACCGCAAACCCATTTGATGTAGATCAGTCGAATTCCAGCCATCGATGCCTAACATGGCCGCTGGCGTTCCGCATTCAGCTTGCCGGGAGGACGGCATGAAACAGCGCATGCTATCGGCCGGCGTGGTCGTGCTGCACCAGCGCGCGGACGGTTGCCGCTACTTGCTGCTCCGCTGCTATCGCAACTGGGATTTCCCGAAAGGACTGGTTGAGCCGGGGGAGACGCCGTTCGCCGCCGCTTGCCGCGAAGTCGGGGAAGAGACATCGCTGACCACGCTGGCCTTTCCATGGGGCCGGCAATACACCGCGACCGCGCCCTATGGGCCGGGCAAGGTGGCGCGGTATTACCTGGCCCTGTCCGCCAGCGACGACGTGCGGCTGCCGGCCAGCACACGGCTGGGCCGCCCCGAGCACCACGCGTTCAGCTGGCTGCCGTACGCGGCCGCCCGCCGGGTGCTGGGCCCGCGCCTGCTCCCGGTGCTCGACTGGGCGCAGGCCCTGAGCGGCTGCTAGCGCAGGCACATGCGTTCTGCGCTGCTGCAAAACCCGACGTGACCTACGATCATTAAAGCCGGGAGGAACGATGAACGCGTCCGACAGTGCGACACCGACGACCGGGACCGGGCCGCACAGTATCCTGGTGGTGCAAAACGAGCGCGAGTCCGCTCAACAACTGTGCGGCCAGCTCACCGCGCTGGGCTACCACATCTGCGCCTGGGTCGACACCGGCGCCGCCGCGACCGCCACGGCGGAGCGTTGGCCGCCCGACCTGGTGCTGATCGACGCCTTGCTGCCGGGCGACACCAGCGGCATCGACGCGGCCGCAGAGATCGACCGCAGGCTGCACGTCCCCGTGCTGTTCCTCAGCGCACAAAGCGACCCGGACACCGTCGGGCGCGCATTGCAGGCCCATCCGTATGCCTACCTGACCAAACCCTACGACCTGCGCGAGTTGCATGCGCAAATCGAAGTCGCGCTGGCCAAGGGGCGCGGGCACCGCGTCGCCCGCGACGCCCTGCGATGGTACGCGGCCACGCTACGCTGCGTGGCCGACGCCGTCATCGTCGCCGACGAACGCGCGCGCCTGCGGTTCCTTAACCCGGCCGCCGAACGTTTGCTGGGGTGCCGCCTCGAGGACGTGCTCGGGCAGGATGTCGACAGCGTGCTGCGTCTTCAAACCGCCGCCGGCGAGCCGGTGCCCTGCCCGCTGCGCCGCCTGCTCTCGGCCGGGCCGCAGCCGGCCATGCCGGGCGCCCTGCTGCTGCTGCCGCGCGACGGCGAAGCGCGCGCGGTCGAGGATTCGGCCGCGCCCATCCATAGCGCCCAAGGCAAGCTGCTGGGCGCGGTGATGGTGCTGCGCGACACGCGCGCGCGCGCGGCGGCCGAGCAACAGTTGCGCCAGAGCGAGGAGCGGTTCCGCAACGCCTTCGACCTGGCGCCCGGCGGCATGGCACTGGCGACGCCGGACGGCACCTTCCTTGAGGTGAACGACGCCCTGTGCCGGCTGCTGCGCGCCGACGCGGCGCAGCTGGCCAACCGGCGGCTCGACGAGTTCTGCGGCGCCGGCGCGGCCGCGGCGCCCCATCTGCAGGCGCTGCGCGACGGTCCCGGCGGCGCGGTGCAGTTCGAGTTGCGCCTGAGCGCCGGCGGCGCCCAGGTCTGGGCCCTGGTGAGCGCGTCGCTGATGCGCCAGCCCGCCGGCGCCGGCACGCTGCTGCTGCAGTTGCACGACATTACCGAGCGTAAGCGGGCAGAACAGCGCCTGGCGCGGCTGGCCCACCACGACCCGCTCACCGGCCTGCCCAACCGCACCGCCATCAGCGAGGAGATCGAGCGCCAGATCGCGCTGGCGCGCCGCCACGGCCGGCCGCTGGCCGTGGTGTTTCTGGACCTCGACTACTTCAAGCATGTCAACGACAGCCTCGGCCACGAGGCCGGCGACGAACTGCTGCGCGTGATCGGCCAGCGGCTGCGCGCGGCGGTGCGCGAATTGGACATGGTCGGCCGCCTCGGCGGCGACGAATTCGTCGTCGTGCTGCCCGAGATCCACGCGCTGGCCGGCATCGTCGCCATCGCCGGCAAGATGCAAACCGAGTGCCTCAAGCCGGTCCATATGCAAGGCCACGAGCTGCGCGTCGGCATCAGCCTCGGGGCGAGCCTGTATCCCGACGACGCCGCCGACGCCCGCAGCCTGCTGCGCTATGCCGACAGCGCGATGTACCAGGCCAAGGCGGAGGGACGCAACAACATCCAGTTTTATCACCGCGACATGACGCACGGCATGGAGGAACGGCTGCGGTTGGGCGCGAGCCTGCGCCGCGCCGTCGAACGCCAGCAGTTCGAACTGTATTTCCAGCCCATCGTGGCGCTCGATTCGATGGCGCCGCACGCGGCCGAGGCGCTGCTGCGCTGGAACCATCCGCAACTGGGGCTGCTGGGGCCGGACCTGTTTCTGCCGCTGGCCGAGGAGATCGGGCTGGGCGGCGCGCTCGGCGTCTGGGTGCTCGACGCCGCCTGCCGCGCGGCGGTCGCCTGGCCGGGGGGCGGCGCTAGCCGTGCTCCGGCACCAGCACCGCCGCGCCATCGAACGCGCCCGCGCGCAGATCGTCCAGCGCCTCGTTCGCCCGCGCCAGCGGATAGACCACCGGCGCGGTGCGCAGCGCGATGCGTCCGGCCAGCGCCATGAAGGCGGCGCCGTCCGCGCGCGTCAGGTTGGCCACCGAGCGCACGCAGCGCTCGCCCCACAGCAGCGCGTACGGCAAGGCCGGCAGGTCGCTCATGTGGATGCCGGCGCACACCACCGTCGCCCCCTTGGCGCAGGCGGCCAGCGCCAGCGGCACCAGCCGGCCGTCGGCGGCGAACACGATGGCGCCGTCGAGCGGCACCGGCGCCGGCCCATCCGACGCCCCGGCCCACACCGCCCCCAGCGACCGCGCGAAGCGCTGCGAGCGGGTGTCGCCGGGGCGCGTGAACGCGTACACCTCGCGCCCCTGCGCCACGGCCAGCTGCGCCACGATGTGGGCGGCGGCGCCGAAGCCGTACAAGCCCAGGCGCCGCGCCGCGCCGGCCAGGGCGTAGGCCCGATAGCCGATCAGGCCGGCGCACAGCAGCGGCGCGGCGTGGACCGCGTCGTAGCGCGGCGGCAACGCCAGGCAATAGCGGGCGTCGGCCACCACATACTCGGCGTAACCGCCGTCGCGGTCATAGCCGGTGAAGCGGGCACGGTCGCACAGATTCTCGCGGCCGGCGCGGCAGAAGTCGCACATGCCGCAACTGCCGGCCAGCCACGGCACGCCGACGCGCTGGCCGATCCGCAGCGGCCCGGCGCGGCTGCCGAGGGCGCTGACCACGCCGACCACCTCGTGGCCGGGCACGAGCGCCGCGCGCCGCGGCGCCAGTTCGCCGTCGAGCAGATGCACATCGGTGCGGCAGACACCGCACGCCTGCACCCGCAGCAACACGTCATGGCCGTGCGGGCGCGGCACGCGCCGGCGCCGCGGCGCCAACCGCGCGCCGGCGCCGCCACGCTCCAGCACCATGGCCAGCATCGAGGCCGGCGGCGGAGCGCCGCCCCCCGCGTTGTCTTTTACCGCTGTGTCCATCACCCCTCCCTCACGCGCGCGCACCGGGTCAGGTTGGCGCGGCGGCGGGCGGCCGCCTTGACGCCGCTCAAAAGAGCGCCATCGGGGAACCACCGCGCGCCGGCGCGGTCCAACCACGGTCAAGCAGCGCAGCCAGGGAGGGCCGCCATGTCGTATAAAACCATTTTGGTGGACGCCGCGCCGTCGCCGCGCGCCGAGGCGATCGCCACCTGCGCCGTGCGCATCGCCCTCGACCAACAGGCCCACCTGGTG
Organism: uncultured Duganella sp.; assembly: GCA_963511605.1. Lineage (GTDB taxonomy): Bacteria > Pseudomonadota > Gammaproteobacteria > Burkholderiales > Burkholderiaceae_D > Rugamonas. The sequence goes on along the minus strand of CAUPJZ010000008.1, from coordinate 164,206 downwards.
GGCCTGGCCAGCACCGGCATCAAGCCGTTGATGTATCAGTCCAGCGCCGCGGCGCCGGGCGTGCCGCTGTCGCCGGACGACCTGTCCGCGCTGACCGCCGCCGCCCGCCAGGCGCTGGCCCGGTTCACCCTGACCGCCACGCGGCTGGACGCGCCGTCGTGCGAGGAACGCCTGACCGACGACAGCCAGGCCGACGCCATGGTGCTGCATTCGCGCTACTGCGACCTGGTCGTCGTCGGCCAGGAACACCACATCGCGCTGGCGCCATCGAGCGACGACATCGTGCCGCAGCAACTGATCCTGCATTGCCCGCGGCCGGTGCTGGTGGTGCCGCGGGCGGGGCGGTTCGAGCAAGTCGGCGCGCGGCCGCTGCTCGCCTGGAACGGCGACATGGCTGCCTGCCGCGCCATCCAGGGCGCGCTGCCGCTGCTGCGCCGCGCGGCGCCGGCAACGCTGGCGGTGGTCAATCCGACCCAGGTCTACGGCGCCCACGGCGAGCAGCCCGGCGCCGACATGGCGTCCTATCTGGCCCGCCACGGCGTGCCGGTCGACGTGGTGGTCCGCCAGACCGACGGCCACGCCGGCGATGCCCTGCTGTCGTTGGCGGCCGAGATCGGCGCCGACGTGCTGGTCATGGGTTGCTACGGCCACACGCGCCTGCGCGAACTGCTGCTCGGCGGCGCCACCCGCGACATCCTCGCCGGCATGACGTTGCCGGTGCTGATGGCGCGCTGATGCCGCCTTGCCGGCGCCGGCCGGTTCAGCGGAACACCAGCACCGGCAAATGGCTATGCGTCAGCACCTTCTGGGTTTCGCTGCCCAACAGCAGCGCCTGCACGCCCCGGCGCCCGTGCGACGCCATCGCCACCAGATCGCAATGGCGCTGGCGCGCGGCGTCGATGATGGCGGCGTACGGGTGCGCGTGTTCGACCGTCAGCGTCTCGTACACCACGCCACGGGCGCGCGCGGCGGCGGCCACCGGCTCCAGGCACGCCCGCGCGCGGGCCTGGCCGTGCGCGGCGTAGTCGTCGGGCGTGTCCGCCAGCACCTCCGGACGCGCGCTCAGCACGCGAAACGGCGCCGTCACGTGCAGTATCGTCACGCGCGCGGCGACCTCCCTGGCCAGATCGAGGCAGCGCCCCATCGCGGCCACGGACGGCGCCTCGCCGTCGGTGGGAAACAGGATATGTTTGAACATGGCGGTTCCCGGTTAGCGCGGCAGCGTCGCGTCGATGGCGATGAGGTTGTTGACGTGGGTGACGCCGGGCGCCTGCCACGCCGCGCGCTCGGCAGCCTCGCGTTCGGCCCACGAGCGCACGGTGCCCTTGAGCGTGACCTCGCCGCCGTCGGAGTCGACCTGCAGGCGGGCCGCGTCGACGGCGGCGTGGCGGTGGAAGGCGGCGACGATCTGGCGCTGTACGTCGCGCGGGGCGACGGACGGCCGCAGGTGGATCTGGTTCAACACGCCGCGCACGCCGCGGATGCCGCGTACCGCCTGCTCGGCGCGCTCGCGCTGGTAATTCCACTCGACCTGGCCCTCGAGCTTGAGCAGGCCGCCGTCGGCCACCACCTGGATCGCGTGGGACGAATGGGGCAGCTGGAACTGCAGGGCCGACACGGCCTCGCGGGCGATGTCGGCGTCGAGCCGGGCGTCGCCGGCCAGCCGCACCTCGATGTCGTTGGCCACGCCGGCGACGCCGATCACGCGCCGCGCGGCACGCTCGGCAGCGACCTTCTGGCTGTAGTTGCGGACAAAGCCGCTGAGCGTGGCGATCTTTTCCTTGACCGACACGCCGAGGTCGGCGGCGGCGAGACTGGCGTCCCAGTCCAGCTCCTGCTCGACATTCCGCTTGATTTCATTATCGGTAATCATCTGTGCCTCCTGATGTTGTGCGATGGTTCGACGACGGCCCGTGCGGCCGGGCACTGTGCGGCGCCGCCGACGGCGGCCGCCCACATGTACCGAACCATGCTAACGCCGCCGCCCGCGCGCCGTGTTTGATGTACGTCAAACGCGTGCCTATCGCCGCGCCAGGACGGCCGACGCCCGCCATCGCCGCGCGCGCGAGGCGGTGCGGCACGACGCCGCGCTACCACCACCGATCGCGCACTAGCGCCAGGGGCGGGCCGCCGCCGCAACGAAGCCCCACTTCACCGCCTCGAACCACCCCAGGCTCAGTCCCACCGCCACCGCGCCGGCCAGCAGCGCCGGCGGATCGGGGATGGCGAAGGCGAACAGCGCCCGCAGCGGCGGCGCGCCCAGCACCAGCAGCAGCAGCGCCGCCGCGCCCAGGCTGCCCCGGACCAGATAGCGGTTCGGCGCTCCCGTGCGCTTCCACGCGGCCCGCCGCCAGCTGCTGTTGGCATAGATCAACCCCAGGTTGGACAGCGCCAGCGCCAGGAAGGTCGTGGTGCGCGCCAGGTCGTCGGCGCCGCCGGTGTGGCGTAACCACAGATACAGCGCGACCAGCAACGCCAGCAGGCCGCCACCCTGCAGCAGGCCCCGGATCAGGATTTCCCAATCGAACAGGCGCGCATCGGGCCGCCGGGGCCGGCTGCGCATCGCGTCCTCCTCGAGCGGCTCGGCCTCGAACACGATCGAGCAGGCCGGATCGATGATGATCTGCAGGAACAGCACGTGCGCCGGCATCAGCAGCATGGCGCCGCCCCACAGCACCGGCAACACCGCCAGGCCGACGATGGGCACGTGCACCGCGACGACGAAAACCAGCGCCTTGCGCAGGTTGGCGTACAGGCGGCGGCCATGCCGGACCGCCTTCAGCAGCAGGGAAAAATCGTCCTCGAGCAGCACCAGCGCCGCCGCCTCGCGGGCGACGTCGGTGCCGCGCGCGCCCATGGCCACGCCGATGTCGGCCGCCTTGAGCGCCGGCGCGTCGTTGACGCCGTCGCCGGTCATGGCGACCACCCCGCCGCCATCGCGGAAGGCCCGCACCAGGCGCAGTTTCTGCTCGGGCGCGATGCGGCAAAAGACGTTGGTGTCGCCGAGCGCCGCCCGCAGCGCGCGGCCATCGAGGCGCCGCAGGTCCTCGCCGGTCAGGCAGGCGCCCCCGGCGCCGGCGATGCCCGCCTGGCGCGCGATCGCCATCGCGGTGGCCGGATGGTCGCCGGTGATCATGACCACCCGTATGCCCGCCGCGTGGCACTGCGCGACCACGGCGGGCACCTCGGGGCGCAGCGGATCGGCCAGCGCGAGCAATCCGGCGAACGCGAAGTCGAAGCCGTGCTGGTGTTGCGGCAAATTGGCGGCGTCGGCCGCCGCCACCGCCACGCCGAGCACGCGCAGTCCCTCCCCGGCCATGGCCGCCACGCGCGCCGCGACGCCGGCGGCGCGCGCCGGATCCAGATGGCACAGCTCGATGATCGCCTCCGGCGCCCCCTTGGCGACCACCCGGCAGACCGCCTCGCCCGGCGCCCGCCACACCCGCGACATGGCGAACAACTGCGGCGACAACGGATAGTCGTCGATCAGGCGCCAGTCGCCATGCGGCACGCCGGCGCCGGCCAGCAGCCGCGCACCAGCATTGGCGATGGCCGCCTCCATCGGGTCGTACGCCGTGCGGTGGCTCGCCAGCATTGCGTTTTCCAGCAGCGCGCGCGCCGCCGGCGGCAACGGCACGCCGCCGGCGCAGTTGTCGTCGCCCCCCTGTTCGGTCCACAGCCGCGCCAGCGCCATCCGGTTGACCGTCAGCGTGCCGGTCTTGTCGACGCACAGTATGGTCGTCGCTCCCAGCAACTCGATCGCCGGCGCGCTGCGCGCCAGCACCTTCTGGCGCGCCAGCCGCCAGGCCCCGACGCCGAGAAATAGCGTCAGCACCACCGGCAGTTCCTCCGGCAGCACCGCCATGGCCAGGGTCAAGCCCGCCAGCAGCCCGCCGACCCAATCGCCGCGCAACCACCAATAGGCCAGCCCCAGGCCGGCGGCCAGCACCAGCCCGCCGATGGCGACCTGTCTGACGACGGCGCGGGTTTCGCGTTGAATCGGCGTCGGCTCGCTGTCGAGCGACGCCAGCGAAGCGCCGATGCGGCCGATCGCGCTGTCGGCGCCGGTCGCCGTCACGGTGCCGCGCGCCGCGCCGTTGGTGACCAGCGTGCCGGAATAGACCCGGTGCGCGCCGTCGTCGCCGCCGCCGGCCGCCAGCTTCGTGACCGGCCCGGACTCGCCGGTCAGCATCGATTCGTCGACCGTGAAATTGGACGCCGCCGACAACGCCATATCGGCCGGCACGCGGTCGCCCTCGGCCAGCAGCACCAGGTCGCCGACCACCAGTTCGCGGCCGGCGATGCGTTGCTGGCGGCCGTCGCGGACCACCAGCGCCCGCGGCGAGGAATAGTCGCGCAAGGCGCTCAGGGAGCGCTCGGTGCGGCGCTTCTGGAAAAACGTCATGGCGACCACGATGCAGACGAAGGCCAGCAACAGCAGCGCGTCGCCGGCGTCGCCGAGCAGCAGGTAGACGGCGCCGCAGGCGGCCAGCAACAGTATCATCGGCTCGGCCAGCGCCTGGCCCAGCAGGCGCCACGGCCCCGACCGCCGCGACGCCGGCAATTCGTTGAACCCATGCGCCGCCAGCCGCGCGGCGGCCCCGGCGGCACTCAATCCGTCGCTGTTTTCTTGCTGTCGCATTGCCGATGTTCCGCCGGGTTGCCAGATCACGTCCACCATTCTTCTATGCGCCGCAAGAAAAATGATTGATCTATGTCAAACAGGGCCTGCAGGCGGCTATCCCGCCCGGCCGCCGCCGTGGCGTCGCGGCCGATATCCGAACGCATGGCCAAACAGCGGTTTTGCGCCGGAATGAGTATCCCGCTCAATCCGCTGATTCTTTTCTAATTAGCAACCCACACCGCTGATTTCGCCACTAGACTAATCACTAATATATCAGCCCGGCCGACACCGCCGGCTTGGAAAACATGGCCGCAAAGGCCAGTCAGGGAGACAGAAAGCATGCACGGACACACCCATGGCGCGCGCGCCAAACCACCCAGCCTCACACCGGCCGCCTACGCCGTCTCGATCGCGCTGGCCTCGCTGGTCGCCGGCAACGCCGCCGTCGCCCAGGAAGCCGGGCCGGACGCGCAGGCACCGGCCGCCGCACCGATCAAAACCGTGGTCGTCCAGGGCCAGCGCGCCGCCCAGCAATCGGGCATCGAACGCAAGAAGAACGCCGCCACCGCGATGGACTCGATCGTCGCCGACGACGTCGGCGCCTTCCCCGACCGCAACATCGGCGAGGCCATCTCGCGCATCGCCGGCGTCGCGCTCGACCGCGGCGACTTCGGCGAGGGCGTCAGCGTCGCCATCCGCGGCAACAGCGCCGACCTGACCCGCGTGGAGATCGACGGCCAGGGCGTACAATCGGCCGGCGGCACCGACATGAACGGCGGCGGCAGCGGACGCGGCGTCGAGTTCCGCTCGCTCTCGGCAGACCTGATCAAAAGCGTCGACGTCGTCAAAGGCGCCACCGCCGACATGACCGAAGGCTCGCTCGGCGGCGGCATCATCATCAAGACCCGCACCAGCCTGGACTTCAAGGATCCGTTCTATTCGCTGCGCCTGGCGGGCTCGCAAGGCTCGCTCAACAAGGAATGGTCGCCCGACACCAACCTGATCCTGACCCGCAAATTCTTCGACAACCGCTTCGGCGTCATGCTCAACGCCTCGACCTCGCGCGTGGTCAACGAGTCGCACTCGTCCGAGGTCGCCACCACCCGCAACGCCGGCTATGCGCGCAACGTCGATTTCGACAACTCGCCCAACAAGACCTTCACCTACCAGCCAAGCACCTTGTCGCCGAACGACCCGGCCAGCACCGCGCCGACCTTGCGCTCGCCGCTGACGGCGGGCGGTTTCTTCGACCACGCCTCGCCGGCCGACATCCTGACCAAGTCGGCGGCGGCCCAGACCAAGGCCGCCTGCTACGCGGCCTTCCCGGCGCTGACCACGGCGCAGGCCAACGCCGTCAACGGCAACACCGCCCGCAACGCCGCCATCAACGCCCGCGGCAACGAACTGCTGAGCTGCCTGAACCAGTGGAACGATTACACGCCGTCGCTGGTGCGCTTCATCGAGAAGCGCCAGGAGGAAAAGCGCGGCACCGTCGACCTGCGCTTCGACTTCAAGGTCAACCACCAGCTGACCGTGTACGGCAAGGTCAACTACGCGCGCCGCGAAGTGGACGACAACAACCAGACCTACGGCCTGGGCGGCCTGAACACGAACTCGGCGACGGCCTACAGCCCGACCTACCAGGGGCCGACCTATACCGACAACGCGGCCGGCGTGCGCAGTGCCGTGCCCGGCTCCGGCTACTACCTGTACGACGGCGCCAGCTACCGCGCCGGCCTGTATCCCGCCAGCGGCATCGTCGCCAACGTCGACCCGCGCTCGGTGGTGGTGGACGCCAACCACCATGTGACGCAGTACACGATCAGCGACGCCACCGTCAACACCGACCAGATCCACAACGTCATGAAGACCACGGACCGCTACTTCCAGACCGGCGGCGTGTACAAGGACGGCGGCTTGGTGGCCGAGTTCTTCGTCGGCGACGCCCGCTCCAGGTGGCAGCGCGGCGACAAGCGCACCAACTTCACCTACAACTACGGCCCGACCACGATGCGGGTGTTGCCCAACGGCCTGTGGACCTACGAACAGCCGGCCGGCAGCGGCTTCAACCAGGCCGATCCGACCATCTACGCGCAGGTGCGCCCGGCCGGCACCGACACCAAGGCGGTCGACGCCGGCCCCAAGGGCCCGGCCGTGCCGGCCTACACCATCAACCAGCAGCCGCTGAGCACGCAGGCGCCGCAGATCACCTTCTCGCCGAAGATGGCCGAGACCGAGGAGCGCACCGCCAAGGCCGACTTCAGCTACGCGCTCGGCGAGAAAGTGCCATTCTTCAAGCGCGTCAAGAGCGGCTTCAACTTCCGCCAAACCTCCGGCAGCAGCTGGGGCGGCGGCGGCTCGACCGTGCAGACGGCCGTCGGCGAGTTCGGCAAGCCCGGCTACGTGCCGGCGGTGATCCTGCCCAGCGCGAACGTGCGCAGCTTCTTCTCCGGCTGCACCGACACGCCCGGCTCGCTCGGGCCTGGCGGCAAGCCCTGCGCGCGCGGCTACGTGCCCAACACCGATCCGGCCTCGGCCCGCTCCGGCAACACCTTCATGTCGCAGCAGCAGTTCCAGGACATCATCGCGCAATCGATGGCGCAGCGCAACACGCCGTTCTTCAACGGCATGCCCGACCGTCCGGCCGGGTTGATCGACGGCTGGAACCAGATCGACGTCGAAAAAGTGTTCAGCCTGGTCAATTCGCCCAACGTCAACTTCGACTGCGTCAAGGAATGCACGGCCAACGACGGCAAGGTCTATCGGCAGCCGGTCAGCACCTTCAAGGAGCGCACCACGGCGGCCTACCTGATGACCGACTTCGGCCTGGACGACATCCCGTTCACCAACCGGCGCCTGCCGTTCGGCATGGAGTTGGACGGCAACTTCGGCTACCGCGTGGTGCGCACCAAGGTCCACGCCACCGGCGTGATGAGCTTCACCTCCGTCATCAAGACGGCCGCCTACGATCCGCTCAACCCGAGCGCCGCCGGCGGCACCGTCAGCGCCACGGCCAGCAAGCTGACCGCGCTCGACGCCAACACCACCGACTACCTGCCGATCCTGAACCTGTCGCTGTGGATGGTGCCCAACGAGGTGGTGTTGCGCTACAACCGCGCCAAGCAGGTGGCCCGGCCGCCGGTCAACGCGCTGATCCCGGCCGGCACCTGCACCTACGACGAGCGGCGCCGGGACGACGAGGAACAGAGCTGCTCGGGCACCATCGGCAACCCGGCGCTCAAGGCCCAGACCAACCAGAACCAGAACCTGGCGCTGGAATGGTATCCGAACGACGACTCCTCGTTCTCGGTGGGCGCGTTCCGCCAGGTCGGCAAGGTCGGCGGCAGCACGGTGGTCGGCAAGAGCGCCGTCAGCCTGTTCAACGGTTCCGGGCTGGTCGATCCGCAGACCGGCCGCCCGCTCGACAACCTGGGCTTCGACTACCGCACCTACGAGAACGGCGCCAACATCACCCGCACCGGCCTGGAATACGGCAGCAAGACCGCCTTCACCTTCCTGCCGTGGCTGCTGCGCTACACCGGGGTCGACCTCAACTACACCAAGCTGCGCTCGAAAAACACCGACCAGCGCGTGGTCGACCTGCTCACCGGCGAGGCGCTGCCGCCGGCCGGCGAATCCAAATACACCTACAACGCCTCGCTGTGGTACGACGACGGCGCGCTGTCGATGCGGGTTTCGCTGCAGGCGGTCGGACAGAAATTCAGCTGCATCGCCGCCTGCGGCGCCACCTCGGTCAACAACTACCCGAACGCGGCCGGCGGACGCACCACCATCACGCCCTACAATCCGGGCTCGCCGAACTTCAAGAACGCCACCCGCTATGTCGACGCCAAGATCGCCTACCGCATCAACAAGAACATGGAGATCTTCGCCGAGGGGCGCAACCTGAACCTGAGCTCGACCACCAACAGCCAGGCCCAGTATGCGGCGTTCGCCGACGGCACACCCAACCTGCTCGACACGTCCTACGCCGGCCGCCGCATCATGGTCGGGATGAATTTCAGGAATTGACGCCAGCCACCCGGCACCAAGAGGAGGCGGTCTCCCTCCTCTCTTCGACAGCCCGGCCGCTCACGCGCCCGGGCTTTTTTTTGCCGGTCATTATCGACGCGCTTATATATAATCAGGGATCTCAACTTGGAAGGTATTCGATGAAAGCTTTGCTTGTATTGCTGGCAATGTCCGGTTCCGCGCTGGCCGACGATCGCGCCCTGCTCCACTGCCGCACCATCGCCGACGTGGCCAACCGTGTCGCGTGCTACGACGCGATTCCGGTGGCCGCCGCCGGCGCGCCGAAAGCGGCCTCCATCGCGACGCCTGGCGTCGTGGCCGCCCCGGCGACCAGGCCCGCGGCGGCCGCGCCGGCCGCCAGCCCGGAGGCCGGCTTCGGCATGGACACGATCGCCAAGCGCAAAACGGACACCCCGACGTCGATCGAAAGCACCGTCGTCGGCAAGGTCGAGGGCTGGGGCCCCACCACCCGGTTCACGTTGGCCAACGGCCAGGTCTGGCGGGTGGTGGACGGCAGCTCGGAATGGTTTATGGAGCGCACCAATCCCAAGGTGGTCCTGACCCGCAACGCCATCGGCACCATCTTCTTCGAGGTCGACGGCGCCAAACAGCCGCCGCGCGTGCGCCGCGTCGAATGACGACGCGCGCGACAAAGGCGCGCTACAAGGTCGGATAGTCGCCGATCGTCAGCTCGAAGCCGCGCGCGTCCGACACCAGCCGCGCCGTCCCGCCATACGGCAGGGTGGCGCGCCGCTTGATGTGGCCGAACGGCAAGCCGGTCAACACCGGCATCGGCAAGCGCTGGCGCAGATAGGCCAGCATGGTTTCGAAATCGTAGCCGTTTTCCAGCGCGCCTAGTTTGTAGCCGGAAAAATCACCAAGCAACAGCGCCCGCTGGCCCTCCAGCGCGCCCGCGTACAGCAGTTGCAACACCATGCGTTCGATCCGGTAAGGATGCTCGGCGATGTCCTCGATGAACACGATGCCTTCGTCCAGCGCGTGGAAATACGGCGTTCCGAGCAGGCTGACCATCATCGCCAGGTTGCCGCCCCACAGCCTGCCGCCGACATCGACCACCGGGTTGTCGGCGCGGCCGTCGGCCACCTCGCCGCGCACGCCGTGCCGCGGACCGCGCAGGCAGTCCCAGAACTGCGCCATCGTATAGGCTTCCGCTTCCTCGCGGACGAAGTCGTCGCAGATCATCGGCCCGGCGAAGCTGATGCGCCCGGTCCGCTTCATCAGCGGCATCTGGAAGGCGGTGAAGTCGCTGTAGCCGACAAACAGCTTGCCGCTGTCGGCCATTGCGGCGAAATCGATCGCCGGCAGCAGCCGGGTCATGCCGTACGAACCGCGCAGGGCGATGACGATCTGCACATCCGGATCGGCGGCGGCGGCGTCGAGCTGCGCCAGGCGGGCGGCGTCGGTGCCGCCGAAGCGCAGGTGCCGCTTGTCGTCGTCGTAATAATTGTGGACCAGGAAGCCCTGCTGTTCCAGCCGTGCGATGCCGGCCTGGAGCGCGGCAGGGTTGGGCGCGGCGCCACCTGGCGCGACAATGGCGATGCCGGTTTTTTTGGTGTTCAAATTATTTCGCAACTCTTTTATGAAGTTCGACGTGAAGCGCTATTGTTGAGGGGTGCCGCTGCCGGCGCGACGCGCGATCAGCGCGGGCATATCCGGTGTCATATTACCGCGCAGATGGTTGTCGAGCAAGGCGAGCAGGCGCTCGATCAGCTGCGGCGGCAGATCGTGGCCCATGCCCTCGATCACCTGCAGCTTGGCGCCGGGGATGGCCTCGGCCGTGTCCACGCCGCAGGCGACCGGCACCAGCGGATCGGCCGCGCCGTGGATGACCAGCGCCGGACAGGCGATCTTGCGCAGCAGCGGCGTGCGGTCGCCCGACGCCACCACGGCCACCATCTGCCGGGCGATGCCGGCCGGATTGACGCTGCGGTTGAGCGCGCGCTCGATATTGGCGCGCAACTGGCGCTCCGGCGTCGGAAACGACGGACTGCCGATGGTGCGGAACACGCCGACGGCGTGGTCGATCGCTTCCTTGCGGCCGCTGGCGTTGCCGGGACCGCGCATCAGCGCCGCCCGCGCGGCCGGCGTCGGCCCGGCCAGGCCGCGCCGCCCGCTGCTCGACATGATGGACGTCAGGCTGAGGGTGCGGGCGCCGAAGCGCGACGCGAAAATCTGCGCGATCATGCCGCCCATCGAGGCGCCCACCACGTGGGCGCGGGCGATGCCCAGCGCATCGAGCAGGCCGAGCGCGTCGTTGGCCATGTCGTTGAGCGTGTACGCGGGCGACTGCCGCCAGCCCACCAGCGACTTCAGGTAGGCCAGCATCAGGTTGGGCTTTTTGAGATGGTCGAATTTACTGGACAGCCCGATATCGCGGTTGTCGTAGCGGATCACGTAATAGCCCTGCTCGACCAGACCGTCGACCAGGTCCTGCGGCCAGGCGATCAGTTGCATGCCCAGGCCCATGATGAGCAGCACGGGGGTATCCTGCGGGTTGCCGCTGGCTTCGTAGGTGATCGTAATGCCGTTTGCTTTTGCGGTAGCCAAAGCGGTCTCCGGGAGGGGGCTGGCGGCGATGCCGACGATGCGCAGCGCATCGTGGCTTCAGCATACCATTTTTGCCGGTGTCTGGAAACGCGGGCCGGGGAAGCGTCTTGCCGGAAGGCTTATTCCTGGGCGGCGCGGCGCGCGGCGGCCGCGGCGGCGCGGCGGGCGCCGAAGAAACGCTTGAGCATGGCGCCGCACTCCTCGGCCATGACGCCACCGCTGACCTCGGTATGATGGTTCAATTGTTCCTGTCCGAACAGATCTACCACCGAGCCGCAGGCCCCGGTCTTCGGGTCGGTGGCGCCGTACACCACCCTGGCCAGGCGCGCATGCATCATCGCGCCCGAGCACATCACGCACGGCTCCAGGGTCACATACAGCTCGCAGCCCGGCAGCCGGTAATTGCCCAGCACCTCGGCGGCCGCGCGCAGGGCGACGATTTCCGCGTGCGCGGTCGGATCGTGCTTGCCGATCGGCTGGTTGTAGCCGCGCGCGATCACCACGCCGTCCTTGACGACGACGGCGCCCACCGGCACCTCGCCCAGATCCCACGCGTGTTGCGCCTGTTCCAGCGCCAGCCGCATAAAATCATCTGACGGCGCATCGGACATCGCGTCAGGCATCGGTGATCTCTGCCCAGCAGTTGGGCGTCTCGTGCAGCACCAGCTTGTGCAGGTGCAAACCGGTGCCGTAGCGGTCCTTGTAGGCCGACTTGAGGATGGCGAACGCGACATGGGCCAGGTTCTCCACCGTCGGAATGCGGTCGATCACCACGGTCTTATGGCCCGGCAAGGTCGCCAGGAAGTCGCGCACCGCCGTGTCCTTCTCGTAGACGATGAAGGCGTGGTCCCAGACATCGACCAGATGCTCTTTCGCCAGCGCCTTGATGTCGGAAAAGTCCATGATCATGCCGTTGTCGGAATTGCCTTCGGCGGTGATGATGTTGCCAGTCAGCGTGATTTCCAGCGTATAGCGGTGGCCGTGCAGGTTGCGGCACTGGCTCTTGTGGTCGGGAATGCGGTGGCCGGCGTCGAATTCCAGCTTGCGGGTAATAGTCAGCATGACATCTTTTCTTAGGGTATTTGTAAAAGTTTATGGGTTTGCAGGCTCAGCTTCCATTTCGGATTGCGCTTGCAGGTTTCGATCGCCAGTTTGGTGTTGAACTCGGCCAGCGGGCCGTCCATCGCCTGCACATAGAAATTGTCGAAATCGAGCTGTTCGTAGGCCGCCAGGTCCTGTCCCGTCTGCGGAATCACGACCTTGATCTCGCTGCCCTTGGTCACCACCAGGGTCGAGCCCATCTTCGGGCTGACGCAGATCCAGTCGACGCCGTCGGGCACCGGCAAGGTGCCGTTGGTCTCGATGGCGATGGTGAAGCCGACCGCGTGCATGGCGGCGATCAACGCCGTATCCAGTTGCAACAGCGGCTCGCCGCCGGTGAACACCACGTACTTGCTGGCCGGATAAGCGGCCGGCCACAGCGCGTTGATCGCCGCCGCCAGTTCCTCCGGGGTCTTGAACTTGCCGCCGCCTTCGCCGTCGGTGCCGACGAAATCGGTATCGCAGAACTGGCACACGGCGCCGGCGCGGTCGCCCTCGCGGCCGGTCCACAGATTACAGCCGGAAAAACGGCAGAAAACCGCCGGGCGTCCGGCGTGCGCGCCCTCGCCCTGCAGTGTGTAAAAGATCTCTTTGATGCTGTAAGTCACGATAGTTCCTGATTGGACAACCCTCAATTATATCCCACGCGACACTTTTTCGCGGTTTCCGGCGGAAGTTGACCTTGCACAATGCTGCTGCACGGCAACCACGGTACTTTCCTAGGGTGGCGACCGACTTCATGCATCTCACCAAGTGCACCGGTCCGGCGCCCGACCACAGGGGACGAACCACCATGAACTACGCGCCGCAAGTCATCCAGATCGATCTCATCGTCACCGCCGTGTGCGCGCTGGCCTGGCTCGCCCTGCTGCTGCTGTGGCGGCAGCAACGGCAGCGCAGCGCGTTCGCCCGCGTCGAGGCGCGCCTGCAAGCCAGACTCTCGCACGAGCGCCGCGGCCGCGCGCAGGCCGAGCAGGCGCTGACCGATACCCGCCGCCAGGTTTGCCACCTGAGCAAGAGCCAGCAGTCGCTGCGCGACGCCGAGCGCCGCCGCATCGCCCGCGACCTGCACGACGACCTCGGCCAGCACTTGCTGGCGATGAGCTTTGAGCTGGGCGCGCTGGCCGCGCAGCACCCCGAACTGAAGGAAGCGCTGCACAAGGTCGACGAGCGGATCGCCGCGACCTTGCGCTCGATGCGCTCCATCGTACGCGATTTGCAGCCGGAGGGCTTGCGCGACGGCCTGCGCGGCGCGGTCGAACAGCAGGTGGCGCAGTTCTCGCGTCTCAGCGGTATTTCCTGCCAGCTCGACGCCGGGGCCATCGCCGCCGACGCGGGCATCGACGGCGGCATGGACAAGGTCATCTACCGGATCTTGCAGGAATCGCTCAGCAATATCGCCCGGCACGCCAAGGCGTCGCAGGTCTCGGTGGGCATCAGCCGCGCCGAAGACCGGCTGAGCCTGACCGTACGCGACAACGGCGTCGGCATCGCCATGGGACACGTGGCGGGCCGCGCCGCGACCGACACCTCGTCCCGGGCCCGGCGCGGCCATGGCCTGCGCGGCATGGCGCAACGGGTGGCGGAAGCCGGCGGACGTTTCGATGTCGCCACCGCGCCGGGCAGCGGCACGGCGCTGACGATGTCGTTCCCGCTGCCATAGCGCTGGCGGCACCTCCCATCCAGATCTCGCACCCCTATCCCCCAAAGGCCGCCGTCATGAACCGCAAGCCCAAGATTCAGCATGTGATGGAATATCCGCAGCCCGAGCAGCCGCACGGCTTCGCGCTCAAGATGATGGAATTGCTGGTCATTCCCACCTTCGTGCTCGACTGCCACGGCAAAGTCATCATCTGGAACCGCGCCTGCGAACGCCTGACGGCGGTCGAGGCCTGGGAAGTGCTGGGCACCAGCGACCACTGGCGCGGCTTTTACCACGAACAACGCACCACCTTGGCCGACCTGGTGCTCCAGGGCCGGGGCGCCGACCCGCACGACCAGCGCCGCGCCAGCCCCGACGGCAACCTGCGCGCGGAGAACTGGTGCGACATGCCGCGCATCGGCCGGCGCCGCTACCTGGCCGCCGACGCCAGCCCCATCGTCGACAACGAGGGCAAGCTGCTGGCGGTGGTCGAGACGCTGCGCGACGTGACGGACGAAAAATGCGCGCAGGTGGCGCTGGAACAGTTGGCCACGCGCGACGGCCTGACCGGCCTGGCCAACCGCCGCTGCTTCGACAACACGCTGTACGCGGAATGGCAGCGCGCGCTGCGCCAGCAACAGCCGCTGTCGCTGCTGATGGTCGACGTCGACAATTTCAAGCAATACAACGATGCCTACGGCCACCTGGGCGGCGACGAATGCCTGCAGCGCATCGCCAAGGCGGTGGCGAGCGAAATGCGCACCAACGACCTGGTGGCGCGCTATGGCGGAGAAGAGTTCGCGGTGATCCTGCCCAACCAGTCACTCAAGGGCGCCGCCATCGTGGCCGAGCGCATCCGCTGCCGCGTCGAGCAGCTGCACATGCCCAACCTCGGCACCGAGGGCCACGTGGTGACGGTCAGCATCGGCGCGGCCACGGCGCTGGCGGCGCCGGACAACGATGCCAGCCAGCTGGTCGCGGCGGCCGACTCGGCCCTTTACCGCGCCAAGCACATGGGCCGCAACCGCATCAGCCTGCCTTCGGCGGACAGCGACATGGCGGCCGCCATCGTCGAAGCGGTTAAATGATCGTGAACTCGACGCCGTTGGTGATCGAGCCAACCACGGCGGCCTGGTTTTCCGGCGACTCGGAGAAGCCACGCAGCACCTGCGCGCGGGTGGCGGTGCCGTCCGCGAAGCCGCCCAGGTAGAAGTCCAGGCCCTGGGCATCGGGCAAGCGGTGCAACACGTTGGCGTACATCAAGGTCACGAACTGGGTGTTGTCCAACGCGCCGTAGGTTTCCACGCTTTCCGGGCTGTCGAGGAAGAACTGCGCCATGGCGACCAGGCTCAGACCTTGGTCCAGCTCGTTGAGCCAGAAACCGACGCCGCCACTGTCCGGCGTGCGGTTGAAGGCGGCCTGGTACATGCGATACGTCTGGCCTGCGAAGCCGTCCACATCGAGCGCGACACCGTTGCCGTCGGAAAACAACAAACGCTCGACGCCGCCGACCAGATCGACGCCGCCGACGCCGGTTTTGTCGCTCACGGTGAACGAGCCGCCGCTGCCGGCGATCGCGAAATTGCCGCGGGCGCCGTTGTAGGCGATGGTATCGGCGCCCGCACCGCCGGAGAACAGCTCGTTGCCGGCACCGGCGGTAAACGCGTCGGCGCCGGCGGTGGCGCCGTGCACGATGCCATAGCTGGAGAGCTGTATCGTGCGGTCGCTGAACTCCAGCGTGGAAATTCTGCTGAGAACGTCGTCGCCCTCCCCGGCCACCGTCAACGCGGCTTGGCTACCCGCCACCGCATAAGCGCCAAACGCTTTATCGAACACCACCTTGTCCGAACCGCCGCCGCCATTGACGGTGTCGCTGCCCGCGCCCAGGTAGATACTGTCGTTGCCGATGCCGCCGGTGATCGTGTTACCGGCGTCGTTGCCGAAAATGATGGCGCCGCCGCCGCCGGCGATCGCGCGTTCGATCGTCACGCCCAGCGCGATTGATATATTGTTGTAGCCGGGCGCGGTCGAGCTGAAGCCGAACTGGTTCATATTGATGACGGTAGCCCCGGCACAAGACGAGAAGTCGAGCGTATCGGTGCCGCCCGCGTCCCAGATGCACTGCGGCGCCGCATCCGCGCCGAACCGGTAGGTGTCGTTGCCGGTGTGATAGGTCGTGTTGGCGCCGTACATATACTGGATCGCCAGGATGTCATACATCATCGGCGTGACGCCGTAATTGCCGTTTAGTTTGAAGCCGGCACCGGTGTTATACGACATTTGCGTATAGTCCAGATTGTCGGTCGCGGCAGGCAGGTACGGGCCTTCTGAGTGCTCGCCGGTCGAATTATAGTCGCCTGGATGCTTCAATCCCAGCGTATGGCCAAATTCATGGATCAGCACCGACCGGCCGAAGTCGCCCTCGGCGTAGGTGGAGCCGGCCGCGTACTGGTTGTTGGTGTACATGTAGGCCGGACCGCGCCCGTCCGGCAGGTAAGCGTAAGCGCTGCTGTCGGTGCCTTGATTGTTGGTGCCGACCTGGATGTCGCCGCCGGCGGTCACTTGCGTGAAAGTGACATTCGCCACCGCCGACCAAGTGGCCAGCGCGACCTTGACTGCGGCCTGCTGCTGCACCGTCATCGCCCTGAAGCCGTTCGCATCCTGGGTGCTGGCGGTGGCCGGCGCGGCGGTCAGGAAACTGTATGTCAGCCCGACAGCGGTACCGGGGGTGCTCGTCCAGCTGCTGTACAGCAATGAATCTATCGCGTTAATTCCTGTGGTCGTGGCCATGATTGGTCAAGCGTAGTTATTAATTGCCCTATAGTAACACCATCCATCACCGTCGGCGCCGCCGCGCCATGCCGGGGCGCCGGATGTCTCAAGATGTTGTAAATAAACCCAGAATGGCCGCCACGCGTTCCAACGCGGGCGTCGCGTCACTCGAACGGGTTGGCCACAATCCGTGCGGGCGGCGCCGGCAACGTGGCCGGCAACTCCATCGCCTCCAGGCTGGCCACCACGTCGCCCAGCAGCTGGAGCAACGCCCGCGCGTCGGCCAGCCCGCGCCGGTCGGCGGTCAGATCGACATCGCCGCTGACGGTTATGCGGTCGACCCGGTTCTCGATCGTCAGCTGCCCGATGTTCAGTACATCCGATTCGTTCGCATAGGGAACGAATCGGTTCGTCAATTGGCCCATTGCCTGCTCCTTTCCTTGTCCTTGCGCTGCCGCGCATGCGGCAGGCGCAGAAGTTCCTGCTTGCGCTGCGCCGACAACGACGGTAACAGATCGATGCCGATCCTGCTTTCCAGTTCGGCGACGCCGAGCACCTCGTACTCCGCATCGGCCCGGTTTTCGACGAAGTAGGCGGCGCCGGCGCGCTGGCGCGGGCTGTAGACCAGTTTATACAAATGCGTGGGCACCAGCACATTGCCGACCTTGCGCAGTTCCCGGCCGATGAAGGCCGGGCCGGTGATCACATACAGGTCGCCCTCCTTCTGCGCCAGCTTGCGCACCACCGCCTCGATGCCGGCCCACAGGTGGCGGTTGTTGTCGGCGTCCTGCGGCACCATGTTGGCCAGCGTGAAGCTCTCGTGCTGGCTGCGGCGGTCCGGCATGTCGCCGTTGGGCGCCATGTGGCCACGGTCGTAGCCGCTGCGCGCGTAGTCGTCCAGCTCGGCGCGGGCGCCGGGCGGCAGGCGCTTTTCGGCGTGGAAGCTGTCCTCGCGCGACAATTCCCCGGCGGCGGCGATATGGTCGGCGGTCAGGTGCTCGGCCGCCCACAGCGGCGTGCGCGTGACGCCGGAATGCATGACGCCGAACACGCCATAGCATAGCTCGGTGGTGGCGGCGCCCAGCTTGCGGTTGGCGATTTCCGGCAGCCGGCCGTCGACGTAGTGGGTGGCACAGCGGCTTTGAGCGGCGCGGGCCTCGAAGGCCGGCGCGACGGAGAACAGGCCCGACGTGGCGATCAGGCCGCAAGCGATGGCCGTCGCGGCCACGCTTTTTTGAAACAAATTCATATTTCCCTGGGGCAGATTTTGGAGGCGGCATTCTAGCCGACCAAGCCGCAAACAAAAAGGGCCGAACCCGTCAGGATTCGACCCTTTCAAAACATCCGCCCTACCAGAGGCCTTGTTTTATATTTTCATAGCTATAACACTGCTTGTCATTTTACATTGTTTTTCGCGGTTTGGGTGAAAACTTTGACAACGAAAGCGGCGGCCTCAGGACGGCTTGTTGCGGCGCGTGGTGTTGCGCCGCCGGTGGCCGGTGCCGGTGGGGCCGGGCGGCTGCCTGGTCTCGCCGGCCTCGGCCCGCTGCTTGTTGACGATCCGGGCCGCCACTTCCCCTTCGCGGCCTGGGTAGCGTCCCTCCTGTTCGAATTTGTGTTCCAGCTCCTTGTACTCGTGCTCGCGTTTGGGGCTTGCTCCTCGGGGCATGATGGACTCCTTTCTTCAGAACATGTTCAGCATCTACGCGACCCATGCTACTGAAACGCCGTCGGGGATGTCGCACGGCTGCTACGCCGCAATCGCTGTTTCGCTTGTCAGCTTTCCACCGACAACAGCAGTTCTATCTCCGCAAGCAACTCGGTCATCGTGTCGACCACCCGGTAGGCGCCGGGGAAATCGTGGCCGCGCGTGAGCGCGTTGCGCAGCACGACGCAGCGGATGCCGGCCGCCATCGCCGCCTGCAGGCCGCGCGGCGAATCCTCGACCACCAGCGCGTCGGCCGCCGCCACGCCGAGCCGCTTCAGTCCCAGCAGATACGGCTCCGGCGACGGCTTGCTGTTGGCATAGGACTCGTGCGTGAGCACGAATTCGAAATGCCGCCGCAGCGGCAAGCGCCCGTGGATGATCTCGAAGTGCTCGCGGATCGAACTGGTGACGACGGCCATGCGCACGCGCGGCGCCAGGCTGGCCAGCACCTCGGCCGCGCCGGCGATGGCCGGGATGTGCTCCGACGCCAGCCGCAGCGCGTAGCGCTCGTTGCGGTGCGCGCGCGCCGCCTCGATTTGCGCCTCGTCCATGGCCGGCTCCAGCAAATGCCAGGCGCCGCGATTGTCGGCCAGGTACCAATCGAAAAAGTGCTGCTCGCTCAACTCCAGGCCAAGCGGCCTGAACAGCTTCCGGTTGGCCTCGTAAAACAGCCGTTCGGTATCGACCAGCACCCCGTCGTTGTCCCACAAAATTGCTTGCAGCATACTCCGCATTCCTTGTAAAGGCCGGCACGCGGCCGCGATGGCCCGTTGGCAGCGGCGATTGTACCCGCTGGCCTTGCCCGGCAGGGTATGCAATACTTGCCCCAACGCATATCCGAAGAGCGACATGGCCGTTTTCGCACGACTTCCGCGCAGCCTCAAGTTCCGCATGACCGGGGTCGTCGTGATGCTGGTCCTGGCCGCCACGATGACGGTGGCCTGGGTCGCGCTGGTGCTCGCCGAGCGCGACATGAAAAGCGTCATCGGCGACCAGCAATACGCGTTGTTGTCGTCCGCCGCCGCCCAGGTCGACGCCCAATTCACCGCCAGGCAGGTGCTGCTGGCCAGCCTGGCCGACACTGTCACCGAAACCGACGGCGCCAGCCCGGCGGCCATGCAGGCGTTCGTCGCCCGCCATCCGGTGGCGCGCGCACGCTTCCTCAATCTGCACGTCTACAACCGGCGGGGCGCGCTGCTCAACACCGGCGATGGCACCGGCGGTGGCGTGACGGCGCTTGACCCGGGCGAGGCCGCGCACGCGTGGTTCGGGCGCGCGCTGGCGGCCGGCATGCCTGCCGTCTCGCCGCCCTTCAAGAGCATACTGACGGGCCGTCCGGCCATCATGATCGTCCAGCCGGTGCTCGACGCCGGCGGCCGCGCGCTGATGCTGCTGTGCGGCAGCATCGACCTGGGCAGCCCTTCGTTCACCGAGCAGGTCGCCGCGCAAAAGCCGGGCAAGACCGGCTACACCTACATGATGACCGCCGACGGCGTGTTGCTGCACCACCCCAAGGCCGCCCTGCTGCTCAAACGGATCGA
This sequence comes from uncultured Duganella sp., assembly GCA_963511605.1. Lineage (GTDB taxonomy): Bacteria > Pseudomonadota > Gammaproteobacteria > Burkholderiales > Burkholderiaceae_D > Rugamonas. Next base: position 144,218 of record CAUPJZ010000008.1, on the reverse strand, counting down.
CGAGCGACCCGGCCACAGCAAGGCCACCGCGCTGGCGCTGACGGGCTTCGAAGGCTGGACCGAGACGACCGGCCGCGACGGCGTGCAAGCGATCTACTCGTTCAAGCGGCTGCGGGCCACCAACTGGATCATCGGCGCCCGCTTCCCGGTGGAGGAAGCGTTCGCGCCGATGATCGCCATGCGCCACAAGGCCATGCTGGGCGCGGCCGCCTTCGCCGCGCTCGCCGGGCTGATGGCGTGGCTCGCGGTGCAGTGGATGCTGCGGCCGCTGGGCCGCCTGCGCGGGCACATCGACGACATCCGCGGCGGCCGCGCCGATATCGGCGTGCTGCAGCGCGGGCGCGCCGACGAGATCGGTGCCTTGAGCGTGGCCTTCCACGAGCTGATGGCCGAGCGCGAGGCCGCGCAAACGGCGATCCGCGACAGCGAGGCGCTCATCAGCAGCATCCTCGAGCGCGCCCCGGACGCCTTCGTCAGCTGCGAGGCCACCGGCATCATCACCAAGTGGAACGCCGCCGCCGAACGCAGTTTCGGCTGGACGCGCGAGGAGGCGATCGGCCGCGACATCGCCGAGCTGATCGTCCCGCCGGCGCTGCGCGGCAAGCACGGCGCCGGCATGCGCAGCTTCGCCGACGGCCATGTGGGCAAGCTGATCAACTCGCGCGTGCGGGTGGCCGCGCTGCACAAGGACGGCGCCGAGGTGCCGGTCGAACTGTCGCTCGGCGCGCTGCGCCACGACGGCGCCTACTACGCCACCGCCTTCCTGCACGACATCACCGAACGGGTGGCCTACGAGCGCAAGATCGCCGCCAGCGAAAAGCGCCTGCGCACGCTGGCCGACAACCTGCCGGTGCTGATCTCCTACCTGGACCACGCGCGCACCTTCCAGTTCCTCAACGCCACCTTCCTGCATTGGTTCGGCATGGACCCGGTCAAAATGATCGGCCGCCACCTGGTCGAAGGCATCGGCAAGACCCAGTACGCGCTGGCGCAGCCGCACCTGGACCGCGCCTACCAGGGCCACAACGCCACCTACGAGCACACCGCCAGGATCGACGGCGGCGAACACGCGCTCGAGACCACCTTCGTGCCGGAGCTGGGCGCCGACGGCGCCGTCGTCGGCATCTACTCGCTGACCCACGACACCACGCGCATGAAGGAAATCGAGCAGCGCCTGACGCAGCTGGCGCGCATCGACACGCTCACCGGCATCGCCAACCGCCGCATGTTCGAAGAGATACTGCAACTGGCGATCGTGCGCGCCAGGCGCAATCGCCAGCCGCTGGCGCTGGCCTACCTGGACATCGACCACTTCAAGGCCATCAACGATACGCGCGGCCACGGCGCCGGCGACGCCGTGCTCAAGGAATTCGCCGCGCGCCTGACGGCCAACGTGCGCGCCTCGGACACCGTGGCCCGCGTCGCCGGAGACGAATTCATCATCATCTTCGAACAGGTGGCGCACGTCGACGAGGCGGCGCGGATGGCGCTCAAGATCGTCGCGGCGATCCGGCGGCCGTTCATCGTGGCGGACGCGGAGCTGGCGGTCACCACCAGCATCGGTCTGGCGCTGCACCATGGCGAGGGGGAATCGGCCGCCGAGCTGGTGGCGCGCGCCGACAGCGCGCTGTACGCGGCCAAGCACGACGGCCGCGACGGCTACGCGGTCGCCGACTGAGACCCTACAGGTCGATCTCCATGCCGTCGTAGGCCGACACCACCTCCAGCGGCGTCTCGCCGGTGGCGGCGGCGTAGCGGCGCGTCTCGGCCAGCACGCCGGAGATGCGGGCGTCGTCGTAGACCGGCTCGTGGTGGAACAGGCACAGCGTGCGCACGCCGGCCAGCCGGCACAGCTCCACGCCCACCGCGCCGCTCGAATGGCCCCAGTCGGCCTTGGCCGACACGCATTCGGCCAGCGAATACATGGCGTCGAAGATCACCAGGTCGGCGTCGCGGAAGAACTCGACGAACGCCCCGCGTCCGGCGGCGTCGTCGAGCTTGTGCTCGGAGTCGGTGCTGTAGACCATGGCCCGCCCGCCGCGCTCGAGCCGGTAGCCGTACGAATCGCCGTGGTGCAGCTGGCGCTTGGCCGTCACCTTCACGTCCTTGACCATCACCGGCACAGCGGGCTCCAGGCGCACGAACTCGATGGTGGCCGCCAGCTGGTCGAAGCCGACCGGGAAGCTGAGCGGGTCCTGCTGGCGCCGGAACGCCGTCTCCAGCTCGGCGTGGCAGCCGTAGATGATGATGCGGTTGCCCGGAATGTAGGCCGGCGTAAAGAACGGAAAGCCCATGATGTGGTCCCAATGAAGATGGGACATGAACACATGGTAGGTCTGCGGATTGGCCGGGCCGTAGCGCGCCAGCTTGGCGCCGGCCAGCGGCCTCACCCCCGAACCGAGGTCGAGGATGATGTGGTCGGTGGTGGCCGCCGGGTCCCAGGCCTCGACCTCGACGCAGCTGGAATTGCCGCCATACGTGCCGCGCACGTCGAAATCGAGCTCATTGTCGACGTACGACGCCACCTTGTCGCGCGAGTCCAGATCGCGGCCGATCGCCCCCACCAGCGCCGAGACCAGCTTGGCGCGGATGTGCTTGTGGTTCAGCGCCACCGGCAACGAGCCGCGCGCGCCCCAGATACGGGCTTTCATAAAGCGAATTCCATGGTGGTGCGACGGCCCCGTATCGATAAAGCAACTAGTGGTGTCAAACAGGCAGCAGATTTTGCATTTTGACACCTCTATATCTAAAAGGCAATACCATCTGCGAGGTCCGGGGTGCCGCCGGGGTCGTGCTATCCTTCGCCCTCCCCGCGATACCGGGTCTACCAGGACCATGACCACCCATGTCACTCAACCAATTCTTCAAGCTCGCCGAGCACGGCACGAACATCCGCACCGAGGTCGTCGCCGGCATGACCACCTTCCTGACGATGGCCTACATCATCTTCGTCAACCCGGCCATCCTGGGCGACGCCGGGCTGCCGAAGGACTCGGTATTTGTCGCCACCTGCCTGGCCGCCGCGCTGGGCACCCTCATCATGGGCCTGTACGCCAACTACCCGATCGGCATGGCGCCGGGCATGGGCTTGAACGCCTACTTCGCCTACGCCGTGGTGCTCGGCATGGGCGTGCCGTGGCAGACGGCGCTCGGCGCGGTGTTCATCTCCGGCTGCCTGTTCATCGTCGTCAGCGTGTTCAAGGTGCGCGAGCACATCGTCAACGGCATCCCCCACTCGCTGCGGGTCGCCATCACCGTCGGCCTGGGCTTGTTCCTGGCGCTGATCGCGATGAAAAGCGCCGGCCTGGTGGTGGCCAACCCGGAAACGCTGGTCGCCGTCGGCGACATGCACAATCCGCACACCCTGATGGCCATCTTCGGCTTCCTGCTGATCGTCACGCTGGACCGGCTGCGCGTGCCGGGCGCGCTGTTGATCGGCATCGTCGCCGTCACCGTGCTGAGCTTCTTCTTCGGCGGCAACACCTTCAAGGGCTTCATGTCGCTGCCGCCGTCGATCTCGCCGACCTTGTTCCACTTCGACCTGGCGGGCGCCATCTCGATGGGACTGTTCAACGTGGTGCTGGTGTTCTTCCTGGTGGAACTGTTCGACGCCACCGGCACGCTGATGGGCGTGGCCAGCCGCGCCGGCCTGCTGGTCAACGGCAAGATGGAACGCCTCAACAAGGCGCTGCTGGCCGACAGCTGCGCGATCGTGGCCGGTTCCGTGCTGGGCACCTCCAGCACCACCGCCTACCTGGAAAGCGCGGCCGGCGTGCAGGCCGGCGGCCGCACCGGCCTGACGGCGCTGGTGGTGGCGCTGCTGTTCCTCGCCGCGCTGTTGTTCGCGCCGATCGCCGGCGTCGTGCCGGCCTACGCCACCGCGCCGGCGCTGCTGTTCGTGGCCTGCCTGATGCTGCGCGACCTGGTCGACGTCGACTGGAGCGACACCACGGAAAGCGTGCCGGCGGCGATCACCGCGCTGGTGATCCCGTTCACCTACTCGATCGCCCACGGCATCGCCTTCGGCTTCATCACCTACGCCGGCCTCAAACTGCTGACCGGCCAGGCGCGCCGGGTCAAGCCGGTGGTGTGGATCATCGCCATCGTTTTCCTGGTGAAGTACAGCCTCACCTAAGCGCGGACGGCGGCGACTCGCGGATCGCCTGCACGCCGACGACGTTGTGCAGGCGCATGCGGCACAGCACCAGCGGATCCTCCTCCGGCGCGGCCAGGCGCAGATGCACCTCCAGCCCGTGCGCGCCGGCGGTCGTGCGCAAGCCGCGCAATTCGATGCCGAGGCGGCGCACGACGGCCAGCGCCGCCTCCAGGGTGGCGATGGGCGCATCCGGCTCGATGCAAAAACGGTAGTTTTTCTGTGTGGTAGTCATGCGAACAGGATATCCACAGCCGGAGGAAATAGGCTTCCTCAATTTACGCGATTCGGCCAATTTCCCAGAACATCGTCCCGGCACATGTAAAATCCATGGAATATTCATCTTCCCGGGAGTGAAATATGGAAATCGACGAGATCGACCGCCGCATCTTGCGCGAACTGCGCCGGGACGGGCGCCTGAGCAACACCAAGCTGGCAGAAAAGGTCGGCCTGTCGACCACGCCATGCTGGAACCGCGTGCGCGCGCTGGAGGAAGGCGGCATGATCGAGGGCTACACCGCGCTGCTGAGCCAGACGGCGCTGGGCTACCCCGACACCGTCATCATCGAGGTCACGCTGGACCGCCACGACGACGACATCTTCGACAAGTTCGGCCAGGCGCTGGCCGAGCTGCCCGAGGTGATGGAGGCCTATTTGCTGACCGGCGAGTACGACTACCTGATCAAGGTGGCGGTGGCCGGAACGGCCGGCTACGAGGAGTTCCTGCGCCGCAAACTGTACAAGCTGCCGGGGCTGCGCCACAGCCGCTCGACCTTCGTGCTGCGCTGCCTGAAACGCAGTTTTTCGGTGGCGCCGTGAGCGGCCGGTGGCTCAATTGCATTTAAGCAATTGTTGATAAGTTTAGGCAACTTCTGTGATTTCGCCTATATTTACACGAAAATCACTATTTTTTCCCGAGTACAAGATTTATACTCTTGGGAAATTATATGCGAACGCGCATGCGAAAACTTTTTGCCTACTCTTATTTCATTGGCGATCCCGAACAGCAACGACAATTTTTTGTCGAGGGCCGTCCGGTCGTCATCCTCACCCAGGCCTTCGGACTGATCGCCTGGCTGTGCGCGATCACCTTGCTGTTCGGCGCGAACGGCAACGGCCACCCGGACATGCTGCTGGGCGCGCCGGGCATCCTGGCCAGCCTGTTGATGACCGTGCGCGCGCGCTCGCTGCGCCAGTTGATCGCCAGCGGCGTGCTGGGGGCCGTGACCACCGCCGTCGCCTTCCGGCTGTTCATCGACCAAACCGAGCACCCGGTGTTCTGGGTACTGCCGATCGGCATCGCCATGGCGCTGGCCTCGGCGCCGGTGTTTAGCGGACTGATCAACTACGTCGCCACCGTCGTCGTCATCTGGCTGGTACTCGGCGTCGGCAACTTCCCCGGCCAGCCGGGGCACATCGACTTCAATCTGGCGCTGGTGGCCGTCGGCGGCAGCCTGTGCATCGGCGTCTATCTCAACGTTTTTTTCCTTACCTTGCGTGTTGGCAATTTCCGCGCCCGCAAGGAGTTGACGGCGCTGGCGTTCAGGGACAGCCTCACCGGCTTGAGCAACCGCCGCAAGTTCACCCTCGACGCCCGCGCCGCCCAGCAGACGGACGGTCCGCTGCACCTGCTGATGATCGACATCGACGACTTCAAGAAAATCAACGATACCCTCGGCCACGACGCCGGCGACGAAGTCTTGAAAAGAACCGCCGCCGTCATCGGCAGGCTGTGCGCCGACCACCTGTGCGGGCGGCTGGGCGGTGAGGAATTCGGCGTCGTCTTCCACGGCGGCCTTGCCGACGCCTGCGTGTTCGCCGGCCGGCTGCTGGACGAGGTGCGGGCGGCCTGCGTGCCGGGGCGCACGATCAGCATCGGCATCGCCGAATTCGACAAGCAGGCCGACCTCTCGGTCAGCTACCGCCACGCCGACCGGGCGCTGTACTCGGCCAAGCATGCGGGCAAAAACCGCTACGTGGTGGCGGCGGATCGGCGCGAGGCGGCCTGACGCCGGCCGGGGTGCGGCATCAACGGGCCGCGAGGCGGCCCTGGCGGCGCATTTCATCCTGCATCTGCAACGTCCCGCGGGCCGCCTGCAAGGTCAGGGCATCCGTGCCGGCGGCCTTGCGCAGCAAAGGACGCGGCAGATCGGCCCAGCGGCTGCGCGGCAGACCGGCGCCGCCCTGGATACGGGGGACGACGCGCTCGGCACCGCTGTTGAGGATGATGCCGTCGGCGCCGGTGTCGCTGACGTCGTCGTCGTTGGCGACGCGGCTGTCCTGCGGGCAGGCGGCATCGGTCAGCAGCACCTCGCCCCGGGGGTCGACGCAGCGGTTGATGCCGGCGCTGGCGAGCGAGGTGGCGCAGGCGGTGGCGGCCAACAGGCCGGCGCACAGCAGCATTTTTGTCAGTTTCAGTGATGTCTTCATGATCGTTACCCCGTTCAGCTAATGGGGCAATGATCCTCCGTTGAACCGGCCCGCTCTGTACGGAACCACACGTAATCGGTGTCGGGTACAATAGCGGCTTCTTCCGTACAAGACGACGCACCGCCGGCCGTGCCCGGCATCGCCCTCCCATGCCTATGAAACCATTGCTGTTCGTACCCGCGCTAGCGCTATCACTCACCGTCGGCCATGCGGCCGCCGTCGATCTGGACCCGCCCTACGGCTGGAGCACCTCCGCCGAACTGGGCGCGATTTCCACCTCCGGCAACACCGTCGGCACGTCCGTGACCGGCAAGATAGATTCCAAGCAGGAACTTCCCGACTGGAGCAACGAATACATCGCCACCGGCTACTTCAAGGACGAGCAGGTCACCAACAGCGACGGCGAAAAAGTACGCGAGCGTTCGGCGCAGCGCTACTCGCTGTCGGCCAAGGCCGCGTACAAGTTGATGCAGGACCGCGACCGCCTGTTCGCGCTGGCCACGCACGTCGACGACCGGTTCGGCGCCTACATCCGCTACTCGACGATCGGCGTCGGTTACGGCACCCAGGTCTACCAGTCCGAGACCAAGACCGTGGACGTGGAGATCGGTCCGGGTTACTTCCGCGGCGCGCGCGACACCGGCGAGACCGAGAACGGCATGACCGTCCGCGGCGCGGGCAACTTCAAATGGCGCCTGAGCGAAAACGCCTTGTTCCAGCAAACCTTGATGGTCGAACGCGGCACCTCGAACACCCACTCGGAAGCGGAAAGCTCGTTGCGCACCAAGATCAACAACACCATGCAGTTGAAGGCCGCGTTCAGCGTCCGCAGCGACACCAACGTGCCGGACGATAAAAAGAGCACCGACACGCAAACCTCCGTGACCCTGGTCTACTCTTTCTGACGCCTCTCTTTTTCATCTCTTCGAACCAACCATGAACACTCCACGCATCCTCGGCACGCCGCTGTCCCCCACCGCCACCAAAGTCATGCTGCTCGGCTCGGGCGAACTCGGCAAGGAAGTCATCATCGCGCTGCAGCGCCTGGGCGTGGAAGTGATCGCCGTCGACCGCTATCCGAACGCGCCCGGCCACCAGGTCGCGCACCGCGCCCACGTCATCAACATGGCCGACGGCGCCGCGCTGGCCGCGCTGATCGAGCAGGAAAAGCCGGACCTGATCGTGCCGGAGATCGAAGCCATCGCCACCGACACGCTGGCCGCGCTGGAACAAGCCGGCAAGATCACCTGCATCCCGACCGCGCGCGCCGCGCAGCTGACCATGAACCGCGAAGGCATCCGCTGCCTGGCCGCCGAGACGCTCGGCCTGGCGACGTCGCCATACCGCTTCGCCAGCAGCCTGGCGGAACTGGAGGCGGCCACCGCCGCCATCGGCTTCCCGTGCGTGATCAAGCCTGTCATGTCGTCGTCGGGCAAAGGCCAGTCGAAGATCGACAGCGCCGCCGAAGTCAAGGCCGCGTGGGACTACGCCGCCGCCGGCAGCCGGGTCGACTCCGGCCGCGTCATCGTCGAAGGCTTCATCGACTTCGACTACGAGATCACGTTGCTGACGGTGCGCTCGATCGGCGCCGACGGCCGGGTGGAAACGCAGTTCTGCGAACCGATCGGCCACGTGCAGGTGCAAGGCGACTACGTCGAATCGTGGCAGCCATGCCGCATGGACCCGGTGGCGCTGGAACGCGCACGCGACATCGCCGGCAAGGTGACGGGCGACCTGGGCGGCCTTGGCCTGTTCGGCGTCGAGCTGTTCGTCAAGGACGACATGGTATGGTTCTCGGAAGTGAGCCCGCGTCCGCACGACACCGGCATGGTGACCATGGCGACGCAGGTGCAAAGCGAATTCGAACTGCACGCCAAGGCGATTCTGGGCCTGCCGGTCAATGTCGCGCTCAAGGCGCCGGGCGCCTCGGCCGTCATCTACGGCCAGCACGAAGCGGCCGGCATCGCGTTCGAAGGCGTGGCCGAAGCGCTGCGCGTGCCGGGCAGCGACATCCGCCTGTTCGGCAAGCCCGAATCGTTCGCGCGCCGCCGCATGGGCGTGGCGCTGGCGACGGCGGACGACGTGGAAACGGCGCGCGCGCGCGCCAAGGAAGCGGCGGCGAAGGTCAAGCCGGTCGTCAGCAAATAAATGCGTGCGGCGGATTCGGCGCAACGCCGGAATCCGCCGCCTACATCTGCCTGAACAAATCCACGTAGTTCCGGCTCACCACCAGCTGCTCGCCGCGCCCCTTCAACTGCACCATCAGGCGTCCGCGAAAATCCTGCCGCGTTCCCGCCACATGCCGCGCCGCGACGATCACACTGCGGTGTATCTGCCAGAACTGGCGCTCATCGAGCTGCTCGCGCAACTTGCTGATCGGCGTGCGTATCAAACTCTCGCCATCGGCCAGGAACACGCTGGTGTACTTGTCGTTGCTCTGGAAATAAATGACCTCGTCGATCGAGATCAACCGCGTTTGATCTCCGTGCGAAGCGCGTATCCACTGCAGCGGTTCGGCCGCCGCGGGGGCCAGCGCCACCGCGCCACCGAGCTGCGCCAGCAAAGCCTGCAAGGCCGCCGCCCCCACCCCGCCCGCAACCGGCGCCTCCCGCCTCGCCTGCAACGCCGCCTTCAGCCTAACGACCGTCTTCGTCAACCGATCCAGGCTGGCCGGCTTCAACAAATAGTCGACCGCCGAATGCTCGAACGCCTCCACCGCGTACTGGTCGAAAGCCGTGACGAACACGATATGCGGCGGCTTGGCTGCCGCCACCAGCCGCGCCGCCACGTCGAGCCCCGTCATGCCCGGCATGCGGATATCCAGGAACACCACATCGGGCGACTCCTCATCGATCAGGCGCAGCGCATCGAGTCCGTTGGCCGCCTTGGCGACCACCCGTAGTTCGGGCCACACGGTCTTGAGTTGTCCCTCCAGATAATCGCGCAGGTGCGCCTCGTCGTCTGCTATCAGGGCGTGGAAGGTATCGATGTCGGACTCGCATTCAAAGGCAGCATCAGGCGCACCAGCATGCCGCAAGGTTGATTTTCCAATAATTCTACCCGAGCCGCGCCGCCGTACAAACTGGCCAGGCGTTCGCGCAGATTGCTCAACCCCACGCCGCCGCCGGACTTCTTCGACGCCGTCCCGGCGCCGGCCAAACCGGCGCCCGTGTCGCTGATCTCCACGCACACCACGCCGTCCCGCAGGCGGGCGCCGATGACGATCTCGCCGCCCTCCACCTTGGGTTCCAGGCCGTGGGTGATCGCGTTCTCCACCACCGGCTGCAGCAGCATCGGCGCGATCGCGAAGCCGCGCAGCTCCTCCGGCACGTCGATGCGGTAGCGCAGCCGGTCGCCCATGCGCACCGCCAGCACATCCAGATACGCCGCCAGCAGGGCGGCCTCGCTGGCCAGGGTCGCCTGGCCGCCGCGGCTGGCCGACAGGCTGGCGCGCAGATAGTCGATGAACCGTTCCAGCATGTGCTGCGCGCGCGCCGGTTGCGTGCCGATCAGGCCGACCACGTTGGCCAGCGTGTTGTACAAAAAGTGCGGCTCGATCTGCGCCTGCAAAGCGCGCAGGCGCGCCTCGGCAAGCAGCCGCTGGCTGGACGCGATCAATTCATTGTTGCGCGCCGCCGCCATCGCCTCCCGTATCCGCCGCTCCCCGCTGCGGTGAACCAGATACATGAAGCCGCCGACAAAGACGGCCGTCGTCAACGAATACACCCACACGCCGCGCTGCGCCAGCACCACCAGGGGATTGATCCCGCGCAGCAGCACATTGCCCAAGCCTATACCGAGCGGCACGCTGACCGACATCAGCGACACGTAGAAAAACATGCGACGCACACCCCGCAGGCGTGCCACCCACCCGTCCAGCAAGCGGTTCAGCGCGAACATCCCGCCAAACACCAGCCCACCGATCACATTGGAGATGACCAGCGTCGCCGGAAAATCGCCGCGCAGCGTTTGGCTGCTCGCGCCGCGCGCCATGTCGATCGCCGTCAGCACCAGCGCCACCGCGCAGCTGAAGATGACCGTGTAGCCAAGGTTGCGCGGCACCGACGACGGCCAGCGACGGAAAAACGGAATGATTTCAAGCGGATGCGCGATCGGTGGCGGTTGGCCGCCCGTGGTGGTGTCGGGAATAGTATTCATGTCGGCAGAAAGTTACCATGAAAGTAAACCGGCGAGGTAGCCGGATCGGGACTCCACTCTAGCCACGCGCTTTCGGCGCCGGCCGCCGATGCGACCAGGCGCGCGCTAACGGCGCGAAATGCCTGCCGGCGGCGCGAAACGCGCAAACCACGGCGCAAATACGATATAGTGGCCGGGTGCCACTCAGATAATCCAAAACATGCTGCCATGCGCGTAGGTCACGATACGGATTCCCCGGCCGCATCCGAGCGCTCCCTGGTCTCCGCCTGGACCGGGGAAGCCGGCACGCCCAACACGCCGGACCGGCTGTCCGGCCTGGCCAAGCTGGCGCTGCTGACGCTTTGCTACGCGCTGGTGGCCCGCGCCAGCCTGCTGCTGGCCTTCGCCAACACCAATGCCACCCCCGTCTGGCCGCCGTCCGGCATCGCCTTCGCCGCCATCCTGCTGATCGGCTACCGCGCCTGGCCGGCTATCATGCTGGGAGCCTTCGCCGCCAATCTCGCCACCTTCCACGCCAACGGCCTGCCCCTGGGCGGCGCCGTGGCGCTGGCCTCGGCCGCCATCGCCGCCGGCAACACCCTCGAGGCGCTCGCCGGCACCTGGCTGATACGGCGCTACGCCGACGTCACGCAACCGATAGGCCAACTGCAGAACGTCTACAAGTTCGCACTGGTCGCCATGGCCATGTGCCTGGTGAGCGCCGGCATCGGCGCCACCACCCTGGTGCTTTCCGGCCTGGCCGGCGCCGACGCCTACGCCACCGTCATGCTGACCTGGTGGGTCGGCGACACCGCCGGGGTGCTGCTGGTGACGCCGGCGATCATCGTCTGGTGGACGGGCCGGTCGCTGGCCTGGCGCTGGCGTGGCGCGCTGGAGGCGGCGCTGTCGCTGGCGGCGTTGCTGGCGCTGATCGCCATGGTGTTCCTGCGCGCCTATTCGCCGGACGACCACCTCGGATGGCTGCCCTATCTGTTCGTGCTGTGCGTGGCCTGGGCGTCCCACCGCTACGGCCTGCGCGGCGCCAGCGCCGTCTACATGTGCGCCGCCGCCGGCGCGGTGCTGGGCACCGTCAACGGCCTCGGCCCCTTCGCGGCGGGCACCCTGAACGACGCGCTGATCTCGCTCGACAGCTTCATCGTGTTGTGCAGCCTGATCGGCCTGGTGCTGAGCGCCGACGCCAGCGAACGCAAACGGCTGCGGAGCAGCGTCCACGAACACAGCGCCGCGCAATGGGCGACCTTGCTGGTCGGGGTGGGCCTGACGGTGCTGGTGTGGCACCTGGTGGCGGTGGACACCGAACGGCGCGCGCGCGAACGGTTCGACGCGGAGGCCGCCGAGATCGCCCGCAGCATCGTCCAGCGCATGACGCTTTATGAATCGGGACTGCGCGGCGCGCAGGCGCTGTTCAAGGCCGAGCAGGAGCCGACGCGCACCCAGTGGCGCGACTTCACCGCCGGCCTCGACCTGGCAAAAAACTTCCCCGGCGTGATGGGGCTGGGCTACGGGATTTTCCTGCGCCACGACCAGCGCGCGGGGCTGGAGCGCCAGGTACGCCAGCAGGGCTATCCCGAGTTCCGCGTCTGGTCGCTCGATTCGACGCAAGCGGCGCACCCGCCGCCGTCCTCGGTGGCGGTGCTGTACCTGGAGCCGTTCGACGAGCGCAATCGCCGCGCCTTCGGCTACGACATGTTTTCCGAGCCTATCCGCAAGGTGGCGCTGCGCAACGCCGCGCGCTCGGGCATGCCGGCGCTGAGCGCCAAGGTGGAGCTGGTGCAGAGCGCCCGGGACGGGCACCAGCCGGGCTTCCTCATGTATTTTCCGGTCTACCGCAAACAGGCGGGATTGTCCGCCGGCGCGACGCCGGATCAGCGCATGGCCGCGCTGCAGGGCTACGCCTACAGCCCTATCCTGGCCGAGGAGTTGATGCGCGACTTGCCCGGCGCGGGCGGGCACGGGGAGAGCCACGCGGGCGCGCACGCGATCCGGCTGGAGATCTTCGACGGCGACGAGGCCAACGCCAAGGCGCGCCTGTACGCCAGCGCCGCCGACCGCACCGAAAACGACCGCCGGCATTATCCCAATCCATTCGCGCGCGAGCTGCCGCTCGAACTGCTGCAGCACCGCTGGACGCTGCGTTTCACGTCGCTGCCGGCCTTCGAGCGCTCCATCGACCGCCAGAAATCGCACATCGTGCTGCTGGCCGGCGTCATCATCAGCCTGCTGTTCTTCGGCGTGGTGCGGGCGCTGACCGCGCGCCAGGCCTACGCCACCGCGCTGGCGCGGCAAATGACCGGCGCGCTGCGCGAGTCGGAACGCTCGCTGATCGCCGCGCGCGACCTGGCCGAAGCGGCCAGCCGCGCCAAGACCGAGTTCGTCGCCAACATGAGCCACGAAATCCGCACTCCGCTCAACGCCGTGCTGGGAATGACGCATTTGCTGAACAACACGCCGCTGTCGGCCGACCAGCAAAAGTACCTGGAGATGATACGCACGTCCGGCAACTCGCTGCTCGGCATCCTCAACGACGTGCTGGACTTCTCCAAGATCGAGGCGGGCCGCATGGAGCTGTCGCCGGCGCCGTTCCGGCTCGGCGCGGTGCTGGAGACGCTGGCCAACATCATGACCGTCAACGGCGGCGAGAAGGACCTGGAACTGGCCATCGGCATCGAGCCCGGCGTGCCGCAAGCGCTGGTCGGCGACGGCCAGCGGCTGCAGCAGGTCCTGGTCAACCTGGTCGGCAACGCCATCAAGTTCACGGAGAAAGGCTCGGTGGCGGTGCTGGTGGAGCTGGTGGCCGGCGCACCGGGCGCCTCCGGCATCGACCAGGCGCCGGGCGCTCCGGTCACGCTGCGCTTCACCGTCAGCGACAGCGGCATCGGCATCCCGGCCGAAACCCTGACGCAGTTGTTCGCGCCCTTCTCCCAGGCCGACGCCTCGATGACGCGCCGCTTCGGCGGCACCGGCCTGGGACTGGCGATCTCGCGCCGCATCGCCGCCTTGATGGGCGGCGCGATCGAGGTGCTCAGCACGCCGGGCGTCGGCAGCGAATTCATGCTGACGGTGCCGATGCTGCGCGCCGACGCAGCGGCCAACGACGCGGCCGGCCTGCCCGCGCTGCATTTGCTGGTGGTGGACGACGATGCGATCAGCGCGCGCTACCTGTACAAAACAATCCGCGCGCAAGGCTGGCGCTGCGACTGCGCCGGCTCGGGCGAGCAGGCGCTGACGTTGCTGCGCGGATCGGCCGGCCGCTATGGCGCCGTGCTGGTGGACTGGAACATGCCGGACATGGACGGCCTGGCAACGATGGAGGCGATACGCGCGGCCGGCCCCGGCGCGCCGCCCATCGTCCTGATGGTCAGCGCCTTCGGCCAGGGCAAGCTGCTGCACGCCGACGGCGCCCAAAGCGCCGACGCGGTGCTGCTCAAACCCGTCACCGGCCAACGCCTGCACGATACCGTGCGGCAGGCGCGCGCGGCCCGCGAGGCAGCGGCGGCGGACAAGAAGGATGCCGGCGATCCCGCAGCGCCGGGTTCCGCGCCCGCCACCGAGGCGGACCCGCCGCCCCCGGCGCCCGCTGCGGGACCGCCCCCCGGCCTGCGGATCGACGGCGTGCGCATCCTGCTGGTCGAGGACAATCCGATCAATCAGCTGGTCGCCAAGAGCATGCTCGATTACGCCGGCGCCAGCATCGATTCGGTCGAGAATGGCCGCGAGGCGGTCGACCTGCTGCGCACCGAGTCGCATCGCTACGACCTGGTTTTGATGGACGTGCAGATGCCGGAAATGGACGGTTTCGAGGCGACCCGCCTGATCCGCTCCGAACTGGAACTGACGCTGCCCGTGCTGGCGATGACGGCGGGCGTGATGGCCTCGGAACGCGAGCAGTGCATCGCCTCGGGCATGAACGACTTCATCGCCAAGCCGATCGACGTCGAGGAAATGCTGCGCGCCATCCTGCGCAACCTGCCCCCGACAGCGCGCCCCGGCGCGCGCTGACACCCCTCCCCTCGCGCCGAATTTGTGTCATGACCCGGTTCCGCCCGGCGCCGGCGGGCGCGCCGAAAATCGCAGGCATGGCTTGGGAAAGCTTGCCGTTTCCGTCATATGATAGCGATCCCATATCGCAAGTCGTTGCCCATGAACAACGTAATTGTGACATTTCGGTATAAATTCAACCCAAATCAATGCCTTCCGGGCCACACTAAAAAAGACGATCAGGACGATCAAAACGTCCAGACACAACCACCGGAGGGTACACCAATGAAACAAACCAGGCTTGCAAACCGCACTTTAGCCGGCAATCCAGTTCTCAATCCCGCGATGAAATCGCTGATGGCGCTGGCGATCCTTGGCGCCTTTTGCGCCACGGCCTACGCCCAGGACAGCCTGCCGATCACCATCAGCGGGTTCGGTACCGGCGCGGTGACACGGACCGACACCGATGACGCGCAGTTCTCGCGCCTTAACCAGGCCAGCGGCGCCGGCAAGGACTGGCGCACCGGCGTCGATTCCAACCTTGGACTGCAGGTCACCGGAAAACTCAGCGACACCATCTCGTTCACCGCCCAAGGCCTGGTGCGCAAGTACGGCGACGAGGACAGCTACGGCGCCGACTTGACGTGGGCCTTCGCCAAGTTCAAGCTTAACGACGATTTCTCCGTGCGGCTGGGCCGCGTCGGCCTGCCGGTCTACATGATCTCCGACGTGCGCAACGTCGGTTACGCCAACACCATGCTGCGCCCGCCAACCGAGGTGTATCGCCAGGTACCGTTCGACAGCGTCGACGGCGGCGACATCACTTACCAGCGCAGTTTCGGCGACAGCACCGTCACCGCCCAACTGGGCCTCGGCAACACCACGGTGCGGCTGAACGAGGGATTCGACGTCGACTTCAAGCGCACCATGGCCGCGCAAATCCTGCTCGAGAATGGCCCGTTCACCTACCGGCTTGGCCACTCGCGCACGAAATTCACCATCGAGGGCAGCCCGAACGTGACGGCCCTCACCAATTCCTTCACCGCGCTCAATTTGACCGCCCTGCTGGCACAGATCCCGTCACGCGACGTCACGGGCACGTTCAATTCGGCCGGCATCAGCATGGACTACAACAACATCATCGGCATGACCGAGTTCGCCAAGCGCAAGACCGACAGCCGCCTGGTGCACGACACCACGTCCTGGTACGTGATGCTGGGATACCGCTGGGGAAAATTCGTGCCGTTCGTGATGCACGGCGACGTAAAACAAGACAGCATCCGTAACTTCTCGACGCTGCCCACCACCGGTCCCCTGGCGCCGCTGGCTGCCGGCGCCAACGCCGCGCTCAAGGTGGGGCTGCAATCGAGCACCGCGATCGGCTTGCGCTGGGACTTCTACAAGTCAGCCGCGTTCAAGGTGCAAATGGACCGGGTCAAGACGCGCGATGGCGACGGTTACTTCGTCAAACCCAAGCCCGGTTTCGCCGGCAGCACGGTGAACGTCTACGCCGCCGCCATCGATTTCGTCTTCTAAGGAGAGCCACATGAAAACGACTATCGGCAAGCTGCTGCTGGCGGCGGGTGTCTGCGCGTTCGCCGCGCCTTCGTTCGCGGCGGAGATCGTGGTGATCGTCAATCCGAAGAACCCCGCCACGCGCATGTTCAGCGAACAGGCGGGCCAGTTCTTCCTCGGCAAATCGACCTTGTTCACGCCCATCGAACACACCGACGGCGCGCTGCGCAACGAGTTCTATAAAAAGGTGCTGGACAAGGACGCGACGCAGGTCAAGGCCATCTGGTCGAAGCTGGTCTTCACCGGCAAGGCCAGCGCGCCCAAGGAATACGCGTCCAGCGCCGAAGTGAAGAAGGCCGTGGCGGCCGACCCGAGCGCCATCGGCTATATCGAAAAATCGCAGGTCGACGACACGGTCAAGGTGATCCTCACCGTGCAGTAAAACCGCGCGATAAAAACCGCCCGCATCCGGGCGGTTTTTTCATCCCTCGACCACGATCACGGGCCGCAGCCGCTTGCGCGAGGCCCGCGCGTGCGGCACCCAGGCGTGGGTTTGCCAGCGGTGCCACATGATCAAGCCGCGTATCCATTCATCGGCGACGTAGGCGATCCACACGCCGACCAGGCCCCAGCCCAGCACCACACCCAGCACCCAGCTGCCGCCGGCCAGTACCAGCAGCATCGACAAGGCGCCCGCCATCACCGGAAAACGGGCGTCGCCGGCCGCGCGCAGCGCGTTGATCACCACCAGGTTGAAGGTGCGGCCCGGCTCCAGCAGCACCGTGATCCACAACAGCGCGATGCCGGCGTCGATGATCTGCTGGTCCTGCGTGAACCATCCCAGCAACCAGCGCCCGGCCAGCGCGGCGGCGGCGGCGATCACCACGCACGCCACCAAGCCGATTTTCAGCGCCCGCCGCACCACGGCGTGCGCCTCGCGCAGGTCGCCCGCGCCGATCAGGTAGCCGACCACGATCTCCACCGCCAGGCCGGTGGCGATACTGAACATCATCACCCCGCCCATCAACTGCAGCACGTAGGCCTGGGTGGCCAGGGCGGTGGCGCCCAGTTGCGCCGCCGTCGCCACGCTGAACATGAACGCCAGGCGGTAGGCGATATTCTCGGCCGCCCCGGGCAGGCCGATATGCAGCACCGCCGCCAGCTCGCGGCGCGGCAGGCGCCACCAGTCGCTGCGCACCAGGGTGACGCCGAGGTGGATGCGCCACAGCCACAGATGCAGCGCCAGGCCGATGGCGCGGCTGACCGCCAGCGCCGCCGCGAACCCGGGCAGGCCCATGGCGGGCACCGGTCCCCAGCCGTACATCAGCGGGATGGCCAGCGCCAGGTGGCTGACGTGCATGGCGATCAGCACCAGCAGCGTGTCGCGCGTGCGCAAATGGGCGCGCATCACGCTGGCCATGGAGGCGTTCCAGGCGTCGAACAGCAGCGATGGCGCCAGCGCCATCAACAGCGGCGCGGCCAGCGGGAAGACCTCGGGCGGCGCGTTGAGCAGATGCAGCAGGCCGCCGGCACCCACCAGCGCGGCGAGCGCCGCGACCGCGCCGAGCCAGGTGCTGGCGCCGACCACCGCGCGGGCGACCTTGTCGGCGGCGTCGCGCTGGCCGCCGCCGAGATTTTGCGTGACCACCACGCTGACGCCGGCGCCGATGATGCGGAACAGGATGAACAAGGTGGCCGAGACCTGGCTGGCGATCGCGAAGGCGCCGCCGGCGGCGTCCGAGATGCGGGAGGCCAGCGCGGTGCCGACCACGCCGGCGCCTATCGCCAATCCCAGTTCGACCAGCAGCGGCCACGCGAGATTGAACATGGGCGGCGTGCCGGTGGGGGATTTGGTAGCGGACATGGGGAGGTCGGGAGGGTTATTATTGCTGAGTTCCCCTTAGTTTACAGCAATATCCGCCAGCGCATGGGCCGTCGGGACGCATGCACGGCCGATTACGCCGCGCTAATCCGCCCGACGTGGATCCGGGGTATGTTTGATTTCGCTGGCGCCGGTGATTTTTTCGTGGCGGCGTCGATCTGGAAGGAGCCCACCAGCTGCGCCAGTTCCTTCGCCTGCGCCCGCATCGCGCCGGCGGCCGCCGCCGCCTCCTCCACCAGCGCGGCGTTCTGCTGCGTGACGCCGTCCATCTCGCCGATGGCGGTGGTGACCTGCCCGATGCCGTGTTCCTGCTCGGCGCTGGCGGTGCTGATCGCGGCCATGATGGCGGTGACCTTGCGCACGCTCAGCACGATTTCGTCCATCGTCGCGCCGGCGTCTTCGGCCAGCGCGCTACCACTGGCGATTTGTTCGGCCGAGTCGTTGATCAACTTCTTGATCTCCTTGGCCGCCGCCGCCGAACGCTGCGCCAGATTGCGCACCTCGGAAGCCACCACCGCGAAGCCGCGTCCCTGCTCGCCCGCGCGCGCCGCCTCGACGGCGGCGTTCAACGCCAGGATATTGGTCTGGAAGGCGATGCTGTCGATTACGCCGGTGATGTCGACGATCTTGTGCGCATAGTCGTTGATGCCGGCCATCGTCCGCACCACTTCCGACACCACCTTGCCGCCCTTGCCCGCCACCTCCGACGCCGACAAGGCCAGCGCGTTGGCCTGGCGCGCGTTGGCGCTGTTTTCGCGCACCGCCGACGTCAGTTGCACCATCGCCGACGCGGTCTCCTGCAGCGCCCCGGCCTGATGCTCGGTGCGGCGCGACAGATCCATGTTGCCGTTGGCGATCTCGCGCGAGGCCGAGTCGATCGCCACCGCGCCGTCGCGCACCCGGCCGACGGTGTGGGCCAGGCGGCCCGTCATGTGGCTCAACGCGTCGAACAGCTGGCCGATCTCGTCGCCGCGTCCATGCTCGATGACGGCATGCAGCTCGCCGGCCGCCACCTGTTCGGCCAGCGCCACCGCCCGCGTCAGCGGACGCACGATACTGCGCGTCAGCATCAGCGCCAGCACCGCGCCCAGCGCCAGCGTCGCCAGGCCAAGGCCGATCAGCAGCGCGCGGCTGCTTTGATACTGGCTGGCCGACAGCGCCGCCATCGTCCTGGCCTCCTGCGTTTGATACGCCAGCAGTTTTTGCAACGCGCCGGTGTACGCGCCGAAGGCGGCGGCGAGGCGGGTGTCGAGCAAGTCGCCCACTTCCTGTATCCGCCCGCCGTCCTTCAATTTGAACAAGTCGGCGCGCAAGGCCACGTACGCCGCGCGCCTGGCGCCGACGTCGCGCAGCAGTGCGTGTTCCACGCCGTCGGCCGGCATGGCGGCCAATTGGCGGTCCATCGCCGCCGCCACCTTTTCACCGGCGACCAGCTGCGCATGGAAGATGTCGCCCACTTCGAGGCTGTCGCTGCGGGCGATCGAGATCGCCCGCAAGCCATTGAGTTCGGCCACGCCCAGCAGCTCGGACGTCAGCTGCTGCTTGGCCAGCTTTTCATCGACCAGGTTGGACGCGGTGTCATTGGCCGATTGCACGCGCCACAGCGACACGGCCGACATGCAAGCCATCGCGGCCAGCAGCATGGCGAACGAGGCCAGCACCCGCGCGCCGGTCTTCAATTGGGGGAGTTTCATCGCGACAGTTCTTCCGAGTAATTAATGTTATAACACCGACATCAATCACTATACGCGACGAATATGACAGCCTAATTACCACAGGGCAATTTATGAAACGGGAGTGGGAAGCGCGCGCCCCTCGAAGTGCGCCAGCAGGTTATCGACCACCAGTTGTCCCATCGCGTGGCGGGTCTCCACCGTCAAGCTGCCCACGTGCGGCGCCAGCACCACGTTTTCGAGCTCCCGCAGCGCGGCCGGAACGCGTGGCTCGTCGTCGAACACGTCGAGCGCCGCCATCCCCAGCGCGCCTTCGCGCAGCGCCGCGATCAACGCCGGCTGGTCCACCAGCGAACCGCGCGCGATATTCACCAGCGTTCCCTCCGGCCCCAGCGCCGCCAGCACCTGCGCGTCCACCGCGTGCCGCGTGGCGCCGCCGCCGGGGGCGCACACCACCAGATAGTCGCTCGCCCGCGCCAGCTCCAGCAGGGAGGCGCTGCGCTCCCGCGCCACGCCGGGGATCGCGCGCGGCTGGAAGTACAGCGTGCGCATGCCGAACGCCTCGGCCCGCGCCGCCACCGCCTGGCCGATGCGGCCGAAGCCGAACACGCCGCAGACCTTGCCGCGCAAGGCGCGCGTGGGCGCCAGCGGCCGCCCCGCCTCCCAGGCGCCGCTGCGCACGTAGCGCTCCAGCGCCGGCAGTCGCCGCGCCGCCGCCAGCAACAACGTCAGTGCCAGATCGGCCACGTCGTCGGTCAGCACGCCGGGCGTATTGGTGACGACAATGCCGCGCGCGCGGGTCGCCTCCAGCGCCACGGCGTCGGTGCCGATGCCGTTGACGGCGACGATTTCAAGCGCCGGCAACTGCTCCAGCAGCGCCGGGCCGACGCCGATCGCGCCGGTCGTCAGCAGGCCGCGCACACCGGCGGCCACGCCGCGTATGTAATCCGGCTGCGCCTCGCGCGGCTGGCGCCAGGCGTGGTGGCATTCAAAGTGGAGGTCCAGTTGTTCCATGACGGCGGCGGAGGGGCTGGCGGCCAGCACCAGGAGTTGAGGTTTCATGCAGGGATCCTTGTAATGTGGTGCCAACGGCGTGCTCACGGCGATTGTACAAGCGGCGGCGAATTCGCGCCGCAAGCATGGACTTTCGGCCGGCTATTCCGTATGCTGATAATCACTTGCCGGGAGAGTGCCCTGATTTGAACGCCCACGCCCTATCACCGCATGCCTGTATCGCCGCCCTTTGTCGAATTTTTCGGCTATGCCGTGTCGTCCGCCTGTCCCGTGTCGCCTTCGCGCCGACGGCATGCCTGTGCCTTCTGGCCGGCGCCATGTTGTTCGGCCACGCCAGGGCCGGCGCCGAGCGCTGGGACAAGCTGGCCACCCCGCTGTTTGAACATCTCGGACTCGAACAGGGCTTGCCGCATCCGGTCAGCATGGCGCTGGCGCAGGACGGCGACGGCTACATCTGGATCGGCACGCAGAGCGGCCTGGCGCGCTGGGACGGTTACCGCGTGCGCAGCTTCCACCACAACGCCACCGACCCCACCAGCCTTCCCGGCGATTTCATTCAAACCCTGCACGTCGATGCGCGCGGCCGCCTGTGGGTCGGCACCGCCGCCGCCGGCCTGGCGATGTACGACAATCGCAAGGAACACTTCGTCCGCCTCAACGAGGAGTTGAGCCATGGCCTGGTCAGCGCGATCGCCAGCGACGCCAAGGGCAATCTCTGGATCGGCACGCCCGCCGGCCTCAAATTCTATGACGCCATCGCCGGCACCGTGACCAGCCATACCCGCGAGAGCGCGCCGGGCCTGCCGGACAACCAGGTCCGCGCGCTGCTGGTGGACCGCTCGGGCAACCTGTGGATCGGCACCGGCACCGGACTGGCGCGGATGAAACCCGGCGGCGCCATCGCCGCCATCCCGGTCGGCGCCGCCGGCCGCGGCGGCTGGAGCGACACCGTCATGGCGCTGGGCGAAAACAGCCGGGGGCAGATCGCCTTCGGCACGCTCAAAAGCGGCATCGGCACGGTCGATCCGCTGGCCGACAGCGGCCAGCTGGTCGCGCTCGAAGGCGTCAGGGACATGGAATCGAACATGGTGCTGTCGGTCGCCGAGAGCACGCCGGGCACCTGGTGGGCCGGCACCTACGGCGGCGGCATCGTCGAGTACCACACCGCCACGGGCCGCAGCAACCGCATACTGCACCAGCCGGCGGTGCCACTCAGCCTCAGCAACGACCGCACCGCCGCGCTGCTGCGCGACCGCAGCGGCATGATCTGGGTCAGCACGGAGCGCGGTGTCGACATCCACGATCCGCACAGCGAGAGCATCGATTCGGTGTTCGGCGGCGAGGGCAAGCTGGAGGCGGCCGTCACCGCCTTGATGACCGACAGCCGCCGCGAGGTGTGGATCGCGCTGGCCGACCAGGGCATCGACATCGTGGCGACCGACGGCACCCGGCGCGCGGCGTTGCGCCCCGACCCGCACCAGCCGGAAACGGCGCTGCCCAGCCGCGTGGTGCTGGCGCTGGCCGAGGCGCAGGCCGGCGAGGCCTGGATCGGCACCCAGCTCGGTTTGTACCGCACCCGGGGCGGCGGGCGCGCCGTCCAACGCATCGCGCTGCCGCAGGAAAACCAGTATCCGCGCATCGGCACCATCCTGAAGCGCGACGGCCAGCTCTGGCTCGGCACTTTCGAAGGACTGCTGCGCTACGATGTCGCCGCCGGCACCGTCAAGCGCTACGTCCAGGGGCCGCCGGAGGGCGGCGGGCTGACCGACAACCGCATCCACGCCGTGGTCCCCGATGTCGACGGCGCGCTGTGGATCGCCACCCGCAACGGCCTCAATCGCCTCGATCCGGCGACCGGCAAGGTGGAGCAGATCCACGCCGCGCCGGCCCTCCCCACCGCGCTCTCCGAGGCCGTTATCAGCTCGCTGGTGATCGACGGACGCGGCAGGCTGTGGGTGGGCACCTACGGCGGCGGCATCTGCGTGATGACCGGGCGCGATGCCAGGGGCGCGCCGGTGTTCGAACGGGTCGGCGTCGCCGAGGGACTGTCGACCGGCACCATCATGGCGTTGCAGTCGGACTCCGCCGGCCGCATCTGGGCCGCCACCTCGGACAGCATCGCCGTTGTAGACGCCGCCACGCTCAAGGCGCGCGCGCTGGCCCGCGCCGACGGCCTGGCGTTCCGCACCTTCTTCATCGGCGCCAGCACCGTCACCAACGAACGCGATCTGCTGTTCGGGGCCACCTCCGGCATGGCGGTGGTCTACGCCGGGCGCCTGAACGACTGGGGCTACCGTGCGCCGCTGGTGATCAGCGCCGTGCGGGTAGACCAGCGCGCGCTCACGCCCGACCAGCTCAGCGCACCCGAAGGGCCGACCCTGACCCTGACGCCGGACACCCAGAACTTCGAGGTCGAACTGGCGGCGCTGGACTACTCCGCGCCACAGCGCAACCGCTACGCCTACCTGCTGGAGGGCTTCGACCGGCGCTGGACCGAGGCCGACGCCAGCCGCCGCGTGGCCAGCTACAATAGCCTGCCGCCCGGCACCTACCGCCTGCGCCTGCGCGGCAGCAACCGCGAGGGCCTGTGGAATGTCGATGAGCTGTCGCTGCGGGTGGTGGTGCTGCCGGCCTGGCACCAGACCTGGTGGGCCAGGACCGGCTACCTGCTGGCCGCCTGCCTGCTGGCGTGGGCGCTGGTGCGCTGGCGCGTCAGGCAACTGCACAACAAGGGCGAGGCGCTGCAGGCGCTGGTCTACTCGCGCACCCGGCATCTGGAAAAACTCAACGCCATCGTCAAATCGATCAACGAGCAGCTGGACTTCGACGCGCTGCTGCAAACCATCCTGCAGGAGTCGACCGTCATCAAGGGCGTCGATTCGGCCCTGGCGCTGGTGCGCGAGGCCTGCACCGAGACGCTGACCTTGCGCGCGGCCTGGGGCCGCATCGACGCCGCCGCCGACGCCTACAGCATCGACCTGCGCCAGGCTGAGCTGCGCTACGCCCCGCCCGAATCGATGATCGCGCCGGACATCTTCGAAATCTACCACCGCAATTCGCTGCCGGGCGACGTCTGCGCGATGCTGGCGGTGCGCGTGGTGATCGACGGCCAGGTCGAGGGCTATCTGATTTTCGAGAACTACCAGTACCAAACCAGGTTCGAAGCCAGCGACCTCGATCTGCTCAAGGCGCTGAAGGAGCCGTTCGTATCGGCCTACCAAAAGGCGCGGGCGCTGCGCATGATCGAGCAGGCACGCGCCAACGCCGAAGCGGCCACCCGCGCCAAGAGCGAGTTCCTGGCCAACATCAGCCACGAGATCCGCACGCCGATGAACGCCATCCTCGGCTTCGCCGGACTGGGCACCCACCTCGACCTGCCGCCGCAGCCGCTGGACTACTTCCGCAAAATCGGCCGCGCGGGGCAAAGCCTGCTCGAGATCATCAACGATGTGCTGGACTTCTCCAAGATCGAATCGGGCAAGCTGGAACTGGAGGCCCTGCCCTTCGACCTGCCCGACACGCTCAACCAGCTGGCCGACCTGTTCTCGTGGCGCGCCGCCGAAAGGGGGCTGGAACTGGTGATCTGGTCGGCCCCGGACGTTCCGGCCAACCTGCTGGGCGACCCGCTGCGACTGAGCCAGATCCTGGTCAACCTGGTGGGCAACGCGCTCAAGTTCACCGCGCGCGGCCACATCGAACTGCGGGTCGAGCTGGACCCGAAGCTGGCCGCCGCCGACGTCGCCCCCGGCGCGTTCGCGCTGCGCTTCACCGTCGAAGACAGCGGCCTTGGCATCAGCGGCGAGCAGCAGGCGCGCCTGTTCCAGGCCTTCGCCCAGGCCGACGCCAGCACCACGCGGCTCTACGGCGGCACCGGACTGGGACTGGCGATCTCGCAGCAATTGGTGCGCAAGATGGGCGGCGTGATCGCCGTCGACAGCGAACCCGGTGTCGGCAGCAGCTTCAGTTTCACCGTGCAGCTGCAACCGGCCGCCGACCAGACGCCGCGGCTGCTGCCGGTACCGGCGCAGGCGCTGGGCAAGCGCGTGCTGGTGGCCGACGATTGCGAAGCGGCGCGCCACATGCTGAAGATCCAGCTGGGCGGCCTTGGCCTGCAGGCGCGCGCCGTGGCCTCCGGCGCGGCGGCGCTGGCCGCGCTGCGGCAGGAACCGTACGACATCCTGCTGATCGACGCCGACATGCCGGAGCTGGACGGCATCGAAACGCTGCGCCGCATCGGCGCCGACCCCGCGCTGGCCGGGATGCCGGCCATCCTCATGGTCACCGCCTACGCGCGCGAACACAATATCAAGGCCGCCGAGCAGACCCGCCGCATGCCCTTCATCGACAAGCCGGCCAACCCCTATCTGCTGCGCAGCGCGATCATGACGGCGCTCGGCCTGGACGCCGGACAGCCCGCCGTCAAGCTACCCGCCCCACCCTCGTTCGCGGTCCAGCGCATACGCGGCGCGCAGGTGCTGGTGGTCGATGACAACAGCATCAACCAGCAGGTGGCGAGCGAAATCCTGCAGCGCGCCGGGGTCCGGGTCGACCTGGCCGCCAGCGGCGAGGAGGCGGCGCGCATGGTCCACGCGCGCCAGTACGACGCGGTGCTGATGGACATACAGATGCCCGACATGGACGGCTACCAGGCCACGGCGCTGATCCGCGCCGACGAGCGCCACGCCGCGCTGCCGATCATCGCCATGACGGCGCACGCCGTCGCCGGCTACCGCGAGCGCTGCCTGAACATGGACATGAACGACTACGTCACCAAGCCGATCGACCCGGACACGCTGTACGCCGTGCTGGCCACCTGGGTGCGGCACGATGCCGCGCGCGCACAGGTGGACGAACCGGACGCGGCGCGCGGCGCGGGACTGGTACCGGCGGCACCGCCGACCGCGCGCCCGGGCATCGACATGGAGGCGGCGCTGGAACGCCTGGGCGGCCACGGCGCGCTGCTGACGCGGCTTTTGAGCCTGTTCGCCCACGACTTCGGCGCCACTTTGCAACACATTCATGATGCAATCGACGCCGGCGATCTGGCGCAGGCGGCCGAACTTGTCCACAAAATCCGTGGCGCGGCTGGAAACATTTCCGCGCCCGATCTTTTTGAAACGGCGACGGCGCTGGAGGCGCGCCTCCGAGAGCGGGAGACCGCGTTGCCGCAACTGTTGAGCGATTTCCAGCACGCGTTCGAGATCGTCATGCGCAGCGCGCGCGACGAGATCGCCAAACAATCATCGGCGCCGCCCCGGACCGTGGAAAACACCGGTCAAACTCACTAGCATATTACTATGTTGAAATTCCTTGAGGTCGGTCAGGCTTTGTCCTAGCATGGACTTGCGTATTGATACGCGTCAACCTGCTCCCCACACGAAAGGTGATCACATGGCCTCGCATTCCCCGCACGATCTCGACCTGCTGCTTTCCAAACTCTCCGGCGACGACAGCTTCCGCCAGAGCTTCCTGAGCGATCCGCAGATCGCGCTCGGTGGCCTGGGCATCCGCATCGACGCCGCCCGGATTCCAGCCCTGCGCAGCCTGCCGTCCAAGGAAGTCATCGCCGCCAATCGCCACGCGATCAAAGGCAAGCTGGAAAACGCCGCCGGCGCGATTCCGTTCTTCCTGTCGGGCCAGCGCTGAACGCCGTCCGCTGTGTAATCGACGTCTCAGTCGAACTTCGCCCGCGCGAGCTCTCCGTTATTGCCGCTGGCCCAAGCCGTCTTGCGGCCGGCGGCAAAGCTGATCGCGTCGAAGCCTGCGACCGATGCCGGATAGGCCAATGGCGTCCACGTCCTGCCATCATCCCGCGACACATCGGCGCCTGACGGGCCGACCGCCACCAGCGACTTGCCGCCGCCGGGCAGATACTTCACCGCCGAGCGGTAACCGGACAATCCCTTTTCGCGCACCAGCGACCAGCTCTTGCCGCCATCGCTGGTGTGGGCGACGTTGTTGACCGCCGCGCCCTCGCGCTTGTAGTCGCCGCCGACGATCACGCCATGCAGCGCGTCGCGGAAGGTGATCGAAAAGATGCCGGCCGACTCGCCGGTATCGAGCGGCGCCTGGACCACGCTCCAGGTTCGACCGCGATCGCCGGTGTGCAGCACCCGGCTGCCGGTGGCGATCCAGGCGTCGTCGCGGCCGACCATGGCGATGTTGGAACCGCTGGCCGAGAACGATCCCTCGTTCGGCAACGCGGGCGGCAGCGCCTCGGCGGGGATTTTGCTCCATGTCGCGCCGCCGTCGGCGGTGCGCAGTATCTGGAAGCGGCCGTCGATCGAATCGCCGATCACCAGGCCATTGTTCGCATCCCAAAACGTCATCGCGTCGAGGAAGCCTTTTTCATCGGGATTGACATACTGCTGCGTCCAGGTGACGCCGGCGTCGGTGGTCTTGAAGATGCGAGAGGCCGTGGACGGCCCGATGCTCAACAAGTAGGCGGTGCGGGCGTCAACGGCGTCGATATCGCGGAAGTCGAGCGGCGTGGCCTTGGCGTCGACCGGCGGCGTCAGGCTGCGCCAGGTGGCGCCGCCGTCGGCGGTGCGCAGCACGGCGTTGCCCGCGCCGCTGGCCCAGGCCACGTTGTCATCGACGGCGCTCACGCCGCGCAACCGACCGGCGACACCGCTGGCCTGCTTATCCCAAGTGGCTAAAGGCGCATCGGCGAACGCATACCCGGCGAACAAAAAGACCGGCAGCAAAAAGAGAGTTTTCATGGTCGAAATAAAAGTAGTCAAACAAATCTAAAACACGTAGGGCGGATTAGCGAAGCGTAATCGGCCATCCAAGCGCCGTCAGGGACGCATATCGGCATCAAGGCTCATACCGCATCTCCACGGTATCCCGCGCCCCCGACGCCGCACCGCAGCCACAAACGGCCACCACCATATCCTTCAACGGATCGAGCCCCAACGCCCGTTCGATATCGACCTCGTTGATAGCCGCCGTCACAAAGGCCGGCATCCCCGCCTCGGTCGCCAGCAGATAAAACGTCTGCGACAAGTGCCCCGCGTCCAGCAACAGCGCCCGGTAAGCCTTGGCGTGATTACGGTACTTCCAAAAATTGCGCTCCACGCGCGCCGCCAGCACCACCATCATCGGCGCGTCGACAAACCAATCCTGATCGGCCACCATGCGCAACGCCAGCTCCGCCGTCTGCTCGGCATCCATCGCCACCAGCGGCTCCAGCGCGTGCCGCACCGGATGGTAGTGATACAGCCCCGGCGCCACACCCTCCACGCGCCGCGCCAGCACATACGCCTCGGTCGGATGCAGGCCGCCGGCGGAGGGACTGAGCTTCTTCAACACAAAGGCATCCGGCGCCATCTCGCGCTCGCCCTGCGACCCGAAGGCGCGTTGCAGCAGGCGTGAAGCGGTGGCCAGCGGCAGCGTGGCGACGGGATCGAAATTACGGCCGGTGTAACGTTGAAAAAGCGTCTGGTCCAACCCGGCGCGCTCGGGAACCGGCAACATCAGCGCATCAGCGGCGGCGCCGCGTTCGATGGCGGGTCCCGGCGGCGTCCCGTACGATTCGACCAACTCCTCAAAGCTGGGAAACTGCATCCCCTTGTCGACCCGCATATCGCCCCAGCGGCTGAACATATGCGCGGTGGCGGACAACGGCCGCCAATGCTGCGAGCGCAGCACCTCGTCGCGTTCGCGCATGGCCGCGCCTTCGGGTGCATCGCTGAGCAGCAAGCCATGTGCGAGTAAGCGCGCGATGACGTCGGCCGACGACTTCTGTTCGCAGGCGGCGCGCTCCTGCCACAACGTCAGGCTGATGCCCCCAAGGGCCAGCATCTCGTCGCTGCCGATCTCGATCTCGGCGCCCAAGTGGGGTGCGAGCGCAATCCAGCGCACCGTCGCGCCCAGCGCGCTCTCGCCGGCGAACAGCGACGACCAATCGATATCGAGCTCCTCGCGGGGCTCGACAAACAGCACGGCACAGCGTCTGATCAGCATGGTCATTTCACCTCGCACCTCCAACTAGACTTCAACGAGCATCAGTCCCCGATTTGACTATGCGCCTTTAAAAGTTCATTTGTTCCAGTCTGTCACCAAAGACGACCTTTCGCAACCGATGAAGGCTCGCGACGCGAAAAGGCTGGTGATCTTAGCTAGCGAGCGGCCAGCGCCCCAGCGTGGTGTAGCTTGGCTGGTTCTGGCCTATCCGGCTGTGCAGCAGCAGCAGTTCGCGCACGGCCCACTGTGTCGCAGGAACGGGTTCCGGGGCGGCTGTGACGTCATCGTACAGCAGTGTGATATGCGGCGTGTAGCCAGGCGGATTGCCGGCGATGCCGACCTTCAGCAGCGCTTGCGCCAGATTTTTGTAGAGGGCCATCAGGCCTGTCACGCCATCGCCGCCGGTCAGCACGAACGGCCGGTTGCGGGAACGATTCACAAAGGTCTGGGCGGTGTCGAAGGCAACGTCGAACTCCGGCGTTGCGGCGGCCACGTAGGCCGCAGCCTGCCCGGCGCGCGCGATCAGACTGGCGGGCATGCCCGGAAAGTCGCCCAGGTTGCACAAGGTCGCGTGCAGCTTGGCGTCGACGATCGGCCGGCCGCGCATGCCGTGACGGGCCTTCAACTCCGCCGTCAGCAGATTGATCCCGGCAATCGCCGCGCGATCCGGCATCACCGCGAAAAATATCCGGTCCGTCAGTGCCGGTTCGGGTTCGAAGCCGGGAAAGGAAGCTTGTGTCATTATTTAACCCGCTGCTTTTCCAGCTTGCGCGCCAGCGTGCGCCGGTGCATGCCGAGCCGGCGCGCCGCTTCGGAGATATTGAAGTCGGTCTCGGCCAGCACCGTGTGGATATGCTCCCACTCCAGGGTCTTGATCGACGTCGACCGGTTGGTCAGCTCCAGCTCGGCCGAGCCGGCGACGTGTTCGAACGCCGCCTCGATATCGTCGGTGTTGGACGGCTTGGCCAGATACTGGCAGGCGCCCAGCTTGATCGCCTCGACCGCCGTGTTGATGCTGGCGAAGCCGGTCAGCACCACGATCAGCATCTCCGGATCGTGCTGGTGCAGCATCTGCACGCAGGCCAGGCCGGACGAGTTGCCCTTCAGTTTCAGGTCCACCACGGCGTAGCCGGGCGAGTGGTCCACCAGGACCGCGCTGGTCTCATCGACGTTCTCGGCCAGCAGCACCTTGTAACCACGCCGTTCGAACGAACGGCTCAAGGTGCGGGCGAAAGCCGCGTCGTCTTCAACCAGCAACAGCAAACGTTCAGTAGTCATTCTGTGCTTGTTCCGATTTGATTTCAATGGCCGACAACGGCAGCGTCAAACGCACCATCGCCCCACCCTGCTCCAGATTGCTGGCGGTGACGGCGCCCCCCAGGGTGCGCGCCACGTTCACCACGAGGAACAGCCCGAGCCCTCCGCCCGGCCGTCCCTTACTGGAATTATACGGTTTGCCAAATTGCGCCAGCATCGCCTCGGCGAAACCGGGGCCGGCGTCGCTCACCTGCAGCACCAATGCGTCGTCCTCGCGGCTGGCTTCCATGCGCAGCCACTGCGGCGACGCTTCCAGCGCATTATCCAGCACATTGCAGATCATTTGCTTCAGTGTTGAATCGGATACCACAGGCAGGTCGGGATCGATGCGGTTCTCGAACTCGAACGCCACCACCGGGCGGCCGATGCGCCACTCGGCCACCACCTCGTCGAGGAAGGTGTTGATGGTGGTCGCCGCCGACGATTCGCCGCGCGTCTCGCCGGCCGACAGCAGAATGCCGCTGACGATGGACTTGCAGCGCTTGAGCTGCGTTTGCATCTCGGCGATTTCCTCCAGCAGCACCGGATTGCCCTTGAACTCCGGCATGTGCTTCCAGTCGCCGAGGATGACGGCCAGGGTGGCCAGCGGCGTGCCGAGTTCATGCGCGGCGCCCGAGGCCAGCAGGCCCATGCGGATGATGTGCTCCTCCTCGGCCGCCCGCTGGTGCAAGGCGGCCAGCCTGGCGGCGGTGGTGCGCATGTTGCGCGTGATGCGGCTGATGAAGACCACCAGCAGCGCGGCGTCGAGGATGAAGCACACCAGCATGCCCTGCACGTACAGGCTGAGGATGCCCCGCTCGTGGTCTTGAGGCAGGCGCAGCGGTTCGGAGAACAGCGCCAGCCAGGCGATGCAGGCGCCGGTGACGGCGACGATGGTCCAGGTCGACCAGGCCTCGAGCAACACCGCGCCCAGGATCACGTGCAGCAGGTAGAGGAACACGAAGGGGTTGGTGGCGCCGCCGCTCAAATAGAGCTGGGCAGTCAGGCTGGCGACGTCCACCGTCAGCGCGAGCAGCAGCTCGTTGTTGGAGACGAACTGGTTTTCCTGCCAGCGCAGGGTGCTGGCGATGTTGAAGGCGATCAGGCAGGCCAGCACGTTGAGCATGGCCGGCATCGGCAGTTGCACGTCGAGCAACTGCGAGGCGGCGGCGATGGTGGTGATCTGGCCGATCACGGCGATCCAGCGCAGCTGGATCAGCTGCTGCATGTTCTTGTGGCCGGCCGCGTGCGTGATGGTGTTGGCCGACGCTTTCACGGCGGCCAGCGGTTCGACCACGGGGGCGTTGGGACGACCGCGGTCGAAGGGGTTGGGGTATTTTGTCGCCATCCCTACTATTTTACGTGATCCATGCCTTATTGGGTTCCACGTGGGGCGGATTGGGCGGAACGCCGTAATCCGCCAATGCATAAGCCGTCGGGACGCAGGCAATGGCGGATTACGCTGCGCTCTTAAGCCCTACAGGCAGCTAGGGCGTTCCTTCGATGGGCCCCGGGGCGGTTAGCGGGCCTCGCCCGCTAATCCGCCCTACGTGTATCCCGTGCGACCCACCAGGTCGCGGCCGCCACCATCAGCGCCAGCGCGAACCAGGTGACGGCATAAACCAGGTGGTTGTTGACGAAGGAGATCACCGTCAGCCCACCGATCGGACGCACGCTTTCGCCCGGCAGCTCGACCTGCGCGGAGGCGGCGTCGGCATCGACGTAATATGGCGCCACCGCCGGCAAACCGCGCGCCTTGGCGATGGCCCGCAGGTCGCGCGTGTACCAGTAGTTGCGCGCCGGCTCGTTGGCGCGCAGCGAGCTGGTCTTTTCGCTGACGCGCAGCAGGCCGGTGACGGTCACCGCCGGGCCGCCCGCGACCGCCGCGCAGGCGTTGGCCGGCGCCGGCGCCGGCGCCGGACGCGGACTCCAGCCGCCCGTACCCGCCGCCACGAAGCCGCGATTGACCATGACGATGCCGCCGTCGGCCGTGCACAGCGGCGTCAGCACCCAGTAGCCGATGCCGCGCTCGAGCGACGCCAGCGTCCACGTGGTCGACGCCGGCAGATACACCCCGCTGACGCGCACGCGGCGGTACTCGTCGTCCTCGGCGCTCAGCGTCGGCCAGTCGGCGACGCCCGGCGCAGGCGTCGGCGCGGCGTGCACGCGCTGGTCGACCCGTTCGATCAACGCCAGCTTCCATTGCAACCTGAATATTTGCCACGTTCCCAAAGCAAAAAACCCTGCGAACATCACCCCGGCCACGAGGGCCAGGATGACGCGCAGGGCGCGGGAACGTTGGCGCGATGCGCCAGTCGTCATTTCATGTCGTGCATGCTGTGCACATCCGAGCCCATCGACGGCATCATGTTCAGGTTCATGTGGTACATAACCCAGATCGAGCCCGCCAATACGATCAGCAGCAACACCGCGGTGAACAACAGGGCCAGCAGCGACCAGCCGCCCTCGTTCTTGCCGTTCATGTGCAGGAAGTAGACCATGTGCACGACCACCTGGACGGCGGCGAAGGCCAGGATCACGGCGGCCGTGGTACTGGACTTGTCGAACACCTTGGCCATCACCAGCCAGAACGGAATCGCCGTCAGGATGACCGACAGCACGAAGCCGATGGCGTAGTCCTTCAGGCTGCCATGGGCGCCCTCTTCGCCGTGGCCGTGGCCATGATCGTCATGACCGTGGCCGTGGCCGTGGCTATGGTTATTTGGCGCGCTCATGGCAGAACTCCCATCAGGTAAACAAAGGTAAATACACCGATCCAGATCACGTCCAGGAAGTGCCAGAACATCGACAAACACATCATGCGGCGATTATTCTCGACCGTCAGACCGTGCTTTTTCAGCTGGAACATCAACGTGACCAGCCAGATCGTACCGAAGGTCACGTGCAGACCGTGGGTGCCGACCAGCGCGAAGAACGAGGTCAGGAACGCGCTGCGCTGCGGACCGGCACCGATGTGTATCAGGTGCATGAACTCTTCGATCTCCAGGAACAGGAACGCCAGGCCGAACAGGCCCGTGATCCCCAGCCAGATGATGGCGAACTTCAGGCTCTTGCGCTGGGCGGCGATCATGGCGAAGCCATAGGTGATCGACGACAGCAGCAGGAACGCCGTGTTCAGGGCGATCGTGCCCAGCTCGAACAGCTCGGCGCCCGACGGGCCGCCCGCGTAGTTGCGGCCGAGCACGGCGTAGGCGGCGAACAGGCCGGCGAACAGCAGGCAGTCGCTCATCAGGTACAGCCAGAAGCCCAGCAGGGTGCCGTTCTCCGGGTGGTGGTCGGCTACGTAGTAGCGCGCGCTTGGGTCGTCGCTCATGGCGGCGTTAGCGGTAATATCAGACATGGCTTTCCAGCAAACGAGTGTGCGCTTCTTCGGTACGGATGACTTCTTCCGCCTTGATGTAGAAATCGCGCTTGTAGTTAAAGGTGTGCTTGATGATGGCGACCATCATGGCGACGAAGCCGACGATGGCCAGCGCCCACATCTGCCAGACCAGGGCGAAGCCCATGACGAACGACAGCGACGAGATGATGAAGCCGGCGGCGGTGTTCTTCGGCATGTGGATGTCGACGAAGCCCTTGGTCGGACGCTTGTAGTTGTGCGCCTTCATGTCGGCCCAGCTGTCGCTGTCATGCACCACCGGCGTGAACGCGAAGTTGTAGTCCGGCGGTGGCGACGACGTCGCCCACTCCAACGTACGGCCGCCCCATGGGTCGCCGGTGACGTCGCGCAGCTTGGCGCGGTCGCGCCAGCTGACATAGATCTGGATCAGGAACGCGCCGATACCGCCGGCGATGATCAGCGCGCCGATGGCGGCGATGACGAACCAGATTTGCAGCGAAGGATCTTCGAAGTGGTTCATGCGGCGGGTGACGCCCATGAAACCCATCACGTACAGCGGCGTGAACGCGACCCAGAAGCCGACCAGCCAGCACCAGAAGCAGACCTTGCCCCAGAATTCGTCGAGCTTGAAGCCGAACGCTTTCGGGAACCAGTAGTTCATGCCGGCGAACAGGCCGAACACCACGCCGCCGATGATGACGTTGTGGAAGTGGGCGATCAGGAACAGCGAGTTGTGCAGCACGAAGTCGGCCGGTGGCACGGCCAGCATCACGCCGGTCATGCCGCCGATGACGAAGGTCAGCATGAAGCCCACGGTCCACAGCATCGGCACGTCGAAGGTGATGCGGCCCTTGTACATCGTAAACAGCCAGTTGAAGATCTTGGCGCCGGTCGGGATCGAAATGATCATCGTGGTGATGCCGAAGAACGAGTTGACGCTGGCCCCTGAGCCCATGGTGAAGAAGTGGTGCAGCCATACCAGGTACGACAGGATGGTGATCACGACGGTGGCGTACACCATCGAGGTGTAGCCGAACAGGCGCTTGGCGCTGAAGGTCGAGACGATTTCCGAGAACACGCCGAACACCGGCAGGATCAGGATGTAGACCTCGGGGTGGCCCCAGATCCAGATCAGGTTGACGTACAACATCGGGTTGCCGCCGAGGTCGTTGGTGAAGAAGTTGGTGCCGACCATGCGGTCGAGCGACAACATCGCCAAGGTGACGGTCAGGATCGGGAAGGTGGCCACGATCAGGGCGTTGGTGCACAGCGCGGTCCAGGTGAAGACTGGCATCTTCATCAGGTCCATGCCCGGCGCGCGCATCTTGACGATGGTGGCGATCAGGTTGACGCCGGACAGGGTCGTGCCCACCCCGGCGATCTGTAACGACCAGATATAGTAGTCAACCCCCACATCCGGACTGGCCATGATGCCCGACAGCGGCGGGAACGCCAGCCAGCCGGTCTTGGCGAATTCGCCGACGAACAGCGACACCATCGTCAGCATGGCGCCGAAGGTGGTCATCCAGAACGAGAAGTTGTTCAGGAACGGGAACGAAACGTCGCGCGCGCCGATCTGCAGCGGCACCACGTAGTTCATCAGGCCGGTCACCAAGGGCATGGCCACGAAGAAAATCATGATCGTGCCGTGGGCCGTGAAGACCTGGTCGTAGTGGTGCGGCGGCAGGAAGCCGGCGTTGTCGCCGAAGGCCATCGCTTGCTGGGCGCGCATCATCAGCGCGTCGGCGAAGCCGCGCAGCAGCATGATGATACCCAGGATCATGTACATGATACCGATCTTCTTGTGGTCGATACTGGTGATCCAGTTCTTCCACAGCGGGCCCCACAGGCGGAATTTGAACATGACGGCGAGGAAGGCCAGGCCTCCCAGCGCCACCATGGCGAAGGTGCCGATCAGGATGGGCTCATGCAGCGGGATCGATTCCCACGACAGGCGACCCAGGATCGGGTGGTTGGGTGTCAAGGTATGTTCGGACATGGTCATTCTTTACGGGTAGGTTGGGCGGTGGCGGCAACGTCGGTCTCACAGACGTCTTTGTCCAGCGCTTTGACTGCGGCCGCCGCCTTGATGCGTGTGGCGTCCTGGTGCATCAGGGTGTTCATGCAGACCGAACCTTCGACGACGCAACGGTTCAGCACGAGGTCGTACAGACCCTTGTCGACATTACCGAAGTGCATGATCGGGTGCTTGATGGTCGGCTTGTCCAGCGCCACGAACTCGGCGCGGGTCAGCGCGCCGGTGGCGGCACGGGTCTTGGCCACCCAGGCGTCGAAGTCGCCCTGGCTTACGCCGTGGTACTTGAAGCGCATCTGCGAGAAGCCGGCGCCGCTGTAGTTCGACGAGAAGCCGTCGTACACGCCCACCTTGTTCATCACCGCGTTCAGCTGCGTTTCCATGCCGGGCATGGTGTAGATCATGCCGGCCAGCGCCGGGACGTAGAACGCGTTCATCACGGTCGACGAGGTCAGCTTGAAGCGGACCGGCACGTCGATCGGGGTCACCAGTTCGTTGACGGTGGCGATGCCCTGTTCCGGATAGATGAACATCCACTTCCAGTCCATCGACACGACCTGGATCTCCAGCGGCTTGACGCCGGCGGCGATCGGACGGTTGGCGTCGAGGCGGCTCAGCGGACGGTACGGGTCCAGCAAGTGGGTGTAGATCCAGGTGATCGCGCCCAGCACGATGATGATCAAGAGCGGAGCGCCCCAGATCAGCAATTCGAGCTTGGTCGAGTGATCCCAGTTCGGTTCGTATTTGGCGGAAGTATTTGCCTTCCTATAGCGCCAAGCGAACAGACAGATCAAAATCATAACGGGTACGATGATCAACAGCATCAGCAATGTGGAAACAATGACAAGGTTTCCTTGCTGGGCCGCGATATCTCCGGACGGGTTCAACACGACCGTGTTGCAGCCGGCAAGCCACAACAACGGTGCGAGGAATAGCCCACGACGTGCGATAGGAGGAATCATGCGGTAATTTACGTCACAGAATATGGATAACATGCTACTGTACCTATTACGGAATGTTCTTGCCATTGGACACTTTGTCCTAGTGGTCCGGGGACATGATCGTAATAAAAACTAATTTACTTACGAGACGAGACCATGGCCAATACGACTACATTAACGGGCGTCGTCCCAGAGCATCAAACCAGCCAGGGCGCACGTAACATCAATGCCAGGGATGGGGATATTTCCCCAGGCGAAATCGCCATCGGCGTGGTCATCGGCCGCGCCTCCGAATACTTCGACTTCTTCGTCTACGCGATCGCTTCGGCGCTGGTGTTCCCGTCGGTGTTCTTCCCTTACGAAAGCCGCCTTGACGGAACACTATACGCTTTCGCGATTTTCTCGCTAGCATTTATCGCCCGGCCGCTCGGCACTGTGGCGTTTATGGCAGTACAACACCGGTTCACCAGGGAAGCCAAGCTGATGCTCGCGCTGATGGTGATGGGCGTGTCCACCGCCGGTATCGCCTTCCTGCCCGACTACGCGTCGCTGGGCACGACGTCCATCGTCATCCTGTCGCTGCTGCGCATCGGCCAGGGCATCGCCCAGGGCGGCTCGTGGGACGGCCTGCCGTCGCTGCTGGCGCTCAACGCGCCGGAGCACAAGCGCGGCTGGTACGCGATGCTCGGCCAACTGGGCGCGCCGATCGGCTTCCTCATCGCGGCCGGCCTGTTCGCCTATATGATGGCCACCCTGAGCTCGCTGGACTTCCTCGACTGGGGTTGGCGCTATCCGTTCTATGTGGCCTTCGCCATCAACGTGGTCGCGCTGTTCGCCCGCCTGCGCCTGGTGACCACCCATGAATACTCGCACCTGCTCGACGAGCGCCAGCTGGAGCCGGTCAGCGTGGTCGAACTGCTCAGCAAACAGGGCCGCAACGTGCTGATCGGCGCGCTCGCCGCGCTGGCCAGCTATGCGCTGTTCCATCTGGTGACGGTGTTCCCGCTTTCCTGGATCAGCCTGTATTCGCCGCGTTCGGTGTCCGGCTTCCTGCAGGTGCAGATGGTCGGCGTGGTATTGATGACGATCGGCATCATTATTTCGGGCCTGGTGGCCGACCGCTACGGCCGCCGCCGCACCCTGGGCACGCTCGCCATCATGATCGCCGTCTTCAGCGCGGCCGTGCCGTCGCTGATCGACGGCGGCGAGATCGGCCAGGACATCTTCATCCTGGTGGGCTTCGCGCTGCTGGGCCTGTCCTACGGGCAAGCCGCCGGCGCCGTCACCGCCAACTTCGAACAGCGCTTCCGCTACACCGGCGCGGCGTTGACGTCGGATATCGCCTGGCTGGTCGGCGCCGGTTTCGCGCCGCTGGTGGCGCTGGGCGTGTCGGCGCACTTCGGCCTGGCCTACGTCGGCCTGTACCTGCTGTCGGGCGCCGTGGCCTCGCTTGCCGCGCTGAGCTTGAACCGCAGGCTAGATATTCGCAATTGATATAGAGTGATATATACTTGACCTATAATTATATGTAATAAACCTGCTTCAGGAGGCGGGGCCGCACATCGCGGCCCCTTTTCTTTCAGAGGAGACAACATGAAAGTATGCATAGTCGGCGCCGGAGCAATTGGCGGTTTCATCGGCACCCGTCTGGCGGCTGCGGCCGCGTGTGATTTAAGCGTGCTGGCGCGCCGCGCGGCACTGGTTTCGCTGCAAGAAAACGGCTGGCGGCTGCGCCAGGGCGACGTGCTGACCACGGCGCCGGCCCGTGCCAGCGACGACGCCTCGCAGCTGGGACGCCAGGACGTGGTCATCGTCGCCGTCAAGGGCCAGGGTTTGACGGCCGTCGCGCGCGAGATCGGTCCGCTGATCGGGCCGGACACGGTGATCCTGCCGGCCATGAACGGCGTCCCATGGTGGTTCGGCCAGGGCGTGGCCGCCATCGGCGACCAGCCGCTGGCCAGCGTCGATCCGGAAGGCACGATCACGGCCGCGCTGCCCTACGCCCAGGTGCTCGGCTGCGTGGTGCACGCCAGCACCTCGTCGCCGGAACCGGGCCTGGTGGCCCACAAAATGGGCAACGGCCTGATCATCGGCGAGCCCGGCGGCGGCGAGTCGCCCCGCGCGCGCCAGCTCGGCGCGCTGCTTGGCGGCGCCGGCTTCGACGTCACCGTCTCCGACAACATCCGCTACGACATCTGGTACAAACTGTGGGGCAACATGACCTTGAATCCGGTCTCGGCCATCACCGGCGCCACCGCCGACCGCATCCTCGACGATCCGCTGGTGGCCGAGTTCTGCCGCGCGGCCATGCGCGAGGCGGCGCTGATCGGCGACCGCATCGGCTGCCATATCGATGAAACGCCGGAGCAGCGCCACCAGGTCACGCGCAAACTGGGCGCGTTCAAAAGCTCGATGCTGCAGGACGCCGACGCCGGCCGCGTGCTGGAGCTGGACGCGCTGGTGGGCGCCGTGCGCGAAATCGGCCAGCGGCTGCAACTGCCCACGCCCCACATCGACGCCCTGCTCGGCCTGACCCGGTTGTTCGGCCGCGTGCACGGTCTGTATCCGCATTGATTTTCCCGCCACCCGCCAAAGAAAAGGGACGCCGGCCGGCGTCCCCGTGCGCTAGCCAACAGGCGGGCCGCCTCACATGCCCGGCGCCGCGCGGGTGCCCAGCACACTGAACACCTGCTGGCGCAGCTCGCCCGGACGCCACAGCAGGCCGCCGGCGATATTATTACTGCCGAGGAAGTTGAACTGCATGTCAAGGCGGCGGCGTGGATCGGTGCTGCTCAGCAAATTGGTCAGGGTCGGCCCCAGCAGGGCGACGAACGAGATCCCCTCGACAGGCACCGGCGTGAAACCGGTCAGCAGCGGCACCGACAGGGTGCCAGCCAGCTTAAAGAGCGACAATTCGAAGGTATCCACCTGCTGCGCCTGCTCCATGAGGGCCGACAGCTCCCCCGCCTTGAGGGCGTCCAGGTCGGTGTAGCGATAGCGCAAGGTGCCCAGCAGCGTCAAACCGTGCGGACTCTTCAATAACAAGTTATAGACCAGCTCATCCATCACAACCTCCTTAGGTAAAGTCACCGCAAACATGCCTGCCTCACGAGCGAGCCAGGATTTCAGCTTACCGAGCCGGGCGGACGGCACCATGATCAGATCGACATCGGGGCGATATTGATTCGTCATCGCCAGGTCACATTCCGCGCGTAAGCTGTGCCCGACCCATACTGAGGAGCATTGCGTGAAATTGAACGAGCAGGAATTGCTGGAGCGCGTGCACCGCGAGCTCACCGACAGCTACGACGAGGAACTGGAGATGGAGCTGGAGGACCGCGAAATCGATCCGGTCACCAAGCTGGTCATCGAAACGGAGCGCAGCGAGGCGGCCAAGGCGGCCCGCCGCCATTACTTCCGCGAACTGTTCCGCCTGCAGGCCGAGCTCGTCAAGCTGCAGGACTGGGTGGTGCACACCGGCCACAAGGTGGTGATCCTGTTCGAGGGCCGCGACGCCGCCGGCAAGGGCGGCGTGATCAAACGCATCGTGCAGCGCCTCAATCCGCGCGTGTGCCGCGTGGCGGCCCTGCCCGCCCCCAACAACCGCGAGCGCACGCAGTGGTATTTCCAGCGCTACGTCTCGCACCTGCCGGCCGCCGGCGAGATCGTCCTGTTCGACCGCAGCTGGTACAACCGCGCCGGCGTCGAGCGCGTCATGGGTTTTTGCAGCGACGAGCAATACGAGGAGTTCTTCCAGACCGTGCCGGAATTCGAGCGCATGCTGGCGCGCTCGGGCATCCAGCTGATCAAATACTGGTTCTCGATCTCGGACGAGGAGCAGAACGCGCGCTTCCTGGGCCGCATCCACGATCCGCTCAAGCAATGGAAACTGAGCCCGATGGACCTGGAATCGCGCCGCCGCTGGGAGGAATACACCAAGGCCAAGGAAATCATGCTCGAGCGCACCCACATCCCGGAGGCGCCATGGTGGGTGGTGCAAGGCGTGGACAAGAAGAAGGCCAGGCTCAACTGCATCCACCACTTGCTGGGGCAGATGCCCTACGTCGAAGTCGAGCATCCGGCGATCCAGCTGCCGGAGCGCGAGTACCACGACGACTACGTGCGCCGCCCGGTGCCGTCCGAAATCATCGTGCCGGAGATATACTAGTCCGAACAGCCTTTCCACAGGAACCCGCATGACCCTCGGAACCATCACGCCCATCCTGCGCATCTTCGACGAAGCCAAGGCGCGCGAGTTCTACGTCGACTACCTGGGCTTTGGCGTCGATTGGGAACACCGTTTCGAGCCGGGCATGCCGCTGTACCTGCAAGTGTCGCGCGGCGGCTGCGCGCTGCACCTGAGCGAACACCACGGCGATTGCAGCCCGGGCGCCGCGCTGCGGATCATTGCCGCCGACATCGACGCCCTGCACGCCGAGCTGACCGGCAAGCACTATAAATACGCCCGCCCGGGCATCGAAACGGTGCCATGGGGCGGGCGTGAAATGTCGGTCAAAGATCCGTTCGGCAACCGGCTCACCTTCGTGTCGGTCGACGAGGCCGAAGCCGGTCCCTGAGCATCAGGCAGTCTCTTCCTGAGAAGCCGCCTCCTGCGGGGCCGCTTCGCCCTGCAGGCCGAACGGCAGCTGGGTACCCAGCAAGCTGAAAATCTGCTGGCCGAACTGCCCCGCCCGCCATACCAGCCCGCCGGCGATGTCCTGAACCTCCAGGTTGTTGAACAGCAGCCGCAGCGGACGCGCCGGGTCGGTGCCGGCCAGCACATACCCGATGGGGCCGGCCGCCGTGGCCAGGCCGACGCCGGCCACCGGCACGGGACGCACGCCGGTCAGCAGCGGCACCGACATCGTCCCCGCCAGCTGGAACACCGCCACGTCGATGGCGACCGGCTGCGGCATCGCCGCCAGCACGGCGCCGATGTCGCCATTGGGCATGAGCGCATCGAGATCGGTGAAGCGAAGACGCAGCGTGCCGGGCAGGCTCAGGCCGAACCGACTCGTCAGTATTATATTAAAGGCAATCTCATCCATCATAACCTCCATCCATGTTGAGCGGCCGCCATGCGCGGGCAATGGCGACGAAGGGAATTTCATTGGGGGATGTCATCGGCAGCCATGCCGAACGGGCGCTGCGTGCCCAGCAGACTGAACTTCATTTGCTGCGGCGTGCCGGGCTGCCACAGCATGCCGCCTCCGATGTGGGTGGCGTCGAGGAAGCTGAACTGCAGGAACAGCCGGCGCGTGGCGTCGCCGCCGTTTAACAAAGCGTTCAGGGGCAGCGGCGTCATGTCGAAGCTGAACAGACGGCCGACGGCCGGCAAGGGCTGCGGGCCGGTCAGGAACTGCACCGCGATGCTGCCTTCCAGGTCCTGGGCGTTCATGGTGATAAAAGGCCGCTCCAGCGTCGCGGTCAACAGCCCGGACACGTCGCCGATGCTTTTTCCGGACACCGGCTCATCGAAAACGACGCGGAAACGAAGCGTGCCTAACAGCGCAAAACCAAGCGGACTCTTCAATAGCAGATCATAAATAATCTCATCCATCATAACCTCCATGCGGGTTGAGCTGCCACGATGCGCGAACAATAGTGACAGCGAGAACTTCCCTGCCTGATGGGGCAGTAGTTCAGCTTACCCGGCCAATCCGGACGCATTCTGATCAGATCGACATCGCGGTCGCGGCCCGCCGCTCCAGCCGCCCGCGCCAGCCCCTCTCCCGCCATTTCCACACATTGCGACCAAATCGGCATGATCGGCGGTCTAGGGGGCTACACGCATCAGATTTTACATTTACAATTCCTGAGTGCAATTATTATAATAAGTTCCCTACTTCACAACAGAGATTGGAATGGCTATGACCTGGACAAACAAGATGAACGCAAGCGTCGGCGCGGTGGCGCTGGCCTTGCTGTCGGCCGCCAGCCCGACGCACGCCGAGACCGTGACCTACACTTTCACCGCCGTGGTCGATCGCGTGCTCGCTCTGTCGAAA
Source organism: uncultured Duganella sp. (assembly GCA_963511605.1). GTDB lineage: Bacteria > Pseudomonadota > Gammaproteobacteria > Burkholderiales > Burkholderiaceae_D > Rugamonas. Next base: position 101,806 of record CAUPJZ010000008.1, on the reverse strand, counting down.
GGCCAGGGCGGCTATGTCGATAGCGCCGAGCTGGCTGGCCATCGCATGGCGGTGAACGATCAACTGACGGGACGCATCAGCTTTGATACGGCCAACCCGTCTTTCTTCTTCGACTACGGCACCTACAGCATGAGCACGTTGCCCACGTTCAGCATGGAATACAGCTTCAAGTCGGGCCAGAACAATTACGCCAGCGCCCGCACGGGCGCGGTGACCGTCGTCAACGGGCCCGGCAACGATTCGATCGCCCTGGACAACACCAATTATGAAGGGGAAGTGCAGCCCGATCTGAGCGGCGGCGCGGGACTGGGTTTCACCGACGCCAGTGGCGGCTATCTCAATTCGACGGCGCTGCCCTCGACGCTAGACATCGCGTACAAGGACCTGGTGTCGACCATCGGCGGCGGCTGGTACCGTCAAAGCGACGAGTACGGCGTCTCCTTCTGGGGCACGCTCACCTCCATCCAGCGGGTCCAGGTGTCGGCCGTTCCCGAGCCGGAAGCGGCCTTGCTGATGCTCGCGGGCCTCGGCGTGATCGGCGCTGCGCTGCGCAAACGCCGCGCCTAGGCGCGGCCGGATGCGACAAGGGCGCCACTGCCGTGGCGCCCTTCCCCAGCACCCCCGCCCGGCCCCGCTTCACATGGGCAATGCGAGCTGCGTGCCCAGCACACTGAACAACAACGTGCCCGGCTCGCCTGGCTTCCAGGTCAGGCCGCCGCCGATGTGGGTGGCGTCGATCGGATTGATTTGCAGGCTGAGGCCGCGCGTATCGTCGGTGCTGGAGAACAGCACCGTCAGCAGGCCCGCCGGACTGCCGAAGCCGATGCCGCTGATCGGCACCGGCGTCAGGCCGGTCAGCAGCGGCACCGAGATCGTGCCCTCGGCCGGCAGGATGAACAGCTCGATGGTGGGCCGGTCGATCGTCGCGCCCATCAGCGCTTGCATGTCGCGGACGCGGGCGTCGGCGGCAAGATCGGTGAAGCGGTAGCGCAACGTGCCAAGCAGGGTCAATCCCTGCGTACCCTTCAACAGCAGACTGTAGACAAATTCATCCATCATAACCTCCGTCCAGGTTGAGTGGTCACCAAGCGCGAGCAATAGTGACGAAGAGAACTTCCCGCCCGATATGGCAGAAGTCCAGCTTACCCAGCCCAGCGGAAAGCGATATGATCAGATCGACATTAACCGCGGTTCGTCGGACGATCAGTACGCCGTTTGCGTGTACGGGCGCGCCGCCGCGCCCCTGCCCCACGCCTTGTTCGGTTCCTTGTCCATCGTAAACACCAGCTCGCCGCCGGCCATGATTTGCTCGTGGCGCAGGAAAGTCTGCGCCAGCGGCTTGCCGTTCAGGGTCACGCCGGCGACATAGGCGTTGTCGGCGCTCATGCCCACCGCGCGGATGGTGAAGGTCTTGCCGTTGGGCAGACTCATCACCGCCTTGTCCAGGAAGGGACGGCCGATCACGTACTCGTTGCTGCCCGGCGCCACCGGATAGAAGCCCAGCGCCGTGAAAGCCAGCCACGCCGACATCTGCCCCAGGTCGTCGTTGCCCGACAAGCCCTGCGGCGTGGCGTTGTACTGCGACGCCACCACCTGCGTCAGGCGCTGCTGGGTCTTCCACGGCGCGCCGGCGTAGTTGTACAGATAGGCCACGTGGTGCGACGGCTCGTTGCCGTGCGCGTAGTGGCCGATCAGGCCGGAGATATCCTCCATGTGCGCGTAGACGTTGTCGTCGACCTTGGCGTCGAACATCATGTCGATCTTCTTTTGCAAACCGCCATCGCCGCCCAGCATCTTGATCAGGCCGGCGTTATCGTGCGGCGAATACCAGGAATATTGCCAGGCGCTGCCCTCGGTGTAGTCGCTGCCGAAGTTCGAGCGCACCGGATCGAACGGTTCGCGGAACTTGCCGTCCGACTTTTTCGCGCGCAGGAAGCCGGTCCTGGTGTCGAACGAGTTGCGGTAGTTCAGCGCCCGCTTGTAGTAGCGCGCGGCGACGTCCTTCTTGCCCATCTTCTCGGCCATGCGCGCGATGGTCCAGTCGTCGAACGCGTATTCGACCGTCTTCGAGGCCGCCTCCGGCTCCAGGTCGATCGGCACGTAGCCGAGCTTCATATAGTGCCGCAGCCCGCCGTAGGGACCGTATTCGGCGCTGCTGGTCATCGCCTTGAGCGCCTCCTCGGCGTCGAAGCCCTTCATCCCCTTCATGTAGGCGTCGGCGATGACCGGCACCGCGTGGTAGCCGATCATGCACCACGTCTCCAGCCCATGGTACTGCCACACCGGCAGGATGCCGTAGGGGCTGGCCTTCTGCGACGCGATCAGCGAGCGCACGAAATCGACGTTGCGCTGCTCCGGCTGGAGCAATGTCAGCAGCGGATGCAGCGCGCGGTAGGTGTCCCACAGCGAGAAGGTCGAATGGAAGCGGAAGCCGTCGGCCTGGTGGACCTCGTTGTCCGGCCCGCGATAGCGGCCGTCGCGGTCCATGAACAGGCCGGGCGCCAGCATGCTGTGGTACAGCGCCGTGTAGACCATGGTTTTCATCGGCGCGGCCGCCTCGATCGCCACCGCGCCCAGCGCCTGGTTCCACGCGGCCGAGGCGCTGGCGCGTTCGGCGTCGAAGTCCCAGCCCGGCATCTCGGCCAGGTTGGCGATCGCACCCTCCTCGCTGACGGCCGAAATGGCCACCTTCACCAGCAGCTTGCCGTCGGCCGGCACGCCGAATTCGAGCGCGCCGACCAGCGCCTTGCCCTCGACGAAAGGCTTGAGGTTCGGGTCCGCTCCCGGCCCGCTGCCGGGACTGGCGAAGCCCTTGTACTCGATATCGGTTTCCATGTTGCGCAGCGCGCGCGCCGTCAGCGGCTGCGAGAACGCGATGGCGAAGTACAGCTGGCGGCCGGCCGCCCAGCCGCGCGTCTCGCGCATGCCGGTGATCAGCTTGTCGTCGCGCACGCGCAGGCGCGACCACAGATTCTTGGCCTTGTAATCGTAGATGCTGCTGCGCAGGTCCAGTATCACCTTGGCCGGCGCGCCGGCCGCGTAGCGGTAGCGGTGCAGGCCCACCCGCTCGCTGGCGGTCAGTTCGACATCGACCTCGTTGTCGAGCAGCTTGACGGCGTAGTAGCCCGGCTCCGCGCGTTCGTCCTTGTGGCTGAAGCGCGAGCGGTAGCCGCTGAAGGGACGCTCGGGATAGCCCGGTTCCAGCTTGGTCTCGCCGCTGTAGGGCATCAGCAGCACGTCGCCGAGGTCCGAATGGCCGCTGCCGGAAAAGTGCGTGTGCGAGAAGCCGAGGATGCTGTCGTCCTCGTAGCGGTAGCCGGCGGCCCACGGATAGCTCTGGCGGAACGGCCGCACCTGCGTGTCCGGGCTGAGCTGGATCATGCCGAACGGGCGGGCCGCGCCGGGGAAGGTGTGGCCGTCGCCGCCGGTGCCGATGAAGACGTTCACCGCCGCGGCGGGCGTGCCGGGCGCCGTTTGCGCCACCGACATCGAGGGGATCAACAAGGACAGCGCCAGCGCGCCGGCCGGCAGTAAGGTCGCGTTCATCGGGTTCCTGGCATCGTGGGATGGAGACGAACCGACTTTATAGCGCCAAGTGTGACCGCCGGTCAACAAAATCGGCGCGCGGAAGCCGCTGTTTAGTAAATGCGCTAAACAAGCGGCGTCGGGCAAGGCGACCGCGCTATTTGTACCAGGGCCTGGTGATCTGCAAGGGCCGGACGTCGAGCCGCATGTCCAGCACCGTATAGGCGTCCATCGTGGCCGAGCTGTAGCCGGTGGTGCCGGCGTCGCGCGTCAGCTTGAACTCGAAGCCCAGGTCCTGGCGCGGGTCCAGCGGACCGGCCGTGGCGATGCCGATCGCCTGGGTCTCGCTGTTGTCGACCAGCTTGGACATCAGGATCAGGATGGTGTTGTGGCCGAGGACATCGGTCGAATACACCGGCTCCTTCAGATACGGTTTTTTCGGATCGACCTTGCCTTCGATCTTGTCGGCGGACGGCGTGTATTTGTGCGTGACCAGATCGTAGCGGTCGTCGCGGTCAAGGTAGCTCAGACGCACATTGGACAGATTGAAGTCCTTGACCTTGGGATCGACCATGGCCCGGGCCAGGTCGACCAGCAGCGCGCCCTGGTAGCCGACCACCTCCACGTGCCGGCGGCCGGTGATGATGACGGCGGAGTTTTCATCGATGCCGATGCCCAGCTTGTAGCCCTTTTTCAGCATCGCCGGCAGCATGCGCGCAAAGCGCCCGCGCGCCAGCAGGTGCTGGTCGACGAAGATGTCGTCGCCGATGAAACCGAGGCCGGTGGCCAGTTCGCGGCCGTTGACGCCCTCGCTCAGGGTGCCGAAGACGGTCTTGGCGTCGTAGAACATGGTGCTGCTCATGATGGCCGCGCCGGCGCTGGTGCCGGCGATGACGCCGCCGCGCCGGTAGACATCCCAGATCGCCTCCAGCACCGCCGTGCGGGTGCCGTCCGGGCGCACCAGCGCCTGCGTGATCAGCGCCTGGTCGCCGCCGGAGAAGTAGACGCCGCCGGCGTCGCGGATCGAGGCGGCCAGCGTCTCGTCCTCGGCGTCGCGTCTGTAGTCGCGCTCTTTCATCTTCACGGCGATCGGCACCACGAAGGCCGCCGCGCCGTACTTGTTCAGCCCCGCCACCAGATAGGCGCCGGCGCGCGCCGGATTGCCCGAGGCGCTGGGAAGGACGGCGATGCGGGCGCCGGAGCCCCCGGCCAGCTGCACCATGCGCTGCCAGATCACCGCGTTATCGCCGCGCACCGCACCGCCTGCGATCAGCAGCGAGCCTTTGGGCGACTCGTCCTGCTGCCTGACCGGCGTGCGCAGCGGCTCGGCCGCGCGCGCAAGCGGCACGGCCGCCAGCAGCATTAACGCCAACGGCACCTTCACGGCCATCGGCGCTTGCCGCAATTTGCGGGCCAAGCGCCGCGCCGCATGAACAATCCCCGACATATTCCTCACCATGTTCCTAATCATAAATACACGCATCCAAAATGACATTGTTGAAAGAGTACCAAATTTATTGGCGGTGGTGAGTATGAATTTGGTAATATGGCTGGTTGCCTTTTCCATCACCACCATGCGCGAACACCTGCTCACACCCTCGCTGTCGGCCCACGCACCGGCGGCCACGCTGTATTCGATCAGATCGAGCTTCCTGGTCGCCGTGTTCGGCGGCCCGCTGGCGATCCTGCTTTACGCCTCGCTCAATTCCTGGCGCTTGCGGCGCGCCGCCGACATCCCGGTCTACATCGCCGGCCTGGCGCTGCTGGTCGCGCTGCTCTACGCGGCGATCGCGGCCCCGCACACGCTGTCCGGCCTGGCCGGCTTCCTCGGCAAGGACACCATGCGCGCCCTGTCGAGCGCGCTCTCGATGGGACTTTGCGGCGTGTTCTACCTGCTGCACAAGAAACAGCACCGCTCCGCCGCGCTGTTCGACACCAAGCCGCCGTCGCCATGGATACCGGCCATCGCCTGCATGGTGGCGGGCTACTTCGGCATCCGCGGCATCGCGACGTTGATGGCGGGAGCGCTGGCATGAACGACGGCGCACAACTGACACCGCGCGCCTATGCGCTGCAGCTGGAAGGCCTGATCGAGCGCCGCCGCTACCAGCAGGCGCGCGAACTGCTGGCCGACGCGCTGCGGCAGTATCCCGACGACCCGCGCCTGCTGTTCTGCTCGGCCCACGTCGATTATCTCACCGACGGCAAGGAAGACGCGCGCCATACGCTGCAACAGATCCTGGCGCGCCACCCGGACGACTACCTGGCGCGTTCGCTGATGGTCAACATCCATCGCGACGCCGACGAACTGGAACAGGCCGAGGCCGTGCTGCTCGATCTGCTGCGCGAGTACCCGGAGGCGGCGTACGAGTACGCCCGCTACGCGATGCTGATGTACCGCACCATGCATATCGATAAAGCCAAGGAGCTGGCGCGCGAGGCGCTGCGGCTGGACCCTAACGACGAACTGGCGCTCACGGCCTGCCTGATCGGCGACATCATCGACGGCCGCCCCGGCGCCGAGCGCGCCAGCCTGGCGTCGCTGATGCAGGGGCATCCGGAGAGCGAAAGCACGGCGCGCATGCTGATCACGCACCTGGTCGGGCGTGGCCGCTACCGCGCCGCCAAGCGCATCGCCATCGAACTGCTCAAACTCTACCCGCACTCGCGCGAGGTGCTGGAGCTGGTGGTGCAGCTGGAAGCGCTGAGCCACTGGAGCATGCTGCCCCTGTGGCCACTGAACCGCTGGGGCTGGGGCGCGTCCGCCGCGCTCTACTTCATCGCCCTGCTGGGCATGAACCTGATCCGCCGCGACGCGCCGCTGGCCGCCGATATCGCCACCTACACGATCCTGGGATACTGCGCGTATTCCTGGGTCTACCCCTCCCTGCTCACGCGCTGGCTCAAACGCCGCGCCGGACTTTAACGGAATGACCATGCACCGCGAACAACTCGAAACCGCCCTGGTAAGCGATCCATTCAACGTCGCCAACCGCCTGGCCTACGCCGGCCTGCTGCTGGCGGCCGGCGACGCGCCGGCGGCGCTGACCCAATTCGAACTGGCCGAACGCCAGCGCGCCGACGCCGCCGCCCTCACCGGCAAGGCGCAAGCCCTGCTGGCACTGAAACGCGACGCCGAGGCGCTGGCCGCCTACGCCGCCGCGCGCCAGCACGACGGCTTCGCGCCGGTGGAGGCGCTGGAACAGCTGCAACAGCGCGCCCGCCCCTCGTCCGGCCCGGCCTTGTCGCTGGTGGGCGCCTCCGCCAACGTGGTCGCGCTCAAGCCGCAGCCGGCCGGCCAGATCGGCTTCGCCGACGTCGGCGGCATGGAGGACTTGAAGAAGACGCTGCGATTGCACATCATCGAACCGTTCCTGCGTCCGGGCCTGTTCGCCAAGTTTAAAAAGAGCGGCGGCGGCGGCATCCTGCTGTACGGACCACCCGGCTGCGGCAAGACCATGATCGCCCGCGCCATCGCCGGCGAATGCAAGGCGTCCTTCATCTCGGTGGGCATCAGCGAAGTGCTCAACATGTGGATGGGCGAGAGCGAACGCAATCTGGCGCAGCTGTTCGAGAAGGCGCGCGCGCAAAAACCGTGCGTGCTGTTCTTCGATGAACTCGACGCGCTGGCGTTTTCGCGCTCGAAGGCGCACAGCGAGCATAGCCGCACCATCGTCAACGAATTCCTGTCCCAGCTCGACGGCTTCGAGCGCGACAACCGCGATGTGCTGTTCCTGGCCGCGACCAATATGCCGTGGGACGTCGACCAGGCCATGAAGCGCACCGGGCGCTTCTCGCGCCAGCTGTTCGTGCCGCCGCCAGACGCCGAGGCGCGCAAGCATATCGTCGAGATCAAGCTGCGCGACATCCCGGTCGAAGGCGTCGATGTCGACGCGCTGGTGGCGGCCACGCCGCACTTCTCCGGCGCCGACATCGACGGCCTGGTCGACCTGGCCAAGGAAAGCACGCTGCACGACATCCTGTCTGGCAATCCGGAGCGGCCGATCGGCCCGGCCGATATCGCCTACGCGCTCGAGCTGATGCAGCCGTCGACGGTGGAATGGCTCAAGACCGCCCGCAACCTGGTGCGCTACGCCGGCAGCGACGACAGCTACCGCGACGTCGAGAAGTACCTGAAGAAGACCAAGTTCGTTTGACGCTTGTTCGATCCAGCTTATCCAGTCCCATTATCCAGTCCCACTCACCGAACCCAATATGACCGCCGACACCGTGGATACCACTACCCAGCAAGGCAATGAACTCAAGCGCGGCCTGAAAAGCCGCCATATCCAGCTGATCGCGCTGGGCGGCGCCATCGGTACCGGACTTTTCCTCGGCATCGCGCAGACGATCCAGATGGCCGGGCCGTCGGTGCTGCTGGGCTACGGCGTGGCCGGCATCATCGCCTTCTTCATCATGCGCCAGCTCGGCGAGATGGTGGTCGACGAGCCGGTGGCCGGCTCGTTCAGCCATTTCGCCGACAAATACTGCGGCAACCTGGCCGGCTTCCTGTCCGGCTGGAACTACTGGGTGCTGTATGTGCTGGTCAGCATGGCCGAGCTGTCGGCGGTCGGCATCTACGTCCAGTACTGGTGGCCGGGAATACCGACGTGGGTGTCGGCGCTGGCCTTCTTCGCCATCATCAACGGCATCAGCCTGGCCAACGTCAAGGCCTTCGGCGAGATGGAATTCTGGTTCGCCATCATCAAGGTGGTGGCCATCGTCGGCATGATTGGGTTCGGCGGCTACCTGCTGGTGTCGGGCGAGGCCGGCCCGCAGGCGACCATCGCCAACCTGTGGCAGCACGGCGGCTTCTTCCCCAACGGCTTCGGCGGCCTGGTGATGGCCATGGCCGTCATCATGTTCTCCTTCGGCGGCCTGGAACTGATCGGCATCACCGCCGCCGAGGCGGACGACCCGACCCGCACCATCCCCAAGGCCACCAACCAGGCCATCTACCGCATCCTGATCTTCTACATCGGCGCGCTGGGCATCCTGCTGTCGCTGTACCCGTGGCAGAAGGTCGTGACCGGCGGCAGCCCGTTCGTGCTGATCTTCCAGGCGCTCGACAGCAATATGGTGGCGCACGTGCTCAACGCGGTGGTGCTGACGGCCGCGCTGTCGGTGTACAACAGCTGCGTCTACGCCAACACCCGCATGCTGTACGGCCTGGCGAAACAGGGCAACGCGCCGCGCCTGTTGCTGACCGTGAACCGGCGCGGCGTGCCGCTGGCGGCGCTGGGCGTGTCGGCGCTGGCGACCGGCGTCTGCGTGGCCGTCAACTACTTCATGCCGGGCAAGGCGTTCGGCTTCCTGATGGGGCTGGTGGTGTCCGCGCTGATCATCAACTGGGCCATGATCAGCTGGATCCACTTGCGCTTCCGCGCGCACAAGAAGGCCGAGGGCAAGACCACGCTGTTCCGCAGCCTGGGCTACCCGCTGACCAACTACCTGTGCCTGGCCTTCCTGGCCGGCATCCTGGTGGTCATGTACCTGACGCCGGACCTGCAGCTGTCGGTGTATCTGATCCCGGTATGGCTGATCGCGCTCAGCGCCGGCTACTGGGTACGCCAGCGCCGGGCCGGCGGGAGCTGAGCGGCAACCGGTTCCGACAATTTTTCAACGAGGGGCCGCGCCCTCGCGCGCGTAGCGGCTCGGGGGCCGGCCGACATGTCGGCTGAACGCGATGCTGAACGTGCTCGCCGAACTGTAGCCGACGCGTTCGGCGACCTGGGCCAGGCCAAGATCCTGGCGGCGCAGCAGATCCTTGGCCAGCGCCATGCGCCAGGCGAGCAGGTATTCCATCGGCGGCATGCCCACGGCGCGCAGGAAGCGCTCGAAAAACGCCGAGCGCGACAGCGCCGCGTTCTTCGCCAGCTGCGCCATCGTCCATGGATGTCCGGGATCGTCGTGCATCCGGCGCATCGCCTGCGCCAGCCGCGCGTCGGCCAATCCCCGCAGCAGACCCGGCGGCGCATCTTCCCCGGGCGTCGAGCGCAGCGCCTCGATCAGCAACACTTCCACCAGCCGCGTGAGCACCAGGTCGCGCCCTGTCCGCTGTCGGACCGCTTCCTCGCCGACCAGCCGCACAAGCAGGGCGAATCGTTCGACGCCGCGCACGTGCATCTGCGCCGGCAGCAGCGATACGAGCAACGCCGCATCGGGCGAATCGAAAACGAAGTACCCCCCTAGCAAACGCACCTCGGGCGGCCCGCCTTGCGTGCCGTGGCGTATTTCATCCGTTGGCGCCGGCGCCGCCTTGGGGTCGACCTGGACTGGTGTCACCGGCTCGAAACCCGACAAGGTGAAGCCCGGCGTGGCGGGCAGGAGCACGAAGTCGCCGGCCTGCAGCGTGATCGCCTGCTGGCCATCGACCGCGAGCAGGCAGGAACCCTCGAGCACGGCGCAGAAGCTCGGCTGCCCGAAGTCGGCATAGCGCACGCCCCACCGGCCTGCGCCGCTGATGCACTTGGAGTACACCGCGCGCGGCTGGAGCAGCGCGATGACATCCGAAAGAGGATCGCTCATATCTGGACTCTCAAACGTGGATTCTGGACTTTCGATTGTAGTTCGTCCGGCACATTTTCGCTATCGTTAAGCCTTGCTAACCAACAAGGAACACAATATGAAAACAGTATTGATCACCGGCTGCTCTTCCGGCTACGGCCGCGCGACCGCCCTGCACTTCCACGCCCAGGGATGGAACGTGCTGGCCACCATGCGCACCCCGAACGAGGACGGGATGCCGCGCTCGGACCGGCTGCGCATCCTGGCACTCGACGTCACCAAGCCAGAGAGCATCGCGTCGGTGCTTGACGCCTGCGGGCCCATCGACGTGTTGGTCAACAATGCGGGTATCGGCGTCGTCGGCGCCTTCGAAGCCACGCCGATGACCACCGTGCGCGAGGTATTCGAGACCAACACCTTCGGCACAATGGCGATGACGCAGGCGCTGCTGCCGCAGTTCCGCGCGCGCAGGTCCGGCGTGATCGTCAACGTGACCTCCAGCGCGACCTTGGCGCGGATGCCGTTGGCCGCCGCGTACACCGCCAGCAAGGCGGCCATAGAAGGGTTCACCGGCTCGCTCGCGTTCGAGCTGGCGTACTTCAACGTGCAGGCCAAACTGGTGGAGCCAGGCTACGGCCCGACGACTAACTTTGCCAGCAACGGCGGCGCGCGCATGGCGGGGCTGATACCCGAAGCCTATATGCCGTTCGCGGAGCCCATCTTCGCCGGATACGCGCGGCCGGCGGCGGTGACGACCGAGGCGGACGTCGCCGGGATGGTGTGGCGGGCGACCAACGACACCACCGGACAGCTTCGGTTCCCGGCGGGCGCCGACGCGATGGCGCTGGCACAGTCGAGATGAACGGAGCAAGCGGCCAGCTCTCCGACATGGCGCCACGCGGCATTCCCATGTCGTCGTTCTTGCCAAACGCGCACTATCAAAGGGCTCCATCCGGAGCCCTTGGTTCATGTCCACGACGCACCCGCGATGCGCCGTCCGCGTGGCGACGGCGCTTCAGCGCACCCGGCCGCGCCGCACCAGGTTGACGATCGCCAGCAGGATCAGCGCGCCAATAAACGACACCCCCAGCGACGCCAGGCTGAAGTCGTCCGAATTGATGGTGCCGGTCCCCAGCATCGGCGCCAGCAGCCAGCCGCTCAGCAACGCGCCGACGATGCCGACGACGACATTCAGTATCAACCCCTGCTGCGCGTCCGTCTTCATGACCAGGCTGGCAAGCCAGCCCAGAATGCCGCCTATGACTATCCAAAGTATCAGATTCATCGCATCCCCCTTGTTGGAAAAAGCCGGCCGGGCGGCCGGTCGAGTGATTATCCGAAGCCTGAGACACCGCTGCTATCGGCTCTCACGCCGCCCCCGCGTGGGACTGATCCTAGCCCGCCTGCCCGCCACTTCACGCGCCATGTTGCCGGGCTTGTTGCGGCCCCGGTTGCAGGGCCGAGAACGGCCGCGCATCGGCCGGCAGGTCGATCGTGACGGTCGTGCCGCGCTCGGCCGAGCTATCGATCAGCACGCTGCCGCCGTGCGACTCGGCCACATGCCGGACGAACGGCAAGCCCAGTCCCCAGCCCTGCACGCCGTCGCGCGCATGGCGGTGAAACATCAGGAACACGTCGGCGATCCGGTCCTCGGGGATCGGCTCGCCGCCGTTGCTGACGGCGATGCTGGCGCGGCCCGGCGCGGCGGAAATGGCGATCCGCACAGGCCGCTCCGGATCGCCGTACTTCCAGGCGTTGCGCAGCAGGTTCTCCAGCGCGCGCCTGAGCATGCGCCGGCTCCAGTGGCCGGGTGGCGCGTCGCCTTCCAGCTGGTAGGGGCCGGGCCGCTGCGGCGCGTCGCGCAGCACTTCCTCGGCCAGCTCGCGCAGGCCGCAGCAGCTGATATCGAGCGGCAGCTTTTGTGCGCTGTTCAGCGCCGCCGTGTCGAGCAGCTCGCGCACCATCGCATCGATGTGCTCGACATTGGACTGGATGCGGGCGGCCAGGTCGGCCGCATGTTCCGGCTCGGGCCGCCTGGCCAGCAGCGTCGCCGCCATGCCGATCGTGCTGAGCGGCGTGCGCAGGTCATGCGCCAAGGTGGCCACATAGTCCTGGCGCAGCCGCTCCTGCGTCGCCGTGTAGGCGGCGATCGCCTCCAGCACGGCGGCGTCGACCGATTCGTGCACCTGCACCAGTTGCTCCGGCGTCAGCGGTACCCGTTCGCGCTCGACCATCCGCAGGAACACGCGCTTGAAGATCTGGTACTCGGCGATGAGCTCGTGCGGCTGGTAATTGGTGGTGCGGGCCCGCTCGTCGCCGTGGGCCGAGGCGATCGACGTGCCTTCGGCCGCGTCGCGGCGTGGATAGCCAGGCGCCAGCGCCTGCACCAGGTTGTCGTAGAACGTCGGCAAGGTGTTGACCAGTATTGGCGGCAGCAACTGGTAGGCGCGCTGGATATCGGCCAGGATGGCCGCCGTCCAATCACCCATCAGTTGCTCGCGCAACTCGAGCAACTGCCGCGCCAACGGCGGCAGGTCCTGCGGACGGTCGTCGTAGCCGGTGCCGATGATGGCCGGCGCGCCCTTTGCTGTCGGCGTATCGCTCATTCACACCCCGGGTAGTGGAAACAGGTTGGCGCCGTGGCGGGTGGCCTCGCAGATCGCCTCGAGCGCCACCTTGGGACTGCGGTCGGCGTTGAGCAGGCCGTTGGTCTCCTGGAAGGTGTCGGTGAACTGCGTGTAGCAGAAGCCGCTGAACATCGTCGTCTCCGACACCGCCTTGAGCAACTCGGTGTATTGGGTCAGGAAGGACTTCGCGTCGGTCGCGCGCGAGTAGCCCCAGGTGCGGCTGCCGGTGGCGCCGGTGTCGTAGGCGATGCCGCCGAACTCGGTGAGCACGATGGGCTGGCCGCGGTGCGGAAAACCATCCAGGGTGAGGATGCGCCCGCCCGGACGGCGCTGGTCGAACAAGGTGCGCACCGGGTCGCTCACCTCGTAGCGCTGGCGCAGCCGCACCGGATCGGCGTCGTAGTCGTGGATGCCCAGGATGTCGGTGGCCGAGGCCTCCCAGCCGTCGTTGCCGATCACCGGGCGGGTCGAATCGAGCATGCGCGTCAGGTGGTACAAGGCCTCGACCGCGTTGCGGTGCGCCTGCATCGACGTCAGGTTCGGCACACCCCACGACTCGTTGAACGGCACCCACACGATCAGGCACGGGTGGCTGTAGTCGCGCTCGATCGCCTCGGTCCATTCCTTGAGCAGCCGCGTGATCGCGCGCGCGCTGAAGGCGTAGCCGGACGGCATCTCACCCCACACCAGCAGGCCGAGCCGGTCGGCCCAGTACAGGTAGCGCGGGTCCTCGATCTTCTGGTGCTTGCGCACGCCGTTGAAACCCATCTCCTTGGCCAGTTCGACATCGCGGCGCAGCGCGGCGTCCGACGGCGCCGTCATCAGGGTGTCGGGCCAGTAGCCCTGGTCGAGCACCAGCCGCAGCGGATACGGACGGCCGTTGAGCATGAAACGGTCGCGGTTGATCGCCACCGAGCGCATCGCCGTGTACGAGCGGACCCGGTCGATGACCTGGTCGCCGTGGTACAGCGTCAGCTGGGCGTCGAGCAAGGTCGGGCTTTCCGGGCTCCACAGCAAGTCGTTGCGCGAATCGTCGATGCCGGGGTCCGACAGCACGATCTTGCGGCTGGCCTCCATGCCGACCATCAGATAGCGGTCCGCCGCCAGCAGCGTGCCGTCGTGGGTGACGCGCACCTCGACCGACATGTCGGCGCGCGAATCGCCGCCGGCCAGCACCTCGCAGCCGATCTCGAAACCGTCGAACACCGGCGTCCAGCGCAGCGCGCGGATGTAGGTCGCCGGCAGCGGTTCGAGCCAGACGCTTTGCCAGATGCCGGTGGTGCGCGGGTACCAGATCGAATGCGGCTCGAGCTGCCAATCCTGCTTGCCGCGCGGCTTGGCCAGGTCGGCCGGATCGTCCTCGGCCCGCACCACCAGCGTCTGCACCGGCCCATCGGCCAGCACGTCGGTGATGTCGGCGCAAAACGGCGTGTGGCCGCCCTCGTGGTCGGCCACCAGCATGCCGTTGACCCACACCCGCGCGTGGTAATCGACGGCGCCGAAATGCAGCATCGTGCGCGGCGCGCGCCAAGCCAGCTCGAAGCGGCGCCGGTACCAGCACACGCAGTGAAACGATCGGTCGCCCAGCCCGCTCGCGGCGGACTCGGGCGCGAACGGCACGTTGATGCGGTGGGTCCACTTGACCTCGTCTCCGGCCATGCCATGCCGGCGGTCGCCGTCGAAGGCGAACTCCCATTCGCCGTTGAGCGATTGCCATTCGTCGCGCACCAGTTGCGGGCGCGGATATTCAAACAGACGTTCAGTCAGACTCATGCGACTCCCCGCGTGCGAAAGCGACGACGCCACCGTCAGATCGACTCCATGCTACCAATCTTGCGGCCCGCCCGACGTTCAATACCGAGCGGAATTGAACTGAAAAAATGGCAAATGGTTGATAGGATCGACGGCGCGCTGCTTCCCGCTGCCGGAGCTGGTGCGATTGATCGGTGCCGCGGCGCCGCCCGGGGTTTGACGTCGCCGACGACGAGGTCATCGCATTCAAGGCCAAACTGCTCGACAAGTCCAAGCTGGCTAAGAAAGCCACACTGCCCGGCGCCATCGACCGGCGCTAGGCATCGCCGACGTCCCCGGTAGTCAAAACATGTCATCATGGGCCTGTCTGGACTGTTGACGGATGTTAAGAATGCCGCATAGCAACTCCCGTACAGTGGTGATTCGCGAAGCCGGCCGACAACCGGCGGCTCTCGCGCGTCCACCGATACGGAGCGCCACATGCAGCAATCCACCTTGCCACCTCCCGCACGCCTGGCCCTGACCATGGGCGCCATCGCTTTTTACCTGGCCTCCACAACGCCGATGGCGGGTGCGGAACCCAGCGCCAACCAGCCGCGTGATGCGTTGGCTGCAACGCACATCGGCCTTTATCCCGGCACAGATTTCCGCATCACCAAGGCCGACTGCAAGGACTGCCCCGCCGCCCCTGAAGCGCTGTGGTACTTCGGCGACGACATTGTCGCCGTCGCCAGCAAACATGCTGTCGGCTCCACACCCCATCTGCGCGCACAGGACGACGTCCGCGCGTGGCTGGCCGCCACCTCCGCCAAGGCCCAAGGCAAGCCGCCGCAACTGCTGTGGATCGGATCTCCGCAAGTGGCCGAAGGCCGCCTCGCCGCCGACGCGGCAGCGCTGATCGGCGACGGCGCCAACTCCGCGCTACCGGTGGCGCTGACCGCCAGACTTGCCAGCAACCGTTCGTACTTCGACGCCAGCAGCCAGGCCTACTTCGCCGGACGCGAGATGAAGGCGCGCGGTGTGCTCAAGGATGGCACCTTCCACGCGCGCACCTTGTGGCCGAAGGACTACGCCATGCCCGCCCTGCCCGCCCTCTCCCCGCTAAGGAACGGCGAATCCATCGAAAGCCTGGTGCGCATCCACGGCGGCGGCGCGCGCGAGCCGTTCTCCGCGCGCACCCTGTGGCGGCGCGACGGCGCCGGCGAATCCTCGCTGGCCGGAAAACCGGCGTTCGCCTTCATTCTGAACGGCGCGCAGGGGGACGACGATGAAGCTTACGGTGGCCACTTCGCGGTGGCCACCGGCCGCTTCGATCCGCAGGGCGGCTGGGACGACTGGCTGGTCAACAACTTCTACAACCTCGGATCGGTCAGCGAAAAAGGCATCATCGCCTCGACCTTGCCGATGGACGCCTACATGGCGGACTTGAACAGCGGCCAATCCTGGTATCGACCTTCCTACATGCTGGTCGCCGTCATGAAAGACCAGCGGGTGCCCGCGCTCTATCAGGAGGCGATCAGCCGCGTCTTCAACCACTTCTACAGCCAGGATTTCCACTACCGCCACGCGGGCACCAACTGCGCCGGCATCAATGTCGAAACGCTGCGCACCCTGGGCTGGGGAATTCCGCGCCTTGGCGGCGAAAGTCCGCTGAAGGCCGCCGTGGCGTTGCCATACATGGCGCTCAAGGAGGTTAGCCTCGCCAGCGGCCAAAGCGCCTACGACTACCTCAAGACCGAGCGTACGGAATTGATGCCCTTCGTCGCCTTCAACACGATCGGCGACGACTTGTTGAACCGTCTGGCGGGCAAAGGCGGCGCGCGCGGCGCGATCGAGGCGCAACTGGAGGATGATCTGGAGGCGATCGTCTTCGTGCGCATCCCGCAGTTTCCCTCTTCCCGCGCGTTCGGCTCCGATCCGGTGATGTCGCTGAGCGAATATCAACAGCGCGCCCCGGCCGAGCGGGCCGACTGGAAAATCATACCGGTGGGGCCGCGCGACTTTCCGGCATCGATGAAAAATCCGCTGGCGCCGAAGGAAAAGCGGCCGCAATCGGTCACCGCGACCTACGTCCTGGCGGCCGGCGTGCTTTGCCTGTCGGGTGGCGTCGCGCTGGCCTGGCGCAGAAGACGGCAGAAGGTACGATCGCATACAGACACCTGAGCGTCGCCGGGCTACAATCGCGCCAATACGATTGAAAAACAGACCGAGTCATGACCCCAGCCGCCCCCACCCATGCCAGACCACTCCGACTGCCGGCCCTTGCCGGCTGGTTGTTGCTTACCTTCGGCTTCGCCGCCATCGGCGCCTTTGCATCGGCGCAGGCGGGCGCGTTTTACATGCAGCTGGACCGGCCGGCGTGGGCGCCGCCGGCCTGGCTGTTCGGCCCCGCGTGGAGCGTGCTGTATCTTTTGATGGGCATCGCGGCATGGCGCGTGCAGCGCACCGACGGCCAGGCCAGCGTGCGGTCGGAGATGACGCTGTACGTGGTTCAACTGGCGTTGAACGCGTTATGGACATGGTTGTTTTTCGCCTGGCGCCAGGGTGCGTGGGCGTTCGTCGAAATCCTCGTGTTATGGCTGCTGATCGCCGCAACGATCCGCGCGTTCGGACGCCGCGACAGGATCGCCGGGTTGCTGCTGGTGCCATATATCCTGTGGGTCAGCTACGCCACGGCGTTGTGCTACAGCATATGGCAACGCAACCCATCGGTATTAGGGTAAAAGCGGCCATACAGCGGGACATCCGAACACCAAGGAAGCACGTAGGGCGGATTAGCCGAAGGCGTAATCGGCCAAGAGCCGCCGAGAACAGAGCAATAAGTACGAAAGAGCTCCCTGTTTGCGATACCACAACCGCCATAGCTACTACCGGAATAGGCTAAGTGACTCTCCAAGGAGACTCACATGGCAGAGTACCAACGCCTATATGTTGATGGCGGCACATATTTCTTCACCCTCGTAACCGCGCGCCGCGCACCGGTATTCTCTGCGCCCGAGGCCCGGCTGATACTTCGCACGGCCCTACAAAAAGTGCGCCAAAGGCATCCTTTCGAGATCGTGGGCATGGTCGTTCTCCCCGACCACTTGCACGCGCTCTGGCGTCTGCCTGCAAACGACTGCGACTTCTCATTGCGTTGGCGCCTGATTAAAACCCATATGACCCGCTACGCGGGGCACGGAAAACGGCTCTGGCAACACAGCTACTGGGAGCACGCGGTCCGCGACGAACGTGATTTGAGCCAACACCTAGACTATTTACATTGGAACCCCGTCAAGCATGGATTGGTTGAGCGGGTCCAGGATTGGCCCTGGTCGAGTTTTCATCGTTATGTCGCGTCGGGGGTGTATCCAGTGGATTGGTGTGGGTCCCTTGAGTTGGCCGATTACGCCTTCGGCTAATCCGCCCTACGTGTCTCCGGGGTCCGGTAGCGTCCCTGGCCCCAGTGGCCGTACGCATCCGCCTCCGTTTCCATGTCGCTCCCCGCCGTGATACGATCTGCAAAAAGCCATGAAGGAGACGAATGAAGCACCAATTTCTGGCCATCGACGAGGGCCGCCAACGGCTGTCGCTGATCGACACCACCAATCCCCGCTACGGCTGGACGCGCAGCCTGGCCGACTTCCCCGCCGCCCGCGACATGCAGCGCATCGGCCCGAACCGCGCCCTGGTCGGCTTCGAGCGCGGCTTCTTCGAACTCTCCATCTCCTCCGGCGAAGTGCTTTCCACCTGCGACCGCTGGGACAACGTCACCTCCGCCCGCCGCATGGTCAATGGCGCCATCCTGGTCACAGGCCATAACCTCGACGGCACTGGCGGCATCAACGTGCTCACCCTCGACCGCGAGTACCGCCTGGTCTCCAGCGCGCGGCGCGACGGCGACTACGTGCGGCTGATGCGCACCACCGATCTTGGCACCTACCTGTTCTGCATGAACGACCATATTCTGGAAACCGATACCTCGCTGATCGCGTTGAACGCGATGCGCGCGCCGGGCTTCGAGCACGCGTGGAAGGCCGAGCGCCTGGCCGACGGCTACACGCTGGTGTCGGCGGGCTACGGGGCCTTCATGGCGCGCTTCGACCGGCGCGGCAATCTGATATCGACCTTCGGCGGCGTCAACGCCATGCCCGAGGAAGTGTCGCCGTTTTTCTACGCGACGTTCCAGGTGCTTGACGATGGCCGCGTCATGGTCGCCAACTGGCAGGGCCACGGTCCCGAAAACGGCCACAAAGGCCGCCAACTGCTTGAGTTCGGCGCGGCCGGAAAGCTGCTGGACAGCTGGTCCGACCCGCACAAGATATCCTCGCTCCAGGGCATCCTGGTACTCTGACCGGTCAAGCCACCCGCCGCACCTCGAAGTTCTCGATCTTCTGGCGCGACTGCGTGGTGCGGAATCCGAAATAGCCGCCGCCCGCCAGCGGTCCGGGCGCCGAGAAGAACTCGCGGTCGTCGACATACAAACGCGTCCCCCTGGCGTCGACCACGATCCGAATGCGATAAGGGTGATTGGACTTGAGCAGATAGTCCGGCGCCAGGTATTCCTGCAGCAGCTTGCGATCACCGCTGCCGTCGTAATAACGGAAGCGCGAAGTCGTATTCGTATTGCCGCCTATGCCGGCATAGAACATCGGCACCTTGTCGTATTCTTCCAGCTTGCCGGAACGGCGGAACGGCTCGGGAGCCTCGCCTCCCGCCAGTTGCGCTTCCCAGAAGAAGTTCAGATCCGACAAGCGCTCATGTGGTTTACCCTCGGCCAACACGGTGCGCGTGAAGCTGATCTCATAGTGGCCGATCAACTGCCTGCGCAGCCAAACCGTCAGGCCACGGCTGGCGTCCAGCACTAGCGCGCGCGATACCGCCTGTGCCGCCTTGCCGGCGTCGCCGGCCTCCGCTTCCACCGCCCATGCCTGTGGATCGAAGCGCTGGAAGTCGTCCTTGTAGACCGTGGCACCGGTCGCATCGAGCGCCATCATGCCCAGCGCGCCAAGCCCCCATTGGGCGATCGAATTGGTCGAGATCTTCGGCGCCTCCTCCACCTCCGTCAACACAATGGGAGGCTTCACGCGGCGCGATACCATATCCTTCTCAACCAGGCCCGCCCGCCCCTCGTAGAACTGCGCCCAGGCACGCTTGAGCAGTGCGCGATCCTGCCACTCCACCGCCGCATAGGCCAGCAGGCGCGCGTGGCCCTGCCCCAGATTCAGCTTGCCGAGATCCTGGCCAAGCTCCGCCTTCTGCTCACTTGCACTGGCGTTATACAAACGGCAGTAGCGCAGCCACGCGTCGCGGAAGGCCGGCTGCGGAACGGTGCGTATCAATTCGCTGCAAATCTCCGGCAGCCCGAAGACCGCGCTCAGATGCGAGACATCGACCTTCTTCTCCCGATCGATGACATACGCGCCGGTGCGCAGGTCCATCACGCCGCCACCGGCGAGGAACCCGAGCGGCTGCGCGGCGATACTGGCCATGCTGGCCAACAGCTTGTCCCGGTACTTGGGTTTGCCGCTGCGCTCCCATTCGGTGAACCAGGCCGCCGCCACCGCGCCCCAGTCGGTGCCAAAGGCGACGCTCGCATAGTTTTTCGGATCGTGCGTCGGCGCCACCTGGCCGATCTTGCGGCCCGGGATGACGGTGCGCAGACGTTCCACCGCATCGACCTGCTCGTTCAGCAGATCGCCGATCCGTTCGTCGGCGGTCAGGTAGTACATGAAGCGGCGGTTGACGGCGGTCGAAATACGCAACTGCTTGGCGCTGTCGCCCCAGTGCTGAACGCTGTGGCGCGAACCGAGCGGCGCGAACGGGCCGATATGGTGGACATCGACCTCGCCGGTGTGGCGCGTCATCGCCTCGGCCATGCGGAACACGTCGGCGCGGCCGCTGTGGAGGAAGTAGTGCCACAACCAGATATCGGTGCTCAACTCCGAGTTGTCCCAGGCGTAGCCGCCCACGTCATAGCGCCAGACATGACGCTGCTCGTCGTACGTGTGCATCACGTCGCCGTAATCCCAGAAACCGTACCATTTGCGGTACTCGACCTGGTTGCGGTAAAAGTCGAAGCTCCACGCCAGTTGCTTTTCCAGCTTGGCCGCTTCAGGTGACGGACGTTCCTGCGCGGGGCTCCAGTATTCGCTGAACACGCCGGCCCGATACAGGCGCGCGGGGGAAGCCAGCAGCTGGGGCGGAGACTGGATGCGGCGGCTGATCGCCACCAGATCATCGGCCGCCGGGGTCGCCGGCAGCAGCTGCCATTCCAGCTCGCTGGTGCGCGCCACGCCGTATGGCGTGCCGAACTCCGGCTCGTAGTCTTCGTAGGTGATGTCGAGCGCCGCGCGCTGCTTCTCGAACGTATCCTCGCCCATGCCGTCGTGGTAGAACCGCAGGTCCATGGCAGCTGCCTTCGGCGCCCACAGCCACATCGTGACCGTGGCGAGCGAGGTCTCCGCACCACTGATATCGATCTGGCCGGGATAACTTTGCCAGAAATTGCGCACGCCGAAGGCGACACCGCCGTCCGGCGTGCCGACATAGCCGGTGCCCGTGGCGCGCGCACCGCTGGCAGCGTGTATCCAGCCATGACCGGCCTTGGTGCGCTTGCTGATCGAGAATCCGTCCGGATGCGATTGCAGCAGCGTGTAGTGGCCGAAAGCCGGAATGTAAGGCAGGCCCTTGGTCACCGCCGCCGACATCTCCTTCAGCGGCACCGCGCGGCCGGACAACTGGGCGTCGTAGACGGATTGTCCGGCATCGCGGCGCAAGCCGGTCAGGCCGCGCACCGCCTCGCCGAACACGCCGCCGTTATCGCCAACGAAGCGGATGTGACGGTCGTGCAACGGGCTGGCCAGCGGCACGCCGAAGCGCAGGCCGACGCCGCGAATATAGGCCTTGGCCGGGTCGGCGTCGTAGACCAGCGTGTGGACCAGGCGAACCGTGTCGGAATTTTTGTAAAAATAGAGGCGAACCACGAACGGCAGCAGCCTGGCGCCATCCGCGTGCCGGTGGCTGCCGTCGACGCGGACCACCGCGCGCAGCGGTCCGTTTTGCTCCAGCGTCACCTTATCGATGGCGCCGTCGTACGAGCGGCGCGCCGCTCCTGCGGATTCGTCGTCGATCGAGTCGTCCACCAGCAGCACCAGCCGGCCATCGCGCAGCAGCGGTTTGCCGGATCGCCTCATCGCCGTCACCACCACGGCGCCGGAGCGGGGAAGCACGCATTGCAGCACGCCCGTATCGATATCGATGCCACCGGATCCGTCCTTGGCCAGCATCGCGCCGGGCGCGGCGGCGTGGGAGGCTTCCGCGCCGATCAGCGGATGCAGCGTATAGCCGGCTTCCGGTTTGCCGCCGCCGGCGTCCGGCGGCAGCGCGTGCGCCGACCATTTGAGCGTGCCATCGGGCCAGTAGGCCAACGGCCAGGATTGCACGGTCTTCACGCGCACTTTGCCGCCGTCCGCGCCGGCGCCACCACGTAACTCGAATGCCGCGTTCTTCGGCACCCGTCCCTGCGGCCATGGCACGCCCCAGGTCGCGCCGGCAAAGCTGGCGGGCGCGCCTTCGAGCCAATGCAGGGCCGTCTCGGCGGACGGCGTGCCGACGCCCTCACCGGAACCCGGGCTCTCCGCGGCCAGCGCCTGGCCGGGCAACACGTCGGCCAGCACGGCGACGCCGCCCGTCAGCAAAGACGCCAGTTTAAGAAATTGACGCCGTTCCAGTGTATCGCTCATTTGCCGCCGCTCCGTACTCAGTATTTGTAAGCCAGAGTCGCACCGATCGTGCGCGACTCGCCCAGCCAGCCCCAGACCGTTCCGTAGTCGCCGCTGGAGAGACGGCGGTAGTACGTTTTGTCGAAGGCGTTGTTGACCCAGAGCGAGGCGCTCCAGTCGCCGCGTTGGAGCTTACCACCGGTGCCGGCGGAAAACGAGGCCAGGCCATAACTACTCACGCGGGTGAGCGAAGAATTGTCCACCGTGCCGTACATCCAGCCACGATAGGAATAACGCGCGCCGACAAAGTTGTTCAAGCCATTTTCGCTGCGCCAGATATAGCGCGCGCTGGTGTTCCACGTCACCTTCGGCGCGTTGAACACACGCTGGCCGGTCAGGTTGCACGACGGCGGCGGTTTTGGCGACAGCGTCACCTCCGGCGCGCAACGCGCGTTGTCGTAGTCGGTGTAGGTGGCGTCGTTGTATACTGCGGCGAAATCGACCTGCAGATTGCGCGTGAGTGCCGCCCGGATGCTGGTCTCGGCTCCGCGCGAACGGAAGCTGCCGGCGTTCATCAGGTAGGTCTGCTGGTCGTCCGGATTGTAGCCTTGCGTCTGGAAGTCGCTGATCTCCGTCAGGAACAGGTCCGCCTTGACGGTCACCTTGTCGTCCCACAGCGAACCTTTCACCCCCAGTTCGGCGGTCCTGGTCTTCTCCGGCTTGATGTACAGCGAATCGTTGCCGGCTTGCCGCGCCGCACCGGCGGATACGTTCAAGCCACCGGACTTCTCGCCGTAGGAGCCAGCCAGATAGGTGTTCCATTCCGGCGTCAACTGATACTTCAGCACCAGCGTGCCCGATGGCAGTTGGTGGTATTCCTTCAGGTTGCCCGAGTTGAAGGGAACGCGGTTAAGGCGCACGAACTGGCCGCTTTTCTCCTCATAATTGAAGCGCAAGCCGCCATTCAAATCCCAGCCCGGCGCAATGTGCCAGGTGCCCTGCGCATAGGGAGACAACATATGATCGCGCAGTTTTCCGAACCGGATCACGTCCAAATTGTTGTAGGACGCCGACGCGTAGTAGACGCCGGCCAGCGTGCCGGCCGCGTAGCGCGTATGCGCCACCGTGTCCAGATTCTGGCCCAGATAATTCAGGCCGAGCGCGTAGTCGACATTCTCGCCGATGGGAGATTCCAGGCGCAGCTCCTGCGACCACGTATGATCACGCACCTGCGTTCCGGTGTTGTTATAGATATTGACGCTAAAGCCGTCGGCCATCGTCGGATTGGTGCGGAAGTAGCGCACCGACGTCACGGACCGCAGCTTGTAGCCGCTGTCAAGCTGCAAATCGGCGACGGCGGACGCGCCGCCCTGCACCACGTGGGCCCGGTTTTCATCGTCCAGATCGACCTGCGGGCCGAACACGATGTTGTTCCCGATCGCCTTGGACTTGGCCACGTAGCCATCCGTGCCGCTGAAGACATTGGTGGACAGCAGCACCGGAGTCGGCTTGCTGTTGGTGTTGCTGTAGTCCGCGCTCAAACGCAGACGGAACGCGTCGCCCTGCTTGTACAGCAGTTGTCCGCGCGCGCCGGTGCTGGAGGCGCCGTTCAGGCGGCTGCCGTTGCGGACATTGGTGACCGCGCCATCGTTGTTGCTGTAGACCATATTCAGGCGGCCCGCCCAACTATCGGCCAGGGAGCCGGACAAAGGGCCGGACACGATTGCCCGCCCCCGCGTGTAGCCGTTCTCGCCGATCGACACCGTGGCAGACGCCTCTGGCGTGAACGACGGCTCCCGTGTATGGATATTCAATACGCCGCCGGTGGCATTGGCGCCGAAGGCCGCGCCCTGCGCGCCGCTCAGCACCTCGGCGTAGGCGATGTCGCCGAGGCCATTGCCCAGCATGCCGGCGCGCGCAAGGTAGACGTTGTCGACGTATATCGCCACGCTGCTCGGCATGCCGATGTTGGCGTCGCCGCTGGCCTGGCCGCCGCCGTCACCGACGCCACGGATAGTGATCTGCGTGTCGGAAGGATCGGTGCTCTGTATCACCAGGCCCGGAATCAGCTGTTGCAGATCCTCGAGCGTCGTCAGGTTCTGCCGCTCCGCCTCGTCCCCGGTCACGCGGTACGACGATGTCGGCGCGCGCTGGATATTGTCGGTCTCCAGATCGGCGCTGTTGCGGCGGGCGCCTTTGACCGTCACGCGCGCCAGCACCTCGGTGGCCGGCGTAGCGGCGGCGGCCACCGGGTGCCGCAACGACGTCTGCACGATCGGCGCCTGGATCGGCGGTGCCGGGCGACGCGGCGCCACGGGCGCGGGCGAGCGGCGTATCGTCAGCGTGCGACCGCCGCCGGCGGCAAGTTCGAAGCCCGTACCTTCCAAAGCGCGCGTGATCGCCTCGGTGGCGCTGAAATTGCCGCTGACGGGCTCCGAACGCGCCGTCTCCACTAGCCTAGGATCGTACGCCAGCGCCACGCCGCTTTCGGCGGCGATGCGCAATAGCGTCTTGTCCAGCGGCGCCCCGGCCAGTTGATACGGCTGGCGCGTGGCGTACTGCGCCAGCGCCGCCGGCAATGCAAGTAACTGGGTGGCGGCCAGGATGGCCAGCATGTGGTGTGGTTTTTTCAAAACGTGCCTCGCAAGAGTGGTTATGCACCTCAACCGAGGCGCTTCACAACACATGTGCAGCGAGAGTCCAAAAGCGTCAGCCCGTTGCCAAAATATTTTTACTGGAAGCGAGCGATCAGCTGAAAACGGCCACATAGCGGCCATACCGCGCCAGCTTGACGGGCAGCGCGGCGGCCACCTGCAGCAGCGCGCTGTCGATATCGTCGAGGCGGAATACGCCACTGATCTGGTGCGTCGCGGCGTTGCCGCTCGCGCGCAGCAACCCGGCGCGATAGCGGCCGAAGACCTCCAGCAGTTCCGCCAGCGGAAGGCGGTCGGCGACGAACACGCCCCGCGTCCACGCGCTGGCGGCGGCGAATGACAGCTCGCTGGCCCGGGCGCCGTGGCGATCGAAATAGAAAGTCTGCCCTGCCCAGATCGGCACGGAGGCTCGTCCCGCAGGCAGCAGCAGCACGCTGCCCGCCCCCACCGACACCACGCTGCGCTCGCGCAGCCGGCCGACATTGAGTACGGCTCCGCTGGAGACAACGGCTCCGTGCGCAGTGGAGACGGTCAGGATGCCGCCCGGTCGCGGCGACGCCTTGAGCAGCAGTTGCCCCCGCCGCAAATCCAGCACTGGGGAGGTAGCGCTGCCAGCGAGGTAGATGCGGCTGTCCGCATCGTAGGCCAATGGCGTGCCGTCGGCCAAAGCTCCGGCGCCACGCTCACCCACGGCGCTGCGCCAGTCGGCGTCCAGCCCCAGTCCATGCGCGCCCTCGCGCGCGCCCCACGCGCCGACGCCCAGCGCCAGCAAGCCGAATGCGGCACGCAATGCGCGCCGTCTTTCCGTCGATGGCGCCCGCAACGCATGGGCCATCGCCGACCCGCGCGATCCGCCGCCCATTTGCGCCAGCCGCTCCTGCAAGGCGTCCCAGGCCTGCGCGTTGTCCGCCGTGGCGCCGCGCCAGCGCTCGAACGCGCCCAGCTGCGCGTCGTCGGCATCGCCTTCGCGCAGGCGCACCTCCCACATCACCGCCTGTCGTTGCGGAGACGCCGCCGCAGCCATCACGCGCAGCCGCTGCAGGCCATCAGGGCCTGTGCGACGTATTTACGAACCATGCTCACGGACACACCCAGGCGCTGCGCGATCTCGGCATACCCCAGCTCCTCGAACTGGCTCAGAATGAACGCTTCGCGCGCTTTGGCGCTGACGCGCTCCAATGCGGCGTCGATGCGCAGCAGTTCATCGACCGCCAGGCACACCTCCTCCGGCGAAGCGTCGAACTGCTCGGGCACCAGCGCCAGCTCGGCCAGGTAGTGGCGCTCCAGATCGCGCCGGCGCCAGAACTCGTAGGTCAGGCGCCGGGCGATGGTGGTCAACAGCGCTCGCGGCTGGCGGATATGGCTCACATCATCGAGGCCCGCCAGTTCGGTGAAGGCCGATGCGGCCAGGTCCTCGGCATCGTTGCGCGAGCCGACCAAGCGCTGCATGCTGGCGGTCAGCCAGCCGTAGCTGCGGCGGAATTCACTGCCCAGAAAAGTGTCGCGCGTGGCGGAAGCTAAGGAAACGGTACTCATGGCCGCCAATATAAACGGGCGGCTTGCGTAATAAAACGAACAATTCCGATCTAGCTTATTTGGAAATCAGCCAACGCTGGATCGTCGCGAACATTTGCTCGACATCGATGGGCTTGGCGATGAAATCGTCCATGCCGGCGGCGATGCATTGCTCGCGCTCGGACTCCATCACCCCGGCCGTCATGGCGATCACCGGCAGTTGCAAGCGCAACTCCTCACGTATCTGGCGCGTGGCGGTAAAGCCATCCATCACCGGCATCTGCACGTCCATCAGCACCAGATCATAGCGCTCGCCACGCAACAGATCCACCGCCACCGCGCCGTTTTCAGCGACGGCCACCACCGCCCCGGCCTGTTCGAGTATGCCTTTGGCGACGTTCTGGTTGATCGGATTGTCCTCGACCAGCAGCAGCCGAACACCGGCCAGCTCCGGTGAAGGCGGCGCCTCCGCCACGCCGGCGGCGCCGGACTCCCGCTGCGCGAGCGCCGCCTGTACCGCATCGAACAGGCTGGAAGAGGTCACCGGTTTCGTCAGATAGCCGGAAGTGGAGACCTCCGCCATATCCTCCATCAGCTTTCCGCGCCCGTAGGCGTTGACCATGCAAACGACAGGCACACTGGCATCGACCATCTGCGACTGGATCGCCCTGATCGTCTCGACGCCGTCCATGCCGGGCATATGCCAATCGACCAGCACCACGTCGTAGACGGCTCCCCCGCGCAAACGCGCCAGCGCCTCCGGCCCGGAGGCCACGCTGTCGCAACCCCAGTTCCAGGCCTCGATGGTCTTGCAGATGAACGAGCGGCTGGTGTGGTTATCGTCGACCACCAGCAGACGCAGGCCGGTGGGCGCCGTGCGCGCCGCCGGCGCGGGGGCCTCGTCGCCGGCCATCATCGGCAATGTGAAGCGGAACTCGCTGCCGGCGCCGGGGGTGCTGCGCGCCTCGATCTGGCCGCCCAGCAGCTCGACCAGTCCCTTGGAAATGGTCAGTCCCAGGCCGGTGCCGCCGAAGCGGCGCGTGGTCGACAGGTCGCCCTGCGTAAAGGGCAGGAACAAGCGGGCCAACTGCTCCTCGCTCATGCCGATGCCGGTGTCGCGCACGACAAAGCCCAGGGTCAGTGGCAAAGGCGCCACCAGCTCGACGAGCACCGACACCTCGCCGCTTTCAGTAAACTTGATCGCGTTGCCCGCCAGGTTGACCAGCACCTGCTGCAAGCGCAGCGCGTCGCCCACCAGCGCGCGCGGCACATCGGGTTCGACGCCGATGCACAATTCCAGATCCTTGTCGCCGGCGCTCACGCTCATGATCGTCGCCAGCGCGTGCAGCACCTCGTCCAGATTGAAGCGCACCGGATGCGTCTCCACCTTCCCGGCCTGCATTTTGGAAAAATCGAGGATGTCGTTCAGGATGCCCAGCAGCGACTGGCCCGAGGCCCGTATCATTTCCAGATAGCGGGCCTGCTCCGGCGAGAGCCCGGTGGTGCCCAGCAGGTGGGCCATGCCCAGCACCGCGTTCATCGGCGTGCGCAGCTCATGGCTCATATTGGCGACGAAAACGTCCTTGGCCGCGTTGGCGGTCTGGGCCTGCTTGACCGCCGATTGCAGTTGGAGCGTGCGCTGCTCGATCAGGTTTTCCAGGTGATGGCGATAGCGCAGCAATTCCGCTTCGACCGTGCGCAGCGTCGCGATGGCGTCGTCGGCTTCGCGGAAACTCAGGCGCTGGGGCGGCGCGGGCATGCCCCCTTTGCCGGCCAGCCTGACCACGGCGGAGGACAAGGCGCTGACGGAATTGGCGATATTGCGCGCGAAGTACCACGCCACGCCGAAGCCGGTGGCCAGCAGCACCAGCAGGAATAAGGTGATCCATTTGATCGACGCCAGCATCTCGGACAGCACCACGCTTCGCGGCACGCCGATGGCGACGGCCCAATTGCTGGTCGCCGAGCGGCTGAACATCGAGTACACGGGAATGCCTTCGAGCGTGACCGCCTCGATCGCGTCCTCCATTTTGAAAGGCAGCTTCGCCAGCAGCGACGGCGAGCCCTTATGGCCGACGAACCTGGCCGCTTCGTGCGTGCGCGCGACCACCACGCCGGTCGAATCGAGGATGGCGATGACCCGGTCCGGCGGCAGCCGCTGCTCCTTGAGCACCTGTCCAAGACGCTCCGGGACGTAGGCGGTGGAGATGACGTAGAGGACCTTATCACCGCGCAGCACCGGCACGTGGATCGCCACCAGCGGCCGTTTGAGCGCGCCGCCGATGAACAGGTCGGAGATCACCGGTTTGCCGGTCTCAAACACCTTGGTGATCCGCGCGGCGCTGCCGGGATCGGGTAGCAAGGGTCCGTAAGGCCGCACGGTGTTCATCAACTGCACCGAATCGCGGTCACTCAGGACGAAATTAAAGCCGGGAAATTCAGGCCGCAGCACGTTGGAGGCCTGCTTATGGAAGGCGGCGATGTCGCCGCTATCGAGACTGGGGGAGTTGGCCAGCGCCAGCGCCACGGTGATGCCGGTATTCAGGTCCCGGTCCACCGCCTGGATCAGCGCGCGCGCGGTGATCAAGGTATCCTGCTGGATCTGGGTGCGCTCGCGCTCGTAAAAATTGTCGGTCAGCAGCGCAAATCCTATGATGGCTGGCAATGCGCAGGCCCAAACCAGACTGTAAATCTGCGATCGGATGGTCGGCAACGTGGCCACATACCCCTGGTTCCCACGGTCCTGCGCCATAAAAGTCCTTCCTGACCGGTGTCTTACTCAGGAAGAAACTTTATCACAACCCCAGCGTGCTCCCCAAGCGCAATACGGCGGCGATGTTGCGCGCCGACACGCGCACATTGCGCGCCGCGTCGGCCAGCGCCTGCTCGACCGTGCACGGACGGCTGACGGCGCCGAAGACCGCCTCTATCCCGTGCTCGTGCACCGCCGCCGCGCCGGGCGCCAGACAGCCGGCGATGGCGATCACCGGCACACCGTGGCGCCGCGCCACCCGCGCCACGCCGACCGGCGTTTTGCCGTGGATGGTCTGGCTGTCTATGCGGCCCTCGCCGGTCACTATCAGATCGGCGTTGGCCACGGCCGCGTCCAGGCCCACGGCGGCGGTCACGATCTCGCTGCCGGGACGCAGCCGGCCGCCAAGGAACACCAGCATCGCCGCGCCGATGCCGCCGCCCGCGCCGGCGCCCGGCACGTCGGCCACCGGCCGTTCCAGATCGCGGGCGATGACGTCGGCGTAGTGGCGCAAGCCGGCGTCCAGCAGTTCGATCATCTCCAGCGTCGCGCCTTTTTGCGGCCCGAAGATGTGCGAAGCACCCTGCGGCCCGACCAACGGATTACTGACGTCGCAGGCGACATCGAACACGCAATCGGCGATGCGGGCGTCGAGCGCCGACAAATCGATCCTGGCCAGCGTCGCCAGCGCGCCGCC
This sequence comes from uncultured Duganella sp., assembly GCA_963511605.1. Classification (GTDB taxonomy): domain Bacteria; phylum Pseudomonadota; class Gammaproteobacteria; order Burkholderiales; family Burkholderiaceae_D; genus Rugamonas. The sequence goes on along the minus strand of CAUPJZ010000008.1, from coordinate 72,074 downwards.
GCCCGGCGCCAGGTCCTTGCCTGCGCCGTCCAGCAGCCGTCCGCCCAGGGCTTGCAGCATGCCGGCGCCGCCGTCGTTGGTGGCGCTGCCGCCGACGCCAAGCACGAAGCGCCGCGCGCCGGCATCGAGCGCGTCGCGTATCAGTTCACCGGTGCCGTAGCTGGTGGTGCGCATCGGATCGCGCAGCGCCGCGGGCACCAGTTCCAGCCCGCTGGCGGCGGCCATCTCGATCACCGCCGTCTCGCCGTCGCCCATCATGCCGTAGAACGCCGACACCGGCTCGCCCAGCGGACCGCGCACGCGCAACTCGACCAGGCGCCCGCCGCTGGCGTCGATCATCGCCTGCACGGTGCCCTCGCCGCCGTCGGCCACCGGCACCTTCAGGTACTCGGCGTCGGGAAAAATCTCGCGGAAGCCGGCCTCGATCTCGTTGGCGACGGCCATCGCCGACAGGCTCTCTTTGTACGAATCAGGCGCTATGACGATTTTCATCGGCACTCCCAAGTTAACGGTTGACCAGCTTGGCCGGCACACGCAGCACCAGTATCGCACCAAGCAGCATCACGCTCGACAGAATATACAGCGCCACATCCGTGCTCTGGGTCGCATCCTTGATCCAGCCGACCAGGAACGGACTGACGAAACCGGCGATCTGGCCCAGGGAATTGATCAACGCAAGGCCGCCGGCCGCCGCCGCGCTGCCCAGGAAGGCCGCAGGCAGCGCCCAGAACATCGACAGCGCCGCCAGCGCACCCATGGTCGCCATGCTCAGACCGGCGATGACGACCACCGGATTGCTGGAGAAATTGGCCGCCAGAGTCAGTCCAACCAGCCCCATCAGCATAGGCGCGGTGACGTGCCAGCGGCGCTCGCCGTGGCGGTCGGCCGAACGCCCGGCCCAGATCATGAAGACGGCGGCGAACAGATACGGCACGGCGCTCAGCCAGCCGACCGTCACCGCGCTCTGGTAGCCGAGCGACTTGATGATCGACGGCAGCCAGAAATTGATCGCGTACACCCCCATCTGGATACAGAAGTAAATCACGCCCAGCATCCACACGTTACCGTTGCGCAGCACGTCGCCGAACGACTGGCCGACCGTGCTGGTGGACTGGCGCTGCTTTTCATCGGCCGCCAGCGCGTCCTGCATCGCGCGCTTCTCGTCGGCGCTCAGCCATTTGGCCTGCGAAATGCCGTCGTTCAAGTAGAAATACACGCCTATGCCGAGCAGCACGGTCGGCAGGCCTTGCAGCAGGAACAGCCACTGCCAGCCCATCATCCCGCCCTGGCCGGCCGAAAAGTGCGCCAGCATCCAACCCGACAGCGGGCCGCCGATCAGGCCGGAGATCGGAATCGCCGACATGAACAGCGCCATCACCTGGCCGCGCTTCTGCGAAGGGAACCAATGCGTAAAGTACAGCACCATGCCGGGGAAGAAGCCGGCCTCGGCCACGCCGGTGAAAAAGCGCAGCACATAGAACGACAATGGCGTCGTCACGAACAGCATGCAGGCGGACAAGGCGCCCCACGCCACCATCATGACCGCGATCCAGCGCCGCGCGCCGAGTTTGTGGAGGATGAGGTTGCTCGGCACACCGCTCAGCACGTAGCCGATGAAGAAGATACCGGCGCCGAGGCCGTAGACGGTGTTGCTCAGCTTGAGCGCGTCGAGCATTTCCAGCTTGGCGAAGCCCACGTTGACGCGGTCGAGGTAATTAAAGAAGTAGCAGACGAAGATAAACGGTATCAGGTGCCACGTCGCCTTTTTGTACGCCCCCTCGAGGACGGATGCCGCAGACTGTTGCGCGGCGATGGACGGATTGCTCATTCCAGGTCTCCTAAGTTTTTTATAGTGGAGCTGATTATCTGGAATAGCCCACCAAAAATCATCGGCCAAACGCACGAGAATCGGCGGTCTGCGGTGAAGATTATTGGGCATACGCACAAATCTTGCCCAAGTAAAAGGTTAGAATCACCCTCATCCTTGGGAAATTACCACAATAGAAACTACCATGAGCATACTAAGCACCCAGCTGGCGCAGGACATCGTCACGCGCACGATGAAGATCATTCCCTACAACGTCAACGTGATGGACGCCAGCGGCAGCATTATCGCCAGCGGCAACCCGGCGCGCATCGGCGAGCTGCACACCGGCGCCATGCTGGCCTTGGCCAAAAAGCTCGCCGTCGAGATAGACAGCGCCAGCGCGCGCAACATGCACGGCGCCCAGCCCGGCATCAACCTGCCGCTGACGGTCAACGGCCAGCTGTGCGGCGCGGTCGGCCTGAGCGGCGCGCCCGACGAGGTGCGCCAATTCGGCGAGCTGGTGCGCCTGACGGCCGAGATGATCCTCGAGCAGGCGCAGTTGACGGGTGAATTGCAGCGCGACAGCCGCTACCGCGAAGCCTTCGTCCTCAAACTGATCAACGGCGACGACGCCGACCGTGCCGGACTGGAAGCGTGGGCGCGGCGGCTGGGTGTCGATTTCGGCCGCACCCACCTGGTCTTCGTGCTGGAGGTCGACGACGACGCGGCCGGCACCGTCGAAGCGCTGACCGAAATCCAGCGCCTGCAAATGCGCATGATGACGCGCCAGCCGACGGCGCTGACGGCGGCGGCCAGCTCGCATGAAATGGTCATCCTCGACTTCCACGATGCGCCGGGCACGGCCAAAACGCACGCTTCCGGCCAGACCCAGGATGCCCAGGCGCGGGCGCAGAAGCGGCTGCAATCGCTCTCCGCCATGCTGAAGGAGGAAGGCGGCGACGCCCATACCCTGACGATGGGCATCGCCCTGACCGGCATCGAGGGCGTCGCCATCTCCTACCAGAGCGCGCGCACGGCGGCCCGCATCGGCCGCGCCCGCCAGCCGCGCGGCACCCGCTTCAGCTACTACGAGCAGGCGCTGCCGGTGCTGCTGTCCGGCCTCGGCTCGGGCTGGCAAGCGGCACAACTGAAGCTACCGATCGCCCGGCTGCGTGCGCAGGACAAAAGCAAGGAACTGCTGCAGCGCACGCTCGAAGCCTGGTTCACGCACGACGGCCACCCGGCGGCCGCGGCCGAAGCGCTGCACATCCACCGCAACACGCTCGACTATCGCCTGCGCCGCATCGGCGAGATCACCGGCCTCGACCTCGGACGGCTGGAAGACCGCTTCCTGCTCTACGTCTCCGCGCTGCTGACGGACCGCTAAAAACACCGGGGTCAGGTCCGACATTCGGACACGGCCCCGTCAGTCGTATGGCTTCTTGCACTAAAGCAAATCATTAATTCGTATCAAGTTCCTGTATCATTTGGCGGCGCCGCGATCCGGCGCGAGGGGCAGTCCCCCACACCACCGACACAGACAAACACAAAAATAAATGGAGCCCAATTTTGAGCCTTTTTAGAACGAAGAATCTGGATGACATGATCGCCAACGCCCGCAAACCGGGCGGCCTGGCCAAGGTGCTTGGTCCCTTCGACCTGATATTGATGGGCATCGGCGCCATCGTCGGCACCGGCATCTTCGTGCTGACCGGCACCGGCGCCGTCACCGCCGGCCCCGCCCTGACCTTGTCGTTCATCGTCGCCGCCGTCGCCTGCGGGTTCGCCGCGCTGTGTTATGCCGAGTTCGCCTCCACCGTGCCGGTCGCCGGCTCGATCTACACCTACACCTACGCCACCCTGGGCGAACTGGCCGCCTGGATGATAGGCTGGGACTTGCTGCTCGAATACGGACTGGCCACGTCGGCCGTCTCGGTGGGCTGGTCGGGCTACTTCCAGTCCCTGATCGCCGGCTTCGGCTGGAAGCTGCCGACGGTGCTGACGGCCGCGCCCGGCGCCGTGCCCGGCGTCACCACCTGGATCAACCTGCCGGCGCTGTGCATCATGCTCATCCTGACGGCCATGCTGAGCTGGGGCGTGCGCGAATCGGCCCGCCTGAACAACATCATGGTCGCCATCAAGGTCGGCGTGGTGCTGCTGTTCATCGCGGTCGGCTCGCGCCACGTGCAACCGTCCAACTGGCAGCCTTTCTTGCCTTACGGCTATAACGGCATGCTGAGCGCGGCCGCGCTGGTGTTCTTCGCCTTCATCGGCTTCGACGCGGTGACGTCGGCCGCCGAGGAAGTCAAGCGCCCCGAACGCGATCTGCCGATCGGCATCATCGGTTCGCTCGCGGCATGCACGATCCTGTACGTGATCGTGTCGGCGATCATGACCGGCATCGTGCCTTACCAGCAATTCCTTGGCGTCGACCACCCGGTCACCCTGGCGCTCAAGTACGCCGGTGAGAACTGGGTCGCCGCTTTTGTCGACCTCGGCGCCATTCTCGGCATGACCACCGTGATTCTGGTGATGGCTTACGGCCAGACCCGCGTTATCTACGCCATGTCGCGCGACGGCCTGCTGCCCAAGCGCCTGTCGACCGTGCATCCACGCTTCCATACGCCATTTTTCGCGACGTGGCTGGTGGGCATCGTGTTCGGCCTGATAGCCGCCGTCGTGCCGCTGAATATCCTGACTGAGTTGATCAATATCGGTACCCTGGCCGCGTTCAGCCTGGTGGCGATTGCCGTGGTTATCCTGCGCAAGAAACGTCCCGATCTGAAGCGCGCGTTCCGTTGCCCCGGTGTGCCGGTGATTCCCGCGCTGGCGGTGATCTTTTGCGTCATGCTGATGACTTACCTGAGCTGGCATACCTGGGTCGCGTTCATCATCTGGATGGCGATCGGGTTGCTCATTTACTTTGGTTACGCGCGTAAGCATTCGGTGATGAATTAGAGGCGCAGTTGCCCAGATGCACGTCGAAAACACGTAGGGCGGATTAGCGAAGCGTAATCGGCCATGCATGCGCCGCTAGCGGCTCGTAAATGGCCGATTACGGCGTTCCGCCTAATCCGCCCTAGGTGGAACGGTTGGAACGCAAACGTCACTGGCCTGATCTAGATTTCAGATACCGCCGATCGCGCGCAAAAAAGCCGGCGCGACCACCTGGCCGCGCCGGCTTTTTTTCCACCTACTGCTCCATTAATTCACGGTCAATTTCCCCGTCCCCGCATTACTCAACACCGAAGCCTTCACCGCCGATGCCCCCAGCGGAGAATACGAATAAGGCACGGTCCAACCGACAGCATTGCTGAAGCTGCACGCACCGGCCACATTCAACGCGCTACCGTTCAACAACGATCCCGTATCGACAATCGCGCCGGTCTTGCTCGACGACCCGGGATTCTTGACGATGTCCGGGCAGCTGCTGGCGCCGGCGATCTCGAACGCGTTGTTGGTCGAAATCACCTTCGCCAGGTAGGCCACGCCGATGCTGTACTGATGCTTGTACACCGGATGGCTGCGCGAACCCTCGAAGTAGTTGTTGTACACGTGAACCTTACCGAAACGCACGCGCGGCGCGCGGTCGCTGATGTTCAGGTAGTGGTTGTTGTTGAAGGTAACCGTCAAATGGCCGTCGTCCGTGGTCCGGCTATCGGAAGACCCCACCAGGTTGTTCTTCGCGTGCAGCTCGAAACGGTTGTTCGACACCGTCACGTAGTCCGAGGCGTTCTTGACATCCAACGCGCCGTCGTGGCATTGCTTGAGCATGCCGTTCTCGATCGGCAACTGGTCATCGGTCTTGGGCGCGTCGGTGAAGACGTTGTGGTCGACCCAGACATTGGTCGAGGCCAGGATGGTGATGCCGTCATACTCCGAGTTCCAGTTGCCGTTGCTGCCATCTTCCGGGTCCCACAACGGGTACTTGTCGCATGGCAAACTAATGTTCAAGTTGCGCACGATGACGTTCTTTTTGCCGTTGATCACAAGGTTGGCATTGACCAGCTTGGCATCGCTGCCCACGCCGATCAAGGTGGTGTTGCTGCCCAGCTTGATCTGCAACCGCGCCGCCTGGTCGTCCTTGCTGGTGTACGGGCCGCCGTTGTCCGACGAGGTCGGATCGATGGTGCCGTACAGCTTGATGATCTTCGGATTGTCGCCCTGGGCCTTGATCGCCGCCATCAGCTGCGAGGCGGAGCTGACCTTGTAGATCGCCGTGGATGGCGCGGCCGCGCCGCCGGTGGTGCCGCCGTTGGTGCCGGCCCAGCCCGATGCAGGCGCCGATTGATACGTGGCGTCGCCCGGAGTTGGCGTCGGTGTTGGCGTCGGTGTCGGCGTTGGGGTGGGAGTTGGCGGCGGCGTTGGGGTAGGCGTCGGTGTCGGGGTTGGCGTTGGGGTCGGCGTCGAAGACAGCGGACCGACCGCGCACTTCTCGTTGATGCCTGGATTCGGATCGGCGCCGAAAGTGGCAGTGGTGCAAGCTATGTCGCCGGACAAGGTTTTGATCACCCATTTGTCCTTCAGGCCGAAGGACACTTGCCGGCTGCTGGCGCCGGCCTTGCAAGTGCCGCCCTCGTCGGCGCATTTCGAAAAGCCGCTCGGCCAATCGACGGCCTGGGCGCTGGTTGAAAACAGCGCCGCGAGCGCCGCACACATTACGGAATATTTTGGTGCCATGATTTTGTCTCCAAACGGGTTAGTCACGGGCCTTCAAACGGGCCACTTGAAATGAACAACTGCAACAGAACCGCGCCCGGGGAGAAATCTTGGCGCCACCGTGGTAGCCTTGACAGGCTAAGGGGGAACGCCCCTGTCGTGGCGGGGCGTGATTGCTTCAAATAGTTTTAGTTAACGGTCAACTTGCCCGTGCCCGCATTGCTCAGCACGGAGGCCTTCACCGCCGACGCCGCCATCGGCGAGACGCTGTAAGGCACCGTCCAGCCGACCGCGTTGCTCTGGCTGCATGCACCGGCCACATTCAGCGCGTTGCCGTTCAACAGCGAGCCGGTGTCGGTGATCGCGCCGGGTTTGCTGGACGAGCCGGGATTCTTGACGATGTCCGGGCAGCTGCTGGCGCCGGCGATTTCGAATGCGTTGTTGCTCGAAATGATCTTGGCCTTGTAGGCGACGCCGATGCTGTACTGGTGCTTGTAGATCGCGTGCGTGCGCGAACCCTGGAAGTAATTGTTATAGATATGCACCTTGCCGAAGCGCACACGCGGCGCGCGCTCGCCGATGTTCAGATAGTGATTGTTGTTGAAGGTCACCGTCAGATGGCCATCGTCCGTGGTCCTGTCATCGCTCGAACCGATCAGGTTGTTCTTCTCGTGCAGCTCGAAGCGATTGTTCGACACGGTGACGAAGTCCGAAGCGTTCTTGACGTCGAGCGCGCCGTCATGGCACTGCTTGATCTTCCCATTCTCGATCGGTAACTTGTCGTCCGTCCTGGGCGCGTCGGTGAAGACATTGTGGTCGACCCAGACGTTGGTCGAGGACAGAATGGTGACGCCGTCGTACTCCGAATTCCAGTTGCCGGCGCTGCCATCGTTCGGGTCCCACACCGGGAACAGATCGCACGGCAGATTGATGTTCAGGTTACGGATAATGACGTTCTTCTTGCCGCTGATAACCAGATTGGCGTTGACCAGCTTAGCGTCGCCGCCCACGCCGATCAGGGTGGTGTTGCTGCCCAGTTTGATCTCCAGGCGCGCCTTTTGATCGGCCACGCTTTTGTACGGCCCGCCGTTATCGGCCGCGGTGGGGTCGATGGTGCCGTACAGCTTGATGATCTTCGGATTGTCGCCCTGCGCCTTGAGCGCGGCCATCAGTTGCGCCGCCGAGCTCACCTTGTAGATGGCGGTGGACGGCGCGGCCGCCCCGCCGGTGGTGCCGCCGTTGGTGCCGGCCCAGCCGGTTGTCGGCGCTTTGTCGAGGGTGGCGTCGGCGGCCAGGGCGCCGGTTGAGAACAACGCCGCGACTGCGGCGCACATTACAGTACTTCTTGTTGTCATGCTTGTCTCCAGAATGGTCTAGTTCCGGGCCTTCAAATGGGCCGCTTTTATCATTCGCAACGATGTCAGAATGAAAATTAAGACTAGCAGCCAGGGCTAACGAATTCTTGACGCTCCGAAATAATCAGATGATTGATTATTTTTTAACTGGTCAGATATCGTATAACTTAGGCTGGCTGTCTGGTGTGATCGTTGCGACGGTTTGCTGAAACAGAACTACGCCCGGGAAAAGCATGGCGCCACCGAAGTAAGCCATTGATTTAAAATGACTTAATGGAACGCCCCGGGAGTATCGGGGCGGTTTTGAAGAGTCTTGCGACCTCGGATCAGGCCAAAGATTTCTTCATGGAAAGCATATCTCATAAGCAAGGCATACGACAAGTCAAGTTTTTTGTTAGTTGTTTTTTTGCGCTTCTTGCCTTGCATGCTGAAATGCACGGGCGTGCTTTTTCAGTCTAGCTGACGATAAATCCCAGTTCGCGCAGAAAACCGGCCGCCTGCGCGTGTGAAATGACCGCCCCCTTGAACATGCCGGCGTCGGCCAATTTCACACCCTCGATATCGGTGCCGCGCAGATCCGCGCCCTGGAACTTGGCCAGCTTTAGCACCGCGTTGCGCAAGCTGCCCCCTTCAAAGATGGCGTCGCGAAAATCGCACCCGGCCAGATAGGCGTCGGACAGGTCCAGTTCCTTCAACGTCGCCTTGCGGAAGGAAAAGCCGCGCATGTCGGCGCCGACCAACAGGCTTTCCTCGAAATGAATGCCCAGATGCGACACCTCCTCGAACGAGGCGCCGGTCAGCTTGCAGCCGCGATACGATGCCGATGCCAGCTTGGCGCGCCGCCACTTGGTATTGTTCAGGTCGCAGCCTTCGAAACGCGCGTCGACGGCGTCGACCGATTCGAAATCGGCGCCCCCTGCCCGGCAACGCAGCCAGGTGCTGCGGGCCAGCTTGCAAGCGAATAATATGGAGCCGAGAAAAGTGCAGCGTTCAAAGGTGCAGCCCTGCAGATCGAGCCGCGACAGGTCGGCGTCGTCGAAGGCGCAGCCGTCGAAATGGAGGACGGATTGGGACAGGTGCTGTTCAAGTTCCGCCCTGTCGAGCGTAACGCCGGAAACCGTGGAGTTGTTATGTATCATCAAGGAGAATTTTATCAGAAGCCAATCGCATGAAACGTGACATCGACATCATCCGCCAACTGGACGACACCGAGGACGCCATCAAGCGCGCCCGGCTGCGCACCATGCAGGCGGTCGCGCTGGGCTTGCTGGTGCTCGCCGCCCTGCTGTTCGCGCTGGCGCGCTCGCAACACGGCGGCCATCCGGCCTGGGGCTATCTGGAGGCGTTCTCCGAAGCGGCCATGATCGGCGCCATCGCCGACTGGTTCGCCGTCACGGCGCTGTTCCGCCATCCGCTCGGCATTCCGCTGTGGCATACGGCCATCATCCCCAACAGCAAGGACAGCATCGGCAAAAGCCTGGGCAATTTCGTCGAGAACCATTTCATCACCGAGGAAGGCATCGCCCAGCGCATCCGCCAGGTCGATATCGCCGGCCGCGCCGGCCGCTACATGCAGACCAACGCCGCGCAACTGAGCGCCTGGGTCGGGCCGGCGCTGGAAAAGCTGCTGCAAATGGCCGACCACGACAAGATCCGCCGCATGCTGCGCGAGGTCGCCACGCGCGAGCTGGCGCGCATCGACCTGTCCGGGCTGGCCGGAGACTGCGTGGAGGCGCTGGTCGCCGAAGACCAGCCGCAACAGTTGGTGGACGCGGCCCTCGACCAGTTCGTCGTCTACCTGTCCGATCCGGCCAACCACCCGGCCATCGAGGCGATGGTGCAAAGCGCCGTCAACACGGAAAGCTCGGTGCTCAAATATGCGTTGCGCAAGGCCATGCCCCGGATTATTCGCTCGACCACCGAGAAAGTGGCGGAGATGCGGCTGGACCGCTCGCACGAGCTGCGCCAGCGGCTGGGCGTGTGGATCGCCAACAGCGCGCTGCGGCTCAAGGGCGACCCGGCCTGGCAGGAGGCCATCGGCCGCTATCAACAGCAGGCGCTGACCAGCGATACGGTGCAGCACATGTTCGACGGCATCTGGGATACCTTGCGCGCGCGGCTGCTAGCCGACTTGCGCAGCGAGACGCCGAGCATTCCGGCCAGCGCCCGGCGGCTGGTGGAGAACGCCGGCATGCTCTTGACCGACAATCCGGCGGTGGGAGACAGCCTGAACCGGGCGATCGAGGCCGGCAGCGCGCAGCTGGTCAAAAAGTATCGCGGCGAGGTGGGCCTGTTCATCGAGGCGCAACTGGCCACCTGGACCAAGGAGGAGATGAGCAACCGGATCGAACTGTCGATCGGGCGCGACTTGCAGTTCATCCGTATCAACGGCACCCTGGTCGGTGGGCTGGTGGGAGTGGTGATCCACTTCATGGTGACGATGTTTTAAGCGGGTATTGTCAAACACCAACGGAACGTGCATCCTGATGCAATATAAATCGCTATTCGGGAACCATGATCACTTGCTTTGACATCGGTGGCAGCGCCATCAAATCCGCCGCCGCCAGCGCCGACGGCCAAATCGGCGAGCTGCGCCGCGTTCCCACGCCCGCGCACGACTTCGCCGCGTTCAGCGCCGCCATGAAGGATCTGATCGCCGCCGGCGGCCCGTCGCGCGGCGTGGCGATCTCCATCGCCGGCGTCATCGATCCCGCCGACGGCCGCATCAAATGCGCCAACATCCCCTGCATCGACGGCCGCACCCTGGCCGCCGACCTCGCCGCCGAATTGAACCTGCCGGTGTGGATCGCCAACGACGCCGACTGCTTCGCGCTGGCCGAGGCCCAGGCCGGTGCGGGACGCGGCCAAGCCAATGTCTTCGGCCTGATCCTCGGCACCGGCGTCGGCGGCGGCCTGGTGATCGACGGGCGCCTGATCGGCGGGCCTGGCGGCTTCGCCGGCGAATGGGGACACGGTCCGGTCTCACCCCACTTCGCCGGCACGCCGCCGCAGGCGATCCCGCGCTTCGCCTGCGGCTGCGGCCAAACCGGCTGCCTGGACGCCATCGGCGGCGCGCGCGGACTCGAACGGGTACACGCCGCCCTCCATCCCGGCGTCTCGCCGCTCGACAGCCGTCAAATCATCGACGCCTGGCAGGACGGCGACGCCAACGCCGCGCGCACCATCGACTGCTTCGTCGATATTCTCTCCGGCCCGCTGGCGATGCTGGTCAACACCATCGGCGCGTCGGTGCTGCCGGTCGGCGGCGGCCTGTCCAACAGCGCGCCGCTGATCGCCATGCTCGATCAGGCGGTGCGCGCGCGCATCCTGCGCAAGACCGGCGCCCCCATCATCGTGCAAGGGCAGTCCGGCGCCGAGCCGGGATTGATCGGCGCCGCCTGGCTGGGACTCGCCGAATCGAAAAAACCCCATGACTGATCCCGCCGCCGCCATCACGCTGGAAGTGTGCGTCGACAACGTCGAAGGCCTGTCGGCCGCGATCGCGGGCGGCGCCGACCGCATCGAGCTATGCGGCGCACTGGAGGTCGGCGGCCTGACGCCCACTTCCGGCCTGCTGCGGGTGGCGTCGGCCAGCCCGCTGCCGGTGGTGGCGATGATACGGCCGCGCGGCGGCGACTTCTGTTTCGACGACGTCGAGATCCAGCTGATGCTCAACGAGATCGACGCGGTCGCCGCGATCGGCCTGCAAGGCGTGGTGCTCGGCGCCTCGCTGCGCAACGGAGAACTGGATCACCAGACCCTGGAACGGCTGGTGCGGCGCGCCCGCGACCACGGGCTGGAAAGCACGCTGCACCGGGCCATCGACCTTTGTCCCGACCTTGCGGCGGCGACCCGGCTGGCCATCGACCTGGGTTTCGCGCGCATCCTCACGTCGGGCGGTGCGCCCCGGGCGTTGGAGGGCCTGAATGGTTTGCAGCGCTGCTTCGACGCCGCCGGCGACCGCATCACCATCATGCCCGGCGCCGGCATCAGCGCCGACAACGTCGGCAGGCTGCTCTACAAGCTGCCGGTGCGGGAAGTGCATGCGTCCTGTTCGGCGCCGGTGGCGGCCAGCACGCCGCCGGTGCGGGCCTTCGGCTTCGACACGGGCGCGCGGCGGCAAACCAGCGCGGCACGGGTGTCGGCGCTCAAAGCCGCGCTGGACGCCAAATAATGTGCTTACGCACCGAACGGCCGCGCTTGAAACGTGCCCCGCTTTGTGTGACACTCGTGACTATTGATGTGAAACCGATTCCGCTTTTCAGGTTGGAGCTCACTGTTTGACGTTCGACCCCACGCTCCTCGCGCCCTATCTCCCCGACCTCGCGGCCGGCGCACGCCTGACGGCGCTCGCTTGCGCGCTCGCCCTGGCCGGCGGCCTGGCACTGGGTGTGGTGGTGGCATTTCTGCGCGCCTCGGCCGCCACGTTGCCGCGACGGCTGGCCGACATCTACGTCGACATCTTCCGCAACGTCCCTTTCATCGTTCAGCTGTTCTTCCTGTTCTACGGCCTGCCCGAAATCGGCATCGAGCTCGGCGCCTTCAGCACCGGCGTGCTGGCGCTGTCGCTGGCCGGCGGCGCATTCACTTCCGACGTTATCCGGTCCGGCATCCTGGCGATCGATCCCGGCGTGATCGAGGCGGCCCAGGTCAGCGGCCTGTCGCGCCGGGTCATCTATCAAAAGATCGTGCTGCCGATCGCCTTGCGCACCTCGGTGCGGCCGCTCGGTTCCGTGTTCGTCAACCTGATCCTGACGTCGTCCATCCTGTCCGCCATCACCCTCAACGAGTTGACGGGCGCCGCCAAGATCGTCGCCGCCGACACCTTCGCGCCGTTCGAAGTCTACGCCCTGCTGCTGGCGGCCTACGTCACGCTGACCTATCTGGTCTCGCTGACGGCGGGCGCCCTGCACCGCCGCCTCAACCGCGAACGTGCGCTGGGTGTCAACTGATGCGCTATACCGACCTCACCGCCCACGACATCCTGTTGCTCCTGCAGGGCGCGAGCGTGTCGGTCGCGCTGTTCGCCGCCACCACCGTCATCGGCCTGATGATCGGCCTGGGCTGGGCGGTGCTGCGCTACTACCGCACGCCGGTGCTGGCGCCCTTCTTCGCCGCCGTGGCGGAACTGCTGAAAAATTCGCCGGTGCTGGTGCAGCTGTTCCTGGTCTTCTTCGGCCTGCCGGTGCTGCTGGAGACCGACATCACACCAGTGCAGGCGGCCGTCATCACCCTGTCCGGCAACACGGCGGCGTTCATCTACGTCATCGCCGTCTCCGCGATCGAATCGATAGGCCGCGAGCAGCTGGAGACCGCGCGCGTGTTCGGCTTGAGCCGCTGGCAAATCCTGCGCAAGGTCGTCGCCCCGCAGGCGGCCGCCTTCGGCCTCGGACCGCTGACCGGATTGCTGGTCAACCAGCTGCAGGTGACGTCGCTGATCTCGGTGATCGGCGTGCTCGATATGACCAAGGTCGGCGCCATCCTGAACCTGCGCACGCTCAAACCGTTCATCGTCTGGACGGTGGTCGGCCTGCTGTACTACCTGATGGCCAAGTTGATCGCCACCACCTGCGCGCGCCTGGAAACCCGGCTGCGCGCCCACAGCCAATGGAAAGGCCTGTAGCATGATTCAGATCGAAGGCGTCGGCAAAAGCTTCGGCCAGACCAAGGTGCTCGATGGAGTAAACCTGCGGGTCGCGCCGGGCGAAGTGGTCTCCATACTGGGCGCCAGCGGTTCGGGCAAGTCCACGCTGATCCGCTGCATCAACGGATTGGAGAAACTGGACAAGGGCAGCATCTCCATCGACGGCTTCCGCGTCGACGATCCCAAACAACTGCAACAGGCGCGCCGCTGCTCGGGCACCGTGTTCCAGCTGTTCCACCTGTACCCGCACATGACGGCGCTCCAAAACGTCACGCTCGCGCCGATCGAGGTGCTGAAGGTGCCGCGGCGCGAGGCCGAAGACGCCGCGTGCGAATTGCTGGCCTCCGTCGGCCTGTCCGAACGCGCCGACGCCTATCCCGCGCAACTGTCCGGCGGCCAGCGACAGCGCGTCGGCATCTGCCGCGCGCTCGCCATGAAGCCGCGCTACCTGCTGCTCGACGAGGTCACCAGCGCGCTCGATCCCGAGATGACGGCCGAGGTGCTGGACATACTCGCCAGGCTGGCCGCCGCCGGCACGACCATGCTGTTCGTCACCCACGAAATCGACTTCGCGCGCCAGATTTCCAGCCGCATCGTATTCCTTGAACAGGGCCGCCTGCTGGCCGACCTGCCGACGGCGGAATTCTTCGCCGCCGACGGCGGACTGGCGCACCCGCGTATCGCCCAATTCCTCTACAAGATGAAGAAAGACCATTGATGAAAATGCTGCTTGCCAACGCCGAGGCCTGGCCCGGATTCGACACCACCGTCGATCTGCTCAAACAAAACGGTGCGGGCATCGACGCCATGATCGCCGGCATCGCCAAAGTCGAACGCGAAGCCAAGGTGCGCAGCGTCGGCTACGGCGGCTGGCCCAATATGCTGGGCGAGATGGAGTTCGACGCGGGCGTCATGGACGGCACCACGCGCGACGTCGGCGCGGTGGGCGCCGTGCCGGCCACGTTGCCGGTGTCCGCGCTCGCGCACGAGGTGATGAAGCACCTGCCGCACGTGCTGCTGACGGGTGCCGGCGCGCGCCGCTTCGCCACCGAGCGTGGATTCGCGCTCGACGACACGCTGCACCCCGACAGCAAGCGCGTATGGTGGGAGCGGCTGCAAAAGGAAATGACGCCGGAGCAGCTGGCCGCATTCCCGGACATTCCCCTCGCCCCGCTCAGCAACACCATCACCGACCCGGAACGGGTGCGCGACACCACCGTCTTCCTCGCCCGCGACGCCTCGCGGGGACTGGGCGTGGTCACGTCGACCTCGGGCTGGGCGTGGAAGTATCCGGGCCGCCTGGGCGACTCGCCCATCGTCGGCGCCGGGTTCTACGCCGACAGCCGGTACGGCGCCGCCGCCTGCACCCACACCGGCGAGATGACGATGCGCTGCGGGACTTCCCGCAGCATCGTGCTGGCGCTGCGGCTCGGGCACTCGCTCGACGACGCCGTCAAGCTGGCGGTGGAGGAACTGGGCGAGTTGAAGACGGGCTTCCTGGCGGGAGTCGTCATCCACGCCATGGACGCGGCGGGCAATCACAAGGTCGTCAGCTTCCGCTGCGAGGAAGAGATACGCTACTGGTACTGGGACGAACGCATGGCAGCGCCGGAACTGCGCGTGGCCAGCGCCGCAGAAACTAAATAAGCTGAAAAGGGAGTCAACATGCCGCACTTGAAAAGCATCGCCGCCATCGCTGTCTTAACCATGATCGCCGGTTCCGCCGTGGCCGGCCGCATCGAAGAGATCAAGGCGCGCGGCTACGTGCGCATCGGCGTCTCGCTCGGCGGCGAGCCGGTTGGATTCCGCAACGGGAAGAATGAACCGGTCGGGTATGACGTCGATGTGGCCACGCAGCTCGCCGCGAAGCTCGGCGTGCCGGTGCGGTTCTCGGACGTGTCGTCGGATGCGCGCATCTCGATGCTGATGTCGAAGCAGCTGGACTTGGTCGTGGCCAATGTATCGATCACGCCGCAGCGCGCGCGCGTGGTCGATTTTTCGAAGCCCTACAACATGGCCGGGCTGCGCGTGATCGTGCAGAAAAGCGCCGGCATCAAGACGCTGGCCGATTTAAAGGGCAAAAGCGTGGTGGTTGGTCGCGGCACCACGGCGGACGCCTTCCTGAAGCAGTCGGCGCCGCAAGCCGTGTTTGTGTACACCGACAATTTCGCGCCGGACGGCGTGCTGCTGCTCAAGCAAAAGCGCGTCGACGCCGGGATAGAGGATTCGTCGCTGCTCGACTACCTCGCCAGCAAGAACGACCAGTTGGAAGTCCTGCCGGGTATCCACGGCCAGACGCCGATCGGCATTGCCATGGCCAAGGGCGACCCGGAGCTGCTCAAGTTCGTCAACGGTTTTGTCGGGGATTACGTCAAAACGGGTGCCTACGCCCAGAACTACCGCAAGTGGTGGGGCGAGAAAAGCGTGCCGCCGGCATTGTAGTCACACACCCGGCAACGCGGCGGCCACGCCACGCCCCAGCATCTAAAACACGTAGGGCGGATTAGCGAAGCGTAATCGGCCATGCATGAGCGGCCGACGGCGCGTACATGGCCGATTACGGCGTTCCGCCTAATCCGCCCTACGTGGAACCGTGGCGAACCGGCCGAAAACGCCCCCACGCGCGCGCCAATTCGCGCACATGTGCCCTAACCCACAGACAATCCCCCCAGATATTCCTACGATAACCACAGGAGTATCGCCACAAATGAAAAAGTACCGCAAACAACCTTTCGATCCAGCCAACACCCGGCGTCTTCTCGAGCCCGGCCCCGTCGTGCTCGTCACCTCCGCCTGGCAAGACCAAACCAACATCATGACGATGGGCTGGCACATGATGATCGGCTTCTCGCCCGCCCTGTTCGGCTGCTACATCGACGAGAGCAACCACAGTTACGACATGGTCACCCGCAGCAAGGAATGCGTGATCAATCTGCCAACCGCCGATCTGTTGGAACAGGTGATCGGCATCGGCAATTGCAGCGGCGCCGACACCGACAAATTCAGCCTCTTCGGGCTGACGAAGGAAGCCGCGACCGATGTCGCCGCCCCCTTGGTCGCCGAATGCTACGCCAGCTTCGAATGCCGCCTCGCCAACGCGCATCCGAATCCCAACCATCCGCTGTTCGTCTGGGAGATCGTGCGCGCGCATGTGGCCACCTTCCCCAAGCTGCCGAAGACCCTGCACTACCGGGGCGACGGCGAGTTCATGACCTCCGGCCGCGAGTTGAACACCCTGCGCCAGTTCCCCAACCAGACCCGGTGAAGAAGCTCCGCGATTCCACCGCCACCAAGGAGACCGCGTGAACACCAACCACTGGTTCCTGCTGGTCGGCCTGCTGATGCTGGCGCGCGGCCTGGCCGCGACCACCATCTCGCGCTCGCCGTTCACGTCGGCGATGGTGTATCTCGGCTTCGGCATCGTGCTCGGACCAACGGTGTTCAACATCCTGGATTTCGATCCGATGCTGCAATCGGACCTGCTGGAGGTGTTGACCGAGATCGCCATCCTGATTTCGCTGTTCTCGGCGGGGATCAAGATGCCGGTGCCGTTCAAGCTGCGCCACTGGGACGCCCCGCTGCGCCTTGCCTGGGTGTCGATGACGTTGACGGTGGCGCTGGTGGCGGCCTTCGCCTTCTTCGTCCTCGGCCTGCCGCTGGGGGCCGGCATCCTGCTGGGAGGCATCCTGGCGCCAACCGATCCTGTGCTGGCCACGGACGTCCAGGTCCGCCACGCCGGCGACAAGGACCAACTGCGTTTCACGCTCACCTGCGAAGCCGGCATGAACGATGGCAGCGCCTTCCCCTTCGTGTTCCTCGGCCTTGCCATGCTGGGCATGGGCGACGACACCGGCGCCTGGCACTGGCGCTGGTTCCTGGTCGACGTGGTCTGGGCCTCTGGCGCGGCGATCGCGGTGGGCTACCTGGGCGGCGCGCTGACGGCGCGCCTCGGCTGGCGCCTGCGCATCGTCAAGCCGCGGCATGAAATCATGGACGACCTGGTGGGACTGGGATTGATCGCCGTGGTCTACGGCGTCTCCAGCCTGATACACGCGTGGGGCTTCCTGGCGGTGTTCTTCGCCGCCGTGGCGCTGCGCCAGACCGAGTTGGTGCTGGCAGGCGCGCCCAAGGACCGGCAAGGCATGCTGGAACAGGATGTGGCGAAATCGGCGGTCGCCAGGACCAGCGAGACGCATGAAGTGCCGATGACCGTCAGCACCGAGTCGCTGGTGTTCAAGGAGCACCTGGAGCGGCTGTCGGAGCTGACCCTGGTGCTGCTACTGGGCGGTATGATCTCGCTGCATAACATGGATTGGGAGGCCGTCGGGATGGCCGCCTTCCTGTTCTTCATCGCGCGGCCGGCCAGCGTGTTCCTCGGCCTGGCCGGCAGCGACACCAGCATGCGGCTGCGCTCGATGACCGCGTGGTTCGGCGTGCGCGGCATCGGCTCGATCTATTATCTGGTGTATGCGATCGAACAGGGCTTGCCGCCGGACCTGGCACAGCGGCTGACGCACATTTCGCTGTTCGTCATCATGCTGTCGATCGTCGTTCATGGCTTGAGCGTCAAGCCGTTGATGGAGACTGTTTGGCCGCGGCGTTAGTCATGGCCGCCGACGGCTCGTCAATGGCGGATTACGCTTCGCTCTCAAGGCCTACCGGCAGGTAGGCCGCCTCCTTCGGAGGGCCCCCGGGGCGGATTGGCGGGCCTCGCCCGCTAATCCGCCCTACGTGATCCCTCGGCGGATCAGATGCCTTCTAAACTGAGGGCGCGCACGGCGCTTCTCAGCAGTCCGTGTAATCGCACCCGTTCCTCGTGATCCATGTCGGGGAACATCTGCATCTCGACTTCCCTGACCTTGCCGTCGCATTGCGCCAGAATCGCGTGCCCGGCGTCGGTCAGCTGGATCTGGATGATGCGGCCGTGCGACGGATCGGGCGTGCGCTCGATCCAGCCCTTCGCCTCGATCGACTTCACCATCTCGTTGGCCGACTGCGGCGACACCATCGTCCGCACCGCCAGCTGCGCATTCGATAGCGCGCCCTGCGCCCGGAACACCGACAACGCCGTGTACTGCGGCACCGTCACGCCGGCCGGCGCGCAGCAATCGCGCAAGCGCTTGTTCAACACGTGATCGAGACGCCCCACCAGGTAGGCCAAACCCAATGGTTTAGTGCTATCGGAAAAATCTGCTTTGACCATAAAAATTTTCTTGTAAAACAAAAGAGGTGGGTATAGTATAAGTCACATATCAGGCGGCCTGATAATGAAATTCAAACTCTAACCAAAGATTAGCCAACTAAAAGGAGACACATTGTATGTCCAAATATGAAGCCCGCTGGGAAACCGTCAAAGTCGATGTTGAAAAAGGTATCGGCTGGATCACCCTGAACCGCCCGGACAAGCGCAACGCCATGAGCCCGACCCTGAACCGCGAGATGATCGACGTTCTGGAAACGCTGGAACTGGACGAGGAAGCGCAAGTGGTCGTGCTGACCGGCGCCGGCGACGCCTGGACCGCCGGCATGGACCTGAAAGAATACTTCCGCGAAAACGACGGCAAGCCGGAGATTTTCCAGGAGCGCCTGCGCCGCGACTGCTCGCAGTGGCAATGGAAGTTGCTGCGCATGTACAGCAAGCCGACCATCGCCATGGTCAACGGCTGGTGCTTCGGCGGCGCGTTCTCGCCGCTGGTCGCCTGCGACCTGGCCATCGCCGCCGACGAAGCGGTGTTCGGCCTGTCCGAGATCAACTGGGGCATCCCGCCCGGCAATCTGGTCAGCAAAGCAGTCGCCGACACCATGGGCCACCGCCAGGCGCTGCACTACATCATGACCGGCGACACCTTCACCGGCCAGGAAGCGGCCGCCATGGGCCTGATCAACAAGAGCGTGCCGCGCGCCCAGCTGCGCGACGAAGTGGTCGCGCTGGCCGAAAAACTGCTGGCCAAGGCGCCGACGGTGCTGCGCATCGCCAAGAACGGCTTCAAGCGCTGCCGCGAACTCAATTGGGACCAGAACGAGGACTACCTGTACGCCAAGGTCGACCAGTCCAACTACCGCGATCCGGAAAAAGGACGCGCGCAAGGCCTCAAGCAGTTCCTGGACGATAAGACGATCAAACCAGGTCTGCAGACTTTCAAACGCGGCTAAACTCTACAACAAAAATACAGGAGACCACCATGTTTGATACCGATCTGCTGATCGGCGGCCAAGGCGCCGCCGCCCAGGACAAAGCCACCTTCGAACGGCGCAGCCCCGCCACCGGCGAGGTGGTCACCCGCGCCGCCGCCGCGCAACTGGCCGACGTCGACCTGGCCGTGAAGGCCGCGCAGGACGCCTTCCCCGCATGGTCGGCGATGGCGCCCGGCGCCCGCCGCACCCTGCTGCTCAAAGCCGCCGACACGATGGAAAAATACCGCGCCGAATTCGTCGCGCGCGGCGTCGCCGAAGCGGGCGGCAGCCCGATGTGGTACCAGTTCAACGTGACCCTCGCGGGGAACATGCTGCGCGAGGCGGCGTCGATGACCACCCAGATCAGCGGCGAGGTCATTCCGTCCGACGTCCCCGGCTCGATGGCCATGGGTCTGCGCCAGGCGTGCGGCGTGGTGGTCGGCCTGGCGCCGTGGAACGCCCCGATCATCCTGGGCACCCGCGCCATCGCTATGCCTCTCGCCTGCGGCAACACCGTGATCCTGAAGGCTTCCGAATTGTGCCCGGCGCTGCATCGCCTGATCGGCACCGTGTTCGAGGAAGCCGGCTTCGCGCCGGGCGTCGTCAACGTCCTCACCAACGCGCCGCAGGACGCGCCGCAAGTGGTGGAGCGCCTGATCGCCGCGCCGGCCGTCCGCCGCGTCAATTTCACCGGTTCGACCAATGTGGGACGCATCATCGCCCAGCATTGCGCCCGCCACCTGAAGCCCGTGCTGCTGGAACTGGGCGGCAAGAACCCGCTGCTGATCCTGGACGACGCGGACCTGGACGAAGCCGTCGAAGCGGCCGCGTTCAGCGCCTTCTTCAACCAGGGCCAGATCTGCATGTCGGCCGACCGGATTTTGGTCGACAACAAAGTGGCGCCGGCCTTCCTGGAAAAGCTGGCCGCCAAAACCGCCACATTGAGGGCGGCGCAAAGCGACGCCCCGCTGTCCGGCATGATCGATCCGTCGGCCACCACCCGCGTGGCCGCCATGCTGCAGGACGCCCGCGATCGCGGCGCCAAGATCACCCAAAGCTCGGCCGAAGTGGTCGGCAACATCATGCAGCCGGCCATCGTCGACGGCGTGACGCCGGAAATGAAGGTCTACCAGGAGGAATCGTTCGGACCGATCGTCTCGATCCTGCGCTTCGACACCGACGAGGAGGCCATCGCGCTGGCCAACGACAGCGAATATGGCCTGTCGTCGGCGGTCTTCAGCCGCGACATAGGCCGCGCGATGGCCGTCGCGCGCCGCATCGAATCGGGCATCTGCCACATCAACGGTCCGACCGTGCACGATGAGGCGCAGATGCCGTTCGGCGGCGTCAAGGGCAGCGGTTACGGGCGCTTCGGCGGCAAGGCGGCCATCGCCGAGTTCACGGAGCTGCGCTGGATCACGATCCAGACGACGTCGCGCCACTACCCGATCTGACAGGAGCTCCGCATGAATCAATCGATGATCGCGGAGCAGTCCAGCGGCACGGCAAAGCGACGCCCGGTCAAACTGGGCAATCCGCAGATCGCGGCCTATCAGGTCGACGGCCTGTGGCACGTGGACGCCGTCACGCCGCTGGAGGCGTTCCCGTCGCGCTTCACCGACCGTCTGGAATCGGGCGCCGCCGCCCACCCGGAGCGCACCCTGGTCGCGCGCCGCGCGGCGGACGGCGACGGCGGATGGATACGGCTGTCGTACGCCGAGGTGCTGCGCCGCGCGCGCAGCATCGGCCAGGCGCTGCTCGATCGCGGCCTGTCGGCCGAACGTCCGCTGGTGATCCTGTCCGGTAACGACCTGGAACACTTCCAGCTCGCGCTGGGCGCCATGTACGCCGGCATTCCGTATGCGCCGGTGTCGCCCTCGTACTCGCTGGTGGCGACCGATTTCACCAAGCTGTCCGAAATGCTGGCCAAGCTGACGCCAGGCGCGCTGTTCGCGTGCGATGGCGCCGCCTACAGCCGCGCCATCAAGGCGGTGATGCCGGCCGACGCGGAACTGATACTGGCCCGGGGCGAAGTGCCCGACCACCAGTCCACCAGCTTCCAGTCGCTGCTCGACGTCGCGCCGTCGACCGTCGAAACGGCGCATGCCGCCGTCGGCGTCGACACCGTGGCCAAGTTCCTGTTCACCTCCGGTTCCATCAAAAAACCGAAGGCCGTCACCACCACCCACGGTATGTTGTGCAGCAACCAGCAGATGCTGCTGCAAACCTTCCCGTTCATGGGCGACGAACCGCCGGTGCTGCTGGACTGGCTGCCATGGAACCACACCTTCGGCGGCAGCCACAATGTCGGCATCGTGCTGTATAACGGCGGCACCCTGTACCTGGACGACGGCAAGCCGACCCCGCGCGACTTCCCGACCACCTTGAGGAACCTGCGCGAGATCGCGCCGACGATGTATTTCAATATCCCGAAAGGGTTCGAGATGCTGACCGACGCCATGAAGACCGACGCCGAATTGAGCGCCAACTTCTTCTCGCGCGTCAAACTGTTCCTGTGCGCGGGTGCCGGCCTGTCGCAGGCGGCGTGGGACAGGCTGGACAACGCCGCCATCGCCGAAACCGGCGAGTCGGTGCGCATCATCACGGGACTGGGCATGACGGAAACGTCGCCATCGTGCACCTTCGGCACCGGCTCCATCATCAAGGCCGGCTACGTCGGCGTGCCGGCGCCGGGCTGCAAGATCAAGCTGGTGCCGTTCGGCGACAAGCTGGAAGCGCGCTTCAGCGGCCCGCACGTGATGCCCGGTTACTGGCGCGCGCCGGACCTGAACGCCGCCGTCTTCGACGAGGATGGCTACTACTGCACCGGCGACGCCCTGCGCTTCGTCGATCCGGAAAAGCCGGAACTGGGCTTCATGTTCGACGGCCGCATCGCGGAGGACTTCAAGCTCAGTACCGGCACCTTCGTCAGCGTCGGTCCGCTGCGCGCCAAAGTCATCAGCGCCGCCGCCCCGTATGTGCTCGACGCGGTGGTCACCGGCATCGACCGCAACGCCATCGGCCTGCTGCTGTTCCCGCGCATGGAACATTGCCAGGTCCTGTCGGAGCTGGGTCCCGATGCCAGCGCCGCCGAAGTGCTGGCCAGCGCGCCGGTGCGGGCCTGGTTCGAACGCCTGCTCAAGTTGTTGAACCAGGACGCCAGCGGTTCGTCGATGCGCATCGACCGGCTGCTGTTATTAGCGGAACCGCCGTCCGTCGATCATCGCGAGATGACCGACAAGGGTTCGATCAACCAGTCGGCGGTACTGACGCGGCGGGCGGCCGTCGTCGAAGCACTGTATGAAGGCACCGATCCACAAGTAATCATCGCGGCATAAACTAAAAAAGACGGAGACAAGCAATGAAACTTAAAAAACTGGCCAACATCGGCCTGGTCGTCAGCGTAGCCCTAATCGGCATGAACATCGGCATGGCGCAGGCGCAGGCGCAGGACACGATCAAAGTCGGCGTCATCGCCGCGCTGACCGGACCTTTCGCCAACACCGGCAAGCCGTTCGAGGATGGCATCAAGACCTACATGCAGCAATACGGCGCCACTGTCGCCGGCAAGAAGATCGAGATCATCTACCGCGACGACGGCGGCACCAACGCCGACATGTCCAAGCGCGCGGCCCAGGAATTGATCTCGCGCGACAAGGTCAGCTTCCTGATCGGCTTTTCGCTGACGCCTAGCGCGCTGGCGGTGGCGCCGATCGCCACCCAGGCCAAAATCCCGATGATCGTCATGAACGCGGTCACCACCGGCATCACCGCCAAGTCGCCGTACATGCTGCGCACCAGCATGACGATGCAGCAGATGACCGAGCCTTTCGGCACCTGGACCGCCCAGAACAAGGTCGGCAAGGTGTACACGCTGGTGAGCGATTACAGCACCGGCATCGACGCCGAGGCGCGCTTCGGCAAGGGCTTCACCGCCGGCGGCGGCAAGCTGGTTGGCTCGTCGCGCGTGCCGCTGGCCAATCCCGACTACTCGCCGTTCATCCAGCGTATCAAGGACGAGAAGCCGGACGCGCTGTTCTTCTTCGCCCCGGGCGCCGAAGACGGCACCGCCCTGCTCAAGGCCTTCAGCGACAAGGGCCTGGACAAGGCTGGCATCAAGTTCCTGGGCGTGGGCGACATGACCAGCGACCATCCGACCCTGGAGGCGCTGGGCGACCGCGCGCTCGGTGCCATTACGGTGCTGAACTACTCGACGGCGCTCGACAACCCGGCCAACAAGTCCTTCCTGGCCGCCTACGCCGCCGCCCTGCCGAACGCCCGTCCGCCGACCTTCGTCACCGTGGCGGCCTACGACACGATGGCCATGCTGTACGAAACCATTCGCAAGCTGAACGGCACGGTCACGGGCGATACCGCCATGAAGGTGCTGTCCGGCATGAAGCTCGACAGCCCGCGCGGCCCGATCAGCATCGATCCGGCCTCGCGCGATATCGTGCAGAACATGTACGTCCGCGAAGTCAGGAAGGTCAACGGCAAGCTGGTCAACCAGCCGATCAGCACGCTCAAGGACGTGATGCCGAACTAGCGTTCAGCTTACCCGCAGTCTTACCCCGCAACACCCCGCAATACCCCCAAGCGGGCCCCGACGCAGCCATCAGAACGCCGCGCGGGGCCGGCACGTCCATCGCTTTGCAAGAACAGAGGAGACAACTCGCATGAAAAGCCGCGACACCAACCCATCCACGCCACCGACGGTTCCACTCGCCACCGCGCTCGCGGCGGCATTGCTGCTGAGCGCTTGCGCCGGCGGCGGCGACAGCGTCGACAGCACCGGCCTGCCCCGCCTGGCGGCGGCCACCGGCGCGGCGCTGCCGTCCTGCACCGATCTGGTCACCAGAATCCAGCTCGCCAACACCAC
Source organism: uncultured Duganella sp. (assembly GCA_963511605.1). Classification (GTDB taxonomy): domain Bacteria; phylum Pseudomonadota; class Gammaproteobacteria; order Burkholderiales; family Burkholderiaceae_D; genus Rugamonas. The sequence continues at coordinate 47,556 of CAUPJZ010000008.1, read as the reverse complement.
CATCACGGCCGCCAACAGCATCGCCGCCGACACATTGCGCGTCGCCGGCAAACCCGTCCCGGCCCATTGCCAGGTGACCGGCCGCATGTTCGACCGCGTCAGCACCGTCGATGGCGCCCGCTATGCGATCGGCTTCGAAATGCGCCTACCGCTGAACTGGAACGGCCGCTTCTTCTATCAAGGCAACGGCGGTCTGGACGGTTCGATCGTGCCGGCCACGGGCCAGGTCGGCGGTGGCGGTCCGCTGGATAACGCGCTCAATATGGGCTTCGCCGTCATCAGTTCCGACGCCGGCCACGGCGCGCCCAATCCCGCCTTCGGCATCGATCCGCAAGCGCGGCTCGACTACGGTTACCAGGCCGCCGGCAAGCTGACGCCGATGGCCAAGAACCTGATCCAGATCGCCTACGGCAAGGCGCCGGCGCGCTCCTACTTCGGCGGCTGCTCGAACGGCGGCCGCCACGCGATGGTGGCGGCGGCGCGCATCGCCGATCAATACGACGGCTTCCTGGTCGGCAATCCAGGCTTCCGCCTGCCGCTGGCGGCGATCGCCAATATCGCCGGCGGGCAGGCCTACAATGCGCTGGCGACGACGCCGGGCGACTTGTCGACAGGCTTCACCAAGGCCGAACGTACCACCGTCGAGAACGCCGTATTGGCCAAATGCGACGCGCTGGACGGCGCCACCGATGGCCTGGTTCAAAATACGCAAGCCTGCCAGGCGGCGTTCGACCTCAATCGGGACGTGCCGACCTGCACTGGCGCGCGCGACGGCAGTTGCCTGAGCGCGGCGCAGAAAACCACCATCGGCGGCCTGTTCTCGGGCGCGACCACCAGCGCCGGTACGAAGTTCTATTCCAGCTGGCCTTACGACGCCGGCATCTCGACGGGCGGCTGGGCCGACTGGAAGTTCAACAGCCCGCTGACCCGCGATTCCGGCGCCGTTGGACTGATCTGGCAGGCACCTCCGGAAAACCTGGCAACTTTCAACGGGCCGCAGTTCGCGCTGACCGGCAATGTCGACAGCATGCTGGCCCGGGTCGGCGCCACCACCTCCGTCTATACCGAAAGCGCGCTGTCGTTCATGCTGCCACCGAACCCGACCAACCTCGGCACCTTGAAGAACCGTGGCGGCAAGATGATGGTGTACCACGGCACCGCCGATCCGATCTTCTCCAGCGACGACACCACCGCCTGGTATGACGGCTTGCGCGCGGCCAACGGCGGCGACGCCTCGAACTTCGCGCGCTTCTTCCGCGTGCCCGGCATGAACCACTGCGCCGGCGGACCGTCGGCGGAACAGTTCGACATGCTCACGCCGCTGGTCGCCTGGGTTGAACGCGGCCAGGCGCCGGACAACGTCATCGCCAGCGTGCGCGGCGCCGGCAACGCCGGTGGCGTCAATGGCGATATTCCGGCCAGCTGGTCGCCGAACCGCACCCGTCCGCTGTGCCCGTATCCAAAGGCGGCCAGGTACAAAGCCGGCAATATCGAGGACGCCGCCAGCTTCAGCTGCGAGTGACGTCTTCACCGGGGCCGGCTGTCCGGATCCGGTCATGTTTGATATTGATCAAACGTCAGCGGCGGGCTGGACAACTATAGTATTCGCATGGTTACGGAGGTGTCATGCGAGTTCTAGCGATCCTGTTGCTGACGTTCACCCTGAGCGGTTGCGGTTATAACACGCTGCAATCGAAGGACGAGCAAGTCAAGGCCGGTTGGTCCGAGGTGGTTAACCAGTACCAGCGGCGGGCGGACCTGGTGCCCAATCTGGTCAACACCGTCAAAGGCTATGCCTCGCACGAGCGCGAGGTGTTGAACGAGGTCACAACGGCGCGCGCGCAGGCGACGTCGGTACAGATCGCGCCGGAGGTGCTCGACGACCCGGCCGCGTTCGCACGCTTCCAGGCGGCGCAGGGCGCCTTGTCTGGCGCGTTGTCCCGGCTGCTGGCGGTCAGCGAAAGCTATCCGCAACTAAAGGCCGACGCCAACTTCCGCGACCTGCAAGCGCAGCTCGAAGGCACGGAAAACCGCATCACCGTCGCGCGCAACCGCTATATACAAGCCGTACACGACTACAATGTCACCGTACGTTCCTTCCCCAGCAACCTCACCGCGATGGCGTTCGGCTACGAGGTCAAGCCCAACTTCACCGTCGCCAACGAAAAAGCGGTCGCAGAGGCGCCCACGGTGAACTTCGAATCCGCGCCCAAAGCGCCACGGGAACAGTGACATGGGGCCGCGTGCGCCGTGGCGCGTCCGGACCAGGTTTTTGCTGTGGCAGGCATTGGCGCTATCGATATTGATTGCCCTGCTGATGTTCGCCCAGGCCTTCGCACAGAACACGCTGGCGCAAATTCCTCAGTTGACCCGGCCCGTCACCGACCTGACCGCCACCTTGAACGTTGAGCAGTCGGCGCGGCTGGAGGCCAGACTACGCGCATTCGAGAATCGCAAAGGTAGCCAGATCGCCGTCTTGATCGTCCCGACGACACAGCCGGAGGGGATAGACCAATACGCCATTCGCGTGGCCGAGCAATGGCGGATCGGCCGCGCCAACGTCGATGACGGCGCCATCCTGATTGTCGCCAAGGACGACCGTACCTTGCGCATCGAGGTCGGCTACGGCCTGGAAGGCGCGCTTAACGATGCCACCAGCAAACGCATCATCGATGAAATCATCGTGCCGCGATTCCGGCGGGGTGACTTCGCCGGCGGCATCGAAGCCGGCGTGGACGGCATGATCAGGGTCATCGAAGGCGAGCCGCTACCCGCGCCGCGCGCCCAGCCTGGAGCGAGGTCGGCGGCAGGCTCCCCGCTGCCGGCCATGCTGCCCGCACTGCTGCTGGCGGCATTGGTGCTGGGCGGCATCATGCGCGCCATGGTGGGACGAATACCCGGCGCCATGCTGACGGGCGGACTGCTCGCCGGCGTGGCTTGGCTGCTGGCCGGAACCGCCTTGATCGCGATCATCGCCGGCGCGGTGGGTTTTCTGTTCACGCTGATGAGTGGCGGGCGTTCGGCGCTGCCGGGCATGTATCTTGGCGGCGGTCTTGGGCGTGCCGGCTCGAACGGTGGCGGCTTGGGCGGCGGTGTCTGGGGCGGTGGGGGCGGCAGTTTCGGCGGCGGCGGCGCTTCGGGACGGTGGTAGCGATGATGCTCACGCGCCTGGCCGACCATCTGTTGACCACCCGCGCCGCCGTCAGGCGCCGCTTCCCGCCATCATGTATCGCCGCCATCACGCAAGCAATCGCGCACGCCGAAACCACGCACCGGGGCGAAATCCGCTTCGCCATCGAGGCGTCGCTGTCGCCGCAACAAGTTCTGCGTGGCATGGGCGCGCGGGCGCGGGCATTGGAGCTCTTCGCCGCGTTGGGCGTCTGGGACACCGAGGACAACAGCGGCGTGCTGATCTACGTTTTGCTGGCAGACCACGCCATCGAAATCGTTGCCGACCGTGGCATCAATCTGCGCACCGCCGACGGCACCTGGGCCCGCATCGCGCAGGCCATGCAGGACGCGTTCGGCCACGGACGATATGAAGCCGGCGCCCTGGCCGGCATCGCCGCCGTTTCCCGGGAATTGCACCGGCATCTACCCGCCGCCGATGGCAATCCTAACGAGCTCAGCGACGATGTCACCTTGCTGTAGATATCCCTGGCGAAAAGTTCCACGCAACGCCGCGAACCGGCAACGGCGGGCTCTATCGCTCGTTTGATCTGCCGCAGACGCTTTCCGGCGTGAGCCATTAGGCTGGTACGGCTGGCCTGATCAATCCGACGGAGAATATCATGAAACGCGCGAGAAATATTTGCTTGCCGCCGCTGTTGCTGTCGCTATGTCTCTCGTTCGTAGCCGGTGCCGCGCAGGCCGCCTTCCGTTACAACGTGGTCGAAATTGGCGGCCTGCGCACCGATGGCCATTCGATCAACAACGGCGGACAGATCACCGGCTCGGTCCACGACACTTTCGGCACACCCGAAGCATTTCTTTACGCGGACGGTACGTTCTCGCGGCTCGGGACGCTGGGCGGCACCGAAAGCACGGGTATGGACATCAACGACCATGGGCAGGTTGTCGGCATGTCGACCATCGCCGATGGGCGGCGCCGTGCTTATCTCTATTCGAATGGCGGCATGAGCGACCTTGGCACCTTGGGCGGTATCGAAGCGCAGGCCTCGGGCATCAATAACGCCGGACAGATTGTTGGCAGCTCCGCCAACGGCGATGGCGATTGGCATGCATTCCGGTATTCTTCCGGCACCATGCAGGATCTCGGCACGCTTGGCGGCAGCGTCAGCGGCGCCTCCGACATCAACCGCCACGGCCATGTCGTCGGCAGCGCCTCCGTCAGTGACGAATTTCGCTGGACGCACGCCTTCATGTACGACGACGGCGGCATGCGCGACCTGGGTACCTTCGGCGGCAACTACAGCGCGGCGTGGGGCGTGAACGACGCCGGCCACGCGGTCGGCTATGCCGCCACCACCAACAATGCCGCCGACCATGCTTTCCTCTATGCCGGCGGCGTCATGCACGATCTGGGTACCCTGGGCGGTACCTACAGTTTCGCCAACGGCATCAACAACAGCAATCATGTGGTCGGCTCCTCGAACATACTCGGCGACGCCGGCTCGCACGCGTTTCTTTACGCCGACGGCAACATGGCGGACCTGAACTCGCTGATCGATCCTGCCTCCGGCTGGACCATCCATTTCGCTTACGGCATCAATGACCACGGCCAGATCGCCGCCACGGGCTGCCGCGCCGGCGACTGCCTGCCGCTCCGGCTGGACCTCGCCGTCACGGCGGTGCCCGAATTGTCGGTCTGGGCCACGCTGCTATGCGGCCTGGCGGTCCTGGCGATGTCGCTATCGATGCAACGTGCCCCACCGGTCCTCCGGACTCCCGGCTGACCCATTCCCCTCCACCGGAGAAAACACCATGGCTTACTTGTCCAACAAAATGCGCCCGCTGTGGCGGCTAACGATGCTCATGCTGCTGGCCGGGGCCACGCAGGCCCAGAACCGCTACGATATCACCGTGGTGTGTGGCACATCGGAAAATATCTTTGCGACCTCGCTCAACAACAGAACCCAGATCGCCGGCAACATGTCCGTCGGCGGGTTCACCCAGGCGGTGTTGTACGATCGGGGCAATGTCGCCCTGCTGGGCACCCTGGGCGGCGACTACAGCTACTCGGCCGACGTGAACGAACGGGGCCAGGTGGTGGGGGCCTCGTACAACAGCGCAGGGGAGCCGCGCGCGTTTCTCCATTCGGATGGCACCATGCGCGACATCGGCACGCTGGGGGGCTGCTGTGCCGACGCGCAAGGCATCAACAACGCCGGACAAATCGCCGGCACCGCAGCCACCGGCGACGACTTGCAGCGTGCCTACCGTTACACGCGCGGCGTCATGAGGGATCTGGGCACGCTTGGCGGCATTTTCACTGCCGGAACCGATATCAACGCCCGTGGCGAGGTCGCCGGCTATTCGCTCACGGGCGACGGCGCCGTGCACGCCTTCCTGCATGATGGTAACAACATGTTGGATCTCGGGACACTGGGCGGCGCTACCAGCATTGCCTTTGCGAACAACGACCGCGGCCACGTCGTCGGTCACGCCCAGAGAAACGATGACTCCATGCATGCCTTCCTCTACGCCAACGGCGTGATGCAGGATCTCGGCACGCTGGGCGGTTCCTTCAGCATCGCCCAAGGCATCAACGCCCACGACCAGATCGTGGGGGTGTCGCAACTCGCCGACTCCTCGGCCGCGAGCCACGCCTTCATCTACAGCGGCGGCATCATGCGGGACCTCAATTCCCTGATCGCCCCGGCGTCGGGCTGGGTCGTCGAGACCGCGTGGGACATCAACGACCGTGGGCAGATACTCGCTTACGGCTGCCGGGCGGGCAACTGCACATCGTTGCTGCTCACTCCGGCGCGTGGGGTAGATTAGCGGGCGGGGCCCTCCGCCCGCCCACGAGCGCCCGGGCCAAGTATGGCGCCGTGCGGCTGCGCTTGTCCTTCGCCAACTGGTCCGGCGGGCCCGCCGAGACGATCGCACCGCCCTCCTCGCCGGCGCCTGGGCCGACGTCGATCACCCAATCGCTGTCGGCCAACACCTGCATGTTGTGCTCGACCACCACCACGGTGTTGCCGGCATCCACCAAGCCGTGCAGCTGCGTCATCAGCAATTCGATGTCGGACGGATGCAAACCCGTGGTCGGCTCGTCGAGCAGGTACAGGGTGTCGCCACGGCTGGCGCGCTGCAACTCGGTGGCCAGCTTGATGCGCTGCGCCTCGCCGCCGGACAACTCCGTGGCCGGCTGCCCGAGCCGCAGATAGCCCAGTCCCACCGCCCGCAGCACATCCAGCGCATGCCGCAGCGGCGCCTCTTCGGCGAAGAATTCCCACGCCGCGTCCACCGTCATCCGCAGCACCTCGGCGATATTGCGGTCGCGGTAGCGCACCGCCAAGGTATCCGGGTTGTAGCGCGCGCCCTCGCATTCCGGACAAGGCGCGTAGACGCTCGGCAGGAACAGCAATTCGACCATGACAAACCCCTCGCCCGCGCAGTTCGGACAACGGCCCTTGGCGACATTGAACGAGAACCGCCCCGCGTCGTAGTGCCGCGCGCGCGCCGCCCTGGTGGCCGCAAACAGCTTGCGCACATGATCGAACAACCCGGTATAAGTGGCCAGGTTGGAACGCGGCGTCCTTCCGATAGGCCGCTGGTCGACCTGCACCAGGCGCCGCACGCCATGCATGCCATCGACGATGCGGCCGCGCACATCGCCGCCGCCCGTATCGTCCAGCGCCGCCTCGACCAAATCGGTATCGGTCTCGCTGGCCGCCACGCTTTGTCCCAACTGCGCCAGCACCAGCTGAACCAGCGCCTGACTCACGAGGCTGGACTTTCCGGAGCCGGAAACGCCGCTCACGCTGGTCAACACACCCAGGGGGAAATCGGCGTCCACGCCATGCAGGTTATTGCGCTCGACACCGCGCAACCGCAACCAGTCGGACGGCGCGCGAATCGTGCGCGACGAACGTTCGACGCGCTCGAACAAATACCTCGCGGTGCGCGACTCGGCCACGTCGGCAAGTCCATCCGGCGCGCCGCTATACAGTATGCGGCCACCCTGCTGCCCGGCCTTCGGTCCGACATCGACGATCCAGTCGGCGTGCCGTATCACATCCAGCGCATGCTCGACGACGAACAGCGAATTGCCCGCCGCTTTGAGGCGGTCCAATGCCCGCAACAGCGCCTCGGTATCGACCGGATGCAGGCCCGCCGAAGGTTCGTCCAGCACATAGACCACGCCGAACAAGCTGGAACGGACCTGCGTCGCCAACCGAAGCCGTTGCAGTTCGCCCGGCGACAACGTCGGCGTTCCGCGTTCGAGGCTCAAGTACCCCAACCCAAGGTCCAGCAGCACGGCGAGCCGCGCCACCAGATCCTCGGCGATGCGCTGCGTGACAATCGCTTTCTCCGGATGGCGCTCGGCGTCCTTCGCCTTGGCCTTGGTCCTGGCGGCCGGCGGTTTCCCTTCCGCGTAAGGGGCCAGCAACTGCGCCAGCCGCTGCAAAGGCAGGCGCCCGATCTCGGTGATATCGTGGCCGCAGAACGTTACCGACAGCGATTCCCTCCGCAGCCGCCTGCCCTCGCAGGTCGGGCAATCCATGCCGACCAGGTACTGCGACACGCGCTTCTTCATGATCGCGCTTTCGGTGCCCGCGAACGTCTGCAGCACATATTTGCGCGCGCCGGTGAAGGTGCCCTGGTAGCTCGGTGTCTCCTTGCGCTTGTGCGCGCGCCGCGCCTCGGCCGGTGTCAGGCCGGCGTACACCGGCACGGTGGGTTGTTCGTCTGTGAACAGAATCCAGTCGCGCTGCTTCCTCGGCAGCTCGCGCCACGGCGTATCGACGTCATAGCCGAGCGTCACCAGGATATCGCGCAGATTCTGTCCGTGCCAGGCGGTCGGCCATGCGGCCACCGCGCGCTCGCGTATCGTCAGGCTGTCGTCCGGCACCATCGAACGCTCTGTCGCCTCGTACACCCTGCCCAGCCCATGGCACTGCGGACACGCGCCCTGGGGAGTATTGGGCGAGAACGATTCCGCATACAGCAGCTCCTGGCCGGGCGGATAGTCGCCCGCGCGCGAGTACAGCATGCGCAGCGAATTCGACAAAGTGCTGACACTACCGACCGATGAACGGGTCGTCGGCGCGCCGCGCTGCTGCTGCAGCGCCACCGCCGGCGGCAGGCCATCGATGGCGTCGACCTCCGGCACCGCCATCTGGTGGAACAGGCGCCGCGCATAGGGCGACACCGACTCCAGATAGCGCCGCTGCGCCTCCGCATACAGGGTGCCGAAAGCGAGCGACGATTTGCCGGAGCCGGATACGCCGGTGAACACCACCAGCGCGTTGCGCGGGATGTCGACATCGACATTCTGAAGATTGTGCTCGCGCGCGCCGCGCACGCGGACGTAGCCCGAATCCGCGGTCTCGATGGCGGCGCGGGTCTGTTCGCCGGGGCTTGAAGTGCGGTGCTTGGCCATAAAACGTTCCTATAACAATTTAATCCCAGCATTGTCGATTCCGGGGAATTAGTATGTACGGCAACGTACGGGATCGCCAACCGGAATGCATCCGGCTGGGCTTCTTCCCTCACGGCGGACTCCCTCGTTGCCTGCCGCCAAGACATCAAAGACGCGTGCGCTCCCTCCCCGTTACCAACGATAAACTGCACGGATCCAATCATCGAACAGGAATTCAATCATGGCAAAAACAGTCGCCGAAGTCGTCGTCGAAACCCTGCAGCAAGCCGGGGCCAAACATTGCTGGGGCATTCCCGGCGATTCGCTGAACTACGTCACCGACGCCATCCGCCGCAGCGAGATCGAGTGGGTGCATGTGCGTCATGAGGAGGCCGGCGGTTTCGCCGCCGGCGCCGAGGCCATCGTCGCCAACCGGCTGACCTTGTGTGCCGGCTCCTGCGGGCCCGGCAGCCTGCACTTCATCAACGGCTTGTTCGAAGCGCACCGCAACCGCTCGCCGGTGGTGCTGATCGCCAGCCAGATCACCCGCGACGAGTTGGGGACCGACTTCCCCCAGGAGGTAGACTACAAGCCTATCTACGACCATTGCAGCGTGTTTTGCCAGGAAATCCGCACGCCCGCACACGCCAGGCGCATCACCGCCATGGCGGCGCAAGCGGCGATGACCAAGGGCGGCGTGGCCGTGATCATCCTGCCGGTCGACCTGTCCAAGGAAGCGGCGGTCGACGAGCCGCATTTCACCGTCCACCTGCCGCAGCCGCAAACCCGCCCATCGGACACCGAAATGAACCGCATCGCCGAAATCATCAACGACGGCAAGAAGATCGCGATCTACGCCGGTTCCGGTTGCGAAGGCGCACACGGGCCGCTGATGGCGCTGGCCGAGCGTATCAAGGCGCCGATCGCCCACACCTCGCGCGCTAAGGATTTTGTCGAGTACAACAACCCGTACAACGTCGGCATGACCGGCATCTTCGGCATCGACTCCGGCTACCACGCGGTGACCGAGTGCGACACCCTGCTCCTGCTCGGATGCGACTTCGCCTGGCGCCAGTACTACCCGGCGCACGCGCGCATCATCCAGATCGACATCGATCCGACCCACCTGGGAAGGCGCCACCCGGTCGAAGTGGGCGCCGTCGGCGACATCGCCACCACTTTGGCGGTGCTGCTGCCGCGCGTGCAGATACGCGGCGACCGCGAGTTCCTCGACCATTGCGTCGAGCGCCACCAGAAAGCCGTCGAGCATCTGAACGAGCGCGCCACGCCGGGCGACGGCGGCACGATCCGCCCGCAATACCTGACGGCGATGATCGACAAGCACGCCGACGACGACGCCATCTTCACCGCCGACGGCGGCTCGCCGATGGTATGGGTGCTGCGCCATACGCGCGCCACGGGCAAACGCCGCACCCTGGTCAGCCTGACCCACGGCACCATGGCGAACGCCATGCCGCAGGCGCTGGGCGCTAAAAAAGCCTTCCCGCAGCGCCAGGTGATCTCGCTGTCCGGCGACGGCGGCCTGACGATGATGATGGGGGACTTGATCACGGCGGTACAGGAGAATATCGCCATCAAGGTCGCCGTCTACAACAACGGTTCGCTGGGCTTCGTCGAACTGGAACAAAAGGTCGAAGGCCTGCTGGACGCCTACACCGAACTGAAAAACCCGAACTTCGCCGCCGTCGCGGAGGCGATCGGCATCTACGGCCGCCGCGTAGAATCGGCTGCCGAGCTGGAAGCCGAGGTCCAGGCATGGCTGGCGCACCCGGGCCCGGCGCTGCTTGACGTCACCACCGACCGCTTCGAGTTGGTGATGCCGCCGAATATACAAGCGTCCCAGGTGCTGGGCACCGCGCTGTACTCGGTCAAGGCCGTGCTGAGCGGGCGCGGCGGCGATGTGGTGGACATGATCAAGGACAATTTCGTCAAATAAGCCATCCCCAACCTCAAAATGTTTGCGCCTAACATTTTTTGACAACTTTATATTGACAACCCCCGGGGGTCGAACCTACACTGAAATGGTCGCGCAATCATTGAACAGATTTTGTGGCATTTTTTCTGTAATGGGTTCTAGCTCTCCTGCCCCATCCCCCGGGGCAGTTTGTACACCGTCGCCTTGCGGGGACGGTGTTTTTTTAACTGGATTTTTAGGAGCACCATGCGAGCACCGACACGACGCGCCGCGCTAACCTGCGCCTTCGCGCTGTTTCTGCTGGAGGGTGGCGCGGCGCTGGCGGCCAATTCCGTCCCTTACCTGCGCAAGCAAGGCACGGCCACGCAATTGATGGTCAACGACCAGCCCTTCCTCGTCCTCGGCGGCGAACTGCATAATTCCTCGGCCTCTCACCTGCCGTACCTGAACAAACTCTGGCCGGCGCTCAAGGGCGCGGAGCTGAACACCGTGCTGGCGCCGGTGCAGTGGGACCAGATCGAGCCGGTCGAGGGACGCTTCGATTTCACCGTCCTCGATGGAATGCTCAAACAGGCGCGCGCGAACGACAAGAAGCTGATCCTGCTGTGGTTCGGCGCCTGGAAGAATTCAATGTCGACCTACGTGCCGCCGTGGGTCAAGCGCGACGCCCAGCGTTTCCCGCGCTCGCTCGCCCGCAACGGCGTGCCGCAGGAGGTGCTCACGCCTTTCAGTCCCAAGACGCTGGCCGCCGACACCGCCGCCTACCGCGCGCTGCTGGCGCACCTGAAACAGGTCGACACCGAGCGCACCGTCGTCATGGTGCAGGTGGAAAACGAGATCGGCATGCTGCCGGATGTGCGCGACTACAGCCCGCTGGCCAACGCCGCCATCGCCGGCCAGGTGCCCAAGGCCTTGACCGACTACCTGGGCGCCAATCGCGCCAGGCTGCATCCGTCGGTGCAGGCGCTTTGGGCGGCCAACGGCCACCGCAGCAGCGGCACCTGGGCCGAGGTGTTCGGCACGTCGGTGGCCGCCGAGGAGGTGTTCCAGGCCTGGGGCTACGCCACCTTTGTGGAAACCATGACGGCCGCCGGCAAGGCGGCCTATCCGCTGCCGATGTACGTCAACGCGGCGCTGAATCGCCCCGGCAAGAAGCCGGGCGAGTATCCGAGTGCCGGACCGCTGCCGCACCTGTTCGACATCTGGAAGGCCGGCGCGCCGTCGATCGACGTGCTGGCGATCGACACCTACTTCCCCAACTTCACCGAATGGGCGCCGCAGTTCAAGCGGGCGGACAATCCGCTGTTCGTGCCGGAGGCCGACAACGCCGGCCGGCATGACGCGGCGGCCAAGGCTTTCTACGCGATCGGCGAGTTCGACGCGTTCGGCTTCTCGCCGTTCGGCGTCGAGGACAGCGAGCCTGCCGATCCGCTGCCGAAGGCGTATCGCCTGCTGCGCCAGTTGACGCCTTTGATCAACCAGGTACAAGGCAGCGGCAATATGCGCGGCTTCAAGGCCAAGGTGTCGTATGACGGCGTGGTGGACGCTTCGCCGCAGCAAGTGACGATGGGCGGCTTTAACTTGCAGGTCAGCTTCAGCAACCCTTGGGCCAAGACGGACAGCAAGGATCTGGAGGGTTGCGGCGGTTTGATCATCAAACTGTCGGACGACGAGTTCCTGCTGGCGGGTAAAGGGCTGACGGTGAAGTTCACCGACGCCACCGGCGCGGGAGATCTGGTCGGACTGGAGAAGGTGACCGAAGGGACCTACGAGAACGGCAAGTGGAAAGACGGACGCTGGCTCAATGGCGACGAGATCCACCAGGGCCGGCAGATCATGCTGGTGACGGGGGACTTCACGATGCAGAGGGTGAAATTGTACCGTTACCGGTAAGCCGAGACGGCGGATTACGCGCTTCGCGCTAATCCGCCACCTTCCCTTCTTTACCCCACCATCAACTTCACCGACTTCAACTTCACGCTATCCGGACCGGCGTGGATGGTAAAACTACCCGGCTCCACCACACGCTTCATCTGCGCATTAAAGAACCACAGATCCGACGGTTTGATATCGAACGTCAGCGTGCGCTTCTCGCCCGGCTGCAACGTCACACGCTTGAACGCCTTCAATTCCAACACCGCGCGCGTCGCCGAACTGACGTCATCCCGAATATAAATCTGCACAACCTCGTCGCCCGCCAGCTTGCCGGTATTGGTCACATCGACCTGCACCGACGTCGAGCCGGCGATGCCGATCGACGCCTTGGTCAAACGCGGCGCCGAGATATCGAACGTCGTGTAACTCAGTCCAAAGCCGAACGGATACAAAGGCTTGGTGCTGCCATCGATATACCCACGGCGCGCCGACGGCTTGTGATTGTAAAACACCGGCAACTGGCCGACGTTGCGCGCGATCGACACCGGCAGCTTGCCACCAGGGTTGGCGCGGCCGAATAGCAGGTCGGCGGCGGCATGGCCGGTCTCCTGTCCCATGTACCAGCCTTCGATCAGCGCATCGGCCTTCTCCGCCAGAAGGTTGACCGACAGCGGACGGCCGTTCAGCAGGAACACGACGGTCGGCTTACCCAGCGCGAAGATCGCCGCCGCCAGATCGTTCTGCTGGCCCATCAAATCCAGGCTCGCGCGGTCGCCCAAATGCTCGTCGGCCCAGGCCTCGCGGCTGGTCTGCTCGTTGTCGCCCAGGACCATGATGATGGTATCGGCCGATTTCGCCGCTTGCACCGCGTCGGCGATCAGCTTCGCGTTGACCTCAGGCTTGACGAACTTGATCTCATCCTTGCCCCAGATGCGCTCCTCGGTGATGCGCACGCCTTCCGAATACGCCAGCTCGAAGCCCTGCGCCTTGCTCTCGGCCAGCAGGCCGTCGTAGATCGATACCACATGGCGCGGTATATCGGAGTAACCGCCGATCGGCGTATCCTTGGCGTGGGTACCGAGCAGCAGCACCTTGCCGACCTTCTTGGCGTTCAGCGGCAGCAGGCCCTTGTCGTTCTTCAGCAGCACAGGCGTGCGCGTCGCCGACAGGCGCGCCAGCGCGATCGCGTCCGGCGTCGCGGTCAGGCTGTCGGCCACCTTGGCGTCGACGTAAGGCTGCTCGAACAGGCCGGCCTGGAACTTCAAGGTCAGCACGCGGCGCACCACGACATCGATCTCTTTTTCGCTGATGCGCTTTTCCTTCACCAGCGCCGCCAGCGCCAGATAGCCCTCGCCGTCCGGGGTTTCGACATCAACGCCGGCCTTGAATGCCAACAAGCCCGCCTCTTTCGAATCAACGGCCAGCTTGTGGCGCGTGACCAGTTCCTTGATGCCGAAATAATCGGACACCGTCAGCCCCTTGAAGCCCCACTCCTCACGCAGCACCTTGTGCAGCAGCCAGTGGTTGGCGTGCGAAGGGATGCCGCCGATCTCGTTATACGACGGCATGACCGCGCCGACGTTGGTTTCCTTGATCAGTTTTTCGAACGGCGGGAAGAAATCCTCGCGCAAGGTGCGCTCGCTGATTTCGGCCGGGCCGATGTTGGTGCCGCTCTCCGGCTGGCCGTGGCCCGTCATGTGCTTGAGCGTGACGAAGACCTTGTCCTTGGCCAGAATCTTGTCCTTGCCGGCGAAGCCGATCACCGCCGCCTTGCCCATCTCGCCGCACAGGTACGGGTCTTCGCCGTAGGTCTCCTCGATGCGTCCCCAGCGCGGCTCGCGCGCCACGTCGACCACCGGCGCCAGCGCCAGATTGGCCCCGCGCACACGCATCTCCCGCGCCGCCACGCTGAAAATCTTCTCGACCATCTCCGGGTCGAACGACGACGCCAGGCCGATCGCCTGCGGGAAGCTGGTGGCGTCGCGCGCCACGTAGCCGTGCAGCGCCTCCTCGTGCGTCAGCATCGGAATGCCAAGGCGGGTCTGCTCGACCGCCCATTTTTGCGCCGCGTTGACGTAGTTCGCCGTCTCCAGCGCATTGCGGTTGGCCTTTTCGCCGGTGTCGCCGGCGCCGGCCGCCTGGCCGAGCTGACGGTCGGAAGGACGTCCCAGCATGCCCATGCCATTAGGGTAGTTCTTCTTGGCCTTCTCGGCGGAGAACTCGCCGGCGGCGTCCTGCATCTCGGTTTTCTTTTGCCAGATGCACTGCAGCTGGGCGATCTTCTCGTCCAGCGTCATGCGGCCCAGCAGATCGTCCACGCGCTTTTCCAGCGGCAGCGAAGGATTCTTGTAAGGCGCCTGCGCGGCCGCCGCCAACGCCATCGGCGCCGACATCACGGACAGGCCGGCGACGCCGGTCATCGAGGACAGGAACTGCCTGCGGTTACTTTTCATGTGCTGCGTCTCCAAATGTTTTTAGTTGGTTTTACCGGTGCTACTTTTACTGATACTTTTTCGTTACTATAATATGAAAACGATTTCATGGGTGTGAAAACCCATTTTAGAACTGATGCTGGATCTGTCCGGGGGTAGGCACGCGGAAGCGGAACAAGCCGCCGGCCAGCGGTTGGGCGGCCAGCTCCTCCTCGGACAAACCCTTGCGCGCGGTGGTGACGAACACCGTGCGCAGGTCATGGCCGCCGAAAGCGATCTTGGTGATGTTCGAACAAGGCATGGCCACGGTATCGATCAATTCGCCCTGCGCCGAATAGCGCTCGATGCGCGCGCCGGCGAACAGGGCGATCCACACGGCGCCGTCGGAATCGACGGTCGTGCCGTCCGGGTAGCCCTCGCCCGCGATCCGCACGAAGACACGCTTGTTCGTCAAATGGCCGGCATCGTCGATGTCGAAGGCGTAGATGGTCTTCTCGAGCGTGTCGGTGTGGTAGAAGGTGCGGCCATCCGGGCTGCAGGCCGGCCCGTTGGTGATGACGTAGCCCTTGTCCTTGCGGCGCGGCTGTCCCTTGCGCTGCACGCGGTACAACGAGCCGCTGGCTTGCACCTCGGCGTTGTCCATGGAGCCGAACCACAAGGCGCCGTGACGGTCGACATAACCGTCGTTCAAGCGGTTGCCGGGCAAATCCGTCTCCACTTCGTGCAGCAGGTCCAAGGCGCCGCTGTCGAACGAAAACCGCATCAACTGCCCCGGCAGGCCGCAAACAAAGTCGCCGCCGCGCATCGGCAGCGCGAAGCCTACTTCGCCGGGCAGGCTCCAGCTCTGGCGCAGCCCGCCGTCCTCGCCGCAGCGGTGCACCTTGCGCTGCTTGATATCGACAAAATACAGGGCGTTGTTCTCCGCGTGCCACACCGGGCCTTCGCCCAAGGTCGCGGCCAGCGGCCAAATGCATTCGGGTTCAATCTGGAATGTGCTCATGCGCCGTACCACCCTGCATCGACGAAGTAATCGCGCCCGGAGCAGCGGCCGGCGTTGTCCGACGCCAGGAACAGCGTCATCGCGGCGATATCCTCGGGCTCCACCCGCTCGCGCAGGCATTGCGCATCGAGGATGTCCTGCTCGCCCTCCGGCGTATGCCACAGCGCCATCTGGCGCGGCGTGCGCACCGATCCCGGAATGATGCAGTTGACCCGGATGCCGAACGGGCCGAGTTCGCGCGCAAGCCCGCGCGTCATCCCCTCGATCGCGGCTTTGGCCGTCACGTACAGCGTCAGTTTTGGCAAGGCCAGATGCCAGGAGATCGAACCGAAGTTCAGGATCACGCCCGTGCCGGCGGCCTTCATGCCCGGCGCCACGGCCTGCGCGCAGAAGAACTGGTGCCGCAGATTGACGGCCATGCTCTCGTCCCAGTACTTTTGGGTGACTTCCTGGACTTCATGCCGGTGATCGTTGGCGGCGTTATTGACCATGATTTCCACGGCGCCGCACTCGCGTTCGATCGTGGCCATCACCTGCGCCAGCGCATCAAGGTCGGTCAGGTCGCAGTGGAAAAAACGCGGCGGATGCCTGGCCGTGCCCAGGCTGGACGCCAGCCCACGCGAAGCCTCCTCCACGATATCGATGAAGCACACCTGGGCGCCTTGCGCGGCAAATGCCTCCACCAGCGCCGCCCCGATACCGGTGCCGCCGCCGGTGATCAACACCCGCTTGTCGGCCAGCTTCGGATACGTCGCATACACCATCTTCTTCTCTGCGGAAGTTGCTTGGACCATCTTGTTCATCTCCGTTTTATTTTAGTTCGATTCAGGTCCCGCTATGAAGCTCGTTAAGTGATATCCCCCAACAGGCCGCGTTGCGCCAGATTGCGGTACAGCGCGCGCACGCCGAAAGTCCATGGCGCGATGGCGTCGCTGCGTTGGACGTGATTGACCAGCGTACCGAGCGAAGGGCTGGCGATGCTGACCCGGTCGCCCAGCTTGTGGGTGAAACCCGCGCCCGGCGCGCCCCGGTCTTTGATCGGCGAGAACATGGTGCCGAGGAAGAGCATGAAGCCGTCGGGGTACTGGTGGTGCGTCCCGGCGGTTTGCGCCACCAGGTCCAGCGGATCGCGGCTGATTTCGCGCATGCGGCTTTCGCCGTCGAGGCGGAAGCCGTCGTCGGCACCCTCGATCAGCAGCCGCAGTTCGGCGTTGCGCACGGTGTCGATGGTGAAGGAACCGTCGAACAGGCGAATGAACGGCCCCATGCCGCACGAGCCGTTGTTATCCTTGGCCTTGCCCAGCAAAAGCGCGCTGCGCCCTTCGATGTCGCGCAGGTTGACATCGTTGCCGAGCGTGGCGCCGACCGCCTGCGCGCGGCTGTTCACGGCCAGCACGATCTCCGGCTCGGGATTGTTCCACTTCGAATCCGGATGCAGGCCGACATCGGCGCCAAAGCCGACCGCCGACATGGGCTGCGCCTTGGAGAACACCTCCGCATACGGCCCGATACCCACTTCCATATACTGCGACCAGGCGCCGCGCTCGATGAACTGCTGCTTGAGCTTTTCAGCTTCCGGAGAACCGGGTTTGATGGCCGACAGGTCGGCGCCGATATCCTTGAGCAGGGTGCTGCGCAGCGCGTCGGCGCGCGCCGCGTCGCCGCCGGCCTGCTCTTCGATCACACGTTCGAGCAGGCTGACCGCGAAGGTGACGCCGCAGGCCTTGATGGCCTGCACATCGCAGGGCGCCAGCAGGCGCGGACTGCGCGCCGGAGCATCCGCGCCCAGCGCGGCCTCGATCAGCGCCTCCACCCGTCCCAGCGACTCACCCTGCGCGGCGCGCGCGAAACCGGCGGCATCTTCCCTGTCCAGCAGATCGGCCACGGTGGCGCTGCTCGCGGTGATATCGAAGACTTCGCCGTCGCGCACGACCACCACGCACGGGCCGTTCACGTCATCGCGCCACACACGGCCAACGAGCAACGCCTGCGGCAGATCGGCCGGCAAATGCACCGCCGTCGGCGCGTGCTTCAGTTGATTTTTCATGTTCTTCCCAGACTCGGTTTGTTAGGGTAATACGTCCATTCGGGCACCAGATAGCGCATCGCCATGGCGTCGTCGCGCGCGGTGGATGCCACTTTCTTATACAGTTCGTGCGCTGCCTCGATGCGATCCATGTCCGGCTCGATGCCCAGACCCGGCGCAAGCGGCACCTTGACCTCGCCGCCGACGATTTGCAGCGGCTCGCGCGTCAAGCGTTCCTGTCCTTCCTGCCAGATCCAGTGCGTGTCGATGGCGGTGATTTTACCCGGCGCGGCGGCCGCCGCATGGGTAAACATCGCCAGAGACACATCGAAATGGTTATTCGAGTGCGAGCCCCAGGTCAGGCCCCATTCGTGGCAAAGCTGCGCCAGTCGCACGGAACCCTGCATGGTCCAGAAGTGCGGATCGGCCAGCGGAATATCGACCGCGCCGAGCAAATGGGAATGGGCCATCTGGCGCCAGTCGGTGGCTACCATGTTGGTAGCCGTCGGGATGCCGGTGGCGCGGCGGAATTCTGCCATGATTTCGCGGCCCGAATAGCCGTTCTCGGGGCCGCACGGGTCTTCGGCATAGGCCAGGAGGTGGCCTTTGCCGCGACAGATCTCTATCGCCTCGCGCAGCGACCAGGCGCCGTTCGGGTCCAGGGTCACGCGGGACTCGGGGAAGCGCGCCTTGATCGCCGCCACCGCCTCCATCTCCTCGGCGCCGTGCATCACGCCACCTTTGAGCTTGAAATCACGGAAGCCGTATTTTTCCACCGTCGCCTCGGCCAGTTCGGCGATGGCGGCCGGCGTCATCGCTTCCTGGTGGCGCATGTGGTACCAGCCGCTCGCGGCGCCCTGCCCGGCCAGATAACCGAGGTCGGTGCGATTGCGGTCGCCGATGTAGAACAGGTAGGCCAGCATCGGCACGCTGTCGCGCTGCTGGCCGGCGCCGAGCAACTCGCACACCGGCACGCCAAGGTGCTGGCCGAGCAGATCGAGCAGCGCCGCCTCGACGGCGGTGACCACGTTCTCCAGCCGCAGGTTGATCTCGTGCGGCTGCTTCAACACCTGCGCTTCCGCCTCCGACGTCACCTGGTACTGCTGGCCGCTGACATCCTTGTTGGCGATGGCGTCGCGGATGCCGTTCAGCGTGCGGTTGTAGCGGCCTATCTGCGTGCCGAGCACCAGAGGGACGGCGTTTTCCAGCGCGCGCAGTATACCCGCGCCGCCGGGAACCTCCCCCATGCCGGTGTGCCCCGCGCTATCCTTCAACAGCACCAGATTGCGGGTGAAGTATGGCGCGTGCGCGCCGCACAAATTGAGTAGCATGCTGTCGTGGCCCGCCACCGGGATGACCCGCATTTCCGTGATAACCGGCGCTGCCGACTTGTCTAAATTTGTTGCCTGTACCATGCCTTTACCCTAAAATGATAAGCGCTAACATTTAACCAGTGTGAAGGATTTATGCGACCAAGTCAACACGCGTCACACGTCCGCTTCGGCCGATTGCTGGTCACCGCCCTGGCGGCGATCGTACCGGCTCTAGCGCTGACCGCCTGCGCCTCGCTGAACGGCCCCGCGCCGGGCGGAGAGGTCCTGCCATCGGATAGCCGCTGGGTCGCCTCGTGGGGCACGGCGCAGCAGATTCCCGACACGGCCAACGAGCTGGCAGCCGCGAACTGGCGCGACGGCAGCCTGCGCCAGACGGTACGCCTGTCGCTCGGTGGCGGCCGCCTGCGCGTCCGTCTCAGTAATGTACACGGCACCGCGCCACTGATGGTGGAAGGCGCCAGCGTCGCCCTCGCGCTGGCGCCGGGCAAAGCGCAAATCGACGGCGCCACCTCGCGCACGCTCACCTTCGACGGCAGCCCCTCGGTGATGATCCCGGCCGGCGCCGAATATTATAGCGACGCCGTGGCATTGGACGTCAAAGCGGCCAGCGACCTCTCCGTATCGCTGTACTTCAAGGAGGCGCCGCCACGCCAGACCAGCCACTCCGGCTCGCGCGCCACCAGCTTTTTCGCCAAGGGTAACCGCATCATGGACGCCGATTGGGCCGATGCCGGCACCATACCGCGCTGGTTCCTGGTGAGCGACGTCGACGTGCAGGCGCCGCGCGGCACCGGCGCCTTTGTCGCCATCGGCGATTCGATCACCGACGGCTACGGCGTCGCCACCGACAGCAACACCCGCTGGACCGACCTGCTGGCGGCGCGTCTGCGCCAGGATGGCCAGCAAGCAGGCATCGTCAACGCCGGCATCGGCGGTGGCCGCATGCTGCGCGACGGCCTGGGACCGAATCTCGCGTCGCGCTTCGACCGTGACGTGCTGTTACGCGCCGGCGTCACGCACGCGCTGGTGTTCATAGGGGTCAACGACCTGGGCGGCCAGCACCGCAACACCCCGGACCTGCCGGCCGACCGCAAGAAACTGCTGGCCGATCTGCGCCGCGCGCATCGCCAGTTGGCCGAACGCGCGAAGGTGCGCGGAATCTGCATGATCGGCGCAACCATTACCCCATATGTGGGCAGCGACTACTACCACCCGGAGCCGGAAAACGAGGCCGATCGCCAGGAGATGAACGACTGGATACGCAACTCCGGCGTGTTCGACGCGGTGGTCGATTTCGACGCGGCCCTGCGGGACCCGGCCGACCCGAAAAGAATCAGCAAACCGCTGGACTCCGGCGACCACCTGCACCCGTCACTGGCGGGCTACCGCGCCTTGGCCGAAGCGGTCCCATTGGACCTACTCCGCCGCAACTGCAAAAAAACAGGAAACTGACACCAGAGACACCGAGGAAACACGTAGCGCGGATTAGCGAAGCGTAAACCGCCAAGCTCCGCCAGCAGCCAATGCAACAGGCCACAAACACAAAAAATGGATAACCATTAGAAAATGAGACAACTCTACCTCGCAGGCGCCGCCCTCCTGGCGCTATTAACCTGCGCCCTCCCCGCCCAAGCGCTAGGCCAAAAGCGCCTGACGACATTCGACAGCCCCGCCCCCGACGCCGTCACGCTGGCCAACGCCGGCCGCGCCGCCACCATCTATGTCGACAAAGCCGACCACCCCGGCGTCCTGCGCGCCGCGCGCGATCTCCAGGAGGACATCGCCAGCGTCAGCACCGCCCGTCCCGCCCTGGAGCACACCGGCAAACCCAACGGCGCCGACGTCATCATCATCGGTACCATCGGCAAAAGTCCCCTGATCGACCAGCTGATAAAAGCAGGCAAACTAAACGTCACCGCCATCAAGGACAAATGGGAAGGCTGGCAGGTACAAACGCTGCGCAACCCGCTGCCCGGCGTGGAGCGCGCCCTGGTCATCGCCGGCAGCGACAAGCGCGGCGCCATCTACGGCATCTACGAGATCTCCGAGCAGATCGGCGTATCGCCGTGGCAGTGGTGGGCCGACGTGCCGGCGCAAAGCCACGCCAGCATCTACGCCTCCGCCCCCGTCGCCGTCAGCGACGCCCCGGTGGTGCAATACCGCGGGATTTTCCTCAACGACGAACAACCCGCGCTGACCGGCTGGGTAAAGCAGCGCTACGGCGGCTACAACCACGAGTTCTACACCAAAGTGTTCGAGCTGCTGCTGCGCCTGCGCGCCAACTACCTGTGGCCGGCGATGTGGAACTCCGCTTTCTACGACGACGACAAATTAAACGGCAAGCTGGCCGACGAATACGGCATCGTCATGGGCACCTCCCACCACGAGCCGATGATGCGCGCGCAGCAGGAGTGGAAGCGCCAGGGCAAAGGCCCCTGGGACTACAACAAGAACGCCCGCGTGCTCGATGACTTCTGGAGCAAAGGCCTGCGCAACACGCGCGACTACGAAAAAATGATCACCATCGGCATGCGCGGCGACGGCGACGAGCCGATGTCGGAGGAATCCAACGTCTCGCTGCTGGAGCGCATCGTCAGCCGCCAGCGCGAAGCCATCGCCGAGCAGATCAACCCGGACGTCACCAAGGTGCCGCAAACCTGGGCGCTGTACAAGGAAGTCCAGGACTACTACGAGAAAGGCATGCGCGTCCCCGACGACGTCATGCTGCTCTGGTGCGACGACAACTGGGGCAATATCCGCCGCCTGCCGACGCAGGAAGAACGCAAGCGCGCCGGCGGCGCCGGCGTCTACTACCACTTCGACTACGTCGGCGGCCCGCGCTCCTATAAATGGATCAACGTCACGCCGCTGCCGAAGATATGGGAACAGATGCATCTGGCGTGGCAGTACCAGGCCAACCGCATGTGGATCGTCAACGTGGGCGACCTCAAACCGATGGAAGTGCCGATCGAATTCTTCCTGACCTATGCATGGAATCCGGCCGCATGGCCGGCGCAACGCCTGCCGGACTACCTGAAACTGTGGGCAACGCGTGAATTCGGACCTGAACATGCGGACGACATCGCCGACATCGTCGCCAAGTACGCGAAGTACAACGGCCGCCGCAAGCCCGAGCAGCTGGAGCCGACCACCTACAGCCTGGTCAACTATGGCGAAGCGGCGCGCATCGTCGACGAGTACCGCGACATCGCCACGCGCGCCGAACGCATTTCGGCCGCGCTGCCGGCGGCGAAGCGCGACGCCTTCTTCCAGCTGGTGCTGTATCCGGTGCAGGCCAGCGCGGTGGTCAACGAGTTGTACGTCACCGCCGGCATGAACCGTCTTTACGGGCTGCAGGGACGCACCTCCACCAACGATCTGGCGGCGCGCACGCGCCAGCTGTTCCAGCAGGATGCGGAGCTGGTGCGCCGCTATCATGAGGACATCAGCGGCGGCAAATGGAACCACATGATGTCGCAGACCCACCTGGGCTACACCTACTGGAACCAGCCGCCCCGCAACGTGATGCCGCCGGTGACGGAGGTACAGGTTCCGAAGGAAGGCGACATGGGCGTGGCCGTCGAAGGCGGTGCGAACGTATGGCCCGGCCCCGCCGGCGACACCCTGGCGCTGCCGGCCCTCGACGCGTTCGAGGGACGCCCGCGCCACATCGAGATCTTCAATCGCGGCCAGCAGCCCTTCGACTACAAGGTAACCGCCAACACCCCGGGCATCGTGCTCGATAAGCCCGCGGGACGGGTGGAACGCGAACAGCGCGTCGTTGTCGACGTGCGCTGGGCCGACGTTCCGTCGGGAGTGGACCGCGCGACCTTGACCGTTTCCGGGCCGAACGGCGCCAAGACGACGGTGGCCGTGCCGCTGCGCCGGCCAACCGGCATGGCGAAGGCCTCCAAAGGTGACTTTATCGAAACCGCCGGCGTGGTGTCGATGGAAGCGGAGCACTACACCCGGGCGGTGGCGCCTGAAAAACGCGAGTGGCTGCGCATTCCCGATCATGGCCGCACGCTATCGGGCATGACCGCGCTGCCGGTCGATGCGCCTGCGGACGGCGTGCCGCAAATGCGGCTTGAGTACCAGATGCAGTTGACCACAAAAGGCAAGGTCAGCGTGCACGCCACCTTGGCGCCGACCCAGAAGATCCAACCGGGACCCGGGCTGCGCTACGCGATTTCATTCGACGACGAAGCGCCGCAGATCGTCAACCTGCACGCGGACAGCTCCGAAAAAGCCTGGGAACGCACCGTCTCGGATGGCGCGACCATCATGACGTCCCAGCACACGATCGAAAGCGCGGGTAAGCACACCTTGAAATTCTGGGTGATCGATCCCGCCCTGGTGCTGCAAAAACTGGTGGTCGACGCCGGCGGCCAGCGCGACAGCTATCTCGGGCCGCCGGAAAGCCCGCGCGCACGCTAATTAAAAAATATAAACGGAGACAAGATGGCAAACCTATTCATCAAGCTATTGGCGACTGTGCTGCTAGCGTTGGGCGCTGCGGCGCCGGCATGCGCCGCCGACGAAGACGGCTACGACCTGTGGCTGCGCTACCGCCCACTGGAACGCGCGTCGCAGGCCAAACTGCAGGCGCAGGCGCGCACGCTGGTCCTGGCGGGCAAGCCCTCGCCCACCTCTCAGGCCGCGCTGAGCGAACTGCAAAAGGGACTGCAAGGCATGCTGGGAAGCTCCCCGGCGACATCGAAGACGATACGCGATGGTTCGCTGGTGCTGGCGACGCCGGCGACGCTGCCGGAACTGTCCGCGCCCTCCTCACCGCTGCGCGCCGAGCTGGCGACCTTGGGCCGGGAAGGCTACCTGCTGCGCCAAACACGCTTACAGGGCCACAACGTGACGCTGATCGCCGCCAACAGCGACATCGGCCTGTTGTACGGTTCCTTCGCCTGGCTGCGCGCGGCCGCCACCGGCGCGGCGCCGGAAGCCGCTTCGGCGCCCAAGCTGCAATTGCGCCTGCTGAACCACTGGGATAACCTGGACCGCACGGTGGAACGCGGCTACTCCGGCTTCTCGATCTGGGACTGGTGGGCGCTGCCGGACATCGCCGACCGCCGCTACACCGATTATGCGCGCGCCAACGCCTCCCTGGGCATCAACGGCACGGTCCTCAACAACGTCAACTCCAAACCGGAGGTGCTGACCGCAGCCTTCATCGCCAAGGCCGCGGCCGTCGCCGACATTCTGCGCCCCTACGGCATCAAGGTTTATCTGTCCGCGCGCTTCTCGACGCCGCTGGAACTGAAGGAAACCGACACCGCGGATCCACTGTCGCCGGCGGTGCAGGCATGGTGGCGCAAGAAGGCCGACGAGATCTATCGCGCGATCCCGGACTTCGGCGGCTTCCTGGTCAAGGCAAATTCCGAGGGCCAGCCAGGCCCGCAGGACTACCACCGCACCCACGTCGACGGCGCCAACATGCTGGCAGCCGCCGTTGCGCCGCACAAGGGCATCGTCATGTGGCGCGCCTTCGTCTACGCGCACGGCGCCGACAAGGCCACCGACCGCGCCAAGCAGGCCTACGACGAGTTCACGCCGCTGGACGGCAAGTTCGCATCCAACGTCATGGTTCAGGTAAAGAACGGCGCCATCGACTTCCAGCCGCGCGAACCATTCCATCCGATGTTCGGCGGCATGCCCAAGACGCCGCTGATGATGGAGTTCCAGATCACCAAAGAGTATCTCGGCTTCTCCACCGACCTGGCCTACCTGGGCACGATGTTCGAAGAGACGCTGCGCGCCGACACCAAGCGCGCGCCGCAAGGCCTGACGGTGGCGCAGGTCGTCGAGGGCAAGGCCCTGCCGCCTTCGGCCGAGCGCCCGACCCTGACCGGCATGGCCGGCGTGGCCAACATCGGCACGGACCGCAACTGGACCGGCCACCACTTCGACCAGGCCAACTGGTACGCGTACGGCCGCCTGGCGTGGAACCCGCAGGCATCGGCGCGCGACATCGCCGTCGAATGGGCCGCCCAAACCTTCAGTCCCGACACAAGCGTCACCGCGCCGGTGGTCGACATCATGATGAAATCGCGCGAAACCGTGGTCGATTACATGACGCCACTGGGCCTGCACCACATGATGGGCACCTCGCACCACCACGGCCCGGCGCCGTGGATCGACAATCTGGAGCGCGAGGACTGGAATCCGGTCTACTACCAC
This sequence comes from uncultured Duganella sp., assembly GCA_963511605.1. Classification (GTDB taxonomy): domain Bacteria; phylum Pseudomonadota; class Gammaproteobacteria; order Burkholderiales; family Burkholderiaceae_D; genus Rugamonas. The sequence goes on along the minus strand of CAUPJZ010000008.1, from coordinate 22,210 downwards.
CGCGCCGCCCGCGACGGCATCGGCTTCGACCGCACCGCCAGCGGCACCAACGCGCTGGCTCAGTACGCGCCGGAGATCGCGCGCCAGTATGCCGATCCGCGCACCACGCCGCCGGAATTCCTGCTGTGGTTCCACCACCTGCCGTGGGATTACGCCATGCCGTCGGGCCGCACGCTGTGGGCCGAACTGATACACCACTACGACACCGGCGTGCGCGGCGCGCGCGAGCTGCAATCGCGCTGGATGGCGCTGCGCCCGCTGATCGACGCCCAGCGCCACGCCGAAGTGGCGCAACGCCTGCGGCGCCAGGTCGCCAACGCCGAGTTGTGGCGCGATGCCTGCATCGCCTACTTCCAGTCGGTGAACGGCTTGCCGCTGCCGCCGGGCGTGGTGCCGCCGCCAAAACCGCTGGACTACTACAAGGCCATCCATTTCCCTTACGCGCCGGGCCGGGGATAACAGGAAAATCATTTGCTAAAATCGCATCTACAGCCCAGCTCGTGTAGCATTGGTGGACCTGACCCTGGAGTGAAGATGACAAGTAGAGAGCGAGGCCCCCTGGACCCGCCGGCGCAAGCACCGACAATGACCGATGTCGCCAAGCTGGCCGGCGTGTCCCCGATGACCGTGTCGCGCGTGATGAACGGCGACGCCAAAGTGAGCGAGAAGACCCGCAACCGCGTGGCCGACGCCGTCGCCGCCCTGAGCTACGTGCCCAACCAGGCGGCGCGCCGCCTGGCCGGTTCGCGCTCGATACGCATCGGTTTCTTGTACAGTAATCCAAGCGCCGGCTACCTGAGCGAATTCCTGGTCGGCCTGCTCAACCAGGCCGGCCCGAACAACGTCCAGCTGGTGGTGGAAAAATGCGAGGCCGATGAACACGGCGTCGAACAGGCACGCCGCCTGATTGCCAATGGCGTCGACGGCATCATCCTGCCGCCGCCGCTGTGCGACTCCACACAGCTGATCGACTTGATCACCGACGCCGGCACGCCGACCGTGACGGTCGCCTGCGGCCAGCCGGACCCGCGTGTCAGCGGCGTGAGCATCGACGACTACGCGGCCGCCCATGCGATGGCCTGCCATCTGATCGCGCTGGGACACCAGCGCATCGGCTTCGTCGCCGGCCATCCGAACCAGAGCGCGAGCGCGCGCCGGCTGGCCGGTTTCAAGGCAGCCATCGCCGAGCATCACGCGCAGGGCGCGCCGGAGCTGATCGTGCCGGGGATGTTCACCTATCGTTCGGGCTTGGACGCGGCGGAGATCCTGCTGGCGCAGGAGCCGCGTCCTACCGCCATCTTCGCCAGCAACGACGACATGGCCGCCGCCGTCGTGGCGATCGCCCACAGATTGGGACTGGACGTGCCGGGCGACCTGACCGTGGCCGGCTTCGACGATACCGCATTGGCCACGACGATCTGGCCGGAACTCACCACCGTGCGCCAACCCATCACCGGCATGGCCGAGGCGGCGCTGCGGTCGCTGGTGCAGCAGGTCCGCGCCCGCCACGGCGGCGCGCCGCAGGCGCCGGAACACGCGTTGATGGACTACGCGCTGATACGGCGCCAGTCGGATGCCGCCCCGCGCATGCGGCCTCCGGCCAGGATCGTCAAGCGCGGCGCCAGATAAGACAGCGGCTATCCCCGTGATGGGTCGCAAACAGTATGGGCGCGGGTCAAAAACAGTTTCCTTCAGTCTAGAACGAGGCCGGCGGCGGCGCGCCCGCATCTGTGAACTGCGCGCCGCGGCATGACACCATTTAAGACTAGTCCTACAAACACGCCGCGAGAACGCCTATACCGCCCCAGCTCAGGTGTAGCTAACATACGTATCAACACTACACCACGGAGGTCACCATGAAACAACTGAATGTACCCGCCAAGTTCGCCTTTGCGTTGATCCTGACCGCAGCAGCTGTGACCGGTTGCAAGAAGCAGGAAGCCGATCCAGTGACACCAGAAGCCACGACCGCCCCTGCCCCGGCGCCTGGCGCGATGCCATCGACACCGGCTCCGGACGCGACCACGCCACCGGCCGCCGGCAGCGCGACCCCAGCGGACGGCACGACCCCACCGGCAACGACCACGCCCGAGTCGACTCCACCGGCTCGCTGATCGGTCCGGACGCCGCATGGCGCGGCGTAGTATGAGGCAGCATCGGCCTGAAGGCGGCATCACCGTCCTCGGGCCGCTCCCACGTCCGCACTTGAATTCATGCCGATAGGCACCAGCTACCGGCGATGACGCCGTCTCTTCGTAATACCACTTTTCCACCGCATCCGGTCGCCGCGTTCGATTGCCCGCAGTTGCTGTCCGGCCGGGCCAGGCCCGTCCGCTACGCGACCGCCTCGATCAACGATAGACACCGCAGCATCTCCATTCAGGTGGCAATGAATTACCGTATGCCATCGCTCGCGGCGCGGGTTCTCGGCCAGTCCAAACGTGTCGCGGAAGACCGCTTCACCCACTACGCGCGATTGGCGGACCTTGGGTTGAGCAAGTACTGGAGCCGAACCATCACCTTGAATGGCGCACACTACGAGGTCACCGTTTCATCGCGCCAGTCGACGCAAGGCCTGCCGCTGATACTGGCCCACACCGGCAACCCGCTGCTGGGGCCATTGAGCAGCAGGTCCAGCAATCCCTACCCGCTATTGCGCGGAAATCTATACTACGAACCATGTCACGAGGGCGACGCCGACGCCATGTTCGCCATGACCGCCGCGCACGAGATCGGCCACGCCTTTCTTACGAGCGCCTTTGGCATCCACTGGTCCTGGGGGCATGGCGGAACCTCCTCCATTTTCGGACGAATGACGGCCACCGCGCCGCCCTATCCGCAGTCAGGAGAAATCGAGCTGATGACCTACTACCGCCGAAACCCGATCGCGAAGGTCTATCGACAGGACATCCTGCGAAGGACCATCGCGAGCGAAAACAACGTCAAGACCTTGCTATACATCGCCGGCAGAAGCTAACCCTACTTCAGCGCGATCGCCAGGTCGATCAAGCCCACCTGGCCGTTGCCGATCGCCGAATTCGCGACCGTCCCCGTGCCATTGACCGGCACCGCCGCGCCGGTGGCCAGATCCAGCCGGTACAGCAGGCTCGCGCCGTTGACCGAGCTGCGCAACGCCGCCAGCGCCAGTCCATTGGCGCCGCCGGCGATATCCATCGCCACGTCGCCCACGGCGTTGGCGCCCAGCGATCCCACGTTGACCAGGATGCCATCGTTGGGCGGATTTTGCGTCACCAGGTTGCCACCGCTGGTGTTGATATCGTAGAGCACCGTCGCCGTGGCGCCCGCGTAGCTGTTGGTGTAGGCCGCCGCCGTCACGCCGTTGCTATTGACCGGGCCATCGGTTGTGGTGGCGCCGTTGTCGACGTTGATGCGCAGGTTCTGGCCAGTATCGCTAATCACGCGCAAACGGTCGGCGACCGGGTTGAAGTCCACCGCGAAACCGGTGCCGATCAGGTTCGAGAACGGCGACGAGCTGTCGGCCGTGTCGGCGGCCAGTGTCGCCTTGGCGGTGATGGCGCCCGTCGCGGGATCGATGGTCACGATGCGTCCGGTCGAGGACAGGCCATACAGCAAACCATCCTTGGGGCGAATATCGAAGCCCAGCAGCCGCTCGCTGCCGGACAGGCCGGTGATCGCCACATTGGTGTCCAGGGTGTTCGGCGTGGCGGCCTTGAACGAGACGATACGACCGTCCGAAGTCAGGCCGTAGACCACCGGCGCGGCCGGAGTGCGGACCGCGACCCCGCGCAAATCCTCGCTGGCGCCAACGGCGCCGACCAGCGTGGCCGGATTGGCGGCCGCGCCCAGGTTGATGGTGTACAGATTGCGTGCGCCGCCGACGGTCATCACGGCGTAGCCGGTGTTGGTGCGCGCATCGATGTCGAAACCGGCCACGCTGGTGGCGGCCACCCCCAGCGCCACCGGGCTGGCCAGGGTGCCGTTGTTGGGCGGATTCTGCGTGTACAGCGTGCCGTTGACGGCATCGACGACGAACAGCGTGGTGCCGGCGGTGCCGGCAAAGCTGTTGGTGTAGGCGGCGGCGTTGACGGCGGTATTGGCCGCGCCGCCGTTGATCGAACCGTCGGTGGTCGCGGCGCCCGTATCGACGTTCACGCGCAGGCTCTGGCCGGTGTTGCCGACGATACGCAAACGGTCGGCCGCCTGATTGAAATCGACGCCGAATTCGGTGCCCGCGAGCGCCGTGAACGGAGCGCTGGTATCCGCGCTATCCGCCGCCAGCGTGGACTTCAGCGTGGCGGCGCCGGTCGCGCCGTTCAACGTATAGATCCGGCCGGTGCTGCCAACCCCATACAATTGGCCGTCGGCGGGACGATAGTCGATACCGAGCAGGTTTTCGCCTGCCTGCAAGCCGGTCACGGTAGCCGTGGTGCGGATGGTGGCCGGGGTGGCACGGTCGAAGGACAGCAGCTTATTGCTGACGGTCAAGACAAATACATCGCCCGTCTCGCTGGCTTGCGGCGGTTTGTCATCGTCGTCCTTGTCGATATCCTCGGTGAACCCGCAAGCGGACAGCGAGGCGGCGATGGCGGAAATCAATAACAGTTTGCTGAATGGCAGTGGCATGGTTGGTCTCTTCTTATAAAAGTGAGTGGGCGTGCCGTCCGGCCGTGATGACGAGGAGCGCACCCACACACTACCCATGGCCACTGCATTTGGATGCAGCGCACGTAAAAAATAATTTATAGCTAATATTTTACGCTACCTGGTCGCAACGCGAACACTCACGCGGCTATGCCGAGCCACACGCCGGCCAGTGCGATAAAACCGCCGCCGGTGCGCAGCCAGCCGCTGTGCCGGCGTACCGCGCGCCCAAGGCCCAGCCCCGCGATATGCAGCGCGGCGCTGGCGGCGACGAAGCCCACGCCGTACAGCCAGGCGTTGCCCATGGCGGGCATCTCGGTACCGTGGGCATAACCGTGGAAGACGGCGAAGCCGCCGACGATCAGCGCCGCCGGCATGGTCTTCAACTTGACGGCGAAGCCGATCAGCAAACCAAGTAGCAACACCGAAGTGACGATGCCCGCTTCGACCATCGGCAGCGCCGCGCCGCTCACGCCCAGCGCCGCGCCGGCGGCCAGAAAAGCCACGAAGCTGGCCGGCAGCAGCCACTGTGCGCGTCCACCCAGTTGCGCCCCCCACAGGCCGACGGCCAGCATCGCCAGGATATGGTCGATGCCCGTCAGCGGATGCATCAGGCCAGCCATCGCGCCGTCCGAGTGGCCCGGATGGGCCAGCGCGGCGCCGGCATGGGTCAGCGCCAGCAAGGTCAAGATCGATTTGGATTTCATGGGTACTCCGTTTAAGTAGATAATAAAATTAGGCTCAACGCCAGGCGGTGCCGGTGCGCTCCGTCAGCAGCGCGGCGACCTTGACGCGGTTGATGTGATAGCCGATGAAGACCAGTTGCGAACGCCGCGCCGCAACCCTGGCGGCATCCGCGCGCAAGGTCAGGCGGGCGCGCACGCCCTGCACCAGCACCGCGTTGTCCGTGTCGCGCAACCGGATATAACCTTTGCTGCGCAGGATAGGCTCGGCCCGCGCCGCTTCGAGCAGCGCGGATTTGAGCTGCTCCTCGTCCTGCGGCGCGTCGCTGCGCAGCACGAAGGACAACCAGCCCGGGTCCTGTTCGTGAAAATGCTTGTGGGTGGCCAATCCGTGACTGTGTGCGCCAAGGCCGGAATGCGCGTGGCCGTTCAGGCGGCTGTGGCCGGCCAGCGGTGCCGCCTGCGCGCCGGGCATCGTCGCCAGCGGTGTGAAGACGTGGGTATGCTCGGTGCGGGTGGGCTGGTGCAGCCGCAGACCCAGCGCCAGCCGGATATCGAGCTGCGCCTGGTACGCCAGTTCCAGGAAGCGCACCTTGGGTGCTCGCCGGCGCACGCGCGTCTCGGCCTGCAGCAGCGCCGCCTCGTCCAGCTCATCGATCTTGTTCAGCACCACTACGTCGGCGTATTCCAGCTGCTGGTCGAACATCGTGGCGGCGGCGCTCTCGCCATCTTGCTGTCCGTATTCGAAGCGGTCCGACAGCAGCAACGGCGTGTCCACCACCGCCAGTGTGGCGTCGAGGATGAAATCGTCGGCCAACTCCGCGCTTTGCAGCAGTTCCATCACCGCCGTCGGCAGCGCCAGGCCGGATGTCTCGATCAACACATGGTCGATCTGCGCGCGCCGCCCGGCGAGCGCCCGCATGGCCGGCACGAACAGCACATCGTCACCATACGCGATCAAGCCATGGGGGAAATCCTGGATGCATACCTGGGGGTCGTCGCCGACGCCGTCGCGCACCAGGGCGCCGTCCACCGAAATTTCGCCGAATTCGTTGATCAGCAAGGCCAGACGGCGCGTTTGCCGCCGCTCCACCAAGCCGCGCAGCAATGTGGTCTTTCCGGCGCCAAGAAAGCCGGTGACGATGGTCACGGGGATCAGCTGCTTCATAACGCCGCGCATGCCCTGATCGCGTCGGCGACGTCGGCCACCATCGCCGGGTACTCGATACGCGGACGCGCCACCACCAGCAATGGAATACCCAGCGCTTTGGCAGCCAGCACCTTGGCCTGGTAGCCTCCCGCGCCGCCGGAATCCTTGGTCACCACGCAATCGATGCCCCAGTCGCGCCACAGCGCCGTATTGAACTCGGCGGAGAACGGCCCCTGCATCGCGCAAATGCGTTCGCGCGGAATACCCAGGGCCAGCGCGCGTTCGATCAGTTCCGGCTCGGCGGTCTGGCGCACGAACCACTGCTTGCCGGCGGCGCCGGGCGTGCGCATGAACGTCGCCAGGTCCTTCGATCCCGTCGCCAGGAAAATACGCAGTCCCAGGGCGGCGGCACGTTCGGCCGCCTGCTCCATGGAAGCGCACAATTCCCCGTCTTGCGGCTGGTACTCGCTCGGGCGTTCATAGCGCAGATACGGGATGCCCAGCTCCTTCGACAATCCAATCAGCTGTTCCGACATGCCGCTGGCGTAGGGATGGGTGGCATCGAGCAGCAGGCGGGCGTTCTTTTGCGTCAGCACGCGGCGCCGCGCTTCCACGCCCTGCCGCCCCGCCCAGACGCTGACGCCAGGACAATCCTGGCGTGCCATGTCACCGCCATGGTCGCTGGCCGCCGATACCACCACTTTTCCATCCAGTCCCTCCGCCAGCTGGGCGGCCAGGGTATTGCCGTCGCTGGTGCCGGAGAATACCCATAGCGCGTTGTCCGGCAGTTCCTCTTCCCGCGCCGTGTCCTTCTCCTCCGGCTGCGCCCAATCGTTGTAGCCGCGCGGCGTGAAGATGCTGCCGCGTTTGCGCATCGTGAAGCGGTTGCCGACCACGATGGTGGTCAGCATGTCGAACTTGAGCGACGGCAGCTCGTCGAGCCGGTAGATCGCCACTTCCTGGCCGGGACGGTAGGCATTCTTGACCACCCCGCACAGCGTGTGCGGCGCTTTCGATTCCAGCATCAACTGCAGTACGCGGTAAACGCCCTCCTGCCGGCTGGCGCTTTGCACGTTGTACATCACGCAGGCCAGATCCGCCTGGGCGATATGGCGGGCCCGGTGCTCGATCCACTCCCAGGGGCACAACAGGTCGGAGAGGCTGAGCGTGGCGAAATCATGCGACAGCGGAGAGCCCAGCAAGGAAGCGCAGGCGTTCGCCGAGGTAATGCCAGGCACCACATTCACCTCGTAGGTATCGTCTTCGCGCATTTCGTCGAACGCCAGCGCGGCCATCGCGTAGATGCCGATGTCGCCGCTGGAGATCAGCGCGACCCTGGAGCCGGTACGCGCATGCTCGATCGCCAGCATGGCGCGTTCGCGCTCCTGCGTCAGCGGCGGCGTGTGGACCTCCTTGCCCTCGATATGGGGCGCGATCCAGCGCAGATACAATTCATAGGCCACGATCACGTCGCTGTCGCGCAGGGCCGCGATGGCGCGCGGCACGATCAAATCGTCGAAGCCCGGCCCCACCGACACCAAATTCAAAACACCACTCATCAGATTTCCATCCATTTATCCAGTGCCACTGCGACGGCGACGCCGTCCAGGCTTGTTTTCGGCACCAGCAGCGCGCCACGCGCACTGGCCACCAGGGCGCACGGCTCGCACACGCCATCCAGCCCCACGTTCTGCCGCACCCAGTCGGACGGCTTGCCCACCCAGGGCCGGGCCGCCAGGTCCGCCCGCGAAAACACGCGCAGCGGCAGATCGTACCGGGCGCAAAATTCCAGAAGGCCGGGTTCCGCCGCCTTCAGGTCGACGGTCGCCATTTCGCGCACGTCGCCGATACCGTAGCCGCCGCCGGCCGTCAGCGCTTGCAGCACGGCGGCCTCGATGCGGGCAGCCGCGACGCCCTTGCGGCAGCCTATGCCCACCGTCAGCGGCTTGAGCGCCTCGGTGGCCGTCGTCACCACCGGCACCGCGCCAACCACCCGCCCGACGCGATAGGCCAGCGCGTTGGCGCCGCCCTCGTGCCCGGCCAGCAGCGCGATGGCGAAGCGCCCCGCCTCGTCCAGCACCACGAGCGCCGGATCGGTGTGCTTGTCCGCCGGAAGACCGTCCAGAAAGCGCACAGCGATGCCGCTGGCGGCCACCATGATCCATTGGGCATGGTGCCGGTAGCTGGCGGCGAATTGCGCCTTCTGGCTGCTGCCGGGCGACAGCCATGGGCGGTATATCTCGCCGCCCAGACGCGCCTGCAGGGTCGTCGCCAGCGCCTCGCCCTCCGCGCGCACCAGCCATATGCCCAGGGTCGCGGTCAGGATCGGGATCATGCAGCGTCCTTCTTCTTCACCACCCGGAACAGATGGGTGAAGTCCTTCGAATACAAGCTCGATTCGGCGGCGATGTTCTTGTCCAGCGCGGCGCCGATCAGCATCATCGTGGTCAGGTTCCACGCGCCGCGCTTGGTGTCTTGCAGCACCGTTCCCAGCGTGCCCTGGTAGATCTTCTGCTGCGGCCAGCTGGCGCGGTAGACCAGGCTGACCGGCGTGTCCTGCGGATAGTGCAGCGACAGGTCGGCCACGATCTTCTTCAGGTGCGGACCGGAGAGGAAGATGCACATGGTGGCGCGATGCTCCGCCAGCCGCGCGATCGATTCCAGTTCCGGCACCGCCGAGGCGCGGCCGGAGACGCGCGTCAGTATCACGCTCTGCGACACCTCGGGCTTGGTCAATTCGGACTGGATCGCGGCGGCGGCGGCCGTGAACGACGACACGCCGGGCACGATCTCGTACTCGATGCCGAGCGCCTCCAGGCGGCGCATCTGCTCCGCCGTGGCGCCGTAAATCGCCGGATCGCCCGAATGCAGCCGCACCACGTCGGTGCCGGCCGCCTGCGCCCGGACGTAGCAGGCCTGCTGCTGCTCCAGATCCAGTTCGGCGGTGTCGATCAACTCCGTGCCGGGTACGCAGTGGTTCAGCATTTCGGTCGGCACCAGCGACCCGGCGTACAACACCATGCTGACGCTTCCCAGCAGGCGCGCGCCGCGCAAGGTGATCAGATCGGCGGCGCCGGGGCCGGCCCCCACAAAGTAAACTTTCATCTCAACGTTCCTTTCGCGGGGATCGACGCACCAGCAAGGTGGCGAGGTAACCCATCGCCTCGTCGGCCACCAGATCGCCGACACCGGAGGCCAGCAACTCCCCCGGCAGCCCGATACGGCGGGCGAACGCGCAATGCCGGGCGATGTCCATCTCGCGCAGCAGGTCGAGCACCCAACCCAGACGGGCGCCCACTTTCATCAGCACGACGATATCGTGGCTCTCGATGTCGCGCCGCAGCTCCTCCGGTGTCTCGGGACACGGCAGTATCAGCACGCGCTCCTTGCCCTCGCCCAGCGGCCATGCCAGCGCAGATGCCGCCGCCGCGTAGCTGGTCACGCCGGGGAAGGTGCGATGCGGCAGCCCGGGAATGCGCTCGCGCAGCGCCGCCAGAACGTAGCCGTAGGTCGAATAGGTCAGCGTGTCGCCGATGGTCAGGTAGGCGACATTGCGGCCGGACCGCAGCTCGGCGGCGATCATGTCCGCCAGCTGCGCATAATGCTCGCTGAGCACCGCGCGGTCCGGGTCCATATTGAATTCGATCTCGCGCAGCTTGCCGGCGTCGGGCTCGAACCCGGTGCCGGCCAGGCATTGCAGCGCCACCGAATCGGCCGCGCCGCGCGCACGCGGGGCATACACCAGATCCGCCTGGCGCAATGCTTCCAGCGCCGCCAGCGGCAGAAAGCCGGCCGGACCGGGGCCGACGCCTATACCCCACAGGGTGCCGACGCCGCTCATGCCCGCTCCCCGAGCAGATTGCCGGCCAGGTCGAACAAACGCACCTCCAGCAGTTTGACCGAAGGCACGCGCGCGTGCGCCAATTCGCCGATGCGGCGCTCAATCTCGCGCCAAAATGCCGGCGCACCGGGTTCCCGCTTTAATCTTTCCATTGCCGCTTCCACTGTATTTGCTGTTTCAATATCGTTCACTACTTCCGGGCGGTAGCCCCACTGCGCGGCCACCCGCGCCACGCCGCCCATGGCCATGTTGCTCTTGCTGGAGTGGGTATCCCAGGAACCGTCCAGCACCTTGGCCAGCTTGCCTGGATGGCCGGCCAGCCACAACGCGTCCAGCGTGCGGCCATCCTCCGCCAGCACCGATTGCGTAAAGTCGAGCGCATCGCCCAGAAAATTCGCGATCTGCACGGTGCGCTGCTCCGGCAGCCGCAGCACATCGCGCGCATACTCGCGGCCTATCTTCCCCGGCAGGTAGGCCACGCATTGCTGACCGCCAGCCAGCGCCACCCGCACATACACTTCGATCGACGCTATCCAGGTCGACAGCGACATCGGCTCGACGATCCCGGACGTTCCGAGGATCGAGATACCGCCGACGATGCCCAGCCTCGGATTGAAGGTTTTTTTGGCGATGATCTCGCCGCCCTCGCAGCCGATGGTCAGATCGAAGCCTGCATCGGCCGGTTCGCCCATCGCGTCTTCCAGCACCTCGTCCACCGCCCGCCGCATCATCTGGCGCGGCACCGGGTTGATGGCCGGCTCGCCGACCGCCACCCGCAACCCCGGCGCGGTGGCGATGCCGACTCCCCGCCCGGCAAAAAAACGCACTTCGCCGGCGGCGTTGCGGCGCACCTCGGCGAAGATGGTGGCGCCATGGGTGTTGTCGGGATCGTCGCCGCCATCTTTCAGCACCTCGGACCTGACCGCCTGTCCGTCCAGCCAATCGACATGCTGTATCGGCACTGTCAAATAATGCACGCCGTCGGGCAGGCTGATATCGACCTGCGCGTCACGCTCGCCGTGCAGCAGCAGCTTCAAGGCCGCCTTGACCGCCGCCGTGGCACAGCTGCCCGTTGTGCGTCCGCGCCGCAGGCCATTCAAGGCCGGCACGCCCAGATCGAAGGGCTGGCGTTCAGCCTGCATCATCTCCGGCGCCATAGGCGGCGAGCTGGTTCAGCCCATCGATCAACAGGCCGTTGACAACGCTGGCCGCCCACGGCGAACCGCCGCGCGTACCGCTGTTGGTGATGCGCGGCACTTGCAGGCAGCGCCGCAGCGCATCCTTGCTCTCGCGCGTGCCGACGAAACCTACCGGCAGCGCGATCACAAGCTGCGGACGCCAGCCATGGTCGCGGATCAGCCGCACCGCCTCGAAGATCGCCGTCGGCGCGTCGCCGATCGCCACCACCACGTCGTTGCCGAACTTCTCCCAGCCGCGCCGGATGCCTGCCGCCGAGCGCGTGATGCCGTATTGTTCGGCCATCAGATGCGTCTCGCGGTCATGCACGCCGCACCAGGTATCGATGCCAAGTTCCTCGAGCAGCGCGCGTTTCAGGCCGGTCTGCACCATCGTCACGTCGGTCAGAACGCGCTTGCAGCGCAACAGCGCGCGGATGCCGCTGTCGACCGCTCCCGGCGAAAAATAGATGTCGTCGACGGCGTCGAAATCGCCGCTGGTATGCACCAGGCGTTGCAGTACCGTCAGCTGATCCGGCGGGAAGGAAGACCAGTCGCGCCCCGCCGCGATGATGCGGAAGCTCTCCGCCTCGATCGGATGCGGATCGTAGGGTTTGTAGACCGGTTCCACACCCGCCGGCTCACCGCCGCCCGCATCCGCCTGCGCCAGCAATCCGCGCACCGCGAGATGGTGTGCGCGCTGCGGCTCACCCACTTGCTGCTCGAAGCCGACGATCTGCACGCGGTATTTGCACAGCGAGCAGTTCATCGCCGCCCGGCCCGCGACGGCCTCGCGCGCCCGCTCGATCATCACGTCGGCGACGAGGGGGTGGACGCCGAAGTAGCCCGCCTTCAGCACCTCCAGCCCGGACTCGCGCTCGCGCAGGTCGTCCGCCGCCGCATAGATGCGTTTCACCAGCACGCCGTCGAACAGGAAGAACGGCAGCACCACGATGCGCGCATAGCCCAGCCTCGCCGCGCTTCGAAGTCCATCGGCGACCAGCGGCTGCGCCGTTCCCGAGTAGCAAACGAAGGCCGTGCCGAAGCCCATGCCCTCCTCCAGCATGCGCGCCAGCTTGGCCACTTCGCCATTGGCGTCCGGATCGGTGGTACCGCGCCCGACCACCACCAGGCAGGTGTCGGAACGCCTGACCGTTTGCGGCGACGTCGCTTCAGCGGCGACGATGCGCTCCTGCGCCAGCTGCAGTAGCTTGGGGTCAAGGCTCATCGGCGCGCCGAAGTGGAAGTCTATCTCCGGATAATCGCGCGCCACCGCCTGCATCTCGGCCGGCATGTCGTTCTTGGCATGGCGCGCGGCCAGCAGCACGCCGGGCACCACCGCCACCTGGCGGGCGCCGGCCGCCAGATTGTCCGCCACCGCCTCGGCGATGGTCGGGCTGGCGAACTCCAGGTAGCCGTGGCTGACCGCGTCCTGTGGCGCGCGCTCGCGCACCAGTTCCACCAGCGCTTCGAACTCGCGCACGGCGTCCGGATCGCGGCTGCCATGGCCGGCGATGACGATGCCAAATCTCTCGCCAGCCGTCATTTCAGCGGTGCCGCTTCGATCTGGCTGTCCATCGGCGCCAGCGTACGGATCAACATGATGCTCATGTCGGAACATTGATGCCCGGCGCATTGGGCCAGCGTGCCATGCCACTCCGCCTCGCCGCGTGTCAGGTTCTCCCAAACCTCCGTTGGATGCGACGGAGGAATACCCTGCTCGATCAGGTAGGCGGCGATATGCCACGGCATGAACGAGCGCGCCGCATCCCAGGGACACGGAATCACAATGGCGTTGCGTTGATCCTGCAGCACATGCACCAGATGGCGCTTGAACGGTTCCAGGTCGCCGCGGCGGTGGAAGGTGATGAAGGTGGTTTCGTCGAAGCAGACCTTGGCGCGCGACGCGAGGATCTGCGCCGACGAGATGCCAGGCAGCGATTCGACCGGATGGCCGCAGGCGCGTTCGACCCGTTCCAGATACTGGAAGCCGCTGAAATGGATATCACCCATGAAGACGACCACGCAGCGCTTGCCGGCGTGGTGTTCCAGCGCCACCTTGTCCAGCTGTTCGACCTGATCGCGATAGCCCATGCTGACCACCTTCGCGGTCTCCGGTATCAGGCTGCGCACGACATTGAGCACGGCCTCGAAACCGGCGACGACGTCCGCTTCGCGTATCAGCTGCGCGCCGCGTTGGGTCAGATAGCCGATGTCGCCCGGCCCCGCACCTATACAAATGATCATGCAACTACTCCTAAGTTATCTCTTTATGCGCCGGCCAGCCGGGCGCGCACGGTCAGCGCCAGGTTGTCGGCGGACAGATCTTCCAGCGTCAGGCACTCCGCTTTCAGCGCCTCCGCCAACCGCGCGGCGCGGCCGAACCGCGTATAGCCGCTTTCGGTGTCGATCACCAAGGATGGAATGCGGCGCTCGGACAGCATTTCCGCCAGCTCCAGCGACTCGCGCCACGGGTCGCCGGCGTCCGCCAGCGGCACGTTGGCTTTACCATCGGTCATCAACACCAGCAGCGGCGGGCTGCATTGCGCGGCTTTTCCCGCGCTCTCCACAACCTCCAGCGCCAGTTGAAGGGCATGGGGCAGCGGCGTACGGCCGCCGGTCGGCAGTTCCCGCAAATTCCGCTCCGCCAGATCGACGCTGCGGGTTGGCGCCAACAGCAATTGGGCGTCGTGTCCACGGAAGGCCACGACCGCCACCTCGTCGCGTTGCTGGTAGGCGTCGGTGAGCAAATTCAGCACCGCGCCCTTGAGCGCTTCCATGCGGCGCTGCGCCGCCATCGAGCCGGAGGCGTCCACCACGAACACGATCAGGTTGCCGCTGGTGCCGGCCTTGACCTGCTGATGCAGGTCGGCGCGGACCACGCGCATGTTCGCGGGATCGCGCAACGCCGCGCTGCGCAAAGTCGCGCCGATGGCGATGCTGGTCGGCTGCTCATTGGGCACTGCGCGCAGCATCTGCCCGCGCGGCGTGTTGTTCGCCGCGCTGCGGCGTCCCTGTGTCTGCGCTGCGGCGGTCGTGGCTTCGACCGCGATGCGTGGCGCGGCCCCGCCGGCGGAAGCGGCAAATACCTGCTCATCGTCGCTCTGGCCCGGCTGCCTGTCCCGCGGCGCATCGTCGCCATGCTCACCGGACGTGTGCTCCGGCGGCCGCGGTTCGCTGGCTGCCTGCGGCATCAAATCGTCGAGGCGCTGCTGGTCCAGGCCCGGCTGCTCGAAAGGCTTGCGCCGGCGGCGATGGGGCAGCACCAGCTCGGCGGCGCCACGTATGTCCCGCAAATCCACCGCCGTCCGTCCCTCAAGCGCGGCAAGCGCGCGCGCGGTCTTGTGCATGACGATATCGGCCCGAAGACTGGCGACGTCGAACTCGCAGCACAAGTGGCTGATCAGATCCAGCATGGCATCGTCCAGCACGACCGTGGGCAGCAAGGCCTGCGCCGTCGCCAGCCGGGTTTGCAGCGCATCCTGCTGGTCGCGCCACTGCTCGAGGTATCTCGCTGGATCGGCCTCGAAGGCGATACGGCGCCGCACGACCTCCGACCTTTCCGTCTTCTCGCGTGGGGCGGTCACTTCGACCATCAGGCCGAAACGGTCCAGCAGTTGCGGACGCAAGTCGCCCTCTTCCAGATTCATCGTGCCCACCAGCGTAAAACGCGCCGGATGACGGATCGACAACCCGTCGCGCTGCACGCTGTTGACGCCCATGGCGGCGACGTCCAACAGCACGTCGACCAGATGGTCGGCCAGCAGATTGACCTCGTCGATATACAGCAGGCCCCGATGCGCGGATGCCAGCAGGCCCGGTTGAAACGCCCTTTGCCCCCCTTGCAGCGCACGCGAGATATCCAGGCTGCCCAGTACCCGGTCCTCGGTCGCGCCCAGCGGCAGCGTGACGAAAGGTACGGCGGACAATTCCGGCGCCCGCCCGCCGCACACATCGCAATGCTCGCACGGCGCGCCGGCGGCGCAATTGAACGCGCAGCCTGGCACTCGCTCGATGCGCGGCAAGACATCGGCCAGCGCGCGCGCGGCGGTGCTCTTGGCGGTGCCTTTGTCGCCCCGTATCAACACGCCGCCTATGCCCGGATCGACCGCGCACAGCATCAGCGCCTTGCGCAATGTCGATTGGCCGACGATGGCGGTGAAAGGGAAATTCATATGGCGCATCCTATCCATGACGCGGGGTCTCGCCGCGTTCCTCAAGTAGTTCTTCGCTGCGCAGATACAGTTCGCGCAATCGGTCCAGCGTCTCCGGTCGCGGCTCGGCCCACATGCCCCGGCTGGCCGCCTCCAGCAAACGTTCCGCGATGGCGTTCTGCGCCCAGGGATTGGCGTCCTGCAGGAACCGCCGCATCGCCGGATCGAAGGCATAGGATTGCGCCACGTCCTCGTACATCCAGTCGTCCATAACCTGGGCGGTGGCGTCGTAGCCGAATAAATAGTCGACCGTCGCGGTCAGCTCCAGCCCACCCTTGTAGCCGTGCCTTTGTATGCTGGCGAGCCATTTTGGATTGACCACACGGGAACGGAATACGCGCAGCGTTTCCTCCTTCAAGTCCCGCACCTGTGCGCGTGATGGATCGTGGCTGTCGCCGAAATAGTGGCGCGGCTGCTGGCCGCTCAGGGCGCGGATGGTGGCGATCATCCCGCCGTGGAACTGCAGGTAATCGTCGCTGTCGAAAATATCGTGTTCGCGGTTGTCCTGGTTGTGCAGCGCGATCTGTACGCCGCTCAGGCGCATGCGGAAGGCGTCGCGCTGGTCGGCGCCCTGCATGCCGCGTGCGTAGGCGTAGCCGCCCCAGTTGACATAGGCTTCGGCGAAATCGGCATCCGCCTCCCAGTTGCGGTGCTGGATCAACGGCAGCACGCCGGCGCCATAGGCACCCGGTTTAGCGCCGAAGATGCGATAGCCGGCGCGACGCGCTGCATCATCCTGATCGACACCCTGCCCAAGCCAGTCAGCCAGCTCGGCCAGGTAGTGCTTGCGCACGAAGTTGTGCGTGGGCGGTTCGTCCAGCGCGATGACCTGGTTGACGGCATCGTCGATCAGATCGATCAATTGCGGGAAGGCGTCGCGGAAAAAGCCGCTGATGCGGGTGGTGACGTCGATACGCGGGCGTTTCAGTTCGTCCAGCGGAATGATCTCGACGCCACTGACCTGGCGGCTCTCCGCGCGCCACACCGGCCGCACGCCCAGCAGCGCCAGTATCTGCGCCACATCGTCGCCGTGGGTGCGCATCGCGCTGGTACCCCAGATGCTGATGGCGACGCTCTCCGGATAATCGCCGCTCTCGCGCTGATACCGTTCCAGTACTTCGCGCGCAAGCTGCTGGCCGACCCGCCACGCCGACTGCGAAGGCACACTGCGCGGATCGACCGAATAGAAATTGCGGCCGGTCGGCAGAATCTGCGCCATGCCGCGCGTCGGCGATCCGCTCGGGCCGGCCGGCACGTAGCGGCCCGACAGGCCATTCAACAAATTTTCGATTTCGTCGGTCGCGCGGGCCAGGTTCGGTACAAGCTCACGGCAGGCAAAACCAAGGATCCTGCGAATGGCATCGAAGCGCGCAGGGCCGCTTGCGACGGCGATTGCAGGCGACTGCTGGCGCGGCTCCGCCGGTTTGGCGCGCGGTTTCCCCATCTGCGACAGGACATTGGCTTTCGCACGCAATGCCGGCTGCAGCAAAGGCGTCGCGGCGGCCGCCGTATCCAGCGCGCCGAACACCCTGTCGATTACCGCATCGATATGCGCCGGATCGTAGCGCCGGGCGCCCAGTTCTTCGTACAGACGCAGGCACAGGATATCCACAGCGTCCAACGCATTGGCACGCGAAACGACGGCGCGGCCGGCCAGCCGTGCCAGTGCCGGCACGACATTCAAACGGCGCGCCTGCTGGTCCAGCAGCATTTCCATGGTCAGCCCGAACAACCGCGCCACCTCGGATTGCAGACCGGGGATGTCGAGGTTCGGCAACCGCGTAAGCGAGACCAGCATGTCCGGCATCTGTTCGTCGTCGGGGCAACGGCCCAGTATATGCAGGCCGTCGCGTATCTGCGCCGAACCCAGTTCGCATAGATAACCGTCAAGGTCCTCGATCAGGTGGGCCACATCGGAGCCGCCCATCGCCGCCAGCGCCGCCGGTGGACCGCCGCCATGATCATGATCATGGTCATGGTCATGATCGTGATGGTGGCCGTGGTCATGATGGTGGTGCGCATGGCCATGGTCATGGTCATGGTCATGATCGTGATGCAGTAGCCGCATCTGCAAATCAGAGTTCAGATTGGTCTGCTTGACCAGCTCCCAGATCTGCTGCTGCAATAACGGCAGCTTGGCGGGGTCCAGCACCTCGACCTGATAGTATTCGTCGACGAGTTGCGTCAGTTGGGCCAGCGCCCCGTAGGTGTCGGCGGTGGTCATCGGCGGCGTCAGGTGATCGACGACGACCGCGTGGCCGCGCCGCTTCGCCTGCGAGCCTTCGCCCGGATCGTTGATGATGAACGGGTAAAACAGCGGCAAGTCCCCCAGCAACGCATCCGGGAAGCACTCCTCGGACAGGCCGACACCCTTCCCCGGCAACCACTCCATCGTGCCATGCTTGCCGACGTGGACGATGGCGTCGGCGCGCCACTCGTCCCGCAGCCAGCGATACAGCGCGTAGTAGTGATGCGTCGGCGGCAGGTCCGGCTGATGGTAGATCGCGTCCGGGTCCATGCCATAGCCGCGCGGCGGCTGCAATGCCACGAACACATTGCCCATCTCGATCCCTGCCAGCGATAGATGGCCGTCATGGACATAGGCTTCGCCCGGCGCCTCGCCCCACTGCGCGGTCATCTTGTCCCGCAACGACGCCGGCAGCTCCGCGAACCATTGCGCATAGCGCGCAGCCGGCACCCGTCCGGCGGCGTGCTTCAACTGCTCGGCGGTCACGTAGATATTGTCGTAGGAGCAGCGCGCTATCAGGTCGTGAATCAACGCCGTTCCGTCACCCGTGGGTTGACCCGCATCGTAACCTTCGGCCCGCATCGCTTCCAGGATGCGAATCAGCGACGCCGGCGCATCCAGCCCGACCGCGTTGCCGATCTGCGAAGCCTTGCTGCTCGAATTGGTGAACATGAAAGCCACGCGTTTCCCGGCGTTCGGCACGCGCTTCAAACGCGCGAAACGCGCGGCGATGCCGGCGATGCGGGCCACCCGGTCCGGCAGCGGGTCATACTCCACCGCCTCGTTCGGCAAGCCGGCGGCGCGGGCCTTGAACGACATCGGTACCGTGATGATGCGGCCATCGAACTCCGGCAGCACCACGTTCATCGCCGTATCGAGCGGATTGAGGCCGCGCGCCGACTGGCTCCATTGTTCCAGGGTCATGCCGCTGGCGATGGCCTGCAGCACAGGCACGTCGAGCGCCTCCAGCACGCCGACCGACCATCCGGCAGGCGTCGGGCCGCCCGGCGTGATCTCGCCCATCGCGAACGAGGTGGTGTTGATCAGCACATCGATATGCGCTCCCGACGCATCGGCGAGATAGCGCAGCGCGCTGGGCAAGCTGCCGCCGTCGCCCGCGCCTGCGCGCAGCGACGACGTAAACACCGGCAGCACATTCATGCCGCGCGCTTCCAGCGCGGCCAGCATGGCGTCGATGAAGCGCGTGTTCCCGCTCATCCAGTGGGCGCGGTAAAAAACGATGCCCGCGCTTGGACGCGCCGGATCGCGCAGCGCCAGCCAATCGGCCAGGCTGGCACCGGGCGCCAGGTCGGGATGATAAATGCCGTGTTCCGGCATCGGGTGCGCCGGTTCGAAGCCGAAACCGGTCAACAGCAGGTGGTCGGACAGATAGCGCAGCAGCTGCGCAAGATTGGCGCTGCCGCCGGCCTGGAAGTACTTCAATGTCATCTGCAGTACGTCCGCCGACACCGCCGACACGGCGGCCAGCTCGGGATCGGGCTCGCCGGTGCCGCTGACGACGATCAAATGCCGGCCATGGCGACGCGCGTGATCCACCAGTTCCGTAAATCCGGGAACGCCGCCAAGCCGGCCCAGCACGCGCACGATGATCACCCGCGCCCCGCGCAACTCATCCTCCAGCAATGCCGCGATCGAGGCATCCGCACCGAGCGACTGCAGGTTGACGCCCGCTACCCCACCGAAGCCGGAAGGCAGTTGCGCCCGCGCCTGGTGCAGCACCGTCAAATCATTGGACGCATGCGTCAGCAGCGCGATGTGCGCGGGGCCTGCTGTTGTTTCAATCATCTTTGGGTTCCGGTGCGCAGGTATCGCCTTCACCAAGGCGATGGAAAACCAGGTCGCCGACTTCGCGCCCGCCGATCAGATGTTCGTTGACGATGCGCTCCGCATTGGCCTCGTTCACCCGCTGATACCAGACGCCTTCCGGATAGACCACCATCACCGGCCCCTCGTAGCGGCAGGCCACCATGCAATGGGTGCGAGTGCGCTTGACGGCAAGCTCCGGATGGGCGTCTATCATTTCGCCCATGCGCTCGAACACCGCCTGCGCGCGCCCCTCGACGGGCGCGCAACGCGGACCGACGCACATGAATACGTGACGGTGGTGGGTTCTCATCGATCGGCGAAGCGCTTGTGAAAGATGCCGGTCAGCGCCCCCAGCACCAGCCAGAACACCCCATTGGCGAGCGCCGTGGCGTAGACAAAGGAACGCTGCAAATGTTCTGGTGCGACGCTGGCATGGACCAGCGGCTGCGGCGCGCCGACCAGATGCGGCACCACAAGCAGCACGACGGCCGCCAGCTTCAGCGCCCAATGACGGCCGAAGGCCAGCATCGCCAGCGCGGTGGCGGTCGACATCGCGGTCGCGATCCACCAGCCCTGGCGCGCGGCCACCGGCGCGGCGGCGGTGCCGGGCAGCTCCGGCGGCAATCCGATCGACGGCGCCAGGAAGAACACCGCGTAGCCGGCGGCGCCCCACAGCAGGCCGGAACGCCAGTCGACCGCCCGTCCGCGCAACCCGATGGCGGCGGCCAGCAGCAAGCCATAACCGACGGCCATGCTGACGTCGGCCAGCGCGGTGTACAAGGTGCGCTCGACGCCGTCCTCCGGCTGCCAGCCCCCGTGTTCGTGGGGCGCTTCCTGCGCCGCTTCGTGCACGTGCCGCGCGCCGCCGGCGTGCGTGTGCGCCACCGGCTCCGCCTCGGCCGCCGATTCCAGCACTTCGGCCTGCGCGATGATACGCGTCACCTGCAAGTGCTGCACGCCAGTCAACAGCAAACCGGCCAGCAGGCCGGCCGCCGCCGCGGTGCGCACCATGCGATTGAACATGCCGTTGGCCGCACCGGCCCCGGAACGGCTCAATGACACGGGAAGCCCGCCGAATGACGGCTGTCGTGGGCGGCGTTATGCAGCGCCTCCATCGACGCGAACCCGGCGCCGAACAGCAGCACCGCGCCCAGGCTCGCGGCCATCAGGGCGGCAATCAGCTTGTCTTTCAGTGCGACGGGACGGGCATGCACGGGGACATGGGCCTGGCCGGCGTGGATGGTGTTGATGGACATATTGGTTTCTCCGAAAAGCGGCGGCGACAACGGGGTCGGAAAGCTCGTATCGGAAGATGGACCAGGGGAGAGATGAATGCGGCGCCAGGGAGGACCGGAACGAAGATGCGCGGATCGAGCCTTGGCAGTTCTCCACCCGTATCGCCCTCCGCAATACAAACGTGTTTACCGCTACTGGCTGGTTTCCGGGCTGGCGAGTGGGCGTCCGTGCGGACACACCTGGATTTGCGCCTTCCCATGCAATCGCACAGTGGCATCGTACAAATCCTTGACCTCGCTTACCGTTGCGGGGGCAGCGCCGGCATTGCCGTTCCAGCGGAACGACGCACCGGCTTCCCATTTAAATCTGCAAACGATCATTTGCAGATACCAGAAGCTGACTACCGGCGCAGTATAGGTCTGCGCCTGCGGAATTGCAAGACGATCATGCCATCGTGCGCGGGTCGGTGACGAGTCGTCCCGGCGTCAGCCGTCCACCGGATGCGCCGGCGTGGCGAGCATGAGCTGGTAAAACGCCAGGTCCAGCCAGCGGTCGAACTTGAAGGCGGCATGACGAATAGTGCCTGCGTGCACGAATCCCAGCTGCTCGTGCAAGGCGATGCTGGCCGCGTTGGCGGCGTCGATGCCGCCGACCAGGATGTGCAGGTCGGCCTGCCGCGCGGCGTCGATGATGGCGCTTAGCAAAGTGCGGCCGAGCCCCTTGCCGCGCTGGTCGCCGCGCACATAGATCGAGTGCTCGACCGAGTATTTATTGGCAGGAAAGCCGCGAAACGCGCCATAGCTGGCGAACCCCAGCAACCCGCCCGCCTCGTCCTCCAGCCCGATGACCGGATAGCCGCCTGCGCGCTTGGCCGCGAACCAGTTCTTCATCGTTTCCATCGTGCGCGGATGATACTCGTAGAGCGCGGTCGAGTTGGCGATCGCGTCGTTGAAGATGGCGAGGATGGCTGCGGCGTGGCGTTCTTCCGTACAGCTGATGAGTTGCATTGGGGCTCCGAAACATGGATTTTGATTGAGACTCGTCAACATGATAGACGATAAATCTCAAGTCATTGAGGTAATCTGACATTGATGGACACTTCCATTTGATAAACTTGTCATAGGGAGTGAAATCATGAAATCAACAACATACACGCCGGAGTTTCGGGCCGAGGCGGTCAAACTGGTACTGGCGCAGGGATTGACGCTAGAGG